>NZ_JACJOX010000048.1 GCF_014695775.1 Leptolyngbya sp. FACHB-60 | reverse complement strand
GACTATGACCAGGAGTTATACAAAGCACGGCATCTAATTGAGAACTTCTTTGCCAAGCTTAAGCAGTATCGAGCGATTGCTACCCGCTACGATAAGCTCGCAGAAACCTTTCTTAGTGCAATCTACATGGCGGCTGTCGTGATTTGGCTTAATTGATGACACGCCCTAGCTCCTGACGGACGATCGCCAGCGGTTTGTCCCAGTTGAGTTCGGGCGGATAGGCGATCGCCGCTCTCCCCCGCCTTCCCATGCGAAAGCCGCGCCCGATCGCCCGCAGTAGCGGCACTGTCCACAACTATGCTATATGCACTTTTGCGCATATTCAATATTTTGCATATTTAGTTTTGTAACTTACTCCATGGCCCTTTCCCACGCAATTCTCGCGGCTCTCACCGAGCGTCCCTGTAGCGGCTACGACCTGGCCAAGCAGTTTGATGGCTCGGTGGGCTTCTTCTGGCACGCCAGCCACCAGCAGATCTACCGCGAGCTGACCAAGCTAGAGCAGCAGGGGTTGGTCACCGCCGAAGCGATCGCCCAGGCGGGCAAACCCGACAAAAAAATCTACTGCGTCACTGCAACGGGCAAAACCCAGCTCAAGGAATGGATCGCCCAGCCTGCCAAATGCGTGCCAACCAAAGATGATCTGCTAGTTAAGCTCTTTGTGGGCTACCTGGTGCCGCCCGAAACCATGGGGGCTACCCTTGAGCATGAGCGCGCCCAGCATGTGGCGACGCTGGAAGCCTATCGAGATATTGAGCAAAAATACTTCTCCCAGCCCGAGGTCATGCCCCTAGCGGCGCGATTCCAGTACATCACCCTGCGCAACGGCATCCACTACGAAACCAGCTGGCTCACCTGGTGCGACGAAACCCTGGCTACCCTCAGCACTCTCCCCACCGAGGATGCCCCCGCGCCCTGGGCAGAACCCTGCGAAGAACCCCGTGACTAGCTCTTCTCCAAACGGAGCAACCTTAGGTAAGGGAAGCCGTTTCCCAAAATAGGTTTATTCTCAATAGGTACGTTGCTGTTGAATGAAGTGCATGGCTACGCGTTGGCCTCGTTTCGCCTTTTGGTGTTGTGCACCCTACGATCGCTAAAGAGCTGCCCCTCTCTCCCACCCCATCACTCCCTTACCATCTCCATCTTCCTCATCTTCTCCATCTCCCCTAACCCCCTCCCCCCACTCCCCCATGTCCACCCCCGAAATCCAGTGGTATCCCGGCCATATCGCCAAGGCAGAAAAAGCCTTGGTCGATCAGCTCAACCGCGTGGATGTGGTGCTCGAGGTACGGGATGCCCGCATTCCGATATCGACGCAGCACCCCAAGGTCGAGACCTGGGTGGGTGAGAAACCTCGGGTGCTGGTAATCAACCGGGTCGATATGATTTCGTCGGAGGCCCGCACCGCATGGGAAACCTGGTTTCGTCAGCAGGGGGAGGTGCCCTACTTCACCGATGGGCAGCAGGGTAAGGGGGTAAAGGCGATCGCAAAAGCCGCCCAGACCGCTGGCGAGGCCGTCAACCAGCGCCGACAGACTCGCGGCATGAAGCCCCGCCCTATCCGCGCCGTGGTGATTGGCTTCCCCAACGTGGGCAAGTCGGCGCTGATTAACCGTCTGTTGAACCGCAAGGTGGTGGCCAGCGCCCGCAAAGCCGGAGTTACCCGCCAGCTGCGGTGGGTGCGTCTGTCGGGCGATCTCGACCTGCTCGACGCGCCAGGCGTCATTCCCTCGCGCATGGATAACCAGGCGGCCGCCCTAAAGCTAGCCATCTGTGACGACATTGGCGAAGCCTCCTACGATACCCAGCGCACCGCCGCCGCGTTTCTAGATGTGCTGAAGACGCTACAGCAAGCAGGCTCTCCAGACGATTACCGCGATAGTCTGCAATCTCGCTACGGCCTGACCCTAGACGACTGCACCGGGGAAGACTTTGTGGTGCGGGTGGCAACCCAAAAATTTCAGGACAACGTAGAACGCACGGCTAAGCGCATTCTGAATGACTTTCGTATCGGACTACTGGGGCCATGGGTGCTGGAGTGGCCCAACCTAACGTAGAGTTCTAAATCAACCATCGAGTCATTGGGCTACCTGTAAATTTTGAGCGTCGAAGAGGGGCGAATTGGTTAACCTGGACTAGATAAGCTGATTTGGAGATTGCCTATGGCACCCCTCTCGCTGTTAGAACAGGCCAAAGACGGTGATGCCGCCGCGATCGCCACGCTGATGAATCAAGCTCTACAGCCCAAGGGCATTACCGTGCGCTGCGATCGCCAAAGCGATTGTCTACAGCTGTGGCTAACCGGTCAAACCTTACCTCCCCAGGCAGCAACCGTTTCCTATGTGCGACGGGGGCTAGAACGGTTGCAGGTCACCTCAATTACGATCCTTCAAATTTACGCAGAACAGGCTGATCAGCAAGAGCCTGGCTGGGGAGTTGAAGTTGACCTCAGTGCGGCTGCGGGTGAGGTGCGGCAATTAACCCTAGAGAGCGAGTTTGATCGTCAGCCCGAAGAGTCTGAAGACCTGACAGAGTCCGTCGCCAAATCTGAACCGCTAGCTCCAGGCACTATTGCTTATGCTTATGCCCTGCTCGGCCTAGAGCAGGGGGACTCACTGAAAAAAGTTGAGGACGTTTACTTTAAGCTTAAAGCCCAGACCCTACGCGAGGGCGATCGGGCTAAGGTAGAAGACTTGAAGCAGGCGTTCCGTCAGCTCAAGGAATATATAGAAAATCCACCTCAGCAACAAGCAGAAGAGGCTTCTGGCGAGACTGAGGCCCCTGTTTTAACTTCCCAAGATGAATCTCTTCCTGCGGTGGAGCGAGTCGAAGCACTGCTTAAAGAACGAGGTGTTGCGGCTCAGGTCAGCACGCAGGGTAGCCAGCTTAATATTTCCTGGCTAGCCGTTCGCGTGATTAACCCCGAAGACGCTGCCAATCAGGTTCAAACTCTGTTGACGCATCAAACATTAGCTTCTCTAGGACTCTCTGGCATAGAAAGCTTGGTTTTTTCAGGGTTGAGTCGCGACCAGGCAGTTGTTTGGCAGCAGACTTCGCCTTTGATTAAGCGTTAGGGCCGCTGAAGCCTTACCGTTACCCTTTTCTCTTTAAGCTTTCCATCTTTGAGTAGGTAGGCTGGATTAAACGTGGAACGGATCATTGCAGCATAATCGACTCTGGTCGATAGTTTTCGCGTTGTGAAGAGCCTACGGGGTTTTGCAAATAATTGCACTCTCTGACTTAGCCAGATCCCTTAATTAGCCAACAGCAAAATGGCAGAGGATGACTATCCTCTGCCATTGCAACAAATAATTTAGTTGTGTCTAGGCGATTTACCAGCGAGAAAACTCGCGGTTGCCCCCATCTCGGCCGCCACCGCCGCCGAAGCTGCTGCGGGGCCCGCCACCACCGGCACGCTTTTCTTTGGGACGAGCTTTGTTAACGCGCAGCTCGCGACCCATCCACTCAGCCCCGTCGAGGGCTTCAATGGCAGCGTCTTCGTCAGCTTCTTTCTCCATCTCGACAAACGCGAAGCCCCGGGGGCGACCGGTTTCGCGATCGGTGGGCACCGTTACTCGGCTAACGGCCCCGTACTCGGAAAAGACTTCGGTGATGTCTCCTTCCGCAGCATTGTAGGCGAGGTTTCCTACATAAATCGACATGGCACAACTCCAAAATTGACATGTAATGTAGACAAGTTCGATTCGGAGTGGTACACATCGATTACCCGAAACTGAGATCAGACTGTGATTAACCAGCCTACCGAAAGCAGAACATGTTACTCGCCTACTTTAGCATAAGGTTTCTGGAGATCAATCGTTCTGTAACACTGTGACAGCAGCCGTTACAGCCATTGAGGGCGGGGCTTTCCATAAGTTTTGTAACACGCTGCGCAGAGCACTTAGCCGGGCTCGATTAGCGTCTGCCGTAGAAGGTGACCTCAACATCAGCGCACCAGCCAGCAGCTAGATTTTCGTACAAAAAGACGCGCTCTACTCGGTAGTACACACCGTCTCTAAACACGCAGTCGCCAATGCGCGGAATGATCGGGTAGGTGGCAAACCACAGGGCGTCTTTGATGGGGGCGCTGGGGCTATTGCTGCTGGCCGCTAGATAAAATACTTGAACCTTAAACCCACGACCCGAACTAGCGGAAGCCGAGATGGGGCTTTCGCTGGGCTGGCCGCTGCTTTTGCCGGTGGGTTTTTTGGTGGCCACAGGGTTGGCGATGAAGGGTACGGGTGCTTTGAAGGGGATTGCACCAGTAGTCTACCAAGACTATGGAGGAGAGGTGATGGAGGTGGGGCTGTTTAAGCGCAAAATGTTTGAGCGAAAAATTTAGGGTCGGGGGTGCAAGGTTTGACCCCAAGATCGGAGAACTTAAACCTTGCACCCCCTTGCTCTGGTAGTAGCAACGGCCCCCAGGAGACGGTCTTTGACCAACACAGTTTTAGCTATTGCCGCGACGCTTGAGGGCGGCCACCATCTGCTGACGCACGGCTCTGGCCCACTGGTCAAACTCAACTGCGGAGTGAGCGTCTTTGTCGAGGGTGGCTCCAAATCCCTGGTTATTCCTGTCCTGCGTCATAGCCTTGTCCTTATTGTCTTTATAGGTAGCTGGGTTATTTTTCTGACCTAGCCCATTATTCCCTGAGGTCAGCTGCCTCAGCTATGCCCTCGGGTAGGGATTTCATAACCTAGAGTTGGGGAGAAGCGCTAATTGCGGTGGCAGGATGGCGATCACAGGCCGAGTTGAGGGCCAAAGAGACCGTTAAAAGCCATGGCCCCATGACCGCCAATGACTGATAGAGGGCAGAATGGCTCTATATGAAATTATTGCGAATTCTTTTCTATGCGCCCCATTCGTACGTTTAACGTCACCCCGGCTCTGCCTCAGCGGCTAGAGGCGCTGCGCACCCTAGCCTACAACCTTCACTGGGACTGGGATGTGGAGATGCTAGACCTATTTCGGCGACTGGACGGCGACCTGTGGGAGTCGAGCCGCTATAACCCGGTGCTGATGCTCGGCACCATTAGCCAGGCGCGGCTGAACGAGATTGCAGAAGACGAAGGGTTTTTGGCTCAGATGGATCGGGCGGCCCAGCGGCTAGAGGACTATCTGCGCGATCGCAACTGGTACAAAAAACACCGCAAGTCTCCTGCCTCGGGAGAATGCTACGCCTACTTTTCGATGGAGTTTGGCCTCACCACCTGCATGCCGGTGTATTCCGGCGGCTTGGGGGTGCTGGCCGGCGATCACCTTAAGTCGGCCAGCGACTTGGGCCTGCCTCTAGTAGCGATCGGGCTGCTGTATCAGGAGGGCTACTTCGCTCAGTATTTAAATGCCGACGGCTGGCAGCAGGAGCGCTACCCAATCAACGACTTTTACAACATGCCCCTGCACCTAGAGCGCGATGCCAACGGTCAGGAGATCAGAATCGAGGTGGAGTATCCGGGCCGCGTGGTGTACGCGCGGGTGTGGCGGGTGCAGGTGGGCACGGTGCCGCTATACCTGCTCGACACCAATATTGAACCCAACAGCCAGTACGACCAGGATATCTGCGATCGCCTCTACGGCGGCGACATTGACATGCGCATTCACCAGGAGGTGATGCTGGGCATTGGCGGTATTCGCATGTTGAGGGCTTTAGGGCTGACACCAACTGCCTATCACATGAACGAGGGCCACTCGGCCTTTATGGCCCTAGAGCGCATGCGGGTGCTGGTAGAAGAACAGGGCCTCACCTTTGCTGAGGCTCTCCAGGTGGCCCAGGCCAGCCAGATGTTTACCACCCACACTCCGGTGCCCGCCGGTATCGACTTGTTTCCGCCGGAGAAGGTGCTGCACTACCTGCGCCACTACCGCGAGCGATTTGGCCTGGGCGATGCTGAGTTTCTGGCCCTAGGCCGCACTGATACAGGAGATTTTTCGGCTCCCTTTAGCATGGCGGTGCTGGCGATTAAGACGGCGACCTTTATCAATGGCGTCAGCAAGCTCCACGCTGAGGTGTCACGCGATATGTTCGGCGAGCTGTGGATGGAGCTGCCCCAGAGCGAGGTGCCGATTACCGCCATCACCAACGGGGTGCACGCCCGCAGCTGCGTCGCTCGATCGACCCAGGCGCTCTACGATCGCTACCTCGGCCCCAACTGGGCCGAAGCAAGCCCCGGCGCATCGCTGTGGGAACGGGTGTACGCCATTCCCGACGACGAGCTGTGGCGCAACCACGAGCAGTGCCGATCGCACCTGGTGGTGACGGTGCGCGATCGCCTGGCTAAGAGCACGCGCGATCGCGGCGGCTCGACCCGCGAGCTGACCGAAGCCCAGGAATGCCTCGACCCCTTTGTGCTCACCATCGGCTTTGCTCGCCGCTTTGCCACCTACAAGCGCGCCACCCTGTTTCTCCACGACCTCGAACGCATTCGCAATATCATTAATGGCAATGGCGGCGATCGCCGCGTCCAGTTTGTGATTGCGGGCAAAGCCCATCCCAAAGACATTCCCGGCAAAGAACTGATCCGCAGCATCATTCACTTCACCCGCGATCAGGGGTTGAGTAAATCCATTGTGTTTGTGCCCAACTACGACATTCACCTGTCGCGGGACATGGTGGCCGGCTGCGACGTGTGGCTCAACAACCCCCGCCGCCCCCGCGAGGCCAGCGGCACCAGCGGCATGAAGGCGGCGATGAACGGCCTACCCAACCTCAGCGTGCTCGACGGCTGGTGGGATGAGGCCGACTACATTCGGACCGGCTGGCCCATCGGCCACGGCGAAGACTACGATGACCCCGACTACCAAGACGACGTGGAGGCCAACGCCCTTTACGACATCTTGGAGAAAGAGGTGGTGCCGCTGTTCTACGATCGCGACAAAGACGAAATTCCCCGCGGCTGGGTAGCTAAAATGAAGGAGGCGATCTACTTCAACACGCCCCAGTTCAACACCGCCCGCATGGTGAAGGACTACGCGAATTTGGGGTACTTTGCGGCCAGCGATCGCGCCTCTACCCTGGCCTCGGAAAGCTACAGTCCCGGCAAAGAGCTGGCCACATGGCAGGCCCGCATGGCCGACCACTGGTACGAGGTGCGCTTTGAGGAAGTGGCCATCTCCGACACCACCAACCTTCAGGTAAACCAGCCCTTTAAGGTGACTGCCGCCATTCAGCTCGGGGCCCTCACCCCCGACGATGTGCAGGTCGAACTCTACCAGGGCACGGTCTCAGTGGATGGCGAGATTCATTCGGGGGTGGCGGTGCCGATGGCCCATCAGGGGCCGGATGCCAACGGCAGAAGCATCTACGCCTTGGAAATGGAGTACACCGCCAGCGGGTTACAGGGGTTGTCGCTGCGCATTTTGCCCCGCCACCGATACCTCAACAGCCCCTACGACCCCAAACTGGTGCTCTGGGCCGACCCAGACTCGGTGCGGATTGTCTCAGGGGTGGTAACACCTACAGCAGCGCTGGTGTAAGCAAGCGCTGCCTGACCCGCCCCAATTGGGCCAAGGGGCGATCGCTGGGTGGTCGTCCCTCAAGCGGGGTATGAATGCTTTGACTGAGGGGAATCAGCGTTGACAGGCTCCCTACCTATAGGTAGGATGTTAGTTATGAGGCAGGCTGATACCAAAACTCAAATCTTAGATGTCGCTCAAGATCTAATTCAACGCCTTGGCGTGAACGGTATGAGCTACCAGGACATTAGCGATCGCGTTGGCATTCGCAAGGCCAGTGTTCACACCCACTTCCCCAAAAAGGATGATTTGGTGGCGGCGCTGCTGGACCGCTACAGCGATCGCTTCTTGAGAATGGTAGATGGCATTCTAGAGTCCAGCGATAGTGCTGAAGTAAAACTCAGGCGCTATTGCAGTTTGTATAGCACCACTTTGAGTGCTGGAGAGCAGGATAAGACTTGCCTTTGCGCCATGCTAGGAGCAGAGCTAGTCAGTTTGAGCGATCCGCTGGTAGAGCGTGTGCGCTACTTCTACCAGGTCAATGTGGAGCGACTGGTTGTTCTACTAGAGGCCGGGCGGCAGGCGGGCGATTTTCGGTTTTCTGGAGACACCAAGGCAATGGCCGCACTCATCTTTGGCCTGTTAGAAGGGGGCATGTTGGTGGCCCGCGTGTATGGTGGGGCAACCCAGTTTCACCAGTCGATTGAGCAGCTGATTCGGTTAGCCAACGGGTAATTTTTTTGCCCATTAAGCATCCAACTAGTAGGAAGTAAGTAGTCGCCATGAATCAAGATTTTGCGGGTCAAAAGCTAATTGTCATTGGGGGCACCAGCGGCATTGGTAAAGCTGTAGCCTCCATGGTTTTAGAGCAGGACGGTACGGTGGTGCTGGTGGGGAAGCGGGGCGCTCGCCTCCAGTCTGCTCTGGCTGACCTCAGCTCCTTAGGGCCTGTATTTGGCGAGCAAGCCGATATTGCCAACGCCCTTGAACGGTCCAACTTAATTGCCCAACTCACAAGCAAACATGCCGACGCCACCCTGCTAGTGAATGCTGCCGGAGTCTTTTTGCCCAAGGTATTTCTGGAGCATACCGAAGCCGACTACGACCTATACCTAAATCTGAATCGAGCCATGTTTTTCATCACCCAGGCCGTGGTTCAAGCCATGGTTAACCAGGGGCGGAGCGGGGCTGTGGTCAATGTGGGGTCGATGTGGGCAAAGCAGGCGGTGCAGGCAACCCCCTCCTCGGCCTACTCCATGGCCAAAGCTGGGCTGCATTCTCTGACCCAGCATCTGGCAATGGAGCTGGCCAGTCACCAAATTCGCGTCAACGCAGTTTCACCAGCGGTAGTCGAAACGCCTATCTATGAAGGGTTTATTCCTCAAGATCAGGTGCACAGTGCGCTGCAGGGGTTCAACAGCTTTCATCCCCTGGGCCGAGTGGGCCAGCCACGGGATGTAGCCGAGGCGATCGCATTTCTCCTCTCTTCCAAAGCTGCCTGGGTGACGGGGGCAATTTGGGATGTCGATGGCGGCGTTATGGCCGGGCGCAATCAGTACGCTTGAGGTAGGTGCAGAGACCGGATTGCTAAAGGTAAGCAACAGATCACTTGAAGCCCCGCATCGAAACCCGATCTCTAACCGCGCAAGCCTTAACCAAACCAAGGAGGAATTTGCTATGGCCTCAGTACAGGTTTCGTCCAGTGGATCGCGCTATGGCCAAGACGTAGCCATCCGCCAGTTTCAGCTCGTTGCCGACGAGCCAACCCACCTCGGCGGCGACGACCAGGGGCCGACCCCCACAGAACTACTTTTAGCGGGCCTGGGCAGCTGCAAGGCAATCACGATCAAAATGTACGCCGAGCGTAAGGGCTGGCCGGTCGAGAATGTATACGTTGCGGCGGAGCTGCAAACCGTGGAGAAACAGGTGGTGATTGCGGTCTACCTGACTTTGGTGGGTGACTTGACTGCTGAACAGCGCGATCGCTTGCGGGAGATTGGCGATCGCTGCCCGGTGCACCGCCTGCTCAGTGCCGGCACCCCAATTCAAACTGTCTTAACCCCTGCCGTTATCCCGTTACCGCAATAAACCATGAACCTACCTCCTATTCAGACCGGGTTCGATCGCATGTTCCAACCCGGTCAGCTGACGGTCGGCGTGTTTTTTCCTATCGAGGCGTATAAGGGCAGTATTCCCACCATGCAGCACCAGGTCAGGCTGGCCCAGCGGGCCGAGGCCCTGGGCTATGCCGCCCTCTGGGTGCGAGATGTGCCGCTCTACGACCCCACCTTGGGGATGTGGGGCAAATTTTTGACCCCTGGGTCTACCTAGGCTACATGGCGGCCCAGACCGATCGCATTGCTCTGGCCACGGGCAGCATTATCTTTAGCCAGCGTCACCCGCTGCACCTAGCGAAGGCCGCGGCTTCAGTCGATCAGCTTTCCAATGGGCGATTGGTAATGGGGGTGGCCTCGGGCGATCGCCCATTGGAGTTTCCTGCCTTTGGGGTTGACTTTGAGACGCGGGGCGATCGCTTTCGCCAGACCTTTGCTGACTTTAAGCAGGCCTTGGCCACAGAGTTTCCAGTGATTCGTTCGTCGCTGACCCAATTGGAGGGGGCCGACCTGCTGCCCAAGCCTGTCAACGGCAGCATTCCCCTGTTGGTGACGGGCCACAGCCGCCAAACCCCAGAGTGGATTGCCGAACAGGCCGATGGCTGGCTTTATTACCCGCGCCATCCCCACATGCAGGCCCGCATGATTCAAGACTGGCGCGCCCTAGTCGATCGCGTTGCCCCTGGCAGATTCAAACCCTACGCCCAGTCGCTCTATGTCGATCTGGTGGATGACCCCACCGCTGCCGCGACGCCCATTCACTTGGGCTATCGGCTGGGGCGCGATCGCCTGCTCGACCTGCTGCTGCACCTGCGCGACATTGGCGTTAACCACGTCGGCCTCAACCTTAAGTATGGCGATCGCTCGGCTGCCGATGTGCTAGAAGAAATTGGTCGAGAGGTTTTACCGCACATTCATTCAGAGGTTTTGACCCATGAACGAGTATCAGTCGGTTAGCTGTGATTTCTACGACGAGTTAGAGGCTCTGGCCACCCTGCACCGCACTTGCCCAATTCACTACCGCACCGAGAGCAGCGATGAGGTAAGCACTGAAGGCCAAATTATCGATTTCTTTGTGGTTGAGAAAGCCGAATACCTGCGGCTGAAGGACGGCACTGAAATTCGCCTCGATCGCCTGATTTCTGTAGATGGCAAGCCGGTACAGTTTGCAGAGGGCTAACGGCAGAGCTGCTGGGGCAGGCGCTGCATAGTGCGCTCAAAGATGGCAGCATCATCCATGGCCCGCGCCATAATCAGTGCGCCCTGAATAGCGATTAGAGCTTCTTCGCTACGCTCCTGGGCCAGGGATTCGGGCATGCCGGACTGGGTCAAAACGGCGGCGATCGCCCCCATCCACCGCCGCAACATGCCCTGCACCTGGGGCTGAAAGTCATCCTTGGCGGAGCCCAGCATCAGCGAGGCGAGCATGCAGGGCTTTTGGCCGTGGTTGTAGGCCTCACAGATGCGATCGCCCATGCGCGTCAACCGGGCCAGCGCATCCCCTTCACTGTTCAGGGCATCTAGCGCCGTTTCTTGCAGCCGTTGGTCGAGGGTGTCTAGCACCGTCGTCACCATGTCATCTTTGCCGCCCGGAAAGTGGTGATAGAGACTGGCCTTGCCTAGACCCGTTGCCTGGGAAATTTTTGACAAACTCACCCCGTCGTAGCCGTACTGCCGAAACAAATCAAGCAGGGGCGGCACGTAGGTTTGCTTAGCCGCAGTTGGCTTAGCCATTACCGCGCGTCTCCAAAAAATAGTTTCACCAGTTGACATTATACCGAACGATCAGTACAGTATTTGTGTACCGAACGTTCGGTACTCAGTTCAGGGCTAACGTCGCCCTGCTGCTCACCAGCAAAATCGTGGGGGGGATTAGTCCTTCAGTCTTTTGACCTCCCCCACTTCCCTTTCCTAAGGAACTCACCATGATTCAGCTCTACGGTCACGAAGTCTCTGGCAACAGCTACAAAGTTCGTCTATTTCTAGAACTGCTCGGCCTCGACTACGAATGGATCAAGGTTGACCTGATGCAGGGCGCCCACAAAGCTCCTGAGTTTCTCGCCCTCAACCCCCTTGGTCAAATTCCAGTGCTGGTGGATGGCGAGGTCACCTTGGCCGATGCCCAGGCGATTTTGGTTTACCTGGCGCGGCAGTATGGCGGTGACACCTGGCTACCCACCGAGGCGCTACCCCTGGCTCAGGTGGTGCGTTGGCTCTCAACCGCCGCCGGAGAAGTGCGCCAGGGGCCTGAGAATGCGCGACTTTTCCATCTGTTTAAGGTGGCCAATATCAATATTGAGCGATCGCACCAAAAAGCTGAGCACATTCTCACCCAGCTCGACAAGCACCTCCACAGCCGAACGTGGCTAGAGTTTGAGCGCCCCACGATCGCTGATGTAGCCGTGTTTCCCTACGTGGCCCTGGCCCGCGACGGCAAAATTGATCTCGACATCTACCCCAACCTGCTCGCCTGGATTGAGCGCATCAAGCAGCTGCCCGGCTTTATTTTTATGGCTGGGGTGTGAAACGCCATGACAAATCTAGGCTGGCCTCACGATGGCTCCCCCTTCCACGCGGGGGAGTTGGCGATTCAGACCCGGCTGGGGGTGCAGGAGCGCATGAACAGACAAGGGCGGCGGATCATTCGAGACTACTTGCCTGACCAGCATCGCGAATTTTTTGCCCAGCTGTCTTACCTTTTGGTGGGCACGGTGGCGAGTGATGGCCAGCCTTGGGCCTCAATTTTGGTTGGGGAACCGGGGTTCATCACCTCCCCCGATCCCCACACTTTGCACATCGCTGCTCAACCCCTGTTTGCCGACCCGCTGCACACCACCCTAGCGGTGGGAGCTGACATTGGTTTGCTCGGCATTGAGCTGCACACCCGCCGCCGCAACCGCCTAAATGGCACCATAACGAACATTCAGCCGGAAGGATTTACGGTGGCGGTGGGCCAGAGCTTTGGCAACTGCCCCCAATACATTCAGGCGCGGCAGTTTGATCTGCAATCTTTTGATGCAGCGGTGGCTAAACCTGTGCATGCCCTCGCAATGCTGGGAGATGCTGAAAGGGCGATGATCGCCGCTGCCGATACCTTTTTTATCGCCACCGCTCACCAGGATGCGTCGGCAGGATCAGCCAGCGGTGTGGATGTGTCGCACCGGGGCGGCAAACCGGGCTTTGTGAGGATTGACGACTCACAGACGCTCACGATTCCAGACTTTTCGGGCAACTTGCACTTCAACACCTTTGGCAATTTAGAACTCAACCCTCGCGCTGGACTGGTCTTTATCGATTTTGACCGGGGTGACCTGCTCTACCTCAGCGGCACCGCCGAAGTGATTTGGGATGGCCCCGAAATCGTGGCTTACGAAGGGGCTGAACGTCTGCTGCGGTTCTATATAAAGCAGGGCTACCGCGTTGAAGGTAGTCTGCCTCTCGCCTGGTCAACTCCAGAGGTTTCGCCCTTTTTGAATGACACGGGGCCTTGGCGATCGCAAGCCTAGAGAGCTACCCCAAGGGCAGGGGCATGGCAGTGTAATGACCATACAAATTGGGCGTAACCAAATAGGATTCGGTATCACAATCATTTGTTAGCGTACTGCTTATTTCCAAAGCAAAACTCCTTCTGTCTCTGCAAAGTGGCTGAGACAAAAGGGGTTCGAGTTGCAACGATTTTCAAAAATTCTAAATAAGCTAAGCTGCTTGAACTTGCCGGGGCTTTGGCTTTTTGCGATCGCTCTTACGGGTGCCGCCTGCCATTTCGTATTCAGAGCTGTCTTTGCCATACTTGGCGGCAACGGCCATGAGCATCAGCTCAGACAAATCTCGCAGTTTTTTCTCGCCTGCCTGCACGCTATTTGAGGCATTGTCTACCTGAGATAGGGCTTCGTTGTAGGTAGAAATGTCGGCCCGCACAGCCTCAATCAACTGGTTATACTCGGCCAGGGTGAGGCCATTACCCAAATCTAAATTGGCCCCAAGCGAACGCAGGGCGGCAGCGCGACGCTGGGCCTGCTCCACTGCTTTCGAACTTTTTTTGGGTCTGCCCATTGGTAGAACACTCCCTAACGGTTTACCTTTCGACTATGGTAAATGGGCTTAATCTGTGAACCCCTGAGTAATACGGATTCTGTTCAGCACAAATAAAAAAGCATTCTGCGTATTTTTAAGTAGCAGAACGAGCGGCAGATGTTTAGGGTTCATCGGGCTTGATGGCTCACGGCGGGCATTGAGTATTCTGTTTACTCATTTAACTACTGCGGAGGAGACAGGCGTTTACCGCCCTGGAGCATCGGTAAGACCAGGGGACGCATCGACTAACCTGGGCACAACACTTGATTATTGGGCTGCGTTACTTGATAACGACAGGCGATAGATAAGTAATGCTCGCGGAAAACTTATTTCTTTAGCAAGGTTACTTATCTATGGAGTGCCATAGTTAAGTAACGCCTAAGCGAAACTTGATTTCGTCATAACGTTACTTATGAATGAGGCTTGCCAATCAGTTAACGCTTGAGTGAAACTCGATTTCCTCAATTCTTTGGTTTAGAGCGGCTTGGCCCACCGCTGGATGATCGGCACGGCGGTGATTCCAGTTCCGGGAGGCTTCGCCGATGCAACGGCAATATGTCTCGCCTATAAGGTAAATAGCTTCACTGCCGCGGTACAAAGCCTCGCCAAAGCCCTATTACGCTGCCAGCGGCCAAACTACAATTGGCGGTAGTGAACTCAAGACGCCGCTAAACCCTGTCTTCCCCTTCCTCACTCAGCCGAGCCAAAATTCAAAATTGCCATGACCCAAGACGAGCTGCTGCAACTCATCGACCAGGCCGCCGCCGAAGGTTGGATAGAGCTTGATCTGGCAGGGCACAACCTGACCGAACTGCCGCCCAAGATTGGCAAGCTGATTCAGCTAGAAATATTGATTTTGGCGAAAGAGACAGACGATGGATATATCGGCAACGAAATTACCAGCCTGCCAGCAGAAATTGGCCAGCTCCAAAATCTCAAAACGCTTCAAGCCTCCGGAAACTGGAGATATAAATACCGAGATAGTTATCCAACTGCGACACCCGGCAACCAACTGAGTGCGTTGCTGCCTGAAATTGGACAACTCACCAGTCTCCAGAGACTCGACATCAGCTCGAACCAACTGAGTGCGCTGCCGCCTGAAATCGGACAACTCACCAGTCTCCGGACGCTGTACCTCAGCTCGAACCAACTGAGTGCGCTGCCGCCTGAAATCGGACAACTCACCAGTCTCCAGAGACTTGATATCAGCTCGAACCAACTGAGTGCGCTGCCGCCTGAAATCGGACAACTCACCAGTCTCCAGACGCTGTACCTCAGCTCGAACCAACTGAGTGTGCTACCGCATCAAATCGGACGACTCACCAGTCTCCAGACGCTGTACCTCAGCTCAAACCAACTGAGTGCGCTGCCACCTGAAATCGGACAACTTACCAATCTGACGCAACTGGATTCCCGCTCGAACCAACTGAGTGCGCTGCCACCTGAAATCGGACAACTTACCAATCTGACGCAACTGGATTCCCGCTCGAACCAACTGAGTGCGCTGCCACCTGAAATCGGACAACTCACCAGTCTCCAGACGCTGTACCTCAGCTCGAACCAACTGAGTGCGCTGCCGCCTGAAATCGGACAACTCACCAGTCTCCAGACGCTGTACCTCAGCTCGAACCAACTGAGTGTGCTGCCACCTGAAATCGTCCAACTCACTAGTCTCCAGAAACTCGACCTCAGCTCGAACCAACTGAGTGTGCTGCCACCTGAAATCGTCCAACTCACCAGTCTTCAGAAGCTATACCTCGGCTCGAACCAACTGAGTGTGCTGCCACCTGAAATCGTCCAACTCACCAGTCTTCAGACGCTATACCTCCGCTCGAACCAACTGAGTGCGCTGCCACCTGAAATTGGACAGCTCTCTAGCCTCCAGAAACTCGACCTCAGCGAAAACCAACTGAGTGCGCTGCCACCTGAAATCGTCCAACTCACTAGTCTTCAGAGGCTGTACCTCGGCTCGAACCAACTGAGTACGCTACCACCTGAAATAGTCCAGCTCTCCAGTCTCCATAGACTCGACCTCCGCTACAACCGACTGAGTGCGCTGCCACCTGAAATCGGACAACTCTCCAGTCTTCAGAAGCTATACCTCCGCTATAACCGACTGAGTGCGCTGCCGCCTGAAATCGGCCAACTCACCAGTCTCCAGTCGCTATACCTCAGCTCGAACCAACTGAGTGCGCTGCCGCCTGAAATCGTCCAACTCACCAGTCTCCAGTCGCTATCCCTCAGCTCGAATCAACTGAGTGCGCTGCAACCTGGAATTGGACAACTCACCAATCTCACGCAGCTCGACCTTAGCTCGAATCAACTGAGTGCGCTGCCGCCTGAAATTGGACAACTCACCAATCTCACGCAGCTCGACCTTAGCTCGAATCAACTGAGTGCGCTGCCGCCTGAAATCGGACAACTCACCAGTCTCCAGACGCTATCCCTCAGCTCGAATCAACTGAGTGTGCTGCAACCTGAAATTGGACAACTCACTAACCTCACGCAGCTCGACCTTAGCTCGAACCAACTGAGTGCGTTGCCGCCTGAAATAAAACAACTTAGCAAACTTAAAAAACTTGATTTACGGGGCAATCCAATTCCTGTACCGCCAGAAATCCTTGGCTCAAAACAATCTCGGGAAGATCCTGGGGACATCGCTACCATTCTGGAGTATTACTTCCGAACCTTGGACCCCAATGAAACCGAGCCACTTTTTGAAGCCAAGTTCATCATCGTTGGTGAACCCGAAGCGGGTAAAACAACACTAGCTAATAAGCTTCTGAACTCAAATTTTAAGCTGTCTACCGACCAAGACTCCACTCGCGGCATTGATGTTACTCGATGGGAGTTTATCCACCCTAGCGGGCATCCCTTTTTTGTTAGCATTTGGGACTTTGGCGGGCAAGATGTATATCACAACATTCACCAATTTTTTCTGACTGAGCGATCACTTTATGGTTTATTAGTCGATACTCGTCGGGAAAATCCTGACTTATACTACTGGCTCAATAGCATTCAGCTTTTGGGCGGTGCTAGCCCTGTACTACTGATTAAAAACGAGAAGCAAAACCGTAGTTGTACTGTGCGTGAAGGTGAATTACGCCGCGACTTTCGCAACCTCAAAGAATCTTTGGCTACCAACTTGGCGGATAATCGAGGTCTGGAAGCAATTAAAACAACCGTTCAGCAATACATCACTCGATTAGACCATGTAGATACCCCCTGGCCAAAAACCTGGGCCAGGATGCGAGCAGCAATAGAAAACGATAGCCGTGATTACCTTGCCGAAAATGCTTTCTTTGACCTGTGCAAAATCAACGGCCTCAGCGATCGCGATGACATGCGACGGCTAAGTCAATTTCTTCATGACCTTGGCATCTGCCTCCACTTTCAAAAAAATAGCACCCTCAAGAGATGGGTCATTCTCAAGCCAGAATGGGCGACCAATGCTGTTTACAAAATTATTGACAGCAAAACGGTGCAAGACAAACAAGGCTGCTTTACAGAAGCAGATTTGAAGAAAATCTGGCGCGATGGTCAATACGCCGATATGCACGACGAGCTATTAGAGCTAATGAAAAGCTTTAAGCTGTGCTATCTTATCCCACCAAAACCAGATCAGCCCGACACTTACATCGCTCCAGACTTGCTGCCTCTAGAAGCGCCGCCCTACACCTGGGATAACAACCAAAACCTGCTGCTGCGCTACCGCTATGAGTTTATGCCCAAAGGCATTCTCACCCGCTTCATTGTCGAGATGCACAAGTTTATCGAAACCCAAACCCTGGTGTGGAAAAGCGGTGCGGTGCTCAATAATGGCTCTGCCAGAGCTGAGGTAATTGAGCTATATCACAAAGGCGAAATCCAGATTCGTGTATCAGGTGTTCGCCAAAAAGACCTGATTACTGTCATCGATCACGAATTTGAGAAAATCCACGACACCTACGATCGCCTCCGCTATCAAACTCTGATTCCCTGCAACTGCTCCACCTGCAATGGGTCACAAGAACCGCATTTCTACGACCTCGAAGCCCTGCATAAGCGCATTACCAACCGCAAGCAAACCGTAGAATGCGATAAACCACCCTACGAAGACGTTCACGTTCGCAGCCTAATTGATGACATTACTGACTTCGCTCCAGAGCTAATGCTCAATGAAAAAGAATACATTCTCAGCGATACCGTTTTGCCATCTTCCGAACGAATGAAGGCTGGTTGGGCTGAGCAAACCCTGCCGGAAAGCCAACAGTACCGCATGGCTTTGTTCGATGGTCTCAATACCCTCCCTCTGCCCCAGTTCGAAAAGCTCGTCTTCGGCCTGCAAGTGCCACGGGGGAACCTGGGGGATGCTACCGCCGCGCAAGGAATCCGCGTATCCAAATTACTGGAATGGGCTGAAAGTGATATGGGTTGCGGGCTAAAAGCGGTTGAGGAGGCAATCGCGGCTCTCAACTCAACTAGCTAGCCCACTCCCTCCCCCGCCCCCCTTGCCGCAACGAGCACTGTTGACCGAGTAACAACCGTATTACGGGTCGGTTACAAGGGGCAGCACTCTAAAAAATCGGCTGTCTATAATGGGCTCTAGGTAACTGCTGCGAGCCAATCTCAGGTTTGCTGCCCCCCACAATTGGTCTTTTCAGAGACACACCATGGCACGAGCAAAAACTGAAACAGCCTACATGCTCTGGACGCTAGGTTTCTTGGGTATCTGCGGGTTACATCGGTTTTATGCCGGGCAGATTGTATTGGGACTCGTTTACCTGTGTACCTTTGGCTTGTTTGGCTTTGGCCAACTCATCGATCTGGTGCTGGTGCCCGGTATGGTCAAAACTCGCAACGAGCAACTGCGACGAAAGTACCTGGCCGAGTGGGGCGAAGATGGCCTGGCGATGCCGGTGCCGATAGATCGGACTTTGGTCACGGCCCAAGCGGTTGCTCAACCCAAAGAAGACCCAATGCTAGTGCTGCTGAAGGCAGCTCACGCTAACGGGGGCAAGCTCTCTAAGGCACAGGTGGCACTGCACACCGGACTGAGCACAGAGCGGGTAGAGGCCCTAATTCAGACCGCTCTGCAAAGCGGCTATGCCGACATTACTAACGATCCAGAATCGGGGGCGGTGCGCTACGTCTTCGATCTGTAGAGACTCAGTAGAACAATCTCGCCTGACGAGATCTAGCCCACCCTACGGGAAGCAAGCTACACCCTAAATCCCTCTCCCAGCTTGGGAGAGGGCCTTTGAAAGGCTTCCTGGCTCCCCTCTCCTCCCTGAGAGAGGGGCTAGGGGAGAGGGCTAGCAGGGACTTTTCAATCTACTGAGACTGCGATCGCGGTCGGTTCTCTCCCTACGACCATCCCCATCTCTACTGCGCTTTCATCCAGTCCAGGCATTTTTGCATGTGCTGGCGCATGGTGGCTTTGTCGGCGTGGTGGCGGCGACCGTGGCCGGGCAGCACCCACTCAAAGTCGTAGGCGGCTAGTTTTTCCATCGATTTGATTTGCTCAGGCCAGGAGTACCAGCAGACGGAGCGAAAGGCGTGAAGCTGATGCAGCCGCACCGACCAAGCCAGATGATCGCCAGTGAAGAGGACGCGATCGCCGTACAGCAGTACCGTATGCCCCTTGGTGTGTCCTGGAACTGGAATAATCGTCAAGTCGGACGCTAGTTCGACCGAGTCAGTGCCTTTGAGCTGAATTTCTACCGAGGCGGTGCCAGAGCCGATGTCGTCGGCGTGGAGGATGCGATCGCATCCAAACCGCTCATGAAACTGCTGATGGTCGGCCACATCATCCTGGTGGGTGAGGTAGAGGTAGCGCACACCGCCCAGGGCTTCGAGCTGCTTAACCAGGGGAGCAGCAAAGCGGGGCGAGTCGACCAACACGTTGCCCTCGGGCCGCCGAATAAGATAGCTGGCCGCCCCGTAAGACTTTTCGGAGTGGTAGCCGCAGTGGTAAACGTTCTCAGTGATGGAAATAGGGAAACTGGCCTGGGCCGCCTTCATATCTTTGGGCGGCTCAACGGTACCAATAGAGGCCGTGGGGCAGGCCAGCACCGCTTGCAGTGCGGCCAGCCGCTCGGCCTCTGTTTGGGGCTGATGAAAGACTGCCGACTGCTCATCGTCGCGGCTAAAGATGTCGGGGGCCATCCAGCGGCAGGTGTCGCAGTCGATGCAGGAGCTATCGACGTAGATATCGCCGTCTACGTTTTGGGGTCGGCGGGCGGTGAGGTGAGCCATAGTTATTACCCATCAATAGGTTGAGTCTATCGCTGGGAATAGGCAGTTGTGGGTCAGCGTGTAAACAGAGTTAACCTCTGCTAAAGAGCCGCTTCAGCGGATTTGAAGCAATTTGTCCCAGCGAGGCTTTGCTGCGCCGAGCCGCTTGAACCGGGTCGTCAGCAGTAAGAATATCCACAGCGCGATTGAACTGTTTGTCGCTATCGGATTGATTGGTGCTAGAAGCAAAGGTGGCAGCCGGTGTGCCTGTGTTGCCTTGGGTATCGGATAGAGCCGTTTGGTAAGCCTGGTTTAGGTTCGGTAGGCTAGCTGCGATCGCAGGCAGTTCCAAAATTCGAGCTTCTAGATTTTGGCCAATGGCGTGAAGCTGTTTTTGCAGTCCCTCTGGCAATGCGTTGTCTTGCTGACCCAGAGCGGTTATAAAGGCCGTCAGCGTTTTTTCTTGTTGGGAGTTTAAGGTAGGCATAATTTTAGGGTCTAAACAGTACTGTAACGGGGGCGATCGCAGGGTGCTGTTATGGAGCAGCCTGCCACACTGAAGCTAACCCCGATGGCGCGTTGGGCTATTGCTAAAACACAACTTACAGCGCTGCTTAGATCGAGGTTTTCAATTTAAGCTCTTGCTCTTTGATAGTAGGAAACTTTGTCAGTGATGATGACGGTTCATGACACAAATCCCACTTTGGGCAGAGCCGTTTTCTGCACCGAGCGGCTGACTGACTCGGCGGTAGGGGTATGGCACTGCAATGCTCCCTACCCAATACCGGTTTCAAAGCAGGGTTTTGTGAGTTGGGCAGTTGGGCGATCGGCGATCGCAGTTAGCAGATCGAACATTGGCTCTAAAAACACGGCGTTTGGAGCAAAAGACTCGGCATCCAGAGAAAATAGCTTGGGATCTAGAAAAAATAACTCGGCGTTCAGAGCAAAAGACTCGGCATCCAGAGAAAACAACTTGGGACTTGGAGAAAAATACTCGGTGTCCAGGGCAAAAGACTCGGTGTTTAGAGGAAATAACTCGGCGTTCAGAGTAAAAGACTCGGTGTTCAGAGAAATTTACTCGGGACTTCGAGCGAAAGAATCGGCGTTTCGAGCAGATGACTCAATGCTTGGAGCAAACGCTTGGCGTTTCGAGATAAATTTCCCATCCCTTATCCGACTGTTGCCCATAGATTGACATTGCTTAAGCAATGTCAATCTGACTACGTTTTAGACGTTTCAGAGTAGGATGGCTTTATGTCAGTCAGGGTTAGACTGTCTGGCCCAAGGTGTGTGCAGCTCGGTAGCACTGTGCCTTGGCTCTGAAGCTTTAACGTCACCAAAAGGTTTATTGCGCCCATGTCCACCGCCCGCCGCACATTTCGGATCTTGCAGGACGACAACAACGGCCACAAGTCGTTTGAAATGCCGGGGGCCAAACCCCACTACAACCCCGATCGCCCTGGCCAGGTAGAGCACATCGCGTTAGATCTGAAGCTAGACCTGGAGCAGCACATCTGCGAGGGCATCTGCGAAATTCGCATCAATCCGGTGCGCGACGGCATCGACAGCCTGAAGCTGGATGCGGTGAATCAGCAGATTGAGTCGGTCACGGTGGGCACTGCTGAGCAAGATTTTGACTACGACGGCGAACAGCTAGTAGTGCGGCTAAAACAGCCGACGGTGGCAGGAGAGTGCTTTACAGTAGCGATCGCCTATCGCCTGGTCAAACCCGAGCGCGGCATCTACTTCATCGGCCCCGACCAGCACTACCCCGACAAACCCGTGCAGGTGTGGACCCAGGGCGAAGACGAAGACTCGCGGTTCTGGTTTCCCTGCTTCGACTATCCGGGCATGCTCTCGACCTCAGAGATTAAGGTACGAGTGCCCGCCGCCTACCAGGTGGTTTCTAACGGCGAACTGGTAGACACCAAAGAAGACGGCGACCAGAAAATCTACCACTGGCACCAGCAGCAGGTGCACCCTACCTACCTCATGGCCCTGGCCATAGGCGAGTTCGACGTCATTCAAGACCTGTGGCAAGACATCCCCATTACCTACTACGTCGAGAAAGGCCGCCAAGACCAGGGCCAGATCACCATGGGCAAAACGCCCCGCATGGTGGAATTCTTGAGCGAAAAGTACGGCTACCGCTACGCCTTTCCTAAGTACGCCCAGGTGTGTGCCGCCGACTTCATCTTTGGCGGCATGGAAAACACGTCAGTGACGATTCTCACCGATCGCTGCCTGCTGGATGAACGCGCTGCGATCGACAATCGCAGCTCTGAATCCCTGGTCGTCCATGAGCTAGCCCACCAATGGTTTGGCGACCTGCTGGTGATCAACCACTGGAGCCACGCCTGGGTGAAAGAGGGCATGGCTACCTACTCCGAAGTGATGTGGACCGAGCAGGAGTATGGCCCCGACGAGGCCGCCTACTATCGCCTGGGCGAGGCCCGCAGCTACCTAAACGAAGACAAGAGCCGCTACCGCCGCCCCATGGTCACCCACGTCTATCGGGAGGCGATCGAGCTGTATGACCGCCACATCTACGAAAAAGGGGCCTGCGTCTACCACATGATTCGCGCCGAGCTGGGCGATGTTCTGTTCTGGAAAGCGATTCACACCTTTGTGCAAAACAACGCCCATCAAACGGTGGAAACCATCGACCTGCTGCGGGCGATCGACAAAGCTACCGGCCGCAATCTGCGACCCCTGTTTGATCAGTACGTGCTGCGCGGCGGCCACCCCGACTACAAAGTGGCCTACAGCTGGGATGGCGACAGCAACCTGGCCAAAGTCACCGTCACCCAAACCCAGGCCAAAGACGGTGACACCAGCAGCACCAGCGGCCTGTTTGACCTAAAAATTCCCATCGGCTTTGGCTACCTGGATTCAGAAAACGCTGTCCAAGCTGAAGTCAAACCTTTTACCGTGCGCATCCACGAGCGCGAGCAGGCGCTGTTTTTCCCCCTAGAGAAAAAGCCCGACTTTGTTAGCTTTGACGTGGGCAATCACACCCTCAAAACTGTCGAGCTAGAGTATCCGGTGGCTGAACTCAAGGCTCAGCTCAAGCACGACCCCGACCCCCTCTCGCGGATTGAAGCGGCGATCGCCCTGGCTAAAAAAGGCAACCTCGAAGCCGTTACTGCCCTAAGCGTCGCCCTTACTGACGAACCTTTCTGGGGCGTGCGCGCCGAAGTGGCTGAACAACTGGCCTCTGTGAAGCTCGATCAAGCCGTCGAGGGATTGCTCAAAGGACTCGACGACCCCGAAGCCCGCGTCCGCCGCGCCGTGGTGGAATCCCTTGGTGATATTAAAACCATTGAGAGCTACAGGGCGCTAAAGGCGATCGCAGAACAAGGCGACCCTAGCTACTACGTCGAAGCCGCCGCCATTCGCTCCCTCGGCAAAGTCGGAGCCGCCGACCTCAACGGCAAAGCGAAAGACAAGAAAACCCTCAAGCTACTAGAGAGCATTCTCAAAGAGCGCCAGGGGTGGAATGAGACGGTCAGGTCGGGGGCGATCGCAGCCCTTAGCCAGTTCAAATCCTCCAAAGATGCGCTCGATCTGCTGCTCCAGTACACCGAATCTGGCGTTCCCCAGGCCCTGCGTTTGGCGGCAATTCGCTCCCTTGGGGCCATCTCTAAAGGTCAGAGCAAACCCAACGTAGAGCGCATCTTAGATCGGCTGGAAACCATTGCCAGTGAATCGTTCTTTCTCACCCAGGTGTCGGCAGTGTCGGGTCTGAGCGGCATAGAGACTGGGCGGGCAATGGGCATTCTGCAAAGCCTGGCTGACCATACCCCCGATGGCCGCGTGCGCCGCCGCGCCCAGGAAGCTGTGCAGGCTGTTCAGAAAGCGATCGGCAAAGACAAAGCGGTGGAAAAACTGCGCCAAGAGTTGGATGATTTGAAAAAATCTAACCAAGACCTCAAGAGCCGTCTCGAAACCTTAGAAGCGAAAACGAAGTGATCAGGTGCTGTCATTGCCTTTGCAGCTCATACACGTTTGTAAATTTGCAAAGAGAGGAGAGAATACATGACGATCATGGGAAGCTGCCACTGTGGGAAGATTGCCTTTCGCATTGAAGGCGATATTCCGGCGAAACTTACTCGGTGCACTTGTTCCTTATGTTCTAAACGCGGCGCGTTATGGGCGTACTACCAGCCTAGTCAGTTTCAAGTGACAACACCATCAACTGACGATGCGACTTATTGCTGGAATACGAAACTTGTGGCGCATCACTTTTGCGCTCATTGCGGATGTACCACGTTCTCCGATAGCCCAGCTTTTGAACTAGACGGAAGTTGGGACAAAAGCACCCGCCGCATCGGCGTCAATGCGCGTCTGTTCGAAAACTTCGATGCAGCCGCAGCGCCTGTCGAGGTTATCGACGGCAAGAACCTCTGGTAGCTAGTTGCTCGCCGCACTTCACCCTGCTATCGGCGGTAAAGAGGTTTTGATTGCCCCCATAAAATTGAAGGTAGTGCTGGCTTAGCGAAAAATCTCAGCTATGGGAGTATTAAAGCCTGGCAGTAGCGGAGACGATAGCGTGTCGTCAACTAAGAGCGTACCGACCAACTGGAGCTGAGCTTCAGCGCGACGATAGATTTCCAGGGTTTTGAGTTGCCAGTTAACAATCCAATACTCCTGCACCCCATAGCGCGAATAGAGTTTCAGCTTAACTTCTCTATCTCGCTGCTCGTTGAGGTCGCCGGGAGATAACACCTCCACCATCAGCTCTGGAGCCACAATGAGGTGCCCAGCATCATCTATCCCATCTGCTAAGCGCGCTTGGCTAATCCACACCACATCGGGAATCACGGCGTCTGTAGGGGTAAAGATCACTCCTGGAGCTTGAAAAGCGGAGCCTAACCCCGTCTGCTCAGACCAATTTTCTAGACGTACGTGCAGCTTTCCGGCTGCACCCTGGTGGCGAATGTGGGGGGCACGGGTCACGTAGAGTTCTCCGTCGACAATTTCGTAGCGCTTCCAGCCGCCGTCGTCGGGCATGGCGGCCAGATCGCGGGTAGTCCAGGGTTGGGAGTAGGCGACCATAGCAGTTACCGATGGGCTTGTTTCAAGTTTAGTGGTTTCCTTAAAAGAAGCTGCCTCAGTAGATTGGAACTTAGCGCTCTCAGGTGCAAAAAAGCTGAAGAAATCGGCGGAAACCGGGGGCTGCTTTTATGGTGAAGGGGACAACAGCAGGAGCGATCGCCCCCCATGCCCCCATCCACCACATCCATTAACTGGGCCGCGTTGCAAAACGGCTCCGACATTCGCGGCGTTGCTCTAGAGGGGGTTGCCGGTCAGGCCGTGAACCTCACCCCCGAGGTGGTCACCATTCTGGGCAAAGCCTTTGCCACCTGGCTCTCTTCAGAGTTGAACATTCCAGCGGCAGAATTGGCGATCGCTGTGGGTCGCGACAGCCGCCTCTCTGGCCCCACGTTGATGCAGGCCGTCATTGAAGGCATGGCCTCCCTGGGCTGTCGGGTGATGGATGTGGCCATGGCTTCGACTCCGGCCATGTTTATGGCCACGGTGCTGCCCGAGTTTGCCTGCCACGGCGCGATCATGATGACCGCCAGCCACCTGCCCTTCAACCGCAACGGCCTCAAGTTTTTCACCCGCCAGGGCGGCCTCGGCAAAAAGGATATTTCGCGCATTTTAGAATTGGCTGAACAGGGCAACTTTGCAACGGTAGCCACCCCCGGCGCAGTGGAACGCCGTGACTTAATCGGTGCCTACGCGGCGGGCCTGGTGCAGCAAATTCGCCAGTCGGTGAACCATCCCGAAAACTTTGACCAACCACTGCATGGGCTCAACATTATTGTCGATGCGGGCAACGGTGCGGGCGGGTTTTACGCCAGCCAGGTGCTCGAACCCCTGGGGGCAGACACCACCGGCAGCCAGTTCTTAGACCCGGATGGCACCTTTCCCAACCATGTGCCCAACCCGGAAGATACGGCTGCTATGGCCTCGATTTGCCAGGCAGTGGTGGCCCACAAAGCCGATTTTGGCATTATCTTCGATACTGATGTCGATCGCGGCGCAGCGGTTGACCACCAGGGGCGCGAACTCAACCGCAACCGGCTGATTGCACTGATTGCGGCAATCGTGTTGCAAGAGCACCCCGGCACCACTATTGTCACCGACTCCATCACCTCTGATGGGCTGACCCAGTTCATTGAGGGCGATCTGGGGGGTGTTCACCATCGCTTTAAGCGAGGCTACAAAAATGTGATCAATGAGGCGATGCGGCTCAACGAGGTGGGGCAGCCCGCCTGGCTAGCGATCGAAACCTCAGGCCACGGGGCCATGAAGGAGAATTACTTCTTAGATGACGAGCTTACCTAGTCAGCCAGCTATTGGTAGAACTAGCCAAGGCTCGCCTAGCGGGGAATCGTCTCACCGACCTGATCGCCCCCCTGCAAGAACCCCAGAAAAGTGAAGAATTTCGCCTCAAGATCAAGACCACCGACTTTAAGCCCTACGGCACTGGGGTGATTGAGCAGCTACAAGCATTTGTGGATACTCAACCCGACTGGGCGATCGTGCCCAAAAACTACGAGGGAGTGCGGGTGGCCTGCCAATCCCCCGATGAGAATGGCTGGTTTTTGCTGCGACTGTCGCTGCATGATCCGGTGCTGCCACTCAACATTGAGTCGAATGTGCCGGGCGGGGTAGCTAAAATAACGCAGCGCCTAAGAGACTTTTTCGTTTCTTTGGCCGAGCTAGATATTTCGGCGTTAGAACGGCACCTATGATCTCTTTTTCTCAGCTGCCTAAGTGGGCGATCGCAGGCCTAGCCTTTCCCTTAATCTGTCTCAACGGGTGGCTGCTGTATTGGTTGGGAGGGATTTTGCAACCCGCCACCAGTATTGCAATCACTGCCAGCGTGATCGCCTTTTTGCTCGACTACCCCATCGACTGGCTAGAAAATCGGGGCTTAGCTAGAGGCTTAGCGGTAGCTCTGGTGGTGGTGTTGGCCGGTGTGGTCACCACTGTTTTGGTCGTCTTCTTGGGGCCGCAGGTGTGGCAACAGCTCAACGACTTTGCCGAACGGCTGCCCGGCTGGATTGATCAGGCCAAAACCCAGCTGCTACTGTTAGAAGATCGGACCATCTTTCAAAACCTGCCCATCGATCTCGATCAGCTGACGGTAGAAGCCGCCAATCAGCTCACCAGCGCGCTGCAAGCGACCACCACCCAGGCCATTAGCGTTACCCTCAGCACCCTTGACAGTGCTCTTAACTTGCTGATCACCGTTGTACTGGCAATTCTGCTGGTTATCAACGGCGACCCCCTGTGGGAAGGTCTACTCAGCTGGTTGCCGGCCCGCTGGCAGGCGCAAATTCGCAGTTCGCTGCGCCCCAGCTTTCAGGGCTATTTTTCGGGGCAGGCTACCCTGGCGCTGATTTTGGCTGTGGCCCAGTCAACGGCCCTCATTCTGCTCAAGGTGCCCTTTGGTCTGCTGTTTGGTCTGGTAATTGGCCTGATTAGCATTATCCCTTTTGGGGGTACGGTGGCAGTGCTGGGCATCAGTACGCTGCTGGCCTTTCAAGATGTTTGGCTGGCCCTCAAGGTGTTGGGGGTAGCGATCGTGCTGGGTCAGATTAACGACAATCTGGTGGCACCGCGTTTGATGGGGGGCATCACCGGGTTAAACCCGGCGATGATTATTCTGGTTTTGCTAATTGGGTCAAAATTTGCCGGGTTTTTAGGGCTGCTGCTGGCCGTACCCACGGCTAGCTTTGTTAAAAAAATCGTCGATAGCACCCGCCAGCCTGGCGGTGAGGAGATCAGCTTAGAAAGTTTAGACGTTAAGGCCTAGTGCTTTATCAAGCCTGAATCTGTAGGCTGGGTAGAGCCCTAGCAAAACTTGACAAAACCAACCCATAGCCGGTAGCTGAGCATAGTCGAAGCCATCGGTTGGGTTGAGCCTTGAGGGTGGCACTAAGGCAGAAGCGACGACAGTATCAGCGTTCGACCTTGGCTCCCTGAGCCGCCTGCAGAATGGTATCTAGCAGGCCAGGAAACGCTGCTTCTAAATCGTCGCGACGTAGGGAATTCATGTGCTGTGTGCCCTGTTTGCGGCAGTGCAGCACTCCAGCCTCGCGCAGAATTTTGAAGTGGTGGGAGAGAGTTGACTTTGCCACCCCCAAATCTAAATCGGAGCAGGACAGCTCGTCGTTGCTGGCAAGTCGCTGCACAATTTCGAGTCGCACGGGGTCGCCGAGAGCGTACAAAACCCCTTCGAGAGCGATGTCTTGGCAGTTGGGATGGTGAATGGGTCGCATAGTTGCATTATGCCACGGGAGACGCTATAGTTTGATTGTTCGAGTTTTTCGAATAATTGAAATTCGCCAATTGGCGGAGGTATTCCAATGTCTGCAGTTGTAAGCATTACCCAAGATACGTTTCAAACTGAAGTGCTGAAAAGTGAAGTGCCAGTGCTAGTCGACTTTTGGGCGCCGTGGTGTGGCCCCTGTCGCATGGTGGCGGGCGTTGTCGACGAAGTCGCCCAGCAATACGAGGGCCAGCTTAAGGTGGTCAAAGTCAACACCGATGAGCAGCCGGGCATTGCCTCTCACTATGGCATTCGCAGCATTCCCACGCTCATGGTATTTATGGGCGGCGAAAAAATGGAGCAGGTGGTTGGGGCCGTGTCCAAGGCGGCCCTTTCCAAAGCCGTCGAGCCATTTCTAAGCTAACTAGTCATAGCCGCTTGTAGGGGCAAACAACCGTTTGCCCCTACAAGCCATGCCGTTATTAGACCTCCCCTAGCTTGAATCCGATGAGGTTGATCGCCGTCTAACCCGACCTGAAGCGTCGTTAAACCGTTGTCCTCTTTCGGCCTCGATCCTCGCGGCAAATGCCATAGAGCCTCTGGCTCGGCTACGCCTACGCCCCTACATGACCCATACGATTCTGCGGAATTTTTTAGCGCTAACCATCTCAAAGGAGATCCCCATGTCTACCGAAAAGAATCTATTTACCCCTATTAAACTTGGCGCTTACGAACTGCCCAATCGGATTGTGATGGCTCCCCTTACCCGCAATCGCGCTGGGGAGGGCAATGTGCCTCAGGCGTTGAATGTGACCTATTACGAGCAGCGAGCCTCCGCTGCGTTGATTATCACCGAAGCGAGTCAGGTCTCGCCCCAGGGGCAGGGCTATCCTGCCACTCCCGGCATCCACAGTGCTGAACAGATCGCTGGATGGCAAAAGGTTATCCAGGCTGTCCATGCCAAGGGCGGTCGAATCTTCTTGCAGCTGTGGCACGTAGGGCGCATTTCGCACCCGTCTCTACAGCCTGATGGGGCAACGCCGGTGGCCCCTAGTGCCATTAAGCCCAAGGGCGACGCCATGACTTACGAGGGTATGCAGCCCTTTGTCACTCCGAGAGCGCTAGAGCTGGATGAAATTCCTGGCATTGTCGAGCAGTATCGCCAGGCCGCCAAGCATGCTCTAAAAGCGGGTTTTGACGGTGTGGAGGTGCATGGGGCTAACGGCTATCTGCTCGACCAGTTTTTGCGCGACGGCAGCAACCACCGCACCGATGCCTACGGCGGCCCGGTTGAAAATCGCGCCCGCCTGCTGCTGGAGGTGACCGAGGCTGTGGTGGAGGTGTTTGGCAGCGAGCGCGTCGGTGTGCGCCTGTCGCCCAGTGCCACCTTTAACGACATGACCGACTCTGACCCCAGGGCCACCTTCGGCTACGCCATTCAAGCGCTCAATCAGTTCAATCTGGCCTATCTGCACCTACTCGAACCCAGCGAGGCCGACCTGCGCTATGGCGGCATCCCCATCCCCACCAAAGAGTTTCGGCCTTTGTACGACGGCCTACTGATGGTGAACTGGGACTACGACCAGGCGGCGGGGAATGCGGCGATCGCCAGCGGCGATGCCGACCTAGTCTCCTATGGCAAGCTGTTTATCGCCAACCCCGACCTGCCCGATCGCTTCGCAAAGAATGCGCCGCTAAATGAGCCCAACCCCGGTACTTTCTACGGCGGTGGGGAAGAAGGGTACATCGATTATCCGACACTGGCTGAGGCCGCATAGGGCGTCAGCGTACCTGCGCTGATTGCCAGGTTTTCTCTAAGCGAGTCTCCCTCAGGTGAGCCCAGATCTTTAACCAATCTGGCTCACTTTTTTGCTCAGCAACAAACAGCTCCATGCCTGCGTCTTTCGGTTTAGTTTGCATAGCCACACTAAACCAGGAAACGCAACGATGAAAGCCGCAAAGATTATTTTGGCGGGTGTAATTGGGCTGTCTAGTGCGATCGCCCTCCCCCTGCCCAGCCAGGCCGATGAATTTACCTGTCAGGGCCATCTGGGCAACACCACCGTCGATAACCTGCGGGTGCCCGACGGTGCTATCTGCACCCTCAACGGCACCCGCGTTGAGGGCGACATCACAGTGGAATCGGGAGCAGTGCTGATCGCCCGCAGCGTGCGCGTTGAGGGCAACATTCAGGCGGAAAATGCTGATCAGGTGACGATAACTACCCGCTCGGTGGTTGAGGGCAACATTCAGATCAAACAGTCAGGTGGGGCGATGGTGGCCGATACCCGCATCGAGGGTGACCTGCAATTGGAGGAGAACAGGCGATCGCTGCTTAGCCAAAGCAACACCATTGGCGGCAACCTGCAAGCCTTTGAGAACGAGGGCGGCCTGCGCGTTTCTAGCAATCGCATTGATGGCAACTTGCAGTGCAAAGAAAATCGCCCTACCCCCAGCGGCAACGGCAACATGGTGCGGGGCAACAAAGAAGACCAGTGCGCCCGATTCTAATGCGTTCAGTTCTAAAGGATTCCTGCTTTAAAGTCCTTGGGCGAGGGGAGTTGTGGTTAAGCCTCCAAAGCGGCGCTGGCGGTTTTGGTACCACCGCAAGGCCTCGTAAAAGGCGGCGCGATCGAACTCGGGCCACAGCAGATCGGTAAAGTACAGCTCGGTATAGGCCAACTGCCAGGGCAAAAAGTTGCTCAGCCGCTGTTCACCGCTGGTGCGAATCAGCAAGTCGGGGTCGGGCAGGGGGTAGGTTAGCAGCGCGCGGCCTAAAGTCTCCTCATCGACCTGCTCCAGGGATAGCGCACCGCAGGCCACCTGTTGAGCAATATGGCGAGCGGCCATCACCAACTCCTGTCGGCCGCCGTAGTTCACCGCTACGTTAAATTGCACCCGCTGATTGTGGTGGGTCAGGGCCATAGCCTCTGCCATGAGCGATCGCAGCCGTTCTGGCAGCGGCGATAGGTCACCCAGAAACTGAATTCGCACGCCCTCTCGCTGCATTTCGGCCAGTTCGCGGCGCAGCAGCCGATCAAACAACCGCATGAGAAAGTTCACCTCCTCCATGGGTCGCTGCCAGTTCTCAGTCGAAAAGGCGTAGACCGTCAGCGCCCCAATGCCCCAGTCTTTGCAGCAGCGCAGCAGGTCTTTCACCGTTTTGGCCCCCTGGCGGTGACCCGCAATGCGAGGCATGCCTCGCTGAGTAGCCCAGCGACCGTTACCATCCATAATCACCGCCACATGGTTCGGCAGAGCTTCGGCATAGAGGTCTGCTGGCAGAGTCGCAAAATCGATTACTTGGGCCATCTCAAATACTCCTTACAAATAAACTGGACGGTATAAGTTCAAACAATCAACAGTTCTTGACGGAGGGAATCGTCATTTACCCTCGACATTCGCTTTTGCCTAAGTTGGGCATTGGGATTTTTCCCACCTGACAACTCTCTCTAACCATTGCTAGGATGTTGGCCAAATAGCTCCTCTAAATAGGGCTGAGTTAGCGATCGATTCCACGTCCACAGCACTCGCATTACCTGGTCAAAGGTATAAAGGAATGTGATCTGGTGATTGAGGCTCCACTGCTCCCAGGCGAGTTCAGCCGTCATGCGGCGTAGGGTGTGAACTAGGCTGCCCTGGAGGTGGGGTTGTCGCCACTTTTTCACCATTGCGTGGGTTAGCGTGCCTGCCATCATTCCCAAGCCGGTGTTGGGATAGGCCCAGCGACCAAAGCCCCAGAACTTGGTCATGTGGTTGATTTCATCGATGAGCAATTCCCCCAGCGCAGCCTGGAGGGGGCCAGTGGTGTAGGCCATCATCCACAGGTAGAGGCAGGCAGCCCCATACTCAGTGGCGATGCGGTGCAGCCCGTGGCGGTAGAGATCGGCGCGGGGGTTGCTGCTGGGGGTGTAAGGCCTTGCCCGGTGAGGAACGGCATGGGGACGTTCTCCAGATAGACGATTGTAGAGCATGGTCAAGACAGGGGTGTGCCGCTTCTCTTCTCGCTCCCAGAGTCCTGGCTTGATCACTCCAGCAGCATCCACGGTGCCGCCGACAAACTCGGCCATTTGCGGATAAAAATGCTCCAGGTATTGGCGGCTGGCCTGGGTATAGCCGCGAATGGGGGCTTCGGTGTTAATAGTGCCCAGCAGAATGGCGCAGAAGGTCTCGAGGGCAATGCCGCTGATCTGGTCGGGGAAAATATCGGCCCAATTCACGGGGTTCCACCGGCGCGGCTGGGGATCTTGGAACTGGTGAGGTAGGTCGGCGAGGCGATCGCTCAGATGCTCCACGGTCACATACCGCCGGGTTAGTGCCGCAATCCGCTGATTCGCTAGCCTGGGGCTGAAGGAGGCCTGCCAGGGGCCAGCTAAATCATCCTCCAAAACCGTCGGCAGTGAGAAAAGTGTAGCAGTCATATTTGATACTCTTTGCGTGGGCTATGGTTGAGTAAGTTCACCGTAGCTTCGGGGACTACCGCCGTCGGTCGGCTAGAGTCGGCCATTCACCCCGCGACCAGTGGCCCAAGAGCGGAAAAAGGCGGAAACCGTCCACTGGAGATGAAAGGAAATTTAAATCTCGGCTAGAGTTGTGGCCGTGGAGGATACCAGCAGCTATGGCTTCAGATGCGGTAGAACTGGCAGATCGGCTTGTCTTCACCGTTACCGGACGGCATCTGAACGATTTGCAGCGCACCATCTTGCATCAGGTGTGGCAGGGCCAAAAGTATCTCGACATTGCCAACACCGCTGGATACACCGAGGGCCACATTAAAGACGTGGCCTACCAAATGTGGCGGCTGCTGTCGAAAGTGACCGGCGAAAAAGTCACCAAATCTACCCTAAAGTCGGCTCTGCAACGATCGCTCCGCAAGATGGGCATTGATGTATCAGGGGCCAGTGCTGCCCTTGGCCGAACCGACTTGCTGGCTCAACCGGAAGCTTTTCAATTGGCCTCCTCAGTCTCCCTATTCAAGGGGAACCCAGTACAGACTACGCAGGGAGAGGATTTAGGAAGTCAGATAGCTCTGACTAACAGTGCAGAGACATCTGCCTCAACCGCAGCGAATCCTAATTTTGTAGGACGTCAGGAGGCGATCGCTCACCTCACCGCCCTGATTGCCCAAGGCGATCGCACCATTCTTATCCAGGGAGAAGGCGGGCTTGGCAAAACCACCTTGGCACAGCATTTCGTCGCAGAGCAGCCGGTGGATCTGACCCTAGAGCTGCTGATGGCCAAAGACCCCGCCGACATCACCCCGGTGGAGTGGGTGGTGGAAGAATGGCTGCGCCAAGACTTTGGTGTCGAGCCAGGGCGTGAGTTTGGGGTAACGCTCGATCGCCTGCGCCGACACCTGCGCCAGCAACGCGTCGCTGTATTAATAGACAATTTAGAACCTGCGCTGGATGCCCAGGGTCAGTTCATCGCGCCCCATCGCCGCTATAGCGAACTGCTTAGGGTTTTAGCCGACAGTCGAGGGCAAACGCTGACCCTGATGACGAGCCGCGATCGCCTCTGCGAACCCGGCATTCCCATCACCCATTACCGTCTACCAGGGTTAGAACTCCCCGATTGGGCGACTTACTTCGCCCACCGAGGCATCCCCGACCATGGGGATGTGTTGGCCGCAATGCACAGCGCCTACGGCGGCAATGCCAAGGCAATGGAAATTCTTGCCGGGTCCGTGCAGGCCGACTTTGAAGGCAGCCTCGCGCTCTACTGGCAGGCCCATAGCCAAGATCTGCTCGGCCCGGTAGATCTTAAGAACCTAGTCGAAAGCCAGATTAATCGCCTGCGTGACCTCGACTCAGATGCCCATCGCCTGTTCTGCCGTCTGGGCGTCTACCGCTACCAAGACGTGCCGACTATTCCTTGGGAATCTGTGCAGTGCCTGATGATCGACATTCCCGTTCAGCGCCACCAGGCGATCGCCACTTCCCTGCGCAATCGATCGCTGCTAGAGTGCCGCCAGGGTCGCTACTGGCTGCATCCGGTGGTGCGAGCGGGGGCATTAGCTCAGCTCTCTGCCAATTTAAAAGATTTTACCGAGTGGGAATCGGCCCACCGCTCCGCTGCCCGCTGCTGGAGCGACAGCATCCAACGCGTCTGCACCTTAGAAGATGCAATTCAGGCGTTGGAAGCTTACTACCACTACGTTGCGATTCAAGACTATGGCGCGGCGGCACGGGTTATTCTCCACAGCCGCGACAACCAATGGCAGCAGTTTCTGCCCCTGGGCAGCACCCTCTACCGCATGGGCTTGGTGCAGCCGGTCACCGATGCGATCACCGCCATCATCGACCACATTCCAGCCGAGAATGCTGACGCCAGCGAGCTGTCGAACATCTTGGGCGACCTGTATTGGATACAAGGTCGGCTGGAAAAGGCGATCGCCTGTCAGCAGAATGCGATTGCGATCGCCCAAACCTGTCTGCACACTGAAGCCCCCGACGCCAACACCCACCGCTGGTACTACCTCACCATGCTGGTGGTCGACTCCCAACTCAGTCTTGGCCTTTACTACCTCGACCTGTGGAACCTCGATGCGGCCGCCACCTGGTTTAGCCAGGTGATTGCTACCGCCACCGGCACCCGCCATCAGCCTTGGGCCGACAAAGCCACCACCTGTTTGGCTCTGGTGCGTTCATACCAGGGCGATCGCGAAGCTGCTCAACCCTTAGCCGATTCCATCATTGAGCAAGTGCGGGGCCGGGGCCAAAGTGGACGGCATGCATTCTTTGTGCAGCTTTTGGGCCATGCCTATCTCAACCTCGGCGATCTCGATCGGGCTGAATTGCTGTTCACTGCCGCCATCCAGGCGGCTGAGGCAGGTCACTACCTGCAAATTAAGGCCAACGCGCTGATTGGGCTGGGTAGGTTGAAGCCTCAACGAGGAAATGTGGCAGGGGCCATGGAGGATTGTGAGGGTGCGATCGCCTTGCTGGACGAAGTCGGTGCCCACTGCGATCTCGCCGCTGCCCACCTTCAGTACGCCCTCACCCTTGCCTGCCTGCCCATGTACTTTAGTGAAGCCCAGACCCACTTTTGTAACGCTCTGAGTCTGTTTGAATCTATCCCGGCTCCCCACCAGGTCGCCAGGGCTAAACAGTTGTGGCTAAAGCGTTTGGGCCACACCGAAAGCCTTGCGCCAAATTAAACACGCTATCCGATGGGTAATTTCCGGCTCCTTTTATGAGGGAATCTACCCTGTGTTCTTTACAATCTGCAACATTTCAGTTAATGTAATGACATACATACCTCGCTTGTCCTTAACGGACGGGCACAAAGCAAACCTAACTGCACTTATTTCATCATGACCACGACCTTACAAAGACAACAGTCTACCTCCCTGTGGGAGCAGTTTTGCCAGTGGGTGACCAGCACCGAGAACCGCCTGTATGTGGGCTGGTTCGGCGTACTGATGATCCCCACCCTGCTTGCTGCCACCGCTTGCTTC
>NZ_JACJOX010000047.1 GCF_014695775.1 Leptolyngbya sp. FACHB-60 | reverse complement strand
CAGGCGATTAGCCATTGGCTGAATCGGTTATCGCCCACCCAGGTTCGTTCTTTGACTCAGTGGGGTTGGCTTATTGATGCCCTATGTGTAGCTGGAATTTAAAGAATTGGTATAAGCTATCGCTACGGGAACTGCGATGGCGAAATAATGGCATACATAATTAGTGAGTCAACGACTGTTGTAATGAAAGCTGTAACTCACCTGGATATCGTTACTCTTAATGTCTTAGCAACTAAAAGATATTCATTAAGTTGACAAGCTCAAATCAGCTTAAGATTTTGTTTTAGTAAGCTTTTCATTTCACAAAGTCTAATCTACAGAAACTTCTAACGAGTTGTACTCGATCTCGACCTTGTCACCATACTGGATATTTGGTATTGGCGGGGCAATTATTTCGAGGATAGATGGGTTTTGAAAGTTTCGTTTTTTGGTTTCTGGGTGGGGATAATATATCCAGCAATTATAAGTTGAGGCTTGAAACAAGACTCGACAGCGAGAAAAGGAAAAGTCTTCGGGAGGATGGCGATCGGTCCACTCGACCTGCCGAAAGGTGAGTTCAGGATTGGTGAGTTGAAAGGTGTGTGGGCTAATGGAAATATTGAGGGTTCCTTTAAAGTATTCTGTTAGATCTAACCCTAAAGCTCCAAAGAACGGTGTTTGCATTTCGATTGTCCCACTCGGATAGGGACTATCCGCAGCAGAACCGGAAGCTACTTGATGGCCATGCTCTACAAGGCCATTTACAGTTTGCCAATTTCTACTAGTCATCCAAAAAATACTTCGCCAAGATATCTATCATAGCGAAGTAAATCCCAACGGGCACAATCTCTTGCAAGTATGGCCCTAGCATTGATGGAAGGAATGACATTAGGTTAATTGAAGGCGCAGAATATAAAAAACTGACTTTGGATGCTATTAAAGAGCAACAAACTCAATTCTTAATTAGCCAAAAACAAGGCTGTTTGCGACTCATTTCCCGATATAATCTGTTGGGCTGATATTAGCCAACTCACCAGCTTGGCTTACTCAAAGTGAAGCTAAGCCATAGCTAATTACTATGTTGCCCCGTTAAAGCAATTGCTGTTCTTCCCCCATCTCTTTACTCGTTCTTCCCCCCATCTCTCTACTCATAACGTGCTCAAGCGGGCTTAAAGTCAATAGTCAGCCCTACAGCACTGAGCACCGCCACAAAGGTTTCAAGAGTTGGGTTTTCTCCCTCCGCCAAGACCCGTTGCAAAGACTTCTGAGGAGCATCAGCGCTGCTCTCTTGCGCGACCTGCCTAGCTTCAACCACATTTCTTAGGGCCAGCACGAAAGCCTCCCTGTCGCCATCCTTCAGCGTCTCGTCTAAAGCCGTCTTGAGGTACAGAGCCGCATAGTCTGGGTTAGCTAACCTCACCAGCAAGTCAGTTCGATAATCTTTCACTGGCATAGCTCAACCCTCCTACTGTTCATCCTGATACGCTGCCCAGAGCCGTTGCGCTGTTTGAATATCTTTATTCTGACCTTTCTTATCACCACCAACCAGCAACAGCACAACTCGCCTACCTACTAAACCATAGTAAACCCGATAGCCTGGACCAAAAAAGAACCGTAGCTTGTAAACTCCTTCGCCAATGCTTTTGCGATCGCCAAAGTTTCCTAAACTCACCCGGTCAAGCCGAGCATCAATTCTGGCCTGGGTTTGAGCATCGAGATTGGCGAACCAAACATCAAAGGGACAAGCTCCTTCTGGTGTCACGTATTTCTGAAGCTCCCACTGCCCCTGACTCATGGATGCCCTAGTTCTTAAAAGGCAAAGAACCCCGGATCTTCAAAATCCGGGGTTCTTCATACAGACTAACTCTCTTCTTGCTCTATCGCTCGGTGAGCTTCGTTAGCAGGGTGTTCGATCGCTCCACAAAGGTCTTCATGCCATCGGCATCAAAGCCCTTTTGAGCCATCAGCGCCGTGTCGTAGACCTGGTTGCAGATCATCTTCGCCAGGTCACCAGCGGGCGAGCTGCCACCGTCGGCACCAATAATCGTGCTCTGGCTCAGCCCCAGCAGGTTTTGAATCAGCGGGTGCCCCGTGTTCACCATCAGCACGTGGTCGTCAGGGAACTGCATCTCCTGCTGCTGAATCATCGCCATGGTTTCCTGCATGCGGCGGGCTTCTTCGGGCAGCAGCACCATGGCCGGGGGTGCGCCTTCGCCTTTCAGCGCCTGGGGCTTGACGTTCACGCGCGGGCGGTTGATCGCCTGCTCAAACATCTCCTTGACTTCGTCATCGCGGGTTTTGTTGGTGGCCGGGTCAACAATTTCGCTCTGCTTCTCTTTGTCGAGCAGGGTGTCGTCCAGATCCGCATCCACCCGCACAAATTTCACATCGGAGTACTCCCGCTCCAGGGTAGGAATAAAGTGCGTGTCGATGAACGAATCCATGAACAGCAGTTCCAGGTTCTGGCTCTTAAATAGCTGGATATAGGTGGCCTGGGAAACCTCGTCGGTGGCGTAAAAGACGCGGTTTTCGTGCTTGTCTTTGTTGCGCTCCAGGTACTCACTTAGGGTGGTGTAGAAGTTGCCCTTGGCATCGGTGGCGGGCTTGGCCGCGTCAGCGACTTCCGACCAGGCATCGCCCTCGTCGGTTTGCACTTCGACTTTGGGGACTTCTTCAGCTTCCCCCAGCTTCGCCGTGGTGCGGAAGATCAGGATGTCTTTGACCTGCTCCTTGAACTTGTCGTCGTTGAGGGAGCCAAACTTGACGAAGTTGCCCAGGTCTTGCCAGCTGGCGATGTATTTGGCGGGGTCGTCGCGATACAGCGCTTTGAGACTGTCACCGACTTTTTTGGCAATGTAGTCGGCGATGCGACGGACGGTGCGATCGCCCTGCAAGAAGCTCCGACTCACGTTCAGCGGAATGTCGGTGCTGTCGATAACGCCGCGCAGGGGCAGCAGGAAGCGGGGCACCACTTCCTCGCAGTTGTCGGTGACGAAAACCTGGTTGCAGTAGAGCTTAATGCTGCTCTTGGTGATGTCGATATCGGGCTTGAGCTTGGGAAAGTAGAGAATGCCGTTGACCACAAAGGGGTAGTCAGTGTTGAGGTGAATCCACAACAGGGGGTCTTCTTGGAAGGGATAAAGGTAGCGGTAAAACTCCAGGTAGTCTTCGTCAGTGAGGCTGCTGGGCGACTGCTTCCAGGGGGCTTCGTGCTTGTTGGCGACCTCGCCCTCGATCTTGATCGGCACCGGCATGAAGTCGCAGTAGGTCTTAATCAACTGCCGAATGCGGGCGGGCTCTAGATATTCCTCTTCGCCCTCCATCAGGGTGAGGGTGATGGTGGTGCCGACGGTGGTGCGCTCCAAGGCGCTCAGCTCAAATTGGGTCGAGCCGTCGCAGCTCCAGTGCACGGCTTCGGCTCCCTCTCTGTAGGAGAGGGTGTCGATCTCGACCGTGGAGGCCACCATGAACGAAGAGTAAAAGCCCAGGCCAAAGTGACCGATGATCGGGTCGGCGGCGGCGCTGTCTTTGTACTTGGTGATAAACTCTTCGGCGCTGGAGAAGGCCACCTGGTTGATGTACTTCTTGATCTCCTCAGCGGTCATGCCGATGCCGGTGTCGGCGATGCTGAGGGTCTTTTTGTCTTTATCGAATTTGATCTCGATCTCGGGGGCGCTGATGTCGCCGGAGTATTCGCCCGATCGCGCCACCATGGAGAGCTTTTTGATGGCATCGACAGCGTTAGAGACTAGCTCGCGCAGAAAGATCTCGTGCTCTGAGTAGAGCGCTTTTTTGATGATCGGAAAAATATTCTCGGTATGAATCGAGATATTACCCTGTTCCAGAATCGTCGTCATGGCGGTTCGGTGGTGGTTCAACTATGGGTTACTTAAGGGCAATTTTTGACCGAGACGACGAATTTCACAAGCGGCGATTTCTGTACTGAGAGGTTCGGTTGACCCTACTCAGCCGGCCAGAGCGTGCCTGAAGTAACAGTTACAGCCTAAAAAAATTGCTATCTGTACCTAAGCAAAGTAAGAATTTTATGTATTGATTTGTGCCGTTCGCGCAGCCCTCTCTCGGCGTGGAGCGTTGGCAGCTCAGACCTCAATTAAACAATATCTATGAGCCTCACCCAGCGAAAGCAACCTGTCCCGCCGCCCGTTGTGACCCTGATGGCCAAGGCCTGGCGCGCCATCAACCAGCGCCACCACTGGGGAATAGCTGGGCTAGCGATCGTTCTGCTGGGCGTGGTCGCAGAACCCGTCTGGGCTCAAGACGGCGGGGCCACTGGGGTCGATGCCCTCTTTGCGCCCATCGTTGATGTCATGGCGCTGGTGCTCTTTTTCCCCATTGGGGGAGAAAACGGGTTTCCGTTTATTGTGCTGTGGCTGTTTGTGGCGGCGCTGTTTTTTACCCTACGCCTGGGGTTTATCAATGTGCGGGGCTTTAAGCACGCCGTTGAGGTGGTGCGGGGCAAGTACGATGACCCCCACGATGAGGGGGAGGTATCCCACTTTCAAGCGCTGGCGACGGCAGTGTCAGGCACGGTGGGGCTGGGGAATATTGCAGGGGTGGCGATCGCCATTCAGCTCGGCGGCCCTGGGGCCATGGTGTGGCTCACTCTGGCCGGATTTTGCGGCATGGTGACCAAGTTTGTCGAGTGCTCGCTGGCGGTGAAGTATCGCCGGATTGAAAACGACGGCACGGTGCTGGGTGGGCCAATGTACTACCTGACCCGAGGGTTGACGCCCAAGGGCATGCGGCCCCTGGGGCAGGGGCTGGCAGTGCTGTTTAGCCTGCTGTGCCTGGGCGCTAGCCTAGGTGGGGCGAATATGTTTCAGTCCAACCAGGCCTACGCCGCCATTTCGAGCCTAATTCCGGGGCTGCCCGCCTGGCTATTTGGGTTAATTCTCGCCGCATTGGCCGGGTTTGTGATTATCGGCGGCATTCGCCGCATTGGGGCGGTGGCCGAGAAGCTGGTGCCCGCCATGGCGGCAATCTATGCGATCGCCTGCCTATTTGTGATCGGAGCCAACCTTGGCCAGGTGCCCGCCGCCATTGGCACGATCTTGAGAGAGGCCTTTGCGCCTACTGCTGCGGTAGGCGGTGTTGTCGGAGTGATGGTGCAGGGCATTCGGCGCAGCTCGTTCTCGAATGAGGCGGGGGTGGGTTCGGCCCCCATTGCTCACGCCGCCGCCCGCACCGACGAGCACATCCGTGAGGGCATTGTGGCGCTGCTAGAGCCCTTCATTGACACCATCATTATTTGCAACATGACGGCGATCACCATTGTGTTGACTGGCGTCTACCAAGACACCGGCACCGAACTCAGCGGCGTCGCCATGACCGCTAACGCCTTTGCAACGGTGATTGACTGGTTTCCCATTGTGCTGAGTATTGCGGTATGCCTGTTTGCCTTTTCCACCATCATTTCCTGGAGCTACTATGGCATCCAGGCCTGGGCCTACCTGTTTGGCGATCGCACCACCATCGTGTTCAAAATTATCTATGTAGTGTGTACTTTCCTTGGCTGCCTGACCAGCCTGGGGGTGATTATCGACTTCAGCGACCTGATGCTGCTGGGCATGGCCTTTCCCAACCTGGTCGGTTGCTACATCCTCTCCAATGAAATCGCGGGCGACCTGAAAGATTACTGGCAACGGCTGTCCTCTGGGGAAATGCGGGCCTATGAGCCAGTGGCGGTCAGCTCGTCTGAGCGATCGTAACCTCAGTTCAGGCGAAGTTGATGAGCTGATCTGAACCCACTATTGAAGCTGGGTAGAACAGGATTTGGCTGGGTGACGAGACTGTGCTCTATCAATAATGAACTGTCGGCGCAGGCTAGGCGGTGTGGCCTGGTAGTCACCATAGAACCGGCAAAATTGCCAAAACTTTTTTACCTTAGCCCAGGGGCGACGATTGGTCGTGATGGGGTCAAAGGCTTCAGACCTCTGAGCGATAGAAAGCCAAAACATGGTCACTTCCTCGATTGGGGCTAGCCCTTTAAACGCTGTTTCAATCTTAGGAAGCCCGTTTTTAGCCGGCAAAAGATAGCGTCGATGCCATCTATTCAAAAAAACAATAGCCCAGTCGCTTGGGGCAGGGCCAGCCCTATGCATTCCCATACATTAATGACGCAAAACCAAAACTGGGCAGGGAGCAAATCGCACCACTCGTTCAGCCACCGACCCCAGCAAAAACCTAGATAGACCAGTGCGCCCATGGGATGAGATAACAATTAAATCGATGTTTTGGCTAGCGGCGTAATCAATAATTTCAGAGCTAGGGTTGCCAGCGATGACAGAAAATTTAATCTGCTGGTAGGCCTCACCCGGAAAGGTTTCATGAAAAAGAGCGGTGATGCGATCGCTGCGAGTTTGTTGATCGACGGTTTGCCAAACCATACCGGGCTGGGTCGGCTCTAGCGGCGGCAAAACATGAACAACATGAATTTTAGTAGTGCTACCAAAAGTCTCTATTGCCTGGGTGAGCGCTTGGTGAGATTGCTCAGAAAAGTCTGTGGGCACTAGAACATTGTCGCTGGCAAATAGAGTCATTGTTGTCGTCCTCTTCCAGGCTATAAGGCTGCGATCGCATGCCTTGGTTTTTAATTGGGGGGGCGATCGCTCATAGCCATAGTCTAGAGTGAGCCCCGTCATTCACCTGTGTCATAGGTTTCGGTTTGTCAGCTAATTTAGGGATAAAAATAACTAAAACTTTAGCTTCACAGTGATTCATTGCTTTAAGTTTTACCTTTTCACTTCGCCCAAACAGCCCTCTGGCAACCGATCTATGCGCTATTAAACACGTTCTTTAAAACAGGTAATGCACTCTGTGTTTTGTTAGCGCGATGGCCCAATATCTCGTATTGAACCTAATCCTGATAGCGCGTTTTTGATTCCTATGGCCTAGCCTACTGCTCCTGGGATGCCAACTTCGCGTTTAGCGCAGCGAGAATTTAGCTGGCCCAAATTTACTTTAGCGTGGACAGAGATTAGGAAAAAACCCACTTTCAAGACCGATTAAACAGTAGCGCTAGGGGCTAGACGATCAGGTTAAGAAAAGTAAGGATATACGTCGAATTTAGGCCAAACAGCGTTCACTTGAGGTATCGCTTGATGTTGACTGATGCTTGGCTGGCTAACTGCGGTTGCCAAGGGGGTTTAGTCATAGGCTGGGAACCCTAAGATCGGCGGTAGCGGCGCTGACAGACCCAAGGCTAGCATCACAAGACCCCAAGGGTCTCAAGCGTAACTAGAGATGCGGCCCTATCGGCATGGATCACAGCAACCAGAAACTATGAACAACGTTGCGGGAGACTTGTCTGCACAACAGCAAAGGGCGATCGCTCGGCAGAGTTCCTTCGGGTTAATTATTCTGCTGATTTTAGGGGTGCTGGGGAATTACTTTCGCTGGTCATTCTTTTTTCATATTGATTTTCTCTTTGGCACAATCGCCGTATGGCTTGTGCTTAGCTACTATGGCGTTCGATGGGGCGCAGTGGCGGCGATTGTGGCCTCCAGCATTACCTACTTTCTCTGGAAGCACCCCTACGCCATTGTTATTTTTACCACCGAATTTTTGTTTGTCGCGTTTTTTTATGATCGCCACTCTCGGCGTAACCTGGTGCTGGTCAATGCCCTTTACTGGGTACTCATCGGCATGCCGCTGGCGTGGTTGTTGTACTGCCTAGTTTTAAAGGTAGACCCAAACCAAGCCCAAATCATTATGCTCAAGCAGGGAGTCAATGGCATCTTTAACGCCCTAGTGGCTAGTCTGCTGCTGTCCTACACCCCCATCCACCGCTGGATAGGACGACCCCAGGCGGTCAGCGCGCTGTCACTTCAGCAAACCCTGTTTAATCTGCTGGTGGCCGCTGCCTTTTTCCCGACGTTAATTTTGATGGCCCAAGCTAGCCACGGGGTGGTCGCCCAGGTGGTGACCGAGGAGCAGATTCACCTCAATATGTTTGCCCAGCCTTTGGCCGTTCGCATTCAGGCCTGGTACGACCGCCATGTGCAGGCAACCACGGCTCTGGCTGACACTGCCGCTCAGGCGGTGGGGTCTGCTCCCCTATCCCTGCAGAACCAGGCAATTCTGCAAGCCCAGACCAATACGATTCAGGCGCTGATTCCAGATTTTCGGCATTTGGTGGTCACCAACGGTGTTAATGAGATTGTGGCTGAGGCTGACAATGACCACGGCTCAGCCCATGAGCTTAGGCTGCCTGAGCTGAGCCAGGCTGCCAGCGGCCTGGAGCCTTTCCTATCGGGCGATCGCCTGGGAGACCACTCCGCTCAAGACAGTACTGTGCTGCTCAGCCAGCCTGTGCTCAACCAGGGCCAGGTGCAAGGTCGCGTTTGGGGCGAAATTGATCTGTCTCCCATGAAAGGTATGCTGACAGAAACTGCCGCCAATCTGAATTTTCAGGTGACGTTGGTTAATCAAGACCAGCAGGTGCTGCTGAGCACAGACCCGGAGCGGGGCTGGAAGAGCACCTTTGACCTGCGCCAAACGGGCGAAGTGGTGCCCCTCAGCGAGGGGATGTATCACTGGTTGCCGACCAACGGTAGCCCCCTATACGCTGTTCGCTGGCGCAATTCACGATTTGTAGACGAGCTGCCCCTGCCAGCGATCGCCGGGTGGAAGCTGATTGTTGAGTCACGGGCCCAGCCCCACGTTCAACCGGTGCAGCAACAGCACACTAGAGGTCTATTCATTCTGATGGTGGTAACGGGGCTGACCCTGGCCGTTGCGCACTGGCTCAGTCGGCGGTTTGTGAAGCCGCTGTTTGAACTGGCCCAGGCGACCACCAACCTGCCCACCCAGGTGCAAGATTGCCGGACGATTCAGTGGCCGACCAGCCCGTTGATAGAGTTGCGATCGCTGGTGCAAAACTTCCAGCAGATGGCCACCACCCTGACCCAAAAATTTCAGGAGTTGCAGCAGGCTAAGCAAACCGCGGAAGTGGCCAACCAAGCCAAAAGCGAGTTTTTGGCCAACATGAGCCACGAACTGCGTACTCCCCTCAACGCTATTCTGGGTTTTACGAACTTGCTGTATCGCCAGCCCACCCTAGCCCTCCACCGAGCGGAGCTCGACTTAATTAAATCTAGCGGCGAGCACTTGCTTGACCTCATCAACGATGTGCTTGACCTGGCCAAAATTGAGGCTGGGCGCATGACCCTCAATGCCGCTGTCTTTAACCTGACTGACTTCATCGCCAGTCTGGAGAGTATGTTCTCGCTGCGGGCTCAGGCTAAGTCGATTGGCTTCACCGTTGAGTGCGACGCTGAGCTGCCGCAGTTTGTGCAGGCCGATGAGCGCAAGCTGCGCCAGGTGATCATGAACCTGCTCAACAATGCGATCAAATTTACCGAGGCGGGGAAAGTGACGCTGCGGGTGCTGTGGTCTGCTCAGCAGGGCGGCTGGCTACGCTTTGAGGTGGTTGATTCTGGCTTTGGCATTGCCCCTGAGGAGCTAAGTCTGCTGTTCCAATCATTTTCGCAAACCGAGTCTGGGCGGGGTAGCAATGAAGGCACTGGCCTCGGACTGCGCATTTGCCATCAGCTGATTCAGCTGATGGGAGGCACTATTGAGGTGCAAAGCCAGCCTGACCAGGGATCGCAGTTTACGGTGCAGGTGCCAGTGCAGGGGGCGATCGCCGAGCCGCTGACACCGACCCACTCAACCCGTCAGGCTACGGGGCTGGCTCCTGACCAGCCACCCTATCGGCTGCTGGTCGTCGACGACCAGCTCAGCAATCGCCGGTTGCTGATGCAGTTGTTAAGCGATTTAGGGTTTGAGGTGCGCGAGGCCTGCCATGGTCAGGAGGCGATCGCCCAATGGCAAGGCTGGCAGCCCCACCTAATCTGGATGGATATGCGCATGCCGGTGATGGATGGCTACGAGGCCACTCGTCAGATCAAAGCCCAGGTGCAGGGTCAGGCCACCGCCATCATTGCCCTCACCGCCAGCGTCTTTGACGAAGAAAAATCGCTGGTGCTGTCGGCGGGCTGCGACGACTTTGTTCGCAAACCCTTTCAGCCGACGGTGATTGTTGACAAGCTGGCACAACACCTAGGGGTACAGTTTGTCTATGCCGAGCCCCCAGCCCTGGCCCCCGCCGCTAAAACGGCGTCCTGCCCGGCGGGTAGCCTAGCTACGATGCCCCAAGACTGGCGCGATCGCCTATACAACGCTGCTACCCAGGCTGACCAAAAAGCTCTGTTTCACCTACTCGACGCCTTGCCCAGCGAGCAGGCGTCTCAACGTCAGACTTTGCAGGGCTGGGTGGCCAACTTTCAATTTGATAAGCTTATGTCCCTCTGCCAGCGCGAAGATGAGCGAACGCCCTAACCCCAAGCCCATTATTTTGGTCGTCGATGACATTACCGACAATCTGCACCTGCTGACTCGGGAGCTGGGGGAGCAGGCCTATGAAACGCGGGGCGTGTTGACCGGAGCCATGGCCCTGATGGTGGCCCGTTCAACCCCCATCGACTTGATTTTGCTCGACATTATGCTGCCCGACACCGACGGTTATACCGTCTGCAAAACCCTCAAGGCTGACCCCGCCACCCGCGATATTCCGGTAATTTTTATCAGCGCCCTCGACGAAGCCCTCGACAAGGTTAAGGCCTTTGAGGTGGGCGGTGTAGACTATATCTCTAAACCTTTTAAGACCGCCGAGATGATGGCTCGGGTGAACACCCAACTCAGCCTGCGGCAGGCCCAGCTCCAGCTCCAGCAGTTTAACCAAGCGCTAGAGCACCAGGTGCAGCAGCGCACTGCCGAGCTAGCAGCCGTAAACCAATCGCTGATTGCCGAAATTCAGGTGCGGCAGCAGACAGAGCAAGACCTGCACACCAGCGAAATTCGCTATCGCCTGATTGCCGACAACATGAGTGATTTGGTCTGCCTGCACAGCACCCAGGGGGAGTTTTTATACGTCAGCCCGTCGGCTCAAGCCCTGCTGGGCTACGATGCCGCCGATCTGATCGGCAAGCGGCTCCAAGACTTTTGCCACCCGGCCGACAATCATTGCATTCAGCTACGGTTTCTGCCCTCGCCAGGGCAGGCCGAATCAAGCACCAGCTGCTACCGATTTCGGTGTCAGTCGGGCGATCACATCTGGCTCGAAACCCTAGCGAAACCAGTTATAGATGACGCTGGCGTGATTACGGGCATTGTCACCAGCTCGCGGGATGTCAGCCGCCGAGTCGAAGTTGAACGGCGGCTGCGCCACGATGCCCTGCATGATGCTCTCACCCAGCTGCCCAACCGCGATTGGCTGGCCAAACGCCTAGAGCTGGAGCTGATGCAGTGCAGCTGGTATGGGGGCAATCGCTTTGGCCTGCTGATGATTGACCTCGATCGCTTCAAGGCAGTAAACGACAGCCTGGGTCACCTGCTCGGCGACAAACTGCTAGTAGCCGTAGCCACCTTGCTGAAAGATTGCGTTCGCGATATCGATATGGTGTCGCGCTGGGGCGGCGACGAGTTTGTCATTTTCCTAGAGAAAATTGCCGACGCCAGCGAGGTCATTCAGGTGGCCGATCGCATTCAGACCATGCTCGAAACCCCCATTACCCTCGACGGCAAAATTATCTTTACCTCGGTCAGCATCGGTATTTTGATTGGCGATGGCTCCTACGCCAACAGCAACGACATTTTTAGAGATGTGGATATTGCCCTCTATCGGGCCAAGGAGCTGGGCCGCAACCGCTACGAAATCTTTGGCTTTGAGATGTATCAGGAGGCGATCGCCCGGCTCAACCTCGAAAACGATCTGCGTCTTGCCATTAAGCAGCAGAATTTTGTGGTGCACTATCAGCCGATTGTGTCGCTTCAGACGCGATCGCTGCTGGGGTTCGAGGCTCTGGCCCGGTGGCAGCACCCCACCCGAGGGCTGATCATGCCCGGCGAGTTTATCGATCTAGCCGAAGACACGGGGTTGATTAAGCCCCTCGGCGGCCAAATTCTGCGCCAGGTGTGCGAAACCATCGCTCAGTGGAGCGCTGCTCAACGCCTCGACGATGGTTTTCAGATCAGCGTCAATGTGTCGGGGCAGCAGTTTCGCGACCCGGTCTTTATTCACACCGTCGATCAGATTTTGATCGACACCGGAGTGGCCGGTCACTGGCTAAAGTTTGAGATCACCGAGCGCATTTTGCTAGAGCAGTCCGAGAGCATTGCCTGTACCCTAGCGGCGATTCGTAGTCGAGGCATTCAGCTCAGCATTGATGATTTCGGCACTGGCTACTCGTCCCTGCGCTACCTCAGCCAGTTTTCGGTGCAAACCCTCAAGATTGATCGCTCCTTTGTCAGCCAAATGCAGCCCACCCGCCAGGGCATCGTGCAGGCCATTATCGATTTGGCCCACAACCTGGAGATGACCTGCATTGCCGAAGGAGTCGAGACCGAGCTACAGCTTACCCAACTGCTCACCCTGGGGTGTGAGGCGGCCCAGGGCTATTTTTTCGCTCGGCCCCTGCCCGTAGAGGCAGCGACTCAGATACTCAAGGGCGATCGCCGGTTGCCTTAGCTCCTAGCCAGGGCGCTTGGGCCAGCTATTGGCGCGCAGGTTTTGGGCGGCAAGCTCTACGGTCTTGGCAATGCGGCGCTCGCGCGTTTCGGCCCGTTTGGCGCTGGCAATCCATTCCAAAATACCCCGCTTGGCAGAGCGGGGGAAAGCGTCGAAATTGTCCCAGGCGACCTCATTGGCCCGAAAAGCCGCCGCCAGATCCGCTGGCACCTCCAACCGCTCGATCGCATCCAGCAGTTCCCACGATCCATCCAGTTTCGCCGCCTCAATCTTCGCCAGCCCCGGCGGCATGATCAGCTCCGCCTCGGCTAGGACGGTAATCCGCTTTTTGTTAAGCGCCGACCAGCCTGTGTCCGGCTTGCGGGGAGCCATCCACAGCATGGTGCGCTCATCGTCGAGCTTATTGCCTTTGCTGTCGATCCAGCCAAAGCACAGCGCTTCTTCTACTACCTCATCGTAGGAAACGTGAGGCCTGCCCGGCCGTTTTTTGTAGGTGATTAGCCACAGCCCCTCTGTGCGGGCATGGTTTTCCGCCAACCACGCTCGCCACTCCGCACGGCTTTCAACTTGGACAGAATTTTGGGGCGCTTCGGTCGACATTGCAGTCAGAAGTTAAGCCATCCTCAAGTCTCAGAATACTCAATTCACGCCCATTGTCCCTGCGGCCTCGGCGACATTCCCGCATCATTTACCTACCCGCCTACTCGCTAGCCTTCACCGGCCCCGCTCGCTCATACTCAGGCGATCGCCTAGCTGCCGAATGGTCTGGGCCAAATCCAAATCGCGCTTCAGCAGCTTCTCGATTTTGGTATAGCTGTAGAGCACCGTGGTGTGGTCTTTGCCGCCAAAGGCATCGCCAATTTTGGGCAGGCTAAGGTCGGTGTGACGGCGCATCAGGTACATGCCGATTTGGCGGGCCTGGCTAATCTCCCGCCGTCGCGAGGCCCCCTTTAAATCTTCCACCGAGACGCCAAACTGCTCGGACACCACCGCTAAGACTGAACTGGGTGACGCTTCGATTTTGTCCCCTGGCGGATTCAGCACCACCATCAGGTTTTCGACGGTCATGGGCAGGCCCGAGATCGAAGTGTAGGCGATCGCGCGAATCAACGCCCCCTCCAGCTCACGAATGTTGGAGGTATAGCTGGCGGCGATGTACTCGATCGCCTCCCGAGGTAGATCTACCTGCTCGTACTCCGCCTTCTTTTGCAGAATGGCGATCCGAGTCTCATAGTCGGGGGGCTGAATGTCGGCAATCAGGCCCATAGAAAACCGCGAGATCAGCCGGTCTTGCAGCCGCATAATCTGGTTGGGGGGCCGGTCTGAGGCCAGCACAATCTGCTTGCCCGCCTCGTGGAGCGTATTAAAGGTGTGGAAGAACTCCTCTTGGGTGTACTCCTTGCCCTCAATAAACTGAATGTCATCCACCAGCAAAATATCCACATCCCGGTAGTGAGAGCGAAAGTGCTGCATGCTGTCGCGGCGGATGGCAGTGATCAGGTCGTTGGTGAACTGTTCTGTGCTAACGTAGGCCACCCGCGCCTGGGGGGCAATTTCTCGCCGGTAATGGCCGATGGACTGCATCAGATGGGTTTTGCCCAGGCCCACCCCGCCGCACAAAAACAGCGGGTTAAACTCACGCCCTGGCAACTCGGCCACCGCTAGAGCCGCCGCGTGGGCCATGCGGTTGTTGGCCCCCACCACAAAGCGCGAAAACACCGCTTTGTGGTTGAGGTCGTTGTAATGCTCTTGAGTCGAGGCGGGTGGCTCCGCCGATATTGAACGGGCGGGCAACGCCGGGGTCGAGCGAGCGGGCAGGGACGGGGCCGAGGCCGGCCAGTTGACCTCAGCCATGGGCCGCAGCGCCGCCGAGGCGTCATCCCCGTCGGGCACCACCGTCACCTGAAGTTCAATGGCCCTGCCCAAAATATTGTTGACGACTTGAATAATGGTGCCTGCGTAGTGCTTCTGCACCCAGTTGCGGGCAAAAGGGTTGGGGGTCGATATCACCAGGGCGCGATCGCTCAGGGTCTGTGCCTGAGCAGGCTTAATCCAGGTTTCAAAGGTGGGGCGGCTCAGCTCCATCTGAAGCTGGTTCAGCACCTCTTCCCACAACCGATTTAGGGCCTGATCCACGGTCTACCTCGTAAATAACCGCTGCCCGAAGGCAGACATCGCGCATGAGTAGCTGATTGGGCCACCACTCCTTAGCCCGCTAGCATTCTGACACCAGAACCGGGGCTTTCCAAGGCGGTGAAACCGCTCTCCCGAAACTTAGCCGTAGACTGGGACAGCTCAGGCCAAACAGCGATCGTTGGATCTATAGGGTACTAGATAGATAGATAAAAAATGTCCCTAATTCTACATATAGCGTTTTAGCAAAAAATGGATCCCGTAGTGCTCCAATGAGCCGGGCACCAGAGGCCTCCCGCTGGTCTATTGAACCATAGGACCCCAGCCTCTGGGGAAGATGTATACAATATTGCTCAGCTACCCTGCCCCGGCTCACTTTTTGTCCCCTAAGGCCTATTTATGACCACCCTAGAGTCTTCGTCGCCAGCGCCAGCGCCGACCCCGCTACTAACCCTGGGCAATCCGGTGCTGCGCCAGATTGCCCAGCCCGTGGTCGCAGTGGACGATGGAGCTGTACAACAGCTGATTGACCAGCTGTTGGTAACAGTGCGCAACGCCAATGGCGTTGGCATTGCCGCCCCTCAGCTAGGCCACTCGCTGCGGATTCTGGTGATTGCCTCGCGCCCCAACCTGCGCTACCCCCACGCTCCTCTGATGGAGCCGACGGTGCTGATCAACCCCCGTTTGGTAGCGGCCAGCGATGAAATGGGAATGGGCTGGGAGGGCTGTCTCAGTGTGCCAGGGATGCGAGGCCAGGTGCCGCGCCATCAAACTGTGGAGGTGGAATACTGCGATCGCCACGGGCAACCCCACCGCCAGATTTGGGAGGGCTTCGTTGCCCGCATCTTTCAGCACGAAGTCGACCATCTAGAGGGCAAGGTGTTTCTCGATCGGGTGCAGTCTGAGGCTGACCTCCTCACCGAAGCCGCCTATCAGGCGATGGAGATTGCCGCTCTTGGCTAGTAGGTTGTCAAGGGCCTGCCCTCATCAGTTCCCGGCGCTGGGCCAATTACGTCTTGATGGCCTGTATTTCAGAATGCAACGGCCCTAGCCCGATTTTGAAAAACATTCAGCAGAATCAAGGCCACCCCAGGCCACTCAGTTACCCTGATACCTCTGGTTAGATCATTTCTGGCCAGGCTATCTGGCCCGCTAAGGCCAAAGGAAAAAGCGTGAGTTCTCACCCGCAGCCCCGCATTGTCCACCTCGAAATGCTCGACACCGACTACGCCAAAATCGCGGCGGGGGAGCCCATTCCCGACGCCAAAAAGCAGCGGCTTTCCCAAGACAGCTACGACTTTACCCGCCTGGGTCAGCACATTGCCCGCTACCGCTACGGTGGGCTCAACGAGCAAGGGCAAGACGACATTCTCTGCACCCTAGGCACCACCGCTGGGCTATTTACCCTAGCCGATGTCGAAGACATGAACGATCGCCTCCGCCAAACCGGTCGCTTTTACCTCACCCCCGGCGAGCGTCAGCAGGTGATTAACTGGCTGGTAGACGAGTTGGGCGTTGAGCTAACCGAAGAACTGGAGACTTAAGCGGGGCTATAGAGCGTGAAGGGTAAACGTTCATTCTCCATAGATTTATCTCTGGCCAACGAATAGATCTGCGTCCGTTCGCCGTATCTCAATGTAAACGAGTGTTTCAATCGAGTTACAACCCTTGAGAGTGGCCCAAAATGCCAAAAATCCCGTGATACGATGCCCTCGTAGCTTTTCGCAATAGTGGAGTAAGCACCCTTGGTACTTCGGGTAGCAGTAGTAGGATCAGGTCCAGCAGGCTCCTCGGCTGCTGAGACACTAGTTAGAGCCGGTATTGAAACGTACCTCTTTGAGCGCAAGCTCGACAACGCCAAGCCCTGCGGTGGGGCCATTCCCCTATGCATGGTCGAAGAATTCGATTTGCCGCCTGAAATCATCGATCGCCGCGTGCGCAAGATGAAAATGATCTCGCCCTCCAACGTTGAGGTCAACATCGGCAGCACCCTCAAAGAGGACGAGTACATTGGCATGTGCCGCCGCGAGGTGATGGATGGCTTTTTGCGCGATCGCGCCGCCCAGCACGGCGCTAAGCTGATCAACGGCACCGTTCACACCCTCGAAATTCCCACCACCGAGACGGGGGCCTATACCCTCCACTACACCGAGCACCGCGAAGACGGTTTGGTAGGTGACAACAAGTCGCTTCAGGTCGATCTAGTGATTGGGGCCGATGGGGCCAACTCCCGCGTCGCCAAGGCCATCAAGGCTGGGGATTACAACTACGCGATCGCCTTCCAAGAGCGCATTCGCCTGCCTGAAGACAAAATGGCCTATTACGAAGACCTGGCCGAAATGTACGTGGGTAACGATGTTTCCCCCGACTTCTACGCCTGGGTATTTCCCAAGTATGACCACGTCGCCGTAGGCACCGGTACCATGCGGGTCAACCAGGCCCAAATCAAGAAGCTTCAGGCAGGTATTCGCGCCCGCGCCGCCAAGCGCCTAGAGGGCGGTGAAATTATCAAAGTAGAAGCGCACCCCATTCCTGAGCATCCCAGACCCCGCCGCGTCGTCGGTCGGGTAGCGCTGGTGGGCGATGCTGCCGGTACCGTCACCAAGTCCTCGGGTGAGGGCATCTACTTTGCCGCCAAGTCGGCCCGCATGTGCGCCGAAACCATTGTGGAATTCTCTAACAATGGCCAGCGTATCCCCACCGAAGACGACCTCAAGGTCTACCTCAAGCGGTGGGATAAGCAGTACGGTATCACCTACAAAGTGCTGGATCTGCTGCAAACCGTGTTCTACCGCTCCGATGCCACCCGCGAGGCCTTTGTCGAGATGTGCTCTGACATTGACGTGCAGAAGCTCACCTTCGACAGCTACCTCTATAAAACCGTGGTGCCCGCCAACCCCTTGGTGCAGATGAAAATCACCGCCAAGACCATGGGCAGCCTGATTCGTGGTCATGCGCTAGCTCCGAGTCGGAGCTGGTAGTGGGCGATCGTTCAGTTTCTTTCTAACCCCCTAAGCTGACTGGCTTTGACAAAGTATTGTCAAAGCCAGTTTTTTCATGCTTGATGCCCCAAAGTCTTTATTGGCAACTTGACCTAACGCGTCAGCTCTCTAACTCCAGCTCTAAGCTTTGCCGCACTACCTGTCTGTCAGCACAAGGCCCATACATTTCTTCGGCACCTCCTGATCCGCCAAAATCTCGGGTGGCCTACTTCAGTAGAGATGCCCTAGAACTTCTACAAAAAATAGCTGTTGGGAATGTAGATTCCCAACAGCTATCTCTCAAGCAATTGAATCTCTGCCAGATTTGCTTATTTACCCATGCCTAACTGCTGGGCTTTCTGGTACACCTTGCCCTCTGTCAGTAACGAGGGGGCAATCACTACCTCCACCTGCTGCATCTCCTTCAGGTCTTTGGCACCTAGGGTGCCCATGCTAGTTTGCAGCGCTCCCAGGAAGTTGTGGGTGCCGTCGTCTAGCCCAGCGGGGCCGCGCAGAATTTGTTCCAAACTGCCGGTGGTACCCACTTTGATGCGGGTGCCTCGGGGCAACACCGGGCTTGGGGTGGCCATGCCCCAGTGGAAGCCACGACCTGGTGCTTCAGCGGCACGGGCAAAAGGCGAGCCGATCATTACCCCATCGGCCCCGCAGGCGATGCACTTGCAGATATCGCCGCCGGTAACCAATCCGCCATCGGCGACGATCGCCACATAGCGCCCAGTTTCAGCAAAAAAGTCGTCGCGGGCGGCGGCGCAGTCGGCCACGGCAGTCGCCTGGGGAATGCCAATGCCCAGCACCCCGCGAGAGGTACAGGCGGCACCGGGGCCAATGCCCACCATGACGGCGGCAGCTCCGGCCTTCATCAGATTGAGGGCGACTTCGTAGGTGACGCAGTTGCCCAAAATCACCGGCATGGGCATTTCAGCGCAGAAAGCGGCCAGATCGAGCGGGCTAATATCTGCGGGAGACAGGTGGGCGGTAGACACTACCGTGGCCTGCACAAACACCAGGTCAGCACCAGCTTCGGCAATAGTAGCCCCAAACCGGGCAGCCCCAGCGGGAGTGACGCTCACTGCTGCCACCCCACCCCCAGCTTTAATGGCTTGAATGCACTTGGTGATCAACTCGGGTTTAATTGGTTCGGCGTAGAGGGACTGCATCAGGCCGACGAACTCTTCTTTGCCCACCGAGGCAATTTTATCGAGGATGGGGTTGGGGTCGTCGTAGCGGGTTTGAATGCCCTCCAAGTTGAGCACGCCAAGAGCCCCCAGTTCCGAGAGCCGAATCGCCATGCCCACATCGACTACGCCGTCCATGGCGCTGGCGATAATGGGAATCTCACGCTCAATGCCGCCAATTTGCCAACGGGTGTCGGCTAGACTTGGATCCAGGGTGCGAGGCCCAGGCACCAGGGCAATTTCGTCAATGCCGTACGCTCTGCGGACTACTTTGCCGCGACCAAGTTGTATATTCACGTCCCTACTTTACCCTCTGGGCCAAAACCATTAGGTTAGCCTAGCAAAAAAGAATTCTCGCCGTACAGCTATTGGGCTGAACCCTGCTGATACTGGGGATACAGTGGTGAGTGATAAGATCTGATAGGTCTGGGCGCAGAGCGATATTTTTTAGCGAGGTAAAAGTACGGTTGTGAATTTGTCATCGCTGACGTTTTTGCGCAAAATGCGATCGCCCCATCGCCAGTTTGCCGTGATTGGTTTAGGGCGGTTTGGCCGGGCGGTGTGTGGCACCCTCAACAACCTGGGTTACGAAGTGCTGGCTGTCGATACCAACGAAAACCATGTTAGCCAGGCTCTAACTGATCAAATTGCCGCCCATGCCCTTCAGCTCGATACCACCCAGCCTTCGGCCCTGCGGGAAGCGGGCATTACCGACTTTGATACGGTAATTGTGGCGATCGGCAACTATGTTGAAGAAAGCATCATCACCACCCTCAATTTAAAGGAAGCGGGGGTAAAAAATGTGGTCGCCAAGGCGTCCTCAGAGATCCACGGCAAGCTACTCGATCGCGTCGGAGCCGATCATGTCGTGTTTCCGGAGCACGAGATGGGCTGCGAGCTGGCGCGATCGCTAACCTCCCCCGGCATCCTCGATCGCTTCGAGATCGACCCCAATCACTGCATTGCTGAGATCATCGTGCCCCAGGCCTTTGACCAAAAAACCATCGTTGACCTCGACCTGCGCAACCGCTACGAGCTCACCCTGCTGGCGATTAGCCAAGACAACGAGCCCGACCAGTTTGAGATTAACCCCAGCCCCGTCACCCGGCTCAAGGCGGGGGGGCTGATGGTGGTGATCGGCAGCAATAAAGGCTTAGAGCGTCTACCGGTATAGCCCATGCGCGTCATTGGATTAATTAGCGGCACCTCTGTTGACGGCATTGATGCCGCCCTAGTTGAGCTAGAGGGGCAGAGCTACGACCTGACGGTGTCATTGGTCGAGGGGCTGACCTATCCCTACCCCAACGAGCTGCGCCAGCGGATCTTGGCGCTGTGTGCGGGGGAGGCGATCGCCCTCGACCAGCTCGCTGCCCTTGACGATGCTGTGGCCGAGACCTTCGCGGCGGCGGCCCAGGCGCTGATTGCTCAGGCTGGCCGCACCGACCTGATTGCCTCCCATGGGCAGACGGTATTTCACCGGCCGGTGGGCCGCCCGGTGCTGCCCGAACAGGGGCCAACGCGGCTGGCATACACAATGCAACTGGGTCGCGGGGTCGCGATCGCCCAGCAGACCGGCCTGCCCACGGTCAGCAACTTTCGTCAAGCGGATATCGAAGCTGGGGGCGAAGGGGCACCGCTCGCGCCGATCGTCGATCTCTGCTTGCTCAGCCACCCCACCGAGCGGCGCTGCGTGCAAAACCTGGGCGGCATTGGCAACGTCGCCTACCTGCCGGTCTGGAATCGCCAAGACAGCGCGCCTAAGGTGCTGGGTTGGGATACAGGGCCGGCCAATTCCCTAATTGATATAGCGGTGCACAGTTTATCGGCAGGGGCGCTCACCTACGATGTTGACGGTGCTTGGGCGGCTCAGGGTACGCCCTGCCTACCGCTGGTCAGCCGGTGGCTAGAGCACCCCTACTTCACTCAGCCGCCGCCAAAGTCCACTGGGCGTGAGCTGTTTGGCTGGGAATTCTTTAAGCATTGCCGCCAAGATGCCCAGGGAGAGGGGTTAGGGCCGCAGGATCTGGTGGCGACCCTGACCGAGTTCACGGCCGCCTCGGTAGCCCACGAGTACCGCACCTTCTTGCCTACCCTGCCCGATCGCCTGCTGGTGTGCGGCGGCGGCAGCCAAAACCCAGTGCTGATGGCGCGCCTCCAGGCGCGGCTGCCCGAGGTTGTAGTGCAGACCACCGACGCTGTAGGATTGTCAGCTTGCTATAAGGAAGCGATCGCCTTCGCGGTGCTCGGCTACTGGTATCGCCAGGGTTTCCCTGGCAACTTGCCCACCGTGACAGGAGCCAGCCGCTCCGTTGTGCTTGGGCACGGCAATGATATTGCCCCGCCTCACTAGGTTAAAGGGTTGCCGAGGCCCATACCCCAGTCTGAGCAATAGGGCGTATGCTTGAGAGGCACGGGACGGAGGACAGCGGGCTATGCCGGACATCAGCAGCGACACAACCGATGTCTCAAGCTATGTCAAAGGCTGAGGGAGCATTCTGTGGACCATAGCTTTTTAATTGAGCCTGGCCGGTGGACGCTCCAGGGCAGCTGGCTGGAGCGCGATCGGCTGCCTACGCCAGTGAAGGGAAAAATTTTAGTCGCCTGGAGTCGCGACGACTGGTTCACCATGGTGATGAAGCTGGCTTTGCCCGATACCCAGCCCAATGAGATGGCGCTTCAGTATCGGGGTCGGTTGACCAGTGGCGACTGCCAGTATACTTTTGTGCTGCAGCACAGCTTGCTGGGTCGCGTAGAAGGCGAGGGCTGGGTGGCCCCTGACTCTATTATTCAGCGATACTGGGCTCTGGGCGATCGCCAGCGCCGCACGGGGTTTGAGACCCTATATCGCCTTGACCACGATCGCTACCACCTCTCTAGCGGCATTATGACCGGGCACTACCTGACCAGCGCTATGGAAGCAACTCTGCATCTGCAAGGAACCTCAGTTCCAGGGATGTGAACCGCCTCTCTATAAGTGCTTCCAGGAGAATGTACTACAGTAAAACAACACCTTTGAGATGCAGCTGGGCATATTAATTCTATGTGGTTCTTGGCTGCTGCCTGAGCCCAGCCTGAAGTATTGCAGGGTGCACAATTGGGTTGGATGTTAGTCAGCAGGGCATCAGCGGGCCACCCTATGCTCTGGGCTAACCCTATCGGTCATACGACTGGGCTAGCTGCGGTTTGTGGACTCGATTGCCAATGGATAGCTCACCGAGTTGAGTGAATCGGTCCGTTCTTTAGCCTCAAATCCGTCGCCGCTCCCGTTTATTGCCTGCTTCAATGTATACCCCTTGCCTGCCCCTCCCTGCCTTCTGGCTAATACCGTTCTATGGCTGACTCAAACCTGGGCTGTAAATTAGCAAACCGCTACGAATTACTAGAACCTCTTGGCCAGGGTTCGATGGGTCGAGTGTATTTAGCCGAAGATCTGCTGCTGGGTAGCGTGAAGGTGGCGATCAAGCTACTTTCCCAAACCCTGCCCGGCGAAAAATTGCGCGAGCGATTCATGCAGGAGGCCATGACCTGCGCTCAGCTGGGCCAAAAAAGCATTCACGTGGTGCGTGTCACCGACTATGGCGTTAGCGACGAAGGGGTGCCCTTCTACGTCATGGAATATTTGCAGGGGCAAAGCCTCAGCCATCTGCTCAATCTTCAGCCCCTGCCTATGCCTCGTTTTTTGGGCCTAATCTGGCAAATTTGCCTGGGTCTTCAGACGGCCCACGAAGGCATTATTCTAAAGACTCAGCCTGATCCGGTGCCCATTATTCACCGCGATATCAAGCCCAGCAACATTATGATCGTGCAAGATCCTACCCTGGGGGAGCTGGCGAAGATCCTAGACTTTGGCATTGCCAAACTCATGCAGGTGGATAGCGATCAGACCAACTGCTTCATGGGGACTCTGGCCTACGCTTCCCCTGAGCAAATGGAAGGCCACGAGCTCGACGGTCGCTCCGACATCTACAGCCTCGGGGTCATGATGTTTCAAATGCTGACTGGCCATTTGCCCCTGCGGGCCAGCAGCCATACCTTTGGCGGCTGGTACAAGGTGCACCAGACCCAGTCACCCAAGCTGATGAGCGAGGTGGCCAGCGGCATTAAAATTCCTAAGCTGCTCGAAGACCTGGTTATGAGCTGTATGGCCAAGCTCGCCGAGGAGCGCCCCCAGAGCACCCAAGAAATTTTAAAAACTCTAGAGCCGCTCCAATCTCGCTACATCAACGGTTTTCGCATTAGCCAGCGGATTAGCACCACCCTCAGCCGGGTACCGGTCACGCGCCAGCCGACGGCTACCGAGTCGCTTGAGGACGACCAGGTCTGCAAGCTAACCGTGTGGCCTACCGCTAAGCCTGTAGCTGAGATTGTCTTTCCCTACTCGCTGCCCACCAGCCAGGGGCCTCTAGCCACCCTATGGGCGATGATGCCCGAGGCCGAAATCAACCGGCGGCTGGTCAGCACCCGTTACAACACCTTTATCTGCACCATGGCTCCCCACCCCATGATGCTTTGGCTGACGGTGCTTTACAGCAGCTCCCATGGCGCTCGCTGGCTGCCCTGCTATCTCGATCTTAAAACGGCTTTGGGTCAAGACATGGCTGGGCTGTTGGGCAAAACCGGCAGCTATAAGCTACTGCTCTTTGCCCTAGAAAACCCGCGTCCCTGTGCCCATGTGTTGAGCTGTAATGTCTCTGACCCCCAGCGCAGCCTACTTCAGGAGTGGGCATTGACGGCCCGCAGCCGCCCGTCTACTGGGGCGATCGCCATTAGCCGCGACCTGTTGCGCAACGAACTCCAGACCAAGCTCAAAGCCAAGGTGCTGCAAAAACTGGAGTCGATCTACGTCGATACAGGCTCTAGCCTCTCTGACTAGGGTCGTTAGCCCTCTTAGAGAGCGTGTTTAAGAGGGGAAAAACAGCACCGGATGCCAGCTGCTGCGCAGAATTTCGCGGGTGAAGCTGGGGGCTGACCACTTGAGAATGCCGCCAAGGTTGCTAGAGCAGGTGGCGATCGCCCCAATATCGTGCATTTCGGCTGCTTTTAAGATTTCTGCTAGAGGGCTGCCTTCGACGATGGTGGTGTTGACCACTAGATTGAGGGCAGCTAGCTCCGCCTGAAGCTGGTCGAGTTCCTGTTCGGCTTGCTTCATCGGGTTATCGCCCCGCAATTCCCGGCGCATATTTTCATCGATTACCCACAATAGGCGCACTCGTTCTAGCACCGAGTTAGGGTTGCTCTTCACCTGCTGGTGAATTTTTTTGATCAGATTTTTGCCTCCCTGGGTGCCGTCGTAGGGCACCAGCAAGTAGCGGAACAGGTGGGCACAGCGCAACTTTAGCTCAGCGGTAGTGTAGGTCGACACGAGCTGGGGCCGCAAAATAATAATGGGAATTATTGTTTTTTCGGCTAGACCAGCGGTAGTGCTGCCAAACAGTTTCTCCTCCAGCAGGGTGCGGGTTGGGCTGCCCAAAAAAATCACGTCGCTCTGGTGTTTTTTGGCCAAGCGCAAAATGCTCTCGCTGGCGCGTCCCATCTGCACCTCAACGGTTACATCAATGCCGTCGGGTATATCCCGCAGCAGCGTCTGCAAGCGCTGGCGGTTCTTTTCTAGCAGTTCTGGGCTGTTTCGCGGAATCTCCCGCTCACTGTCGACAGAAACATTGTGAAAAAATACCAGCGACTTGAACCCTCCAGCAACGAGGCTCGGCACAAACTGAGCGAGACGGTAAATACCGTCGGTAAAGTCGGTACAAATGAGCGCGCGCTGAAACATATGTCCCCCGTCCAGGTGCAACAAAGCGTACAAAATTTGCGATCGCCCAATCTGGCAATCGTTGCGGCGTGTTCCTCCAGACCTTCAGCGGCCCTCGGGGAAGCCCTTCCCATTACCATAACGTTAGACAGGGCCGTTTCAACCCCTGAAAGGTCGTAGCTCCCTTTTGCACAGAGGTTCTGTAGGCTAAGCTGGACCGCTTAGATCTCGACGGCAACGATGTCAACTTCTCAAAAATCAGAAGGTGGGCAAAACTGAGAGCTAGAAAAGGCTGGATTGACCGGCTTCCTATGCGCTCGCTGCATAGAGACATTGGGTCTGTTAAAAATAGCTGGCTCACCGGCGGGCAAGGTATTTGAAGCGCGTCGCGATCGGTTGAATGAAATCTCTGGTAAAGATATAGCTGTAACAAGCTTTTGCAGAAACAAGCGGATTGAACGAAGTGGCCTCTAGGCCAACGGAGACTTCAATTGTACAGCTCATGAAACGGTCTTTAGCATCGAAGGTGACGCCCCGGCATCCCCGGCCTGATTCAAGAGAATCGTGCAAGAGAGGGAGGTCGCCGTCTTCATGCTGTTTTAGCGACGTTAGCACCTACATTTGAGGGTTCGGCCCAATTCCCCATTCATGCTTGAGAAAATGCTTGTACATAGTCTCTCGCATCATCATCTGTTCATACATCTTGACTAGGAACTGCTGAGCCTGTTCCCGGCTCATTTTGTCGACCTGGGTTTCAAAGGACCTCAAACTAAACTGTTGCTCCAAAGAGAGTTGCATCGGTTCGTTCATGGATTTGCTCCTGAGAGAGAGAGAGAACAACAATCCAGTAGTGTTTGTAACGACCACGCTGAGCCTGAGTTACGGCCTCATGTACGGGCTAGCTTCTTTAAGGAAACCAATCCCAGCACATCTGGCTTTTCTACCGGAATAGGTTGTAACCACCGTACCGGCCGAGGCCAATGCGCAATGGTTTACAAATTATAACGATCATTTGACAAAGATCCACTTACTGGTCTTGTTAGCGAATATAACAAGTCGTCCCCAAGCCGTCATCTGCCGGTAGAGAATTTACAATTTTTAGCAATGTCTGCTAAGTAAAAATGCTCAGAGCAAACTTCTTGATATATTCTTCGTTTAAGCCGGGGCGGGGCTAGTGCAAGGGTGCTTAAACCGCATTACTGCGTAGTCACAGCATCTCAAGCCTCCGTTCATGGAGGCTTTTGGAGATGTCTATAACCCAATTGCATCGCCTGAAGGGTCAGTCTAGTGTCGGCAAAAGACCTGCCTTTGGACAGGTAAAATTGTTGCCCGAACTAGCTGTCAGCGCCGTTAGGCGGTGCTGACAAATTCACGACCACAACCGTAATGTTGTCGCGGCCCCCCCGCTGTTTAGCAGAATTAACTAGGGCAGTGGCCGCTGCCTCGCAAGCGCGAATCGACTTGAGGTGAGAGGCAATGAGATGATCCGATAATTCTTCGGTGAGACCGTCGCTGCACAGCAGTAGGCGATCGCCACTGTGCACCTCAATAGGCTGAATATCAATTTCGGTGAGGTCGTCGCGTCCTAGACACTGAGACAGCACATGTCGCCACGGGTGGCTGCGCGATTGGGCTGAGCTGACCTCACCCGCTCGAATAGCTTTGGCAATCCAGGTATGGTCTTCGGTGAGCTGCTCTAAGTGATGGCCCCGCAAACGGTAGAGGCGAGAGTCGCCAACATGGGCGCACCAGGGTTGCGGGTCGCTGTCGCGAAAGGTGACCAACACCACAGTAGTCCCCATGTCGGCTCGTTCAGGGTGACGCCTCTGGTCGTCGAGAATGGCGTTGTTGGCTTGACGCAGGGCTTGCTCTAGAAGCTGGACCGTGGCTAGCTCTCCATGCCAATGCTGCTGCAAAAAGGTCTTAATAGCGGCAGTGGCCAAGCGGCTAGCTTCCTGCCCCCCGGCATGCCCGCCCATGCCGTCTGCCACAATAAAAAATCGTCCCTCAGGGTCGATGTAATAATCATCCTGGTTGCTGGTGCGCAGCAGGCCCGGATCCGATAACCCTGAAAAAACACAATCCACCATAGCAAATTTGGGCTAAACCATTAAGGCAAACGATCGGCCCGGTTGACCTGAAGCATCGCTCGCAAAAACGCGATTCCAGTGCCTACCGCCAGCACTCCAGGTACTAGGGCCAGCCAAACAAACTCCGATAGTAACAGTACTGTTGCCGAAAGGGTAAACGCCCCCACCAAAATGGCATAGTTGTTGGCCATCGTCACCCCACTCATCCGGCGCAGGGCGCGATCGGTCTCGATCGATCGCACTCGTACGCGAATGTCGCCGCGCTCTAGTTTGTCAAGGGTGTCTTCAATGCGTCGGGGTAGCCCCAGGGCAGAGGTGCTGACTTGGGCGGCCTGGCGGCTGAGTTCTCCCAGCAAACTGTTAGCTCCATCGGTCGGGTTGCCATTAGACATAAGCTGTGCAGCAAACGGCCTAGCCGCTTCCATAAAGTTAAACTCGGGGTCGAGCCCTTTACCTACCCCTTCCAAGGTAGAAAACGCCCGCATCACAAACGTAAAGGTGGCCGGAAAACGAAAAGGCTGATCGTAGGCGACAGCGTAAAGGTCATCGCTGATGGCATTGATGGACTGTTCCTCAAAGGGTTTGTCCATAAAGTTATCCAAAATGTATTGGATAGAGCGACGTACCGGGCTCATGTCGTCAATTTGCGCCAGTGCCCCCAGTTCCACCAGGGAATCCATTACCTGTCCGGCATCGCGCCGGGCGACTCCCATGAACGTGCTCATCAGCCGTTGGCGAGTCATCGGCTGCACCTGGCCCATCATGCCAAAATCGTAGAAGATCAGTGACCCGTCGAGGCTAACAGCAATGTTGCCCGGGTGGGGGTCAGCGTGGAAAAAGCCGTTGTTTAATAGCTGGTGTAGATACGCTTGAGCTCCCAATCGGGCTAGGCGCTTACGGTCTAACCCAGCGGCTTCAAGGGCATCGTAGTGGCTAATCTTGATGCCGGGCATATACTCCAGGGTGACCACTCGAGAGGAAGTCAACCGCCAGAAGACGCGGGGCACATTGACCCAGTCTTCGCCGCGAAAGTTGCGACGAAAGGTATCGGCATTGCGGCCTTCATTGAGATAATCGATCTCCTCCCACAGAATGCGGCAGCACTCTTCATAGATGCCTAGCCAGTCACGGCCTTTGCCCCAGCTAGGGTGGTTTTGAAAGTAGCGGGCGATGCCTTTGAGAATAGATAGGTCGATGGTGAAGAGCGATCGCAGCCCCGGACGCTGCACCTTTACCACTACCTCATCGCCGCTGTGCGTCTGAGCCCGATGCACCTGCCCCAGGCTCGCTGCCGCCAGTGGAATCGGATCAAAGGTGCGGTAAAGGGTGTGGATGGGCTTGCCCAGGTCAGCCTCGATAATGTCGCGGGCCTGCTCATAGCTAAAGGCCGGCACCCGATCTTGAAGCTTCGACAATTCCTCCACAAACTCAATGGGGAAAATATCAGCACGGGTCGAGAAAAGCTGCCCCACCTTAATGAAGGTTGGGCCTAAATCGAGTAAGGTTTCGCGAATCCAAACGGCCAGCTCTCGTCGCCGGACTGTCTGAGCCTCAGCGGTGATGGTGCCACCGTAGCTCCAAGCCTTGCCGTAGAGCCACCGGGCCCACAAAAGCCGGAGCACAAAACCCCAAATATCGACAAACCGACGCTGACGGGAGTATCGGCCCTGGTTCCAGCGGTAGGAGTCTTGGCGGAAAGGCGGGGTCTTTTCACCAGCAGCAGCGGCCAGACTTGCTGTGCTGGCTAGGGCTAGTGGAACGGGCTCAGCTCCGTCTAGGGGTGCTTCGAAACCTGAGGTATTTAAGCTGCCATGCATGCCTTCAACATAGCTTAAGTTACCCTCGCCGTTGTCGAGAGGAGAAGGCCGCTTGGCCGATGCGGAGGAGTCAGAAACAGCAGACACTCAGATTCCTAGAACAGAAGGGATGGCAGCAACTTATAGACCAATACAGCCTCGGGCAACAGCCCCAGCAGACTCAGCCCTGGCATAGAGCCAAAACAGTGTTTAAACCTGGGAAGTAGCCCGATACTGCTGCAAGGCAACTCTCACCTGGGCAATTTCGGCTCGCAGAGTGTCAATAGTGGCTTGTAAATCGGTGACTGAGCCTGGCGCAGCTGATGCTGTGCTTCCCATGTAGGGTTCCCCAGCTTCCGCCTCTGCTTGCTGAGCCCGAGCCATTACTTCTTCCGTGAACTGGCGAAAGTGTTCCCGCTGTTCGGCGTCAAACTTACCCACCAGGCTCAATCCATCGGTCAACAACCGCTCGGCGCGCTCATTAACCGCATCGGCTAGGGCGCGGCCAACATAAAACGCATGCAGCACGGGGCTACTCATGGCAAACCTCAGGGAAAACGGGTGATGTAACAGAATTCGTTTAACTGTAGAGAATTATAACGTCCTTATTCCTCTAGCACTGGGCGGATATTGGGTTAAGTTTTGGTTTATTTAGCAAACCGTCTAGCTAGAGGACGGAGCCGGGGCCGGTGGCTGAAGCGGTGGAGCTAGGGGTGGTGGGGCTGCTCCCTCCGCCGGAGCGGGCTCTACAGGAACTGGGGCGGGCAGCGGCTGCGGTGCCCGAGCGGGTTCAACCGGCAGTCGTGCCGGGTCACTAGGGAATATGGGTTCAAACTCGGGTTCGGGCTGGGGGGCTACTGGCTCCCAGTCTTCCACGGGTTCAGGAATAAATTCAGGCACAGGCTCAGGGACATTTTCAGGCTGGGGCACCGCTGGGGGCGGGGCCGCAGGTTCTTGGGGGTCAGGGGCAAAGTCAGGTACTGGCGCTGACCCCGGCGGTGGCGTGTTGCTGTAGTCGGGGCGATCGCGCTGGGCTGGAGTGTCAGCCCAGGGCTGCCAGAGGTCGTCGCCATCCCAGTCGGGTAGGGGAGGAAACGACTGATTGGGACTGAGGAGCTCCTGGCTGGCAGAGCTAGCGGGCTGAAGCCGGGCATAGAGGCCAAATCCTAATCCACTGGCCGTGGCCATTAGCCCAGTCGTTACCAAAGCCAGCATTGGTAGCGAACGGCGGTGAGGCTGGGTCGTGCCAACAGGGGCTCTGGCCTGCGCAGGATAGTCAATGGTCGTTTGGGGTTGGGCTCCAGGGTCAGATTGGTTAAATACTGCCCTAGTTGCGGGGCGAGTGAAGGGCTGGGGTACTGCCCTGGGTGCTGGTGTCGATGGTAGCTGTTCGAGGGGCGGCAGGAGGGCTTTCCACTCCGCCAGGGTAACGGTGGGCAGCGGTGCTAAGGTGGGCGTGGCCCCGTTCAAAAGCCTGGGGCTGCCCAGGGCCAAGACCGTATCGACAGCAGTGGGTAGATCGGGGTGGCGACGACGAACCTCCACTGCCAAGGGAGCGTTGGTAGCTTCAGCCCGCTGGCCAGTTAGCAAAAAGTACAGCAGGTGGGTAAGCCCGCGCACCATGGCTGATTCTTCTAAGGGCACTTGTTCTTTGTCGGTGGAGTAGGGGATGGCGGGGGGTAAATCAAAGCCCGTAAACGTGAGGATTTCTTCTTGTAGCTCGTACCACACCTGGTCAGGGGTCAATCGCAGCCCAGCCCAGCCCAGGGGGTAAAGCATCTCAAAGGCTTCTACAAGGCGCTGGATGATAGCCATGCTGGTGCGAGGTGCGAGGGAACCGGCCTCAGTCATCAGGCGATCGAGGGGGGTGCCGGGGGGGCTGGCCAGGGTTTGATAGCAAACGCCCTCTTCTTCAAACCCCCCCAAGCGTGCTGGAAATGCAGCCTGTTTAAGACTATTAACCTGGTCGAGGTACTGATAAAACAACTGTCGCTGTGGGGCATCGGGCAAGTTTTCTGGACTACGACTGCCCAAAATGCGCAGCTGTATCCACTGCCCCTTAGACACATCCATCGCTAGATAGACAGGGCCAACGGCATCGTCAGCCACCCACGCATCGATCACGTAGGTGCCATTTTGCAGGGCAGTGCCCACGGCTAGGGTCATAAAAGCAGAGGGAGTCAATGATCTTTGCCACTCTACCCCTTTCTTCATCCGACGGGGGAGAGGTGGCAGTAGCTTGTGCTCCCTTAGCATTGAGGATAGTGCTGCTCTAGAAAGGCGATCGCGTCGGACTGGGTTGCGATCGCACCGTCAAGCTGAGCGGCAAACAGCGCCTCCAGCATAGGCCTAAAACTGGGGCCGGGACGATAGCCCAGGGTTTTGAGCTGGTCACCGTCGATCAGGGGCGCAGTGGAAGCCCACTGCATGAGGTAACGCCACAGGGCAGAGCCCAGCTGCCGAGGATGGCGAGCACTGATGAGCAGGTGAGTAGGAAGATCAGCTTGACTAAAGGCCGCATATAGCTGGCTGGGGGCGGGCTCGTTGGCCACCAGGATTTGCCACTGCTGTTCCCATTGATCGAGGTGGGTCAGACGCTCAATGGCGCGATCGGGCAGCTGTAAATGGGTGGCCAGGGGCGATCGCGCCATAGCCGGTATGGCGGCCAGCAGCCCCTGTAGCCGCAGCAACCAGGGCGGTCCCAACTCGGGCCAGCCAAAGTGCTTGGTCCAGCGGCTGAGGCGTCGCAGCTGCTGCCATAGGGCTGGGGTCATGGTCAGCTCACTGTGGAGACAGCGCAGGGCCCCAAGCTGGTCTAGCAAAGTTAGCGCTGATTGCCAGTAGGGTGCCTCAAGAATGTATTTCAGCTCGTTTTTGAGCCGCACCTGTAGGGCCGGGGCTCGCCGCATCTGGTGCTGCATTTGGCTGTAGACACCGCTGGCCATGGCGTGGTGAATATAGCCTTCGGTCTGGGCGTCAAGGCTAAACCCTAGCCGCACCGCAAAGCGCACCGCTCGGTAGATGCGGGTTGGGTCTTCAATAAAGCTGTTGGCATGCAGCACTCGAATGGTGCCCTGGCGCAGGTCAATGAGACCGCCAAAGTAGTCAAGCAGCTGCCCAGACCCAGGATTGGTGAGCCGCAACGCTAGAGCATTGATCGTAAAGTCGCGACGGTAGAGGTCTTGCTGAATGGAGCTAGCTTCGACTTCGGGATTGGCGGCGGGGTAGGGGTAAAACTCCGTGCGGGCGGTGGCAATGTCAATCATCAGTCCGGCCAGGGGATGGTCTAACTCTTTGCGCCAGACCAGCGACGCCGTTTGAAAGCGCCCATGCACCTGTAAATCGACCTCTGGAAACCGTTCCTTGATCACGGTCGCCAGGTCAACGCCAGCCCCTACTTGAGCCGTGCTGAAGAACCCATCAACTACTAAATCGAGGTCCGGTAGAGCCGCTGAAATTGAATCGGTGCAGATCAGCAGATCGCGCACCGCGCCGCCCACCAGGTAGAGGTGCCAGCCTCGCTCCTCGGCAGCAGCGGTGATTTGCTGCAAAATGTCCTGCAAGACAGACGACAGACTAGCCTCCAAAGCTCGCTGTAAGGTAATGGCGGCAGGCGGGTCTAGCAGAGCAGGTTGGGCCGAGGGAGAGGGCTGCCCCTGGTGCAGGTGACGTAGCAGGTCAGTGCGGGTAACGATGCCAACTAGCGCTCTCTGGTGCAGCACCGGCAGGCGACCAATGTCGTAGGTCACCATCAGGTGCTCGATCTCGGTGAGGGGGGTGTCAGGGACAATGGTTTTGAGGTTAGTAGCCATATAGCCCTTGACCGGAGCGTGGCTAAAACCGTGGTGGAGTGCCAGATCCAGATCGCGGCGGGAGATGATGCCGACCAGGCGATCGCCCTCATCGACCACCGACAAACCCGAATGGCCGTAGCGCAGCAAAATCCGCTGGGCCTCGTGGATCGTGGTGTCGGGGCGAATGGTGCGTACCGGCGACGACATCAGGTCGCGGGCGGTGGGCTGGCGGGGTAAGTGCGATCGCACCGCCGCCATGACCTCCTGCACTGTCCCTAAGGGGTCCTCCGTCGTAAGATTGGCCGAGGCAGCCGCAGCATGCCCACCGCCGCCCAAGGCAGTCAGCACCGTGCCCCAGTCGAGGTGAGCGCTCACTCGGCCTCGGGCTCGGCCAATCAACGTGAGTTTTTGAATCCCCAGCGATGGGTCGGATAGATCGCTGTCTGCCAACCCATCGGCGTCCGCTTCTTCCTTAGCGGCGTAGTGGGCCCCAAATAGCAGTGCATCAGCATCGACTAGGGATATCAGTCGCTCTGCCAGCCCCGACAAACCCGGCACATACCCGTCAACCCGCAGCAATACCCAAGCCAACGCGTGGCCCCCCACTGCCTCTACGTGGAGGGAGGCCATGGCCTCGGTCAATAACCCCTGCAGAGTGGGGCTCAGTCCTGGTTCTACAAAGTCGGCAATAATCGCGAGGCTGGCCCCATGGGCCATCAGCCAGGCTAGAGCAGAGGCATCCCGCGCCGTCGCCCCCTCATACAGCAGCGAACCGGTATCGACGTGAATGCCCAGGGCCATGACTGTAGCTTCAGCGACGCTTGGCTCAATCTTTTGTTGTTGTAGGGACTCCACAACTAGAGTGGTGGCTGCTCCCACAGCCTCAATCATTGTCTCCTGGGCCTGCACCGTCTCGGCACTCGTGGGATGGTGATCGTAGATCTCGATGGGCACCTGGTTGTGTTCGGCCTGGGTAATCCAATCGGCTGCTGGGCCAAAGCGATCGCGCTGCTGAGCATCGACCAAAGTGAGGCGATTAATCTGACTTGGATCTACCGCTCGCCGCTCAATCAGCGGATACTCGTCACGGTGGAGGGCCAAAAATCGTTGCACCGTCGGATGGCAGCCTCCGGTCAGCACAATACGCCGTCCTGGCTGTAGGCGTGCCAGCCCCACGGCAGCCCCTAGGGTGTCAAAATCGGCAGTGGTGTGGCAAAGGACTAAGTCCATAAATTTCGGGCCTTTTTTAGGGCCATACTTTCCGGCGGGGCCTCTTTCTGATAGCGTACTGGTTAGGGTAGTGTGGCTGTTAGCCTGGGCTGATCAGGTTGTTCACCGCCGTCTCCGCTGCTGTGTTTGAGAGAGCAAATATAAACCCATGGTAATTCTGTTTCAACTCGCGCTGTTTGCCCTGGTTCTGATGTCATTTGTGCTGGTGGTGTATGTGCCCGTAGCCTACGCCTCTCCTCAAGACTGGGATCAGTCCAAACGACTGATCTTGTTCGGCTCTGTTATTTGGGGCGCTCTGGTGGTAGTCGTAGGCAGCCTCAACTATTTTGTGGTGTAGAAAGAATATTTATGGCGGTTTTTGAAGGCACGTTAGTCTCCACAGGGTCTCCCCGGTTTGCCATTGTGCTAGGCCGATTCAACGATTTAGTTACGGGTAAGCTGCTGGAGGGTTGCCAAGATTGCCTGAAGCGCCATGGTATAGACGTTAACCCCGAAGGCACCCAGGTTGACTACGCCTGGGTGCCCGGCAGTTTTGAAATTCCACTGGTGGCTCGGCAGTTGGCCCTTAGCGGCCGCTACAACGCAATCATTTGCTTGGGAGCCGTCATCCGTGGCTCGACGCCCCATTTTGACTATGTGGCGGCGGAGGTAGCCAAGGGCGTGGCAGCAGCGGGTTTCCAAACCGGTGTGCCGATCATCTTTGGCGTACTCACTACAGATACGCTGCAGCAGGCCCTAGAGCGGGCGGGTATTAAAGCCAACCACGGTTGGGACTATGCCATGAGCGCTTTAGAAATGGCCAGTTTAATGGGAGTGATTCACTCCGCCATGGGCAGTGGTGCGGGCAATGGCTCAGCCCGCTTGGGGCCTGGGATGCCGGTGGCAGCTCAAGCCGTCGTGATTCCGGAGGCGGACTCGCTTTAGGGCTGAAGATTGCCCAAGAAAATCCAAAAAAATGTTGACATAGTCACAATTTTTTGAGATTCTAGATAAAGTCAAAACCAGCGAAACGGAATTGCTCCTGACACTGGTTTTTAATGCGGGTATAGCTCAGTGGTAGAGCGTCACCTTGCCAAGGTGAATGTCGCGCGTTCGAATCGCGTTACCCGCTTGTTAAAAGGTTGTGCGACTTTAAGCTTTTAGAATCTAATTAGATTTTAGGGCTGGTCGTCCACAGATGCCTGATGAGTGATCTGTCAGCAACGTCACCTCGAACCACATTCCCCAGATAGACAGGGGATGCTTATGGAGACGCGGGCGGAGTCAATCCTAAAGCTGTAGAGGATTCTCCACAGCGCTCTTAGAGGATGACTAAACAGGATTGACTCCAAAAGCTAGGAGTCCTCTAGCGCTGAAGCACTAGGAGACCCCTAACCTGTAAATCGCACCCAGCAGAGCCCTAGGGAGCGGTGGGTTGAATGCTTTCTCTGCGAAGCGCGCAAAACAGGGCTTCGGGTCGATGACCGCGCAGCCAGTAAGTTTCCATTTCGCCACGACCTTTAATGGCGATGCAGCCGCGGCGTTCGAACCGGTAGCTGTCCTTGAGGCGCTCATAGGTAGCGGCTGTCACTTGAATCTGACCGGGTTCGCTAGAGGTCTCCATGCGGCTGGCCACATTGACAGCATCGCCCCAAAGATCGTAAATAAATTTCTTCGTGCCAATTACTCCGGCAACTGCTACCCCGGTGTTGATGCCAATGCGAATCTCCAGCGGTTCCCCCGACTCGGCCTGAAAGGAGGCGGTTACTTGCTGCATTGCTAGGGCCATTTCGGCGATCGCCTCCGCGTGATCAGCCCGAGGTGTGGGCAGCCCCGCCGCCACCATGTAGGCATCGCCAATAGTTTTAATTTTCTCTAGATCTAGCTGCTCAGCCAGACTGTCGAAAGCCGAGAAGATTTGGTTCAGCAGGTCGACCAGCTTAATGGGTGACAGATGGTGCGACAGGCTGGTGAACCCCACAATGTCGGCGAACAGAATTGTCACCTCGTCAAAGTGCTGGGGAACGGACACCTTGGTCTGCATCAGTTCGCCAGCGATCGGTGCTGGAAGAATATTGAGCAAGAGCTGCTCAGCCTTTTGCTGTTCCTGGGCCAGTTTTTGATTGCTGATTTGTAGTTCACTCAGCATGTCGTTGATCTGGCAGCCCAGGTGGTTAAGCTCATCGGTTCCCTGCACCGACACTCGCTGGGTGAGATCGTTAGAGCGCCCGATGTGCTGCACCTGCTGGCTGAGCCCCAGCAGCCGCCGTAAAATTACTCGGTCGAGCAGCAGCAGCATACCGCTGGTAAACACAAGACAGGATCCGAGCAGCGACCAGCCGAGATAGTGACGGCTAATCAGCCCTTGTCGGTGGATATCGCGGGGCAGCTTGACCTCTAGCAGCGCTTGGGGAGTGCCGTAGACATCAGGCCAAAGCGTGTAGCCCATTAGGGTATCGTCATTTTGAGGGCGCACTAGGGTGGCCGAGTCGGTGCGATCGCTGAGGGTCGTAAGAATAGGGCGGAGTGACTCCGACAATTCGCCCTGACCTAGGGGATGGAGCTGTAGATCGAGCCGCGTGCGCTGCGCCAAGGATTCGACGACGCTGGCACTTAGGGTTCGCCCCATGAGGAGGGCACCCCTGGATGGGCCGGTGGCATCGCTGCGCAAAATAGGCTCTACAACAACCAGCATCAGGTGGCCATCCACCATCATTAACCCTTGGTGGTGGGAAGCCAGGTGCTCAAACTGCATCAGCGGGCTGGTGGGATTAAGCTGCTGGGTCAGATTGGAAGGTAGGGGTAGAAAGGTTCTGTTGTCTACGTCAAAACCCGTGCCGTAGACGATCTCACCGTCGGGGTTGATGAAGGCTACAACATTGAGCTGTAGTCGTTCAAAGGCGTACTTGCTGAGATTCGACTCGAGGTAGTCAGGGTTGCCGTTTTGGATAAAGGCGTAGGTGTCATTCCAAGCGGCCCAGTCTTCGGTAAGGCTCTGGATCTGGGCGAGGTCGCCGGCTAGCACCTCATCGACCCGTTGCAGGTTGCGGTGGGCATCTTGCTGCTCAAAGCGACCGTAGCTACGCTGCAAAATGACGGAAAAACTGCCGTAAAGAATTGCCATCAGCCCTAGCAGAGGCAGCGTAGTTAGCAGCAGAGTTTTGTGGCGCAGTTTCATAGGTTAGGGGCGCTGTGGGGGGTGTCACCCCTCAAAGATACCTGTAGAGTACCCATGACATAGCACTACAGCGATGTCCCTCACCATTGCTTTGAAATGAAGCGTTGTTTTCCAGCGCTTTTATGAGGAGTCTTTGGGGAAGCGTTACCAAACTTAAAAGAATCGCAGTATTGTTGGCGGTGTTGCCAAAGACCTCAAGGACGGCCGAAGCCTCCCTAATGGCGTAGCCTTAGCGGTTGAGGGGAGCTACTGCAAAGGTAGAACGCTACCCGTCGCGTTCGGTGCGCACCCAGTTTTTTTCGGGTTTAACCAAAAATTTGAAGTACAACGGAATTTTGTTGAGCACGTAGAGCGGCACGGTTAGCAGATCTTTAAGGGAGAGATCGCTACGTCCGTAGCCCACCCAGGCTAGGCTGACCCCGGTGCTGAGGGTGAGTACTGCCCCTAAGGCTAGGTAGGCGGGTAGCCAGCTCAACCCAACGAGGGCCGCAGCCAGGCAGAGGGCTGCGATCGCCAAGGTCACCATGACCTGTAGCGAAATGGGCAGTACTCCTAACTCTAGAGCTAGAACGAGGACGTCAACCCGCCCCTGACGTAAGGCCTGACCCAGCAGCTTGGGCACGTACTCGCTCAACATCTGCAGATGACCATGCTCCCAGCGGGTGCGTTGGGTCGTGGCGGCCTGGTTGCCGCTGGGTAGGCGGCTGGTGACCCAGGCGCTTTGGCAAAATTGAGGCCCATAGCCGGCCAGAGCCAAATCGAGGCCGAGCTTCATGTCTTCGACAATGTGACCACTAGCGATATTGACGGCGATGGCGGCCTCCCAAGGCATGGCGATACCAGTGCCGGTCAGCAGACAGGGCTGCCCCAGGCGGTATAGCCCGAGGGGGCGCACCCAGTTTTTCACCTTGAAGGCAAAGGCTGAAATGCCGTCTTTAAGCCCAGAAATAGGAGGCTTCTCCATGAGGTAGACAGCCTGGGCCGGGCGCTGGCTGTGCCAGGCCTGAATGGCCAGGGCGGCTAAGCTGTGGGGCTGTAGATCGCAGTCGGCATCGACAAAAACAACGATGTCGGGTGGGTTAGCCGTGAGATGGCTGATGCCAAAGTCGAGGGCATAACCCTTGCCGCGCTGGGTAAGGTTCTGGCGCTCAATCACGGTGGCTCCAGCCTGGCGGGCGGCATCGGCCGTGGCATCGGTGCAGTTGTCGGCGATCACCAGCAGGCGATCGCTAGGACGCAGCTGGGGCAAAATGGTGGCTAAGGTCGCGGCAATGCCTTCAGCTTCGTTGTGGGCGGGCACCAGCACTGCTAGGGAAAGATCGGCAGGTAGGGTAGAGGAATTGGCGGACGATTGGGCGCTGCTTAAAGCCATCAGGCACTCGAGGGCAAAAAAGGTTGAGGTGGCCAGCAACAGCAGCGGCAAAACCGCGAGCATGACCGTGACCAGGTCGCCTAAAGTTACGTTCATAACTACCCAACGTGGTTAATTTAATCTTTTCTGCTAGGTTGCCCAGATTGCCAGGTTGGCTTATCGCTGAGGCTAACGCCCGCAGTAGGTACCTTAGCGAACCCTGGTCAAGTTCACTAATTTCGCTCCGCCAGATTTACAAGAGCTTCAAAAACCCGTGTTGTCAGTAGTGCTAGCCCATTGCTAGGCCATGACCGCTTCGAGGACGGCCTCTACGGCGATCGCCCACCCTTCGGGCGCTGGGGCTGGCGCGACCTGCCAACCGCGGTCAGCTAGCTGAGGATGGGGACCGTGAGCGCTGGGTAGCACAATCGGATAATCGACGTTTTCTAACATGTCGAGGTCATTGGGGCTGTTGCCTAGCCCAATGGTAGTGATGGACGTGGCCCCGGAACCGCTGGCTTGGTAGAGCTGCACCAGCTGGTGCACGGCCCGGCCTTTGCCCGCTTCGCTGCCAATTAAATGGGAAAAGCGATCGCCAATCACGACCCGAAACCCCATGGCTGCTACGGCCTCACGCAGCTGGTCGGCGGGCACATTTTTGGGAGTCATAAAGGGTTCGGTGAACTCCCTGGCCTTGGCCTGCTTGGCCTCTTCGGGGGATAGCCCGGTGAGTTGCACCACCTGGTCTACAGTCCAGTCGCCAAAGCCTTTGAGGGGGCGACCGAGATCTTGGGCGATCGCCTTTAGCCCAGCGCGAGCGGTGACATAGCTACAGCCCAGTTGCAGCACCCGGTAGCCATCGACATCGTCGCCTGGCGGCAGGGTAAAGCCTGTGTGGTCGATGGGAATGTAGATGGCGCTGCCGTTTTCCACCACGAAGGGATCGCGCAGGCCGACATCCTGCCGCAGTTGGGCGACCTCTTGACGGGTTTTGCTCGTGACCGGTATCACCGGAATGCCCTGGTCAGCGAGCTTAGCCAGGGTGGGCAAGGCCGCCTGGTAGGCGTAGGTTTCGCCATTGAGCAGGGTGCCGTCGAGGTCGGTGAAGATAATGCAGGCCATAGAAATAACGAGGGGGCGCTATAGATAAGGACAGAGGACCTATCCAAAGCCTACTGTAAGGGCCACCCTTAATTCTGACGTCTCAAATTCAGAGTTATAAGGCGCTGTAGCCTACGACAGATTTTGGTCTAGAACGGCTGGAATTTGCGACTGGCAAGGAGCACGGGGCTGCTGAATACCCCTGCCAGAAGTATGGCGCGCCAGCCAGTGTCACCATACGGCTGAGCCGCAAATAGGCATCGAACGAGAGCTGACGTTAAAGCAAGAGTGAGACAATTGGGATGCAGCTTTTCCTGGGGTTCGTTCTAGGGCTAATCTGTTAAGGCTTTAGTTTACGGCTAAGGTTCTGCTGTTCGTTCCTCTACGAGTGTTGTATGGAGTTTAAGACCCCTGGCCAGGAGGCGGTTTACCATCGAATTTTGCCCTGGATGCATGAGCTGTTTGGCGAAGCGCTGGTGGTATTTGAGGATGAACCCCTTTTCATTGTGAACTTGGGGTCGGCGGTGGCCTCGACTCGAGTGGTGCCCTGGCACGACTATGAAACGCTGATTACTACGCGAGCCTATGTAGTAACCGCGATTGATCTGACCCCCGAACTGAGCTACTACCTGCTGCGGGAAAACAACGGCATCTACTTTGGCCGCTTTGCCTACGATGCTGAGGATGACATTGTGTTTGAGCACAGTCTGGTGGGTGATACCTGCGATCGCCTCGATCTAAATCACTCCGTTGCCACCGTGATTCGCATTGCTGACAGCTACGACGACGAAATTGTCGCTCGCTGGGGGGGGCAGCGGGCCCTCGATCGCTGGGCTTCTTAACGAGCCTGCGACGGTCTAGGGGTTTCATCTCAGGATGAGGGTTCATTGAGCCCATTTCGCGCTACAAAATAGTCTGACAATGCACCCGGAGGTTGCCGTGGCTCGTCGCTGGATTTGGATAGGGTTAGGGGGGGTGCTAGTGGCGCTGCTGAGCTTGGGGCTCGGCTCTGCCCGCGCGGCAGGCCCTTTAGAACCTATGCTCACCGTGAGCGGTTTGCCACCTATGCAAACTACGGCGGCAGCAACGCTCCAGCCGCTCAAGGCCGCTCAGCCGGGGCCAACTGATTTTGCTGCCCCGCCAGAGCTGGCCCAGGCGGCTCCGCCCCGACAGGTGACGGCCTTGGCCGACCCCACTAACTACGGCGATCGCTTTCTCACTGACATCAATGGCCAGGTGGTGCACAACGACTTCATTGCCGTGCTGCATGAAACCGTGGGGTCGGCCCAGAGTGCCCTCAACCTATTTCGCACACGGCACCCGCGCGACCAAGACCAAGTCAGCTACCATGCCCTAATTGGTCGCGATGGCACGGTGTACTACATTGTGCCTCCTGAAAAACGGGCTTTTGGGGCTGGCAATTCAGTGTTCAATGGCCCCAATGGAGCAGAGGCTGTGCGCACTAATTCAGCGTTTCCCCCCTCGGTGAACAACTTTGCTTACCACGTGTCTTTAGAGACCCCTGGCGATGGCTTCAACAACCGCCGTAGCCACAGCGGCTATACCCAAGCCCAGTACGATTCTCTAGCCTGGCTGCTGGCTCAGACCACCATTCCTGATAGCCGGATTACTACCCACCAGGCAGTCGATCGCTCCGGCAACCGTATGGATCCGCGCAGCTTTAATCCGTCTAGCTTTTTTAGCCAGCTGCGCCGCTATCCAACCCGCAGCGGCCTGACGGGCTAAGGGTTAACGTTGAAAGGCACGACCATTTCGTACACCGACAGATCAAGCACCGTTAAATTAGGGTCACGGCTAGCAAATATGCCGTCACCCATCATGGCCTCGTAGGCCTTAAGGTTCGCTGCTATGGCTTCGTCCGAGGGGGCTAGGCGCAGCCATAGAGTGTCGTCGTACTGGTCTAGGTCGGTGCCCTCAAGCACAATCGTGCCGCCATAATCCCAGGCAAAGCCATAGAGGTCGAAGTCGCCTAGGACGGCTTGAACCGTAGTATAGGGTGCACCCACCCCCAACCCCTCTGGAATTTGCCAAGCCTTGCCAAAGTCTTTGAGCAGCCGGGGCTGACTTTGGGCGGCGTCATTCCATACCACGGCAAACTGTTGGTCAGTACCAGGATTGACCACTGTGCCCACCTCTGTGCTGCCTTCTCCTAGGGAAATGGGGCGATCGCTCAGGGCAGCCTCGCCATAGAAATTGGCCAAATCGGCGCGGCTGGTTTGGGCCGTAACTGGGCCCACCCGTTCGCCAGGAACTACCAGCCCGTCGTTATACTCGCCGGGCAACTCGGGTACTGCGGCAGCGGGTTGTTCAGCGGTAGTGGTGGACTCAGAGGGCTGTGCCTCCTGGAGTTGGCAGGCGGTTAGAGGTACCAGCGACAGACTGAGAATTACTGTCATCCAGAATTGCACCATGGTGATTCCCCAAGTCGAACGGCCTGAGCTTCAGATAGGGAGCCGGGCTATCTCTTCAATTATGACCAAGGCACAGTCGTTTTGGACGGGTTGATGACTAGGGCACCAGGTGGTGGCTAATGGCAAACCGCAGCAGCTCAGAACGGTTGCTGGTCTCGGTTTTGCGCAGCAGACTGCTGACATACTTCTCGACGGTGCGGGGGCTCAAAAACAGGCGATCGCCGATTTGAGCATTCGATAGCCCATCCGATAGCAGCGTCAGCACATCCTGTTCCCGAGCTGTAAACTCAGTTACCAAATCGGCAGGATCAGGGGTCCAGGGCGCAATCGCTTCACTGACTACTTCACTGGACTGAAGAGCACGCTGCTGAGCGGTACTGAGGGCCACCTGCTGAATCCATGCGGACTGGATCAGCTGCGATCGCTCCAGCAAATTGCGCACGATCGCCCCTATCTCTCGCAGCTCGAAGGGTTTAGGCAAGTAGAGGTCACAGCCAAGCTGATAGCCTCGAATCCGGTCTTGGGTCTGATTGTGAGCAGTGAGGAAAATCACTGGCAGCAGCCGAAAAGCCGGGTACTGCCGCACTTTTTGCACCAGAGTAAACCCATCGAGGCCGGGCATGCCGATGTCGGTAATAATAAGCTGGGGCTGGTGGCTAAACACCTGACTCAGCGCCATCTCGCCGTGGCTAGCCATCAGCACAGAATAGCCCTCAAGCTCTAAATAATCGCATAACGCAAGGCGAGTGCCCTCGTCGTCTTCGGCAATTAAAATGGTGAGCGGCATAGCGTTCTACCAGGGTTGGAGCTGCTGACAGGTCAAACATCACAGCCTACGGCCACGCTCTCAGCCTTGGCACGCAGACGACTTTCGCTCCTGCCCCTTAAGCCTAAACGACAATCTAAGGACTCGGTTTGTTTGTTGCTGAAGTTAAAGTCCTGTGAAGTGGCACTCCGCAGAAGTTAACATAGCCCCCTGGGGACGGGTTTTGACAGCTCCTAACCCAGGCGATAACCAAAGCCACGCACGGTTTTCAGGTATTGCGGATGACTGGGGTCAACCTCTAGCTTTTCGCGAATCCAGCGAATATGCACGTCTACAGTTTTGTTGTCGCCCATAAAATCGTGCCCCCAAACCTGGTCGATAATCTGATCCCGAGACCACACCCGTCGGGGCTGGCTCATGAACAGTTCCAGAATTCGAAATTCTTTGGGGGAAAGGTTAACCTCTTCACCCTTCAAGAAGACGCGGCACTCCTGGGGATGGAGCATGATTTCTTCAAATCGGAGCACGTTGTCTTTTTCAACGCTAGCTTTGCCCCGCTGTCGGCGCAGCAGCGCCCGGCATCGGGCAACCAGCTCCCGCATGCCAAAGGGCTTGCTCAAGTAGTCGTCGGCACCAATCTCGAGCCCCACTACGCGATCGGTTTCGGTACCCTTGGCGCTCAGCACTAGAATGGGCACATCGATGCCCTGGTGGCGCAGCAGGCGGCAGAGGTCAAGCCCGTTCATGCCGGGCAGCATGAGGTCGAGCACCACCAGGTTGACTTCGGGCCGGTCGGTGCGGCTCGACACCGATGTGCCGCCCAGCATATCGAGAGCAGTCAAACCATCTTCGGCAACGAGAACATCAAACCCTTCCTCGGCCAACCCAAGGGCCAGTGTTTCTCGAATCAGTTCTTCATCTTCGACGATGAGTACCCGCCCTAGGCCAACCCGTAGGTTTGGCTGAGCCTGAGGCGCGAGGTCTACAGAATCCATAAGAAATGGTTAAAAACTGCTCACTGAAATCATATCAGCCCCAGAGAGATGAACAGCTTGGCAAAAGCTAAGACTTTGTAAACCCCCAGGTTGGAGTCGGTTGGGAAAACGCCCTAGGCTCCGCTAACTAGGGCTTCTACAGCATCGGCGCGGGTGGGTAGGGCGGCGGTTAATACGATGCAGCCCGTTGAGTTAATGTGCACGTCATTTTCAATACGGATGCCGCGTACCCCGTCAAAGGTCTTGAGACGGTTCCAGTTAATAGCGTCGTCATATCGGCCCGACTGCCTCGCCGGGCCGAGGATACCAGGTACTTGATAAAAGCCAGGTTCGATAGTGACTACCATGTTGGCCGCTAGGGGCCGGTCCAGGCGGAGAAACTTGAGCCCAAAGCGATCGCTGCGCGATCGCCCCGGCGCGTAGCCTGCCATATCCCCTAAATCTTCCATGTCGTGCACATCGAGCCCCAGCAGATGCCCCACTCCATGGGGAAAAAATAGGGCGTGCACATCCCGCTCAACCAAGGCATCAGGATCTCCCTTCAGGACTCCCAAGTCGACCAACCCCGCCGTCAGAGTGCGGCAGGCCAGCAGGTGTAAATCCCGGTACTCAATTCCAGGGCGGGCGGCGGCAATGCAAGCATCGTGGGCAGCCAGCACCAGGTTATATATATCTCGCTGGGCTGCGGTGAACTGCCCAGACACAGGCCAGGTGCGAGTGATATCCGAAGCCCAACCGCTAGGGGCCTCGGCTCCCACGTCGGCTAGCAGCAGATCGCCCGGAGCCAGAGCATGGTGGTACTGCTCATTGTGGAGCACTTCGCCATGGACGGTGACAATGCTGTTGTAGGCACAGGTCATGCCCTGGCCGATAATCACCTGCTCCATGGCGGCCCGCACCTGGGCCTCAGTGGTCGCCCCTAGAGTGGAGGCCATACCGGCTTTGTGGGCGGCGACAGAGACCGCCACCGCCTGTTTAATTTGGTCGAGGGCGTAGTCATCGTGGTGCAGTCGCAGGGTCACCAGGGCTGCGGCCAAGACTCTGCTGCACTCTGGGCCAGCAGCGGTTTGAGCGGGGAGGGTTGCCGCTTCAGCCAAATAGGAGTCTAGGTCTTGGCAAGGATAGGCGGCATCGGCTCCAATGGCAGCGGCGATCGCCTCTCGGCTGGGACTTGGCCCGTGCCACAGAGCTGCTTCGGGAGAGGTGTCATTCATAAACAGCGTCAGCCGACCCCCTTCGAGGTGAAGGGCAGCGTTGGCCAGGGGCAGGCCCGCAAAGTACAAAAAATGACTGTTGGCCCGAAAGGGATAAGTGTTGGCCGGAAAGTTGCGCGACACCGCCTGCCCTGACCACAGCACTACTGGCCCTGGGTGAAGCTCAGCCAGGCGATCGCGGCGCTGCCGCAGTGCCGCAGCCAGCGATAACGAGGTAGTCTGAGGGGGCATAGACAACCAAAGCCGACAACCTCCTTAGTCTGCCACAGCACACCAGCACTGAAGAGGTAGCCAGCTGGACAGTCTAGATTAGCTGGTTACCTCCGTTGCCAACAGTTAACCCCAAAGGGGAGAAACATCCCTTAAAATGAAACCAATAAAAAATCAATTTTTTGTGAATTTCCCGTTCAAAAATAAGTTCAAGTGAACTACTGTTGAATCTATAACGGCCAGCCTATTTCAGGTGCAGCGCTATGGCTTCCTTAACGATTTGTTTAGGATCACGGGTTCGCCTCAAGGGTCAAGGCGACCACATACCCGATTTTGTAGTAGTGCGGTGCGAGCGCGATCGCTGCTGGGTGCGCCAGCAAGACTGGGCTCCCGGTACTGAGATCCAAGTCAGCTTTAAGGAGCTGCTAGTGCCTCCCGAGGCGGGCTCAACTCTAACGGTGGCGTTGGCTCAGCAGGTCAAAGCCTCGGGGTTGCTGGCTGGCCATGGTGACCACCGCGCCGGAGACAACGTGGTCTATATGGATGCCTACCGTCGTCGCCATACCCCCTAGCAGCGGTAGTGCTAGCGATTAATAGCCTTGCTGTCAAATCGCAACGATTTGTTGCTGATCGCTTCGCCCTTAAGGTGTTAGGATGCAGCTCTGTCGGTTTTAGCGGGGTTCAGCCGCTAAAGGAAACGGGGAAAGCGCAGCGCAAATCTGCCACTGTCCCGCAGCTGTGAACCGATTTTAGGTTTTGGACTTTAGATTTTGGCTTCACTCCTGCCAAAATCGCCAGTTTGCCAATCTAAAATCGTGTGAGTCAGAATGCCCGCCGATGGATGCCCAACGTTATTTCCATCTGCGAGGTACAGATGACTATGAATAGTCTTTGGTTTGCTCTAGGGCGCTGTGGTCCTGGAGGGATTTTTCACATGCCGCAACAAGCCCCACGCCATCGCCGGTGCTGGCTGTGCGCGTAGACATCAGCGTGTGGCAAGGCTGTAGCGACTGGCAGCCGCTGTTTATTCGCGAATACTGGCTGCCCATGGGCCACATTGCCTGGCAAGGTTTTTTACAACAGGGCCGAGGCTTGGTGCTGTGCGAAGTTCACGCTAGCACCGCCACGGTGGACTGGAGCTGCACGGCGGTACCTTACACTGCTCGCTTTGTGGCCGCAGGTGCCTGGGCTGCCTGCTGTCACGACCTCAGCCTACTAGCCGATCAATCGCCTGCTGTGGCAGAGGCTATAGCGACCTACAACCCCGCTCAGGATGCGATCTTGCTCTTGATTGGCGACTCGCACCCCTACGTGAGCTGCCTAAAGGGCTGGGCGGTGCCGCCGCCGGAGTGCTCGCGCCAGATGGGCGATTCGCGAAGCGATCCGTCCCGGAATCGCCACGCCGAGTTCACCGTCGCCCCACAGCTCTAATCTTCCTAGTTTTGTTGGCTGTCCAAGCTTCAAGGCTGCCTGCAAAGCTTATTCACCTATCGATTCGAACCAATGACCCAACCCACCCTGTTTGTCTGTGCGCTGTGCAAATTCCCCGCCGCTGAGTCTGGCGCGGGCGATACCCCCGGAGGGCAGCACTTGCTCGACCGGCTGACCGACTGCCTAAATGCCGAAATCAGCAAGGGCGAAATCACCCTTCAGTCGGTGCGCTGCATGGCCGCCTGCGATCGCGCCTGCAATGCCGCCCTCAGCGCCCCCGGCAAGCTGACGTTTATCTTTAATAACCTCTCGCCCAGCCAGTCGGCCCCTGACCTGGCAGAGTTTTGCCGCCAGTATGCCACTGCCGCTAATGGCAAGGTGCCCTACGGGCTGCGATCGCCCGCCATTAAGCAAGCTACGGCCTACGTGCTGCCACCGCTATTAGCCGAGGCGGCGATTCCAGAACGGAACGTTTCGCGAATGGCCCATTAACTCATCTACCCATCCACTCATCCACCCATCTACTCTTCTACTCCCCACCGACAATCTCAAACTCCAGCCCAAAGTCCTGGGCCAAACTACAGGTTTGGTGGTCGGTAATGTTGGTATCGCTCAGCTCTAGGTTGTAGAAATTCACCGTGGGATGGCAAAAGTATGGCCCGGCGTGCCAGGTGCCCACCTCTAGCTTGATAAAGCAGTTGCCGGGGATGTGAAAGGCGCAAATTTTACTCGGGTCGGGCTGCTCAGTCGCCTCCGGCGGGGCCACCGCCATGAACCAATCTTTGCCCGCCAGCGCCCCTAGGCACTGAGTGCAGCGCTGATGCCGGGTAATGGTGCGAAACCGGGTACCCTTGTTCTTCAGCGTCATGATGTAAAAGCGGGGGATACCAGCATCCAGCTTGAGCTGGGCTTCCGCGGGGCCAAAGGTAGCTCCGTCGGCACTGGGGAAGATAACCTGGCCAAAGGGAGCAAAGTTCTCTGGGGTAATGGGTCGCGCCGTGAGGTGCTGAAGGGTGAGGGGTAAGACCATGGTGAAACCTTACTCTCTGGGGGAAGCTTTGCACCGATATCAGGCAGCTTTGTGAATCGTGCCGTCACTTTTAACGCCAACCACACGATCGCTCTGCATGGGCAAGAGTTCTTAAAAGTTCTATCATGTCTGACCTTCTGGGGTCTCGGTGCGGGCTAGCTGCCCGACCCTACTTCTACGCTAGTGCGGGCGAGGCCAGAATTGGGAGCCCAATTGACAGAAGTTGACTGCCTAAATCGAGGTGGATATCCCCAGAGAGCCAGGTAAGGACGAAGTGATCTAGAAGAACTAGAGGGCGTAGCTTTGTAACAGGGGAGCGTTTCTTTGTAACGAGAGGCCGTTTTTTAGTAACGGGAGGCTGTTTCTCTATGACGGAAGGACGTTACTTCGCGATGGAAGGCTGTTGCTTTGTCATGGAAGCGCGTTGCTTTATAACAAGCGGCTGTTGCTTTGTCATGGAAGCGCGTCACAGAGTAACAGAGAAGCGTTGCTTTATAACAAGAGGGCGATATCGAGTAACGCTTCGACATTGGACGCGATCGGCAGGTGCTGATTTGCGTATCCTACGGGTTAGGAGAACGGCTCACCCGCCGTAACCAAGAGCAACACAGCCACCGCGTCGTCGTAACCGAGGAAGGAGGACAGATTATGACCTGTGACCATGCCAAAGCGTTAGCCCTCGCCAAAGCAGGCCAGTAGGATGCCCACGAGCTGGTGCAGCCCTATTGCGATCGCAACGCCTGCCTAATTCATGCCTACCTGCATCGGGTTGAGGGAGACAACAGCAACGCCCGGTACTGGTATCGGCAGGCCGGAGTCACCATGCCGGCCAATACGCTGGAGGAAGAATTGGCGCGGTTAGTTGATGCGAGCGCAGGCCAGGCGTGAATGGATTCATTGGCTCGGCGGTGGGCAGCCCGTCACGTACGGCGATCATGGCGTAGAGCCAGCAACCGATACATCACCATACCTGTCATGGTGGCAGAAATACCCCACATCATGGCGATCGCAACAGAGCTCGTCAAAATCAATCCGGTGGTTGTATGGCCGATAGCTCGGGTAACAGAACCCAAAATAAACCAGCCCAGCCCCCAGCTAGCCGCACCGCTAATGACTTGAACTAAAACCCACCAGGCCATACCAGGAATCTGGGTATAAAAGACCAGCCCCTGAATACCACCGATTATTATGCCCCCTACGGCTCCACTCATGATTAAGCTGCTGTAAAAGGCAATATAAGGCCGCATCATGCTGCTCAGCACTACCCCTAACATAGTGGCCAGGGTCCATCGCACCGTTCCCGAAGCCCCCAAACGCAGCATTGAACCCTGCAAGAGACCAACTGCAGCTCCCAAAACGTAGGGAGTGATTTGGGTTGGCTCAGCAGGGACGCTAATCATGGCTAATCCACAGCCTAAAACCGTCAGGCCAACCCAGAGGGAACAGAACTTCCAGGCCCTGTGAGGGGGATAATTGGCGACCAAAAATAGGGGACGGTTAAGGGCAGAAAAATTCATAGGGATGTCGTTGACGCAACGTTGGACCAGGGACGATACCGTCGGTGGCGACTCTACCTGCCTGCCCTGCCAATAGCATACCCTCGCTTCCTGAGCCCAAGCGTGATGCGAAACCACAAAACCCACGGGCAAGACCCCATATACCGTTACCCGAACCTCTCAACTAACCATCTCACGGGTGAGTTACTGGTGCCTGGGCAAACCTGTGAACCTGCCACACAGCCAAATTAGGCACCCGGCACTTGGGACGATAGCCGCTCAATCAAGAACAACACCTCGGCGGCATCGTCGTAATCGAGGGCGGGGTCGTCGGCTAATGCGGGGTCGCGGGAGCCATTGAGGATGAAGGCTATTGCCTGGATGAGTTGCTTGAGCGAGGCTGTTATACCAGGCTCGTTCGACAACGCAGCCAATTCCTCAAACAGCGATGGAACGTTCTGCTGTTGATTCAGCAGATCTAAGATCTGCTGTACGAGTTTGCCGCCATCAAATTGTGCTTGACCTCCTTCCTGCCTGTAAATGAAATAGGCTCTGCGGGCCTGCTGCCATGCTATCTGAGCTGCCGCCAATTTCTTTGTGGCAACTTCAACTTTATACAAAATGTTGAAAGATTTCCAGATTCCTACGGCAGTGCCATAGGGTTGATAGCATTTAATTGCCTGTAAGATTTGTTCACGGGCTTCATCGTAAAAATTAAGTCTATACAAAGTCTTCGCAATATTATGATGCGCGATGCCTTGATGCCGCAAGTCCCCTAATTCAACATGAATCTCAGCTGCTTGCTTATAAAAGATAATTGCATCCTCTAGTCGCTTCAAACCATAATCATAGAGATTTCCTAGCTCTCCTAAGCTACTTGCCTGTCCAACCCGATTGCCAATCTGAGTATTTATTTCTAGAGATTTTCGATAAGCAACTTCAGCTGCATCGTACCTTCCTATTCTATAGTGCGCCATACCAATTTGATGTGAGGCAGCAGCAACGGAACTAGGGCGTGTCATCAATTAGGTTAGGGTTGAAGGGTAGTCCTTAAAGCAAGACTCAGCGGAATGACAAGCCGACGCTATGCCCTGCGCGATGACCAATGGGAGCGAATCCAG
>NZ_JACJOX010000046.1 GCF_014695775.1 Leptolyngbya sp. FACHB-60 | reverse complement strand
TGGTGACTGTGGGAAGCTTGCTCATAATTTTGAAGCTTGGCTACAACTCCAGCCTAAAAATGCCACCTCCTATCGACTCCTCAAATTTTAGGTTTTCTTTAGAAATCAGCTCTTAGCAGCCTATTGCCGATCGCTTGTAGAACCAGGGTTTGAGATTCTGCATTGGCTAGGTAGCACAGAGTTTGAAATTGTAAGAACTCTGTAGCACGGTTTTTGCCGAGACACCCAGTCATTTACGTTGGGGGAGCGACTGCTGTAGGATGGTTGCCTATGTAAAATTTCGGCTAGGTTCAAGCATTAGCGCTAGGTTCTTAGCGCGCTCTAGGGCTCGGGCTACCGGAATGCTTGGTGTGTTGCGCCGGTACCATGATTCCCCCATCCCAGTTGCAAAAGCTTGAGCCTTGCCCCAATGGCCCCTTGCAAATTGAACCCCTGCCAGCTCTAGCTGGGGATGATGGGGTTGCGCTACAAACCCTGACCCTGTCCCTAGCCATACCGACTTATAACGAAGGCCAGAATATTGGCCCCTTGGTGGAGCGCCTGATCGCCCTCCTCGACAGCGCGATTCCCCAAGATTACGAGCTGATCGTAGTGGACGACGATAGCCCCGACCTCACCTGGAACAAGGCTCTAGAATTGCAGGCAACCTATCCCCAGGTGCGAGTGCTGCGGCGGCAGACAGAACGAGGCCTATCTTCGGCGGTGATTCGCGGCTGGCAGAGCGCCCGAGGACGTATTTTAGGGGTTATCGACGCCGATTTGCAGCATCCCCCAGAGGTGCTGCTCGGGCTGTTGAAGGCCATTCAGCAAGGGGCTGATTTGGCGGTGGGCAGTCGCCATGTCGAGGGCGGCGGCGTCAGCGAGTGGAGCCTGGCGCGGCGAGTGCTGTCGCGGGGGGCGCAGACGGTAGGTTTGCTGCTATTACCTCGGGTGGTAGGTCGAGTGAGCGACCCCATGAGCGGCTACTTTATGGTGCAGCGGGAGGCGATCGCCGGCCCCCTGCTCAACCCCAAGGGTTACAAGATTTTGCTAGAGGTGCTGGGGCGCGGCACCATCGACACCATCGCCGAGGTGGGCTACGTCTTTCAAGAGCGGCAGGAGGGGGCGAGCAAGGTCACCTGGCGGCAGTACATCGACTACATTCACCACCTGCTGCGGCTGCGGCTGGGAGGGCGGCTATCGCAGCTGCACCAGCGCTTCCCCATGCAGCGGTTTGTGCGCTTTGGCGTAGTGGGTCTCAGCGGCGTGGTGGTGGATATGGTGATTCTCTACCTGTTGCACAGCACGCTCGGGATACCCCTAACTCGCAGCAAAATTGGGGCGGCTGAAGTCGCGATTATCAACAACTTTATTTGGAATGATGCCTGGACCTTTGCCGACATCAGCATGTTGCAACAGGGTTGGTCGGCCCGGTTAAAACGTTTTCTGAAGTTCAACCTGGTGTGCCTAGCGGGGCTGGTGTTGAATGTGCTGGTGCTCAACGTGATCTACAACCTGGTGTTTGACCAGCGCTGGCCCTACTTGGCAAATTTAGTGGCGATCGCGATCGTCACCTTCTGGAATTTCTGGCTCAACCTCAAGCTGAGCTGGCGGGTCACTCAGACTAAATAAAGGGTTTAGGGTTCGAGGTATAGGGTCTAAGGCCAACCTCTTGAACTCTATATCTGAGATCTTATACCGGCCTTCCTCAACGGCAGCCGAGGGTGGCAAACACCTGGTCGGCGGTAGTCTGGGACGCATCGCCGTGGGCCAGCACCCACACAAAGCGAGCGTCGTTGTTGTGCTCGACAAAGGTCAGTAAACTGACGGCGTTGTAGGTGGTGCCACCGTTTTCGAAGCTGCCCGTCTGAATCACCACTGACACGGGCTGATCGCAGAGGGTGCGCTCTTCGGCTCTCTGCTCAGTGAGTTGATAGCTGCCCTGGGTAGTAATGCTGTTTTGGAACTCTTCAACAAAGCTTTGCTGAGCGTTGCTTCCCTGGAGGTAGCTGGGCAACTGGCCCATGGTCAGCAGCACCGATGGTGGCGAGTCGGTGTTGGCCACCTGAATCATCTGCATGCCAAACATGTCCATATCAAGAATGGTCCGGCTCTCGCTGGGAATGGTGTAGGTAAACAGCTCTTGGCTTTCCGCTGCGTCCTGGTTGGGGCCAACGGTAAATTGCATGGTGCGGTTGATGAAAAATGCCAGCGCCAGCCCGGCCAGCACCGTCACGCCGAGGCAGCCACCGCAGCCCAGCGCCACCCACTTGGCTGTGTTGCTTCCACCAGAAGGGGTTGGGGGTGCAGGATCGGCCTGGGTCATTAGTTAAACGCTATACAAAATGCGGTATTGCCATCATATCGCCCCAGTTTTAGGTCGCTGTCGCCAATGATGAATCTTTGCGATCGCGCGATCGCAGAGATAACCCTGCCTTCGCCCTATCAAGTTTAAGGGCGAAGGGCCGAGCGGGCGGCAAAGCGGCATCGCCAGCGGAGGTTTTTGAGCAAAAAAGCCTCGACCTGACCCAAAATGTACCTTTAGTGCCTTAAAAAATCCATCGAAAGAGTGCTTATAATGCTCAATGCCGAAAAAACACTCTTTCGATAGGTAGTTTTGCTATGGCTTTTTCTCGTCTACCCGGTTCTAAATTGTCGGCCTCTACCTGGGGTCGCTTGGGTGCAGCGGCAGCACTGTGCCTCGTTGGTGCTGTAGGCTGCACCACCCCTGTAGAAGTCATGGATCCCTACGAAGAAGCTCCCTCTACTGAGACGCCCATGCCCGCAGAGCCTGGAGCCACAATTGATGTATTTTTCGGCGATGTCGAGAGCCCAGAGGGCGGCATGGTGAAGCAGCTCCGGCTGCCCGGCCCCGAGACTGGTGTGATGGTGGCCTGTGACCAAGAAGGCTTTGTGCCCTTCGGCTACAGCGACATGGGTATGGATTGGGTTGGCTGCGAAGTGCCTAATCCCAATGATGCCGTCGGCCCCGAGTCAGTGCTAACTGAGCCTGAGCTATCTGACGTGCCCGGCCCTGTCGGCGGCACCGTCTCTCTAGTAACCATCCCTGGCCCCCAGAGCGCAGTTTCCGTGCTCTGCGAAACTGGCACCCCCTTTGTCTACGAAGACCAAGGCACTTGGGTCGGCTGCCAGGGTAGCTAGTCCTCCAATCGGTAAAAGCGCTTGAAAAAATTAGCCCCCAGGCTCTTCTTGTTAAAAGAGTCTGGGGGCTAATTTTTGGAGTTGAGCCCTGCCCTAACCAGGTGGGCCTGTAGGGGCAAACGGTTGTTTGCCCAGCGGGGTTCTTGCCCAATCAGGGCGAACACCGTTCGCCCCTACACAGACGGGATGGAATTTGCGGTTACGCTCCCACCGCTTCCTTCGCCGCGTACAGCACCTCAGCGGTGATGCTAGCAACGCCCTGCTCGCGGGCATACTTCTCGGTGTTGCGTTTCACCTTGCCGCGCACAAAGCCGGGGATCTTTTGCAGCTCGGCCAGGCCGTCAGCGCTCCAGCCCAACCCAGCCTCGACAGCGGCATCGGCGCTCATGGTTTTGGTGAGGATCTCTTTAGTATCGTGGCCGCCAAAGAACTCCAGCAGGTGGTCTTCCATGCCCAGGGTAAAGGAGTTGTAGACCAGGTCAACGATCTGGTTGGCTCCCTCATAGCCCATGAATGGCCGATAGCCCACCGGGAAGTTCTGAATGTGAATGGGGGCAGCAATCACGCCGCAGGGGATGTCGAGCCGCTTGCCCACGTGGCGCTCCATCTGGGTGCCGAAAATCGCAGCAGGTTCGAGCTGGGCAATGCGATCGCCAATTTCCCCGTTATCCTCACTGACCAAAACCTCGTCGCAGTACTCGCCCACCTCAGCGGCAAACCACTGAGCGTCGTACTTGCAGTAGGTGCCCGCCAGCACCACATGGATGCCCATTTCGCGGGCGAGAATCTTGACCATAGCGGCGGCGTGGGTGCTGTCGCCAAACACCACGGCCTTCTTGCCAGTTAAGTTCTGACAGTCGATCGATCGCGAGAACCAGGCCGCCTGCGATATAAACCGGGTCTGCTCGTCGATGAACGCGTCGTAATTTACATCAGCCCCCTGCTCGTTCAGCACCGTTTGAATGGCGCGAATGCAGCGGGCGGTTTCGACAATACCCATGGGGGTGATGTCGACGTAGGGCATGCCCAGCTCGTCTTTAAGATACTCTGCCGTCAGCGGCCCCACTTCGCGGTAGGGCACCAGGTTAAACCAGGCTCGGCCCATGTCTTTAATTTGTGTCACCAGCGCACCCTCGGGCATCACCAGATTCACCTCAATGCCGAGCTGAGCCATCAGGGTGCGCAGCTCGCGGCAGTCGTGGTTGTTGTGGAAGCCTAGGGTCGTCATGCCAATGATATTCACCGAAGGCTTCTCGGTTTTGCCCTCAGAGAGCGTGCCCTGCTTGCGGGCTTTGGCAATGTAGAACTGCACGATCTGCTGGAGGGTGCGATCGGCGGCTTGCAGCTCGTTGACCCGGTAGTGGTTGACATCCGCCAGCAGCACATCGCCCTGGGAATCAAGGCTGGCGCGCTGCACAAAGTTGGCCAGATCCTCTTGCAGAATGCTGGAGGTGCAGGTAGGGGTGAGCACAATTAGATCGGGGTGCTCTTCTCTGTCTTTGCGGACGATATTATCGACCACCTTTTCTTGGGAGCCGCGCGCGAGGACATTGCGATCGACAATGCTGGCGGTGACGGGGGTAAAGTCGCGCTCCCGCTCTAGCATCGATCGCATGACGTTGAAATAGTCATCCCCCAGCGGCGCGTGCATAATCGCGTGCACGTTTTTAAACGAGCTCGCGATGCGCAGGGTGCCAATGTGCGCCGGGCCGGCATACATCCAGTAGGCCAGTTTCATCGGGTGAGTCTCCTTGGTGGCGGTGGTCAGCGTGAGTTTGCCGAAACACCCTGAGCCGCGCAGCCCTGGTAGACCCAACGGTTTTGATTGTCGCGAAGATGTAGGGCTAGTGGGGGGCTCTGAGAGAATTCTTTACTTCAGTTGCAAGATGGCGAGTGTATGGTCAAAGACCGGCCCCCAAGGGCCGAGAATTCCGCCTGTCAAAGTGGCCTAGCTCAATTAACTGCTGCAATAGTCATGGACGGCTCTCGATATTGCTGCACCCTGGGGCATTTCAAAAAGTGTCTCCGCTGTAGATGACCTAACGGAAGACTCGCCTAGGGTTGACGTAGTTCGTAGTCATTCACACCGTTAAGGAGTCAGCCGATGAATTCTGTGCAGCCGCCATCGAGTCATAGTCAAGCCTGGGTCGTGCAAACCTGGCTAGCCTTTTTGCTGTCGGTGGGCAGCCTATCGCTGGGCATCTTTTGCCTACCGGTCAATGCCTGGGTAAAAGGCTACATGGGCATGGGCACGTTGTTTGCCCTGGGGTCTACCGCCAGTCTTTCTAAAACGGTGCGCGACCTGCACGAGGCCAAACAGGTCACTGCCCGCATTGACGAAGCCAAGGTCGAAAAACTTTTGGCTGAGCATCACCCGCTGCGGTAGCGTCTTAATTGCCACAAGCGGCGAAGTAGAACCCTAGCAAAACCTCTCTAGCGTGCCACCGCTTAAAAGAAACTGAGCGCACAAAGGCGATGTAGGACAACACTAAAGCCCCAAAAAATAATGCTACCTGCTCGAAGGATGCTGCTCCAACGCGGAAAATATTGACCCAAAACACTCCGCCTAGGATCAGCAGCCCAAACGAGATGTTGCGGTACATGATATGAGTAGCCTGGTACAAATCTGCGGTAACCAGGGAGGGCCTGTTGTTTTCTTTTAGATACGAGCAGACCCTTGAATAGAGATGGTTCATCGTTTTTGGCATGCCAACTTTATCGTGCAGCAGCAGCACTAAGCGATTCTCAAAATCGAGGGTTTTGGGATCAGTATCTTTGGCCAGCCCTTGTAGCCACTCACTTCTGTTGAGAAGAATTTCAGCTGGGAAATAATGAAAATCCCGCTTCGACAGATTACACAGGGCTAAAAAAAACTTCCAGGTCACGCCCTGCGCTAAGCCCCCTAAGAGATAGCTAGCGAACGCCAACGCAATCAATACCTGAAGGGAGAACTTGGTTAGAATCAAACCGATAAAAGCTTGCAGGCTAATGGCCGGGTTATAGAGCAAGAAGATCGCCAATATGAGGGGCACACCCCCAAGAATGGCGGCGAAAAACTCGTAGGGCCCCAGCACAAATTTGAATAGATCCATAACCCCAGGATGGTTAAATCAACGGCAAAAAGTTTAGAAAAAACCCTCAAAGGCTTTCAGGGCCTCGTCTTCAAGCACGGGACCAATGACTTCAACCGGGCGCTTGCCGTGCTTAAGCACCTCGCGGCTGCCTAAATGCAGCTGAGAGGGAGATTCGCCCTGGAGACTGTAGAGGCGATCGCTGCCCAAGGCATACATCAGCCGCCCTACCCCACTCCAAAAGATCGCCCCAGCGCACATGGGGCAGGGTTCGGTGCTGGCGTAGAGGGTGCAGTCTTTGAGAGTGTCTGGACTCAACCCTTTGTCCATTTGGCGCAGCAGCACGGTTTCGGCGTGGCCGGTGCAGTCTTGCTCGGTGATCTGGTTGTTTTCGGCTTCGGCCAGCACCTGGCCTGAGGCATCGGCCAGCACGGCCCCAAAGGGGCGGTTACCAGCTTCGCGGGCGCTATGGGAAAGGGCTATCGCCCGCCGCACATGGCCCAAATCGTGCTCACTCACATCGCTCATTCGCCGCGCTCCAATTGATTGCTCACCTATCATGCCACTAGACCTGGGGCTGCTTAGGAAAGCCGTTGGGAATTTCAAAGCGATCGCCCGTGCGGCAGTATTCATAGCCCGCCATCCGCCCGATCGCCCCCACTTTGTCAACATCAATGCGGTTATTCTCGCCGAGCACGTCGTCGCGCACAAACAGGTGCACCACCTGGCCAATCACAATGTGAAACTCACCCACTGGCACAATTTGCAGGGTGGGGCACTCAAAGGCCACGGGTGACTCGGCCACGCGGGGCGGTTTTATCACTCGGCTGGGGGCGGGCGACAGGTTCACATAGTCAAATTCTGACTCGCCGTAGGGCAGCGGCTCAGCACATTCCGCCACCTGGTGGGCATAGGATTCAACCGCCAGGTTGATTACGTATTCACCAGTGCCGCCTTCGCTGGGGGGGCGCACGTTGCGCAGGGTGTCTTTTTCGCTGCCGTCGGGCTTGAGGCTAATGCTGAACATCAGCGCCAGGGGCTTGTGGCCGGCAGCATTGAAGTAGGAGAAGGGGGCCAGGTTGGCCACGCCCTCGGGCGACAGACTGGAAACAAAGGCGATCGGCCGGGGCACGACGCTGCCAATCAGCAGCTTATAGCGCGTTGAGGGGTCTAGCAGCTCGGGGTCAATTTCCATGGGGCAAGGTGCAACAAAGGCGATGGTCAAAGACCGACCCTGAAGGGTCATCGCAGGCATTTTGCCACGTTTCGCCCACTGTAGCTGAGCCCTCCATAGCTAATCCCGACATATCCATAAATTTGGCCCATCGCTACCAAAGGCCGCTGTGCATCACTGTTAGTGCCCCGGCAGTAGCTACTTAGGAACCGCGCTGTTCGACCTGTAAGACCAAAATATGGACATCGGCGATCGCTTTGACCAGTGTTTCTGGAGGAGTTACCGTAGGCCAAACTGTCTTTAACTCTTGCAAACTTTTGGCGATCGCAGTACAGCAACACCGTAGGTTGGGCAAAGCGCTAGTGTGACCCAACGAAGCCGATTCTAATGCTGGGTTGCACTTCTCGTTAGCCTTAATTCAGTGTTATTCGACTATATACGCCTTGTATATAGTCGTTGCAGTAGTACCACTATCAACGCGATTAGAAAGGTAATAGGAAAAGCGAATTTAAAGCCTTCTATGACTGAAGTATAAAGGCGAGGAGATGGGAGACAAGAATACGCGTCTGTAACCAGATCACCGCAGACTAGAAACCGCAGAACCCTGTTTCTCAGAAAAAAGCTAAGCAATGAGAAGATGGCAACACTAATCCAACCGGCCTTTTGTAACAATGAAATATTGCCCAAATGTCGCTTCAACTTCTGCAAAGAGTTTGCACCAGACGAAGTTTGTCTAGTTATTGATTCGTGCTGAGCAGCTACACTTTTTTGTTCATACCACTGGGCAATGTTTTGCCCCGCTAGCCCGCCAGCCCAGCCAGCAATGATCGACGCTATTACAGAGCCAAAGCCGATTTCTACGGCTGAACTGGGCGTGATTGCTTGCGATGAAAAATACCAAGGCCCAAAGACAGCGGCCCCGCCCCCACCTATCAAAGCACCTATAACTTTGGCTATGAGGTGATAGAGCCAAATTGACCGTAGTGGGTAAAAAAATAGGCACGTTATAGCACTCAACAGTAGCCCATTAATTAACCCCAGTCCTAAGCCCAAGCCAGCACCGACTATTCCTGTAAAGATCAAGAGAAGTGGAAGTGGGAAAAAGCCAAAAAGGGCGCCCAGTATGACCCCTGACATCAGCCCTATTACAGTGCTTCGTATGACAATGTGTTGTGCCAGTTGTCGTTTCGAGATTGATCGTTGACCTTTCGGGCCTGATGTACTGTTGAGAGCCATTGCTTTGTTCTCAAGAGTTGCCTTCGATGGATCACACAAAGTGATGACACACTTTGCTGACTCATAGCAAAAATTGTATTCTTCTAGGTCTTTAACCATCTAACTGGCTGCTTCAGTGGCATCGTAGATTGAGTAAAGCCCTAGCAGAACCCAACAGAGCTAAGTGTTGAGTTGCACTTTGTTTCAACCAAGCTATTTATGAGCTAGTCTTACGCGGCGCTGCTTGAGTGGTTGTAAACACTTGAACATAATGATCGGGTTCTGATCAGTCTAAAATCGTCTACTAAAGGTGCCCTACAGTTGAGGAGGAGAAAAATTGCTCACCTGTTTCTTCATTAACGCGAGCCGGTACGTTTTCGATCAGAACGATTCGACCATTCAGGTTCAGAGTGTATGTAATCTGCTGCTCAACTAATGTTTCTTGCCATTCATTTGCCATCACTAGCACACTCACTACATGTCTCCGAACTTAAAGAAGATATCACCAGTATCAGAAGCATGCCGCCTTTTACGAAAAAGCATGTCTTTCAGATCTATTCGACCTTCAAGAACTGCCATCAAATCAGTACCATCCATCAGCAGCATTGCTTTGAGTAATGACGAATTACTTTCATTATAACTCTCGGTAAATCCATTCATAGAAATTATTAGACCAAGGGTCAACTTGAGCCGTCCATCAATCTTTCCTCCAAAAGAAAAAAGATCACTAAGATCAATAGGCTTTTCCTGCCATTTTGCTTCAAGCAGAAAATCGTTGCCATCGAAAGAAAATGCTCCATCAATTTGCTCGCCAGCGATTCTAAAAGACTCTTTCGGTTCAAGGTCAAATAGAACAAAAAGGCTGTTAAGAAATTTTTCGAAAGCAAAACCCCTCTTCTGAGCATTCTTCTCCACTACTAAACGCATAAAATCGCTTTTCAAAACATCAATCATATTGGAGAAACTTTCCTTCTCTTTTTGCATACTTGCAAAAACACTTCTCCTCGCTTCAACTTTTTCTTTTTCCTCTTTTAGCTGAAAATATCCTTTGGCATGCCTTCTTAAAGCATCAACTGCATTCTTGGCCCTAGTTATTTTTGTTTCGGGATCGTCCCATTGCTTTAAATGACTAAAGTCATCGAAATGCATTGTGACATCAAACAGATTTAATAGATCTTTCTCATACAGATCCGGTCTCTCGATCATTCTCTCTACTAGTATTCCTGCGCTCTCGGCTTTTCTGTTGTTATCCCAGTCAATAGTTGAAATAAAAAGTTTGTTTTCAACCGTGTGATAGATAAAACTACGCAGATCCTGCTTCCTCCAGTAGATATGAGTTAAAGCTTCTTTCAAGGCTTGAATAGCATTTGGCGAGAGTTTTTTCATAATGTTTCTAGTTCTAAGAAGTTTAGTTAGCTATATAGTATGTATCAAGCTTTCTGGCAAGACCAGATTCATTCAAATCATTTCGAGGCTCTTTCTAAGAATGCCCAGTCCTAAAGGATTAAATAAAATAGTCAGTGTTAATTTCATATTTTTGGTTTAGTCTTAGTCTTGCATATTTGATAACTAACCTTGATATTTGTGACTTGCAATACTTCTTGCGCTAAAAATTTATCTCTAGTCCAGGCATGCCAAGCCGCATACCTCAAGTTACCTGATTGGGGCTGCCCTAGGATTTGCACTCTGAAATAGGGATGTATGACAGTTAATACAGTTGTACCCAAGCGTGCCTCTGACAGAATATTTCTGCGGGGAATGATTCTAGGCGGAGAAGAGGGAGGCGGCAACCTCTTAAATTCCCTGATCGTCCTGCCTTGTGTCTGAGTTTGCGCCCCTAGCGGCAGTAATCATCAATCGGCTGCGCGGCTTGGACTGCGATCGGCGACCACTGACGAATCACGAACTCGCTCAAGCCCACATTGTCTGGGCGGGTTGGGTCAAGCGTAGCCCAGTCGGCGCGATCGCCCCAATCATACGTATAACCTAGCTGAGTCCACGGATAGGGCAGAGCGCTAGGAGGTTCTACACTATTGATTGCGATCGGCTGCCCCTGATATTGATAGCGCTGATCGTATTGGGCATAAAACCAGTGCTGATAGCTGATCGGCACCGAGACGAATTCATTGGCGGTGCGAAAGGTCAGCTCGGCCTCGTGGTCAGTAATCTCAGGGTCGGGGCTAGGGCGAAAGAGAAACTGTGGATCGACCCAAATTTCAACCACCTGACGATTGGCCACCTGGGCAGCAGGCTCAGGGGGTAAACCGAGCGCCTGCCCGAGGCGAGCCGCTAAGGGAACCTCGGCGGTTGGGGTATACGCTTTGCAAAAGCTCTGCAAGTCGGGGGCAGCTGTGACCCAGACATCGCGGGTAACAATCAGCCGACTCCCCACGTTTTGGGTATAACCCGCCCAGTCGGCCCAGGTCGTCACTAAAACTTGGCCCTGTTCATTCCAAGTTAGAGCGTTGTTTTGGCGGGTGATGGCGGTCAGGTCTCTAAAAACTTCGTTGGGCTCTGGCGTTCTGCCATCTTCAACGGCATCCCAATAGGCCCGTGGTGGTGCGATCGGCCCTGCTTGAGCCCGCACCGGGCTTGCGATCGCCCCGCAGACTTCGACTAGGCCCAGCAACATGACCCCAATAGAAACCCGCACCGTTTTCCCAGGGTTGACGACCATGCAATACACCATAGGTATGCTCTAGCGACAGAATTCTGTCGTGTTTAGAGTACCCAGATGCTGCGATCGCAAGGATTGGGCATAGCTTTGTGGGATAGCCGTCTCGGCTGTTCGCTTAGGACAGCCCTTCCATCAATTTATTCAGCCCCACTACAGCGGGCGATAGACGCGGTAGTTGATATTGGGGAAGATGTTGTCGACCACTTCGATCTTCTCTAGCCAGCCGGAATCAATTTTTTCGCGCAGAATGTCATCCCACAGCTTTTGAAAGCGCATCAGGTGCGATCGCGTCCGCCGCACGGCGTAGGGCACCATCGTCCCGGTACGCATAATGAAGGCCCAGTCAGACGACTGCGCCAGCAGCAGTTCCCGCGCCGCCTGGTTGAGGGCGCGCCACTCTAGCTCATCGGCGGGTTCGCGCTTGGCCAAGTCGATCATGCGCTCAGCAGCTTTGTGCAGATGGGGGTAAATCCAGGAGTTGGTCTCGTTCAGCCAGTATTCGTGGAAACCCTTATAGCCCCAGCTCGACTGGGAGGGGCGACCCACCTGCTGGGTGGGATGACCCTGCAAATAGTCGGTCAGGTGGGTCATTTCGTAAGTGCTTTGGTCAAACCAGCTCTTGCGGAACAGGTAGTCGAGGAACCAGGGGCCTTCGTACCACCAGTGACCAAACAGCTCAGCGTCGTAGGGTGACACAATGATCGGCGGGCGCTGCATCAGGTCGTGGAGGTGGCCGATCTGCTGCTCGCGGTTGTACATAAAATTGGCGGCGTGCTCGGCAGCTTTTTCTTTGGCCCAGTAGGGATCGTAGAGCTGCTTGTCGGAGAGGCCCAGACCCTTGCCGGTAATTTTGTGATATTTGATGCCCACATTCTTTCGCTGGCCGTTGGGCATGATGTAGGGCTTGATGTATTCGTACTCGGCATCCCAACCCAGGTCGCGGTAAAACTCGCGGTACTCAGGCGCGCCGGGATAGCCCACCTGGGACGACCAAACCTGCTGCGACGACTCGTGATCGCGGCCAAAGGCGGCGACACCGCTCTCGGTAAAGATGGGGGCGTAGCTGCCAAACCGAGGCCGGGGCCGAGCGTAGAGAATGCCGTGGCCATCGGTGAGGAAGTAGCGCAGACCTGCGTCGGCCACCATGCGCTCGAGGCCCTCGTAGTAGGCGCACTCGGGGAGCCAAATGCCCTTCGGGGGCTGCCCAAAGGTGTCTTCGTAGTGCTCGGCAGCGACCTGAATTTGGGCCCAGACAGCCTCGGGATACATTTTCATCAGCGGCAGGTAGCCGTGGGTGGCCCCGCAGGTGATGATGTCGAGGTTATTGCTGTCTTGGTATTGCTTAAAGGCGGTGACCAGGTCGCCGCTGTAGCTCTCCCACACGTTGCGCACGTGGTTGAACTCTTTGGCGTAGGTTTCAGCTAGGTATTGCAGGTGGCCGTTATGAACGTGGCGCTCAACCTCTAGCTCGGTGAGTTCTTCGAGCATGGCCAGGTGGGCGTCGAAGCGCTCTTGCAGCAGCGGGTCACGCAGCATAGAGACCAGGGGCGGGGTCATGCTCATGGTGAGCTTAAAGTCGATGCCGTCGCGCTTCAGCCCCTCAAACATGGTGAGCAGCGGCACGTAGGTTTCGATAATCGCCTCGTAGAGCCACTCTTCCTCCAGTACGTAATCACTCTCGGGGTGACGTACATAGGGCAAATGGGCATGGAGTACAAGCGCGAGATATCCAGTAGCCATAGGGTGCCGTTGAGGGAAATGAACTAAGAACCGAGCCGTCGGGAGGGTAACCGCCGTGACCAAATTCTAGAGCAAAAGGTAAGCGCTAACGGCTTGGCTAGGCTGCATCCACCGGCTGGGGCTGCTTGGGAGAGTTATTTGTAGGCGATCGCAGAGTCGGCATTGGTATGCCATAAAACGGTGACCCCAAAAAGTTCAGGGAGAACTCTGTGGGGAAAAGGCTAATTGCTAGGGCCAGGCCCAAGGGGGCCGCTATTGAGCTTTCACCCTGATGGATTAGGGACCGCCCAAGGCTACGCTACAGCAGGGGTGCGGGGCTGGTGTGCTGTATGGAATACATCGAGGATTGGAGGAGATGGGGAGACTAGGCGTAGAGCGGTTTGAGGCCCAAGCTTATAGAGTATTAACCCGAGCCCCTCAACAAATCCAGCAAACACGATCTATGGGAAAAGTCTCTGGTTGGATACTCTGCACGGCTTTGGCACTGGCGGGCTGCCAGCGGGAGGCGACGGTGCCGTGGCAGTCCACCACGCTTTCCCCCGAGGCGTTGGAGAATCTGGCGTTACCCATGTTTTTGGTGGATGCTCAGGCAGCGGCTCGCTACCGACAGGAGGGGCTGGCCTTTCGGCAGCAGGGAGACATGGAACGGGCGATCGCTACCCTCAAGATCGCCGCCGCCCTCGACCCCCGCAACCCCGAAGGCCAGGTCTTGCTGGGCTGGACTCAGCACCTCGCTGGGTTTGCAGCCCCTGCCGTTGATGCGCTACAAACCGCTCTGAGCTACAGCCCAGAGCACGTGCCCGCCCTCAACGCCCTGGGCATTGTGTATCTGGTCGATGGACAGCTAGAGGCGGCAGTAGACACCCACACCCGCGCCGCCGAGCTGAAGCCCGACAACGAAATTGCCCACTATAACCTCAGCCTGGCCTACCAGCGATTGGGGCAGGGAGAGCAGGCGATCGCCGCCGCCCAAACCGCCACCGAGCTAGAGCCGGGCAACCCCCACCCCTGGGTAGCGCTGGCACTAGCCCACTGGTCAGCCGAAAATTCTACTGAGGCCACGGCAAACTACCGCCAGGCCCTAGGCTTAGACAGCCGCTACACCAGCCGCGACTACCTCGACCACCTCGAACAAGCCGGGTTCAGCCAGGAGCAGATTGCAGCGACAGAGGAAATTCGGCAGGCGTCAGGGCTATAGAGGTTTGAGGTATAGGGTGTAGGGTTTAAGGAGCGCCTTAGGCCCTATACCCTTAACTCACCTCAACGCTGCCGTAGTATTGCCCCTAAAGCCCGGCCTCTGCCCTTAGATAGGGATGTGCCCAGCCACGCTGTGCGACCCTTCTGTAAGTAACCCCGGTGCCCCCATGACCGCTGCGACTCTGCCTGAGCTATCGGCCCAAAACGTGCTCCACGCCCGCGCCCGCCTGGGGGAAGGCCCCCTGTGGGATGGCGACCAGCAAGTGCTCTACTGGGTCGATATTCTCAACCACCGCGTCCATGTGTTTGAGCCCAGCAGCGGCGACGACTGCCACTGGGATGTGGGGGATGTGGGCAGCGCCCTGGCTCTGATGGAGGGCAACCGGCTGCTAGTGGCTATGGGCGATCGCATCACCAATCTCGATCTCGCCTCAGGGAAGGTCGAAACGCTCCACACCTTTGAGTTTGATGCTCCTGGCACCCGCTTTAACGACGGCAAGTGCGATCCCCAGGGCCGCTTTTGGATTGGCTCTATGAACCCAGACCACCCTGGCCATGCAGCCCTCTACCGCTACGACCCCGACGGCTCGGTGCGCACCATGGAAACAGAGTTGACAATCTCTAACGGACTGGGCTGGAGCCCTGACGGCCATACCTTCTATTTAACTGACTCACCCCAGCGCAAAATTTTTGCCTACAGGTTTGATGGGGCAACAGGGGAAATTAGCGATCGCACCGTTGCCATCGACCTAGGTGACGAAGATGAATCCGTTGAACCCGACGGCTTGGCGATCGACAGTGACGGCAATATCTGGACAGCCCTGTGGAATGGCAGCTGCGTGGCCTGCTTTAGCCCCTCTGGGACAGCCCTGGGCCGGGTTAAACTGCCCGTGCAGCGCCCCACCTGCCCTACGTTTGGCGGTCCTAACCGGCAGACTCTCTACGTCACTACCGCCTCTGTGGGGCTGAGCCAAAAGGAGATTCAGCAGGGGTTTTATTCGGGGGATGTGTTTGCGATCGCAGCCCCTGTGCCCGGCCTGCCCACCAACTCCTTTGCGGCTTAGGCTTCTGTCCATAACGTTGACCTACTGCTGGTGAGCGGTACCCGCCCTGAGATCCGAACCCAAGACCAGATCGCTCTCACCATTGTCTACGTACTGCACGTCACGACGGTTGGAAAGACGAAACTGGCTATGTGAATAGAGACCTATCCCGGTGCCATGTTCCTCGCCCCTGGTGCAGCTGCCAATACTTCACCTGCGCCGCGCCTGTCATGATGGATGCAGTGGAGCACGCGCTATTTAAGCCGAAGGTACTCGTCACTCCCATGTTCATAGGGAGTATTTCAACCTAGCCTAGTAGAGAATAGGGCGATCGCAAACAACAGCAGCCTGAGCTTTTTGCCAATGTCACTGCGCTCCACACCGCTGTATGGCTCCGTGAAATCTAATCGGGAGGCTCCAGAGATGAATACCGTATTAATTGTCAACCCCACCTCTGGGCCAAGTGAAAATTCTCAGCTAGTGCCCGATCTGATCAACGCCTTACAAAGCCAGGGTATTCACGCCGAAATCTGCCTCACAACAGCCGAGGAAAATGGCCAAGGGTTAGCGGCCGCAGCCGCAAAATCGGGAGCAAAACTGGTGGTTGTCGCGGGGGGCGACGGCACAATTGAAGCTGTCGCTCGGGGCTTGGCGCATACTCAGACGGCACTGGGCATTATTCCCCTTGGCACCCGCAATAATATTGCGGCCAGCCTAAACATTCCTACGGATATAACACAGGCTGTACAAGTTCTCACAGAGGGAGAGCGCAGCCAATTTGACCTAGGCAAAGCCAATAACCACTATTTTGTGGAAGTAGTGGGTATAGGACTAGAAGCCTCACTTTTCCCCTGTGGAGATGACGTTAAGGAAGGCATTAAGAGCAACTATTGGGCGGCTACTAAAAGCTTTTTTACTGGTTTCAGAACCTTCTTGCAGTTTAAACCACACCGTTTGGCCTTGCGCTTTGATGGCAGAAGAGTGCGGCTGCGTACTTTACAGGTCAATGTCTGCAACAGCCCTCGCTATGGCATCGAGTTTGCCCTAGCGCCCCAGGCCAAAATGAATGATGGTAAGCTTGATCTTATTTACATCAACAGGCCCTCTAAGTGGGATCATTTTCGCCAGTTTTTTGCGGCTATGCGGGGCAAACACTTACCCCATGAACGGCTCAAAATGCATCAGGCCTCCACGATTGAAGTGAGAGCGTACCCAGCGCTAGATGTTCATGCCGATGGGGAATGTATTGGCACAACACCGGTCGTCGTTGAGGTTGTTCCCAAGGCCCTCTGGATCTATGTGCCCACACCCGAGCTAATGGTCACATTCACTGAACAAAACAGTGCTGCTGAGAAAAACAGCATTTTTGATTTCATCCAGCACCCTCAAGATTCTGAGCCTCAAACCTCTGAGCCTCAAATCCCTAATTCCGAAGCCCTTGATTTGTAAGAACTTCACTGAAAGACTCACGCCCTCAAAGGCCGCCAATTCGCACTAGCCCTAGCAGACAAACCCCGAGCCAGATACCGCCAGCAACCCAGCCGCTCAACACATCGGTTGGCCAATGCACACCTAAATACACTCGGCTAAACCCTACCCCCAGGGTTAAAATCAGAGCTAGTGTAGCCGTAATCTCCAGCGGAATGCTGAGAGAGGTTAGGGCAGCAGCCAAAAGACCATAAAACGAAATCGCGCTCATGGCGTGGCCGCTCGGGTAGCTGTAGTCCATCGGGCGTTTAGACGAAGACCACAAGTCGGGCCTTTCTCGGCGGAAGAAAGATTTAAAAATCCCGTTCAGTAACCATGACCCGGCTAACCCAATGGCCAGAACCAGGGCCGCGATCGCCCGATCGGAGTAAACCAAAATTCCACCAACCACGATCAGCACAGGGATGGTAATTTCGCCCTGAGCTAGCCGGGTTACAGCCGTCATACCGCTATCGAGGATTGGGTTAGCTTGCGCCTTGAGCGTTAGCAGGCAAAACTCTTCAACTGGTCGCAACCAGTCTACAAACAAAATCCGAGCCAGAAAAGCGCCCGCCGTTAAAATAAATGCGCCTGAAAAAAGACCTAGAAGCAGATAGGGGATAAAGGCAATGAGAGATTGGAACAACCAGTAAAGGCGGGGGCTAACCTCTGCCATTAATAATCTCCTAGGACGGTGGGTAGGCGTTGCTAGTATTGTATGCGTTCCCCCCTTGGCACCAGACCGCTACCTTGCATGCAGCCGTAAGCTCGTACCGTTGAGCAACGTCGTGCCTAAGCCTTAGGAAATCGGTCTATTGCTCTATATCTAACATTTTTATATCTGACATCTGGTACATCCCTTGCGGTGGGCAACAGCACTACCATGAATCCTCAGCCGTTTTCCAATTAGGCATATACATCCTATGAACCGCAATTTAGAGACTTCTGGGGCGCAGTACCCATCCTTGTTCGATCGCATCTTTCGCGACGGCGAAGGCAACCTGGTTATTGCTCAACCGCCAAACTTGCCCATTATCGTGGCTGTAACGGCAACTGTTCTACAAGCTGTTCTTCCCAATAGCCCGCTGCAAACCACCGTTGAACTAGTGGCCTTTGGCACCTGGTTCACCTGGGCCTGGCTAGAACTGTCTACTGGGGTTAACTACTTCCGCCAGTCCCTTGGGCTAATCACGTTAATCGGCTTAATTTTCTTCAAGCTCAACCTGGGCTAGATTGAGAGCGGTCGCTGACTGCCTCCGCACCGGTTGGCTCCTCTTTTTGCTGCCGCATCAGATCGACCCCGCGCGAGGTGCCCAGGCGGGTTGCCCCCGCCTGCACCAGGGCCACCGCCTGGGCGGCCGTGCCAATACCGCCAGAGGCTTTAATGCCCACTTGGCCCTGGGTCAGCTCCCATAACTGGCGCACAACTTCGACGGTAGCGCCCCCCTGCCAGCCGGTGCTGGTCTTTAAGAATGAAACTCCAGCATCCATGCAAACCTCGGCAGCGAGAGCGATTTCTGGCGGGGTGAGCACGGCGGTTTCGAGAATGGCTTTGACCAGCAACCCCGTCTCTTCACAAATGGTGGCAATTTCTCGGTGAATGGCCTCTGTATTGCCCGTCTTGAGCCACCCTAGATTGATCACAACATCGAGCTCGTCGGCTCCCCGCTCGGCCGCTTCCTGAGCCTCATAAAGCTTGGTGCCCGAGGTGGTCGCTCCGGTAGGAAAGCCAATCACCGTACAGACTTTGACTTTGGTGTTGTGTAGGAGATCTACGGTCTGGGGCACGTGGCAGGGGGCAATGCAAACCGAGGCAAACCCGTAGCGATCGCCCTCAGCACACCACTGGGCCACCTGCTCCGCCGTAGCCGTCGGGCTGAGCAGTGAGTGATCTATATAAGGGGCCAGATCTACCCCGTCATCTGCCGTTGGTCGTCGGGCCATGGGTTTAACTGTCTCTAGGGGCCAAAAACTGGTAGGGCTGGCGATCGCTGTGGCTTTAGCACTAGGCAACGGGTTGCCTGGCTACGCTATGGTGCTGCGATCGCATCTCACTATATAGCCTTCTGGCGGCAAATCAGGCCTCAACCGCCTGCCTGCGCCACGCTATTTGAAGAAATGTATCGCCGATGTCCGCAATCTCACGCAGCCTGAGGCTGAGCAGAATCAGTTTTTGCTTTGCATAGCTTAATACTGTTGACAAATAACCCTAGGTTAGAGATCGCTGCCGGGGAAAGCTGCCCCCAGTTTTAAACAGAGTTATCTGAGAAAAAGCAACTTTTATCCATAACTGTGAGATCTAGCTGCACGATCTCGAAATAAACAATTCAGGGGTTACTAAAGTGCGATCGCCCCAGCCCGAGCTTTAGCATTGCTTTAGCGATATTAACAGTTCCACGGTTGTTTAAGTCAGTTACAACACTTTATCTATGTAGGTGTATTGCTGGCATCGTCTTTAAGCAATAAGGGCGTTCCCCATCTTAGAAAATACCCGCCAAAGTTGTGATTAAAGTTCAAAAAGTAGGCCATATTTTGCACTCTGCCGCAAAACATCCAAACTTCTAAATCTTAGGTATTCACGCCATGTTGTCGCCTGGGGCTAAAGCGATAAAACAAGGATGTTGAAAGAAAGCCCTACTTTAAGGATTAGCCCAATGAGCCTTGAACCCCAAGAATTTATGTCTAAGATGGTGTCGCGCATTGGCTTCACCGACGACGACCGCCAAGTGCTTCAATCTACCGCCGGTTGGGGCTTAGAAATAGCCCCTGCAATGGCCGACTATTTCTATGAGTATCTGGGCCGCGATGCCGAGATGAGTGCCATTCTCAACGAGTCTGAGGGCAGAATTCACCGGCTGCACGAAACGTTTGTGGCCTGGTTCCACGAAATGTTCACCGGCATGGATAACTGGGGCGATGCCTACGCCGAGCGGCGCTGGCGCATTGGTCTAATTCACGTGCGGATCGGCATTGGCCCCCAGCACGTGGTGCCCGCCATGGCTGTGGTCGTGCATGAGGCTGGCAAACGCGCCCAAATAGACGATAAAAATGAGCAGCTGCGCGAGGCCCTAGCCAAAATTTGCATGGTAGATCTGGCCTTTATTGAGCAAGCCTACATCGAAGTTTCTTCGGCAGCAGTGTTGAAAGAAACCGGCTGGTCTGAGGGTCTCTTTAGACGACTGGTCAAAACCGGTGCTGGGTCAATGTAGTGCCTAGACGCACACCTCTGTTTATTTCATTTCAGATTAATTCACCTCATTTTCCTTAACCAAAGAGAGAACGCACCATGGCGATTAGCACCGAAAAACTCACCAACATTTTGCAAAGCTTTGTCACCTCTACCACCGATATTCAAGGAGCGGCCGTGGTCACCCCCGACGGTCTACCTCTAGCGGCTTGCCTGCCCGGCGGCATGGATGAAGAACGGGTTTCAGCTATGTCGGCCGCTATGCTTTCCCTGGGCGATCGCATTGGCAGCGAGCTGGCCCGAGGCGGCATCGATCGCATTTTTGTCGAGGGCGACAAGGGCTACGGCATTCTCACCAGCTGCGGCGAAGACGCCGTGTTCCTGGTGTTGGCCGACAAAGCGGCGAAGCAGGGCCTGCTGATGCTCGAAATCAAGCGCACCCTCAGCGATTTGAAAGCCGTTTTGATGTAGCCCCTCATCCCTCAAGCAGGGTGAACCATGCCCATGATGGTGAGATACCGCCTAGAAATCCCCCCTTTGCCCCTAAGAAGGGGGGGTATAGAGCGAATCTTTAACTGCAAGACCCGGGGGATGCTGGTCTTCTCAAGGGTGTTTCTCACCGGCAAGGGAAATGCTCGATCTTCCCCAGGCAAAAGCGCTGCGCTTCATCGGTTTTAGGGTCTGTCTCCCGACAGTTAACCTTGTTCTTCATTGCCTCCGCCCACCCATGGAAATCATGCGTTTAGTGGTTACCGGCCCTGTGGGGGCCGGCAAGTCCACCTTTATTCGATCCGTCAGCGAAATTGAGGTGGTAGACACCGATCGCCGCGCCACCGATGACACCCTGCTGCTCAAAAAGCGCACTACCGTTGCCTTTGACTTTGGTCGTCTCCAGTTTGGCCCTGACATGGCCCTGCACCTCTACGGTACCCCTGGCCAGTCGCGCTTCGACTTCATGTGGGACATTTTGATTCAAAAGGCCCATGCCTACATTTTGCTAGTGGCGGCCCACCGACCCCACGAGTTTCGTGAGGCCCGCCGCATCATGACCTTCATGAAGCAGCGATCGCCCGTGCCCATGATCATCGGTCTTACCCACACCGACTGCCCCGGTGCCTGGGATGCCGCCAACATTGCTCTAGCCCTTGGCTACCCCAACCCTGACCGCCGCCCGCCCGTGGTTGCCGTCAACGCTAACGAAACCGCCTCGGTGGCCCAAGCGGTCATTTCCCTGGTGCAGTTTACCTGGGCTGGTAGCTTGGCCCCTACGACCTAACGGCCCGCCGATACAGCACCACCGAAATTCAGTTAAACATGCGGGATTTACGGATGCAGTGTTGAAGCTAGCGGTACAAAACCGTCAACTCCCCAGGCTCAACCCCATCCCCCCTCCCTCCCTGTTTTGATCCTCCACGCCTACAGCTAACCCACTCACTCGCCCGCAGAAAGGGATAACACCCATGACTGTCACTGGATACCTCGCCGATTTCTCTTTGCCCGAACTGTTTCAGCTAGTAGAACAGGGCAATAAAACCGGCCTGTTAACGATTTGCACTCTCACCGACCCCAACACCGTCGCTCGCCACAACCACCACATCTGGCTGAGCCAGGGGCAAATTGTTGCCGCGGGCAACAGCCTCGACCAGCAGGGCCTGATGCGGTTGATTGCCCAGCGGGGCTGGATGGGCGATCGCGCCGTCTCGCGGCTGGCCCAAAGCTGCCAGCTTCATACCCCCCTGGGCCTGTGCCTCAAAAACCAAGGCGTGCTCACCGCCGAACAGCTCAAACTGCTGTTTTACACCCAGGTGATGCGTCAGGTGTGCGCCCTGTTTGCCCTGCCCGACGGCTGGTTTCAGTTTGATCCCAAAGCTCCGCTGCCCGTCTCGGAGATGACCGGCCTGATCGCCACCGCCACCGATGTCACTCTAGCCGGGCTGCGCGCCCTCAAGGACTGGGCCGCCCTCGACGAAAAACTGCCCGACCCCTCCTCAGCCTTGATCAGCGTAGTCGAAAGCAAGCCTAGCCTGCGTCTCAACCCCAACGAATGGCAGGTGTGGGAGTTTACCAACGGCACCATGGCCATCAAGGATATTGCTCAGCAGCTTAACCTGCCCGTAGCCAAGGCCCAGCAGATTGCCTTTCGCCTCATTGTCACCGGCCTCGCTGAAGAAATGCCGATGATAGCCGCCCCACCCCCCGCCGCCTTCGACCTCACTACCCCGACTTCGCTAGAGCATGGATTTGCCACCAGCGTCACGGCCGGGGGAGCTGGTGCCGCCCCAGTTAGCCAGTCTTTTTTGCAAAACCTGGTCGGCTTTCTCAAAGGCAAGGTGTAGCCATGACCCAAGACACTCTACGACTGCTGCAAGGATTTCTCGGCCTGCTCAAGCTGACTGACCTGGTCACCAGCCCCCCCGGCCTAGCTGTCACGCTTTGGCTCTGGCTCTATCTCACCCTGTCCTACAACAGTGCCCTCACCCTCTGGCTGATCGCTCTGCTTCCCTTATTAGAACTGAGTCGCCAAGAAGTAAACGAGTAACGCTCCGTCACCCCCCTGTTTGCCTTGCCCCATATTCCCCCCTAACCCGCTATGGAAACCATCACCCTCCAACCCTTCACCTGGGACGACTCCCTCAGCACTGGCGTACCGATGATCGACGCCCACCACAAAGAGCTGATTGCCGCCGTCAATGATCTAGGCCTAGCGATCGCCCACCACAAAGGCAGCACCGCCATTAAAAAGCTCTTCGCTTTCCTTAAGTTTTACGCCGAATGGCACTTTGAGCATGAAGAAGCCTGCGCTGCCAAGCACAAGTGCCCCATTGCCGAAGTCAACCAGCAGGCCCATGCGACTTTCATTACCACCTTTGGCCAACTGCACGATCGCTACAAAGCCAGCGACGCCAGCGAGGCGGTAGCTATCGAAATCTATCAGCAGCTGGCTGACTGGCTGACCAGCCACATTCTTAAAATCGACACCCACATCGGCCGCTGCATTCGCAGTGCGACCAAAGGGGCATAAGCCCAGCGGTGCTCAATCGAGCAATGAATCTGGAAAGGCGATATGCTCTCGTCGCCCCCTCAAAGTCCCCCAATATTGGGGGACTTTGAGCTAAATTCCCCAATTTTGGGGACTGGGGAGCAAATCATACCTGCGTCAAGCAACGCCCATCAGCCCAACTGCGGCCCGTTAGGGGCAGGGAGGCTTGCCCTGACTACCGGCGATGGCCCCAGCGCTGTTGATCTGGGTGAAGGTACCGTTGTTCAACTGATTGAGCTGGGTCAAATCGACCACTTGCAGCGTACTGCCTGCCCCAACAAACAGGTTGGCGTCGAGATTTGTAGTAGCAGTACTCTGGTTATTGGTGATTTGGGCACAGAGGGGTTGGGCTGATTCGTTGCCGAGTTCTAAGGCATGATTGCCCGACCCCTGAATTTGGTTGCCCACCACACTGAGCGTGGAAAAACGACCGGTGCCGTCGGCAAAGGCAAAGATGCCGTTATTGCCTACTGTCTGGGTTTGGTTGTTGACGAGAGCAGCCTGGTCGATGGTGCCACCATTCGTGGCAAAGAGGCTCAGGCCGTTTCGGGCAACTTGGCTGACTCGGTTGCTATCAGCAGTGACGGTGGCCAGCTGCCCCCCAGACTCGGCAAAGGCGACCATACCGTCTGCGCCAATGGTGTCGAGGGTGTTGTCGCTAATTTGCGTGGCCGCGATCTGCCCCTGGTTGAGCGCCAAAACCTGCATACCAACTTGGTCAATGGCTTGCAGCTGATTGCCGGCAATAGTGGTCTGGCTGATTTGGCTCTGGCCCTCAGACATCACAAAAATGCCGTCGCCGCCAATCGACTGGAGCTGGTTGCCGCTAATGCGAGCTGTACCCAGCTGACTTTGATCGAGGGCGAGCAGCTGAATGCCAGTAGCACCTACCCCCGTCAGCCGGTTGCCATCTAGGGTAGCGGCCTCTATGCGGCTGCCCTGAGCGGTCAGAATGAGAATGCCATTGTTGGCGATCGCGGCAGCTCCCTCGCTGCCTATCTCTGTGTTAGTCACCGCTAAATGTTGGATTTGGCTACCGTTCATGGCCAGCGCCAGCACCCCACTTTGACCGGCCTGCTGAATGTCGCCGCCGTCGAGGGTAACGGTGGCGATCTGACCGCCGTTGTTCGCTAACACCAGCACCCCATTTTCACCAGCGCTGGCCACCTGGGGGGCGCTCAGCGTAGCGGCAGCGATCTGGGAGCCGCTATCGGCAATCAGCACCAGGCCATTGGCGTCGGCTCGGCCTACAGTGAGGTCATTGACCGTAACTGTTGCCAGGGTAGAGCTGTTTTGGCCCAAAACCAGCAGGCCATTAGCCCCGGCCGACTGAATGGCGACGGTGTCTAGGGTGGTATCGGCCAGGGCGCTACTGGTGTCGGCTAGCACCAGCACCCCGTTGCTGCCAACCTGGCCTAGGTCGCTTTGGCTGAGCGTGAATGGGCCTACACGACTGCCCCCAAAGGCCAACAGGGCCACCCCATTTTCTGCGGTAGTCGCCATCTGAAGTTGAGTTAGATTGACGGGGCCAAGGTGACTGCCGTTGTCGGCTAGCACCAGCACCCCATTGCCCTGGCTTTGCCCTAGGCTTACATCGGCAACGGTTGCGGCGGCGATGGTGCCGTCCTCCGCCAATAGCAGCAGGCCATTTGTGCCGGTGGTGCCCAGGTCGAGCTGGCTGAGCGTTAGGTTGTCAATTTGGCCACCGGCACCGGCCAAGACTAATACGCCGTTTTCTCCGGCGGCAGCGATCTGGGTTTCGGCGATCGCCACAGTCCCCAAGCGGCTGTTGGTTTCAGCCATCACCATCAGGCCATTTTCACCGGCGCTGCCAATGCGGTTTTGGTTGAGTTGCAGACTGTTGATCTGGCTGGCGTCAGCGGCTCTCACCAACAGCCCGTTGCCCGTCGCCCGATGAATGTCGTTGTTGCTCAGGTCAGCGGTGTTGACTGTTTGGCCCGAAAGATTGAGCAAGATCCCGTTTTCGCTAGCATCCTGGATCTGGTTGCGGCGCACGATCAGATTTCCGCTGACGTCATTTAGCAAAATGCCGTTGCGCGTCGACAGAACTTGGTTGCCTAAAATCGTCACCGACCTGACCCCAAAAGCCTGGATCCCATCCTGGCCGGCTTCTGGGGCAACGGCGAACCCCGACAGCAGGCTATCGTGCCCCATGGTCACGGTGCCGGGTACGTGGGGCAGCAGGCCGCTACCCGACCCCGGCAGAGCCAGGGTGCCCACCTGGGTACGCAGGGGCTGAAGCGGGCCGGTAGACAACACCTGCACCCCAGAAGGAATGGTGAAACCGCTGGCCAAACTGCCCGGCTGAACATAAACGCGATCGCCACTGCTGGCCACGCTCAGCGCCGGATCGATCGCACCATAGGGGGCGGCAGCGGTGCCATCGCCAGCGGCAGTAGAGCCAGGCTGCACATGGTAAAACCGATAAGCCTGGTTTGTATCGGGGTCGATCGCCGCCTGCACTTGGGCCTCGGCACCCAGAGTAATGCCCATGGTGCGCTGAATCGGCTGCCCCAGGGCCAGGCCTGTCGCCGCCGATCGGGGGCCAGACCCACCCCAGCTAAAGCCCGTTTGCAGCAGCACATTGGCCCCAAAGTAGTCGTCGTATTGCAAGCCGAGCCGCAGATTTAACCCCTCTAGGGGGCTGGCAGCCAGCCAGGCCCGCCCCCCAAAAAAGCCCGGCTGGTCGGGAGGACTGTAGTAGTAGAGTCCTCCATAGGCATTGAGCGAGCCCAGGGATCCTAGGGTGGCGATCGCCCCACCCACGCTCATATCCCCACCGGCCATCGCAACCTGTCGGGTCGTGGGCAGCAGCAGCTGGTTGCCCTCAAAAAATGCCGTGCTGAGCAAGGTGGTGGCGGTGCTGCGATCGCCCAGGGGCCAATAGACATTGCCCCGCAGCTCCCACCCATTGTTGATATGTTCTAGGCCAGCCCCCGTCTGATAAAACGTTCCTCCCCCATAGGCCTGAGTATCGATCCCGACATATCCTCCGGTTAGACTGGTGCGATTGCCGCCCAGGGTGCGATAGCCCAGCATCAGATTGCTGCCCAAAAAGCCAGCGGTGTCTAACCGCGCTCGGCCCTGCAAAAACCAAATCTGCTGCCCCGGCACTTGCCATAGGGGTAAAAATCCTTCCAGACTGCCAAAGTCCTGGCTGCCTCCAACGGTCTCAAAGTTAATACCTCCCCAAGGCTGCACTTCTAGCACCTCTGCCGGAAGCGCCCCTGGCTCAGCCCAAGCTGGCCCGGCTATCAGGCAGGCCATAGCGGCCAAACTCCCCACCCAGGGCTGCCGTTTTTTCAGACCAAAGCAATTTCCGGTCGAGTTTGGTCGCAGCCTCAGGGTTGTGCTGTGCATCGGTTTTAAAGTCATCTTTTCGCGTGTGCTCTCTTATCTATTCCTGATCTACAGGGGATAAGGGCGATCGCCCGTTCTGGCACATTAAAGAGATGACAAACCTTGCCTCAGTTGTGTAGGCTTTCTTTGAGGAAGCAGGATCGATGCATCGACGGGGGAGCCTAGAACGCGACTATTGCCCCACTGAGTCGCCGGTGTCCAGGAGTTTGCTTTCGCTAAACTGTGTTTGATCAAACAGATGCACGGTGCGAATCGGGTAGGGAATCGAAATGCCTGCTTCGTCGCAGGCGGCCTTGAGGGCCATGGCCAACTGGGTTTGAATGCGGCGCACCTCCGCCATTTGAGGCGTCGTCCAGTAGCGCAGCTTAAAGTCAATCGAGCTATCACCAAAACCCACCACATCGACCTCGGGGGCCGGGTCACTCAGCACCCCATCGGCACGGTTAATCACCTCTAGAAAGGTTTGCTTGGCCAGGGGTAGGGGCGTCGTGTAATCGACTCCAATACCCAGGTCGGTGCGGCGGCTGCGAAAGGCGGTCAGCACCCGCACCGGGTTAGTAAACACGATCGCATTAGGAATTTCTACCAGCTCCCCGGTATAGGTGCGCAGCTGGGTCGAGCGAATTTTAATCGCCTCTACCGTGCCCTCGTAGTCACACATGATCACCTGATCGCCCAGGCGAAAGGGCTCTTCTAGCAACAGCAAAATGCCCGCCAAAAAGTTTTTAAAAATGTCTTGAAAGGCAAAGCCAATCGCGACCGAACCTAGCCCCAGCAGGCCAATAATGTCGCCTAATCGCAAATCTGGAAAGGCAATCACTGCCGCAATAATGAGCCCTACTGCCCAGGTGCCAATGCGGGTGACTTGCACGGCCAGCAGTTGCAGCGATCGGCTAGGCACAAGGCGCTTAGTCATTTTGCCCACCATCTTCTGGGTCACCTTAGCGGCATACCCCGTGAGCAGCACCAGCACCAGCGCGATCGCTATCCCCGGTAAGAGCTGAATAAACTGCCCCACCAGATCAAGCAGGCTGGTCTGAATGCGCTCAAGTAGAAGGTTCATGGGCAATGAAAGTCAATCACAACGGGCCTTTCGCAGGCTATCACCGAAGGGTGCGATCGTCATCTGCCCCAGTGGGCGTGCCTACCTCCTGGGTTGCAGTTGAGCTGACCTAGAGTGAACGCCCTAGAAATTGCTCGAACCCACGCTTGAATTGCTGCTTGCCGCCCTGCTCGACAATGCTGCCGTGGGCCATAATCACCCGATCAAAATCCCAGCGCAGAACCTGTTCAACCGAGGCCTTGACTGTTTCCTTGTCTCTAGTTGCCATGCGTTCTAGTAGCGATGGGCTCAAGCTTTTATAGCCACCGCCAATTCTCGTCACTAGCTGCGTTACCCATGGAAAGCTCTCATCAAAACAGAAAGCCGTGTCGGTCAAAATCAGCGTCCGGCTGGCGACATGGAAAAACACCCACTCATCCAACGGGTCTGGGCCGCTGGAACCAAGGGTTTTAAATCCATCGAAGAACAGGCGCTCAACTCCATCCCACAGATTGTTTAAACCACCTGCTATAACCTGATCGATCACCAACTCTGGCCGCTTTGCCCTCAGCCCCGCCGTAGCCCAAAATGTTGCCGGCGGGTAGGCCGCCTTGAACTCTGCGGCAAAGAGGTAGTGATACAGATTAGGCGCAATAATATGCGTGACCGTGCCCAACTCATTTAGCTCACCTACCAATTGATCACTTACCTGAATCGGCGAAATAATGATTAGCTCGTTGTTTGACAGTTGAATCACCGTCATGCGCGTGCCCACGCTCAGCCCAAAATACCGTAGGGGCTGCTCGGCTACCCAAAGATCTCGATCAATTGCTCTAAGCATGGTTCAACCTCTCAAGACAACCCCTTACTTATCCACCGCACGTGCTTCAATGACCTATCTGAGCCAGAAAACTAGGCTCGATGCAAATACGCTACAGGTAATGGTAGCGACAGGAAATAATAGTCAAATAGTCGTCATCTACGGCGTAGACCAAGCGATGGGTGTCGTCGATGCGACGTGACCAGAAACCAGATAGGTTTTCCTTTAAAGGTTCGGGCTTACCGATGCCCTTAAAGGGGAGGCTCTTAGTCGCCTGAATGAGTGAATTAAGTCGCTTCAGAGTCTTTCTATCCTGACTTTGCCAATAGAGATAATCTTTCCAGGCGGCATCTGTCCATGCCAGCTTGCGATCACTCATCGAGCAAGTCCCGCTCCGTGGTTTGGCCCTGGCGGTACTGGGCGATCGACTCTTCTAAATGGGTCGCATTAGCGGGAGATTTGAGTAAGTAAACGGTTTCTAGCAGACTGTTGAAGTAGTCTAGCGACATCACAACAGCATCCTCTGCATCGCGTCGGGTGATAACGGTGTAGTCAGCGTCATTCACCACCTGGTCAAGAATGGTTTTCAGCTTGTTTCTAGCCTCGCTGAAGGTAACAACTCGCATGGAGACCTGTCCAGTTATTTGTACAAGTATAAGCGATCGCCCTAGTGGAATAGCACAGTGCTGATGGGCACTGCCCACCCATCCACCCACCTACTCATCCACCCATCTACTCCCCTAGGGTAGCCAGGGATATTGCCGAAAATCTGGCTCTCGCTTCTCCAGAAATGCCTGCCTGCCCTCAGAGCCTTCTTCGGTCATGTAATAGAGCAAGGTGGCGTTGCCCGCTAGCTCTTGCAGCCCCGCCTGACCATCGCAATCAGCGTTAAAGGCCGCTTTGAGGCAGCGAATGGCGATCGGGCTTTTTTGCAAAATTTCCTGAGCCCACTGTACGCCTTCAGCCTCTAGCTGTTCTACCGGCACCACGCAGTTCACCATGCCCATATCGAGCGCTTCCTGAGCACTGTACTGGCGGCACAGATACCAGATTTCGCGGGCCTTCTTTTGGCCGACCATGCGAGATAGGTAGCTAGCTCCAAAACCGCCGTCAAAACTGCCCACCTTGGGGCCAGTTTGGCCAAATATGGCGTTGTCGGCAGCAATGGTGAGGTCGCACACCACGTGCAGCACGTGGCCGCCGCCGATCGCATAGCCTGCCACTAGCGCAATCACCACCTTGGGCATGGAGCGAATTAGCCGCTGCAAATCGAGCACGTTGAGCCGGGGCACACCGCCCTCATCCACATAGCCACCGTGGCCGCGCACACTCTGGTCGCCGCCCGAGCAAAAAGCATATTTGCCGTCGGTGTGGGGGCCCGCCCCAGTCAGCAACACCACGCCAATGCGGCTGTCCTCGCGGGCGTTGGAGAAAGCTTCGTACAGCTCGACAATGGTTTTGGGGCGAAAGGCATTGCGCTTGTGGGGCCGATTGATGGTGATTTTGGCGATGCCATCGGCCTTTTGGTAAACGATGTCTTCGTAGGGCTTAACGTCTTGCCAGGCGACCTGCATAGGGGGCGAGTCCAGATAACACTGGTTTCTAGCGTCTCACATCTGGGTGAAGGTATGCGCTGGGGCTGAGCGCCAGGCAGGGGCTAGAGAGCTTGAATAACGTCGGGTGATGGGCCCTAACACCTAGCCATGGTCGAAACCTTTCTCGTCGATTGGTCTACAGCATATTGACGCTTGGCAAACGGGTAAGGATGCCTGTGCCTTGAGACTTAGCTTCTTCTTCCCAGCGGTAGAGGTCTTTCTCAAGCCAGAGGACGGCATTGGCGAGGCGCAGTATGCTGAAATCCATATGTAAAGAAAAATAAAGGAGACCCTATGGGATTGGGCCTACTTGTAAACGGTCAGTGGCAGAAAGAGCGCAGCCAAGAAGATGACCAGGGGCGATTTGTGCGTCCCGAAACCGACTTTCACCATTTCACTAAGGCTGATGGCAGCAGCGAATTTAAGCCAGAGGCCGATCGCTACCACCTTTACGTCTCGTTAGCCTGCCCCTGGGCGCATCGCACACTGATTATACGCGAGCTGAAGGGTTTGACTAACGCCATTTCGGTATCGGTAGTGGATCCTTATATGGGCGACGAAGGATGGGCTTTTAGCGACTACCCCGGCGCAATCCCCGACACGGTGAACGGGACGCAGTATTTGCGCGAGATCTACACCAAGGCCAAGCCTGATATTTCTGGCCGGGTGACGGTGCCCATTCTGTGGGATAAGCAGACCAACACCGTCGTCAACAACGAGTCGAGCGAGATCATTCGCATGCTCGACACAGAGTGGAATGAGGTGGCCACCAACGACGTTGACCTTTACCCTGCCCAACTGCAAGACAAAATCGACAGCGTTATCGACGCCATCTATCAGCCCATCAACAATGGCGTGTATCGAGCCGGGTTTGCCACTCAGCAGTCTGCCTACGAAGAGGCGGTGACCGAGCTGTTCGACGCCCTCGACCATTGGGAAGGCGTGCTCGATCGCCAGCGCTATCTGTGCGGCGATCGCCTCACCGAGGCCGATATCTGTATGTTCACCACCCTCTATCGCTTCGATGCGGTTTACTACGTGCACTTTAAGTGCAACCTACGCCGCATTGTCGATTACCCCAACCTCTGGGGTTATCTACGCGATCTCTACCAGCAGCCCGCCTTCAAAAACACCTGCAATCTAGACCACATCAAGCGCCATTACTACATGAGCCACCCCGGCGTGAACCCGCACCAGATTGTGCCCCTGGGGCCGGTGATCGACTTTGAAGAAAAGAGCGATCGCGCCAAGCGGTTTAGCCTGACCGCCGGTAGTGCCCGGTAGGAATTTTCAGCTGCAAAAATGCCTTGCTGATGCTGGGCAAAAAGTTTAGCCTGTGCGAGACGTGACTAAAACGGTGAAACAATGGATTTAATGGGTATGGTCAACCAGGCGATCTCCGCCTCCGATACCGAAGCCAACGGTAGCCTGATCGGCTCACTGCTGGGCAACCTCAACAACGCCCCGGTGGACAACAACAAAATTGGCGGCATCGCCAGCAGCCTCCAGGGCGTTCTTCAGTCTCAGGGCCGAGGTAACCCGGGGGGTCTGATGGGGACGCTGCAAACCGTCGCCGCGACGGGTGCCGTAGATCGATTGCTGGCTAATGATCAGATTAGCGCGATCGCCCAGCGAGTCGGGGCCGATCCGGCCATGGTCAGAAGTGTGACCCCACTGATCGCTCAGTTCTTGGTCAAAGGGTCGAACCGCCAGGGCGGCGGGCTGCTGCAAAAGGTGCTCTCGGGCGATGTTGACCTAGGGCAAATGGCCGGGCTGATCGGCATGGCCAACAAATTCTTGTAGGGCGAACCTGAGTTAAGGGTTTTTAGCTTAGGGACCGGGTGTCTGATCGTGTGGCAGTGTTGGTGACATGTGCAGCAGATACCTGGTCTCTTTTAAGGTGCTATCACGGTGCCAAGGTTTGCTGCAGGCGATCGCGCAGGGCCACCAAGATTGACAGGTCAGCGTCAACGCTCGATCGCCCGTCGTATTGAAACGGGTCATCCAGATCGCGAATTAGCAGCAGCAGATAGGTAAACGCAGTAAACAGCAGGCACGACACCACTAGGGTTTCGCTAAAGCTGGCGGCCCCAATCAGCAGCAGGGCGCACAAGACCCCCACTAAAAACAGCTCTAGCAGCACGTAGGCCGGGCCGACAAAGTCGGTATCGCGATTAATGCCAATGTAGGCAAGCAGCAGGCGAATCTTGGCCTGCTCCGCTTGGGTGCGGCTGATGATGGGGCCACTGGTGTAAGGCAGCATCCCTGCCAGGGAGACGTTGAGTTGGTCGAGGACAGGGGCGATCGCATCCTGGGGCTTGTCTCGCTTTAGCCAGTCGAGGGTGGCCTGCAAAATAGCCACCAGATTTTGAGTCAGGGGGATAGGGTCATACTCTCCATTGGCCTTAGCCACCAGCAAGTTGCTGTCTTGAATGGCCTCGATGGCATTAGCCACCTGCACCGGCATATCAGCACTGGCTTTAAAGTCGCTCAGGGTGCCATTGAGCACAAAGGCAACCACAAAGGTCGCCGCCCCAAATAGTGATCCGGTGAGGGGGTCAAAGGCCCACGGTTCCCAACCTAAACGGTGTACAGCCACCTTGGCCAACCCGTATAGGCCCGTCAGCGGCAGCACCGTCAGCAATATTCGCCACTTCGTTGGCAACACCATGGTTGCGATCGCTCCGAGCGTAGCCCTTTACACAACCCTTAGCCCCACAGCTTGGGCTGTAGTTAGGGTACGCGCTGTGCTGAGACATGGCCTACCCAGCGAATTATGCAAATCCTACATGTTGTTCATGCGATAAAAGGATGGCTTGCTACAAAGCGTAACTAAAAATACAAAACACGTTGCAAAGTTTGAATAACTTAAGCTCAAATACCGCAGTGCTAGCCACAGAAATGCTGGAATTTTCACTCGGTATTTTAATAACTAAAAAACGCGGAGCTACGGCTTTGTAAATTCTAAACACTGCTTTGCTGAGACAGTTTAACTTGGCAAAGAAGCTTCCTTTTTGGCAGCGTTCAACCAAAAGCCTGGCTGCTCTGGGGGCAAATCTTAGCCCAAAGTCTACTAATCAATCACCTATCTCTTATTTATTCTGCCAAAATTGCCACAGTTTGTTTAGATAACTTCTAATTTTATGGAGAGCTAAACATCGGCTTTTGTGCAGCAGAAATTGAGGTTGAGGCCTAGGGGTTTCTCGGGAATGACTACAACGGTGATACGCCGCTACCCGATCATCTTTTCCAATTCATCGCATTGCCTAACGTTGGAGTGAGCACAATATGACTCGACTAAATCGCCGTAGATTTTTGATGACCGCTGGCACCGCAGCAGCCGGCACTGTGTTGCTCCATGCTTGCAGTCAGGGTGAATCTGACTCAGCTTCGTCAGATACTCCGACCGCAGCGCCAGCGGGCTCGGCCGAGACGCCAGAAACCACCACCGCTAAGCTGGGCTTTATTGCGCTAACCGACTCTGCGCCGTTGATTATTGCCAAGGTCAAAGGGTTCTTTGACAAGTACGGCATGACCGACGTATCGGTTGAGAAGCAGGCCTCTTGGGGCACCACCCGCGACAACCTGGTGCTGGGCTCTGGCGGCGGCGGCATCGACGGGGCACACATTCTCACCCCCATGCCTTACCTGATCTCTGAGGGCATTGTCACCGACGGCAAAAAGGTGCCGATGTACATCCTGGCTCGCCTCAACACCAACGGCCAAGGCATTTCGCTCTCTAACGACTACCTCGACCTCAAGGTCACCAAAGACAGCACACCGCTCAAAGAAGTGTTTGCCAAGCGCAAGGCCGAAGGCAAAGAACTCAAGGCCGCAGTGACCTTCCCCGGTGGCACCCACGACCTCTGGATGCGCTACTGGCTGGCGGCTGGCGGCATCGACCCCGACCAAGATATCTCGACCATCGTGGTGCCCCCGCCCCAGATGGTGGCCAACATTAAAGTAGGCAACATGGATGCCTTCTGCGTAGGCGAGCCCTGGCCGCTGCAATTGGTGAACCAGAAAATTGGCTATAACGCTTTGACCACGGGCGAACTGTGGAAAGACCACCCTGAGAAAGCCCTGGGCATGCGGGCCGACTGGGTCGATGCCAATCCCAAAGCTGCCAAGGCTCTGTTAATGGGTGCGCTAGAAGGGGCTATGTGGTGCGATCAGGCTGAGAATAAGGAGGAAATGTGCCAAATTCTCTCCGAACGCGCCTGGTTTAATGTGCCCGTTGCAGACATTATCGATCGCTCCCAAGGGAAGTTCGACTTTGGCACAGACCGCGTCGAAGAGCTGCCCGACCTGATGCAGAAATACTGGGCTGACAATGCCTCATACCCATTCAAGAGCCACGACCTGTGGTTCTTAACTGAGAACATCCGCTGGGGTAAGCTGCCCGCTGACACCGACACCAAGGCGTGGGTTGATGCGGTCAACCGCGAAGACCTCTGGCGCGAAGCGGCTACTGCCCTGGGCCAAGAAGCCATGATTCCCAAGGGCACCTCTCGTGGAGTTGAGACCTTCTTCGACGGCGTTACCTTCGACCCCGAAAATCCCCAGGCGTACCTCGACAGCTTGAAGATCAAGCGGGTGTAGATCATCCCTAGCCCCTCTCCACGGGGAGGGGAACTACCTGCCCTGAGTTTGCTGGCCTGGAAAATCCTTCGTTCGCTGTTCTCAATCCTGGAGATGCAACCCCAATGACGGCACCCCTCGATATTCGCCCGGCGCGATCGCGCTTTAACCTGCAAAAGCTTGCCCATGCGTCTCTGGACTGGCTCAAGGGATTGATTCCCCCAGTGGTGGCGATTCTGATCTTCTTAGTCATCTGGCAGGTGCTCACCATGGGGCCCGATGCCAACTTGCCCACCCCAGTGCGCACGGTGCAAGAAACCTGGGAGCTGATCATCAATCCTTTCTTTAACTACGGTGGCACCGATAAGGGACTGTTTTGGCAGGTTTGGACGAGTCTGCAACGGGTGGCCCTGGGCTTTACCCTGGCCGCTATTGTGGGTATCGCTCTGGGCATTTTGGTGGGCACCAGCTCGTTAATGTACAGCGCCCTCGACCCCCTATTTCAAATTTTGCGTACGGTGCCGCCCCTGGCCTGGCTGCCCATTTCGCTGGCGGCGTTTCAGCAGGCAAATCCTTCCGCCATTTTCGTGATTTTTATTACGGCGATTTGGCCGATCATCATCAACACCACCGAGGGCGTGCGCCAGATTCCACAGGACTACAACAACGTGGCGCGGGTGCTGCAACTGTCTAAGTCTCAGTACTTCTTTAAGATCTTGTTTCCGGCCACCGTGCCCTATATCTTCACCGGCCTCAGAATTGGCATTGGCCTGTCTTGGCTGGCGATCGTAGCGGCAGAAATGCTGATTGGCGGCGTAGGCATCGGCTTTTTCATCTGGGATGCCTGGAACAGCTCTCGTATCAGCGACATTATTATCGCCATTCTCTACGTGGGCATTGTGGGTCTGCTGCTCGATCGCCTGATTGTGTTTGTTGGTGGCCTGGTGCTGCCCGAAGAGCAAAAGCAGTAGCTCTGTGGGGCGGGCAATGCTCACCTGCCCCCACACGAGGGTAGACCTCGTTCACAACGCACTGCATCGAACTTGTGATTCTGCCAAGGTTGTGGTGGGCGGTGCCCACCCTACTCCCATTGCTGACGAGATTCAAAAATTCCTGTCTGCCTGCACCTTCATTCCCTGCGCACCATGTCTGTCTTTGTCGAAGTTGACCACGTCGATCGCGTCTTTAAGCTGCCCACCGGGGGCGAATATATTGCTCTAAAAAACATCGACCTGCAAATTCACAAAGGGGAATTTGTTTCCCTGGTGGGTCACTCAGGCTGCGGCAAATCGACCCTGCTAAACATTCTCTCGGGCCTCGACCAGCCCAGCGCGGGCGGCATTGTGCTGGAGGGGCGGCAGGTCACAGAACCCGGCCCCGATCGCATGGTGGTATTTCAAAACTACTCCCTGCTGCCCTGGCTGACGGTGCGCGAAAACATTGCTCTGGCAGTAGACCGGGTGATGAAGAAGCATCCCCAGGCGGTGCGCGATCGCATGATCGACCACCACATCGAGATGGTGGGGCTGCAAAAGGCGGCAAACAAGCGCCCCGGACAGATCTCCGGCGGCATGAAGCAGCGGGTGGCGATCGCTCGTGCCCTGGCGATTCGCCCCAAGCTGCTGCTGCTCGATGAACCCTTTGGCGCACTGGATGCCCTGACGCGCGGCGGCCTGCAAGAACAGCTGATGCAGATCTGTCAGGAAAACGAAGTCACCTGCGTCATGGTCACCCACGATGTAGACGAGGCGCTGCTGCTGAGCGATCGCATCGTGCTGATGACCAACGGCCCCGAGGCCCACGTCGGCCAGATTGTCGATGTGCCCTTCCCCCGCCCCCGCGAACGTATGGAGGTGGTCAAGCACCCCAACTACTACAGCCTGCGCAACGAGATTGTCTACTTTCTCAACCAGCAGAAGCGGGCCAAGCTGCACAAGGCCAAGCCCGTGGTGGCCATGGCCGCCAACGGCCTGGAGAAGGTAAATCTAGAGCTGGGCTTTATTCCTTTGGTAGATTGTGCGCCCCTGGTAGTGGCCAAAGAAAAGGGCCTGTTTGAGGCCCACGGCCTGAGCCAGGTGACGCTGAACCGCGAGCCCAGCTGGAATGCGATCGCCGACGGCGTGGCCACCGGTCGCCTCGACGCCGCCATGATGGTGGCGGGCATGCCCCTGGGCATGACCCTGGGTTACGGCAACCAGCGACCCCGACCCATGGTCAGCGCCCTCACCCTTAGCCGCAACGGCAACGCCATTACCTTTAGCAAGCGCCTGTTTGATGCAGGAGTGCGCACCCTGGGCGACTTTAAAGCAGCGATCGATCGCCGCCCCGACCGGGTGCACACCCTGGCGGCGGTACATCCCACCTCCATGCACAATCTGCTGCTGCGCTACTGGCTGGCCTCCGGCGGCATCGACCCCGATCGCGATGTCAGCGTCACGGTAATTCCTCCAGCGCAGATGGTCTCGACCCTGAAGGCGGGCACCATCGACGGCTACTGCGTCGGCGAACCCTGGAACGCCCGTGCCGTTAGTGAAGGGTCGGGTGTAGTGATGGCAACCGATAACGACATCTGGCCTGGCCATCTAGAGAAAGTGCTCGGCGTCACCGAAGCCTGGGCCGAACAGTACCCCAAAACCCACTTGGCTCTGGTCAAAGCACTGCTCGAAGCCTGTGAATACTGCGACGATCGCCGCAACCGCGAAGAAATTGTCGATCTGCTCTGCAAGCCCGAATACGTTGGGGCCGACGAAGCCCACATTCGCCAAGGCTTTTTGGACCCCTACGATCGCGGCGACGGCAGCCAGCCCGAGCATGTGCTCAACTACATTCAGTTCTTTACCGGCAAGGCTAACTACCCCGATGTCTCTGAGGCGGTGTGGATGATGACCCAGATGGCCCGCTGGGGCATCACGCCCTTTCCCCGCAACTGGCTAGCCGTGGCTGAGCGGGTGAAGCGGGCCGACATCTTTGGCCAGGCAGCCCGCGAGCTGGGGCTGGTGGATACGGGGCGCGATCGCCATCCCATCCACCTGTTTGATGGCCTTGTCTTTGACCCCGACGAGCCGCTGAAATACCTAAATCAGTTCGCCATCAAGCGCGACCTGCGCATCGAAGAAGTGCCAATGGATGCCGTGATTGTCCGCTAATCCTCTCCTTCCTGTCTGTGCAACGAACCTGCTGTAGGGGCTGAGCAATGCTCAGCCCCTACTCCCCACCCACTCACACCCCCCGACCATGCAAGTGCTAAACACTCCTACTCAATCCACCACCTACCTCCAGACCCAGGAACCATTCCTGGTTTTCGACAATCTCTCCAAGGTCTACCCCACCCCCACCGGCGATTTTGTAGTGCTCGATGGCATCAACTTGGCCATCAACGAAGGCGAGTTTGTCTGCGTCATTGGCCACTCGGGCTGTGGCAAATCGACCCTGCTGGATATGGTGGCCGGGTTTCGCCAGCCCACTAACGGCGAAGTGCGCTTGCAAACTCAGCCAATTCAAGCGCCCGGCCCCGATCGCATGGTGGTGTTTCAAAACTACTCCCTGCTGCCCTGGCTCACCGCCTACGAAAACATCTACCTGGGCGTGAAGTCGGTGTTCCCTGGCAAATCTGAGGCGATCAAAAAGCGCATTGTCATGGAGCACCTGGAAATGGTGGGCCTAGCCGATGTAGCCAATAAAAAGCCCAGCGCCCTCTCTGGCGGCATGAAGCAGCGAGTCTGCATTGCCCGCGCTCTGGCCCTGCGGCCTAAGGTGCTGATTCTCGACGAGCCCTTTGGCGCCCTGGATCCGATTACTCGGGAAGAGCTGCAAGAGGAGCTGCTGACCATCTGGCGAGATCACCAGATCACCGTGCTGATGATCACCCACGACATCGACGAGGCGCTGTTCTTGAGCGATCGCGTCGTGATGATGACCAACGGCCCCGCCGCCAAAATTGGTGAAATTATGCAGGTGCCTTTCGCTCGCCCCAGAGATCGCGCCCGCATGATGGAAGACCCCAAATTCTACGAGCTGCGCAACGAAGCCCTCGACTTCCTCTACAACCGCCACGCCCACGCCGACGCCTAGGGCCAACTTCCCTCTCGCTATCCTCAAAGGCTTCAGAGCGAAGGCCCTGAAGCCTTTGACTTGGGTGCGCCGAGGCCTCTATTGGTTGATGGAATTGGGTCTTGCGAGCTTGGGGGCCAACGCAAGTTTTATAGCAATCCGTATAAGGGTTCGGTCAGGCAGAATGACAGGATATCGAGAGGACTATAGTGATGCCAGCTCCCTACAGCCTTGACCTGCGCCAGAAAGTGATTGCCTCGATTGAGTCAGGCCAATCCAAAGTTGCCGTCAGTCAACTGCTGGGCATTGCCCGTAGCACCCTTACGGAATGGCACAACCAGTATCGCGGCAATGGGGAGGTTGCCCCGAAGCAAGGTTACCAGCAGGGCCATAGCCACAA
>NZ_JACJOX010000045.1 GCF_014695775.1 Leptolyngbya sp. FACHB-60 | reverse complement strand
CTCAAGCAGTATCGAGCGATTGCGACACGCTATGACAAGTTAGCCGAGACATTCCTCAGTGCGATTTACATGGTAGCTACTGTCATTTGGCTTAATTGATGACACACCCTAGGCTACGCTACCCCCCTGCGACGGTTGAGGCCCCCATGAAAATTCTTCTAGTCGACGACGACGAGGTCTTAATCGAGCGGCTGACCAACGACCTAGCCGACCAGCACTACGTCGTTGACACCACCACCGACGGGCTCATGGGTTGGGAGTATGCCCGCTCTGCCCTCTACGATCTAATTGTCCTAGACATTGACCTACCAGGTTTAGACGGGCTGTCTCTGTGTCGTCGGCTGCGCCAGACGGGCTACGGCGGGGCGATCTTATTGCTGACGGCGCGCGGCAGCAGCACTGACAAGGTCGAAGGACTCAACGCTGGCGCTGACGACTACCTGGTTAAACCCTATACCCTGTCTGAGCTGACCGCCCGCCTGCGCGCCCTGCTACGCCGCCCCACGGCGGTGAGCAGCCCTACCCTGCACTGGGGCCAGCTCCAATGCGACCCCAACGCAAATCTGGTGACGGTGGCAGACCAGACGGTGGTGCTTTCCCCCAAGGAGTATGGCCTGCTGGAGCTGCTGCTACGCCACCCCGATCGCATTTTTAGCAACACAGTGCTGTTAGAACGGCTGTGGAGCACCGACGACTTCCCCGGAGAAGAAACCATCCGCACCCACATTAAGCGGCTGCGGCGCAAGCTCAAGCAGGCCGGAGCCGACGACATGATCGAGAACGTCTACGGCATGGGCTATCGCCTCAGGCCAGCCCCACCGGACGCCGAGCCAGAGTTGTCTCTGCCCGACCCTCCCTCAGAGCAGGCGAAAGCAGCGGCTGCCCGAGCGGCGGCGATCGCGGCCTTTGACCAGTTTCGGCCCATCCTGGGCGATCGCATGGCCGCCCTGCGCCGAGCCGCCGCCGCCCTAAACCAGCCTCCCCTGACCGAGGAAGTGCGGTCACAGGCCCAGGGGGCCGCCCACAAGCTCGCCGGCTCCCTAGGCTTGTTTGGCCTGACCGCAGGCTCGCACCTAGCCCGCCGCCTCGAAGACTGGCTCACGCAGGCCGATGCCACCCAGGGAGCTGATTTTATTGCCCTAGTCGATCAGCTCGATGCTCAGCTGGCTGCCGGGCCTGGAGAGAGCTTCAAACCCTCCAGTGGGTCAGGCATCGTGCCCCTGACCGTGCCGTCTCGACCCACCGATACCCGGCATCGGGTGCTGGCCGTTGACGACGACCCGCTGATTTTGGCTCAGCTCCAGCGCCTGCTGCCCCCCTGGGGTCTCGACGTGGTGACGATCAGTGACCCCCGACAGACCTGGGCCGCCCTAGAGGCAAGCCCTCCCGACCTGTTGCTGCTCGATCTGGATATGCCCCATTTAAGAGGCGTAGATCTCTGTCGGCAGCTGCGCCAGCAGGAGCGTTGGCAGACCCTGCCAATTTTGTTTCTCACCGCCTGCCGTGAGCCCACTGCCGTGTACGAACTCTACCAAGCGGGGGCCGACGACTATCTGCCCAAGCCCATTTTGGAGCCAGAGCTGGTCAACCGCCTGTTTCAGCGGCTAGAGCGGGGTCGCCTGCTACAAACCCTAGCGGGCACCGACCCGCTCACCGGCCTGGCCAACCGCCGCAAGGGTACCATTGAGCTTGACCTGCTGCTGCACCTAGCCCACCGCTACCCTCAGCCCCTCAGCCTGGTGCTGCTGCACCTAAGCCCTGACCCGGCCCTCACCCCTGGCCCAGCAAGAGATTTAATGGTCGCGCTGGCGGCGGTGCTGCCGACCCTCACTCGCCGGGGCGATGCGATCGCCCGCTGGGGAGATCAAGAAATTTTGATCGGAGCGCTGGCCCCCACCTGGCCCTCCCCCCATGAGGCGCTGGGGGCACCCCTGGCACAGTTCTGGGCCGATAGGCTACGCTCAAACCCAGACAATCTGGGCCTGCCCCTGGGCATACAGTTGGGCGCAGCGACGTTTCCCACCGATGGCAATACCCTAGACCGCCTGTACCAACAGGCGACTCACCGCCTAGTTCCACTGGTCTAGACAGGCGAGCTCTGGGTGGGTTGGCCCTGTAGTGATCTAGGACTTTGTTGCATGAATAGGTCAAGCATCATTGATGCCCTCTTTGGTCAGTGAATTAAGGCTCAACTGCGTAGCTTTCGGGTTTCGCCACTGGGGGACTTTGAGACTCTGTCTCCCCCAAAATTGGAGGGTTTGAGGGGCCAAATCATACTTGAGTTAAGCAACGCCCAATTTTGAAGATGTATAAAAAAGGCGAGTCAGCACAGTTGCTAACCCGCCTTTTGACTGGCTTGAAACCCGGTGGTCTAGCCTTCGGCCAAGTTGCCCAGCTTAACTTTCTTAGCTAGGCCCACCTTTTCGAGCAGACTAATCACCATCCAGGTCATGTCGATCTCCCACCACTCTAGGCCATGGCGAGCCGAGTATTGGTAGGCATGATGGTTGTTGTGCCAGCCTTCGCCGTAGGTCAACACGGCTACCCACCAGCAGTTGGTGGATTTGTCGTCGGTGTCGTGGCTGCGGTAGCCAAACTTATGGGTGGCGCTGTTCACCAGCCAGGTACAGTGGTAGACCGCCACTAGGCGCACAAAGATGCCCCACAGAACAAAGGGCCAGCCGCCGAGGGCATAGAGCACGACTCCAAGGCCAACCTGAAGCAACAGGAAGTACTTTTCGCAGAACAGGTAGAAGCGGTCGTCTTTGATATCGCGAATGAAGCGGTCAACCTCGTGGCGGGCCGGCACATCGCGCAGCATCCAGCCCATATGGCTCCACCAGAAGCCCTTGTTAGAGTCATGGTGGTCAAGACTCTGGTCGGAGTAGGCATGGTGGTGGCGGTGCAGGCCAACCCACATAATCGGGCCGTGCTGGCAGGCCAGGGTGCCGCAAAAGACAAAAAAGTATTCTAGCCACTTGGGGACCGTAAAGCTGCGGTGAGACACCAGCCGGTGCCAACCCAGGGTAATGCCCAGGCAGCCAGTAAACCAGTGGAGCAGCAGCGCTACGCCGATTGCTGCCCAGGAAAAGTTAGCGGGTAGAAACGCCAGGGCCGCCATGCTGTGGACAAAGATCATGAAGCCAAGGGTGACCCAATCGCGGGACAAACGCTCGGTAGTTACAGCAGTCATGCAAAAATCTCAGAATTTTGGACAAGCGCCCCAGCAGGAATCCTCAGTAAGAATTTTGCTCAGGCAGAGTAAATGTAGGGGACAATAGTTACCCCTGTTTCTTAACGAAAAAATTTAATCATTGCAACAATCAAACCTGATCATGCCTCCCGACTCGACCCTTCTTCCGATTTTTTATGGAATTGACGCCCAGGTCAAGCAAAATCTAGCGCGAGTATTAGGGGCATTTCGGCAGCATCGGGTGGGAAGCCACCACTTTAACAGCGTGTCGGGCTACGGCCACGATGATCTAGGGCGTGACACTCTCGATCGCGTTTTTGCCGATGTAGTGCAGGCGGAGGCCGCCCTGGTGCGATCGCAGTTTGTCTCAGGCACCCACGCGATCGCCTGCGCCTTGTACGGCGTGCTGCGCCCTGGAGATGAAATGCTAGCCGTAGCAGGCACTCCCTACGACACCCTTGAGGAGGTAATTGGCTTACGGAGCAAAGGCCAGGGGTCCTTGGCAGAGTTTGGGGTGTCCTATCGAGAGTTACCGTTGACCGCTGACCACACCCTCGACTGGGATGCCCTAGCGACAGCAGTGGGGCCAAAAACCCGACTGGTGCACATCCAGCGATCGTGCGGCTACAGCTGGCGGTCATCCCTCACCATAGCCGAAATCGAAAAGATCGTGGCTACGGTAAAAGGCCAGAATTCCACCGTTGTCTGTTTTGTCGACAACTGCTACGGCGAATTTTTGGAAGACCGCGAGCCCACCGCCGTTGGGGCCGATCTCATAGCCGGGTCGCTGATTAAAAATCCTGGCGGCACCATTGCTCCCACTGGCGGCTATGTAGCGGGCCGAGCTGATCTAGTGGCCGCCGCCGCCTGCCGCCTCACGGCCCCCGGCATTGGAGCTAGCGGTGGCTCTAGCCTCAACCTCAACCGCCTGCTTTATCAGGGGTTATTTCTAGCTCCTCAAATGGTTGGTGAAGCCATGAAGGGCAATTATCTGCTGGCGGCCACCTTCGCGGCCCTGGGGTACCCCGTCAATCCAGCCCCCAGTGCGCCCCAGCGCGACGTAATTCAGGCCATTCGCCTGGGGTCGCCCGAGAAACTGATCGCCTTTTGTAAGGCCGTACAACAGCATTCACCCATTGATGCCTACGTGGAACCCGTACCGGCTGCCATGCCCGGCTACGATAGCGAGCTGGTGATGGCTGGGGGCACCTTTATCGACGGCAGCACGTCAGAACTATCGGCTGACGGCCCCCTGCGGGAGCCCTACATCGTCTACTGCCAGGGCGGTACCCACTGGACCCATGTGGCCCTAGCGGTGGAGGCAGCGGTGGAGGCGATCGGGCCGTTGTAGAACAGCTCTTAGCAGTAGGTCGGGCATGCTTCGCTTTGCCCAACCCCAGGATTCAGCGTACAAAAATCCTTGGGAGAACAACGTCTTCCCCAATGGCACAGGCTACGCCTGATTGTCCATACCGCACTTAAAAACGCCAGGGGTGACGGATTGCAGTCCATCGCCCCTGGCGTTTACAGAATATAGATTACAGAGGCAGGCTTAGCTATGGCCGCCGCTGACTAGGGTGGTCAGAATAGGCAGATTAGCCGCCAGCAGATAGGCGAAGGTCGCCCCGCCAATGCCACCGATTAAAAAGCTACCGGCAAACTCGCTCCAGCCTTCCTCAGTTTCGAGGCTAGCGGGAGGGGGGAAGGGGGTGGTGGCTTTAGTAACGGAGTGGTTGAGGCCAGAACTTGAGTAAATCGACAGGCAGGCGGTCAAAATCACCACTAGGCCCGCCGCGCTCAGCAACCCAGCCAAGCCGGGGATTTCAGAATCGCGCAGGGGGCCGAGTAGGGCAAAGGGGCCGTAGAGGAAATAGCCGTGGGCCATGCCAATTTCTAAGCCGCGCCGCTGGGGGGAAAGCCCCTTGCGGTAGGCGGGTAGATTGCCAATAAAAGCTTTGGAAAACGCAGAGGAATTAATCGGCGTTTCTAGATTGCCGATTTGTGGATCCCCAGCGGGCTGAATGAGGTCTGTCATGGGGGAAGTTTCTCCAACTCAAACAAGATCACAGCAAATAGATAAAGACGGTTTCTAGACGCCGTTAAGTCTCCAAAAACCATCTCTAAAGCGCACTCGCGAGGCAGCCCTCACGAGGTCTTTCCCTAAGGGTGCAGCAGCAAGTCGGGAAAGAAGCGATTGAATTCGATCAAAATACCGGCGTGAATCAACATCCACACGGTAATCAGCACCGGGGCAGTTGACAAATACCGAGGCAGGCCGTTGTTCATGGTCTAATTCTCCTGGGTCGTTATTCTGGGGAGTCGTTTTTCTGGGGATCAGCGAGAGATTTACCTAGCGAGGAGATACGGTGATCTCTTCGTTTTTAGCAAACATGGCCCCGCTAGCTATGTCTTTGAAGGCAAGTAGCGGCCAGGCAAACCCAGTTAACATGGTCTTGATGGCCAGGGGCACATCAATAATGACTTCCTTTTCTTCGGGATTCTTGTCACCACGTACCGTGATTAAGTAGGCGCGACCTACCCAGCCAATCCACCCAGCAATGTAGAGAAACAACAGGCTAGGAATTAGAAACTCGCCGGCATGGGCCAGATCACCGTCTACCACCAAGTGGGGTAGACCCTCGCTGCCGCACAGCAGGGTAGAGCTACCATAAAATTCAAACCGAGCTTTGGCCGCCTCGGTCTTGGCACCAGCGGCTCGCTTTAGAAATGCCTCGTTCTGACCACAGGGGGTGAGGCCGGCTACGTTGTCGCCAGCCAGGCTAGCGGAAGCCGGGGAAGCAAACCCAAACCAGAGAAACACTACAAGCGCTACAGCAAAAAACCGTCGCATAAACTGTTCCTTTTTAATTACCGAAGAAACTAGGGCGATTTGAACATAAAGTTAAGTTTTTTGAACAAAAATTCACCCAACTTGGTCGCCATAATACCGCGCGGCCGAACCCCCGTAAAGCTAAGATCGGTGGGGTGTTTACATCTCTACAAATTACGGTGTGACCTGCTCTAGTTCGCTTTCGCGGCTTACTCTAATTCCCTTCTGACGACAACCCCCATGGCGACGATTTTAGCGATAGAAACCAGCTGTGATGAAACAGCGGCGGCGGTGGTGCGCGATCGCACCGTCCTCAGCACCGTCGTCGCCTCACAAATTGCCATTCACCAGCCCTACGGCGGCATTGTGCCCGAGGTAGCCTCGCGGCACCACGTCGCCACGCTGGGGGAAAGCATCAGCGCGGCCCTAGACCAGGCGGGGCTCGACTGGGCCAGCATTGATGGGGTCGCCGCCACCTGCACGCCGGGCCTAGTGGGAGCCCTGCTGGTGGGGCTAACAGCGGGCAAAACCCTGGCCATGGTGCATCGTAAGCCCTTCCTAGGGATCCACCACCTTGAGGGGCACATCTACGCCAACTATTTGGCCAGCCCAGACCTGGAGCCCCCCTACCTGTGCCTGCTGGTGTCGGGGGGCCACACCAGCCTGATTTACGTCAAAGGCTGCGGCCAGTATCAAACCCTAGGTCAAACCCGCGACGACGCCGCTGGGGAGGCTTTTGACAAAGTAGCGCGCCTGATGGGGTTAGGCTATCCCGGCGGCCCGATCATTGACCAGCTGGCCCAGAACGGCAATCCTAAGGCGTTTCCGTTGCCCGAGGGCAATATTTCGCGGCCTGAGGGGGGCTTTCACCCCTACGACTCCAGCTTTAGCGGGCTGAAGACGGCGGTGCTGCGCCTGGTGGAAAAACTTAGGGCGGATGGGGCCGATCCCCTACCGGTAGCTGATCTAGCCGCTAGTTTTCAGGCCACGGTGGCCCGTAGTCTAACCCGCCGGGTGGTGGCCTGTGCCCAGGCCTACGGCCTTACCACTGTGGCGGTAGGGGGTGGGGTCGCCGCCAACAGCGGTCTGCGCCAGCACCTTCAGCAGGCGGCTGTCGACCACGGCCTGCGGGTGCTGTTTCCACCCTTTAGCCTTTGTACTGACAATGCCGCGATGATCGGCTGTGCTGCCGCCGACCATCTCAACCAGGGGCACTATTCAGGCCTCAATCTAGGAGCCCAGTCGCGCCTCGACTTAGCGCGAGTGATGGAGCTTTACGCGCCTATGGCCGTGGCTTGACGCTACACTGGGGTTCAGCGACTGGTGGGAAAGCGATCGCCCTCCAGCCGTTACTCAAGGGTTGTGTTGGTTAAGCGCCATGGTTTCACTACACCGCGTTCGTTTTTGGCCTCAGCCCCGGCTGAACGTCTCCTGGCTGGGAGGGTTAGCGCTGGGTACCCTGCTGTTAGCCGGGTGCGGGCCTGAGCCTACCCAGACGGTTACTGACGCGACCAGCTACGAGGCCCAGCTAGCCCAGCACCTAGCCGACACCAACGGCGTGATGTATGGGGCTTATTGGTGCCCCCACTGCGCTGATCAGAAGGCGATGTTTGGCGAGGCTGTGGATCAGGTGCCCTACATAGAGTGTGCCGCCGATGGCGACAACCCGCAGCCAGAGCTGTGTGAGCAAAAGAGCATTCAGGGATATCCCACTTGGGAAATCGAGGGTCAGCTATACCCAGGGGTTAAGTCTTTAGATGACTTGGCCACCCTGTCAGGGTTTTTACCGCCCCAGTAGGGCAGCGTTGAGCCAACCGCCGTTTCTGTTCGTCTGTTATTCATTCTCACATTCCATTGCATAACCCTAGCCCCACTCCCCATTCCCACCTGCACGAGGTCGAGCCTCCTGGCGACACCAAGGCCCATCCCCACGTCCATGACCCAGAATCGCTGCGACGAATTGTCAACCGGCTGGCCCGCATCGAGGGTCATATTCGCGGCATTAAGACTATGGTGCAGGAGAGCCGTCCCTGTCCGGATGTGCTTGTACAGGTGGCAGCGGTGCGCGGTGCGCTCGATCGCGTCGCCCGCATCATTCTCGATGAGCACCTGACTGAGTGCATTGGTCGCGCGGCTGAAGACGGCAACATTGAAGAAGAAATCGCCGAACTCAAGGCTGCGCTAGATCGGTTTTTGCCTTAGCTTTAGGGTCTAAGGTACAAGGTTTAGGGTTTAGGCTCAGAATCACAAGCATTTAGCCAGCCCCTTCACCTTAGACCCTGCACCCTTCACCCCCTTAGGCCGGTATAAACCGACCGTGCTCACGCAGCAGGAGGCGCTCAAACTGGCGCACCCACTTGCTAAAGCGATCGCTCTCCTGGGCTGTAGCGAACACCAGCGGTTTACGCGTTAGCAGGGCTACGTACTCCTCTTTAGTGCGCACCACAAAGGCGGTTTGCTGGTCTAGCTCAATGCAGATGTGGGAGAACCCCTCTAGCTTCAACGACGCCATTAGCAGCGATTTGAGCCCTAAAGCCTGAAATACCAGCTGCACCCAGCTGGTACTTTCGTTGTCGGCGGTGATGAAATACTCGCGGGGCAGACCACTGAAGTCGAAAATGGCAACCCCAATAATGTTCTCCAGCATTGCGTCTTGGGCGGAGAGCGGGGGCGCGGGCTGCGCTGGTACAGATGCCTTAGCCGTAGTCATAGACCCATCACGTGGTGGCACAGGATACTGAAGCAACAAGCCGTAGATACGGTAGGTATCGCTGGCTATCTGAAAGAACTCCCTTGGCTTTAGCATACCCGGCCAGCCACCACAAATCATTGTTGAGTTGACCAGTGCTTAGAGTGGCCTAGCAACGATCGCCAGGCTTTTTTACCGCAGAAAGTAAGTGCGCCTCTGCCCCTCGCCCTTGACCCAAACCTCGCACCTCAGGTCAAAGTCATAGTGTCTTTGAGGCAGTGGTAGCTTGTTGCAGTGACTTGAATCTGTTCAGCTATCCCAAACGACTCACGCGGCTGGCGGTATTGACGGTGTCACCCCAGAGGTCGTAGATAAACTTTTTGGCACCAATCACCCTAGTCACCACCGGGGCAGTGCTAATGCCAATGCGCAGGCGAAAGGATTGGCCAGTGCGATCGCTAAATTCCTGGGCCATGGCCTGCATATCCAAAGCCATCTCCGCCGCTGCTTGGGCATGGTCGTCCCGCTCGTAGGAAATGCCTCCCACCACCATATAGGCATCGCTAATGGTTTTGATCTTTTCGAGCTGGCGCTGTTCAGCTAGGTGGTTAAACTGGGAGAAAATTGCTAAAGCAGCCCCTATTACAAGCATAATGCCTTGGCTATAAATTGCTGGAGGCCAGATAGGCGATACAGCCGCCTAGCTTCCCACGATATAAAAACCGAGCTTGGCTACATAAAACCGAGCTTGGCTACCACAACGTAACCTACAGCCACGGCTAAAAAACCAAGCCACCATTGCCTCAGACGCTTAAGCGACAAAGAAACAATTGACTTTGATCGAATACAGCGGAGCGAAAATCCAGCCGCTTTACCTTAAATGTTGGAAGGGACTACGTAGTTGCCCAGAGATCGCAATTCAGGCAGATAACCGTGCTCACTGGCTTAAGCTAAAGTTGTCGTAACCCTGCTGAGATTTTTCCTGTAACTCCACCATCGCCCATGAACTCTGCTCCGCTACACTCCAAAATGCTGGTCTACAAGTCAATAATTGTTTGTTTAAGCAGCTTATTGCTAGGTGATTTGGGGGTAGCAAAAGCTTTTGCTAAGCAGGAAGCTGATCCGTCACCAAAAACGCCTCAGTTGCAGCCAACCGAGCAGGTAGAGCCTAGTTTACACATTTTGCCAGAGCCTATACTGATTCGTCCGACGATGGCTTTACCGTCGACTGATTCATCTGCTGCGGCTGCTCCCCTAGAGGCAGATCTTTTGCCTGAGGTTGTAGAGCAACCGGTGCATCTGCGACTGAGCTTGAGCGATCGCCGGGTATACGTCCACAGGGGCAATGTTGTAGAAGCGAGCTTTCCGGTTGCCATTGGCAGGCCGGGGTGGGAAACGCCCACCGGAGAGTTTGAAATCTTCTCACAAATCACTCAGCCAGCGTGGACAAATCCTTTCACCAATGAAGTAGTGCCGCCTGGTTCAGAAAATCCGCTGGGCGATCGCTGGATTGGCTTCTGGAGTGATGGTAATAACGTCATCGGCTTTCATGGCACCCCTAACCGTGATTCTGTAGGGCGGGCAGCTTCCCACGGCTGCGTGCGCATGTACAACGAAGATATTCGCCAGTTATTCGATATGGTGGACTTGGGAACCCCCGTCATCGTTGAGCTATAGCGTTTTTTTTGAGCTTAAGCTTATCCCACGAGCGAAGCTAAATATTTGTATGAATTACAGATCTAAAAAGTCTTCTCACTCTTTTGAAGCAGGGTCAGAGGACTTTTTTATGTCGAAAGATATACATCCACAAAGACAGCCCGTTCGTTATGTATATAGGGTCTACCGTAAGAAAATTTTGCGATGACATCCATACGACCATTGACAATTGTGAACGATTTTCAGGAGATGCCAGTATGAAGCAACAGAGAGTACTATCTGCATCTGCCTCGCGCCGAGGCTTAATGAAATGGGGGCTTTTAGGCTTTGGGGGGTTGATGATCGCGGCTCTTCCTAAGGCGGTAAGCGCCCAGTCTAGCGGCAGCACCCTCACCTTTGCTGCCAATGACGAAGGGATTCTTAATTTTGCCCTGCTGCTAGAAGAACTTGAGGCTGCTTTTTACGCCGCTGTGGTGGACTCTGGCCAAATTTCCGACGGCACAGAACTGGAATATATGCAAGTTTTAGGTGCTCAAGAAGCGGCTCACGTCACTTTTTTGCGGAATGTTTTAGGCGATCAGGTACTGTTTGAAACCGCCGATCTCAGCTTCAATTCCTCTGGTTTGAATGCTGTTTTGAGCGAGCGCAGCACCATTCTCAACACAGCGGTCACCTTAGAAGATGTGGGTGTCCACGCCTACAACGGCGCTGGTCCTAGCCTGACCAACCCCACCTACCTGCTGGCCGCAGGCTCAATTGTTTCAGTCGAAGCTCGCCATGCTGGTGGTGTACGAGCGCTGCTCGGCAAACCCACCACCGAGCCAGATAGCGATCGGTTAGTGAGTGATGCCGATTTGGTCGCTAGCCTCAATCCATTTAAGGGCCGAGCTTACGACGAGCTGTACAGCCCCAGACAAATTGTAGACATCGTCGGTTCCCTCGGCATTCTCAACAATTCCATCAATGGCGCGCTTGTTGCATAAGGAGACCACCAGTGAAAGCACGTTTTAATTTCATTTTCCAACCGATAAACCAGACTCTGCTACCTCTGTTCAACGGGTTTGCAGCTTTACGCGATCGCTGTGGTCGGCAGATTGAGCAGGTGCAGCGCTTGGGGCAGACGATGGCCCTTGTCCTGCCACTGGCCATGGTGTTGTTTTTCTGCGTTGGCCCGACCGCTGCTGCCCAAGCTCAGGAAACAGTCCTGACCCCTCGACAGGTGACTGAATATGCCCTCACTCTGGAAAAACTAGAAGCTGACTTTTACCGCCGTGCGGTTGCGGCTGCTCAGAACGGTGGCCTCGCTAGCATTCCCCAGGCCGCAAAAGATATTATTGTTTCTTACGGTCAAGATGAAGCTCGGCACGTCGCCGATCTCTCGGCTGTTCTGCCTTCGTTAGGCGGTAATCCAGATGCGGTGGTGATTCCGGCTAACCCCAATTACTCGGCTATTCTAGGCCGCGACCCTTTTGCTAATCCAGCCGACTTTTTGCTAGTGGGGCAGTACGTTGAAGATCTAGGTGTTGCCGCTTACAAAGGACAGGTACAAAACCTGTTGGCCGCAGGTGAAGCCGGTAAAACCGTACTGGCGGCGGCGCTAGAAATTCACAGCGTAGAGGCTCGCCATGCTGCCGGTGTCAGATTTTTGCGGCAGACTCTGCTGGGTGCTGATGTCAGGCCCTGGATTTCAGAGAACGCCAGAACGAAACAGAATGCTAACAGTGTCGAAGTGATTTACAACGAAAACCGGATGGGTTCTCCTATTCCTTTTAGCTCTGACGCATTCGACGGTTATGCAACGCAGAGTGAAGTCTTGGCACTTGTCAGCCCAATTCTGACTGAAGCTCCTCAAACTACCCAACCTAGACCCCAAACTACCCAACCTAGGCCCCAAACGCCAAATAACCAGGGCGGATCTACAGGAAATAACGCGCCTCGGGCATTGTGGTAAATCCAACTTTGGTGACAACCGTTAAGGAGCTAGCCAGAGCCGTTTACAAATTTCTGCTTTAACTTAGCAAAAGCCGTTGCTTTACAATAAGCAGCGGCTTTTGTCTAATTTTAAGGAGTCGAGGGTAGAGCTTGCTAAACTGGCTTGGCCTCCTACATCCCAGAAACAGCCGTTTCTAAAGCTAACTTTTTAGAAAACATTACGGAAACCGTAGAGGCTGTTCAAAAGGCCGCTGAAAATCGTATGGTTTTCAAGGGACGCCGCCCCTCTATAGCGGCTTTCGTCAACGTTATTTGTGTTCGCAAGAGACTTGGCATTGTCTATGGCTTCCCCCACCATCGAATCGATTCTCCACGAAAACCGTCTGTTTTCGCCCGCCGATGGGTTTGTTCAAAACGCATCCATCAAGAGCCTCGAAGAGTATCGTGCCCTGGCCGAACGAGCAGCGGCAGACCCAGCTCAGTTCTGGGCAGAACTTGCCAGCCAAGAGCTGCACTGGTTTAAATCTTGGGATACGGTGCTTGACTGGCAGCCGCCCTTTGCAAAATGGTTTGTGGGGGGCAAAATCAACATTTCTTACAACTGTTTAGATCGCCACCTCACCACCTGGCGACGCAATAAAGCTGCCCTGATTTGGGAAGGGGAGCCGGGCGACAGTCGGACCCTGACCTACGCTCAGCTGCACCGAGAGGTGTGCCAGGTGGCCAATGTGCTCAAGGGGTTGGGGGTACAAAAGGGCGATCGCGTTGGCATCTATATGCCCATGGTGCCCGAGGCAGCGATCGCCATGCTCGCCTGCGCCCGCATTGGTGCCCCCCACACCGTTATCTTTGGCGGCTTTAGCGCCGAAGCGTTGAAAGATCGCCTCAACGATGCTGAAGCCAAGGTGGTCATCACCGCCGACGGCGGCTTTCGCAAAGACAAGATTGTGCCACTCAAAACCGCAGTAGATCAGGCTCTGGCTGAAGGTGGTGTGCCCAGTGTTGACAGCGTGCTGGTGGTGCAGCGCACCAAGGCCGAGGTGACCATGGTTGAAGGCCGAGATTACTGGTGGCACGAGCTTCAGTCCACGGCCTCAGCCCACTGCCCCGCTGAGGAAATGGACGCCGAAGACCTGCTTTTCATTCTCTACACCAGCGGGACCACGGGCAAACCCAAGGGGGTGGTGCACACCACGGGCGGCTACAACCTCTACACCCACACCACCTTTAAATGGACCTTTGACATCAAAGACACCGACGTTTACTGGTGCACCGCTGACGTAGGGTGGATTACGGGCCATAGCTACATTGTCTACGGCCCGCTGTCGAATGGAGCGACTACGGTGATGTACGAAGGGGTGCCCCGGCCCTCAAACCCCGGCTGCTTTTGGGATGTGATTGAAAAGTATGGCGTCACCATTTTCTACACCGCTCCCACTGCCATTCGTGCCTTTATTAAAATGGGCGACGAGCTGCCCAAGGCGCGAGATTTGTCGTCGCTGCGGCTGCTCGGCACCGTAGGCGAACCCATCAATCCCGAAGCTTGGATGTGGTATCACCAGGTGATTGGCGGCGAGCGCTGCCCAATTGTCGATACCTGGTGGCAAACGGAAACCGGCGGCTTTATGATTACGCCGCTGCCGGGGGCGATCGCCACCAAGCCTGGTTCCGCGACTCTACCCTTCCCCGGCATTTTGGCCGACGTGGTGGATCTTGACGGCAACCCGGTGCCTGCTGGCGAGGGCGGCTATCTGGTAATCAAACACCCCTGGCCTAGCATGATGCGCACGGTCTACGGCGATGACGACCGCTACCGCCGCACCTATTGGGAGCACATTGCCCCCGTTAATGGACAGTACCTTTACTTTGCAGGCGACGGCGCTCGCAAAGATGCCGACGGTTACTTTTGGGTGATGGGTCGGGTGGATGACGTGATCAATGTGTCGGGCCATCGCCTAGGAACTATGGAGGTCGAGTCGGCCCTGGTTTCTCATCCTGCGGTGGCCGAGGCTGCCGTAGTGGGCCGTAAGGATGAGATCAAGGGCGAAGATATCTTTGCCTTTGTGATTTTAGAGGGTCACTATAGCGCCAGCGATGGACTGAAGCAGGAACTCAAACAGCACGTGGTAAATGAAATTGGCGCGATCGCCCGGCCCGGCGAAATTAGATTTGCCGATGCGCTACCTAAAACGCGATCGGGCAAAATTATCCGTCGCTTTTTGCGCAATTTGGCTAGTGGCGAGGCGATCGCAGGCGATGCTTCCACAATGGAAGATCAAAGCGTGCTCGATCAGCTTCGCCAGGGCTAACACTCAGCCTCAGGCTCTTTAAGCAGACTCAGCATTTCCTTGAGTAAAGGCGCACCATCGCCAAGCCTTCTGCGGGCATGGTGCGCCTTTCTCACGCCGGTTTGCTTAACTGATTGGTTGGATAACCTAGGGCCTAGCCAAGACACCTTCCTTGGGAGAAAAGCGTGGCGCTTAGTCTGTCCCAGCAATGTCTAAGCTGAGATATTGTGACCTCTACCCAGCGGTAGATCTATGACGACCTTCGTTAATTTTGAGCTGTTCTTGAAGAGGCTTTGTTCTTCAAATGAGCTTAAAGGTGGATAGAGATGATGGCGGGCGATCGCGACACCGTAATTTTACGGTCAGCACCCGGTAGCAAACCGCTTATAACTCAGATTAGAAAGCCCGATCAGGTTTTTCTGCTTGCCCAAAAGGTGACTTTAGCCTTTGTAGTAAAACCTGTAGTGAGTAAGAGTTTGGTTAGGCCGATAGTCTGTGGTTAAGACAGCTCCTGCATCGCCCTTAGCTCCTAACCCGTAGGCGGCTGCGGTTTTAAATCTCTCCAAATTGAAAAATCTACTGGGCTAAATAGTCCTAGCGACCAATCTGGTTTGCTCGAGCTGAGCAGTATTTTAGAAGCGGCTTCAAAGGTCTTACCCTGGGTTGCAAAAGGTTGAGCCCCCTTTAAATCCCCTTTTTAAGAGGGTTGTTGAGCCTGTACACCTCCCCTGCTAAGGAGAGCCTGAGGGATTAGCGGTGACGAACGTTACGAGGGATCCCTTTCCGAACTGCCTCTTAAGGCTCTGCCTACACGCAATAGTTAACGGTCTAGAGCGCCATTCCTGCCTTTCCTAAAACGGGAAAGCCGAGGTCTAAAAGTCTTTGCCTAGGCATTCAGCAAAGTCAATTCCAATAAAAACGGGTTAGGTAAGTAGCGGAGAGAAGCGGGGAGGTCATTAGTCAGTTAATCAAAAGCGACCGAGATTGCTTAAAATGATTGTCCCCAAACTTGAGATATTCTGTCCGCTAAGCAATGGCAAAGTCTTGGAGCCTGGCTTTTCTGAAGCGACCCTACGCCTGGGCTGGCTATCGAGCGCTGAATAAATCAGTAAAAGCCCATCCAAATTGTTTATTTTTTAGGTGACAGCTTCTAATAACTTTGACTATAATTAGTTGTGCGAATAGGCAGATTTATTTGCTATTATTCTTCTGCTATTCTGCATTGGTCGCCACCCTCACCCCAAGGATCGACCCTCTGTTTTCTAGCATTCGACTTTACGTCTTACACAAGGATTTTCCCTGACAATGGCAGAAAAACCCAGTCCCCTGACCGGCAAAGCATTACTCCAAAAGGTTAAAGACCTATCTAACCTAACTAAGCGCGAAACCGCCAAAGAATGCGGCTACTACACCCTTACCAAAGACAACCAGGTACGGGTCAATTTGTCTGGCTTTTACGATGCGCTGCTAGAGGCTAAAGGCATCAACCTTGATCCTGAAAGCAGTAAAGATGGTCGCGGCCGTGAACCTACCTATCGGGTGAGCGTCCACAAGAATGGTCAGATCGTTATTGGGGCCACCTATACCCAAGAAATGGGTCTGAAGTCTGGCGATGAATTTGAAATTAAACTGGGCTATAAGCACATTCATCTGAAGCAGCTTGACGCTGATTCCGACGAAGAATAGTACTGGTTTACTACTAGAACTCTGCTGGTGAATATGTCAGCGATCGCGCATCTAATTGTTTTTTTTTAAGCTGGATCGCCTTAGGTATTCCAGTTTGCTTATTAGTTGCGCGCGTCGCGCGCGTGCCACTCACCTACCCCGTTGCCCCGCAGCACAAGTTGCCCTTGCTGCTGCCTTTATATCTGCTGGCTCCCGTAGCAGTGGAGGTTCATCGTCGCCTCACCGCTAGCACCTGGTCAGCCTACGGCATCGCTTGGGATTTGCCTTTTGCCAGGTCCGCCGCTGCCGGGTTTGGGGTAGCTGCCGGAGGTGTAACCCTGCTCGTGGCATTACAGCTGGGTCTAGGCTGGCGGCGGTGGCAGCTCCCTGGCCAACCTGTTGCCCCAGGGGGGATAGTGCTGCCACCAGCAGGTCAAGCGAGTGTCGGCACCGACGATCAAACCCTATCTAGTCCTTCGCCAGGGGTAGTGCTGCTCGCAGTACTGCCCCTGGCGCTGTTTGTAGGCTGGATTGAAGAACTGGTGTTTCGTGGCGTGATGGTGAATGGGCTGGGGCAGGCGCTGCCGGTGGGGCTGATGGCGATCGCCGTCTGCCTGATTTTTGCCGTCTCACACCTAGTGTGGGATGGCCCCGCCGGAGCGCCCCAGCTACCGGGGTTGGCGATTATGGGGGCAGTGCTGCTGCTGGCTCGCTGGACCGGGGGCGGCAGCCTGGGCTTGGCCTGGGGGCTGCACGCTGGATGGGTCTTTGCGATCGCCGCCATCGATGCCCTGGCCCTGCTGAAGCCTGGCAAGGACGGCCCTATTTGGTTAGTGGGGCTGCCCGATCAGCCGCTGACGGGGGTGCTGTCCCTGGGGCTGCTGGTGCTCACCGGGGTAGGGGTGTGGGCGTTGGGGTAAACAGACGATGGCTAAATCACCTGAAGGCATTAGGGACGGTTCAAGGTGACAATGGTGATAGGGGTGAGGGGTTGCCAGCGAGTCAGTGCCCCAACGTGAACTCCCTGCTGCACCTGAATTTGACGCAGCTCTACTGACCAAGCAGCTCTCCCGTCTGCGGTTCTGCTAGCCCAGGTCAGCACCGTACTGGTGTGCTCTAGGGTCGCCAACGCAAGGACGATGCGGCCCTGGGGCCGGAGGCGCTGGGCACTTAGGTCAAGAATTTCAGTCAGGTGACCGCCGCTGCCGCCGATAAAGATGCGATCGGGGTCGGGCAGGTTCGATAAGGCCTCAGGGGCGGCTCCATAGATCGGGTGTAGGTTGGCATTGCCCAGACGGCGCTGGTTTTGCTGAATTAAGCCGTGACCAGCGGCGGTTTTCTCAATGGCATAGGCTTGGGCAGTGGGGCAGAGGCGGTTGATTTCAACGCTGACGGAACCAGTACCCGCCCCAACATCCCAAATAACCTGCCCTGGTTTGGGATCTAGATCGGCCAAGATTTGAATGCGAATGTCGCGTTTGGTAATCAGGCCGGGGCGATCGCTGAAGGTAGCAAAGGCGCGATCGGGCAGGCCAATCAGCGGCAAATTCTCGGTATTGAGCCCTTCTGCGTGGTGCCGTTGGAGCACCACTACATTGAGGGCCGCAAAGGTTTTGCCCACCGTAGTTTCGGGCGTTAAGTGGTGGATGGTTTCGGTGTCATCTCCTAAATTTTCACAGACCGTTAGGCGATAGCTATAGGGCAACCCCAGCGAGAGAATGAGCTGCCCTAAAACAGCCGGATTGTGAGTCGGGTCGGTGAGTACCGCAATCAGTGCATCCCCTCGCCGCAGGGCAGTGGTGAGTTCTTCGGTGGATCGGCCGTGGGCGCTGATCAGCGTTGCCCCCTGCCAAGGGAGTTTGAGCCGACTAAAGGCCAGCTGCACCGCGCTCAGATGGGGGTGAAAGGTCAGGCTCTCGGCGGGCAAGTGGTCTAGCAGCAACCGCCCCAGGCCAAAAAAGAGCGGGTCGCCAGAGGCCAAAACCACAGCAATGCCGGGTTTAGCAGCGTCCAGCCGCTGACGAAGGCGATCGAGGGTTGCCTTTAGATCTCCCAAGACCCAGGTTTGTGCCAACCCGTCGGGAAAGTAGCTGAGATGCCGGGGGCTGCCCACCAGCACCGCCGCTTGGTCAATCAGCTGCAGCAGTTTGGGCGACAGCCCCTCTCGCCCATCCAACCCTATTCCTACTACTTGAATTGGGGTCATGGTTGCTGCTCCCAAGCCAGCACCAGCAGAGCATTGAGAATGGCCGCCGCCACCGGCGAGCCTCCTTTGCGGCCCTCCACTCGAATTTGAGGTACCGAGGTCTGGGCCAGGCGCTGTTTCGAAGCTTCAACCGCCACAAAGCCAACCGGAGCACCGATGACTAAAGCAGGATGGGCTTGGTCTGAGGCAATGCGATCGCACAGCGCCATCAGCGCCGTCGGCGCATTGCCAATCACTACCAGCGCGTTAGGATGCTTTTCCAAACACCGCAACAGCCCGGTTTCTGTGCGGGTGCGGCCATCCTCTGGCGGTTCCCCCACCGTCACGGCTGTCAGCAAAGGATTTTGGAACGTGCGCTCCACCATGCCCGCCACTCCCTGACGCACCATCGTCACATCTACAATAATGGGGTCGCCTTTAGAAAGATGGTGGGTTGCGGCGGCGATCGCCCCCTCACTAAACCTCACCAGCTCCTTAAACTCAAAATCAGCAGTGCTATGAATGACGCGCCGCACCACCGCATACTCCGCCGGAGTGAACGGGTGGGCGCCCACCTCCCGATCGATCAGCGCAAAACTTTCTTCTAAAATAGGGCTCTGCCACAGCTGCGCCATAAAATCCCTAAACCGTCCCTAGCCGTAACAACGTCCCAATCCAAGACGCCCCATCATCCCACACTGCCTTCCCATCTTCCTTACCCCCTCACCCTCCCCACCTATTCCCCACCCCCATGCCCGCCTACTACTTCTGGGGCGATGACGACTTTGCCCTCCAAAAGGCCGTCCAAACCCTGCGCCAGCGCACCCTCAACGAGGCCTGGGCCAGCTTTAATTACGATGTGGTGCCAGCCGAGGCTAGCAGCGGCCCATCTCAGGCCCTCAACCAGGCGATGACGCCTCCCTTTGGCGAAGGCCAGCGGCTGGTGTGGCTAGCGAATACCAGCCTGGGGCAACGCTGCCCAGAAACTGTCCTGGCCGAGTTTGAGCGCACCCTGCCCCAGCTGCCCGACACCTCGGTGCTGTTGCTCACCAGCGCCGCTAAGCCCGACGGCCGGGCCAAATTCATAAAACTGTTTAAAGCCTGGGGTGAGGTGCGCGAGTTTGCCACCATTCCTCCCTGGAAAACCGACCAAATTCACCAGCAAGTTGCCGCCGTAGTCAAGGAGCGGGGTATGAACCTTGAGCCTGGCACCCTCGATCTGCTGACAGAAGCGGTGGGCAACGACACCCGTCAGCTCCATCTAGAGCTAGAAAAGCTAGCCCTCTACTGGGGGGCCAGCCCGCAACCCATTCCCCCCGCTGTGGCCGCAGAGCTGGTGACGGTGTCGACCCAGACCAGCCTTAAGCTGGCCCAAGCCCTCAAGCAGGGCGATACGCCCACCGCCCTGGCATTGGTCAGCGACCTGCTCGATCGCAACGAGCCCGCCCTGCGCATTGTGGCCACTTTGGTCAGCCAGTTTCGGCTGTGGCTGTGGCTCAAAGCCCTAGTCGGGGTGGCCAGTGACGCTGAGGTGGCGGCGGCGGCAGAGATCGCCAACCCCAAGCGAATTTATTTCCTAAAACAAGAAGTGCGATCGCTTAGTTTGCCCCAATTGCAACGGAGTCTGCCTTTGCTACTAGAATTAGAATCTGATTTAAAGCAGGGCCGAGATGAACGCGCTACTCTACACACAAAAGTGATAGAACTTTGTCGGGTGTTTAAGCCCGGTGGTGCCTAGCCTCAGAGCTGGAACTCACAGGGGCGCTGTCCCGTCTGGGCTGTGAGATTCGAGCGATCGCGCCGAGGGTGGCGTTTACCCAAAAAGAGCCTTGCTTTAAGAGACTTCTTTTTTGTTGGAGCACAGGGCCATTCTGGTTGATACCAGCACAGGAGCTATAAACATAATGATCCACCTATTGATTCACCCTTTATCTGCTCACCGTCGCACTGCTTTGGCGGCGGCGATCGCCAGTCTTGCCGTATTAGCCGGTGGTGCAGGCATTTCTATTCCCACGGCCACGGGCAACGTCACCCTAGGAAGCGCCGCCTGGGCACAAAACAGTTCGGTCTCCTCTGAGGAAGTAACGGCCTACGCTGCCTCAATTCTTGAGATGGAGGCCCCGCGCAACGAGGCCTTAAGCCAAATCAAGACCCTGCTAACCGGCACCAGCTACGACATCAGCAGCATCGATCTGTCGTGCACGGGCACCGCCAACCTCAACCAACTGCCCCGCAACCTGCGGGGTGACATACGCACTATCATCGTCAACTACTGCAACCGGGCCAGCGACATTGTGGAGACCCACAGGCTGCCGAGGCAGCGGTTCAACCAGATCACGGCCACCTATCCCCAAGATCAGGCTTTGGCCGAGCAAATTCGGGCGGCGATGATACAGCTTCAGCAACAATCTGTCAACGGCGCTAAATAATGCAGTTTATCGACCAGGCTGAAGTTGAGGTCATTGCCGGTGACGGCGGCGATGGCGTCGTCGCCTTTCGGCGCGAAAAGTACGTTCCTGCTGGCGGGCCAGCGGGGGGCAACGGTGGCCCCGGTGGCTCGATCTACCTGCGGGCTACTCAGCAGCTTCAAACCCTGCTCGATTTTCGCTACGCCCACCGATTTAAGGCCGACAACGGTGAGCGGGGTGGTCGCAAAAATATGACCGGCGCTGCTGGCGTCGATCTATACCTGGATGTGCCCTGCGGCACCGCCATCTACGATGTCGCCACCGACCAGCTGATGGGCGATTTAGTCGAGCCTGGCCAGCTGCTTTGCGTGGCTCAAGGAGGCAAGGGGGGTCTGGGAAACCGCCACTTTCTCAGCAACCGCAACCGTGCTCCAGAGCACGCCCTGCCCGGTCTACCCGGCGAAGAGCGACGGCTGCGCCTAGAGCTTAGGCTGCTAGCCGAGGTCGGCATTGTCGGCCTGCCCAACGCAGGCAAATCGACCCTGATTTCAGCCCTGTCAGCAGCACGGCCCAAAATTGCTGACTACCCATTTACCACCCTCATCCCCAATTTGGGGGTGGTGCGCCGTCCCTCGGGCGACGGCACCGTATTCGCCGACATCCCCGGCCTCATTGAAGGGGCACACCAGGGGCTAGGACTGGGCCACGAGTTTTTGCGCCACATCGAGCGCACTCGGCTGCTGCTGCATGTAGTCGATGCCACCGCCGAGCAGCCAGTCGAGAACTTCCACACCATCCAACAGGAGCTAGCGGCCTACGGACGCGACCTAAGCGATCGCCCCCAGGTTCTAGCCCTCAACAAAGTCGATGCCCTCACTCCCGAGGCCTTAACCGAACTCATCCACCAGTTCGAAACGCTCGTGCCGGGGCCGGTGTACGGCATTTCGGCAGTGGCCGGTACGGGCTTAGGCCCCATGCTTCAGCAAATTTGGGATCTGCTCGACCAGGCCAAAGCAGCAGCAGCGGCAGCAGCGACGGTCTTTGCCGTACCCCAAGACTGAGTGCGATCGCAATTCACCCCCTACGCCCGTACCCAAAGCCTGCCAACGGTACGCAAAGATACCGTTCGGCCCCCATCTACCGTTACTTCGGCCATCCCCTGCGGGCATGCTAAGCCTGTGTTTTACCAGGGGTTAGGCTTTGGCCATGAGCGTTTCTGTGTTTTCAGTGGTGCCCGAGGGGAATGTGGCCAATGAAGCGGCCATATCCCCTCCGACCTGGCCCTGTTGTTCGCTTCAAGGTCTGTCTTGGGCTGAGCGTCAGCAGCGGCGCAGTCAGGCGATCGCCGCCCTTGACCTCAGCTTGCCCAGCAGCATCCCCGCCTGGGAAGAGGCCGTTCAAATGGCGGCCCGCTTCCTTAGCGTACCGATCGCCGTGGTTACCCTAGCTGACAGCCAGACCGAATATGTGCGAGCCGCCTACGGGCTGTCATCTCTCGGTGTAGGCAACCCCCTATCGCAGCAGCGCCAGATCCCTCTCACCGAGGGGTTGGGGGCCTATCTACTCGATAGCGAGAAACCCCTAGTTGTGACCGACACCCTAGAAAACCCCGTCTTAGCCCAGAGCAATCTGGTCATGACCTACGGTGTCAGGGCCTACAGCGGAGTCCCGCTCATGACTAGCCAGGGCATCTGCATTGGTACCCTGGCCGTGATGGATATGCAGCCGCGATCGTTCACCGCCCAAGAGCTAGGGTTCCTAGCCATGGCCGCCCGTTGGGGCATGAGCGAGTACGAATGCCATCGGGCCACCTGTCTCAGCGCTCCTCAGGTGCCGTTGGCATCTTTGGTAGGTCAAGTGCGCCTCAACCTGATTAGCCAACTCACCCAGGAGTTGCGTAGCCCCCTGACCACGGTGCTCGGCATGACCACCATGCTCAGCCGAGAAATCTATGGCCCTCTCACCCCCAAACAGCGCGAATACACCGACATTGTGCACCGCAGTAGCCAGACCCTGATGGCTCTGGTCGAAGAACTCATCGACATCAACCCCCTGGAGGCTGAACGCGCTGATCTGGTGCCGACCACCATCGATATTGAAGCCTTGGGTCAGCAGGTGCTGGCCACCCTCGCCCCCCTCGCCGACGCCAGCGCCCAAACCCTCAACCTCTCCGTAGAACCCGGCGCAAACCACTGGATTTTAGACCAGCGCGTGGTCAAGCAAATTTTGTATCATCTAGTCTTCAGCATCATGCAGGTCGCTGGAGACAATGGCAACCTGCGCATTCATGCCTGTCGGCGGGGCAACACTCTGGCCCTGGCCCTGTGGCTGTCTAACCCTTGGTTAGGAGAAGGGCTGCCTCAAGAGGTGGTGACAGTGCTCCAGACTTCGCCAGTGCCGCGTCAACCACCTCATTCTCTGCTCGGCCTCTTGCTGGGCCAGCACCTAGTGCAGCGCCACGGCGGACAGCTAACCGTCCAGGGAAATGGGGATAGCGACTGTCGGCTGATGGTGCTGCTGCCAGGGCTGGATGTCACCAAAGCACGGTTAGAATTGGGCCATCCAACCGAAGTTGAGGCCACCTGTCAACGGTAGACGGGGGGAACTTTACGCAAGCTTAACCAGAAGCCGATGTTTCCTTAAGCTGAGTCCGACAGGATAGCGGAGTGGTGCAGACGCCGATCCGCTAGCTGGCGGCGAGCAAACACTACGGTTGACGAGCACTCCCGAGGTCACGAGCTAGTCTCTACGGGAGGCGATCGACCGTGGTGGGCGGTCTGCCTGCGTCTGTCCACGCTCCGTTAGGCTGGCTGTGCTGTGCAAAAAAATCCCCCTGGTCGATCGCCATTGGCGACGGTGCAAGAGCGCATTTTAATCATTGACGACGAAGACTTGATCCGCGAAACCGTGGCCCTGGCGCTGACAGAACAGGGTTATCAGGTGATCACCGCCGAGTCAGGGCATCGCGCCCTAGAGCTGATGTTTCCAGCCGCTGGGGACGGTCTCGCTGGTCTAGACATTGATTTAGCCATTGTTGACCTGATGCTGCCTGGCGTTAATGGGCTAGATATTTGCCGCATGATGCGCCATCACAATCTAGCCATGCCAATTATGATTTTGAGCGCTAAGGGAACTGAGATGGATCGGGTAGTGGGTCTAGAGGTAGGCGCTGACGACTACTTGCCCAAGCCCTTTGGCATGCGCGAACTGGTTGCCCGCTGCCGCGCCCTGCTGCGGCGGCACCAGTGGTCAACGTCACAACCCGACAGCACTATTTTGACTTACCGAGATATTGTGCTCCACGCCACGGAGTTTAGGGTGCTGGTGGCGGGGCAAGAGGTGAATTTATCGCCTAAGGAGTTTCGCATTCTGGAGTTATTTATGCAGAGCCCCAATCGGGTTTGGTCGCGGGAAGAGCTGATTCAGTCGGTGTGGGGAGCTGATTTTGTGGGCGATCGCAAAACTGTAGATGTGCACATTCGCTGGCTACGCGAAAAGATTGAGCACGACCCGGCGCACCCACAATATGTGACAACGTTGCGAGGGTTTGGCTATCGGTTTGGGTGAGGGAGTGAGGCAGTAGGAGAGTGGGGGATGGTTTCCCTTAGGATGGCTAGAGGCGATATGATCGGTAGGGATCAAGTTGCAATGGGAGATACGCCGTGCGAGAAATTTTGATTAGCCTAGGAATTTTGGCGGCCTGCTGCGTGGTGCTGCTGGCGGCTCAATTTACCAGCCCCCAACCCGAGGCCATGGCCGCGAATTTGAATGCCCCCCAGGTCACCGAAGCGGTCATAGCTGAACCCGTCGCCCAACTTGCCCAGGCTGCCGCTGACCTAGTTCCTGCCAATGAGGATGCCTCGACTATGATGCCCGAAGAGACTTTGGTGACTACCGACTCTGGCCTACAGTACGTTGACGTTGTTGAAGGCACGGGGGCCATGCCCCAACCGGGGCAGCGGGTTACAGTGCACTACACCGGCACCCTCGAAAACGGGACTAAATTTGACAGCTCCCGCGATCGCGGTCGCCCCTTTACCTTTCAAATTGGGGTGGGCCAGGTGATCAAAGGCTGGGATGAAGGAGTTGGCACCATGCGGGTAGGTGGTCAGCGCAAGCTGGTAATTCCCTCGGAGCTAGGTTATGGCAGCCGGGGCGCTGGGGGAGTGATTCCACCCAACGCCACCTTACTGTTTGATGTAGAACTGCTGCGCATCGGCTAGCCCGAGCCCGACGCAAATTCTCCTGAGCCAGCCCTAGGAGGCCGCAAAGCGTTCTAGGGCTGGCTGTAGATCTAAGGTTTCGGGCACCCGCAACACAAATTCATCGCTCAACACGTCGTGCAATTCGGTGGCGGTGGTCAACAGACGCTGCTCAGAGCGGCCGTCGAGATAGCGGGTGGTCAACTGGTTGTTGAGCAGGGCATAGCGACAATCATCTCCTGGCCGAGCCGCAATCAGCGCATTGACAAACAGCGATTGGGGATAGGTTGATACATACCAATTGCTGACTTCGTAGTCGCAGCGCTGCTGCGCTTGTAGGTCAAAGCAGTACAGCGGTTTCCACACCTGGTTGAGCTGAGCTTCTAAGCAGTAGGTCTGTCCAGTTACCGCCAGGCGGTAGGATTCGTGGGAGGTGGACTGCGGCCGATCTGGCACTAGCGCCAGCGGTTCTGTCATCGTTAGACCGCCAAAACCCACGTCGGCAATATAAGACGTTTCATCAATATCCACTTTCAGCAGCATGTGACTGCGGGGCGTGATAGTGTCCTTCGGCAAATTCCATCGCACGCGGGCGGCCAGGTTCGTCACCTGAAAGCCTAGGGCCACGAGCACCGATCGCAGCAGCAGATTTTGCTCAAAACAGTAGCCGCCCCGCTGGTCATGGATCAGCTTTTGCTGTAGATCTTCTAACGTTAGGGAGACGGGCTGGTGGAAAAATGAGCTGAGATTCTCAAAGGCAATGGTGCTGGTGTGACCTTGATGAACGGCTTTGAGAGTATCTAAGGTAGGCGCAAGATTTCCATCTTGGAGGGCTTGGCCCAAGGCAACACAGCCAATACGGTCAAAATAAGCCTTTAGATCGAGAGTCACTGACTCTGTGTTATTGAGAGAATCTTGTGCCATAGCCGTCGCTCCCAAACCCGCTCAAAAATTCTGTTATCTCCCTCAACCAAGACTGGGCAGTGGTCAGCGTCAGGCGATCGCCCAGTAGCTTTGAGAGAGCATAGCCGCTCAGGTCAAGGGTACGCACCAAAGCAGTGCCCACGCGCTTGGAAATAGAGACGGTCGTGAGATGATCGTAAACCCTATTGCCGTCGGCCAGAGTCTTTAGACCGCTGAAAGTCTCGCAGGGCGCGCTGGGTTTTAGGCCCCGCGACCCCGTCTACCGGGCCAGGGTCATAGCCGCGCTTGGCCAACTGCTGCTGCACTTGGCGAGCGCCCTCGGCCAGGCTTTCGTCTAGCTCTTCGAGCAGCTCCAGGGCCTTGTCGCCGGGGTTAGCGGTGTGGGTAAGATCGAGCAGTTCGCGCAGCCGCGCCTTAAGATTTTCGTTCACCGAGGCGTAGACCCGCGTGGCGCTACCCAGGCCAATGGCATGGTCAATGAAGTGGTCGGCTTCGTTGATCCAAAAGTCGAGCCGGCCATCGTCTTCGGCTAAGGCAAGCAGCTCGTCAAGGCGCTGGCTTTCGGCATCGCTTAGACTGGGGCGCGCCGCCAATCGACAGTATTCTTGCACTAAAGCCAAACAGTCGGCGTCGGCAATGCCTGGAATTTGCTGCGTTAACGATTCACCCATAGTCTGACTCGCCTATGTCGGTACGGTATCAACAAAGCATGCAACAAAGCTAGATCTGTAGTTTACCCGCTGCTAGACCGGCTCCACGAGGGGGAAAACCCCCAAAGCCACTAGTGACCAGCCATTTTGTGGCCAATGTCGGCGACGTTGGCCTGCTCAACGGGGCTCTCGTAGACAAAATGCCCTTCGCTAATTACCAAAATGCGATCGCCTAAGGCAAGCAGCTCGTCGAGGTCTTCGCTCACCAGCAGCACCGCTACGCCCCGGTTGCGGGCCTCTACCAGGGCGTTGTGAATTTGGTCTACGGCTTGAAAATCGAGGCCAAAGCAGGGGTTGGCGGCGATCAGCAGGTTGACGTCGGGGGATGACAGCTCCCGCGCCAGCACCACCCGCTGCACGTTGCCTCCCGATAGGTTTTGAATCGGGGTATCGGGGGACGGGGTCTTGACGGAAAACGCCGCAATCAACCCCTCGGCTGCCTCGCGGATGGCCCCGAGCATAAGCCACAGACGAGCGCGGGCTTGGGGAGGGCGATCGAAGGTGCGCAGAGCCATGTTCTCCGCTACGGACATACCGGGCACGCAGGCGTTGCGCAGGGGCTCCTCAGGCAGGGTGCAGACACCGTGGCTAACCATTTCGGCCCGAGTGGCCCGGTAGGGGTCGCCGTTAACCTCGATGTGCCCATGGGTAGGCGATCGCTGCCCCGCCAGCACCTCCACCAGCTCGCGCTGGCCATTGCCCGAGACCCCAGCAATGCCAACAATCTCGCCGCTATGCACCGTTAAATCGAGGGGGCCAAAGGCGAGTAGACCATTGTCTTTAAGCGCCGCTAAGCCATGCACTGTCAGCACAGGATGGCGTTCTGTAATCGGAGCTTTATCGACCGACTTGGTAGCCCGCTCGGCCCCCAGCATCATGCGGGCCATATCAGACACGGTCAGGTCGGCTACGGCTCCATGGCCCGCCAGGTAGCCCTTGCGCAACACCGTCACCTCGTCGGTAAAGGCCAGCACTTCGCGAAATTTGTGAGTAATCAGCAGCACGCTGAGATGACCGGCCTGCACCTCCTGGCGCAGCAGCCCCAGCACCTCGTCGGCCTCGTCGGGGGTGAGCACCGAGGTGGGCTCATCGAGAATCAAAATGCGGCTTTGCAGGTAGAGCTGCTTGAGAATTTCGAGCTTTTGCTTTTGCCCCGCCGCCAGCTGGCCCACGGGCACATCGAGGTCAACCTGAAAAGGCGATCGCTCCATAAAGGTGCGTAGGGCGGCGTATTCTCGCTTCCAGTTGATCACCTGGGCGCGATCGTAGCGGCTGAGCACCAGGTTTTCGGCCACAGTCATGGCGGGCACTGAGGTAAAGTGCTGGTACACCATGCCAATACCGCAGCTGTGGGCATCCTTAGGGCTTTTGATGGGATAAACCTGGTCGTCAACCAGGATTTGCCCGGCAGTGGGCGAGTAAAAGCCCATAATGCACTTCACTAAGGTGCTTTTACCGGCCCCGTTTTCCCCCAGCAGACCGTGGAAGGTGCCGGGTTTGAGGGTGAGGGTGACATCGTTGAGGGCCACCAGGCTACCAAACCGCTTGGTCATGTTCACCACCTTGAGTTCGGGGGGTGAAGTGAGATGCAGCAGGGGCGGGGCAACGGTGGTCATCGGCGGCTCAGGAATCTCGACAGGGAAACCAGACAGGACTCACGGACCGATCGGTGTAGGCCGATACTCAGATTGAGGCATCATACTGCCATAGCCTGGCCCAGGGCTGTTAGCAAACGCTCATTTTCGGCAGTGGTGCGCACCGCCACCCGAAAGTAGTCTGCCCCTAGTTCAGGAAAACTTAGACAGTCACGAATTAGTACCTGGTGACTGCGCAGCATTGTCTCTTGCAGCACCGGCGCTGGGGTGGTAGTGCGCACTAGCAGGTAGTTGGCGGCTCCTGCCAGGGGCCGCAGCCCAAGGATAGCCTGCAACCCATCGCAGAGGGCAGCCCTAGCAGGGGGGAGCCACTGCCAAGTGCGGGTTTGAAAAGCTTTATCTTGCACTGCTGCGATCGCCGCCGCTGCCGCCAGGACATTCACTGGCCAGGGGTCGCGCCAGCGCTGCCACCTGTGCAGCCGGTCAGGGTGGCCCAGGGCATAGCCGATGCGCAAACCCGGCAGGGTATAGAACTTGGTCAGCGATCGCAGCACCACCAGATTTGGATAGCGACCAAGTTCACCAATTAACGACTGCTGCTGATGCGGCGGCACAAAATCCATAAAGGCTTCATCCACAATCACGGTGTCAGCGCGATCGAGCAGAGGCTTGAGGCTGTCGATGCTAAACAGATGGCCGGTGGGGTTGTGGGGATTGTTGATTAAGATGCCGGCCCCCTCGGCATCGGGCCAGGCGATCGCGGCTTGCAGGGTACCGTCTGCCTTAACCTCCCTTAGGGAAAGCGGCCAGGGCTGAATCGGCACCCCAAAGGCGGCTAAAGCCCGCCCATAGTCACCAAAGGCTGGAGTCAGCAGGTGGCAGCCCGCCGCAGGCCTCTCGGTCAAGTCGCGGGCGGCCCAGGTGAGCAGTTCGGCCGCGCCGTTACCCGGCAGCACCCAGTCGGCGGGCACCTGGTGGTGGCTGGCCAGGGCACAGCGCAGGGCGGCGTAGTCGGGGTCGGGGTAGTGGCGCAGCTGCCCCAGGGCCTCGGTCATGGCCCGAGTCACCGACTCGGGCGGCCCTAGGGGGTTGATGCTGGCCGAAAAGTCTATGAGAGAATCGGGGGAACAGTTGGCGATCGCAGCCGCCCAGACCAGATTTCCCCCGTGAACAGGTCGAATTGAAGGTGTGGGAGCAGAGGGTATGAAAGTCAAGGGAGTGGTTACTTGGCCACTTTTTCTTTGAACAGTTTGCCAGCAGAAAACGCAGGTACCTTGGTCGCCGGAATCACCATGGTGTCGCCGGTTTTGGGGTTGCGCCCTTCCCGCTCTTTGCGTTCGCGGCGCTCAAAGGAGCCAAACCCTACTAGGGTAACTTTTTCGCCTGTAGCAACAGCTTCCATAATGGCGTCAATGGTGGCCGTAATCACCGAGTCCACGTCTTTTTTGGTCATAGACTTATCGCCGGCAGAGGCTTTCTCAGCCACCTTATCAACGAGTTCAGCTTTGTTCATAACTGTCTCCTATGGGCAAAGAACACTGGGATAGCAGCCGCAATTTGACGATAGACCCAGAGCACGTACAACGGCCCCGGCAGCCAAAACGGCTGAAACCCCTGTCAATTCAGAATTTCACTGCCCCATTCTAAGGGCATCACTGGGAAAGTGGATCGCCAAAAGCTTTAATTTATGTGGATTTCGGGGTTTTTTAAGAAATCTAAACAACTAAAAGCCCTAGACCACTGCTGCTAAGCGGCCTAGGGCAATGTTCAAAGCCCATGTCTGCCAAGGGATACAGGGGTTGAGCCAGAGCTTAGCTGGCAGGGCTGCCCGACCAGTTGACCCAGTCCTGAGGCTTGAGAAAGACGTCGTACAGGCGTGCTTCGGGGCTTTCTAGCTCAGGGGTGTAGCCATACTCCCACCGCACTAGCGGGGGCAGCGACATCAAGATTGACTCGGTGCGCCCGTTGGTTTGCAGACCAAAGATCGTGCCCCGGTCGTACACCAGGTTGAACTCGACGTAGCGGCCCCGACGGTAGAGCTGAAACTGCCGCTGGTGGTCGCTGTACTCCGTAGCATGGCGGCGCTCGACAATGGGCACGTAGGCGGGCAGAAAGGCATTGCCGCAGTCGCGGGAGAAATTAAACAGATCATCCCAGTTGCGGGAAGGCAGTTCGCCAATGCCCTGGCTGGTCTGGTCGGCAGCTTTGCCTGCGTCAGGGCCTCGGTAGAGCATGCCCTGACCATCCTGGTAGTCAAAGAAAATGCCACCCACACCCCGAGTCTCGCCCCGGTGTTTGAGGTAAAAGTACTCGTCGCACCAGGGTTTGAAGACCCGGTAGTAATTAGGATTGTGGCGATCGCAGGTCTGTTTCAGCGTCTGGTGGAAGTGCACCACATCTTCGTCAAAGGGATAGTAGGGGGTGAGGTCAATGCCGCCGCCAAACCACCACACCGGGCCGGCCTCAAAGTAGCGATAGTTGAGGTGCACCGTCGGAATAAACGGGTTGCGGGGGTGCAGTACCATCGAGGTGCCAGTGGCATAAAAACGATGGCCCGCCGCCTCGGGGCGCTGCACTAAAATCGACGGCGGCAGGTGGTCGCCCCACACTTCAGAAAAGTTAACGCCGCCCTGCTCAAAGATATTGCCCTGCTTAATCACGCGCGATCGCCCGCCGCCGCCCTCAGGCCGCTCCCAGGCGTCTTGCTGAAATTGGGCACCGCCATCGAGGGCCTCTAGCTTGTCACAAATGCTGTCTTGCAGCTGCTTCAGCATGGCGCTGACGCGATCGCGAGAATCGGCCGGAGGTGCAGTGGCGGCAGCAGCGGGCTTAGATACAGGGGTGGTGGTCATGGGCGTGGAGAAAACAATATGTTATGTCGGCACCGGGTCGAATATGTCACACTGTGGAATGGCCTAAGCAAGGCTTGGCGGATCCATTGTTCTCCCGCTGCCTGCATTTTGCCCGATGGCCGTCTAGGCAATTTGGCCTGAGGCAACACCATTCACGGTACCCAGTTTTCACACGCTACCGTGAAACCCGACCCAACACCAACCTCATCCGCCAGGTTGAGAAAAATGTTTAGAAACGCAACGTTCTGTAACGACAGTTCGGCCTAGCCCAGCTTTTTGCCCCCGTAACGCCCGCCATGATCGTCTTGTCAACTTCCTTAACCGGCCACAGCCCTCGGGTATCTCCCTGGGAAGCTAGCGATGGAGGTCGTTGCCATGTTTAGCGTTGAGCGTTTCCCCCGCCCGTTTTTGACCCTGCTACACCTGATCCATAGCTGGGTGCAGGTGCAGCAGCAGTTGGAGAAGTCTTACCTAATTGTCAGCACTGCCTCGGTCGAGACTCTCTGGCAGACGATTATGAACCTGGCTGATGTCTCTTGGCACCCACTGCTGACCAGCACCAATGCGCCCCAGGGTCTCAAACCCAAACCAGGGCTAATCTATCGGGCATTCACCAAAATTTGCCCCATTCCAGTGAAGATTTTTGTGGAACGGGTGCAGCCCCATGAGCTGATTAGCGTGCGGGTGCTGCCCATTCCCGGCTTGGAAGAGCGCGTTACCTACCATCTCAAATCTACCGTACGGGGCACTCAGATTTCTTACTCGGTCACCCTGCGAGGGTGGCTGTCGCCTTTGGCCTGGTCGCTGTTGCGCCCCTACGCCGCCAAGGTGGCGTCAGCCCTGGCCGAAGCTGCCGAGCACCCCGATCTGCTCAGTGGGCCAAACTCTCGCTTTCAAGTCTGGTAGCATCGCTTACCCTAGGCACTTGTGCTCAAGGGGGGACGGGCAGCTTAAGATAGGGAATGGTTTGCTCTGTCTCGTGACCTGCGAGATGAGCAGCGGTGGGCAGTGCCCACCCTACGGATTGCCAACCCTGGTCGCCAAAAGTTGGTGATTTAAAGCTGTCTTGTTGTAGACGTCCCTATTCGCTGGCCCACCGCCCTCAACTCCATGAGCCTAACCCTCTCCGAAGCTTCTGTATTAGACGTGCTGCGCCCGGTGCAAGACCCGGAGCTGCAAAAGAGCCTGGTCGATCTCAATATGATCCGTAATGTGGCGATCGCAGACGGCACCGTGAGCTTCACCCTGGTGCTGACTACCCCCGCCTGCCCCCTGCGCGAATTCATCGTGGAAGACTGTCAGAAAGCCGTGCGATCGCTGCCGGGGGTGGAGACAGTCAAGGTGGATGTCACCGCCGAGACGCCTCAGCAAAAAGCCTTACCCGATCGCACCGGCATTGGCGGCGTCAAAAATATCATTGCGGTTTCTAGCGGCAAGGGCGGTGTGGGCAAAAGCACCGTAGCCGTGAACCTGGCTGTTTCCCTGGCACAAATGGGCTCAAAGGTCGGGCTGATCGACGCCGATATCTACGGCCCCAACGCGCCGATTATGATGGGCCTGACCGAGGCTCAGGTGGTAGTCAAGCAGGGCGAAGTGCTAGAGCCCGCCTTTAACCACGGCGTCAAAATGGTGTCGATGGGCTTTTTAATCGATCGCGACCAGCCGGTGATCTGGCGCGGCCCGATGCTCAACGGCATTATTCGACAGTTTCTCTACCAGGTAGAGTGGGGCGAGCTGGACTATTTGATTGTGGATTTACCCCCCGGCACGGGCGATGCCCAGCTCACCTTGGCCCAGGCAGTGCCCATGGCCGGGGCGGTGATTGTCTCTACCCCCCAGTCGGTGGCGATCTCTGACGCTCGCCGGGGGCTGAAAATGTTCCAGCAGCTCCAGGTGCCGGTGCTGGGCATTGTCGAAAACATGAGCGTGTTTATTCCTCCTGACGCACCGGAGAAGCGCTACGACATCTTTGGCTCTGGCGGTGGCGAGCTGCTGTCTAAGGAGCTGGATCTGCCGGTGTTAGGCTGCATTCCCTTAGAGATGGCAGTGCGCGAGGGCGGCGATGCGGGCATTCCCATTGTGGTGCAGCACCCCGATTCGGAGAGCGCCAAAGCGCTGCGGGCTATGGCCCAGCAGGTAGCGGCTCGGGTGTCGGTAGCGGCGTTGGCGCCTTAGGTTTGGGGTTTAGGGTAGAAGGTATAGGGGTTAAGGTGTTCCCCTGCACCTTGAACCCTATATCCTGCACCTTCTAACGCTTGTTCTTGTCATAATCGATTGGGCGAACTGGTAGGCAACGGCAATGTTTTTAACCGACGCGCAAAAGCAGTGGCGATCGCTGGCGGCGGGCTGGCAGGGTGTCGACTGGGTGCTGGTGGCGCTGCCCGTGGCGCTTACCGCCTTTGGGGCGGTTGTCATTCACAGCATTCAGCGCAACACCGATGACAGCCACTATGGCTTAAACCATGTCGTGCTGGGGGTGATTGGTCTGGGCCTTGCCCTGTGGGTGGCCCGCAGCCGCTACGAACATCTGCGCAACTGGCAGTGGATTATCTACGGCATTGTCAATCTGCTGCTGGTGGCAGTCATGTTTATCGGCACCGTGGGCGGGGGTGCCCAGAGTTGGATCGCCGTCGGTAGCTTCTACGTGCAGCCCTCGGAGTTTGCCAAGCTGAGCGTCATTATTACCCTGGCGGCGATGCTCAGCTCCCGCGATGCCTCTACCCTCTGGGGGGTCGGCAGTGCGATCGCCGTCATTGTGCTGCCCTGGCTGCTGGTCTTTATTCAGCCTGACCTCGGGACTTCGCTGGTGTTTGGGGCCATTGCTCTGGCGATGCTCTACTGGGCCAACTGCAACCCCGGCTGGCTGGTACTGTTTATATCGCCCTTGGTGGCGGCGATTATGTTTCACATGCTGCTGCCCGGCTGGCTGGTGTGGAGCCTGGCCATGGGGTTGATTGCCTGGTTTACGCTGCCCTGGCGCTGGTTTAGTACCGTGGTAGCTACGGCGATCAATCTGGTGTCGGGCAAACTTGGGGATGTGGTTTGGGGCCTTTTAGAAGACTACCAAAAGGATCGCCTGGTGCTGTTTCTCGACCCTGATAAAGATCCGCTCGGGGGCGGCTACCACCTGATTCAGTCGCGCATAGCCATTGGGGCAGGCAAACTCTGGGGTCAGGGTCTGGGGCAAGGTACGCAAACCCAGCTCAACTTTATTCCTGAGCAGCACACCGACTTTATTTTTTCGGCGGTGGGGGAAGAGTGGGGCTTTGTGGGGTCAATGGTGGTGATTCTCGCCTACTGGCTGATCTGCTTTCGCCTGGTGATTATTGCCCAAAATGCCAAGGATGACTTTGGCTCACTGCTGGTGATTGGCGTGCTGGCGATGATCGTATTTCAGGTGGTGGTCAACATTGGCATGACTATGGGTCTGGCACCGATTACAGGCATTCCCCTGCCATGGCTGAGCTATGGGCGATCGGCGCTGCTGACAAATTTTATTGCCCTGGGCATGGTGGAGTCAGTGGCAAACTTTCGCCATCGACTAAAGTTTACAGATTAGGGCGATCGCTTCTACTCCCAATTTTCACCTTCATCCTGCCAGAGAAACCTATCAGCGCTCAAACCTAGCAACCGAGGCGATCGCCCCAGTTCTGTAAAAAGCGGCAAACTTTAGAACCGCCTCTATGAGACGCTCCATCAGGGTTTGGCCTGGCTAGTTTTGCCTACAGCTTTTGCTTGTGACTACCGTTTCCGTTTCCACTCAAAACTGGGCTGCCCTTAGCCTGCTTAACATAATTTTGCAGGGTGGCAATGGAGCGGCAGTTGCTCTCTACAAACTTAGGCACTAGGCTCAATCGAGTGACTATTTTCTCTAAACGGGAAAGGCGCCCTTCAAGGGCCGCTGTTTGTTGAACTGTAGGTTGAATTGCCTGAAATATTTGATGCAGATTGGCGCGATGTTGCTCCTCTGTTGTTTCAGCTGTGGTTTCGATAGTGTTTAAGCGCACGCTAAACTCAGCGATTTGCTGGGTTGAGGTTTGTGCCCACTGCTGAAGGTAGGCTTCATTTTCCAGAGAGATCGCCAAGGTCTCTGAAATGGTGCCTAGGTCAACCTGTTGCAATATGTTTTCTACTTGACTGAGGCGGCTATCGAGTTTGACCACCGCTTGATTGAGAAGCTGAATAGAGTCTTGCCAGTCTGGAGTAGCTTGCAGGGTAGATTCAAGCTCCTGAAGACGGCCTTCAAGCAGAGCGATCGCCTGGGTGCGATCGCAGGCTTCCTCAATCAAACCGCTAAACTTTGCCAGCAGTTGGTCTACCGCACTCGCTTGCTCGGTCTCTACCGGTGGAGTGTCGTCACTCACCACCTGCCCCTCAGCTGGATTGGCCGGGGGGGGTGGCTCTGGTTTTGGCGAAGACGCTTGCGTTTCCATAGTTCGATTCACCAGACTGACCAACCATTTCGCCACCGCCATAATGGTTTCCTCAACCACCACCTGAGCCATCGACTCGGGTGGTGGGCTTGGGGAAACCGGCGAGGCTGCCGTCGGCTGACAGCTTGGCGCTTTTTTTCTGATCAACAGTCGAGATAGCCAGCTCATAATCAACCTCCTGCAATGCCTATAGGGTTCATTTGGGTGCCCTTTGTTGCTCGGAGTTAGGCATTGGGTTTACTGCCAGTCACAGGAACTAGCTTATAGAGCGTTGCCTGATCGGCATCCGGTGCCAGATTGGCAGACGCAGTAGTTTCCTCCACTACGCTTTTAACGGTGTTTACCGTACTGCCAACTGTCTCCTGAACATCATCAGCAGTGCTCTGCACAGTATTAACGGTGCTTTTTACAGTTCCGCTAATCCCCTCAGCCGTTTCTCGCACCGCTTCGTTGATCTCCTTGGCTGTCGTATTGACCCCAACCGCAACACTTTGAACCGCATCGCCTACGCCTTTAACGGTTTCGTCAATTCCAGCAGTCGTTTTTCTGACGGTATTGCCAACCCCTCGCACAGAGGTGTTGATGCGATCGACAACACCTCTGTTGGTTAGGGCGCCGGCAATGCCCCCTAGAGTGGCCCCTATCAAAGCCCCAATGGCCACCTTGGTAAACGCCTGACTGTTAGGAGTGACGTTTTGATCAGAGGAATTAGACCCATCCTCGATTATTGGGGAAATCTGATTCCCGTTCCCGGCGGTGACAGCTTCATCATTAGATGTAGGCACTATTTTCTCCTTGGCTGTCATTAAGGCGGGCAGTCTCAACCTCTGGAGAGGCATAGGGTTGGGGAGAAATCGTGATTTCTTCGGTGACAAAATCGGTGGATGAGGTGGAATTGGCTACATCATTTTGAATTTCAGCCTCTGATTTCCAGTCATCAAGATTGACAGTCTCGGCTTCAATGACATCTAATACGTCACTCATTTCTACAGCAGGTCCTTCAACCGCTGAACCGTCAGACGTTGGGTGCTGAGTGCCCTCAGCAATGTCCTTAACAGTTTGGTTAATCTGCTCAGTCGTAGGTTGAACGGCTTTAGCCGCAGGTTGAACGGCTTCAGCCGCCGTTGTCTTTGCGTGTTGAGCCCCTTCGGTGATGCCCTCAGCAATGTCCTTAACAGTTTGGTTAATTTGCTCAGTCGTAGACTGAACGGCTTCAGCCGCAGTTGTCTTTACTTGTTGAGCCCCTTCGGTAATGCCCGCTGCTGCGCCCTTAACCGTTTGGTTCACCTTCTCCGTCGTGGTATGCACAACGTCGGAAGTAGTCGATTTTACCTGTTGGGTTCCTGTCGTGATGCTCTGGGCAGCGTCTTGGGCTGAGCCCACTACGGCATAGGTTGCCCCCTCAGCCACGCTCCTGGCTGCGACACCGACCCCTTGGGCAGCCTGACCGAGGCCCACACCAATGGTTTGAAGGGCGCGGCTTACCCCTCGGGCGCTGTGGTTAAAACCCGCAGAGGTTTTGCGATTGGCTAGAGCAGCAGCCAGTGTGCCTAGGGTTCCGCCCACTAGGCCGCCAACCAATAGCCTGGTCAGCGTTGGGTTAGACTGGCTCTCCTGAGGCGGCTGGGGCGGGCTCTGCTCTGGTTTCACTTCGGTTTTGACTTCGGTGTCGATCGTGGGCTTGGCCTCTACCTCATAGACGTTGGTTGGAGGCACTTCACCATGAACCTTGACGGTGGGTGAAAAATTTGCCTCAGGGCTGGGGGGCTGGGCATCGGTCTGATTTTGGGTTGTGAATTGTCGCTCGCTATTCATAGAGACTCCTGATTTTGTTGGTGATTTTTGAGTGGTGCTTTTGATTGATGATGGTGTCAGTAATTGTTATGAATTCGAAACAAAACTAACTTTTTCTCACCTCAAGAGCGAAAGGATACAAAGGTGCTAGGTAGGGGGTTTCTAGCTGCTCTTTGCTACCGTTTGAATTCACTGTCACCCTATCAAGCTCAGTGGCGACCTTGATGAAACTATGGAGGTAGATAAAATAATCTAAAGGGGTAGATCGCACGGGTAGAGAGGCGGCGATCGCTTTGACCTAGGTTCGAAGAGCAGCCCGCAGATGCCCAGACCGTTAGCTAATGTCCATTAATCGCGCCAAAGGCAATCTGATAGCAGCAATCTCTAGGTTAGGCATTGACGTTATTCAATAGAATCTTCGCTGTCGGGATAGCGGTGCATCGCTTCACGCATTGCCCTATGGTTGCGCTCCACGACCAACCCTAACCCCCTTGCTAACGCTACTTTTGCCTAGGTTTCAACGGTCACGCTAGGTTCTTCTTATAAGCTTCGATGATGAGAGTGACAAAGTTGGCTTCGTTAAAGCGCTCGTCTTGCATGAGATGAGAGGCACCCACGATGCGAAGCGCCAGCAGTGCGCCAATAATCTCCATGGCAGTACGTACCAAAATACAAAGTGGCTAAGCACAGCAAACAGATCTGGGGCCATCGGCTGGGCCAAGGCTTACAAACCCAGCTCAACTTCATTCCAGAGCAGCACACTGACTTTATCCCTTTGATCATTGGCGAGGAGTGGGGCTTTGTCGGGTCAATGGTGGTGATTTTGGCTTACCGGCTGATCTGCTTTCGCCTGGTGATTATTGCCCAAAACGCCAAGGATAATTTTGGTTCGCTAATCGTGATTGGCTTGCTGGCAATGGTTGTGTTTCAGTATTACAGTTGTAGATAAATTAGGTTGAGTATGCCTAGTTGTAGGTAGAGCCATGCTGGATGGCACAAACTTATCTACAACTGTAATACCACTGAGCCGCAGGCAACGTTGATGATTACTCCTACGGCTTTGGCAGAGATATGAACCTAGGGATGCGTGCCCTAGACATCGCAATGGGGGAACACCTCTTGGTCAAACAATGCTTGAATCGCTTGGCTTTTATGGGCCAAGAGAGGTTCATAGTCCTCGCGGGCTGGGATGGTGTAGTTGGCGGGGCAGGGTTGCAGAGTCGGCAGCCAGGCCGTATGTAGCGTGAAGCCAAAGCTCAGGGAAGGATGGTCTAACTTACAGACCGGGCCCTGGCTGAGATGGCTGGCATCAAAGATCCAGATCTGGGGGCGATCGCCCTCAAAGACGTGGCAGATCAGATATCCAGCGGTGGGATCATCGGCGGGGCTGTTGACCTTGGGCACAAACTGCGGTGAGTTGATTAAATAGCCCTGGGTGCTGGCATCGAGGGAGCAGGGAAATTGGTAGGTATCGGCGATCGCCATCGATTGGGTATCGAGCCGAAAGAGACAGGTGGGTTTGCCTTGGTTATCCGCCACGATGTGCAGCAGCTCAGGCACCGACACCACCCGATAGCGGTAATCCTCAAACAGATTAACCACAAACTCCGTCAACAACTCGGGAAACAGCCCGCCAGCATACCAGTACATCTGGGTTACGGTCTGAGGCTGATGCACCGTCGGCAAGGCATCGCGAAAAGTATAAAGGGCCACGCCCCAGGTCTCTGGATCTTGGCAGAGGGTTTGCGACGCCAAAATTTGCCCGGTGTGAGGATCAATATCGTAGCGCCCAAGTACGCTGATATCAGTTTCGTAAAGCAGCATGCCCTTGAGGCGCGAGGGTGGCGACAGACTTGGGTCAGTCGCCAACTGGTCGTAGTCGCGCAGCCATTCGGCGGCATCGGAGGCACAGACATGCCCCATGTGTATCCTGATCCGATCCCCGGCGGCATCGTCATAATCGACAGCAAAATGCAACACTTCACGGGGAATCACGAGTTTTTGCGCTGTAACCTTGGCCTCTAGTTCAGCCTTGGCTGGTATCTGCCCATGGTGTAGGTGCTCTCGCCGCACCAGATATACGACTGAATCCGGCGATGGGGCCCCAGCTAAGAGGTGACGAATTTCTCGTTCTAGAGGCTGGTTTGCAGGCACAGGATTATTCAACACTTCTGCTAGCCCGATACTAAAGGCGGTATCAACCAGCACCACATAGTGTTCTGTAATGCCAATCTGGTGAAGGCTTTGGTGAATCTTGACGGGAGAACCATCGGGGAGAACCAACCGCCACCGTTCTAGGTCTCCCTCTCCATCCCAGCGCACCAGATAGACAAAGTCATCCATTTTGATCAAGGTCAGAGCCTCAAATTGGCGCAGCCAAAAGGCCCAACTGTCAGCCGAAAGCGTAGCCAGGGTAGCCAACAGGAACTTGAAGGGCAACTCTAGCCGAAACAGTCGGGCGATCGCCTCTAACCAAGCTGCTAGCACACTGGGCAGCTCCGCTGCGGCCTCAAGCGGCGGAATGGTCTCTAAAAAGCTGGCAGGCGATCGCCCATAGTTCACCGTCAAAATTTCGTGGGTAATCGGGTCGAAGCAGGGATGGGCGGTGGTGAGTACTGGCAGAAACGGCGTCAACAGCGATGATTCGGGCCGCCACTCTTGGTTTGACCCCACGGGGGTGACAACATCTAAGGTGAGCGGGTCGATCTCGTAGGGGCGGCCAGCATCGTAGGTGAGCAAGAGGCGATCACGATCGTCGGTTGCAGACCGAAAGGGCAACAGCGCCGTATTCAGCTGGTTGCGCATGCCCAGGGCTAGAGAAAACCTTGAAAGCCCGTGATTTTGAAACCGATAGGGGGCGTACTGGTTGTTGGCGTGGGTGGCGCGATCGGCATAGAAGCAGGGTGTTTTCGCCAGGCGGGTGGTGATACGAGCCGTATCAGAGGAGTCAAAGTCTAAGCGGTAGACCATGCCATCGCCGTTGAAGACTGGGCTGCCGTCGAGGTAGGGTAACTCACCGGAGTCAACTGATCCCACCGGACCGACGGTAAAGCAATGGCCGTAAATATCGGAGGGCAGGCTACCCTCCAACACATTCAAGGCGATATCGGTGAGCTCTACACGACTGGCTGTGAGAATAGCCTGGGGAACCGATTGATAGCAGGTAGATTCAGTGGGCATTAGGCTTGAAACCGCTGGTAAATCTGATCGAAGAGAGCCCGCAGTTGGGTGGCGATGTGGTGATGGCCTGACAGCCAAGACTGCTGATATCGCTCGACCAGTGTGGAAACTAGCGGTTCAAAATCGTCTCGCACGCTGTAGTGATTGGGCGGCGGCGAGGCAATCTCGGGTAGCCAGGTGGTGTGAATAGTAAAACCACAGTTGAGCTGATCACTGCACAGGCGATACTTCGGACCCTGGCTCAGGTGGGCCGCATCAAAAATCCAAATTTCCTTGCCGTGGTCAGCCTCGCCCGGTGCCGAGAAGACCAAGCAGGTAATGTAACCATCGGTAGGACCACCATCCCCGTCCTGGCGCGGAATAAACTGCGGTGAGTTGGCAAAATGACCGGGGGGAAAGGTGTAGGCGTCTGGGGTAGACAGCTTGAGCTCTAAACCTTGATCACCATTGAGGTGGCGGTCGATATGAACATGGCACAGCGTTGCCGCCTGCCCGTCACGGTTGGCCTGCCGGGCAGCTTCAACGCCGACCGTGCGGTATTTATAGTCGCTGTACAGATCTGAAACATAGTCTGAGAGCAGTTCTTCCCAGCCCCCAAAAAAGACCCAGTACATATCATCGACCTGCGCCGAGGGTTCCAAGGTCATGTTGCGGTAGGCATAAACCGGGTCACCCCAGCAGTAGTCTTGCTTGATCAAACAGGGTTTGAGGGCGGCCTCTCCTTCCCCATTGGGGTTGATCACGTAGCTACCGATCCAGTTGATGTCCATGCCGTCGCACAGCATACCGGCTAACAGAGGCGTATTGGGGTCGCCGAAGGCGGAGCGATCAAAATGGCGAATGGTCTCGGCGGCATCGGTGGCACAGCTGTGCACGGTGTGGAGTACGATGCCGTCCTTGTCTTCGTACTCCACCACATAGTGTGCAATCTCGCGGGGAATAGTCAGTTGTCGCGCCGTCACCGTGCGGGGTTGGGGGTTACTTTGCCAGGGCGCTTCAAGATCATCGCGTCGAATGATATAGACAGGGGTATCGGCAAGCTGAGAATTGTCGGCTAAATCCCGAAACAGCTCTTCGACTTCGCCGATCATTTCACTCTGTTCAAAGGGCAGCAGCTCTTCGAGAGAAATTTTAAAGGCTGTATCGATCAGGACAATGAAGTGTTTGGTCGCCCACATTTGATGCAGCGTTTGCTTGATCTGGAGCGGGCGGCCGTCTTCCAGCACAATCTTCCAACGATCGAAGCAGAGGGGATCGCCCTCGCCGCCCGACTCCGCCCCTCGCCAGCGCAGCAGTTCTACGTAGTCATCGTCGTCAATGGCATCGATTAGTTGCACAATCGATTGCCAGGTGTCTTGGGTCGCCTGGGCTTGATCAGAGCCGGTGCGAATTAGACTTTCGACTCCGTCGCTGAACCAGTGCCAGAGCTGATGCCAGACCTGTTTGGGAGCCTGGAGTGGATCGGCCGAGCCGACTGCTGCTGGGGGCTTTGCAATATGCGGCAGCCCTGGAATATGCCTCAAGACCTGCCGCAGCGTCGGCAGAAAGCCGGAAATTGATCGCCCCAGATTGATGGTGTAGAGCTCTTTGCGCTCAAAGTCAAAGCTCGGATGGGCGCAACTCATCGCCAACTGAAAGGGGAAATTGGCAAACAGTGGGTTGACAGCCTGCCATTCGCGATTCAGCCCAATCGGCTGCACTATCTCTAGGGTGACCGGATCGATTTCGTGGGGGCGGCCCATATCTACCGATAGCAGCAGGCGATAGGGAGTATTGTCGTCAAACCTTACGGGGGTCAGGGTGACGCTGAGCTGAGTAGAGGCCCCCAGGTAAATTGAGTTCCGGGCAATGCCAAAGTTGGCGAAATTGAGATTGGGGTAGTTCGGGTTGTTGTGAACGATTTCATCGGCGATGTAGCTTGCCGATTGGGCAAGCTTGGTTTTGAGATATGCCCGCCCTTGATCAAACTGAATCCGATACACCATGCCATCGCCGTTGTAGAGCGGCGTGTAGCCGTCTTGGGTGGGGTGCAACAGACAGGGATGATGGGGATCCCAGGGGGAATCTAAACTGCCGGCAGGGCCAAGAATAAATAGGTAGCCCGCCAGCCCCGCATCCAGCATGGTGTCTTGATCGGTAAGGCCCTGCTTTACAACGAAGGAGACATGGTCAACTTCGGCACGACTGACCGAAAAAATGGAGCGGGGAAACCGAGGAGATCTTGGGGAAGCCTGATCGGTATCGGGAGCCGTAAACGTCATGAAGGCAAGCTCTAAGCGATCTCTGCCGCCATCTTAAGGCACAAATTCTGATAACTCGCATTCCTAAACAAGATTCAAGGCTCAGATACCGATACAGCGCCCTCAAGCCGATGTTGCAGCGCCTGGGCCCAGCGCAAGTCGCCAGGATTGAACTCAGGGTTCGCCAGATCGAGCTGGTTCAGGTGCGATCGCGCTTGGTCAATCTCGCCTTGATCGAGACAAAACTGACTATAGCTGAGCAGACTCCGGCGCTCCAGCGAGTAAGCTTGCTGCCGCTGGGCGATCGCCAGGGCCCGATGCAACCAACCCTCCACCGTCGCCGGCGCGGCGGCAGTCTTAGCTAAATACTCTGCCTGCAGTCGATAGAGCTCGGCCAACCACAGGTGCTCACCGGTCTGCTCGGCCTGCTTGATGCCCATTTGCAAAAACGTCTGTTCGTTGTGAATCTGGCCAGCCTCAGAATACATCGTCGCTATGCAGCCAAGCCAGTCGGGTTGGTTGAGCTTATTGCCCATATTGAGATAGCCGTCTAGGCCAGCTTGGGTTTGGGCCAGCCCGGCGGCGTTGCCCAGCTTAAACTCGGCCCAGCCCTGCAAAAACTTAGCCAGCGGTGTCCAAAAGATAAAGCCCAGCTTTTGCGAAATGGCAATGGTCTGCTGGGCCATCGCCAGGGTGGCCTCTGCCTCGTCGCGGTAGCGATGGAGATTGGCGGCGTAGAGCATGACCATGGTGAGTGTAAAGGGATGGTTACTGGCTTCAGCCATGGCCAGGGCCTGCTGACTGGCCTGGAGGGCGCGCTCGCAGTCTCCCCGCAACCACAGCACCGTGGCCAGCAAGTTGAGGCAGCTGATGCCGGGGTCTTGGCCGTAAATCTTGCCTCTACTGGCGTGCAGCACTGGGTCGTAGAGAGCAAATCCCTGCTCTAGGTGGTGCTGGGCAACCAGAAGTTCACCCAGGTAGAGATGCACCGCCCCCAACGCATGATGGGCATGGAGCCGCAGCACCGCTGCGCCACTGCGCTCGGCCAAATCCAGCATTTCCTGAGCCAGGACCAGAGCCGTGGGGAGATCCACTTGGCCCACGTGGGCTGCATACAACCCCCACAGCACCGGAAAGAAGTCGGCGGTAGGACCAAGCTGTTTTGACAGGTCTCGGGCTCGCATAAAGTTTTGTATCAGTTCGGGAGCGCCATAGCCCCTCGCCACCGTTAGAGGGGTCCCTAGCGCCAGCCGCAGACGCAGCTCTAGGGCATGGCGATCTAGGGTTTCGGGCATCTTTTCTACCATCTCGAGCGCCGTTGAGTAGAAATTGATAGCTTCAATGTGGGCGTCGGTAGCCATCGCCTGCTGTCCAGCGCGTTCACAGTAGACGATGGCCTTCTGGGCATCCTCGGTCAGATGCCAATGGTGGGCGAGCAGAGGGTAGAACGGGGTCAGGTCGTCTCGGTAGGTTTGCTCATACCACTCGGCCACCAGGCGATGCAGTTTACGGCGCTGGGAGAACAGCATCAGGTTGTAGGCCACTTCCTGCACAATCCGATGCTTGAATGAGTGGGTCTGCTCGGGCTCCTGACTGTGTAAAAACGTCATGCTCACCCGTTCTAGGGTTTGCAAATGGTTAGAGAGGCCGGGACGATCTGACTCAATCGGGTAAACTTCGCGCAGAATGCGGTAAGAGAAGACCTGCCCAATCACGCTGGCCACTTTGATCGTCAGCTGCTGCTCGATGGGCAAGCGATCGATCCGGCTGGTAACCACCCCCTGAATCGTATCTGGCATAGAAATTTCGCTGAAGTCTTTCACCTCAGGCGAGAGGGTACAAACCCCGTCTCGGACCACGATCAGATCTCGTTCCTGCAGCGAACAAACGAGTTCCTCGCTAAAGAATGGATTGCCCTGGGCCTTGGTTTGCAGCAGTTGCGCCAGTTCCGGTGGTAATGTAGACACCCCTAGGCGCTGCCGCACGAGCTCTAGACTATCGTCGTGGGGGAGCGGCTCGAGCTTGAGATGCTCAAGCGTGGGGAGCCGCATAAACTGGGTCGCCTCTGGAGTGGGGTCGATCAGGGGTCGGGTGGACACAATCAAAACCAGCGACGACACCTGCTGTGCCACCGCCAAGGTCAGCGCCCAGGATGCCGAATCGAGCCAGTGGGCATCGTCGAGGATCAGTACCATTGGTACAGACGCAGTTAGCGCCTGGAAGATCTGAACGCAGAGTTCACGGGTTTTTTGAGCTTTTTCTTGGCCCGATAGGGCCCGGGTTACTTCGGTCTCGGGTAGATTTAGCGGAAGGATCCCGTTGAGCAGAGGCGCGAGCTGCTGCATCGCTTTGGGATGGTTCTGAAGCTGATCGAGTACCGCCTGCTGCTGCTGGGGCAATGGGTCGAGCGGATTCAGCTGCAGGGCAGCCGCCAGCACTGACTGCCAGGCATGGTAGGGCTTTGATTGTTCAATTGCTGTGCCAGTGCCACAGAGCCAGCCGACTTGAACGCGATCGCGCTGCTTGAGAAAATCTTCTAGCAGCGACGACTTGCCAATGCCGGGTTCCCCCTCCAAAAGCACTAGAGCGCCCGTGCCCCGCTGCAGTTGGTCTAGCTTTTGTAGGAAGTTTTGCCGCTGTGGATTGCGGCCAATCAGGGCGGTACGGGGGAGCGGCACTGAAGGAATGGCGGAGTTCACCCACGAATCGCCGGTTTTGGGGACTTGGGGTTGAAAAACGGCGATCGCCCGGTTTTTTCCCTTTACCCGAATCGTCGGCAGCGCCAGAAACGAGAGATTGATGGCGGCATCATAGGTGGAGCGATCGCACAGAATTTTGCCATTGGCGGCCTGCATCAGCCGAGCAGCCAAATTGACAGTATCGCCCAGCACCGTATATTCGCGGCGAATATTACTGCCCACCACACCGCAGTAAACCCGGCCAGTCGTGATTCCAATGCTGGTGCTTACTCCCAGCGCTCTCAAGCGATCGTGGAGCGCCATGGCCCCCCGTACCGCTCGCACGGCATCATCTTCATGGGCTGCGGGCGGTATGCCAAACCCGGCGATTAGGGTACTGCCCTTATCATCAACTAGAAATTTGTTGAACACGCCGCCGTAATCATTGAGGATCTGCTGGATCTCTGTCATCACGCGTTGCAGCAGGTCGTAGGCATTGGCGGCCGCGTAATCGAAGTCGGGAAAATTGATGAATAGCACCGTGATGCGCCGCAGTTCTGATACCCACTGAGTGCGATCGCCCTGAACTTGAGCTTGCAGGACTTTGGGAATGTAGGGCAACAGGTGTTCAATCGGGTCAATCGGGGGCGTGGGCGGCAACGGGCGACAGGCAATTGGGGCGTGGGCCAATGAGTCGAGGCGCACGAACCCACTCTCAAGCCGGGTGCCATGGGCCTGGCCTTGCAACAGGGTCCAGGTATCGGGCGACAGCACCACTTCATGGGGACGAGCCTGCCGCTGCGCCGCACCCATTTGTGCCAGCGGATCGCCCGCGAACACCAGCTCTTTCCATTCGCTGGCATTGCCTACCAAGGCAATTCGGGTATTGCCGGAGCCCAGCCCAATCCGCAGCGACAACGCTTTGCCTCCGGTTACGGAGGTATTTTCGAGATACTCCTGCATTGCGATCGCACATTGGGCCGCCCACTGGGTTACCGTTTCTAGCGACTCGCCGTGGGTCGCAGTAGACCAGAAACTGAGTAATGCATCGCCAGCAAACTTGATTACATCCCCACCGTGGGCAGTAATTAGGTCAATCAGTTCGCCAAAAAACGCATTTAGCCGCTCTGTCAGCACCTCTACCCCAGCAGGCCCCTGCCGCGCCAGGTGTTCCGTCAGGGTCATAAATCCCGAAATATCAGCCAGCATGACGGCACCACGCTGTTGCTCAAAAGCCTGTAGCGGCTGATCAGGGGTTATTGCAATCTGACTAATTAACAGAGAGGGAATATAGCTTTTGAGAACGTGGGAAGGATGGGGAGAGTCCATAAAATCCAGTCAATTTTCTCTGATGAAAATCTCGAACCTGCCTTACCAGTAAAATTGCCGTTGCTGGGGTTTCGGTCTGAGTATACCTTTACCCCTTGCCGCAGGAATTTTCGACTGCCTGGGAGTTATAACTTCATCAGTGGGCACCCAGCCTAACTAGACATCCTGGCTAGAAACAGCGATCGCCCAGGTTGAGGCAGGTTTATCCAGCTAGAAAACCATCCCCCCGAAAAACATTGGGCGCTTGAACAAAGTTGATTACTCACCCTGCCCTGAATAGCGAGCTACTCTGGCAAAGATCCGCAGCTGAGCCACGGGCGATCGGCGCTGATAAACATTTAGACACAGCGGCTAGCGCTCAATGGTAAACCCGTCAAAATGAGCTGATCCTGTATAAGGTTCAGTCTCTACCTGGGTAACTCGGGCACCCACTGGTCCCTGATGAGCCCAGTGCAGTAGGGCCTTTAGCTGGTCGCTGGTACCCATTGCCACAATTTCAACAGTGCCATCTGGCTGGTTGCGTACAAAGCCTTTAACCTTCAGCTGTTGGGCTGTCTGGCAGGTGTGATAGCGAAACCCAACTCCCTGCACAGTCCCATGAATCACCGCTCGAATTTTTTCCATAGCCCCTGGTCTGTAGGTTGATCACGCCAAGATTTTCGCATAGCGCGTTTGCTCTACCCCAGACCCCTCTGGCCCTGGCGATCGCAACCGCTGTCTAGAAATGCGCCCTCAGTCGAGCGGGCTGAGGGCTACCGATACCGAGATTGATGCGATCGCGCCCTCCTGCACAAATATCTGACCCGGTTAGCTTCGCAATCTGCAATCATCGGTCAAAATAGAAATTCAGGTAAGGTTGAATATTCAACCTGAAAGTTGAATATTCAACTTTGGAAGTCAAGTTAAGTTCAGGTGAGGTTTATCATTTCCCCTGCCTTGAATGCCTACTCTGGCGAAGATCCGCTAGATGGTGCATCCGCAACGCGATGCACCCTACAGTTGACCACCCCCTTACCCATCCACCCACCTACTCACCCACCCTTTCCCCCGTTCCATGGCAAAGTCCCCCACCCCTTCCACTACGATGACCGGCGCAGAGATTCGCCAGACGTTTCTGGAGTTTTATGCGGCGCGGGGGCACGCCATTAAACCGAGCGCTTCCCTGGTGCCCGAAGACCCCACGGTGCTGCTCACCATCGCCGGCATGCTGCCCTTCAAGCCGATCTTTCTCGGCCAGCGCCCGGCGGATGTCGATCGCGCCACCACCTCGCAAAAGTGCATTCGCACCAACGACATTGAGAACGTGGGCCGCACCGCGCGCCACCACACCTTTTTTGAGATGCTCGGCAATTTCAGCTTTGGCGACTACTTTAAGGAGCAGGCGATCGCCTGGGCCTGGGAGCTTTCCACCGAAGTATTCAAACTCCCCGCCGATCGCTTGATAGTTAGCGTCTTTCGCGAAGACGACGATGCCTTTGCTATCTGGCGCGACCAGATCGGCATTCCGGCCTACCGCATCCAGCGCATGGATGAGGCCGACAACTTTTGGACCTCTGGCCCCACCGGCCCCTGCGGTCCCTGCTCTGAGATCTACTACGACTTCCACCCTGAGCTGGGCGACGACAAAATTGATTTAGAGGACGACTCGCGCTTCATCGAGTTCTACAACCTGGTGTTTATGCAGTACAACCGGGATGCCGAGGGCAACCTGACGCCGCTGCAAAACCAGAACATTGACACCGGCCTAGGTCTAGAGCGCATGGCCCAAATTTTGCAGCAGGTGCCCAACAACTACGAAACCGACCTGATCTTCCCCATCATTGAAGCGACGGCGGGGCTGGCCAGTTTGGACTACGGGAAATCTGACGAGAAGACCAAGGTTTCGCTAAAGGTGATCGGCGACCACGTGCGCGCTGTTGTTCACATGATTGCCGACGGCATTACCGCCTCCAACGTGGGTCGGGGCTACATTCTGCGGCGGCTAATTCGTCGGGTGGTGCGCCATGGGCGACTAATCGGCATTGAGGGCGCGTTCATTAGCAAGGTGGCGGAAAGTGCCATTCAGCTGGCGGAAAAACCATTCCCCAACACGCGGCAGCGCGAGACGGTCATTAAAGCCGAACTCGATCGCGAGGAATCTCGCTTTCTCGAAACCCTGGAGCGGGGCGAGAAGCTGCTGGCCGACATTCTCAAGCGAGAGAGCGGCTCGAAGACCCAGCAAATTTCGGGCACCGATGCCTTCGTGCTCTACGACACCTACGGCTTCCCCTTAGAGCTAACTCAAGAAATTGCTGAAGAGCAGGGCCTCACGGTAGACGCCGCCGGATTTGAGACGGCGATGGAAGAACAGCGCCAGCGCTCTAAGGACGCCCACGAAACCATTGACCTGACAGTGCAGGGCAGCCTCGACAGCCTAGCTGAACACATTCACTCGACGGAGTTTTTGGGCTACAAAGACACCACTAGCGCCAGCAAAGTGGAGGCGCTACTGGTCGGCGGGAAGTCGGTGGATCGCATTGAGGCGGGGCAGGAAGGGCAGGTGGTGCTCAACCAGACGCCTTTCTACGCGGAGTCGGGCGGTCAGGTGGGCGATCGCGGCTACCTCTCCGGCGATGACCTGCTGATTCGCGTCCACGATGTCAAAAAAGACGGCGACTTCTTCGTTCACTTTGGCCGGGTTGAGCGGGGTGCGCTGGCGGTGGGCGATCAAGTCACCGCCCAGATCGATCGCGCCTGCCGTCGTCGCGCCCAGGCCAACCACACCGCCACGCACCTGCTGCAAGCAGCGCTGAAAAAGCTGGTCGACCCCGATATTTCCCAGGCCGGTTCCCTCGTCGCCTTTGATCGCCTACGGTTTGACTTCAACTGCCCCCGTGCGCTGACGGCTGACGAGGTGCAGCAGGTCGAAGAACAGGTGAACAGCTGGATTGCCGAGGGGCACCAGGGGGAGATCACCGTGATGGCGCTGGAAGAGGCCAAGGCTAAGGGCGCGATCGCCATGTTTGGCGAAAAGTACAGCGCTGAGGTGCGCGTCATCGACTTCCCCGGCGTGTCAATGGAGCTGTGCGGCGGCACCCACGTCAGCAACACCGCTGAGATTGGCCTGTTCAAGATTATCTCTGAGGCCGGGGTGGCCTCGGGCACCCGCCGCATTGAGGCCGTCGCTGGCCCTGCCGTGCTGGAGTATCTAAACGTGCGCGATGCCGTAGTGCGGGATCTGAGCGATCGCTTTAAGGCCAAGCCTGAGGAGCTGAGCGATCGCGTCACCACCCTGCAAACCGACCTCAAAACCGCTCAAAAAGAGCTAGAGGCGCTGAAGTCTGAAATGGCGGTGCTCAAGTCTGACCAGCTGCTCGACAGTGCTGAAGCTGTGGGCTCCCTCAAAGTTATTGTGGCCGAGCTAGAAGGCGTCAGCGCCGAAGCCCTCAAAACCGCCGCCGAGCGCCTACTGCAAAAGCTGGGAGCTGGAGCGGTCGTGCTAGGCTCCGTTCCCGAACCCGAAAAAGTCAGCCTGGTCGCCGCGTTCAGCCCAGAAGTGATTGAGCAAAAGCTGCAAGCGGGCAAGTTCATCGGCGGCATTGCCAAGCTCACTGGCGGTGGCGGTGGCGGCCGGCCCAACTTGGCCCAGGCGGGCGGACGCGACGCCAGCAAACTCCCCGAAGCGTTAGCAAGTGCCAAGGCGCAGCTGCTAGAGACGCTAGTCTAGCGCTAAGCTCATAGCGGCAGTCTATCAGGGCAAAACCCATGGGCGAACGCAAAGCCTCAGCCGATCTCGGAACCACCGAGGACTCTGACTCATCTAAAAAGACGAAAAAAGCCAAAAAGAAGGCCAAGCAGCGCAAAAAGGATCGTGAGAAAGGCTTGGAGCCACCTGTCTTTCACTACATCTCTGAGTCGGAAGGCAGCTCGAAGCTAACCAGCAAATTCTATGAGAAAGAGTTGGCTCGCCTTCAGGTGGAGCTGGTGAAAATGCAGTACTGGGTCAAGCACACCGGCACCCGCATCGTCATTTTGTTTGAGGGGCGCGATGCGGCGGGCAAGGGTGGCACTATTAAGCGCCTCACCGAGCCGCTCAACCCACGCGGCTGCCGGGTAGTGGCTTTGGGGACGCCGAGCGATCGCGAAAAAACCGAGTGGTACTTTCAGCGCTATGTGGCCCACCTGCCCGCCGCTGGCGAGATTGTCTGCTTTGACCGCAGCTGGTACAACCGGGCCGGGGTCGAGCATGTCATGGGCTTCTGCACTGACGCCCAGTACGACGAATTTATGCACACCTGCCCCGAGTTCGAGCGCATGCTGGTGCGATCGGGCATCATTCTGCTGAAGTACTGGTTTTCAGTGAGCGACGACGAGCAGGAGCGACGGTTTCAGTCTCGCATTACCGACCCGACCCGCCGCTGGAAGCTCAGCCCCATGGATCTAGAGTCGCGCGATCGCTGGGTGGAGTATTCTCAAGCCAAAGACACCATGTTTGCCCACACCAATATTCCCGAAGCACCCTGGTTTACGGTCGAGGCTGACGACAAAAAGCGAGCGCGGCTCAACTGCATCAGCCACGTTCTTAGCAAGATCGACTATGTGGATATGACCCCCGCCCCCTTGGAGTTGCCTCCGCGCCGCAGCGCTCCGGAGAACTATGAGCGCCCCCCGATCAACGAGCAGTTCTTTGTGCCCCAGCGCTACTAGCGACGGGGCTTTCTCCTCAAGGGAGACGCTGCGCGTTGGCGTTCGCAACGAGTGCCGGGCACTCAGGCTGTCTAGCAGACAAACGACTCCGCTTCACTACCGGTAGTGAAGCGGAGTCGAAGCCAGTCTACAGTTCGGCGATCAAGGCTTTGATGTCGGGCACATCAAAGAAGGCGGTGGTAGAGGTCAACAGGCGATCGCCCCAGAGGTTGGTCTTCAAAAACTCAAGGTCGGCATAGCGGCTGTCTTGCTCCAGGGCTTCGGTGCCCAGGCGCAGGGCCTCTTGGCAAGCGGCGCTGCTGGCTCTGACTACGGCTACGGCGCAGTTCTCTTGAGCATTCAGGGCCGCTGCGATCGCCAGCTTCGGCTCGGGCTCGTTGGCCGCCAGCTCCAGGCTAGAGCGCCAATACTCCACAGCCCGCTGAACCTCGCCTTGCTCGTAGAGCACCAGGCCAATGTTGTTCACCGAGGGCCAAAAATCGGGTTCTGCCGCCACCGACTGCTCAAACCGGGCGATCGCCTGAGGATATTGGCCCAGTTTGAAGTAGGTGTTGCCCAGGTCAAACAGAGCGCTGGGGTTGTTGGGTTCAATCTGTAGCCCTTGCTCCAGGTAGCTAGAAGCTAGCTGAGGGTTCTCTTGCTGAAGGTAGGCCGAGCCCAGGGCAAACAGCACCCGAGCATTCTCGGGCAACAGGTTACGGGCCTGCTCTAGCAGCGGTAGCGCCTTATCAACCTCGCTGTTTTGCAAGTAGAGCCCGCCTAGCAGGGCCAAGACCTGGCCGTCGTTGGGGGCCAGCTGCGCCGCCAGCTGCGCCAGGGCCAGCGCTCGCCCAAACTGCTGAAACTCCGCCAGCTGCTGGGCCTCGTTGGCGAGAAACAGCCCCTGCTCGGTCATCAGGTCGTAGTCGAGGGGCAGCACGTAGGGGGTCAAAGCCTGGGAGTGGGCCGGCAGAGTGGCACCGAGCAATCCACAGAGGGTGAGCAAGGGCAGGAGAGAGCGTTTTAGCACGGTAAACTTCGCAGGTTAGATAGCAGAACTATATAGAGTGTACGTTGGTTGTGGGCCAGCGCTAAGGCTCACCCGACCACTTCTGAGCGGCTTGGGCATTGCGCCGCCACATGGCCGGTTTAATGCGCCGCAGGGCCGAAGCTCGAAATCGGCTGTCCCAGTCCGCTTCTGATAGATTAGCTAAGTCGTCTAGGTTTGGGGCCAGGTTCTCAGGCCGAGGCCGAAATTCTTCGACGGTGGTGGGTTGGGCAAAGCGCTGGTTCCAGGGGCAGACATCCTGGCAAATATCGCAGCCCGCCACCCAGTTTTGCAGATGGGGCGCGATCGCCTCGGGCAGCGCCTCATCCCGGTTTTCGATGGTGTGGTAGGCAATGCAGCGGTTGGCGTCAACCACATAGGGCTGGGTAATCGCTCCGGTGGGGCAGGCCTCTAAACAGCGGGTGCAGGTGCCGCAGTGGGCGGTGTGGGGCGGGTCTGGGGCTAACGGCAGGGTGGTCACCAGCTCCCCCAAAAACACCCAGGAACCATACTGGCGGGTGATCAGGTTACCGTTCTTGGCCACCCAGCCCAGGCCCGCCTGCTGCGCCCAGGCCTTGTCTTGCACCGGGCCGGTGTCGGCGTAGTAGCGCACTTGAATTGTCCCCTCCCCAGCCGTCGTCAGCCAGTCGGCCAAAGCCTTAAGGCGCTTGTGCAGCACCCGGTGATAGTCGCGACCCCAGGCATAGCGCGAGATTTTGCCGTGACTCGGGTCGTCGGAATGGCGGTGGGGGGTGTAGTAGTTGAGGGCCACACAGATCAGCGATCGCGCCCCCGGCAGCACCTGGCGAATGTCTTGCCGTCTGGGGTTTGCCATCCAGTCCATATCGGCCTGGTGGCCCTGGTTGAGCCAGGTTTGCAGGTGACCCACGGCGGCGGTTTCAGCCGGGCTCGGCTCGGGCTCCACCGCAACAATGCCCACCAGGTGAAATCCCAGGGCTAGAGCCTGGTCAATCACCGCCTGGCGATCGGGCAAACCAGCCGCTTCAGCCATTTACAAGTCCATCCTCAAAATCCTAGATGCCTTTAATATTAGCTACTGACTAGCCCTTATAAAGGTGGCTCAAGACCCAGCCCAAAGTAGCCCACTCAGGGCAGCCAAGCTGCAAATCACGAATGCCCCTTGACAAGGCTATAAACAGGGCATAGTTTGTACCATGCTGTAGTTAGCGTTGGCATCGGGTGCTGTCCTCTATATCTGTTATTGTCGGTTCAATTACCGACAGCCCAACTCACCCAGGCAAGGGCGCTTATGTTTAAGCTTTTCACCAAGTTCGACTACCTGCTGCGCGAAACCTTTCTGGGGCTGCGGCGCGGCGGCTGGATGAACTGGGCGGCCATCAGCACCATCACCGTGCTGCTGTTTTTATTTGGTATTAGCCTGCAATCGACCTGGCAGCTAGAGCGGCTGCTCAACCAGTTTGGTAGCCAGCTTGAGGTATCAGCCTATCTACAAAGCGGCTTTCAGGCCAGTGATCTAAAGCCGGTAGTCGAGGGCTTCCCCAACGTAATGGCGGTTACCCCAGTGACCAAGGAGGCAGCTTGGGCGTCTCTGGTGGCCGACCTGGGCCTGTCTGACATTGCCGGTGCCACCGACCAGCTCAAGGGCAACCCCCTGGTTGACGAGCTCAAGGTCAAAGCGAAAGATTCTGAATCAGTACCGGCGATCGCCAGTCAGCTTCAAAGCCTCGACGGCATTGACGAGGTGCGCTATGTCGACGAAGCCGTCACCCGCCTGGCCCAGCTCAACGACGGGCTCAAGTGGACCAGCCTATTTGTGATCACCATTCTCACCCTCACCGCCACCGCCGTCATCACCACCACCATCCGCCTGATTGTGCTGGCCCGTAAGCGCGAGATCGAGGTCATGCAGCTAGTGGGGGCCACCCGCATTTGGATCTACCTGCCCTTCATTCTGCAGGGGGCCACTTTTGGTCTGGCCGGGGCCACCGTAGCCTGGGGATTGTTGTTTGCCATTCAGCGCTTCTTGACCGAGCTGGCTACTCAGCAGGCCGATTTTATTCAATTTGTGGTGCAGGGACTGAGGCTAACGCCCCAGCAGCTCATCTTGCTGCCTGCGTCCCTGCTGGGGCTAGGTACTCTAGTGGGGTTAATGGGCAGCTTGCTGGCAGTTCGCAAGTTTTCGCTGCGATAGCTATTCCCCATACCCTCTACAATGCCCCGCTTAAATAAAGTGTTAGAGTCTGCCCAAATTGGCCATAATAGCTACGGAGCAATGGGCGGTCTGCATACCGTCAGCGAGGCATCGGTATGAGTACAGTGCTAATTGTGGATGACAGTTCAACCCTGCGAGAAATGATCGCTGGACTGCTGATTAAGGCGGGCCTAACGGTAGTAGAAGCCAAAGACGGCGTAGAAGCCCAGGAGATGATTCAGGCGACGCCTCCCGATTTGGTGGTGCTCGACATTGTCATGCCCAACATGAATGGCTACGAGCTCTGCCGCTGGATCAAAAACACCGCCGCCACTCAAAATATTCCCGTCATTATTTGCTCTAGCAAGGCCGAAGAGTTCGACCGCTACTGGGGTATGAAGCAGGGGGCCGATGCCTACATCACCAAGCCTTTTCGCCCTGCCGATATGATTAGCACCGTCAGGCAGCTACTGCGCTAGGGCTCAGCGATCGAGAGCTTCACCCAAGTTACAGGGAGTCACCCTTGGCCAGCGCGAACTACTAACAGTTACGCGTCCTCGGCGGATATTTCTTCTTCAAGGTTTTCTTTTAAGGCCTCCAGCACCGCTAGGGGATCGGTGGAGAGTTGCATCATCGCTGCCTCGTGGTCGTAGCGCTTGGCGACATCGGGTAGGTCTTCTCGCAGCTCTTCCAGCAGAGCGATGATTTTGGCAATTTTCTTCTCAGACAGCAGATTGAGCTGAAGCATCAGCTGGGTGCGCTGTTCGGCAAAGCTTTCCTGGCGGTTTTGGCGAATCAGCACCCCGGTTGAGATCAGCAGTGCCGCTGCATCTAGTCCTTGGCCTGCCCAGCTGAAGGTCGGTAGCTTAAAGGGCAACAGGCTGGTGTGGTTGAGCGCGTCGCCACCCAGCCACAGGCCCAAACTCAGCAGCAGCAGGTACAAGAATCCAGGTCGACTAAACCACGAAGCCACCACCTCCAAAACCTGCTCAGTGGCCGAAGCCTTCTCGGCTTCCTGACGGTGCAGGGTGATAATGGCCTCGATGTTTTCGGCAATGGGGTCAGGCAGGGGAACCGTCAAAATACGCCGCTGAGGGCGACGGCTAAACCAGGTCTTTGACGATGGAGGGGCAGCCGACTCGGCAGGATTAGCCATGGGAAATTTGGTAAACGGTAGGAGCAATAAACGCTTGGGAGCCTCTCGACAGGGTGATTTTTTGGGTCTCGAAAAGCGATCGCATCAGTGAACCCCAGGGTCGTAGCTACAGCCAGTTACGCCCCTGGAGCTGTCACCCTAAGGTCGATCTCAGCCAGGATGGCTGTATTTTATCAAGGGGTTAGGGGATTAGGTAGGAGTACGAGAGGAGGGTTTTAGGGAATAGGGCCAATCTGGACATGCTGTTGGTGCAAGCTTGCAGTACTATTCCGTAGGTTGGAGCGTTGGCGTGGCTTTGCAAAACGAGCATGGCGGCGTTTGCTTTGCTGATCTGTCCTCGAAAATCTTGGTAGACAGCTTGCTAGAAGCTTTGGCCGCATTTCCTAAGGAGGAACTCTGATTGGCTAGCCCGATTGTGTTGGCGGTGTTTAACGGCAAGGGAGGGGTGGGCAAAACCACGACCGCTGTCAATTTGGCAGCGGTGTTTGCGGAGACGCGATCGGTGCTGCTAGTCGACGCTGACCCTCAGGGGTCGGCCCTGTGGTGGACGGGGCGCAGCCCGGTTGATCTGGGTTTTGAAGTGAAGGCAGAAACTAACCCAGCTCGGCTGAAACGGCTCAGGCAGGAGCATACCCATGACCTCATCGTGGTTGATACTCCGCCAGCACTAGGGTCTGCTACCCTAGATGCCGTGATCCCAGCGGCGGATTATTTGCTGCTGCCCACGCCCCCGGCACCGATGGATCTAGCCGTGCTGATTACTACAGTGAGTGAAGCGGTATCGCCCAGCGGGGTATCCCATCGAGTATTGTTGACGAAGGTGGATTCCCGCAGTGTCGGCGAAGCCATTGAAGCCCAGAACACCCTGTTGGAGCTAAAAATTCCCGCCTGTAATGCGTTTATTCGTGCCTACAAAGCTCACGAGCGGGCCGCATTAGAGGGGCTCCCGGTGCTCAAGTGGCGCGGCAAAAACAGCCAGGAGGCCCGTTCTGACTACTGCCGAGTTGCCGAAGAACTACAGCGAGACTGGACCCAGCCATGACGAAAAAAAGCCTCTCCGATCTACTTAAAGAAGAAGTGAATAAGGCTGACGCCCCAGACCCTGCGATCGCCCCTCAAGCTGAAGCTGACGAAGCACCTCCGGCTCCCAAGGCTACGCCGAGCCGCAGAGCTTCCCGCTCTGGGTCTTCCCGCCGCTCCGTTGCCAGCCGCCAAGCGACTAAGTCCGAGGGCAAAGCGACGCCTGCCTCCAAGGCTAAAGCAGAGGTTGCTGCGGCTAAGCCCCCAGCCAAAGCAGAGGTTGCTGCAACTAAGTCCGAGGGCAAAGCGACGCCTGCCTCCAAAGCTAAAACAGAGGTTGCTGCGGCTAAGCCCCCGGCCGAAGCCGAGGCTCCGTCCACTGCCGATGCTGACCTATCCCAGCGAGTAAGCGCCTTAGAAAAAGACCTGGCCACCGCCGAGAAAGATAAAGCCCAGCTGGAGAAAACCGTTGCTGGGCTGCAAAAAGATCTTGAGACCCAGCAGGGAAGGCTGTTTGAGCTCAAGGACAGCCTCGCTCAGGCGGAGGCAGCCACCAAAACCAAGGCCGAGGCGTTGACCAAGACCCAGGCCGAGCTGGAGGAGGCCAAGAAAACTATTCTGAAGCTGGCCGAGACTCCGGCCCCCGCCGCTGCTCCTGCTCCTGCGGCTCGTCGCACCTCTGGGGTAGACATTACGCCCCGCCGCCCCATGGAAACTAAGGATAGGCCCACTTACCATCGCGGGGTGCCGGAGTACAGCATTCAAAAAGGGCAGCCCAACCCAATGCTGACAGATGCCGATATTGGCTGGGTTGATTAGGGGCAGAAGACTTCGGGTTTGAGGGATGACGTTTAGGGTTGCACCTCAAACCCAGAGCGCAGGCAATTGCAGTCTAGGCGGTGGGCGGCGGGCCTGACGTGTCGCTAGGTAGTGTAGTCAAACAGAGCATCGAGGTAGATGCGGTTGACGTCGCGAGCGCATTCACTATTTTGCATCAAAAACAGTGATAGGGCTGCGCAGAAGACGCGGTGCTGATTCCAGGCGGGGTTGCCGTCTAGGTACACCTGAAGCGCGTTGTAGAGGTCTTCGGGCACTTCGGCCATTAGGCTAACCTTGGGAGTGCTCATTTTAAGGGTCATAGGGCGCTGCCTTTGTAAGGGGAGATGAACTGTAGCGATCGCGACGGGACGCAACCCAGCAAACCGGCGTTGAAGCCAGCCGTGGGGATAGGCAGCCATAAAGCCACCCATAGTAATCAGGCATGAGAAACTCAACGCCTGCCAATGCAACCTTCTGTCTGGTAAAAGAACATAGAAACTAACCTGGGCCAACTTGCCCAGGGCAAAACCGGAGTGCTATGGGTCAACCTGGAAGAACCCGGAGATGGGCTTCTCAGGCCGGGGAGCGCGGTACTCGGCTCTGCCAGTCGCATCATTTTGCCGAACTCCTCGGATACTGTCAATCTTGCTTTATGAGCCTATTTGAGTTAATGCCCTAGGGCACCCACGACAGAGTAGGAGTTCTGGCGATCCCCAGGTAGCGATAGGTGGGCAGGCACCAGACTAGGCGATCGCCGCTGGCAAAGATACCGTTTTCCCCAAGCCCGCCCAAGACTGCGCTCCGGCGTAGAACCCTGGGGAAAACCTGGGGAAAATTCGGTTGAGCCTGGGGAAAACCTGGGGAAAAGCCCCACAAAATATTTTGCTTTGTAACGTTTTGGCGGCATATCTATTGACAATAGCCCTAGGTACTGTTCTAGCTGATGATTCGGCCCTTTGAGCGATATTAATCTTTTGCATCAATTGCACGGCGGGCGGGCACAGCACCATCGAGGGCTAAGGGAGAGGGGGCCGCAGGCGGCCAGCGCACATCCCACAGCGCCCAGTTAGCCGCTACCAGCAGTAGTGCAATCACCAGGGTGCGCCAGGGCACACCGCTGCCAGGGCTAGACCAGCTCAGGTGGGGGCTGCCCTCGCCGGCGACAAACTGGCGCAGTTGCTCCCTTAGGGCCGCCGCCGACAGCGGCGTGCGCACCTCTGGTAGCGTGATCTGGTGCTCTGCTCCTAGCAGTGTTAGCCGGTGGCAAAAGCGCACGCCGCCGTGGGGATTGTTGTCGCACAGCTCCGAGGTCATAGCCACATCGTCGAGCAAAAAGCTCTGGCTTGGCAGCCAGGCCCAGGGGGGCGGTAGCGTGGCCCGGCAGTAGGCTTGGCCGGGGGCGGCGCGATCGCACACCACAGCGCTGGGATCGGGCTGACTCACGCCCCACAGCCCTAGCAGCAGCAGGCAGAGCACCACCACCACCGGTATTTGCCGTAGTCTCAATCTCCAGTTGCCCATTGCGAATTTCCCTGTGCCACATTCCAAGGCTTGTCTGTGCCCCATGTTCACTCCATCCTGACATAGGGCCTGACACAGGGTCAGCCGCCCGCCCCTTGCATCCACGGCCAGATTAGGGCATGCTCAGCCATAGTCTGGGGCGGAGTCCTCCGATCGCACTATCCTTTAGCGCACATACACCATGGGCAAACACATCGTCATCACTGGAGTAAGCCAGGGGCTGGGTCGAGCTATGGTCGATGGCTTTGTTGCGGCAGGCCATCGGGTATCAGGCTGTGCTCGCCGGGCCGAGGCCATCGCTGAGCTGGCGACGCAGTACCCTGCCCCCCATCAGTTCACGGCGGTCGACATTCGCGATGATGCAGCGGTGGCAGCTTGGGCTAAGGGCGCGATCGCCGCCAATGGCCTGCCCGATTTGGTAATCAACAATGCGGGCCTAGTCAACCATCCAGCCCCATTGTGGGCTGTGCCCGCCGCAGAGTTTGAGGCGGTGATTGCGGTCAACCTCAACGGCACCGTCAACGTAATTCGCCACTTTGCGCCACCCATGGTCGAGCAGCGATCGGGCATTTTTGTCAACTTCAGCTCTGGCTGGGGGCGATCGACTTCGCCAGAATTCGCTCCCTACTGTGCCACTAAGTGGGGGGTGGAAGGGCTTACCCAGGCCTTCTCGCAGGAGCTACCTGCGGGTATGGCGGCAGTGGCCCTCAACCCCGGCATCATTCACACCGCCATGCTCGAAACCTGCTATGGCGACGATGCCGCTTCTTATACCCCCATCACCACCTGGGTTAAGGCAGCGGTGCCCTATATCCTCAGCCTTCAGCCCTCGGACAATGGGCACGCGTTGACGGTGCCGGGGTAGGGAAATAGGTGGTGAGGGAGGGAAAGGATCCGGGGAGGGCGGCAGGTTTTGGTTGGCCTTGCCTCGACTCTCTCTGCCTCGCCCACCTTCCCAGCTCACTCGCTTTCACAGCGGCCGATGCCGATCTGGCGGGAAAAACCTGTTTGCCGATATTCCTTAGGCTTCAGCGCTTCATCTACGACTTGAAGTAATTCGTCAACGGTGTAAGGCTTGGGTAGAAAGCTTTGAATTTCGACAGTAACGGAGGCCGGCTCAGCATTTGGATACGGCAGCCCACTGACAGCAATCACATGCACCTGGGGATTGAGTTTGTGCAGGATTCGAAAGGTGGTAGCTCCATCTAAAGCGGGCATCATTAAATCCATAATCACCAGACGAATGTCGTGTTGATGTTGAACGTAGAGGGCGATCGCATCAAGACCATCACAGGCGGTTATGACGCGATAGTTATAAGCCTCTAAAGTGGCTTTAGTCACCTCCCGGATAGAAGCTTCATCATCAACGACCAAAATCAGCTCTTGGTTGCCAATCCAGACTTTGTCAGGACTCCGCGCTGGGGGGGCAGCAGCCATGACCGCAGGCAGGAAAATTTTGAACTCAGTGCCTTGGTCGGGCATGCTGGAGACGGTAATAAAGCCGTGATGACTTTTCACAATCCCTAGCACGGTTGACAGCCCCAACCCGGTGCCTTTGCCAATCTCTTTAGACGTGAAGAACGGTTCAAAAATGCGATCGAGAAGCTCAGGCGCAATGCCGCAACCGCTATCGGCAACGGCAATTGCAATATAGGCTCCGGCTCTAGCATCGAGATTTGTGCGGGAATAGGCTTCGTCTAGGGTCAGGTTTTCTGCCGAAATTTTCAGGGTTCCCCCCTGGGGCATGGCATCGCGGGCATTAACGCATAAATTCATCAGCACTTGGTGGAGCTGGGTGGCGTTGCCGACAACAGTCCACAGATCCCTACAGACATCTACCCGCAGCTCAATAGATTTAGGAAACGTGCCGCGAATAATCTGTTGAATTTCACGAATCAAATGTCCAGATTGCAAAACCGTATTTTTGCCTTCCCCCCCCCGAGCAAAGGACAACACCTGCTTGATAATATCGCCGCCGCGTCGAGCATTTATCTCTAGAAGCTGGAGCAGTTCTAGGCTGCGTTCATCCTGATGAAATGCCTCCATCTGTAGGAGCTGAGAGGTGGCTAAGACGGGGGTTAAAATGTTGTTGAGATCGTGGGCAATGCCGCTGGCTAAGGTGCCGATACTCTCTAGGCGCTGGGCGCGAAAAAACTGTGCCTCTAGCTGTTTTTTGCTAGTAATATCGGTGCTCACCACCAGAATGAATTGGGGTTGACCGTCATCGTCGCGCACCAGAGTCCACCGGCTTTCAACGATGATGGCTTGTCCGGTTTTAGTGATTTGATTGAGTTCCCCGTGCCATTCATTGTCAAGCATTAACTGCTGCTGAATCTGCTGCATTTGTGCTGCATTTGCATTGTCGTCAGCATAGAGCAGCTCGGGAGCTTTTTGCCCTAGGGCCTCTGCCGCCGTCCACCCATACAGCCGCTCAGCGCCCCGATTCCAAAACAAAATCTGGTTTTGCCCGTCGCGAACGAGAATAGCGTCGGTAGCAATATCGAGCAGCGCCGCTTGCTCGCGGATTTTTTGCTCCGCCCGCTTGCGTTCAATGGCATAGCGAATTGAGCGCACCAGCAGCTCGCCGGTAATTTGACCTTTGACTAAGTAATCTTGAGCTCCGGCCTGCACGGCGTTGAGCGCCAGGGTTTCATCGTTTAGGCCGGTGGTGACGACGATCGGTGTTTTGCGCTCCTGCTGGTGCAGCTGGGTGAAGGTGGCGAACCCCTGACTATCGGGCAAAAAAAGGTCGAGCAGCACGACGTCGAAGGGAGTCTGCTTGAGGTACTGCATGCCCTGACCCAGGCTGTCGGCGTAGTCGAGTTGGATGGTAACCGAGGTCACCTCCCGCAGCAGCTCCTGCATCAGCCGTCGATCGCCAGGGTTATCCTCAATCAGCAGAACGTGGATAGGGGCTTGGGGAACCATAGGTTACTCCGACGGCAGTTCAACGGCAGACAACCAGAAGTCTTCAATGGATTTGATGCTTCGACTAAACTGCTCCAGATCAAGGGGTTTGGTGATGTAGCAGTTAGCGTGGAGGTCGTAGGCGCGATTGATATCGTCCTCGGCCTGAGAGCTGGTAAAGATAATCACCGGAATGTGCCTGAGCGCAGCACTGGTTTTAATCATCTTAAGCACGTCTAAGCCGCTGCGGCGGGGTAGGTTTAGGTCCAGCAGCACCAAATTGGGATTGGGCGCGTGGAGGTAGGGAGCAATGCGGTTCAAAAAGGCGATCGCCTTCTCGCCGTCATCCACCACGCTCAGGTGATTGCGAATCAAGCCGTCCTTCAGCACTTCCTGGGTCAACCGAATGTCGCCAGGGTTGTCTTCGACCAGCAAAATTTCGATGGGATGTACCACGGTTCTGGACGGCACCATCATGTCATGCCTCCCTGGTCATGGTGAAGTAGAAGGTTGCTCCTTGATCCAAGGCCGCCTCCACCCAGATTTTACCGCCGTGCCGCTCCACGATTTTTTTGCACACCGCCAGCCCAATGCCTGTGCCCGGATAGTGAGTGCGGTTGTTGAGCCGTTGAAAGATGACAAAGATTTGATCAGCATACTGGGGGTCAAGGCCAATGCCATTATCCTGGACGGAAAACAGCCAGGCATCTTCCATTTGGCTGACAGCAATCGCAACGCGAACTGGAGCTTCACCGCGAAACTTAATCGCATTGCTGATCAGATTTTGAAACAGCTGGATCAGCTGGGTGGGGTCAGCCTGGAGCTGGGGTAAGTCTGGGTAGGTGACGACGGCCCCACTTTCTTCGATCGCGAGCTGGAGATTGGCGATCGCCTGCTCGACTGCGGCATTACAGCTGGTGAGTTGAAAGGCATGGCCACGGGTGCCAATGCGCGAATAGGTCAGCAGATCGTTAATCAGGGTGCGCATGCGCAGGGCCCCATCGACGGCAAACTGAATAAAGTCGTCGGCGTCGGGGTCGAGTTGGCCTTTGTAGCGGCGCTCTAAGAGTTGCAGGTAGCTGGTGACCATGCGCAGCGGCTCTTGCAGATCGTGGGAGGCAATGTAGGCAAACTGCTGGAGTTCGGCGTTGGAGCGAGCGAGCTCCTGCCGCTGGAGTGTCTCTTGTTCTAGAAGCTGGGCTTGGGTCAAGGCGATCGCAATTTGGTCGGCGAGCTGCTGGAGCAACTCGGTTTCAAAGACGGTCCACTGCCGGGGGCCAGCACATTGGTGAGCAATCAACAGACCCCACAGGTCGTCCTGGGTAAGAATAGGCACCACCAGCTTGGCTTGCACCTCAAACTGCTGCAAAAACTCGACCAGGCAGGGCGAGACCTGCTGATCTAAGGCCGCATTTACCAAGCTGCGGATCCGCCCCTGGCGGTACTGTTCTCTAGATTCGGTAGGAAACACCTCCTGGGGAAAAACCACCCCCATCACCTGGGGAAAATGGGGCTGCACCGCCTCGGCCACCCCGCTGCCGGTGCCATCGGGCCAGAGGCGATAGATCAGCACCCGGTCAGCATGGAGAATAGTTTTAACCTCGGTGACCGCCGTTTGCAGAATGTCATCGATCTGCAAGGACTGGCGAATCTTGAGGGTGACATCAGCGAACAGCTGCGATCGCTGATTTTGTCGCTGCAGAGCGGCTTCGGCTTCTGTGCGCTCCTGCACTTCGCGCTCTAGCTGCATGTTTCGGGCTTGCACCTGTTGAGTCAGGCTCTGGAGGCGCAAGTGGGTTTTCACCCGAGCCAGCACCTCTTCGTACTGCAGCGGTTTGGTAATAAAATCCACTGCCCCCAGCGCCAAGCCTTTCACCTTGTCCGTGGTTTCCGTGAGGGCGGTTAAAAAAATGACCGGAATGACGGCGGTTGTTGCCTGCTGCTTCAGGCGACGACAGGTTTCAAAGCCATCCATGCCCGGCATCAAAATGTCGAGCAAAATCAAGTCTGGATTGGCGTACCGGGCCTTTTCCAGGGCGCTTTCGCCATCCTCGGCAAACAGGACTTTGAATCCGGCATTGTTTAAAAAATCGAACAACACATCTAGGTTAGTCGGGGTGTCATCCACTACTAGAATGCTCGCGGTCTTTGGGGTGTCCTCGCTCATACCGGTGGTTGGTAGCGTTTAATCAGGTCGATGGCCTGTCTTCCCTTATAGCTTAGGGCTAACTGCCTGAGCTGAGTGGTAAAAGGGGCCCACTGCGGCTGTCGATGTTCGATGTGCTCGGTATGGGCCACAACGCCTTTGAGATCTCCCATCAGGGCGAGGTTGAGCAGGGTGTCGAGTTCGGACTCGGGGGGAATAGCGGCGGGGGAAAGGGGGAGAGAGGGGATCTGGGGCGGGGCGGAGGTTGGCGGGGCAAGGGGGGTAGGTTCGTACAGCCATTCCAGCCCCAGGTGGAGTTGGAGCTTTTCCAGCAGGGCCGGTTCGTGAATGGGCTTGGGCAGGAAATCGTCGCAGCAGGCTGCCTGACTTTGGTGATAGTCAAATTCCATCACGCTGGCGGAAATGGCGATCACAGTGACGATTTGCAGAGCCGGAATTTGTTTCAACCGGCGGGTCATTTCAAACCCATCCATCAGCGGCATCACCAGGTCTACCAGTACGACATCGGGCTGATGCTGCACCGCTAGGGCTAGTCCCTCCTGGCCATTAGCCGCCTCCAGCAGCTGAAAGCCGAGGGGGGCCAAAAAGTCGATGATTACGGCCCGGTTATAGTCCTTGTCGTCTACTACCAGGACGGTACGGCGATCGCCCCCATAGCCGACGATCACTTGCTCGGCGGTTGGGGTGATCGTCCCGCCCAGCTGAGATGCCGCTAGATCGAGATCGAACCAGAACCGGCTGCCCTGGCCCAGATCGCTGCTGACGCAAATATCGCTGCCCATCAGCTGCACCAGCTGGCGACTAATCGCTAGCCCTAACCCTGTGCCCTCGGTGTGCTGCCCCACCTCTGGGGTGCGGTGAAACGGGTCAAAGATCTGTGCCAATTGCTCAGGGGCAATGCCCACCCCCGTATCGACAATTTCAAAGCGAAGCAAGTTAGCAGTAGGTTGCGCAGCGGGATGGGCCGCTTCCTCACGCTCAACCCCTGTATCGCCCCTAAGGGGCCAGGCTTGGACAGGGCCAACCTTGAGCGAAACCTGACCTGCCTCGGTAAACTTGACGGCGTTGCCCAGTAGGTTCAGCAGCACCTGCTGGAGCCGCTTTTCATCGGTGTAGACGTACTCGGGCAAAGGCGAGATCACCTCGTAGGTCAACGAAATCTGCTTCTGGTTGGCCCGAACGCGGCAGATTTCCACTACGTTTTCGAGGAACCGGGGCAGGTGAAAGGCCTCCGGGTGCAGCTCCATTTTGCGCGCTTCGATTTTCGACAAATCGAGCACATCGTTGATCAACGTCAGCAGGTACTCGCCGCAGCGATGAATGACGTCGACACCCTGCCGCTGCGGCTCGGTGAGGGTCTGGTGCTTTTTGAGCACCTGGCTATAGCCCAAAATGCCGTTCAGGGGGGTGCGCAGCTCATGGCTCATGTTGGCGAGAAACTCGCTCTTGGCGCGGTTGGCGACCATGGCCGCCGCTTCAGCCCGCTGCCGTTCCTGAATCTCCTGCTGCAATAAGGCGTTCTTGTCCCGCAGTTCTAGGGTGCGATCGCTCACTTTGGCTTCCAGGGTGCGGTTGGCCTCCTCTAGGTCAGCGTAGAGGCGGGCATTTTCAATCGAAATGGCGGCTTGCGCTGCTAGCAGCTGCAAGACCTCCAAACGATCCTGGGTGAAGGCACCGGGAGTGAGGTTGTTCTCTAAGTACAGCAGCCCCGTCAGTTTCCCCTGGTGCAGGAGAGGGGCACAGAGGACGGATTTGGGTTGCTGAGCGAGGATGTAGGGATCCGTCGCAAAGAGGCCTTCGGCGGTGGCATCGCTGAGTACCAAGGCGGCCCGGGTTCGAGCGACATAATTGACCACTGACAGGGGTAGGGGCTCAGGAGCGCCATCATCTCGGTCGATCCCGATCCTGGAATCACCCCGCTGTACGGCAACTCGCTGATCGTCCACCGTTCCCGAGGCTGCGATCGCCAGCTGCCCATTGGTGTCTAGCAGCAAAGCCCCTTGCTCCGCCCCAGCATTTTCCAGCACGATCTGCATCAGCTTGGTGAGCAGATCACTCAGCACGATTGCCCCTGACAGGGCTTGGGAGGCCTTGATGACGGTGGCGAGATCAAAGCCTTTAAGCCCGCCCGTGGATACTGAACTGCTGGTGAGCGAGGCTGTCGCCGGACCGGGCTCGTGCCCAGGGCTCTGGGTGCCCAGGGAAGAATACTGGGCCTCTAGCGCCTGGGCCTTGGCGATCGCGCCCCACCGCAGGTAACCGTAGTAGGCCTCGGCCCGGTACACCTGGGCTACTTTGTCGCGGCCATGAGCCTGGTAAAACTCGGCGGCCCGCTCGTTGGCGATCGCCTCCTCCTGCACATAACCCTGCTCTCGGGCTCCGGCGATGGCGCGATCGTAGTGCTCCATTGCCAGCCAGGGCTGCCCCAGCAGTCGGGCCTGCTCCGCCTCCACCAGATCCACCTTGTGCTGAAAATTCATCGGCGCATACTGGGCCGACCGCCGCAGGGCCGCCTGGTTCTGCTCGACTTGGCTGAGTACCGAGTCGAGGGGCAGGCCTCCCGTCACGCCCAGGGCCAGGCGGGTCAGCACATCGTAGAACTGGAACACCGGCACCACTAAAAATCCCTTCACCCCATCCAGGTACTGTTCAGCTAACCCCGCATCGTCTAGGGCTTGGCCATACTGGCCAAACAGGTAGCTGAGCATCAGCTTGTTGAGGTAGAAGTAGTGCAGACCGGTGCGATCGTTGCCGGCCTTGAGCAGGGGCAAGGCCTCTTCTTCCCGGTAGATGTCTCCCTGGAGGCGGCTCGGGTGCTCCGGCGAGTCGATCAAATTCAGCACTGATTGCTGCACAATTTGATTCCAGCCCAGGGCGTTGTCCTGCTTGAGTTGGGCCAGGGTGGTGCTGATCGTCGCCATTTCAGCCGCGAGTTTGGGCAGTTCCTGCCCCATCAGGTAGGCGTGGTGGCAGCGCTGAATCGCTGCGTAGCCGCCGTATTCAAGCTGGCCGTTTTCCAGACCGCTTTGGTAGCCCTCCCACAGCAAAGGCAGGGTTTCGCGAACGTGAATTTTGCCGTGCAGCGTACAGGCCCCGGCGATAAAGCTAACGCTGGCTTTTAGATCGACTGCGTTAAACTTTTCGACCACCTGGAGGGCGAGCTGGCCAAACTGATAGGCCGCTTCACTGTCTTGCAAAATGCCGTTGAGAATCACCCCATAACACACGTAGCTGTAGGCGGCGAAGGGCGAATTGCCATAGCGCAGGGAGAGACCAATTTGTTCGCAGATCACCAAGGGGAATAGAGTCGGTGCGGCCTGGTAACAGGGCGATCCGAGACTTGTGAGCATGCGAATCGTGGCGAGTTTCTCGGCGTCGGTAATAGGGGGGAGGTTGAGTAGGTCAGCGGAGCTTTTGCCCTCCAGATCGCCAGCGGTTTGGACCAGCACCTGCTGAATGTCGTCTAGGGTGGGCGACGACGGCAGGCTCACCCCCAACCGTTCCAGCGCCTGCAACCCCAGGTGTACCGCTTCTAGCTGTTTTATCTGGGCCATGCAGGCCTGAATTTTGACCTCGTAGACGGTCATGGTGTCTAGGGGCAATCGCCCCTGACCCAAAACAATTGCGGCCCAGGCCTCCATCTGGTCAAAATCACCGTTTAGGTAAGCCGTCTCAACAGCGGCATTGTGTAGGGCCAGAGTTAGGTCGTACTGCTGCTGCCAACTGTTTGCTGGCAACAGTTCTAGACCCACCGCCAGGTAGCGCATGGCCGAGTCGTAAGCGGCGGCAGCTTTGGCCTTTTGGCCCGCCACCCAATTGATCTCGGCCATCTGGTAGGCTTCAGCCTCTGAAGTCAGTAAACCGACGCCGTAGTTGAGCTGATTGGCGATCGCAAAAATGTTGTCATTGCGCTCTGCTAGCGGAATATTTTGCAGCAGCAGTTGACCAATTTTGAGATGGGTTGACCGCCGTTGCGCCTCCGGAATTAACGAGTAAGCCGCCTGCTGCACCCGGTCGTGCAGAAACCGGTAGACAATCTGAGCGCTGGTTTTTTCTGCCGCTTGCTCAGCCAACCCTTCGCCAGGGGTATTGTCTAAATTCAGCACCAGGGGAATTTTGTAGGCCTGGGTGAGGGGCACCACAAATTCGGCTTGCAGGGCTTCCCACAGATCGGTGGCCGTCTCTGTTTGAGACGCTTCGTTCACGATCGCCAGCACATCCAGGGAAAATTTATCCCCAATGCAGGCCGCCAGCTTTAATACCTGCTGGGTCTTGGCAGAGAGTTTCTGGATCTGATTCACCATCAGTTCCACCACGTTCTCTGTTATTTCAACGCTCTGCGACACCGCTTCATCCCAGCGCCACTGGCCCTGGTCAAAATCGAACCAGAGCAGCCCGTCCTGGTGAAGCGATTTCAAAATCTGAGTGACAAAGAAGGGGTTGCCCTGGGTTTTCTTAAAGATCAGCTGGGCCAGAGATTGGGCTTGGGCAGCGCCATTGTGTAGCGTATCGGCCACCAGCTGAGTGACCTGGAGCAGCCCCAGCGGTTGCAGCACAAGACTGCGCACCGTTGCCCCAGCGACTTGAATCTGTTCCAGGGTGTGCATCAAGGGATGAGCCAGGTTTACCTCGTTATCGCGGTAGGCACCCAGCAGCAGCAAATACTGGCTCTCTGGATTCGTCACCAGCAGCTCGATCAGCTTTAGAGAAGGCAAATCGGCCCACTGCAGGTCATCCAAAAAAATCACCAGGGGATGCTCCGGCTGGCTGAACACCCCAATGAACTGCTGAAAAACCCGGTTAAACCGATTCTGTGTTTCTGAGGCCCCCAGTTGGGGAACCGCCGGCTGAGGCCCGATGATCCGCTCAACCTCAGGAATCACCTCCACCACAATCTGACCATTCGTGCCCAGAGCCGCCAGCAGCTTGGCTTTCCACTGGGCGACTCGGTCGTCACTTTCGGTCAGCAGCTGCCGCATCAGCTCCTGAAAGGCTTGGGTTAGTGAGGCGTAGGGGCTATTGCGCTTGAACTGGTCAAACTTACCGGCAATGAAATACCCCCGCCGCAGAGCAATGGGTTTATGAACTTCTTGCACTAGAGAGGTCTTACCAATGCCTGAATACCCACTCACCAGCATCAGTTCCGCCGCTCCGGCACTGACCTGCTCAAACGCTGCCAGCAGGGTGGCCACTTCATTTTCCCGACCGTAGAGGGTTTGGGGAATGAGAAATTGGCTAAAACAGTCGAGTTGACCAATGGGAAAATGGACGATGGTTCCCGTCTCCCACAGCTGTTGCTGACAGCGATCCAGATCGGCCTTTAGCCCTAGCGCACTCTGGTAGCGATCTTCTGCTGTTTTCTCTAGCAGCTTCATCACCAGGTCAGCCAGGGCGGCGGGCAGGTCGGGGCGGAGCTGATCGGGGGCAGCGGGGGTTTTGGCGATGTGGCAGTGCACCAGCTCCAGCGGGTCAGTAGCCTGAAAGGGCAGCTGCCCGGTCAGGATTTCGTAGAAAGTCACCCCCAGGGAGTAGAAATCGGCGCGATAGTCGATTGTCCGATTCATGCGCCCGGTTTGTTCCGGCGAAAGATAGGCCAGGGTCCCTTCAAGCAGTGTGGGACGGCTCGCGGTCAGGTTTTCCCGAGATAGGCGCGAGGCAATGTCAAAGTCGATCAGTTTGACCTGTCCACTGGCCGGGTGAATCAGGATGTTGTGGGGGTTGATGTCTTTGTGAACAATCTGGTTCTTGTGCAGTACCGCCAGAGCAGCGGTGAGCTGAAGGGCAATGGCGAGAAATTCATCGCTGCTCAGCGGACGTTGCCCCAGGTAGTCGCTTAAAGCAATGCCGCCAAAGTCTTCTAGCACCAGCGCCAGCCCGTTTTGGTAGGGCTCTAGCGCCAGCGCCTTGATAATCTCTGGGCTGTCTAAGCCATCTAGAATGCTAAATTCGTGCTTAAGACGCGTGATCTCTTCTAGAGAGGGATAGTCTGCTTTGAGCAGCTTGACCACAACCGGCTGCTCACCCGGCTGGGTCACCCCAGCATAGACTCGGGTGTGCACTCCCTCATGAATGGCCCGTTGAAGGGTATAGCCTGCAATGTCTTGCAAAACCGTTGAAGAATCCCTAGCGATCGCTCAAAAATGCCGCTGCCGATGGGTGCGAGGGGTTACAAACTCAGCACCAAAATCTTCTACACTCTCCCCAGATATAACTGTCCGTGCTCCTGGCTCGATCCTTTGACAGAAGCTCCTGGCGATCATGGTATCACCGGAACAAAGGGAGCCGCTGAAAGGAAAGCAACCTACACATTCCGCGCCCCCGGCACCTGCCTGCTGCTGGTGATTGAGGGGGCGGGTCAGTGATAATGAAAGAACTGATTCTTAGCCTGACCCACGATCTAGACAACGGGCACATCATCCAAGGACAGCCATGGCCACGATTGAAATACAGGTTCCAGAAGAAGTGCTGATTAGCTTGAAAGAAACGCCAGAAAGTATTTCTCAAGAGCTAACTAGGCTAGCAGCGGTCAAACTGTTTGAAATGGGCAAGTTATCGTCCGGGCGGGCGGCACAATTAGCAGGGATGTCTCGGGTCGCTTTTTTAATGACCCTAGGGCGCTACCATGTCTCGCCATTTCAACTGACCACTGAAGAACTGGAACAAGATATCCAGAATGCCTGATCGTCCTGTTGTTGTTAATACCTCGCCTCTACTGTATCTGCATCAGGTTTCTCAACTCGGTCTGCTTCGCAGGCTGTATCAGCAGGTTCAAGTGCCTACCGCTGTTATTCAAGAGCTTGAGGTATGGCGATCGCAGGGTATTGAGGTGCCAACGTTGGGTGATATGGCTTGGATAACCCCTGTAACCTTGCCCTCTCCAGCATTAATTCCCAATGAGACTGATCTGGGCAAGGGCGAAGCTGAGGTGATTGCGGTTGGTCTAACTCAAGCGAACTGTCTACTAGTTTTAGACGATCAACTAGGTCGTCAAATTGCCCAACTCTACGACTTGTCCTGCACTGGAACTCTAGGAATTTTATTGAAGGCTAAACGGCTTGGCTACATTGATAAAGTTCAGCCTCTAATTCGACAGTTGCAGCACTGTGGCATGTGGCTAGGTGAGCAATTGATTGAGCAAATTCTTAAACAAACAGGGGAACAGGTGCTTTGAGGTAGCTGGGAGGCAACAAGCGGCACACTATTCTTCTTCGCAGCTGCCAATGCTCACCCAGCTAGTTGAGCCATCTTCCCAGTGCTCTTTCTTCCAAATCGGGGCGTTGTGCTTGAGGGTGTCGATCGCATACTGACAGGCCGCAAACGCCTCGGCCCGATGGGGGCAGCCCACAGCCACCAGCACACTGATGTCGCCCACGGCCAGCTTGCCGGTGCGATGGTGAATCACTACGCGGGTGGCTTCCGCCCAGGTAACGCGGATCTGGGCGGCGATCTGATTAAATACCTCCAGAGCCATGGGTTCGTAAGCCTGGTACTCTAGCGCCACTACGGCTTTACCCTCGCTGTTGTTGCGCACCATGCCGCTCATCACCACCACAGCTCCGTTGGCAGGGTCATCGGCCAGGCCGTAGACCTCGTCAAGCGACAGAGGGGCAAAGGTCACCCGCAGGCTGTCAGCGGGTGCTACCACAGATTTTGGCGTAGCAAGCGGCATAAAGAACTCATAAATAACGACAGAGACGGCACCGGCTTCACAAAAATTCGTCTATCGTGACTGGCGGTTACGCTGCGCAGCCATTCCTAAGCAAAGCAACGGATTGGGGCGGAACTATCCAGTGTTGAGGCCAGCATTCCCCGTAACCAATGCCTTGCATTATAGGGTGGGCATCCTTGCTTCTAAAGTCTAAGCCGGAGGTATACCGTGGTTGATCTATCGGCCTGTCAAATTACAGCGGCGGGTGACCTGACGCGATCGCTCTGGCGACTGCTCAATCTGCTCCTACAGCCGACCCTCATCCTGCCAGCCTTAGCCGTGATGATTGCCGCCCCCTGGATTGTGCGCCCCCGACGGTGGAAGCGTCGGATTAGTCTAGCTGGGGTGCTGCTGGTGCTGCTCTATAGTCTGGGCCTATCTCCCCTAGGGATTCAGCTAGGTGGGCAAGGACTGGCGCTGCTGATTCCCCAGGATGGCGGCCAGCCTGCCGATGCCATTGTAGTGCTGGGTCGCGGGGGAGACTTCCGCCCCAGCCGGGTGCAGGTGGCCGCCGAGCTGTGGCGACAGCAGCGGGCACCCCTGATCTTTGCCAGCGGTCGCAGCGATGCCACCGAAATTGGCCAAATGTTACAGGCGGCCGGGCTGCCATCAGAGGCTATTGACGGCGAACCCTGCTCGGCCACCACCAACGAAAACGCCCTATTCACAGCGGCACTGCTGCAACCCCAAGGCATTCGACGGCTCATTTTGGTCACCGACCCGCCCCACATGGCGCGATCGCTCCTCACCTTCCGCAGCCTAGGTTTTGAAGTCACGCCCCACCCCAGCCCCATTCCGAAAAGTCTAGACAATCGCAAACGCCAATTCCTGGTACTGCGGGAATGGGCCGGGCTGATCGGCTACGGCATGATGGGCCGCTATTTTGCGCGGGAAACTGGGGAGCCGGGGTTTGGGGCGTAGGGATAATGGGATGACGGAGTTTTAAGTTTTGAATTTTAAGTTTTGAATGTAAGGCTTTAACTCAAAATTCAAAACTAAACACTCAAAATTTACTCCCCTACTCCCTCACCCACCTTCTTCCCCACCCCCATCAGGTACAGCAGCGCCATCCGCACAGCGACGCCGCTGGTCACCTGGTCGCTGATTAGGCTCAGGGCTGGGTCATCCATCAGGTCAGAGCTGATTTCGACGCCACGGTTGACGGGGCCGGGGTGCAGCACTTTGACCGTGGGCTGGCAGTGGCGAATGCGATCGCGCGTTACCCCAAACCCCTGATGATATTCCCGCAGGCTGGGCAGCAGGTGCTGGGCCATGCGCTCTTTTTGCAGGCGCAGGGTCATAACAAAGTCGGCTCCGTCCAGGGCTGGGGCCAGGGTGCTGTGCTGCACAATGGCGCGAGGAATGTCGATGGGCGACTGGGTGATGAAGGCGTCGGCAAAACCGGGGGGCAGCAGGGTGGGTGGGGCCGCCAGGTGAACCTCAGCGCCGCAGGCTGTCAAGCACCAGAGGTTCGAGCGAGCGACGCGGGAGTGGAGAATATCGCCGACCAGGGCAATTTTCTTGCCCGCCACCAGCGATGCTGTGGGTTGTTCCGGATTTAGGGTCAGCCCCAGCGTGAATAGATCGAGCAGGGCCTGGGAAGGGTGGGCGTGGAGCCCGTCGCCGCCGTTGAGCACGCCGACTCCAGTGTTTAGCCGGTCCATTTCGGCAGCGATCGCCCCTGGCACCCCCGCCTCCTGGTGGCGAATCACCATTAAGTTAGTGCCCATGGCCAGGTAGGTCTTGGCGGTATCTAGAATGGTTTCACCCTTAGTGAGCGACGAGGTGCCGGGGGCAAAGTTGAGCACATCCGCCGACAGACGCTTAGCGGCTAGCTCAAAGCTGCTACGGGTGCGGGTCGAGGGTTCAAAAAACATGTTGGTGACCACCAACCCTTGCAGGGCGGGCACCTTACGGGTGCGGCGTGACAGCACCTGCCAAAAGCTCACCGCCGTCTCCATCACCGTTTCAAACTCTGCCGCCGTAAAATCAGCCAGCGACAGCACGTGTCGTCGATTCCAGGAAGCACCTACCATGGTCCGTTGTCTCAACCTTCAATACCGTCCCCACCATACCCGGCTCGGGGCCTCCGGGATAATCTTCGGGGTGATTTCTCTGGCGCTGCTAGGTCTACTGGGGGGGTGCGCTGGAGGTGAGGGTGGATCAGAAATGGCTCAGCCAAACCTTACCCAGTCGCCTGCCGCCCCTAGCCCTGACGAAGCATTAGGCGAAGAGCCTTCAGGCCCGATGGCAACCTTGCCTGCCCCCACCAATGCTCTGGTCTCCGCCAACCGCCTGATGCAGGCCAAGGCCCGGCGGCTGGTGGTACCCGCCGACCCAGTCGCCGTTGATCTCTACACCCTCGACGATCGCTGCGAAGGCTACCAAACTGAGCCCATCCAGGTGCCTCGCCTTCAGAGCATGGAGAATACCGTTGCTCTGATTATGGCGGAGCAGAGGGTTTCAGAACTGACGCTTTCGGGCTACCGCACCAGCTTTGACCCAGAAGCCAAAACCGTCACCATCGACCTGCGAGTGGCCCGCGACTCGCGCCGGGTGCTGCAATCGCTGTCGATGTGTGAGCAAAAGGCGCTGCTGGGCAGCCTGCGAGAGACCCTGATTAACCAGCCCGACTGGCAGATTGAAGCCGTTACCTTCACCAACCGAGGCAACCCCCTGGTGCTGTAAACCCCCTACCCTAGGACTAGCTCAGGGCATTGCCCAGCCACCTCCTGCCAGAGATCAACTTCGCTTGGTCCAACCCTAGGATCTCACCAGATTTTGCTGGTCAAACCAGCCCTGGAGCTGATCTACCGTGGTGCAGGCCATCAGACTATCTAGCAGGTTTCCCTGGCTAAAGTATTGAGCCACGCTGGCGAGCTGGGTGAGGTGGTCTTGGGTAGTACCCTGGGCGGGGGTGAGCAGCAGCACTACCACATGGATCGGCTGATTGGTGCGTCGGCTGCCGCCGGGGCTTTGCCCATCACGCTGCATGCCCCGACGATGCACCCCCAGGCAGAGTTGGGTGCCCTTGAGCTTTGGCACTCGGGCATGGGAAATAATCACCCCTGGCAGCACCTCGCTGGCGTAGCCCACATCGTCAAATGCAAGGGCCTTAAGCACGCTTTCGTGGCGCGGGTCGTCGCGATCGATCGCGGTGCTGAGTAGTGTATCGACCGCTTCTTCGTAGGTGGCAGCGGTGAGATCGAGGTGCACCCGCTCCTGGGAGAGGAGCTTGGCCAGGCCTAGAGGCTGAGCTGCCCCAAAGTATTGGGCGTCTTTTTCGGAGGGGTAGAGCACCAAAAAGCTCAGTTGAAAATCCGCCAGGGTTTGGGGCAGACGCTCTAGAACACGATCGTGGGCAACGGTGCCCTCGCGGGCGCTCATCAGCACGATCAAGTCCTTATCGCTATGCGAGTCTTTGAGGGTGGCGCGGGCCTCATCCCAGGAGGCCAGTTCCATAAATCCGATGCCGACTTCGATGGGCACATCCTCAAAGTGCTGGCGGTAGGGCTCGGCCCCGTCATTGACTACCAGCACCTGCACAGAGGCTCCCAACTGGTAGGCCAGGTGCTTGAGCGATCGCACCCCCTCATAAAACCCTGGGTTGTGGTCAATCACTGAGGGCAGCACCACCACTAACCGCTGGAAGGTGCTGACCGGATAGTTGAGTTTGCACACCCACACCTGCTGGGGAGCCTGCTCTAGCATTTGGTCAATCACTGAGCCAAAGATGCGCTGTCGAGCCGAACGATTGCCGTTCCAGCCGATCACGATGTCGCTAATGCGCCGCTCCATGGCGGCTTCCACCATTCCCGAGGCTGGATTGCGGGCCACCCGTGTCACCGGGTTGACCGGCAGATCGAGTTCGACGGAATGCATCACCGCGTGGGCTAGCAAGCGCTCGGCAGCGGCCACACTGCTTTCGGTATTTTCGGCTTCGGCTTCCTCAGCTACCACCGCCAGGGGATAGATAGCCTCTTCTGACTTGTTGTCGCGCAGCAGGGCCGCTACATTCACCAGAGCTTCGCTGGTGGAGGGGTTAGCTAGGGGCACCAAAATACGCTGGGGAGACTGTCGCGGTTCAAACTGCTGTTCTGCTTGCTCTCGGGCCACCCTGCGACCAAAGCGATCGACCACCGAGGGGCCGAGAATGCAGGTGGCAAAGATCATTAGCACCACGCCGTTGAGCACATCGTCGCCAATGATGCCCAGTTCATAGCCCACCAGGGTAGCAGCCAGGGTAGCAGCGGCCTCGCAGGTGGAGAGGCCAAACATCACCCAGCCCTCGGCAGGGGTGTAGTTGTAAATGCGTCGGGTCACCCCCGCAGCAATGAACTTGGTGATCACGTTGGTGGCCAGCATCGAGATCATCACAACCCAGGCAGTGAGGCTGCTAAAGAGCACCGAAACATCCACCAGCAGGCCAATGAAAATCAAGAAGAAAGGAATGATAAAGGCGTCGCCAAAGAACTGAATCCGGGTCATCAACCGGCTGCGTTCGGGTATCAGCCGGTTGAGAGTCAGCCCTACTAGAAAGGCTCCCAAAATTGCCTCGGTACCCACGGCGCGGGCCAAAAATGCCCCAATAAAGACTACCGCCAGCACAAACACAAATTCACTTTTGCCGCCGTCTTCCACATTGCGAAAGAACCAGCGGGCTAGGGGTGGCAGCAGATAGATCACCGCCGCCACGTAGATCACCATGGCCAGGGCCAGGGAAATCCAAAATCGGGTGGTGAGTTCGCCCTCATAGCCTCGGGCCACCACCACCAGCACCAGCAGAGCCACAGTGTCGGTGAGAATGGTGCCGCCCACGGTGGTGACCACCGCGTCATTTTTCATAATTCCCAACCGGCTGATGATCGGGTAGGGCACCAGGGTATGGGAAGCAAACATACTGGCAATTAAAATGGCGGCAGCCCAGTCAAACCCCAGCAGGTAGCGAAAGATAATAGTGCCCGCCAACTGCGGAATTGTGAAGGTAATAATGCCGAAGATAAGGCTGCGATCGCGGTTTTTGCGAAACTGAGACATGTTGATCTCGAGTCCCGACAAAAACATGATGTAGAGCAGCCCCACGTTGCCCAAAAGCTCAATGGCTTGGCCTCGCTCTAGGACGTTTAGCACACTGGTGCCCAGCACCACCCCCGCCACAATGGGGCCAATTAGCCCCGGCAGCTTAAACCGCTCAAAAATTAGCGGTGCCGCCAAAATTACCACCATACAAATGCCGAAGATCAAAATCGGATCTTCTACGGGCAGAGGCATCCCTAGAATCGATTCCATTTAGATCATCCTTAGCTATGGAGAGTATTGAACTGTCATGGGCCAGTTTCTAGGACATGTGCCCACCGAACCTTCAGGGGCATGAAACCGATCCCGTAGCTCAGGGATATTCCAGGTGGGCAACCCCGGCGCAGGCTGTTGCTTGGGCTGCACCACCATAGTCGTGCAGGGGCTATGCTGCACCACCTGAATAGTAATGCGGCCAAACAGCCTCGATGTAAGGCTGGGTCTGCCCCCGCGACCCATAACAATCAAATCGGCCCGCCACTGCTTGGCCATGGCACAAATTTGGCTACTAGCTTCCCCAATTTTGCAGGTCACCTCCGCCGATACCCTCTGGCTCTGAGCTTGGAGAGCGTAATTACACAGCCACTGCCAAGCCCCATTGACCTCTTTTAGGTGTGCATTTTGAATCTGCCTACGCTTGGCAGGAAGCATTAGCCCAAAGCCCTCGTCAATGCAGCTATTGAGTTGGGTTAACGTCAACGGGCTGAGGTAGTGAACCAGCAGCAAATGGCCATTGTGGTGTTGGGCTTGGGCGATCGCAAATCTCAGTACTTCTCTATCTCGATGGGTGCCATCAAGAGCTACTAAAATTCGATTCAAGGATGTTTCCATTGAATTTTCTCCAGAGTTCCAGGTCGATACAAAACCGTACCGTTGCGGTACCAACCAAGGACACTGACAAATTCTGCACGTTCATAAAGAAGGCTGATTTGCCGTTTCCTCTCAACGCCGACGAGGTTAGCTGACGGGCTAGGACTGAGAGATGTCCTTCCTGGCTAGTAGTCAAAGAATTGGTTTCCTTCGACCCATCAGGATTGGCCCCAAGAACTGGTTCCCCCGCTCTAGGCTAGAGGTGTTGCGATGCAGTACCTCTAGCCACCTAGATTAGGCTGATAAAATCAAGCTTTAGAGTTTATAGCACCGTCCATAATTGCGTCTAATCTATCTGCGGATGTAGATAGATTAGTGTCGCTCAGTACGGAGCCAAATAAAGTTTATGAAACAGGTGCCTAACTTACTTTAGACAGCACTTCAGCCTCTAGACTGCTGTCATTGGGCACCACAATAGTTGAGCAAGGGGCATGGTTGGATACGTAATCACTCACGCTACCTAGAATGAGCTTTTTCAAGCCCTTCTTGCCGCTGTTGCCCATCACAATTACATCGGCAGCCCAGTTTTTAGCAAGCTGACAGATAAAGGAGCCAGGATTAGCCATTTCACAGACAAAATCTGCCGATACATTGCGTTTTGAGGCCTCAGCACGCAGTTGTTCCAACCATCGTTGGGCCTCCTGAACTTGCTGTAGCTGGGCAGCTTCCTCTTCGTGCTGCACCTTGGCAGAGTTTTGCAGACCGGCTCCAGCATCAATCAGCTTTCCCAGGTTATCGTAGGGCTTGACATCGAGGCTGTGAACCAGTTGTAGCTGCCCTTGAGAAGATTGGGCTAGCCCCAGGGCATAGTCGAAGACGCGATCGGAAGCGGCAGTGCGATCGAGGGCCACCAGAATTTTTTGGTAGCTCATGGTTTCCTCCTTAAAAGTAGAGCTGGCTAGGTTGCTTAAGGTGCTTGGTTAAGGTGCTTGGTTAAGTTGCGCTAAGGGGTGGCAGCAAGCGCGATCGCCCGCTACCACCACCGAATTGTGGTTACAACACCTGGATCAGCAGCGCAGGTTTGGTAAGACAGCGACGATCCTATAAAGCATGACGCACTACCGTTTGAATGGGCTAATGCCTGCTGCTCCATGCCGGTTGAGACGGTTGATTTACTTAGGTAGTCCTAGCACAGAGCATGGGGTTTGGGAATCTAGCTGCCGCACCAGCTGGTGCTTAGCCGTGTGGCAACCCACCAGCAGCACTTCAGCGCCGATCTCCTTGGCTACCTGGCTAAGCTCAGTGGCCACCTGGCCTACCCGCAGGTGGGCATTGAGCGAGCCGCGCCATTCGCTGGCCAAGCAGCGTGCCTGCCACAGAATGCGATCGGCATTGGCAATGGTTTTGGGGCGAGTTTTGTCGACCACATAAACCACATGCACCATCACTGGATTGGGCTTAGCTAAACGGGTTTGGTGCGCCACACACAGAGCCAAATCAAGGGCTGCCTGACTGTGGGCTGAGCCACTGTAGCCGACGACGAAATTAATCGTTTGCTCGTCTACATTGGGGCCAGTAATAGGCGGTTTTGGCCGTAGCAATAAAACAATATTTTTAGCGAGATCGCGGCGACCTAGAGCCGCCTCTAACCGCGTAATCATGGGCTTAAGTGCCGCCTCGGGAGAGACCTGAGGTGCATTCGAAAAGGGCTGCCTTAGTGGGGCAGTAGTGCGCGATTTGAGCTGCATGAGACCCTCCTAGAGCCTAGTCATGAACAGCGAACAAGCCGTGTTAACACGACTTAGGACACTGAAACAATCAACGCGTTAGCGTAAATGCTGATAGTTCAGTCTCCCTCAATGCCGACGAGGTTAGCTGACGGGCTAGGGCTGAGAGATACCCTTTTCCGATTACCCTTCATGGGGGTTTGAGAACTCGGAAACACGCCCCTTTACTGGTTCCCCCGCTCTAGCCGTTGGGGCGACTAGATTAGGCTGACTTGTTCGACCTCTAAATTGTAGAAGGAAAAAATGAAAACCGTCAACGACATCCTTACGTTATATGACTATTTGTATCTCGCGATACACCTCAGCAATAAAGCAATAATTTTTTATTTTTTGGGTGAATTTATTGACTTAAAATAAAGCGCAAGTTAAGGCGCAAAACATTCCGAAAAAACAATTTTTTTCTAATTAAACATCTTCCATTAGAAAGATTCTTTGGCTTTGAAGCGGTAGAGGATAGGCAGCAATGCCGCCTATCCTCCCCCACAGCTCTAGCGATAGTCCTGGGTCAACTGGTCCAGCCGGTCGAGTTCATTCACTGTCAGTTGCCAGCCCAAGGCTCCAGCGTTTTGGGTGGCCTGACGGGCATTTTTAGCACCAGGGATGGGCAGCACGTTGCCCTGAGCCACTAGCCAGTTGAGCGCTACTTGGGCGGGGGTGCGTTCATGCCGCTCTCCAATTTCTTTAAGCGCCTGAATAATCGGCTTGAGCTTGGTTAGGTTAGCTTGGCTAAAGCTAGGGCTGATTCGCCTGGCACCAGTGGGCTTGAGGTCAGCCTCAGGAGTGTATTTGCCCGTGAGCAATCCTTGGGCTAGGGGGCTGTAGGCCAGAATGGTGACGCCCAGTTCCCGCGCCGTTTCTATCACGCCACTGGTTTCGATTTTGCGGTTGAGTAGAGAATATGGCACCTGGTTAACGGCGAGGGGAATGCCGTGCTCAGCTAAATAGCCGTGGGCCTCGCGCATTTGGCTGGCCGGGTAGTTGCTCACCCCGATGGCACCAATGCGGCCCTGCTTCACCTCCACCGCTAGGGCCTGCATGAGGTCTTTTTGGCTGAGCAAGAAACTCAGCGGCTGGTGCACCTGGTAGAGCGCTACCGAGGCTACCTGGAGGCGATCGAGGCTAGCGGCCAGCGCGTCAACTACCGACTGCTGAGAAAATCGCCAAGGCAGTGGGAAATACTTGGTAGCAATTACCGCCTGCTGAGGACGCTGCTGCATAAACCGGCCCAGCAGCCGTTCTGACTGGCCAAAACCGTAGATCTCAGCGGTGTCGAACAGCGTCAGACCGGCGTCGAGACAGGCCTCAAAGGCGGCGTGCAGGTCGCTATCGCTGTAGGCTTTACCGTAATCCCAAAATAGGGAGTCGCCCCAAGCCCAGGTACCCACCCCCAACGCCGGTACAGTAGGGCCATCGGGACCAAGGGAAATGGTCTGTAGGTCAGTAATTAGAGACATCGTAAAGGTTCCTTGAAGAGAGCGGCGGCTGGCCTAGGAGAGGACAGCAATATTGTAAACTTTGGTAAAGAAGTCTTCAGAAATCTCTAACGATCGGATGGTCTAAAGCCAGATTTCGCCTACGTCCCCTTTTCTTAACGCCCCCTATTTCACAGGATCAATTCTCTATGAATCGCCGTCGTTTGCTGCGGGCTGCTCTGGGTCTTTGCCTCGCCTGGCTGGGCTGGATGATATCGCCAGCCCCAGCCCTGGCCCTGGGGGGTACCCAGATCCCGATTGGGGAACTGGCCCCTGAGTTCAAGCTGCCGACTAACGCTGGCGATGGAGAAATTGCTCTGGCTGATTTTCGCAATCAGTGGGTGGTGCTGTATTTTTACCCGCGCGATTTTACGTCGGGCTGTACGATTGAGGCCCAACGGTTTGAGCGCGACATTGCTGAGTACAAAGCCCGCAATGCTCAGATCGTTGGTATCAGCGCCGACAGTGTCGAGTCCCACGCCGAATTCTGCGATTCGGAGGGGTTAGAGTTTCCGCTGCTATCTGACCCAAAAGGGGCGGTGAGTAAAGCCTACGGCTCGTGGCTGGGGGCAATGTCGATGCGGCACACCTACATCATTGGCCCTGACGGCACGATGCAGGCTCGCTTTTTGGGGGTGCAGCCCGTGATTCACAGCCAAGAGGTGTTGGCAGCGCTGGATGAGTTGCAGGCTAAGTCTTAGGTGCGATCGCCCTTTGAGCCGATCTTTGACCATCGCGCCGTTGCCCCCTAGCCCACTGTCCTAGCCCCAGTGTGATCTGCCCTACATGCAAAAATGCCCCTGGGGGTCTACACCATTACAAGATCCCTAAGGCAGCGCGTTGCACTGCCCTAGGGAATATAGACTCTGAAACAGTGATACAGTAGTCGATCTTTAATTTGGGCCAACTCTAAGGGGGAAAAGGGCGCATGAATTCGCTCGGACGACATATTTTGGTTGAGTTCTTTGGCTGCTCGTCAGACATTCTCAACGACGTACCGCTGATTGAAAGCAGCATGGTGGGGGCCGCCGCCGATGCCGGAGCCACAGTAATTAGCTCGGTGTTTCACCACTTTTCGCCCTTTGGGGTGTCGGGGGTAGTGGTGATTCAAGAAAGTCACCTGGCCATTCACACCTGGCCTGAGTACCGCTACGCGGCGGTCGATCTGTTTACCTGCGGTGACACCGTTAACCCCTGGATTTCGTTTGACAAGCTCAAGGTTGCCTTTAAGGCTGACTATGGCTCGGCCCTAGAGATGAACCGGGGCCAACTGGAGCTGCTGGAGCGCATCGACGTTGACCTGGGCGAACTGCGCGATGAAGTCACCAATCGGCTGATCACCCCCAAACAGAGCCGCAGCGTCTGGTTTACCGACAAAAACGACGACATTGCCCTGTCGATTCGCCATAAGGGCGATCGCGTCTTTCGCGAGAAATCGCCTTACCAAACCGTCGAGATTTTTGACACCTTTGCCTACGGCAAAATGCTCACCATCGACAACATGGTGATGTGCAGCGAAAAGGATGAAAATGCTTACCACGAGATGATCATCCACGTGCCGATGCTGCTGAATCCGGCCTTTAAAGATGTGCTGGTCATCGGCGGTGGCGACGGCGGCAGCGTGCGCGAAATCTTGCGCCATCCCCAGGTCGAGAAAGTCACTATGGTCGAAATCGACGAAGCTGTAGTGCGGGCCTCGAAGGAGTTTTTGCCCTCTCTCTCGGGGGCGCTCGAAGACCCCAAGCTCGATCTGCGTATTGAGGACGGCATCGCCTTTGTGGCCAATGCCCTCGATGCCAGCTACGACCTGATTGTGATCGACTCCTCTGACCCCGTAGGGCCTTCGGAGGGGCTATTTAGCACCGCGTTTTATCAGCAAGTGCATCGTATTCTTAAGCCCGGTGGGGCGATCACGGCCCAAAGCGAGTCGCCCCGATTTAACCAGCACGCCTTTGTAGACATTCACCACTGTCTCAAGGGCATTTTTGGCGACGACAACGTGCACTGCTATCTGGCGTTTATTCCCACCTACCCGACGGGCATGTGGAGCTTTAACTACGCCACCAAGGGCGCGACCCACCCGATCCAGGGCATGGATGCGGCGAGCTCTGAAGCCTTTGCCGCTGAGCATGGCTTGCAGTACTACAACGTGGGCATGCACCAGGCCGCCTTTGCGCTGCCCACCTTTGTGCAAAACATGCTGAAGGCTTAACGCAATAAACTAGGAGATAGGAGAAGCATTCTTTGCTGATATCCTATCTCCTTTCTACAGAGCAGTGTGGGTTGCCGTTCTTAGGTCAAGCTAGCGTGGCTGTTGCTCAGATCGAAGTACCAATAGATCAAATTGCTGATTTTTGCGATCGTTGGCAAGTCATAGAATTTTCTCTGTTTGGCTCTGCTCTGCGCGATGACTTTCACGATGGCAGCAGCGATGTGGATGTGATGGTGCAGTTTCATTCAGAAGCCCATCCAACCTTTCGCACCCTCGACCAAATGGAAGAAGAACTAAAGGTTTTGTTTTGCCGAGAGGTGGATCTGATCACTCGTCAAGGCGTTGAAACCAGTCTTAACTACCTGCGCCGTCACGAAATCTTTTCCTCTGCCCAGGTAATCTATGCAACGGGATCTTCAATTCCTGCTTGATATGTTGCAATCGGCAGAGCTAATTACCGCCTATACAAAGCAATGTTCTGAGTCCGAGTTTGCTAAAGATATTCAGCTTCAAGACGCTGTTATCCGTCGCATACTAGTGATTGCTGAAGCTGCAAGGCGGGTTTCAGACTCTACTCGGCAGGCATTACCCAACATCGCCTGGCCAGAAATAAACGGTATGCGAAACCGTCTGGTACATAGTTATGACGATATTGATCTCAGCGTTGTCTGGAACGTGGTTCAAGCTGAAATCCCGCCTTTGATTGCAGAGCTGACATTACATATTCCTCCAGAAAATTGAGCTAACCCAAACGTTAGACAGGCCCGAAAACCAAGCAACATTCAACTCGCCATGACTACCTCAACCGCCAATCTGCAAACCTTTGACCCCAGTGGTGTCGGCCTCGACAACGGCAACCTTTACGGCCTGCCCTGTGACTACGACACAGCGGGCATCGTCATCTTTGGCGTGCCCTGGGAAGTGACGGTGTCGTACCACCAGGGCACTGCCCAGGGGCCCCAGCGGGTGCTAGAAGCCTCTCCCCAGCTCGATCTATACGATCGCGACAATCCCGAAGGCTGGCGTCAGGGAATCTATATGCCGCCGATTCCCCAGCATCTGCTCAAGCTCAGTCAACAGGTGCGAGAAGCGGCGAATCGTGTCATTCAGGCAACGGAGGAGGGCGTGGCGATCGCCACTCAACCCTTGCTGCAAACCGACCTCGACAACGTCAACTACGCCTGTGAGCAGATGTCCGGCTGGCTCTATGCTCAGAGCGGCGACGCTCTCGATCAGGGCAAGCGAGTGGGGGTGATTGGCGGCGACCACAGTGTGCCGCTGGGCTATCTACAAGCTCTGGCCGAGCGCCACCCTGACTTTGGCGTGCTGCACATCGACGCCCACGCCGATCTACGCCGGGCCTATCAGGGCTTTCGCTACTCCCACGCGTCAATCATGTACAACTTGCTAGAGCTGCCCCAGATCTCCAGGCTAGTGCAGGTGGGCATTCGCGACCTGTGCCACGACGAAGTGACGCTGATCAAACAGTCAGGAGGGCGCGTCATCACCCACTACGACTCGGTGGTGAAAGAAAATACCTATCGGGGCATACCCTGGATGCAGCAGTGCGAGGCGATTGTGGCGGCACTGCCGGAGAAAGTCTACGTCAGCTTCGATGCCGATGGCCTCGACCCCAAGCTCTGCCCCAGCACCGGCACCCCCGTCCCCGGCGGACTAGAACTGGAAGAGGTATTTTGCCTGCTGCGCCAGGTGGTGCGCAGCGGGCGGCAGATTGTTGGCTTTGACCTCTGTGAAGTGGGCGACGGCGAATGGGACGGCAATGTGGGCGCTCGGGCCGTCTATAAGCTGTGCTGTCTGATGGGTCTGTAGGCGAGTTTCCACCAAAAATCTTGCCCCTTAAAGCAGCAATTAGAGCAGCAAGACGTTTAAGCGGGGAAACACCGTGGCATTATGATAAAAATAGCTGTGTTGTTTTGAGTCTTAAGAAAACACCTATGGATATCTTGTCATTCGGCTGGGTTTCGCTACTGGTCGTCTTTACCTTTTCGTTGTCGATGGTGATCTGGGGTCGCAACGGTTTCTAAACCCAACGTCTATAGCTATGGAAGCAACTGTACAAGCCCAAGCCTTTAGTATTTTGGCCACCATTGCCCTGGTGCTAATGGTTGTTGTGACCGGCGGCGTGGCCTATTTAACCGCCGCCGATTGGCGCGATCGCCGCCGCCGCAAGAATGACCAGCAGACCGCCAAGCGCGATTCGCAGACCTCTAAGCGGCGCGCAAAATCTTAGCTTGGCTAAAATCGTGACTACTCGGGCTGCTGCACCTGCTGGGGCACGGCAATTGGCCTTGAATGTGCTGCTTCAGGTGCAGGCTGGGGCCTACGCCGATGTAGCGCTGCACCGTACGCTGAGTCAGATTAAGTTGGGCGAAAGCGATTCCCTAGGAGAACGCTCCGCAGAACGCGCCTTTGCCACCGAGCTGGTCTATGGCACCGTTCGCCGCCAGCGCACCCTAGACGCTCTCATCGATCAACTGGGCACTCGCCCTGCGGATAAACAGCCTCCGGTGCTGCGCCTCGTGCTGCACCTGGGGCTTTATCAATTGCGCTATTTAACCGCCGTGCCCGACTCGGCGGCGGTGAATACCAGCGTTGATTTGGCCAAGGCGAACGGGTTAGGTAAGCTTTCTGGGGTAGTAAATGGCCTGCTGCGCCAGTACATCCGTCAATCCGAACAGGACACAGATCCTCTACGGCTACCTGATCAACCCGTGACTGCCTTAGGAATACGCCATAGCTACCCCGACTGGCTGGTGGCTCTGTGGCTCGACCAAATCGGCCTTGAGGAAACCGACCGGCTCTGCCAGTGGTTCAACCAGGTGCCCTCTATCGACCTGCGGGTCAACCGCCAGCAGGCCACGGTCGAAGCGTTGAAGATTGCCTTTGCCGCCGCAGATATTGCGATCGAACCGATCGCCGGGGTTCCCTGGGGGCTGCGCCTGGTAAACCACCAGGGGGCACTCACCAACCTGCCTGGCTACGAATCAGGCTGGTGGAGCGTGCAGGATGCCAGTGCCCAGCTGGTGGGGCTGCTGCTCGATCCGCAGCCCGGAGAGACGGTGCTAGATGTCTGTGCGGCACCGGGGGGCAAGGCCACGCAGATAGCAGAGATAGTGGGGGAAGGTGGCAAGGTGTGGGCCTGCGATCGCGCCCCCTCCCGCCTCAAAAAAATTACCGCCAACGCCACTCGGCTGGGCCTCACCAACCTGCACATCCACGCGGGCGATAGCACTGACTTAGCTCAGTTTCATGGCCAGGCCGACCGGGTCTTGGTCGATGCTCCCTGCTCAGGGCTGGGCACCCTACACCGCCACGCCGATGCCCGCTGGCGGCAGAATCCAGACAGCATTGCCACCCTTGCTGAACTGCAAAGTGCCCTGCTGGCCGAAGCCGCCCGCTGCGTCAAACCCGGTGGCACCCTAGTCTATGCCACCTGCACCCTGCACCCCGCCGAAAATGAAGCGGTGATTGACGCTTTCTGTCATGCTCATCCCGACTGGTGTATTCAGCCTCCTGCCACGGAATTTGGCCAGGGGCTAGAGGTGGCTCCCCAGGGCTGGGTGCGGCTTTGGCCCCAGCGTCACAACATGGACGGCTTCTTTATGGTGAAGCTGATGAAGCGATCGGCCCCCTAGCTGTAGCCTTAGGCGTTTTCTTCAGCCTCCAGCTTTTCGCGCGAGTCGCCCCAGTAGGCGCTGATAGTAATCTCTTCCTGGCTACCTTTAATCTCCGATTTCCAGCGGTAGACGGTATTTTTGGGGTTTATCCCTACTTCCAGCAGCTTGGCCCCCATGTAGTATTCCATCGAGTCGCGGGTGCGCTTTTTGAAAAACTCAGACTGATCCTTGGGCACCGTACGCGACAGATGAGCCTGGGTATGTTTGGACTGAGGCATGGCAATCTAGCAAAATTCAATTTAATCGCTTTTATCATAACCAGCGATCGCAATCCGTTGCAGATGCCTATCCATTCCAGCCACAGCTCCGGGCAATATGGACTACGGATAAGGCTCCCATGGGAGGTCAGTATGGCGCATCACGTTCTCTGCAAACACTGTGGCCGGTCGATTCACTCACGACAGACGTTGGCCGTAGTAGGGCGCACCCTTGAACCCCTGCATACGTCCTGCTATGCCGCCTACGCTGCCCAACAGCCCTGGTATCGCAAGCCGGGTCGGCCGGTGAACTACTGGCGATCGCTATTAGCCTTTAATGCCCTTTTAATGCTCGGGATTCTCCTATTGCATCTACTCGTTAAACCACTGACGGTGTCTGTGGGGTTGGGGCTGAGACCGTTACTGGTGGTGATTAATGCTTGGCTGCTAGTAGCACGGCTAATCAGCTATTGGAGCATTGAGCGACACCTACCCTCATCACAACCCAGAGGTGGCACAAGCTAACGTTGACGAGTAGTTCGCCAAGACAAAGGTGACAGATTAGTAGGGAGGCAAGGTGTCAGGTGCAAGGTACAAGGCGCATGACCTACCTTAGAACCGGACACCTTAAACCCTGAATCCTGGGCTTTAGAGCCGTCGCAATCAGCCTAGTCAAGCACTAGCTCTAAAAACCCCAGGTGCGTTTGGGGCCAGTATCGAGGTGAATGATGTTGGGGATATTGCCATAGATGCCCATGCCCCCAGGCCAGCTCAGCATCAGCGCGTTGGCTACCTGGCGACCGCTGAGCCCCTGCACCTGAATGTCGGCGGCGCGGCCATACAAATGCTGGCTCCGAGAAGCCCCTCCCACCGCTGCATTCACTGCGGGTGGCCGATACCAAGAGGTAATTTGAAAGGAGCGGTCGAGGCGATCGCGCGCGCCCTGAAGTGCCCGAGCTAGACCAATAATGTTGTCAACGATCGCCTGGGTTTCAGGAATGCGCGTGGCCTCCCGCGTGGCTTCGCCCCAGGTAAAGCTACCGCCAGGAATGATCGGCTGGTCGGTGTAGAACGTAGACGTGTTGCCCGGCAGGCGAAAGGGACGGCCCACGTACTGAGGCGGTGGCGATGGCGGTGCAGTCGGAGTCGGATATACGACCACTCCGGCCCGCTCGACCCGCGCATGGGCCTGGAACACATACCAAGTATTGAGCCCGTTGATATCGTCTTTGACATATTTGATGGCAAAGCGAATATGGCCATTAAATGACCCTTGAGCATTGGCAAAGGCGTAACTGCTGAGCACGATCGTTGTGCCCGGAGAGGCCGCGACCTGCTCGTTTGAGGCCAGTTGGCCACTGTCGACCGGGCGACGTTTGAATAGGGTGTTTTGGGTCACCCGCAGCACAAAGGCATTGGGGTCTGGGCGCGGAAACACCACATCATTATCGAGGGTGATAAAGGCGTGGGGAGTATACACAAACCAGGTGCTCAGCCCATTGACAAAGTCTTCGGGGTTGCGGATAGCAATTTTAATGTGGTTGTTAAAGTTGCCCTGGCTGTCGGCAAAGGCGTAGGAGTGCAGGTTATAGGATTGGCCCCGAGACACAGCTACGGTTTCGTTGGGGTTGAGCAGCCCCGAGTCGAGGGGGCGACGCTTGAGCAGGGTGCCAGTGTTAATCCACAGAACGGGCATGCCCTCTTGGTCTTCGTGGGGGTAGACCACAACGCCATCAGACTCTACCTGGGTATCGCGACTGGGCACAAACCAGGTATTAAACCCACCGGGGGCGCTGTCGCGAAAGGCCACTTTAATGTGGCCGTTAAACCCGCCGTTAATGTCGGCGTAGGCATACGATTGCAGCGGATAGACGCTGCCAGCGGCGATCGCCACCTGCTCGTTGGCAGCCAACTGCCCCGGCGGCTCTGGCCTCAGTACCAGCACCGTAGCCCGGTTAACGCGTAAAACTTGGTTCACCCTGCATTCTCCACTCTCGCCACGGCCTATCATATAGCACCACTTTTCAACCCCGAGACATCTGCCCAGGGAGGGGCGCGGGCCAATGGTTTCTTCAGACTGAGCCTGATCGCTTCCAGTTCCAAGGTGAGCGCGGCATCCTTGCCAGTTCAGCTATGCACCAACCTCCAGCCAACTGATTTAGGTAATGTAAAGATAGCCTTCTCCCCTATGCTGAGAAAGCTGTCACTGGCTGCTTCAAGCCTGCTGCCAGCGCCCCCCCTTAGAATGTATGCCCCTGCGCTGAGCCCGTAGCGGCCAGATACACACCATGACTGTCTGGCAAGCCGATCTCCACCGTCCACCCCTAACCAACCCCAGCGGTGAACCCCTCTGGGAAATTCTGCTGTGCAGCGATGATTTTGCCTTTAGCTATGGGGCCATGACTCCCCAGTCGGCGGTGAATAAAGCCTGGGTAACCGATCAGATAGGCATCGCGTTAGGAAAAGCCGTCACCACCCCCGAAAAGATTCAGGTGTTTCGTCCCCAGGCGCTATCGCTGCTAACCGTTAGCTGTGAGTCGCTGGGGATTGCGGTCGAACCGACTCGCCATACCCCTACCCTGCATCAGTGGCTCCAGCAGCGAGCCAAGTGGTATCCCACCCAACCCAACGCCGTCCCTATCCCCTACAACCCGCTGCACATCGAGTCGCCGCCCCCTGTGCCGCTACCGGAAAATCTTTGGGGCGATTCCTGGGGCTTCACGGCGCTATCTGCCTACGACTTTGAGCAAACCCTACCCTACGAACCCATTCCCCTGCGTCACCTGCCATCGAGCTTGATGCCCTCCCGATTGGGCCTGGCCAGCACCACACCCATTCCTGGGGTGGTAGTGGATGCTGGGCGGCAGGCGATGGCCTTGGCCCAGTGGATTCAGGCCAACAACCCCGCCTGGCTGAGCTATGTGCGGGGGGAACCAGACGGATTGATTTTAGAGGCGGGACTGTGCGATCGCTGGGTCTTCACCACCTTCAGCGACCCCGATGTGGCCACCGCAGGCCAGCGCTTCGAGCAGCGCAAACGCGAGAGCCAGGGCCTCCACTTTCTGCTGGTGCGCCCAGATGACTCAGGCATGACCAGCACTGGCCTCTGGCTCTTGCAGCAGCCAGGTATGATAATGCAGTCCAGCACTAGACATTAACAACCATGGCGGCACAGGCACAGATTGGCATCATCGGCGGCAGCGGCCTCTACCAGATGGAAGCCCTCACCGACATCGAAGAAGTTCGCGTTGACACTCCCTTTGGCAGCCCCTCCGACGCCATTATCTTGGGCACGCTGGATGGCACCCGCGTGGCGTTTTTGGCTCGCCACGGGCGTGGCCACACCTTGATGCCCACCGAGTTACCCTTTCGCGCCAACATCTACGCGATGAAATCCCTTGGGGTGGAATATTTGATTTCTGCCTCCGCCGTCGGTTCGCTCAAAGAAGCCGCCAAGCCACTAGATATGGTAGTGCCCGACCAGTTTATCGATCGCACCCGCAACCGAGTCAACACCTTCTTTGGCGAGGGGCTAGTGGGCCACATCACCTTTGGCAACCCAGTTTGCAATGCCCTGGCAAAGGTGCTCGCCGACGCGGTCGAAAGCCTAGAGCTACCCGATGTTGATCTGCACCGAGGCGGCACCTACGTCTGTATGGAAGGGCCGGCCTTTTCTACGAAAGCCGAGTCAGAGCTGTACCGCAGTTGGGGGGCAACCATCATCGGCATGACCAACCTGCCCGAGGCCAAGCTGGCCCGCGAGGCCGAGATCGCCTACGCCACCCTGGCCCTGGTTACCGACTACGACTGTTGGCACCCTGACCACGACAGCGTCACCGTCGAGATGGTAATCGGCAATCTGCAAAAAAACGCCGTCAACGCCCAGCGGGTGATTCGCGAAGTGGTGAACCGCATTGCCGCCAACCCGCTCGAGTCTGAGGCCCACTCGGCGCTGAAGTATGCCATCATCACCCCGCTCGATAAGGCCCCTGCCGCAACGCTCGACAAACTTAGCCTGCTGCTGAAAAAGTATCTGCCTCAGTAGTCAATTAATCAATCCTCAGGCCGATAATTAACCAAGACAAAGTTAGAACAATTGAGGAAGTCTGTAGGGCATACAAAATGGCTTCCAAAAACAACTCTGAAAGCAATAGTCGGGCAAACTTTGGGCTGGATAGCGTCATGAAACCTCTTGATCCTAATAAGGCTCGTCAACCGTTGGCTGATGACACATTGAACGAGATGCAGTCAACCAGCGAACCCACCCGCTCTGAAGATGCAGCGGTAGAACCCCCAGTAGAAAACATTGATGAAATTACCCAGGGAGGCAGCGGCACAGGCGATCGCAATGTTGTAGATGATCAAATCATCACGGCTACTCGCTCTGGAAGCTAGCGATCGCGGCAAAAGCAGGTCTGCTACCGGTTGCGTCAGCGAGCGGCTCAGTCTTGAGCCAGTAGCTGGCACCTGACAAGCAGACAACTTACAATCTGTAGGCTGCCCCCGATGCTAGGAGCCTGCTTTGACGGTTGACCCTCGCCTTGGCGCGATCGCACAATACTTTACTACTCGGGGCTGGAAGCCCCTCACTTTTCAAGCTGAAACCTGGGCAGCCTACCTAGCGGGACGTAGCGGACTGGTGCAGGTGCCTACTGGGTCGGGCAAAACCTATGCGGCGGTGATGGGGGCGATCGCCGAAATGATTGCCACCCCACCCGAAGGATTGCAGCTGCTCTACATCACCCCCCTACGCGCCCTGTCGCGAGATATTGAGCAGGCGATCAAAGCCCCGATCGAGGCAATGGGCTGGGGCATCACCGTCGAGTCGCGCACGGGGGATACTAGCTCTGCGCGCAAGACCAAGCAGCTGAAGAACATGCCCAATATCCTCATCACCACGCCAGAGTCGCTGGCGGTGATGCTGTCGTACAAAGACGGGGCTAAGCGGTTTAGAAATTTGCAGGCGGTGGTGCTGGATGAGTGGCACGAGCTGATGAGTTCGAAGCGGGGCACCCAGGCGGAGCTGTGCTTGGGATGTTTGCGATCGCTCCAACCCACCCTACGAACCTGGGCGATCTCGGCTACCTTAGGAAATTTAGAGGAAGCAGCTCAAACCGCTGTGGGCCTGAGCACAGAGCCGGTGATCATTCGCTCGAATCTAAAGCGCAACACGGTAATCAAGAGCATTCGCCCTGAGTCAGTGGATACATTTCCCTGGGCGGGGCACCTGGGCCTGCGCATGTTTGAAACCCTGGTGGAGGCCCTGGATATTGAGAAATCGACGCTGATTTTTACCAACACTCGCAACCAGGCCGAGCGCTGGTACCAGGCGCTAAACTTTGCCCTGCCAGAGGAGGCCGATCGCATTGCTCTGCACCACGGCTCGATCGATGTCAAAGAGCGGGAGGCGATCGAGGCCGGGGTGAAATCTGGCGATATCAAGTGGGTGGTGTGTACCTCATCACTGGATCTGGGCGTCGATTTTCAGCCGGTGGAGCGAGTAGTGCAGATTGGCAGCGCCAAAAATCTGGCGCGGTTGCTACAGCGGGCGGGACGCAGTGCCCACGTGCCCGAAGGCACCTCGGAGGTGTTTTTCTTGCCCACCAATGCGTTGGAACTGCTCGAAATCTCTGCCTTTCGCCGGGGGTTAGAACTGGGCGATATGGAAACCCGTCGCCCTCAGTACAAGCCCTACGATGTGCTGGTGCAGCATCTGGTTACCCTAGCCTGTGGTGATGGCTTTGAGCCGCAAAAGACCCTAGAGAATTTGCGCCAAACTGTTGCCTACGCCGACCTCACCGACGAAGAATATCAATGGATTTTGGATTTTATTGAAAACGGTGGTCAGTGCTTGGGAGCTTATCCCCGCTACAAAAAAGTGGTGCGAGAAGATGGGCTTTTCAAAGTTGACGATGCGAAACTGGCCCGCATTCACCGCATGGGCATTGGCACCATCACCTCTAACACGCCGGTCAAGATTGTCTACACCAACCGCAAAGAAATTGGTACCGTAGAAGAATCTTTTGTGTCGCGGCTAAAGCAGGGGGATGTGTTCTTTTTTGCCGGGCGACAGCTAGAGTATTTTCAAATGAAGGATATGGTGCTCTACGTTAAAGGCACCCGCAAAAAATCTACGGTGACACCCACCTGGAGCGGCGGACAGCTGGCGATTTCGGATACACTCAGCCACCATTTGCGCCTTGAGATAGAGCGGGTGCGAGTGCTCCTCAGCGCCTCCGCCAACGCAACTCTCAAGCCGGTAGCAGCCTCCGCTAGCGAGACTAGATCCTCTCAATCCCTCGCCGCAGAGACTCCGTCTGCCATTCCCCTTTTTGAGGGCAGCACGAGGGATTCTCAAGCGATCGCCAACGACGAAATTCTCACCATTACCCCCATTCTCGAAGCTCAGCAGCGCCTCTCAACATTGCCCAGCGCCGATGAATTATTAGTAGAAAGCTGCAAAACTCGCGAGGGACAGCACCTCTACGTGTTCCCCTTTGAGGGCCGCTTCGTCCACGAAGGGCTAGGGTTTCTCTGGGGCTATCGATTCGCCAAGCAAAAGACGGCCACCTTTACCATTTCGATCAATGACTACGGCTTTGAGATCCTTGGCCCCCAGGGATACCCCTACCAAGATCTATTCTCTAGCGACTTCTTTAGTCTGGAAAATTTGGAGGACGACATTCGCGCCAGCCTCAACATCTCAGAGCTAACCCAGCGCAAGTTTCGCGGCGTGGCTCAGGTGGCGGGGCTGGTGTTTAAAGGCTATCCGGGGTCGCGCAAAACGTCGAGCCAGCTTCAAGTGAGCACATCGTTGCTGTACGAGGTCTTCACTAAATACGAGCCAGACAATCTACTGCTAAAGCAGGCCGAGCGGGAGGTGCTGCAAGACCAGCTTGAGACTCACCGATTGGCGAAAACTCTCAGTCGACTCGATCGGCGATCGGTGGTGTGGAAAGACACTCAGCGCCCCTCACCCCTAGCTTTCCCGCTGCTGGTGGAGCGGCTGAATTCTCGTATGTCAAACGAGACGCTGCTCGAGCGCATTCAGCGCATGAAAGAGCAGTGGGATAGGAAGTGAGGGGTTAGCAAAAGAATAAAAGTAGAAGAACCTATCACTCACTGTCTGTGCATAATTCCTCGTTCTTTTGCCGCCCGCCACGCTTGCTAAATGCGCCTAGGCTTGGGCGGGGACACCTTCATAGGCGGATTCGAGGGCGACGAGCTGGCTAACGAGGGCGGCGATCGCCTCAGGATTAGCCGCCTTTTGTGAGTTGCTCTGTACCTCGCGGCCCAGCACTGTGCAGCCCAGGTGCGAGAGCTGCTGTCGAATGGCCAGCATGACCTTTTGCCCACTGCCGCCGCTGTGGGTAGCCAAGGCCACAGGTCGACCGTTGAACAATGCGCGAAAGTCGTCAGTGCTGACCGACAGCCAGGCGATCGCATTGCTCAGCACCGGGGGAATGGAGCCGTTGTACTCGGGCGCGCAGATGATTAAACTTTTGTGGTGTCTCAACGCTTCTGCCAGCTTGAGCAGGCCGTCGCCAGCACCGTTATCCGCCAGCGAGTCGTAAAGCGGCAGCTGCAACTCAGGTAGGCTAATGACCTCGGCGGCTGCCCCGCTGCTAGCGGCTTCGGCGGCAAAGGCCTGAGCCAGATCCAGATTTTTACCGTTGGTGGCAGATAAGATCAGCATTGTTCTCAAAAGGTGATGGGAGCAGAACCAATAACTTCACCGATGCTAGAAACAACTGGCGCGTTTCAAGCCCATCAGCAGAAGGATGAATGGAATTTTACCGGCTATCGTATTGCCCTAGGTAGTGTTCAACCCGCTGGCGGGTGTCGGCGATCGCCAGCCCCTGGCTCCAGTATTCGACCATGGCGTGGCCAAAGGCCCAGGCGGCGCGATCGGGCTGGTCGTTGTGGTCGAGTAGCAGCGGCCATAGGGTGAGCAAATCGAGCTGCACCTGGTCGGGGCCAATTACTTTGAATAGGTCGTAGGCGAGCTGAAGCTTGCCCAGCACCACGGGCAGCTGCTCGACCGGAATCTGCTCGGCCAGCAGGTAGGCCAGGGCCGGGGAGCCGGTAGTGAGAGTGGCGAGAAATTTCAGCACCGGGCTTTTGAGAAAGGCGGTGAGCCCCTGAGTCGTGCTCATCTGCAAGCGGTAGCGATTGATCAGGCGAGCAGCGGCTGTGATTTTGGTCTCACGATCGCGCAAGAATCGCGCCAGCCGCAGTTCTTTGGCGGGGTCAATCAGCTCGACTAATGCAGTGGACAGGGCATCAACATTCCACCCAGGGCGCTCGGCGTTGCGGGTGACTAGGGGCAAAATGCGATCGCACAGTTCCCCCAGCTGCTCTTGCCGGTAGCGGGTGGCCTCACGGATGGAGATTTCCTTGGGACGACCGCCCCACTGCCAGTCGTAGGGGGGCTGCCACTCCCTCAGGGGCCGCAGTCGATCGACCTGGGTGAGGGCGGTAATGGCGGGCAGATCGGGCACCTCCTCGCGCATGTCCTGTAATAGATCGGCATCCATTTGCAGGGCCGGGTCGAGGGCGGGGGTGATTAGCAGTAGCAGGTCAGCCTCGCGGGCACAGTCGAGCAGCTGGTCGCGGTAGTCGGTGCGATCGACCTGCTCGTAGCCAGGAGAATCCCACAGGGTGAGGGTTTCGCCGGCGTCGCCCTGCCAGCGGTAGGTGCTAATGGTGTCGGTGCTGGGCAGCACATCAACCTCGGCGCGATCGCTATCAAACAGCGTGTTGATCACACTGCTCTTGCCTGCCCCAGTGCGCCCCACCAGCAGAATGCTGACGGGTTTTTCGGCCACCGCATCCACTGGCTCGGCCTGGTCGAGAATCTCTCGCAGGGTCTGAGTTTGGGCCGTGGGCAGCGGCTTTTTGGGGCTGGGCAGAGTCGGCAGTTCGCCGCTGTAGAGCGCTACCGACTGGCGGTACAGGTTGCGTAGAGTGGCCTCTCGCAGCAACGCATTCAAATTGCCCAAAAGCTGCTGGTTGGCCAGGGCGTTGGTGGGTTCGCTGAGGGTGCGGGCGGCGGCAGCAGCGGGGTTAATCAACCACTGCGCCCAGTTCCACGCCTGCCAAAGCTTGCGAGCCGAGGGTTCGACCTGGCGGTAGACCTCGTAGCCCTGCACCGCCTGGCCCACGGTCACCTGGCCCAGCACTGGGGTTAGGGTATCAATCCAGCGATCGACGTCGTCCACAGTACCCCGCAGCAGGCCGTAGGCATCGGGTAGATAGATGTTGAGCAACGGATATTTCACGCCGGGATGGTGGGCCTGGGCCACCGCCGTCACCACCTCGCGGCAGCGCTCCCAAAAGGGGTTCCAGTCTTCCCACAGGGGGGGGTCCTGCTGGGCAGCAACGAGAATGTCTTCCAGTGCCGCAGCGGCGGAGCCGACGTTAGGAATGCTGACGGGGGCTTCTGCTTCGGTCACTTCATCTAGCTCTTGCTGAACCTGCTCCAGAGCTGCTTCCATCTGCTTAAAGACAGGCTTGGTCCAGCGGGCTAGCAGCCCTCGCCACAGCACCAGCATGAGAACGATTACGCCCCAGATCCAGTTCAGCCCCCAGGCGTGAATTTGTGCACCTGCTGCGGTCAGAATGAATCCAGCGATCGCCACCACGGGCAGCGCCAGCACCGCCCACTGCCAGGGTTGAAGTCGCACCATGGCCCTGTCCTCACGTAACCAACGTCTTTAGTGTAAGCAGGGTGCGCTAAACCCAGGTCACAAATCACTAAACGTTAGCCAGAGGGTAAGGGTTCGCGCCTGTATTTCCAAGTAATTTAGTGCAGCGGCGGCTAAGAGCTTACTCAGGCCAACTTCTAGAGCTTATGCGGAAGCTTGTAAAGCGTAGTAGAGCAATGGGCGGTCATTCACCGTGACTTGCCCTGTGCGCACCATTCCCAAGCTCTCCAGCACATAAATTGATGCGGTGTTGGGCTCATCGACATCGGCTACCACCTGAGCTACACCCAGCTCATCGAAGACATAGCGCAAGACTGCGGCGGTTGCCTCCTTGGCGTAGCCTCGACCCCAAAGCTGAGGTCGAGTGCCAAAGACCAGACTGGGCGGCTGATCAGGCACGGCGATTAGCCCAGAGAATCCGGCAATAGTCGAGGATTGGCTTGAAGGGGCAATCGCCTCCCCCGGTCGCTCAAAAAACAGCCACAGCCCGTAGCCCTGTTGGGCAAAGCTCTCATTGCTGACCGCCAAAAAGTCGCTGGCCTCCCGCCGCGAAATGGGGCGATCGTCAAAAAGAAACCGCCGTATGTCTGGGTCAGTCCACAGCATATGCACCGCATCGAGGTCGGCCACGGTGCTGGGCCGCAGCATCAGATGATCGGTGTGTAGGATCTGGGACATGGCCTACTAGGTCATAGCTCAATGCGCTAGGCGGGCTGAGCCAACGGCAGGTCAGCGGACTGGCGATCGCCCTCGGGCTGCCCTATTCGCTCCGCCACGGGCAATGGCTTGCGGCCGCGGCTCAGTTGGTTGAGCCAAAACACATCCTCGGTGCGCACCTTCTCAAACCCCGCATAACCCAGCCAGGCATCCACATTGCCCTGGCCATAATCGCGAATGAAGGGTTCCTCAAAAATGGTGCTGAGCCAGTCGCTGGCCCGCAGGGTGCGCTGGTTGCCGTCGAGCACCAGCATTTGCCCGCCGGGCGTCAACAGCCGATACGCCTCCGAGAGAATGGTTTTAGCCACCGCTGGGGGCGTTTCGTGGAACAGCAGTGCGGCGCACACCACATCAAACGACGCAGCGGGTAGCCCCGTAGCCATGGCGTTGCCGTGGCGAAAGGTCACATCGACTGTGGCGGCGTGGGCCTTGTAATCGGCCATTACCAGCATCTGGGGCGATAGGTCGAGGCCAACTACCTCAGCGTTGGGGAAGTGGCGCTTCAACATCAGCGTGGTCGTACCCGTGCCGCAGCCCAGGTCTAAAATCCGCCGAGGCTGGCCCCCAATGGCTTTGACCAGGCTCTCACGCACCCAGTTTTCGCCGGGGGGCAGCACGTATTGGGTAATGGCATCGTAGGTGAGGGCAGCATCGACATTCAAGTAGCCGTTTTTAATGCCGTGGAAGTTGCTGGTTTTGTAGTAGTTGGGATACACCACCTGGGGATTGGTAAACTCAGTCACCCCAACTTCCCAGTCAATGCTATCGCGCAGCCGCAGCAGCGCATCGCGATCGACTAAGTGCGAAAGGATCGGCACTAGGAACTGCTCAAACAGGGTTTTAGACTCAGGTGCCATAGAAATACCAACGCCGCGCAAACTCCCATCAGCCTAGCAAGTTCGTTTCTCTCTGGCCAGGAAAAAAGGCGCGATCGCCAATTATTCAACCCAGGCAAATTAGCTTAGAGAGCAATTATCGCCAAGCCCTAGAGCAGCGACAGCACGCACTATCTATCAACCGCCCTATGGAGTGTGTAACTGTACCGCCCACAATAGATAGGCCAATGTCAAGAATGGGGTAAACACAATGAGTCTCGAGGGAAAAGCGGTCCCGTTTACGTTACCGGGCTATAGACTACGCGCTGGTTCCACCCGCGATCGCGCCACTGTAGTCAAGTTTATGGAGCGCACCTATGGCGAGCTTGACCCCCAGCAGCCTACGGGCCACATTGCCGCCACGGTCGATCGCTACCTCGGTCGAGATACACCCCTCTGGTGGGTAGATATCGATTCTCCCGCGGGGGCAACTGCGTCATCTGTGGGGGCGATCTGGCTAGGGCAAGCGACCGATCAGCGCAGCGGCGTTCTGCATCCCTACGTGCTGATGCTCTACGTCGCCCCCGATCATCGGCGGCGCGGCATCGCCACGGCTTTACTTGCGGTGGCCCATCAGTGGGCGCAGCAGCAGGGGCACGGGCAAATTAGCCTCCAGGTGTTTAGCGATAACCCGGCGGCCCAGGCACTCTACAGTAACCTGGGCTACCAAGTCGAAGCAGTACTAATGAAGAAAGAATTATCTCAGCAAAAGGCAGAAGAAAACTAAATCTACTTTTTGCGATCGCTCAATCCATCTTTACATCACAAAATCGAGTTAGCGAATATTTAATTCTCTCTCTACTAAAGCTTAATGTATTTTCGTAGAGGAATTTCTAGCTGTGCGGGTCAGGTCGATGGCCATATTAGCGATGTCGATTTCTTCATGAATGCCGAGTTGAGGCAGCACCTACATAGCAATTAATAAGATTTTTGCTCGCTTCAGTTTGCGAGCTGACGGGGTGCCTTGGCGCGCTAATGGGTTGAGGTCGGTTCGTTCTGTAGCGATTAGGTTAGCGGTGTTACTTGGTTGGCATTAGAGGTTTGAGGGTGTTCCTAGCCTCTTATCCCTGTTGCACCATCAACACCAGGTTGGTGAAGCACTAGGGCCGGAGATGCTACAGGAGTGCAAAGAGCAGTTACTGGCGGTGCTTGAGTTGCGGATTGTGAATCTAGCGGGTGCTTGTTTCTTTAAAGAGGAAACTGGGCATATTCACTGAGAGGGATGTAGTTCGGTGGCGAATATCTCTAAACGCCATGTTCCCTATTGTTATCTGATGTACCTGTCGGAACCGATCTATATTATGTCTTAATCCCCGCTCATCTTTGTTCGTTTTTTCATTTGAGTTTGCTAGCATACTTTATGCTTTAGCTTTCCTAATCTGCAGACTTTAAGCTTGATTACTCAAAAGACAAAACTTCATCGTTCCTTAAGTTGCTTTGGTAGTATTCTGAAGAACCTAAGTCTACAGTAGAGCGGCTTCATCCCCTCAATTTACTAGCGGACTTGATGTATTGCAATCAAGGCAAAGCCTACCAACTGATTCATCTATAGCCGTTTGATGCTCTTTGGGAAAACATATTGTTTTTTCGCAAAGCTCTGCTTGTCTATCATTTTTTGAGACTTCAGTTTTGTCTTTCAGCTTCATCGGTTGTTAATTTCTCAGCACGTTGATCGTTTTTTAAACACCAGCGAAACTCAGGTCTCGCTCATTCCACTAGGAGTACACTAATGTTTCAGAATGCCCAGTCCGTTGTTTTTATTGACGCCAATGTTAGCGACGTTCAGCACCTTGTAAATGGCGCATTGCCTGGGGTTGCTGTCAAGGTGTTGGCTGCCGATGTGGATGGTATTGCCCAAATCACCAACTACCTTGAGGCTTACCCTGTCAGCACTGTGCATATTGTCTCCCACGGTGCTCCTGGTATTTTATACCTGGGCAACACTGAACTCAATCTGACTAATCTAGAGAACCACGCTCAAGCGCTACAGTCGTGGTTCTCTCCCCAAATTTCAAACCCTACCCTGCTGCTTTACGGCTGCAACGTCGCTGCTGGAGATGCAGGAGAAGAGTTTGTTCGTAAACTCCAAGATCTAACCGGCGCCAATCTCGCCGCTTCCCGTCAGGTGGTTGGCCAAGGCTATTGGTCTCTCGAAGTTAGCCCTACTAACATCACTGCGCTACCGCCCTTTAGCACTACTGTCTTAACCACTTGGGCTGGAGAACTAGCCCACTTTCGAGGTGGGCAAATTGCTTGGATTCCTAATGATACTGATGGTGACGGCATTAATGATGATGCTCTCATCACAGTCAAAACAGCCTGGGCTCAAAACTCTGTTAACCCGATTTCTTCTCTAGGGAATTTAACCGGGATCACTCAGACTCTGGTATCTAACAGCATCGTAAATATTGCGACGACAAACACCGGTACATACTCATTCCAAACAACGCTCATTCAAGCTAACAACTTCGATCCAAATACGGCCTACACCGGCAACTATTCGGGCGGTGTTCGTATTAGCAATTTGCTCAATAATTCTAATGGAAGCTGGAATATCCAGTCAACATTTTTCTTGGCAGATGGGAACCGTGCTCCACAAATTGATTTTCCGATCATTGCGGATGTGCCTAAATTAGATGCCAGTGGTAGTCTTCTGCCCAACTGGACTTATGCACTTTCAGTAGTCGATCCTGATGGCGACGATGTTAGGTATCGATTAGCCAACTCTACAGAGTTGGGGGGAGGGGTCAATCCGTCTGGCTTTAGTATCGATTCATCGACTGGGTTACTTACCTGGACAGGATCTGGCAGCTTGGCTCAAGGGCTCTATAGCGCTGGCCTGGTGGTTGAAGATTTAGATAGTAGCGGCAATGTCAAGTCCAAATCTCATGTAGATTTTGTCTTGAACTTGGCCAACCTTCGGGCTGCACTTGTTGACGTTAATGGTGATGTTACTGAATCTCAAACAACGGTCAACCTTGGCGCGAAAGAGATCATTAACTTCAGTTTTGATGGTGGGGTCACTGCTCAGGCCTTAAGCAATTCGAATGGAGCATTGACGGGCACGTCCCCAGCCTTTTCATATAACGCTGGCACTGTCGGGGCAGGCGTTTACCCAGTCACGTTCCGTGTTTCCCAAGCTGGGTTCGCAGATTCTTATAAAACTTACAACTTCGTAGTCGCTGATCTTAGTGCTCCTGCAATTGCAGGGATTGGCGGCGATATCGTCACTTGGGGTAGAGATCCCGTTGCAATTGATGCGGGTGGCAATGCTACAGTTAGCTACGCTGGCGGTAGTGATCTAAATGGTGGCTTCCTGCGGATCAATCCTGCCTTTGTTGATGTTGGAGAACTGGTTCAGGTTAACAATCAGGGCACTGGCAATGGTCAGATCAGCGTCTCTGGCTCCAATGTCCTCTATGAAGGTCAGTTGATCGGAACAATTGATGCAACTGAAAATGGTAACGGCAAAGCTCTACTAATTAATTTCACAACGGCGGCGGCTACTCCAGAGGCGATTGAAGCGTTAATTCACAACATTACCTACACCAATGGCACTGCGGGTGAACCTACGGATGGCAATCGCTCTATCTCAATTGTCCTGTCTGATGGTTCCATCTCTAATAACTACACTAGCAATGTCGATGTTGCTCATATTCACAACTTTCCACCCACGGGCACCGTTACCATTAGCGGTACGGCTGAGCAAGGTTTTACCCTCACCGCTTCCAACAACCTGAGCGACCCTGATGGCCTAGGTTCCATCACATACACTTGGTTTGCTAATGGCTTTAATACGGGGGTGGCGGGTCCGACCTACCAACTTACCCAAGCCGACGTGAGCAAAGTCTTGACGGTGCAAGCCTCTTATACAGATGTCTTTGGAACACCAGAAGCTGTTACCAGTGCACCGACCTCGGCAGTGACTAATGTTAATGACTCACCCACGGGCGGCGTCACCATCGACGGCACCATCGCCCAAGGCCAAGTCCTGACCGCAAATACCTCTACCCTGGCTGATGCCGATGGCCTAGGTACCTTGACTTACCAGTGGCAGCAATCTACCGATGGCATCACCTGGACAACCATTGCTAGGCCTGCGGACACCAGTACCTTGACCCCTACCCAAGCGCAGGTTGGCCAGTTTGTGCGATCGCAGGTCAGCTACACCGACGGCGGCGGTACCGCTGAATCGGTCTTTAGCAATGCCACGGCAACAAAAGTCACCAATGTTAACGACGCACCCACGGGCGGGGTCACCATCGACGGCATCATTGCCCAGGGTCAAATTCTAACCGCAAATACCTCTACCCTGGCTGATGCTGATGGCTTAGGCACTCTGAGCTATCAGTGGAAGCAATCTACCGATGGCATCACCTGGAACAACATTGACGGCGCAACTGGCGTCACCTTTAGCCCCCGCAATGCCCAGGTAAACCAACTGTTGCAAGTGGCGGTGAGCTATGTGGATGGACAGGGCACTTCAGAGTTGTTGACGAGTGTGCTCACACCCACCAACGATGCTCGCGTCGAGCAGTTTAATGCTACCTCTGACTTTAACGGTGATGGTTCTGTCGACATCTTCTGGCGGCATCAGAACGTTGGGCAATCAGCAGTATTTTGGCTGATGGACAACGTCAACTTTGCTGGAGGTGATTTTCTATCACCGGCTGTAACAGACGTCAACTGGGACATCAAAGCTTTGGGTGACCTCAATGGCGACGGCAAACCTGACCTAGTCTGGCAAAACAAAGCCACTAATCAAGCTGCTGTTTGGCTCATGGATGGGGTCAACCTTACGTCTGGCGCTCTTCTCCCTAATGATGCTGCCGCTGGCTGGAAGGTGGTTGAATCTAGCGACTTCAACAGCAATGGCAAAGACGATATCCTCTGGCGCAACTCCAACACCGGTGAGCTTGCCGTTTGGCTTATGGATGGCACTGACTTTGTCTCTGGAGAGTTTATTACTCTCAACGCAGGTCTCGATTGGGAAGTAGGGGCTGTAGGCGACTTTACCAACGATGGCAAGACAGACATTTTTTGGGAAAACCGCATTACCGGTGCCAACGCATTCTGGGAAATGGATGGCACTACCTTCGTTGAAGGTTACCTAACCACCACCGCTGATGCCAGTTGGAAGGCTAAGGGAGCCGCTGACTTTAACCAGGATGGCAACTTAGACCTGCTGTGGCACAACCCAGGAACTGGGGAAAATGCTCTGTGGTTGATGGATGGCACAAATCTAATAGAGACCGTTACTACACTGCCCACTACGGACGTTAGCTGGAACCCTGTCGTGTAGCTGAAAGCAGTAGGTTGCTGTGTCGGAGTGGTCAGCCACTCCGGCGTTAGTCCTCAGACCCAGTCAATTTTGAACCCATAGCTTTCACCAAGGCTATGGATTTTCAGCTTTTCTAAAGTATTGAAACTACTGTGCAGACTCTTCACTCCTATAACCGAGTTGCTTCCAGCTCGAGCAAACTCATGCGGATACTGACCTAATGGGTGCAAGACAGCTTTTGATAGGCAAGGGTAAGGGGTAGCAGGCTAAAGATCCCCCTTGAAGCGATCAAGCTCAGCAACGGGTTGTTTGCTTAGGGGCAAGTCTAGGATCTTACTCGGTGACGATCGCCCCCTCAGCCAGACCAGACTTACCAGCGGTAGCAGGTAGAGATAGCAGGCAAAAGGGATAAAGCCCGCATTCACCCCGAGAATGGTGGCGGGCACCAGCCCGGCAATGTTCCAGGGAATCAGTGGGGAGATGACCACGACGGTATTTTCTAAGTCGAGGGCCAGCGCTGGGGGCGAGGCGTGAGTACGCTGGTAGGTGGGGCCGAGCAGCTGCTGGGTCAGCAAAATGGCGATGGTCTGGGTACAGCCAAAAGCGGCCGAGAGGGTGCCCACCAGGGTAGTGGCAAAAAGGCGATCGCTCGGTGTTTTAACGTTTTCTAGCGATCGCTCCAGCCGGTGCAGCAGCCGCGTTTCGGCAAAAATGCCCACAAAGGCTGTGGAGATCACCACCAGCAGCGACACCTGCAGCATCGCCGCTACGCCGCCGCCCAGCACAATGGCGTTGAGCGGCGAGTCAGCCTCCAAGTGAAACCCGGTGAGCAGATATTGCAGCACCTGCCAGATGCTGTAGTGCTGATAAGCCGTCGCTAGGGCGATCGCCGTGGCGGTGCTGGCCGCCATGGCCCGCTGCACCGGCACCCGCCGCAGCGACAGCACGACCATTACTGCCGCTGGCAGCAGTGCCACTGGACCTAGGCGAAACTCAGCCGCCAAGTCGGCCACCAGGCTCGACTCGACCAGCGGCACTGGAGCGAACCCGGCAAAGCCAGCGTAGATTGCGATCGCCAGTCCCAAAGGCAGCAGCGAGGTGCGCCACATGCGGCGAATGTTGTCGTATAAATCGGTGCGGGTGATGGCGGCAATTAGCAGCGCGCTAGAGGACATGGGTGAGGCGCGATCGCCCACATAGGCTCCCGCAATAATTGCCCCGGCAACCAGGTGGCGAGCAAACCCGCTGTCACCCTCGGCCACCATAATCATCAGCGCCACCCCAACGGTGCCCACAGTGCCAAAGGAGGTACCCAGCAGCAGCGACACGGCGCTGGACAAACCAAAGGCCACCAGCACAAAGCTGTGGGGCGTCACCACCTGAAGGCCGTAGTACACCAGCGTCGGCACGGTGCCCGCCGCCATCCAGCTAGCGGTGACGGCCCCAATAATTAGCAGCACCCCAATTACGGGCAGGGCCTTTTGGCTGCCCCTCCACCCCATGGTTGCCAGCGCCCGCAGCGCAAAGCCTCGCCGGCGCAACACTCCCACAAATAAGGCCATGGCCAGCAGCAGCGGATAGGCGATAAATATGCCTTGCACCGCACCTACCAGCAGCGCCATAAACGACAGCCCAAAGGCCAACCCAATATCCATAGCGGGTGATCTAGCAAAAGCAGCCTGCATTTAGCCTAGCTGAGGGCGATCGCCTCAGCAAAACTCTCCGTCTATCTCTGCTGTCGATGGGCGATCGCCTCACTTCAAAGGCCCACAGTCAGCGGTGCGGCCAGCCATGGTCAGTTCTATCACCGCCAGCAGCAGCTTTTCGGGCTCGATGGGTTTACTCATGTGTTGCTGAAAGCCATTGGCCAGAGCGCGGTGGCGATCTTCCTCGCGGGCAAAGGCGGTCACAGCGATCGCCGGTACCTGGCTGCCATATTCAGGCGATAAGTGGCGAATCTGTTGCAGCAGGGTGTAACCATCCATGTCGGGCATAGCAATGTCACACACCAGCACATCAGGCTCAAAATTGGTCAAATGGGGCAACACCTCATGGGCCGAAGCGACGGCTCGCACCTCGGCCCCATACTGGCTCAGCACCATAGCGATTAAGTCGAGGCTGTCTTGGCTGTCATCAACGGCCAGCACTTTGACCCCCGTCAGGTCGATAACCGTAGGCAGACGGGCCTCCTTCAGGGGCGGAACGGCGGCATCGGGCATCAGCGGCAGCCGCAGGGTAAAGGTTGACCCCTGCCCTTCGCCGGGGCTGTCGGCGACAATACTGCCGCCGTGAGCTTCGACTAAGTATTTAACAATCGACAGCCCCAGCCCCAGCCCGCCGTACTGACGAGTAATTGACACATCTTCCTGGCGAAACGAGTCGAAGAGCTGCGGCAAAAACTCGCGGCTAATGCCTTTGCCGGTGTCAGTAATAGTCACCTGGGCGCAATCGTCCACCGATGTAAGGCTCAGCTCGATCTGCCCACCTTGGGGTGTAAACTTGACCGCGTTAGACAACAGATTCCAGATCACCTGCTGTAGGCGAGCGCTATCGCCTCTGACTAGGCAGTTGTCAGCTAGGGAGATGTGCAGCGCGATCGCTTTGGCCTGCACAGCGGTTCTCACCACATCGATAGAGGCCTCAATCACCGTGGCCAGATCAATTGCAATGTCGCTAATTTCGAGCTTGCCGCGCAGAATTTTAGCCACGTCGAGCAAGTCGTCGATCAGCTGGGTTTGCAGCTTGGCGTTGCGCTCGATGGTAGCCAGGGCGCGTTGGGTCTTGTCGGCGTCGAGCTGATTGGTTTGCAGCAGTTTAGCCCAGCCCAAAATGGGGTTGAGGGGCGACCTGAGCTCATGGGAGAGAATCGCCAAAAACTCGTCTTTGGTGCGGTTGGCCCGTTCCGCATTTTCCCGCGCCGTCTGCTCTCGCTCTAGCAGCTGTTTGCGCTCGGTGACATCGCTGGCCGCGCCAAACCATTCCACGATTTCATTCTGCTCGTTGAGTAGCGGCACGGCCCGCGACACGGTCCAGCCCACGGTGCCGTCTGCCCGCCAAACCTGGTGCTCTAGCTCAAAGGGGCGCTTGTCGCAAATGGCCTGCTGAATGGCCTCTAGAACTGGGGGCTGCTCGTCCTGGGGAATGTAGGCGTCTAGCCACAAGCGATTGGGGTGATCGGTGCTGGATAGAAACCCCTGGCCATAAAGGCTGTACATCTCGCTCCAGTCAGCGCTCATTTTATATAGCGTATCTGAGCTAGCGGTGACGAGCAGGCGAAACTGGGCTTCGCTTTGGCTCAACCGCGCTTCGGCCTGGGCGCGCTCGACGGCGGCCCAGGTGCGTTCGGCGGTTTCGTGAATTAGCGAAATTTCAAGGGCTGTCCAGTTGCGGGGGGTCGACTGAGCGACGCTGAACACCGCGACCAGCTGGTAGTTTTTGACCAGGGGAATGCAGACTAGGGCGTCTATGCCCAACACTTCAAACCGGGCCTGTTCGGCTGGGGTGAGCATCGTAGTGTTGGCAACGTCGGCCAGCAGCAGCGGATGCCCCGTTCGCAGCAGCGTATGCACAGTTGAGAAATCATCAAAACGGTAAACCCCTACCATGCTGGGCCCACCGTCTTGCCGATAGTCATCGTGAACGGTACCCATCAGGGTGGCTTCGTTGTATTCGTAGTAATAGACTCGGCTGGCGTTTAGCTCTTTGCCAATCAGGCGGCAGGCGGTGGCTTGCACCTCAATGGGGTCGGTCAGCACCCGCAGCGCATCGGCTAGGGTGACTCGAAACGCGTCGAGTTTGGCCGCTTGGTGCAATCGGGCCTCGGCTTCTTTGGCGCCAGTGATGTCTTGGAAGAGCACGGCCACTTTGCGCTCGTGGGGGGCACCGACGCGAAAGGTGTTGACGTCAAACCATCGGCCCATCGACTGGGCCTGTTCTTCAAATCGCATTGGGTCGCCCGTGAGGGCAACTCGGCCGTAGATGTCAAACCAGAAGGGTTCAATGTTGGGCACCAGCTCGCGAATGGTCTTGCCAAGGGCATTGACTAGTCCCGACTGCCGCTCAAAGACGGGGTTGGTCTCGATATAGCGGTAGTCGATGGGCCGATCTTGCTCGTCAAAGATCAACTGCAAAATGCAAAAGCCTTCGTCCATGGAGTTGAACAGCGATCGATATTTGGCCTCCGAGGCGCTGAGGGCGGCTTCAGCTAACTTGCGATCGTGGATGTCGACCAGGGTGCCAAACCAGCGCACGATCTGGCCAGTCTGCGGATCTCGATAGGGTTCGGCCTGAATCAAGAACCAGTGGTAGAAGCCAGCCTCTGAGCGAATGCGGTGCTCAGCCTTAAATAAACTCCCGCTCTCCATGGCTTGTCTGAACGTGTTCAGCGTCATGGTGATGTCGTCTGGATGGACGCAGCTGATCAGAGCCTCTACCGCTGTGGTCGGCTCGCTATCGGCCCCCGTATATTTCTTCCACTGCTGGTTGACGAACTCGACTCGGCCAGCCGCGTCGGTAATCCAGATCACTTCTGGCACCGTATTGGCCATCAGGCGAAACCGTTCTTCGCTCTCTTGCAGTGAGGCGGCGGTGCGCTGACGTTCGGTAATGTCGCGGGTCGAGCCCACCACCGCCTGCACCGAGCCCTCAGGGTCAAACAGCGGGGTAAAGATATATTCGTAGACGCCGCTGATGCCGGTTGAGCTGGTGTATGAGGATTCATCTCTGAGGGGTTGGGCGGTGGTAAACACCTGCTCAATCTCTTGCTGATGCTTGGCCGCTAGCGCATCGGGGTAGTTGAGGTCAAAGAAGTTTTTCCCCACAACGTCTTCTAACGGCAATCCCCACAGGTCGAGCAGGGGCTGGTTGACAAACACAAAGCGACCCTGGCGATCGAAGAGGTAGACAAAATCGCTGATAGCCGACAGCATGGCGTCGAAAACGTGCGATTGCTCAACCAGATCGTCATAGCTGTTGTCGAGAGCTGCTTCAGACTGTTTGAGCGCGCTGATGTCAACGGCTGTGCCGTAGCTGACCTGCTGCTCAACATCCAGCTGGCAGCGCCAGCGCAGCCAGCGATAGGTGCCGTCGCGATGGCGATAGCGGTTTTCAAAGGCCATAATTTCGCCGCCGGAGAGCAGGGTTTCTGCTGTGGCGAGCGAGGGGGCGACATCGTCTGGATGGATAAAGTCAATCCAGGGGCGGGTGGTCATTTCGGCTGTCGTCCAACCCAGCACCTGTTCAAAGGTGGGGCTTACCCAGCGAAAATAGCCGTCGTAGCCTGCGATCGCCTGCAAGTCTGACCCCACAGCGAGAAACCGTTCTCGATCCTGCGGTCGGGGGTAGGCGGCTGGGTGGGCGCTGGGCATCGCGGCATCGAGAGCCTGCTGGAGTTGAGCGGCGGTGAAATCGTCCCGGCACAGATAGTCGATCGCCCCCAGTTTGATCGCTCGCGCAGCCCCACGGGCCTCATTCTCGCCAATCATGATGATCGGTGGGCATTGATGGCGCAGCTGGGCTTTGAGGTGTTGCACTAGCTCAAAACTGCGGCTGTCGGAGTGGTGAGACTCTAAGAGAATGCCATCAACCTGCTGAGATTGGCACAGGTCGAGAATTGGGCCATCATACAACTCAGCTATAACCTGATACGACCATTCGCCATGGTGCGGCAAAAGCTGCCGATAGGTGTCGGCTCTGCCGTCAACCCGATCGAGAACGAGAACGGTGCGCTGGTTGTGGGTTGGCCCCATAGAGCCATCAAGGTTTGCCATTATGAGGAGTGATGCCCCCGCCATTCTAAAGTGCGTGAGCTTACTCTTAAAACGACGGCAAACAGCTTTTGAATACGCTCTGGAAGCTGCCCTAGGATGCCAACGAGATAGCCCACTTTCAGCCGCGATCGGGAAAGGGAAGCGGGTATCCACGTTGACAGCATAGACTTCGACTTGGGGGCTAGTAGTTTTGCTAGATTTTATCGGCTTTGCCCGATAGCGTTAATCCACCCGCAGACTGTACTTTATAACTTTTTCTTACCGCCAAGGAAAGAGCGAGATGGGGCTGTGGGGTACGTCCAGGACTGAAGTTAACGATCGCCAGGGCAGGGATGGCATATCAGAGAAACAAGAATAGAAGAGCGAAACAGGAAAAGATGCCCGGTAGGCTTGAAATCTGACATTTTGAGCTGTTCTCACCCAGATTTGACTGGCTGCAGCAAAATAGGAGGATGGCAACCCGACCGACGATCGCGCTGAGGAGCATCGAGTGAGACAGCTTAAAGCCCAGGGCGTAATGGCGATTTTGGTGATGATTGCGATCGCCGGGTGCAACACACCGCCAGCTCCCATCCCCGAGACGTCGTCCTCGCCCCCAACGGAGCCGGGTACTGACCCTGAGAGCGCGGACACTTTGCCTACGAACGAAGTAATTCTGCAAACCGTTTACGACCAGGTCGAAAGCCTCGACCTCTGCAATGGGTTTTACCAGCCTGAGGCCGCCCAGGCAGAATCTCGGGTCTATCGAGTAGGCGATCGCGCCCTGGTGGAGCTGGTCTGTGCCAACGCCGCCTACCAGTCGGTCTACGCCTACGTGGCTTACCAGCCCGATGGCTCGTGGCAGCCGCTGTCGCTAGATGTGTTTTATCCCGATGAGACCGGGCAGTTTGTGCGCGCCAGCGAGGGCACTGTGGGTGGCCTGGCCACCTTTGACCCCGAGCAAGCGCTGCTGACGGTATTTAGCAAGGCGCGAGGCATCGGCGACTGTGGCTCGCTAGCCGACTACCGCTGGTCGGGGGGTGAGCTAGAGCTAGAAACCTTCCGCTACCAAGAGTGCAGCGACTCGCCCGAGGAGAACCTGGTCGAGCCCGCTAACTATCCCCAAATCTATCCCTAAATTCACTCAGCGCTAGACTAGCGATCGCTAAAGCTTTACCTTCGCTCTGGCCCTTGCGCTACCCTGAGGGCAGTCCTACAGCCGTTGCCCATGCTGGATCTACAGCAATTTTACGATGCCTGCGACCCCACTCAACCGCTACGGGGCAAGCGCTACTACATTGATTTCTCCACCGTGCGCGGCGGCGACATTGTTCAAGAGCTAGAGCGCAAAATTGCCCGCCTAGCCCGCAACCGACCCACCACCCAACTATTTACCGGCCATATCGGCTGCGGCAAATCGACGGAACTGTTTCGTCTTCAGGATGCTCTGATGCGACGGAGCTGCGAGGTGGTCTACTTTGAGTCAGACCGCGACTTAGAGATGGCCGATGTTGAAATCTCCGACATTCTGCTCAGCATTGCCCACAATATCAGTGAGCACCTCGACAAGAGTGGCATTGCTACCCGGCCCACCTACCTGCAGGGCCTGTTTCAGAACCTGGCCGACACCCTCCGCACCCCGATGGAAATCTCCGATGTGAGCTTTTCGGCGGGCATTGCCAGCATCACAGCCTCGGCCAAGCAGAGCCCCGACATGCGCAGCCAGCTCAGGCAATACCTAGAGCCGCGCACTCGCAGCATCATTACCGCCATCAACGACGAGCTGCTGACCCCCGCCAACGATCGCCTGCAAGGGCAGGGCAAAAATCGCCTGGTGGTGATTATGGATAACCTCGATCGCATCGACAGCGCTCCTCGCTCCCAGGGGCGGCTCCAGTCGGAATACATTTTTGTGGATCGGGGCGAGCAGCTCAGGCAGCTCGACTGCCACATGGTCTATACCATTCCCCTAGAGCTGATGTTTTCAAATGACCTGGTGCGGCTGTCGAATCGCTTTGGCACCAACCCCATGGTGCTGCCCATGGTGCCAATGCAAGACCGCAAAGGCAACACTGACGAGGCGGGCATGGCGCTGCTGCGGCAGATGGTGCTGATTCGCGCCTTTCCCGATTTCAACGTGAACCAGCGCATCGACGCGGTAGGAGAAATCTTCGACGAGATCGCCACCCTCGATCGCCTCTGTCAGGTGAGCGGTGGCCACATGCGCAACCTGATTCGTCTGCTGGATGGCTGCTTGCGCAAGCAAGACCCGCCCTTTTTGCGCGACACCCTGGAGGCCGTGATTCGCAACGAGCGCGACAGCCTGATGGGTCTAGTCAGCGATCACGAGTGGGATCTGCTGCTCCAGGCCGTCTCCCGTCAGGATGTGCAGGGCGACGAAGACTACAACATTTTGGTGCGCAGCCTGTTTTTGTACGAATATCGCGATGCCCAGGGCCGCTGGTTTGGCCTTAACCCCCTGCTGGCCGAGACCGATCGCTACCGCAGCTGGCTGGCTCAGCAGAGTCGCCCATGAGCGGCCAGCGTCTGGGGACCAGCGATATTGTGGCCCACAACCGGGCCGCCCTAGCTGAGCTAAAGCGGGCAATTACCCTGAGGCCCAACCGCTTTTCGCTGGTGCTGGCCCGGTGCAACTACTCGCGCTTGCAGCAGCTAATGGTCGATCACTTGCAGGCCTATACGCCCCTGGTGGAGCGATCGCTGCCCAGCCACGTCACCACCCTACTCCAAGCATTAATCCCACCCCCCAACTCCCTGCCCCCTGCGGCGCTGATGGTGACCGGCCTAGAGCAGTTGCAAAACGCCGTAGCGGTGTTTAAAGCCGCCAATTTAGGGCGCAACGCCTTTCCTCAGGCGCTGCCGTTTCCGGTGGTGCTATGGGTGAGCGATCATACCCTGGCCATTCTCAACCGCCATGCTCCCGACTTTAAGAGCTTTGCCGCCGCCCCGATCCCCTTTGAGTACCCCCCCGGCGAGCTAATCGACTCCCTCCACGCCAGCGCCAACGACTTGTTCGCCACCATGCTCTCCTTGGGAGATAGTAGCCCCCACCCCACCGAAGCCGTTGACTTTCAACCGGGGTCGGCCCTGCGCACCGAGCTAGAGTTTGCCCTGGCCGACATTGCCCAAACCCACGCCACCCTCGGCAGTGAACTCAAGGCCAGCCTCGACTTTCTCAAGGGCCGCGACGCCTTTAGCCGCAGCGATCTCGACGTGGCCCGCTACCACTTCGAGCAAAGCCTAAACTACTGGCAAAAATCTACCCGTGCCCACCCCCCTACCCCCACCCCTCTCACTCCTCCGCCACCCACCCACCGCCAAAAACAAGCCGTCCTCCTCTTCTATCTGGGGGCGACCTGCCGCAGTCAGGCCATTCTGCAGCGGGTAGTTTACGATCGCATGCTGCACAAGGCCGAGGGCTACTTCACTGCTTGCCTGCGCATTTTTCGCGACCTGGGGGAGCCCGACCTGGTGGGCAAATTCATCCACGCCCTAGCGGAGGTGCAGCAAAAACTGGGGGCCTGGCCCGCCCTGGCCCGCACCGCCCAGGAGGGGCTGACCCTACACCGCCAAGACCCCATTCGCCTGGCCCGCAACCATGGCTACCTGGCGGAGGTTGCTCTGGCCCAGGGCGATGCCGCCACCGCCAAAACCAGCGCTGAGCAGGCGTTGAATATTCTGGCGATCGCAGGGGCCGTCACCGTCGGTTCCCCTGGCGAACCGGATGCCGAGCCATCCCGCTCTACCTTAACGATGGCCAACCAGTATCAGCGGGGCTGGTACCTTTACCTGTTGGGGCGAGTGTACATTGCCCAGGTGCAACCCGAGGCGGCGACTACCCTGCTCGAAGCGGCCTACACCTATACCGACCCCAAAACCGATCTGCCCCTCTACCGCAGCATTCTGCAAACTCTGCAACAGCAGTACTACCAGCAAAAAAAATACCGCGCCGCCTTTGGAGTCAAGCTTAAGCAGCGCCAGGTCGACACCCGCTTTAAGCTGCGCGCCTTCATTGGGGCGGGCGAAATTCAGCCCCAGGAGCCTCCCCGGGGTAGTGCGGGCCTGGCCACCGAGATTCAGTCCTCGGGTCGCCAGGCCGATGTCGATGCCCTCACCGATCGCCTTGAGCAGGCCCGCTACCCGCTGGTGATTATCCACGGGCCGTCGGGGGTGGGCAAAAGCTCCATTCTTTATGCCGGGCTGATGCCTGCCCTGAGCAAGTCGTTTCCTGAGGGGCGATCGACTTTGGCAGTGCTGGTTAGAGGCTACCGCGACTGGCCCGATGAGGTTAACCAGGCTTTGGCCCGCGCCCTACAGCAGGTCAGTGAGGCTGACGGCATTCCCCCGGCGGCCCCCATCGGCCCCATCGACCTGAGCGATCGCCTCAAACGCCTCACCGAGCAGAGCTATCGGCAAATCGTGCTGATTTTTGATCAGTTTGAAGAATTTTTTGTCGATGCTGTAGAGCTGACCCAGCGCCGCGATTTCTACGCCTTCTTGCTCGACTGCCTCAACACGCCCTACCTCAAGGTGGTGCTGTCCCTACGAGAAGACTACCTCCACCACCTGCTCGAAATTGAGCGCGGCTTCGACCTCGACATTCTCAACAACGACATTCTCAGCCGCGACTACCGCTATTATCTGGGCAATTTCAAGGCCACCGACGCCAAATTTTTGATTCGCCGCCTCACCGACGACGCCCACTTCTACCTCGAAACCGCCCTGATCGACCAGCTGGTGGCTGACCTGTCTATCCCCATCGGCGAGGTGCGTCCGATTGAGCTTCAGGTGGTGGGGGCTGAGCTCCAGCGCCAAGCTATCAACACTCTGGCCGAATACCTCGATCTGGGCGACCATCCCAAAGAAACCCTGGTGCAAAATTTCTTGGGCACCGTCGTTGACGACTGCGGCGCTGAAAATGCCGACCTGGCCCGCCTGGTGCTCTACCTGCTCACCGATATCGATCGCGACAGCCGCCCCTATCGCCCTCAAAGAAGCCGAGAAGATATTGAAGAAGAGATCAACCTACGTGGTGCCGTCTATCAGTCAGACCAGCTCGACCTGGTGTTGGATATCTTGGTAGGCTCGGGTCTGGTGTTTTTGCTGCCCGATATCCCTATCGATCGCTACCAGCTCGTGCATGACTATTTGGTCAGCTACGCCCGCCGGGAACCGCCTTCGCGCTTACTCAACAAACTGCGGCACAGCCAGGTACTGGGGTAACGCTACGCGCCTAGCTTGTTCACGGGCGCAGGCAGCAAGGGAAAGTCGGTAGGAGCTTGAACTGTCTTACAGAGTGGGAGCACCACTTTGTTTTAGGGCATTCTTGATTAAATCTACCTTAAGGCGTAATCTTAATCTATTCCTTAAGAAGGATGTAAAGTTGCCTGATAGAGTTGCACATGAATGATACCTGGCTTTCGGATTACGTTGTTTACTCTGAACGAGCAGGACAAGGCTACGCAAGACGAGCCTGCCGACCCCTAGAATCTCACATCAAAAAGATGCTGGGGCTGCCGATTAGTGAATTCTCCATCCAGGCTGAAATCAAATATCTCAACCTTGTTGCCGGCGGCGCAACCTGCGAGTGCCCGGCCTGTAAGCTCAGAGCCCCAGGCAGTGCCGGTATCTTTTGGGCCGTCACCCGGAAAAATGTCTTGGAAGAGGTCTCTGAAGTAGAGTAAATCGAACCCCTTTTAGGGAAGTAACATCTCCCTAGAAGGCTTGGTTTTGCAATAGCCAACTGCCGATGCCCGCTATTTTGCAAAAATAGTGGGCATCACTTCTAGAGCGGTGGAGCAATCGACGGATCACAGGAGCTGCTCAATTTGAACCGAGGGCTAAAACGCAGACTGGGGGCGACGCTACCGCTGGCGTGACTGGCCTAGGCAGGCTAAGCCACTGCTGCCGCCGCTAGGTAGCCCATGGCTTCGAGCTGGCCAATTACCTGAGCCACGCTTTCTTCAACGGATTGCTGATCGGTGTGGCAGTGCACCTCTGGGTTGAGGGGCGCTTCGTAGGGGTCGTCAATGCCAGTAAACTGCTTGATTTCGCCAGCGCGGGCTTTTTTGTAGAGGCCTTTAACGTCGCGGTCTTCGCAGACACTGAGGGGGGCATCGACAAACACCTCGACAAAGTCCCCGATGCGATCGCGCACCGTGTCCCGCGCCTCGCGGTAGGGCGAAATTGCCGACACCAGCACCACCACGCCATTGCGGGTCAGCAGGTGCGACACAAAGCCAATGCGGCGAATGTTTTCGTCTCGGTCTTCTTTGCTAAAGCCCAGGCCTTTGGTAAGGTTGGTGCGCACAACATCGCCATCGAGCACCTCCAGCTGGCAGCCTCGCTGGCGCAGTTCGGCCTCCAGAGCGCGAGCGATGGTCGATTTACCCGACCCGCTCAACCCCGTAAACCAGATCGTTACTCCGCGCTGCGCTGTAGCCATTGGCCCATTCCGTAAACTGCTCTATAAATTAAACCACTTACTGGCCCCCTACCTTGGCCATTAGCTTCTTCTGCCCTTTGCGGCTGCCAAACTGGTGGGCATAGACGTAGGTAAACTCGCCCCCCAAAAAGAAAATCTGGCTGGTGAGGTAGATCCACAGCATCAGCACCATCACCCCGCCCACCACCCCGTAGGAGCGAAACTGGCTGCCCAGACTAATGACGCTGTTGCTGATCAACTGCTGCAAAATCAGCCACAGAATGGCGGTGAGCAGCGCCCCTAGCCAGACGTCTCGCCAGGCCACCCGGGTGCTGGGCAGAGTTTTGTAGAGCACCATCACCACTAGCGTCAGCGTCACGAACGAGATGCCCAACCGCAGCCACGACAGCAGCTGCACCTGATCGATCGCTAGCACCGTCACCCACTCGTTCACCCCTTCTAGAATCTTGGTGATAGCGTCGATAGCAATGTTGGAAAGCAGCGACACAAAGATCAGGCTGGTGGCCCCAATCACCAGCAAAAACGCCAAAAACCGCCGCCACAAAAAGATAAACGCCACTTCCCCCATGCCGTCGAAGCGGTGGTGACTGGGCTTGGTATGCCAGATTTTGTCAAAGGAGCGGCTGAGCGCCCCAAAAAAACCGCTGGAGGTAAACAGCAAAATGCCAAAGCCGACAATGCTGGCGCTGGTGCTGCCGTTGTGAAACTCGGTGAGGGTAGTCTGCACCAGAGGAAAGGCATCGGGGGGCAGGGTCTCTTGAGCAAAGTGGAGCACAGCGTTGTAGGCATCGGTGCTGGGGCCAATTAAAAAGCCCACAATACTCAACGACACCAAAATCATCGGGAACATTGAAAACAGGGCGTAATAGGCTAGGGCGGCACCCATCTCAAGGCAATCGTCTTGCTGCCATTTCATGAGGGTGCGGCCAATCAGCTTGGTCCACGCTGACTGCCCCACTCGATACTTAAAGAAATCGAGCATAGCCGCACTGTTGATCCATCGGTGTGCCAGTGACCATGCGCGTCGCCAATGCTCTAACCGCGCCAGTTGTCTCCTCATTCTACCGACCCTATTTGTTCACGAAGGGTTGTGCCAGCTACCTACAGTGGCACAAAACAAAAAAAGTAGAGCACCAAAAGACAAAATTGCTCGGTTTCGGGGTTCTAGGTACCATCGTGTCAAACCCCCGTTAGCAAAAACGGGCTACTGTGGCAGTTTCCTCCCTATTCCAAAACAGGGCTATTCACCGCCTTGGTATGAAGGGTTTAGGCTATGGCTGATTGAGGTGTCTAACTCAACCCTGGCCTACCATTTGGGTGAAAAGGTTAGGTATTATGGGCGCGATCGCATTCCAGAGTACTGGGTAGTCGATTTCTCCTACCGCACACTCTAGGTTTATCGCCAGCCCACAGATGAGGACTATGAGGCTACAAAGCTGGCACAGTCAGCCCACTGAGCTTTCCTGACCTGTCGATTGAAGTCAGCAAATTTTGGCCTTAGTCTATTAGTTCGCCGATACTCTGACGCTGACCTCGTCGCGCTTGGTGGCGGGGGCCACGAGGTGGGGGGCAATAGGCTGCATGGGGGCAACCTGAGGGGCTGTGGTGGTCACGTTCTGGGCGGCTTCGGCTTCATCCATTTGGTCGCAGAGGGCTTTGGAAAGCGCCATAGCAGCGTAGATGCCCCCTAGATAGAGCACGATATCAAACGCCCCAAAATATAGATGAAACATGAGCCTAACCTTCCTTGCTGCTTAAGTTCATGCCGATGCTACCGCATCCTTCGCTAGGGTTCCAAGGGCGTAGGTAGTATCTATATCAAGAACTTACTTACCCATCACCTACTGCCCCGCTCCAATGACATGGCAGCGAAGTGCTCTTGCACAAGGCGGTGAATGAACCGATAGCGACCGCCCACCCGCTGCAACAGCAACCGTTCAGTGCAGTAGTTAAGAAAACGTGCATAGTTCCAGGGAATGTGGCCTGTATTATGAAGGGCAACTCGAAGCGCTAGGTGTTGGATGCAAGCCACACCGCCTCCAATCGAAAATGCCACAAAAATTAGCAAGACTAGCAAATAAGAGAATATGTGTACGGTATAGTCGTCTAGATAGAAAGACAAAATATCAATCAAAGACGGAGACAATATGGCACTGGTCTGTTAGACGGTGATGGGTAAAATGGTTGCAGTGCAACTACTCCAGAGCCATGGATTGTCCTCACTGCCAGAGCCTCCAGGTTGTAAAGAATGGGCGGGAATTG
>NZ_JACJOX010000044.1 GCF_014695775.1 Leptolyngbya sp. FACHB-60 | reverse complement strand
CCGACTTTTCCAGACATCACGGAATGACCCTGAGTACGTTAAAGTCCCTCGCACTATCTTTGACACCTGGACGGAGTTACTCTGTCATGCCGCTTGATTGGATAAAGTCGAGCATGGGAGGTGCTCGAAAACATCGTTATCACCCTGATGGGGGAATACCCCGACAAGCCCAGAAGCCCCATCGGGCGAGTTCTGCAACTGCTGCTGCTAATATCGGGCGCCTTTATTTTTGGCGCTATCAGCGGCAAGATTTCCTCTATTTTTGTCACCCGTGCTCTGCGATCGGAGACCTCTGTGAGCGTGTTTCAAGACCACATCATTATCTGCAACTGGAACGACAAGGCGGCGAGCATTGTTGACCAACTGCTAGAGGGCAACAAAGATAGCCCCATCGATATTGTGGTGGTGGCGACCTCAGCGGTAGCCGATTTTGAAGCAGACACCCGTTTTAAGGCGATGCCCAGCCGTTACCCAAACCCCAGAGAATTTCCTGCCCGAGTGCACTTTGTGCAAGATGACCCCACCCACCACGCTACCCTCGAGCGCCTCTGCGCCCCCCACGCCAAAGCGGTAATTTTGCTGGCCGACGAAGCCACTGAGGCCCCCGACGAAAAAAATGCCCTAATTGCCCTCGCCATCAAGCACCTAGAGCGCCTCCCCGGCCATCAAAAAGACATTCACGTGATTGCCGAACTGGTTAACCTCAGCCGCCGTCGCCACCTGCAAGAGGCCGGAGTAGACGAGGTGGTGTCGGCTCGCGACTACAGCGCGGGCATCATCGCCCAGAGCGCTATGTTCAAAAATATGTCGGTGGTCTACCAGCAGCTGCTCACCTACTCTGACGACTCTAACGAGTTTTACTTTATCGACCCAGGCCGCTACCCCAGCCACCTGGAGGGCAAAACTTTTGCCGAACTCAGCCACTGGATCAGTACCTACAGCGCCACCCATCAGGCCGACAATCCCCTGCTGCTGCTGGGGGTACGGCGGGGCAGCGGCGAGATTTTGCTCAACCCCAAGCCCCAGTCCTTTGACCGTTTAGCTACCGACGATGCTCTGGTGGTGATGGCCTTTAGAAAGATCGATCGCATCGATTGACAGAGTTAATTCATCAGCATCGAAAATTCTCTGGCGGCAGCGGTTGAGCAAGGCCAAGGATCCCGAGATGAGACTATTTATGAGTCTAAACGCCTATTCATATTACGATCCGTTAAGGTTTGCGGGGGGTGGCGATGAGAGCTGAAATCTCTCGCTATAGACTGGTCAAAGATTAGGAAACCCTTACTGCATAGACCGTTTTGACTTACCTTTGAGGGCCTCCTCAAACTGTCAACCCAGTCGTGACCCACATTGGAGTTTTGTTTCAATGTCCCATTCTGTCAAAATTTACGATACCTGTATTGGCTGCACCCAGTGTGTGCGCGCCTGCCCCACTGACGTTCTAGAAATGGTGCCCTGGGATGGCTGTAAGGCCGGGCAAATTGCCTCCTCTCCCCGCACCGAAGACTGCGTGGGCTGCAAGCGTTGTGAAACCGCCTGCCCCACTGACTTTCTGAGCATTCGCGTCTATTTGGGTGCTGAAACCACCCGCAGCATGGGTCTGGCCTACTAGGCCCCCTGCTATCTAGCCATAGTTATCGTCATTAAGCTCTAGCCCCTGGGATTAACTCCCCCAGGGGTTTTTTGCGAATTTACAGTTTAAGCTAGACCGATCGCAGCTGTGCCTACATGCTTAGTTCCTCCCCCAATGCTGATTTCCTTGACCAGTGGCGCTTTGCCCTAGCTCCCTACAACCTGGGGTACAAGGTCAAGCTGGTATCCCAGCTCATGTATCGCGATTTTTTGGAGCGGCTAGAACCCTACGGACTAACCCCCTTTCATTACCTGGTATTGTGCTGCCTGTGGGAAGAAGACGGCCTATCAACATCAGGCATTGCCGACAAACTTAAGCAGCTTGGGGCCACCCTCACTGGGGTTGTCGATCGCATGGAAGATCGACACCTGGTGTATCGTGAGCGCGACCCCAGCGATCGCCGCATCATTCGCATCTGGCTCACTGACGAGGGTAGGAAGCTGATGGATGTACTGCCCGCTGTCGGTGCAGAGACTATTCAGCGCGCCACCGCTGGGGTCTCGGAGGCCGATCAGGCTGCCGTTATGCAGTTATTGGAGCAAATTATTCATAACCTCACCTAAGCAATAACCGCCGCTCTGTTGACCCCATCGAAATTACTTAATATATTGACTATTAATGTGCTTAGTAACTTCGACTGACACATTTGAGTCAGTCGAAGTTGTTTAGCGAAATTTAGAGCGATTGGGAAAAAGTTATGGCAAAGCTCAGCCTCAAACAAAAAAGCTGGTTGATTTCGGCTCACATTGCCTTTGCAGCTCTCTGGACTGGCGCAGTGCTGAGTATGTTTTTGATCTCGCTGCGGAGTACTGCCTCCAACAGTGGGGATGCACTTTATGCACTCACCTCTGCAATTAACTTGCTGGATGACTATATAGTTATCCCTGCCGCCGTTGGCTCAGTGATTACTGCCACAGCACTTTGCTGGGGCGCCAATTACGGCTTCACCAAGTTTTACTGGGTAATCACCAAGTGGATCTTGACGACTGGGCTGGTGGTATTCGGCACCTTCTGGCTGTTTCCCTGGGGCAACGGTGCTGAGCAAATTGCCTCTGTAGAAGGGCTACAAGCTATCACTAACCCCACCTATGCCTTTGAGGCTAAAGGTGTTTTAATTGGCACGCTGGTGCAGGCAATCTGCCTGTTGACTATTATTGGCATCTCGGTGCTTAAGCCTTGGGGCCGGCGCTCTCCAGGCAAGCCGCCCCAAGAAAAGGCATTGGGCTAAAACTAGCCCAATACGGTTGCTGCTACCAAAGCCAAGGGTGGGGTAGGGGTAGGGCGATCGCGCCTCCGATATCTACCCCACCTGCTGGGAGGCCTTTACCTGCGGCTGCGGTTGGGGCTGAAACTGGAAGAGGGTATAGACCACGTTGCGGCGAATGCCCGTCATCATGTCGAGGAAGACCTCGTAGCCCTCGCTCTTATACTCAATTAGCGGATCTTTTTGGCCATAGCCGCGCAGGCCTACGGTCTCCCGCAGGGCATCCATCTGCTGTAGATGGTCGCGCCAGAGGCTGTCAATCTGCTGAAGAATAAAGAAGCGCTCGGCTTCACGCATCAGACCTGGCTTGGCCTGATCAACCTGGGCCTCTTTGATGTCGTAGGCAATGCGAGCCTGCTCGTGAAGGAAGGTGCGGATTTCGCCCACGGAGAGGTCTTCTAGCTGCTCGGGGGTGAGGTCGGCGAGCAAGTAGACAAACTCCTTCACTTTGCCCACCATTTCTGGCAGCTTCCACTCTTCGGGGGGTAGCTCGGGGTTGATGTAGGCGTTGACGATGTCGTCCATGGTTTGCTCAGCGTAGCCGATCACCATTTCTTTGAGCTCGTTGCCTTCGAGCACGCGGCGGCGCTCGGCGTAAATGGCGCGGCGCTGGTTGTTCATCACCTCGTCGTACTCAAACACCTGCTTGCGGATGTCGTAGTAGTAGGTTTCAACCTTTTTCTGCGCCCCCTCCAGCGATCGCGTCAGCATGCCCGACTCAATCGGCATGTCCTCTTCGACCCGGAAGGCGTTCATCAGACCAGCGACGCGATCGCCGCCAAAAATCCGCAGCAGGTTGTCTTGCAGACTGAGGAAAAACTTGGTAGAACCGGGGTCGCCCTGGCGGCCGGCTCGGCCCCGCAGCTGGTTGTCGATACGGCGCGACTCGTGGCGCTCAGTGCCGATCACGTGCAGGCCACCCCGCTGGATAACGGTGTCGTGCTCGGTGCTGGTCAAAGCCTCGTACTCATGGCGAATGCGGTTGTACACATCGCGCAGCTTTTGAATGACGGGGTCATCGGTGGGGGCTTTTTCGGCAGCGATGGCCATCTTGTCTTCGGCTTGCAGCTCGGTGAGACTGCGATCGCCGTAGGTGGTCACGGCGAAGTCGACGGTGGCCTTGAGTTCGTCAATGGCGGTGGCCGATAGCTCAATGGGGAAGATGTCAGGCGAGGCCTTCCAGGTTTTGACTTTTTTGCCGGGGGCAAAGCCCTGGGCGGGGGCGCGGCCCTTGGTGCCCGGCACCGCCATCACCGAAAATTCGTCTTCATCTTCGGGTTTGACGATGCGGGGCATCAGGTACTCGCGCACCTTGAGGCGGGCCATATAGTCGGCGTTACCGCCGAGGATGATGTCGGTGCCGCGCCCGGCCATGTTGGTGGCAATGGTGACCGCGCCGCTGCGCCCAGCCTGGGCGACGATCTCCGACTCGCGCTCCACATTCTCGGGCTTGGCGTTGAGCAGGTTGTGGGGCACGCCGCGCTCGTTCAGCAGTGCCGACAGCACCTCCGATTTTTCTACGCTGGTGGTGCCCACGAGTACTGGGCGACCGGCCTCGTGCATCTCGGCGCACTCCTCAGCCACCGCCTTCCACTTGGCCTCTTCGTTTTTGTAGACCACGTCAGAGAGGTCGCGACGGGCGGCGGTGCGGTTGGTGGGGATGATGGTGACTTCGAGCTTGTAGATGCGCTCAAATTCAGCTTCTTCGGTCTTGGCGGTGCCGGTCATGCCCGACAGCTTGGGGTAAAGCAAAAAGAAGTTCTGGTAGGTAATGCTGGCCAGGGTCTGGGTTTCAGGCTGAATTTCTACATGCTCTTTGGCCTCGATCGCCTGGTGCAGGCCATCACTCCAGCGGCGACCGGGCATGACCCGCCCGGTAAACTCGTCCACAATAATGACTTCGTCGTTGCGGACGATGTACTTAACGTCCTTAGCGAACAGTTCTTTAGCCTTGATGGCGTTGAAGATGTAATGAGCCCAGGGGTCTTTGGGATCAAACAGATCCTGCACGCCTAGCAGCTCTTCAGATTTAATAAAGCCTTCGTCGGTGAGCAGCACGTTGTGAGCTTTTTCATCGACTTCGTAGTGCTCTTCAGGGTTGAGCTCGCGACTGATTTCGGCGGCGCGGTTATACTTTTCGCCGGGGCGATCGACCTGGCCCGAAATAATCAGCGGCGTGCGAGCCTCATCTACCAGAATGGAGTCAACTTCGTCGATGACGCAGTAGTTGAAGGGGCGCTGCACCACGTCTTCCATGGCGGTGGCCATGTTGTCGCGCAGGTAGTCAAAGCCAAACTCGCTGTTGGTGCCGTAGGTAATGTCGCAGCCATAGTTTTTCTTGCGCTCGGCAGGCGACATGCCCTGCTGAATTAGCCCCACGCTGAGGCCCAAAAAGCGGTGAATTTGCCCCATCCACTCGGCGTCGCGGCGGGCCAGGTAATCGTTGACGGTGACCACGTGGGCACCCTTGCCCGAAAGCGCGTTGAGGTAAGAGGGCAGAGTCGCCACCAGGGTTTTGCCTTCCCCGGTTTTCATCTCGGCGATCTGGCCGTCGTGGAGCACCATGCCGCCGATCAGCTGCACGTCGAAGTGGCGCATGCCCAGCACTCGTTTTGAGGCTTCGCGCACTACGGCAAAGGCCTCGGGCAGCAGGTCGTCTAAGGCTTCGCCCTTTTCGATGCGCTGCGTGAACTCCCCAGTCTTGGCCGTCAGCGCCTCGTCGGAGAGCTGCTGAATCTCTTCCTCCAGCAGGTTGATCTCGACCACGTCGGGACGATACTTCTTAAGCTTGCGCGCGTTGGGGTCACCGAGGAGGTTCTTCAGCATGAATTCAGGCGATCAGCGTAGGGTACTGCATCTTAGTCAATCGTAACGGAGACCGCCTAACAAGGGGCGATCTCCGCACCTGGAACTGGTCGGGAGAATGCCCAAGCAGTCTAAGGAGTAGGCTAAAAGTACTTACTTATCCTATCACCTGCCCTGGTGGGCAAGCTTGCCGGAGAGTAGGGTCGGTTGCGATCGCAACCGACCCTAACCCACAATCTTTCGGCATGGCTCTTTGTTACAATTTGGGTCGCACCTTCTACTGGCAAACCCTTCAGCCGCCGCCCCCTCGCACCTACCCAGCGGAGCCTCCTGCATCTATGAATATGGCCCAGCAACCGCCCTCGGCGTCCTCCCTGTCTCCCTCCCCTCGCCTACACCGGGCCACCCTACAGAATATGCTGCAATCCGCCGAACCTGTGACCGCACCCTGGACGATCGAAGACAGCGAAGAACTCTATCGCATCCACAGCTGGGGTGAACCCTACTTCTCGATTAATGCTGACGGCCATCTAACGGTGTCGCCTAGGGGCGATCGCGGCGGCTCGCTCGATCTGCTGGAGCTAGTGGAAGCGATCAAGCAGCGCAACCTCAACCTGCCCCTGCTGATTCGCTTCTCGGATATTCTCGAAGACCGCATCGAGCGCATTAACGCCTGCTTTGCTAAAGCGATCGCCCGCTACAAATACAGCGGCGCGTATCGAGGGGTGTTTCCGGTCAAATGCAACCAGCAGCGGCAGCTGCTTGAAGATGTGGTGCGCTACGGCAAGCCCTACCAGTTTGGCCTAGAGGCCGGCTCCAAGCCCGAGCTGTTAATCGCCCTGGCCACCCTCGACACGCCGGGGGCATTGCTGATCTGTAACGGCTACAAAGACCGGGACTACATCGAGACCGCCATGCTGGGCCAGCGTCTCGGCCAGCAGCCGATCATCGTCATTGAGCAGATGAACGAGCTGGAAATTGCCATTGAGGCCAGCCAGCGGCTCAACATTCGCCCAGTGCTGGGGCTACGGGCTAAGCTCAGCACCAAGGGCAGCGGCCGCTGGGGCATTTCGGCGGGCGATCGCGCTAAGTTCGGCCTCACTGTCCCCGAGATTCTCGCGGTGGTCGATCGCCTGCGCCATGCCAATATGCTCGACTGCCTTCAGCTGCTGCACTTTCACATTGGCTCACAGATTTCGGCGATCAGTGTGGTCAAAGAGGCCCTGCGGGAGGCCAGCCGCATCTACGTAGAGCTGGCGGAGCTGGGCGCAGGCATGTGCTATCTAGACGTAGGCGGTGGCCTAGCCGTTGACTACGACGGCTCTAAAACCACCTTCTACGCGTCTAAAAACTACAGCACCCAAAACTATGCCAACGATGTGGTCGCTGAGGTGCAAGAGGCCTGCCGCATCAAAGGGATAGCCGTTCCTACTCTGGTGAGCGAGAGCGGGCGGGCGCTGGTGTCGCATCAATCCGTACTTGTCTTTGACGTACTGGGCAGTAGCGATGCCCCCTCCTACGAGGAGCCAACGGTACCTGATGACGACGACCACGTGATTTTGCGCGAGCTGTACGAGATTTACCAAAACCTCACCCCTAACACCGTGCAGGAGCTGTACAACGACGCGGTGCAATTCAAAGAAGAAGCCATCAGCCTGTTTAACTTCGGCTACCTGAGTCTGTCGGCGCGGGCGCGGGCCGAGCGGTTATTTTGGGCCTGCTGTCGCAAGGCGCTGTCGGTGGTCAGCGATGCCGACTACATCCCCGAAGACATCGAGGAGCTGCACCAGAGCCTGGCCTCGATCTACTACATCAACCTGTCGGTGTTTCAGTCGATGCCCGATACTTGGGCGATCGAGCAGCTGTTCCCGATCTTGCCCATTCACCGGCTCGACGAAGAGCCGAGCTGCCGGGGCACTCTGGCCGACCTCACCTGCGACAGCGACGGCAAAATTACCACCTTCATTGACCTACGCGACGTGAAGCACGTGCTGGAATTACACCCGCTGAAGCCCGATCAGCCCTACTACCTGGGCATGTTCCTCGGCGGAGCTTATCAAGAGATTATGGGCAACTTGCACAACCTGTTTGGCGATACCAACGCCGTCCACATCCACATGACCCCCAAGGGCTATCAGGTGGAGCAGGTGGTCAAGGGTGACACCATGACCGAGGTGCTGGGCTACGTGCAGTACGACGCCGAAGACATGATTGAAAATATTCGCAGGCGATCGGAGCGGGCACTGCAAGACAGCCGCATCACCCTAGAAGAGTCGCAGCTGTTGATTCAGCACTACGAGCGCAGCCTCAGCCAGTACACCTACCTGACCTAGCGGCAACTAAAAAGTCCGGGTCATCATCGCTCGTGACGCACCCGGACTCAGAATTTCAATTCAGCAGGCCATTGGGAAAACCCAAAACAGATTCAATCAACCAAATCGACCCGATACATAGTCTTGGGTGGCCTGTTCGCTGGGGTCATTGAAAATTTTTTCAGTATCCCCGTATTCCACTAAGTAGCCAACTTTGTTGCCAGACTCGGTTGCCTCGGCGTTAAAGAATGCCGTCTTGTCAGAAATTCGCGACGCCTGCTGCATGTTGTGGGTGACGATGACGATGGTGTAGCGGCTCTCTAGCTCCTTCATCAGCTCTTCGATCTGAAGGGTCGAGATCGGGTCGAGGGCGGAGCAGGGCTCGTCCATTAAAATGACCTCGGGCTCAATGGCGATCGTGCGAGCAATACAAAGGCGCTGTTGCTGCCCACCCGACAGAGAAAGGCCACTTTGTTTGAGCTTGTCTTTGACCTCGTCCCACAGGGCAGCCCGTCGGAGAGAGTTTTCCACCAGCTCATCCATATCGCCCTTGTAACCGTTGATGCGGGTGGCAAAAGCAATATTTTCGTAAATAGACTTGGTAAACGGGTTTGGTTTTTGAAACACCATGCCGATGCGGCGACGCACATAAACCGGGTCAATATCTTTGGCGTATAGATCGGTGCCGTGAAACATCGCCTTACCCTCAACCCGCGCTCCGGGAATGAGGTCATTGGTACGGTTGAAGCAGCGCAAAAGGGTGCTCTTGCCACAGCCGGAGGGACCGATCAAAGCGGTGATCTCATTCTTGAAGATATCAAGGTTGACATCCCGTACCGCCAGGGTTGACCCGTAGTAAACATTGATGTTTTTGGCCCGCAAAGCAGCCTCAGTGGCAACTTGGCTGGCAGAGTTTGTGGTCATGACATTAACTCTACGCTGCAACTAAAAGACTTGTACCAACCCTACTTTTGAAAGCGATTCCGCAGATAGATAGCGGTGGCATTCATCAGTAACAAAATTACCATCAGTACAATGATGGCACCTGCTGCCAGGCCGTGGAATGCTGGCTGAGGACGAGATACCCAGTTGAAGATTTGAATAGGCAGCACCGTGAACGGACTCTGTAACCCCCTCAGCGACATCTCTGGTAAGAAGGGAATGTAGGTAAGGGCCCCAATGGTGATTAGAGGAGCAGTTTCGCCGATCGCCCGAGACAGAGCCAAAATTACCCCGGTCAAAATTCCCGGCAGCGCCAGCGGAAAGATGTGCGAGCGAATCACCTGCCAGCGAGTAGCACCCAAGGCAAAGCCTGCCTGCCGCAGACTTGCCGGAATAGCCCTTAACGATTCACGGGTGGCAATGATTACGATGGGCAGCACCAGCAGGGCTAGAGTGAGTGCCCCCGCCAAAACCGTGCGGCCCTGGGTAATCGGAAACAGAAGCCGCACAAAAACCTGAAGCCCAAGCAGGCCATAAATAATTGAGGGTACGCCAGCCAGGTTAGAGATGTTGATCTCGATTGCCCGAGCAAACCAGCTGTCGGATACAAACTCTTCGAGAAAAATACCGGCTCCCACCCCAATGGGGAAGGTAAACAGAGCGACCAGCACCATGACCCAGATGGTGCCTACCAAGGCAGATACAATCCCAGCTACCTCGGGGTTTCTAGAGGGAAAGCTAACGAGGAAGTTCCAGTTGAGGACAGGTACACCGTCGATGAGTACGTCAACGAGCAGTACCACCAGCACAAACAGAGAAAAAATGACGGCTAAGAGAGCCAGCCACGAAAACCACTTATCAATACCCTGGCGTCGGCCTAGCTCATTGAGCACCTGCTTTTGCTCAATATCCCAACCGGCATCGAGCGTGGTTGTTTGAGACGATAGGGGCGTCATTCGTAGGTCTCCCGAAACTTGCGAACAAACCAGAAGCTAAGGATATTGAATGCTAGGGTGAACAAAAACAGCGTCATCCCTACTGCAAAAATTGATTTAAAGGCGATGGAGCCGGCTGGAGTGTCGCCCAGACTAACCTGCACAATGTAAGCCGTCATAGTCATAACCGGCACAAAGGGATTGAGCCCGAGTCTCGGGTTTTGCCCCGCCGCTAGGGCAACAATCATAGTTTCGCCCACGGCCCGGGAAACTGCCAAAATTACCGAGGCCACAATGCCTGAAAGGGCGGCGGGCAGCACCACACCAAAAATAGTCTCTCGCTTGGTGAGACCCAGGGCGTAGGAGCCGTCTCTGAGGGCGCTGGGCACAGCATAGATGGCGTCTTCGCTTAGGGAGGCAATCAGCGGCGTAATGGCAATGCCCATGACGATGCCTGCGCTCAGGGCGTTGAAACCACCTAGCTGAGGAATAAAGATCTGGAGAAAGGGCGTGACTAGCAGCAGCGCAAAGTAGCCGTAGACCACCGTAGGCACCCCGGCCAAAATTTCTAGGGCGGGCTTGAGCCACTTGCGCAGCTTAGGAGAGGCGTACTCGCTGAGGTAAATAGCCGAGAGCAGACCTAGGGGAACCGCCACGAGCAGGGCGATCAGCGAAGTTAAGAAGGTGGCGCTCAGCAGCACTAAAATGCCGAACTGAGGGTTTGAAAATAGGGGAGTCCACTGTCTGTCGGTCAAGAAGTTCCATAGGGGAACGTCTTGGAAGAACTCTACGGTCTCAAACAGCAGCGAGAAAACAATGCCGAAGGTGGTGGCGACAGAAATTAGAGCAAACAGGCCAAATAGCCCAATAACGGCCTGCTCGACCCGTTTGTTGAGCCCCCGTTTGGGTTGCCAGAGGTTGTTGGGGTCGGGCGGCAAAGAGTTTGTCGTCATGATACAGAACTCTAAAAAATAAGGGGCCAGCGTTGACTGGCCCCCAGGAAATCGACAGGCTCAAACCTCAGGAAGGGCTAAGCCAGAGGGCGTTTGACAGAAGGCCTAGAGCACTTCGTCAAGCTTGACGCCGATAGGGGAGCCGCCTTCGAATACGCTTCCTACGGTTTTGTTTTCAAAGCGAGTTAGAACCTTTTCGTTGACCTCTTCGGGCAGGCTGACGTAGCCCACTTCATCTATTAGGCCTGCGTTCTCGGGGGAGATGTAGAAATCGACGAAGGCTGCGATCGCAGGGTCGTCAGCCACCGACTGCTTGACGTAGATAAACTCAGGACGGGCAAGGGGTACGTAGGTGCCGTCGGCAACGGTTTCAGAGCTGGGTTCTACGCAGGTGCCGTTGCCACTGTCGATGGCAACCGCCTTCAATCGGTCTTGGTTCTCCGTGAAATAGGCAAGACCAAAGAAGCCGAGGCCATTGGCGTCGCCGCTTACACCCTGCACAATGACGTTGTCATCTTCGCTAGCGGTGTAGTCGCCACGGCTTTCGCCATCGGCACCGATCGCATCCATGAAGAAGTCGTAGGTGCCCGAGTCGGTGCCTGGTCCATAAAGGCCCAGGGGCGCATCGGGGAAGTCAGCGCGAACCTGGTTCCAGTTGGTGATAGTACCCTGGGCATCGGGCTCCCAAATGGTCAGCAGTTCGTCAGTAGTGAGGCACTCCGCAAAATCATTTTCGGGGCTAACCACTACAGTTAGACCATCGAGAGCAATGGGCAGCTCGATATACTCAATGCCGGCCTGCTCACAGAGGTCAATTTCTTCCTGGCTGATGGGGCGAGAGGCACCGGTAATGTCGGTTTCGCCAGCGCAAAACTTCTTGAAGCCGCCGCCGGTACCCGATACGCCAACGGTGACCGCTACACCAGGATTGGCTGCACCAAACTCTTCAGCCATAGCTTCAGAGATAGGAAAGACCGTGCTAGAACCGTCCACCAAAACTGTTCCAGATAGATCAGAGCCAGCGGCGGTTTCGGTGGTGCCAGCGTCGGGAGTTGCGGTTTGAGATCCACCACCGCAAGCGGCTAGACTAGCCATCATTGCTACCAGTGCGGAGGAATAGCCTACACGCAATATTTTCTTGTTCAAAACCATGATCCTTCTTACTCCAAATCCAACGCTTTAACGAACTCATTCAGCAAACTTGCAGCTACATTGATCCAGATAATTAGATCCTCTGTCAATCACTTCGAGATCTAAGCTATCAATCATGCAATGGGCTTTTTGGTAGATAAAAACGTGTATTCACACGGTTTTCTGAGGACACTTTATCACTTAAGGGCTGCCGTGGAACTAGCCTTTGCCTATGGGTAAATTGGCTAAGCAATGGAGCTTAGATTGTCATAAATGACCTTCAGCAGTTTTAGATAGGCTTAAAGACAGTATCCACCAACATGCATTCATGCCTGGCATAATGATCAGGTATTTCCTTCAAGGGAAGGTCAAGCGAACATTAATAAAAGATTTTTTATAGATTAATTTGAGGTTAAGGACTAGCCTTGAGTTTCCCTTTGGCGATTCTTAGAGGGTGGCTAGGCTTGGCCATAAAAATACATACTAAAAACGCCGCTATCTTTCTTAAAGAAAATAATTGACTAGATTCAAGCTATGTGGGTTGTAAATGAACCCCGCAACTCACCCATGCCGTTTCCCTAGGCAGTACTTGCGGAGTTATTCCTGAGGGGTAACACGGCGCTGTGAAGCAGGCACGCTTCGGTGCGCTGAGTAGTGGTTCACGCGGGTCTCATTGGTTGATGGCCCAAACTTAGCCCAGCTTCGTTGTCGTTTGAGGAAGCCAGCTGGCCCAGATGATGGTAGTCAGCACCACTGCTCCACCCACCAAGGTGCGCAGGGTAGGTACTTCTCTCAGCAGCAGGGCGGCGAGGGCAATGCCATAGACCGGCTCTAAGGTGCTGATGACGCTTGCCGTCTGGGCGCGCAGCTTCCCCAAACTTTCTATAAATAATGTGTGGGCCAGTGCGGTACATAGTACTCCCAAAACCAGCAGCAACCCAATCTCCCCAGTAGTCAGAGTTAGCCCCACGATCGGCGTGACTACCAACAGGCTGAGGCAGGCGAACAAGTTTTGGTAAAAGGCGATCGCTACCGCCGTGTAGCGCTGCCGGTAGCCCTTATTGAGCAATTGCAGCAGCGCAAACGACAGCCCAGATAGCAGACCCCAAACCGCTCCCAAGGTCGTCGCCGATCCCAGCCGGTATTCAGGAATTGCCAGGGCAACGCCGAGCACGACTAAGGCGGCGATCGCACCGTCTCGCCAGCGCCACAGAGTCTTAAACAGCAGCGGCTCCAGCACCGTCACAAACACCGGAAAGCTCGAAAACGTCAGCAGCCCCACGGCCACCGTTGCCAGCTGAATGCTGAGAAAAAAGCTCACCCAGTGAAACGCTAGCAGTGCTCCCAACAAGACCATGCCCAACCTGTCTTTGGCGGTGCCCAGGCGAGCAGACCGCTGCCCTAGAGTAAGTACCAACCCCAGGGACAACGCGGCAAACCCAGTACGTCCCAGCACAATCACCGTAGCGGGCAGCGCCAAAAATTTGCCAAACAACCCCGACAGCCCAAACAAAAACACTGACGCATGCACCTGGATCAGGGCAGATGTAGCGCGGGTCATGGGCGAACCTCAGCAAAGATGCAAGGGTGGGGTGTCGTTAGAGTTTTCATATATTTTGTCGATATGGTGAGGCATAGCTTTAGGCATTAAAAATAAGGCGCTTTTGTGCGAGAAAACTTTGCCGAAGAATGGTCAGTGCTGCTTCAGGCTCCGAAGCAGTTACTGGTAAATGTGGCTACTAAAGTTGCCGAAGCCCGTCGAGAGGGCGGCCTGTCGGGCATTGGTTCAAGCCGCATCAGCGATAAAGAAGGCGACGTGCTCAACAAAATGAGTGCAGCCTTGGGGCTGGTAGTGTAGCTAACTCCAGGCTCAAGGCCAGTCGACAGCCCTTTGAGGGTTCATGGTATAGATAGCCTTAGAGCGATCGCCCTAGATCGTTAGAAACAGCTTAAAAGCCAGACTGGCTCAAATTTTCCTTAGATAAAGCAAAAAACTGTAGCAATTGCTACTCTATGGCTGATAATTTCAGGTGCGTGGGCTAGCCGCCCCTCTGTAACTGGTTTCCTTGTCTGACAAACCCCATCACCCGTATGAGGAGAAACGCCAATGCTGATTGGATTTTTAATTAGCGTCGTTATTTTGGCCATCAGCCTGCTGATTATTTCTAAAATCCCCCCCATTGGGGTCGAGATCGATAGCCCTGTCAAGGCTCTGCTTGGTGGCGCTATTATTGGTGCCTTCAACGGCGTCTGGGGCTTCTTCCCCAATGCCCTACGCGGCTTCTTTGCCATCATTAGCCTGGGGTTAGTGCCGTTGATTGGGGCCATCATTGTGTTTGGTTTGGCCGCTTGGCTGATTGAGGGCTTCCGCCTTCGCTATGGCATTTGGAGCGCGATCCTCGGCGCGATCGCCCTAGCCATCATCAGCTCTATTCTCAACGCCATTCTAAGATCTGTTGGGTTGATTACCGTTTAGCCTAGCGCTAACGTTACAAGCCCTGGACTAGCTCAGTCCAGGGCTTTTTGTTGAACTTCATTGGGTAGCTGATTGCCTACCCAACCAGGGTGCTCTCACGATCGCCCCGCCGGGTGGCCCACCAGGCAAACCCGCCCCCAGTGGCAAACATCAGCAGACTGTAGATCGCCGCCGGAATCGCCAAATTTGGCTGATTGAGCAGGGTGGGGGCGCTGGCAATGGCGATCGCCAGCGTGCCATTCTGAATGCCTACTTCCACCGTGATTGCCGTAGCGTTGGGGCGATCGAGCTTGGCCACCAGCGCCACCAAATAGCCCAAAGCCATCGCCGCTAGGTTCAACGCTAGCGTTACCAGGCCCACTTGGGCAAAAAAGCCCACCACGCTCGCCCGCTGCTGCACTAGCAGCCCCGCAATAATCACCCCCAGTAACCCCAGTGAAAGCCACTTAACGCCCCGCTCCACTTGAGCGGCGAACCGAGGCCGATAGTGGTGCAGCGCCATGCCCATCGCCACCGGAATTAGCGTAATCACAGCGATCTGAATCATCGTTGCTCCAACCGGCAGACTCAGGGTAGTAGCCTCGCCTAAAAACGCCCCCATCGCCAGGTTCACCACCAAAGGAATGGTAAACACCGTAATTAAGCTGCTAATCGCCGTCAGGGTAATCGACAGGGCCACATTTCCCCGTGCTAGATAGGTGATCAAATTTGAGGTTGGCCCCCCAGGGCAGGCCGCTAAAATCATCACCCCCACCGCTAGCTCTGGGGTCAGCGGAAAAATCGATGCCAAAGCAAACCCCAAAATCGGGAGCATCACCAGCTGGGCCAACAGCCCAACTACCACCGCCTTGGGGTACACCAGCACCCGTGTAAAATCGTCAATCCTCAGCCCTAACCCCATGCCCAACATGACCGCAAACAAGGCCAGGGGCAGAAATACCGCCGTTAAAAAGCTCGACTCCATGGCTCCACCCGCTATTTGCTGCGAGTAGTGTAACCATTTGTGGAACTCGCTTTAAAGAAATTGACCAATTCAGTTATTTGTAATTCCTCTTCTTAGATTAGGTGAACACGCTGGACATAAATCCGAGGGCAGCACTTCACTACCCCATCATCACAGCTCAACAGCGGGCATAGATCGGTGCGGGTGTAACCCTTAAACTACTCGCTGTCTCTGCTAGCCAGTCATACCACTGTTGAAAGACGGCCTCTGCCTCCGGCTTTTCCGGCACAACATATTCCACGATGAACGTGGAGTAAAAATGATTCTCTGGAGAACTCTGAGAGTCCTGGAAATCCTGAGCACTTTCGGCAGAAGAGGCCATAGCAGTTCAATTGTGAAAGAAGCAAGCCCCTGCGGCGCAAAAGTGTCCAACCGCAAAACCGAGAGCAGACTTGGCTAAATGACGTGAGGCTCCACCAAGGTTTGCTCCGTCTGAGCCGCATTATGGGTAGTAGAGCCTGCCTTCCGCTACAGGCTAGGCGTGCTGTTGAGCCTGCAACGAGCGCTGGCGCAATCTCTTCAACAGCGTTGAACCGTTTCCCAGAGGCCATCGCACCAGCAGGCCAATCGTTGGGTTCTAGATGGGCCACGGTCCACTGAGATAAGGGGTACCTGCTAACGGTACTATCCCCGACCAAAGGGCTCAACCGCTGCTGTCAATTGGCTATGAACTGGCGCAAAAACGGGCATTCTCCAGACAGAATCCTTAAGATTCTGTGGCGAACCGGGTTTAGGTTCTTAAAAGTACGTAACATTTAGTTAAAGATATATCTCCTCCCTTGGCACAAGAAACGCTAGACGAGCAGACCGAAAACCTGAGCAGCCTGCTAAAAAAAGCTGCTTTGATTGCTGTGGCCTTGGTAACAGCCGTCGTTCTGAGCGTTGTAGCCGTTCGCTATTCTCAGGCCACTGATCCCTATGTTCACCAAGTACTTTCCCTAGAGGGCAATGGCAGTAGGGGTGAGGCAATCTTTAAGATGAACTGCGCCGTGTGCCACGGCCTCGAAGCTACCGGTGAGGTCGGGCCCAAGTTACTGGGTGTGTCTGACCATAAGACTAAGGTTGGTCTCATAAAACAGGTCATCAGCGGTCGAACTCCGCCTATGCCTCAGTTTCAGCCCGAGCCTCAGGATATGGCTGATCTATTGATTTACCTAGAGAAGCTGTAGCAGCTTTCTACGGCGAGCGATTGTTACAGAGTTTTATGAGAATTATGAGTAGATTTTGGCTGAACAGCGATCGCTGTTCAGAATCTTTCCCTGGCTTGATGAACCTGCTCAACCCCCTGCAAGCAAGGATTGTGGACCTAGGTGAACTCGGGAAATTCTCTTCAGCGGCTCTGGCAAATTAAGTTTCGACGGAATATTTGTTTACAAAACTCCACAACTGCGGTATGGTTTACTCACATGGGTCACAAATCTAAAGGTTTGCCCATGCACCTTGAAATGATAAATACCAAGGACTAATACATCATGACCACGACTCTACAGCGGCGCGAGAGCGCCTCCCTGTGGGAGCAGTTTTGCCAGTGGGTGACCAGCACCGAGAACCGCCTGTATGTGGGCTGGTTCGGCGTACTGATGATCCCCACGTTGCTTGCTGCCACCGCTTGCTTC
>NZ_JACJOX010000043.1 GCF_014695775.1 Leptolyngbya sp. FACHB-60 | reverse complement strand
AGCATCAATCACTTTTTGCCGTAAGTCAAGGCTATAGGGCTTGGGCATCAGTAGGGAAACGCAGAAACGCTACGCTCCTAGTCTATGTCCTAACACTTGTGGCTGCAACTATAATTAATTTCGGCCCTCACCATCCCTCCATGCACGGCTGCTTTCGGATTATGGTCACCCTCGACGGCGAAGATGTGATCGACTGTGAACCCGTGATTGGCTACCTGCACCGAGGTATGGAGAAGATCGCCGAAAGCCGCACCTCCACCATGTTCATTCCCTACACCAGCCGATGGGACTACTACGGTGGCTTGTTCAACGAGGCCGTCACCGTCAACGCCGTAGAAAAACTAGCAGATATTGAGGTGCCCAAGCGGGCTAGCTACATTCGCGTGATTTTGCTGGAGCTGACCCGCCTGGTCAATCACCTGCTGTGGATAGGCCCCTTTGTGATGGATATGGGGGCGCAGACGCTATTTTTCTATTCTCTACGCGATCGCGAACCCATTCTTGATTTGTTTGAGGCGGTGAGCGGCTACCGCATGGTCAACCACAACTACTTTCGTGTGGGGGGTGTGGCCGCTGACCTGCCCTACGGCTGGACAGAGAAATGCCAGGATTTTGTCGATTACCTGGCCCCCAAGCTCGACGAGTACGAGCGCCTGGTTACCGACAACCCGGTGTTTCGCCGCCGCTGCGAAGGGCTAGGCGTCGTCACCCGCGACGAAGCCATAAGCTGGGGCTGCTCTGGCCCCATGCTGCGAGCCTCCGGCGTCCAGTGGGATCTGCGCAAGGTTGACCACTACGAATGCTACGCCGACTTTGACTGGCAGGTAGCTTGGCGACCCGAGGGCGACTGCCTGGCCCGCTACCGGGTGCGTCTAGACGAAATGCGCCAGTCGCTCAAGATCATTCAGCAGGCTCTCGATGGGCTACCAGGAGGCCCCTGGGAAACCCTTGAGGCAAAGCGCCTAGCCGAAGGGCCAAAGTCGCTGTGGGATGGCTTTGATTACCAGTTCATCGCCAAAAAGATTGCCCCTACGTTCAAAATTCCTGCCGGGGAGCACTATGTGCGGGTCGAGTCAGGGCGGGGTGAACTGGGCATTTTTCTGATCGGTAACGAGAGCCCTATGCCCTGGCGGTGGAAGATTCGCCCTGCCGATTTCAACAACTTGCAGCTGCTGCCCTACCTGCTCAAGGGTCAAAAGGTGGCCGATATTTTCGTTATTCTCGGCAGTATTGACGTGGTCATGGGGTCGGTGGATCGGTAAGGCATTAGTGTCATGGTCAGCACTCGGGCTTAAAGCGCAACCTTGCTGCTGGGGTGAGAACGTGCCATAACCCTGTTAATTTGGCTCAGCACTATCCCCGAACGGTCGATGGCTTGGCATATAGCAAACAGGGTTCAGACATCTCTGCCTGAACCCTGTTTGCTATTTAGCTAGGTTTGGTCTTGACGATCAAATCTAGGAGTAGAGGTTTAGTAACCGCCGCGCGAGAAACTGTCGCCACCGCCACGACGACCGCCGCCGCCACCGCCAAAGTTACCACCGCCGCCGCCGCCACGATCTTCACGGGGCTTGGCTTTGTTGACTTTGAGGTCACGACCCATCCACTCAGCGCCATCTAGGGCTTCGATGGCGGCGTTTTCTTCAGAATCGGCAGACATCTCGACGAAAGCGAAACCGCGCATGCGCCCGGTTTCACGATCGGTGGGAAGCTGAACCCGCTTAACAGAACCATACTCTGCAAACACAGAAGTTAGGTCTTCGGTGGTAGCGTCATAGGACAGGTTGCCTACGTAGATTGACATATCTTGTCTCCAAAAATTAAAGGATGTGCAGAGCAAAATTTCGGAGAGAAGTCTGTCAATGGAAAAACGGAAAAACTCGTTAGTACTAGAAACAAATGCTGCTAACCGATCTCTAAATCTCTGGAGATACCCTAGCACGTTTGAAAAGCTGGTGGAGCTTTAGAAGGTTAAATTGCTAGATAAAACTAGTTGTAGAGCAATGAACTACCGTGCAACCGTACATCTAGCGTTTTGCTTGTAAAGTTTTGTATGCTTTAACGGCCCCGACTTTGGGCAAATTCTTTTCCAGGTCAGTTTTTAGCCGCGTTGCCATATTGCCTGGGAGAAGGGACGAGGGTAGCGACCAGTTTCCTGAACCATCCCCGTGGGAGAATGGGCCTTTAACGTGAGATTTCAACTATGCCCGCTGCCTACATTGAAAACGAAACCGAGTTTGATGCGCTTCTAAGTGCAGAGTCGTTGTTTGTGGTCGATTGCACGGCGGCCTGGTGTGGCCCCTGTAAGCTGGTGGCCCCGCTGATGGACCAGCTGGCCGACGAATACGGCGATCGCGTCAAAGTCCTCAAGCTCGATCTAGATGCCAATCAGGCGGTGGCAAAGCGCTACGGCATTCGCAGCATTCCCGCCGTGATGTTCTTTCAGCAGGGCGATGTGGCGGAGACCTTGGTGGGGGCGAAAAAGTATGACGAATATAGTGAAACCCTGAGTAAGTACCTGAGCTAGGCTATTCGCCTTTGCTTAACCCCTGTAGTCGCCACCGTTCTAGGTGCAGGTCGCGATTGTCTAGGGCCAGTTGCCCAAACTGCTCGTGGATAGGGCAACTGGCCAAGCTGCGATCGAGGGTTAACGGCAGTTCTCGGCAGGGGCGATCGCGTGCCGCGTTATAGAGGATGGCTGAGGGCCAAAGATCTAGGCATAACGCCCACACCCCCGTAGACTGAGGACAACCGATTGATCCAACAGCAGGGCGGGCGATATGGAAATTCTTTTTGTAGCAGCGGAAGCGGCACCCCTAGCTAAGGTCGGCGGTATGGGTGACGTCGTGGGTTCCCTGCCCAAAGTGCTGCGCAAGATGGGGCACGACGTGCGCATTTTCATGCCCTACTACGGCTTTTTGCCTGACAAGGTCGATATTCCCGCAGAGCCGGTGTGGAAAGGCACCGCTATGTTTAACGACTTCGCGGTATACGAGACTACCCTGCCTGAGTCTGACGTGCCGGTGTATCTGTTTGGCCACCCTGCCTTTGATCCCCGCAAGGTCTACGGTGGTGACGATGAAGCCTGGCGGTTTACCTTCTTTGCCAACGGCGCGGCTGAGTTTGTCTGGAACTACTGGAAGCCGCAGATTATTCACTGTCACGACTGGCACACGGGCATGATTCCGGTGTGGATGCAGCAGTCACCCGACATTGGCACAGTGTTTACGATCCACAATCTGGCTTACCAGGGGCCATGGCGGTGGGAGCTAGAGCGCATTACCTGGTGCCCATGGTATATGCAGGGGCACAACACCATGGCGGCAGCGGTGCAGGCTGCCGATCGCGTCAACACGGTGTCGCCCACCTACGCCCAGCAGATTAAGACCCCAGACTATGGCGAAGAGCTGGAGGGACTGCTGTCGTTCATCAGCGGTAAGCTGAGCGGCATTCTCAACGGCATTGATGATGAGTCGTACGACCCTGCCACCGACAAATACATTGTCAAAACCTTCACCGCTGACAGCCTCGAAAATCGCCGCGCGAACAAGGTGGCCATTCAGGAAGAGCTGGGGCTAGAGGTAAACTCAAAAGCCTTTTTGGTGGGCCTGGTGGGTCGTCTGGTGGAGCAGAAGGGGCTGGATCTGATTCTGCAAATTTTGGATCGGTTTCTGTCTTACACCGACGCGCAGTTTATTTTGCTGGGTACGGGCGATCGCTACTACGAGACCCAGCTCTGGCAGATGGCCAGCCGCTATCGGGGCCGTATGGCTACCTACTTGCTCTATAGCGAGGGCCTGGGCCGCCGCATCTACGCCGGGGCCGACGCATTTTTGATGCCGTCTCGGTTTGAACCCTGCGGCATTAGCCAGATGATTGCCATGCGCTACGGCTGCATTCCGGTGGTGCGGCGCACGGGCGGCTTAGTGGATACGGTGCAGCACAACGACCCGGAAAACCATGCGGGCACTGGCTACTGCTTTGATCGCTACGAGCCGCTGGATCTATTTACCTGTCTAATTCGCGCCTGGGAAGGCTACCGCCATAAAGATGCCTGGCGGGAACTGCAACAGCGGGCCATGGGGCAAGACTTTAGCTGGGACAAATCGGCGATCGACTACGTCCGGCTCTACAGCGAAATGCTGGGGCTCGACTTCAAAGACCAGCTACCCAAGCCTGAGCTAGCCCCGGTCGCACCTGCTCCCCAGGAGCCACCAGCGGCGACGGTAAGTGCGCCTTTACCCGATAAATCCTCCGTGCCAAAATAGTTCGGTAAGTCCAAAGGAACAGGCGGCATTGCTGTCTGTCACTTGTGAGCGGTTTATGGGGTGGAAAGTGTGCCAGATTAGTGGTTTCTGTTCCACGAGGCACCTATGAGTGATGGTAACGGTTCGGCGGCAGGAAACCTGGCCCAACCCAGCCAACCCTGGACGGGAGACTTCCCCAAGCGCCGCCACATTGTGCTTACCTCCCATTCCAGTCGGTCGGGGTTGAAGGGCAGGCCGGTGCAGTGGGGTCATGGGGATCCTCTTAAGCGAGGGGCGATCGTTGCGACGGTTACTGATCCCAATCACCGCAACGCCATTGGCACCCACTCGGGTTCCTATGCCGTGTACCGCGCTCTAGCGGTGGCCAGCGGCGTGTTAGATCCTGACCACAAGCCCGACTTTACCAATACAGCGCCCACCATTGCCATTGGCCCCCATCCCAGTTGGGCTGATCCCGAAAAAATTGTCTCATTGGATCCTTTTGGAGCCTTGGTAGGTGAGGTTTATGCATCGCTTTTGACCGAAGGCATCGACCTGCGCCCTAGTATTGCCGTCACCCGTGCTCACATTCAAATGCCGGAGCTGCTAGAAGCGGTGCGCCAGGGACGAATAAAAGAAGACGGCGAGATCGTGAAACCTGGCGGCGATCTGGTGGTGACTAAGGCGGCAGTGGAGCCGGTGTGGTATCTGCCGGGGGTAGCCCAGCGTCTAGGGGTGAGCGAAGACGAACTGCGCTACGCCCTATTTGAGCAGACCGGCGGCATGTTTCCAGAACTGGTGACACGGTTTGATGTGAAGGTGTTTTTGCCCCCCATCGGTGGCATCACGGTGTATATCGTTGGCGATCCTGACGCGATTACTGACCCGGCTCGGCCCCTGGCGGTGCGCGTCCACGACGAGTGTAATGGCTCGGATGTGTTTGGCTCGGACATCTGCACCTGTCGCCCTTACCTGGTACACGGCCTGGAAGAATGCATTGCTACGGCCCAGCAGGGGGGCGCGGGGCTGATTGTCTACTTCCGCAAGGAAGGGCGCGCCCTGGGAGAAGTAACAAAATTCTTGGTGTATAACGCCCGCAAGCGGCAGGAAGGGGGCGATCGCGCCGATGCCTACTTCGCTCGCACCGAGTGCGTGGCCGGGGTGCAGGATGTGCGTTTTCAGGAGCTGATGCCCGATGTGCTGCATTGGCTAGGGGTGACCCGCATCGATCGCTTTGTGTCGATGAGCGATATGAAGTACAACGCCCTGGTGCGATCGGGCATTGAGATCGTCGAGCGGGTGCCGATCCCCGACGATTTGGTGCCGCCCGATGCGCGGGTCGAAATTGAGGCCAAGAAGGCGGCAGGTTACTATACCAACAAAGTAGCCCTCACTGAGGAAGATTTGGCCCAGGTGAAGGGGCGGGGTTTGGAGTAAGCGTTATGGTGTTAGCCGATGATGGCATGGTGGGCGGTGCCCATCCTACGGCAGAGGTAGCGATCGCTTACCTGCAAAGTCCGCGGGCAATTCGCGATCGCACTCGCGCCCTCTTTCATCTGGCCGAGCAGGATCGGCTCCAGCACTTTCGCTACCACCCTGACGCTATGCCCGCCACTGCCGCCTACGTTCTCGACGTAATGGGGCAGCAGTATCCCGGTGGCGACATTCCCTTTCACTCGCGCTGGCGACATTTTGAGGTGGCGGGGCGATCGCGCTTAGATCTCCTAGCACCAGAATTATCAGGACTGGATCCCCTAGAGCAAGCAAGGTTGAAGGTCGATCTGGCGATTACTAGCGTGCTGCTGGATGCAGGCGCGGGGAGTCGGTGGCGGTATGTGGAGCCTGGAACGGGGCTGGTGTTTGCTAGGTCGGAGGGGTTGGCGATCGCCAGCTTCCACAGCTTCACCGCCGGACTTTTCTCCAGCCAATCCGACCATCCCTGGCAAGCCGACGCCCATGGACTTACGCAACTTGCCACCAACCAACTCGCTCAGGCATTCCAGGTTAACGACGACAATCCACTGCTAGGGCTGGAAGGCCGAGTAGCGCTGCTGCAAAAACTCGGCCATACCCTGCGTCAACAGCCTCAATTGTTTGGGTCTGAGCTTCCCCGGCCCGGCAACTTGGTGGACTATTGGCTACAAATCGCCGCCCATCGTCAGATATCAGCGACGACCATCCTGCAAACCATCCTCCTGGGTTTGGGGCCGATCTGGCCCGGACGCGTAGAACTTGCAGGTACCAATCTGGGCGACGTGTGGCCCCATCCGCAACTGCCCGATACAGGCCCCGGCAGCAATTTAGTACCCTTCCACAAGCTCTCCCAGTGGCTCACCTATTCGCTGCTGGAACCGCTTCAAGAACTGGGCCTCACCATCACCGATCTCGATCAACTCACCGGCTTAGCCGAATACCGCAACGGTGGGCTGTTTGTAGATGCGGGTGTCCTCAGCCTCAAAAATTCTGCTGATTTTGCGGTTGCCCATCCTCCCGACTCCCCGCTGATCGTTGAATGGCGTGCCCTCACCCTCTGTTTACTCGACGACCTTGCCACCCACCTTCGCCAATCGTTGAACCTGGATGCCAAAACTCTTCCCCTGGCGAAAATTCTCCAGGGAGGCACCTGGACGGCGGGACGACAAATCGCTGCCGAGAAACGTCCTGACGGTGGCCCACCGATTCAACTCGCCAGCGACGGCACTGTTTTTTAAGCAAGATAGGCTGACTGCGAAAGCAGGAGTAGCGGGTGAAATATCCAAAATTCTATTCCCCCACCTCCTCATCTTCCCTACCCTCCCCCACTTCTCAAAAATGCCCGACCTCCACCTCATTGACCATCCCCTGGTTCAGCACAAACTCACCCTGATGCGGCGCACCGAGACCAGCACAGCGAAGTTTCGCACGCTGCTGAAGGAAATCAGCCTGCTGCTGGCCTACGAAGTGACGCGCGACCTGCCCCTCAAGCTAGAAACTATTCAAACGCCGATGGCCACGATGGAAGCCCCGGTGCTGGCTCCAGAGAAAAAGCTGGTTGTGGTTTCGATCATGCGGGCCGGCCAGGGCATTCTCGACGGCATTTTGGAACTCATGCCCTCGGCGCGGGTGGGGCACATTGGTCTCTACCGCGATCCCCAGACCCTGCGGGTGATTGAGTACTTCTTTAAGGTGCCGGAGGATTTGAGCGATCGCGACGTTCTCGTCGTTGACCCCATGATCGCCACTGGCAATACGGCGGTGGCGGCAATGTATCCGCTAAAGCAGGCTCAGCCGCGATCGCTCCGATTCCTCTGTTTGCTCGCTGCACCCGAAGGCGTTGCCCACTTTCACCACGAGCACCCCGACGTGCCCCTCTATGCCGCCGCCGTCGATGAGAAGCTAGACGAGCGCGGCTACATTTTGCCGGGGCTGGGTGATGCGGGCGATCGCCTCTTTGGCACCAAGTAGCCGCCAACCAAACGCTAAGACTAGCGCATCCTTAAATCTGACTTGACTAGACATGCAAAAGGATGCGCCTTTCCCATGCGTTGAAATAACCGTCTGTGTTGCTTCCGTAAAGTCGCGCTTCTGGCCGCGGGTTTTTAAGCGGGCTGCATCTTAAATGAATTGGTATTTATTATCTAAAAATGCTGACACTAGTGGTTAGATTGTTTAATCTAAAATTCACTTTATCAATAAATTGATTAAGATAATCACAAGCATGCAGCGCATTAGCGACTGCGCTCTTAAGCTCGATAGAGGCCTGTCGTTAAGCAATATGAAGTGGCTTCTAGCAATATTTAGAATTCTTCATGACGTTTTCTTTACATGCAGAATGACCTCAGGGCAAGGGATACAAAATTTTGCGGTGGCGAAATAGGTTCCCTGACGCACTAATACATTTAACTTAATACTTCTAAATCACCCTCTCATAATGTTGCTCTTAACATTCTTTTAAGGACTCTGCGACCGTTGGGGTTGGCGGCATTGAAGCGACCGCCAGTATGGTCTATCGAGAGTTGGGCTACCAATTTAGGAATCTTTCGTAGCGGGCAGCGAGCTTTTTTCTTTCGCCCACCACTTTTCAGTGTTGGCTAGACAACAGAGTTTTATTCGCGGCCAGTTAAAATGAGTTCACTCCCGTCAGGTGAGGGACAGTTCGTTGACCCAGCGCCGGTGAGTGAGCCAACCATGTTTGAGTTTGTTGGTGTAAATGTCTCAAGTCATTGAGACCAAGTTGTCAACGTGAATGGTGGGTTGCCCGAGGTAATTTGTCTTGGGTAATGCGATCGCCCCTTGGGCAATCTGTGGCCATCGCGGCATCTGCTTCGAGCCTGCGGGCTGCCAGCGAATTCTTGTGTGATTACTACAGTATTAAGGGTTCTTATGGCTAAGCAATCTATTCGTCTGCCCGAATCAAGCACAACGACACAGGTGCCACTGTCGTTAGACTCGGCAGGTGTCGCGCTCGATGCCGAAGCGCAGGTGAGCCAAATTCAGCAGGCGTTGGTCAACAACTTGCACTGGGTACAGGGCAAAGATGAACAGTTTGCTAATGCCCACGACTACTACACAGCGCTGGCTCACAGCGTACGCAATCAGCTGCTGAAAAAACGTATTCGCACGGCCAAGACCTACGCCCAAGCGCAGGCCAAAAACGTGTACTATCTGTCGGCAGAATTTCTCATGGGCCGCCAGCTTGGCAACGGCTTGATCAACTTGGGCCTGTACGACACCATGCGCCATGCTCTAGCCGACTGCGGGCTAGATCTAGATGAGCTGCTCGAACGTGAGGCCGAGCCGGGCCTGGGCAACGGCGGGCTGGGTCGTTTGGCCGCCTGCTTTATGGACTCGCTCACCACGCTCAACCTACCTGCGATCGGCTACGGCATTCGCTACGAGTTTGGCATCTTTACCCAGTTGATTCGCCAGGGCCACCAGGTCGAAGCGCCCGACAAGTGGCTCAGCTACGGCAACCCCTGGGAAATCGCCCGCCCCGACTACCGGGTTGAGATCAAGTTTGGTGGCCACACCGAGGTCTATAAAAAAGACGGTGACGACGACTACCAGGTGCGGTGGATTCCGGCTCAGACCGTAATTGGCATTCCCCACGATGTGCCGGTGCCGGGCTATGGTACTGAGAACGTCAACCTGCTGCGGCTGTGGAAGGCCGAGGCCGGAGAAGCCTTTGACCTCGACGCCTTTAACGCCGGGGATTATTTTGGGGCAGTAGCCAACAAGATGATCTCCGAGAACATTACCAAGGTGCTCTACCCCAACGACGAAACCCGCCAGGGCAAAGAGCTACGCCTGCAACAGCAGTACTTCTTCGTCGCCTGCTCATTGCAAGACATCATTCGTCTGCACCTGCGCGATCACAGCAACCTAGAGAATCTGGCCGAGTTCGCCGCCATTCAGCTCAACGACACCCACCCGGCCATTGGTGTCGCCGAACTCATGCGCCTGCTGATCGACGAATACGACTTTGAGTGGGCCGCCGCTTGGAACATCACCCAGCGCACCTTTGGCTACACCAATCACACCCTGATGCCCGAGGCGCTGGAGAAGTGGTCAGTGGATTTGTTTGGCAAGCTGCTGCCCCGCCACCTTGAAATCATCTACGAAATCAACCACCGCTTCTTGGCCCAGGTCAAACTGCGCTACCCCAACGATCCCGATCGCCTGGAGCGCCTCTCGCTGATCGAAGAAGGTTCTGAGCGCCGGGTGCGGATGGCCAACCTGGCCTGTGTCGGCAGCCACGCTATCAACGGGGTCGCCGCCCTGCACACCGAGCTGCTCAAGCAGGAAGTGCTGCAAGATTTCTATGAGCTGTGGCCCGACAAATTTAGCAACAAGACCAACGGCATTACGCCCCGCCGCTGGCTGTTGCAGTGCAACCCCCGCCTGGCCCAGCTGATTTCTGAAACCATCGGCGATCGCTGGATCACCGACCTCGATCGCCTAAGAGATCTAGAAGCCCACATTGATAACGACGAATTTCGCCGTGCCTGGCAGGCCATCAAGCAAGAAAACAAGTGGAGCCTGGCCCGCTACATTCACGACGCTGTGGGTATAGAGGTCAACCCCGACTCGATGTTTGATGTGCAGATTAAGCGCATCCACGAGTACAAGCGGCAGCTGATGAACGTGCTGCACGTGATTACCCTCTACAACCGCATGGTGCAAAACCCTGGCGATCACGTCGTGCCCCGCACGGTGATCTTTGGCGGCAAGGCGGCCCCTGGCTACGCCATGGCCAAGCTAGTGGTGAAGCTAGTCAACGCTGTCGCCGATGTGGTCAACAACGACCCGATTGTGGCTGGGCGGCTGAAGGTGGTGTTTTTGCCCAACTACAACGTCTCCCAGGCCCAGCGACTGTTTCCGGCCTCTGACCTGTCAGAGCAGATTTCAACCGCTGGTATGGAGGCCTCGGGCACCGGCAACATGAAGTTTGCCCTCAACGGCGCACTCACCATCGGCACCCTCGACGGTGCCAACGTGGAAATCCGCGAAGAGGTCGGAGCTGACAACTTCTTCCTGTTTGGTCTGACCACTGAGCAGGTCGCCGCCTGCAAGGCCGTGGGCCACAACCCCTGGTACTACTACGACACCAACCCCGAGCTGAAGCGCACCCTGGATGTGATTGCCTCAGGGCTGTTTTCGCCCGGTGAGCCCAATCTGTTCTTGCCCATTCTCGACTCGCTGCTAGTCGATGACCCCTACATGGTGATGGCCGACTTTGCCGCCTACGTGCAGTGCCAAGAGCATGTCAGCCGCACCTACGAAGACCGCGATCGCTGGGTGCGCATGGCCATTCTCAACACTGCTCGCATTGGCAAATTCTCCGCCGATCGCACCATCGCCGACTATGCCCGCGAAATCTGGAAGGTGAAAGCAGTGCCGGTGGCTGGGGAGTAGGAGAGTGGATGGGTGGGCGGGTTGATGAGTGGATAAGTGCTTCTGTTGATCCATCCACCCCCTACCCCTCACACATTTACCCTTCTCCCCGCTTGGGCGGCGGTTCCCGCAGAGCCGCCACCAGCAAGCAGATGATGCCGATGTTAATGCACACGTCGGCCACGTTAAAGATCGGGAAGCGAATCAGCCGAAAGTCTAAGAAGTCAATGACTTCGCCCGACAGAAGGCGATCGATGCCATTGCCTAGCGCGCCACTGAGAATCAGCCCATAGCCCACCTGCTCCCAGCGGTTGGGCAATCGTGCTTTGAGGCCCAGGGCAATCAGTCCCAGGCTGACAGCCATCGACAGCCACTTAAGCCACTCACCATTGTCGCTAAACAGGCTAAAGGCTGCGCCACTATTGGTGACATAGGTAAAGTAAAACACCCCTGACCAGATTGGCATCGAGTCGGGTGGAGTAGTCAGTTCGAAGGTTTGAGCTACCCAAAACTTAGTCAGCTGATCGAGGACTAGCCCAACCCCAGCGGCGATCCAAAACCAACGATTGCGCACTCTCATGGGCCTAGTAAAACAACAGCTGCCGCAGCACCAGCGACAGCACTGCCACCGCACACACTATCACTAGATGGCCCGGCAGCGGCAAAATAGAATATCCCACCAGCAGCTCCCAGTAGGAGGCCGATACGGTCTGCAACCAGCCTAGCAGGGAGGCAAGAGTCAGGTAAAGAATGCCCAGCCCGTGGATGATACCCAACCCGCTGAGGCCGCTCAGCGCTAAGGTCTCCAGCTTGGGCGGATTTTGAAAGGCCAGGTAGCCGCACACCCACCCCGCAGGCACGAAGCCAATCAGATAGCCAAAGCCCGGCTCGCGCACGTAGCTCAGCCCGCCCCCCTGGGTAAACACCGGAAACTCAAACACCCGAAACAGCGCCAGCCCCAGCACTAGGTAAGCAACCTGCGACAGCGCCGCCGCATTTTTGCCCCCCACACAGCCGGTCAGCAGCACGGCCCCCACCTGAAAGCTCACCCCTAGCGACATTAGCGCCATGCCAGACTGTCCCCAGGTCCAGGGGGCGTTGAGGGTAAACGCTTCCATCCAGGTGGCCACGATGGTGAGAACCAACCCAATCAGAGCCCACAGTAGTTCAAATGGTGCTAGCACTGGCGATGTCTTCACCCGTTGGCGGCAGAATTCACATTAGCAGGCTTTGTCAGACTGGGCACGGGTTCACAGAAATTTTTTTGCCCACCATTGAAGGGCGACAAAGCATCTCAGTCGCGCACGTTACCCCGTAAGGATTTAATCTGTCCGCGCTTGGCTTTGCTGTCGAGGCGTTTTCTCTTGGCAGTTTTTGAGGGTTTGGTTGGTTTGCGCTTTTTAGGCGTGATGGTGATGCTTTGAACTAAGACCTTGAGGCGATCGAGGGCGTCTTCTCGGTTTTGCTCTTGGGTGCGATGCTGCTGGGCTTTGATGATGACAATGCCCTCTTTGGTGATGCGGCTGTCGTTGAGGTTGATCAGGCGTTCTTTGTAGAGGGGCGACAGGGAGGACGCGTTGATGTCAAACCGCAGGTGAATGGCAGTGGAAACTTTGTTGACGTTTTGCCCCCCCGCCCCTTGGGATCGAACGGCACTTAACTCAATTTCGCTGAGTGGAATGGCAGTGCGGTTAGTAATCTGCAGCATGAAACTATAAAGACGCTATTTACACCATAACCAGATTGAGATGGAATGCGGCGTAAAGCCTTTACCTGACAAGGCTTTGTTGGGGGATGGCATCTCTACATTCTGGTTGATTACCTGATTGGCAGGTTTATTTACTTTGAAGTCAGAGCATTGCTCACAAGGCTCTTTCGCCTTGTAGAGCAGGCGATTTAGAGTATTCCACCTAGAAATAGTTTGGTCAAGCAGGTGGTTCGGCTTTTGGGTCTGGTCGCGGCAAATACTTAAGTAAGTATTCGACGGAACACTCTGGGTTAAAAGCGTCAAAATCAATCAACCAAAGGAGATTAGTAATGAGAGAACGCAACTGTGCACTAGTTTTAGGCATTTTATTTACGGCCTTGGGTCTAGCTGGATTTGTTCCAGCGCTTGTATCGCTTCCCTCGTCGGAGGTCGCTGGCGCTGCCCCCCTGCCGATTGATCTGGGAGACACTTATGTGCAGGGTTTTGGCTATCTCTTTGGCCTTTTCCCGATCAACTTAATGCACAACCTGGTTCACTTAGCGGTAGGCATCTTTGGGATCTCGGCTTCTACCACGGTAGGTGGTGCCCGTTTGTTTAATCGGTTCTTTGCGATTTCTTATCTGTTGATTGCCATTATGGGTTTGGTTCCCGTGGCTCACACCACGTTTGGCCTGATGCCGATTTTTGGCAACAACGTTTGGTTCAACGCCGTTACAGCGTTGATAGCGGGCTATTTTGGGTTTGTCGCAACCGACAAAGAAACCAGCATCAGCGTTTAATGATCTAGTAGTGGTAGGCTTGGCCTTCTAAGCCCACCGCTCTTAGGTTCTGTTTGGTCAAGCAAATTCAGCTTGCTCAAGCATTTTGGAAGATGGACGTAACTGGACTCGAACCAACGACCCCCACGATATTTAGTTAGGGTTGCAGCATTGCGAGCAATTCTGGCTAGGCTTAGCTTTATGACTTCATTGCTAACAACAGGAGCCCGCCGCTGCCAACATGCCGGTGCAGCTTAGCCCTAATCTCTACACAGGGCTGACAGCATTTCCTGAACAAGACGGTGATCGCTATTTTGGTCGCCAAGCCCAGGTAGAACGGCACTGTAAGCGGTTCAGAAATTGGATGGTCCCCGCCTGTTGCCAGGACTGGGATCATTGGGCTGCGGCAAATCCTCCCTGACCCGGACGGGGCTGATTTCGGCACTGGCTCAATGGCCTATGTTAGGGAATGCCCCGATGTGGGTGCGGTGCTGACGCCGCTACCCCTAGAAACTTAATCCTGGGCAGCGATTTTTTGGGCAAACCCAGCGTCATCCTGAACCCTGAGCCAGGCAATCAGCCCGGATGGACTTTTATTGTGCCAATAAACAGCCTTACCAAAATGAGCGCGATTTTTCTGTAGTTGAAAAGAATATTAAACATACTAAATTTCAATCCATGAATTGTCTCTGAGCAGAGTATAAACTCGCTTGCTTGGAGTATTGAAGGGGTTTATTTTGCAAAATGTTAAGCCAAATTATTTTCTTTAGGCAAATTATTTGGTGAGCAGTCAGAACCTAAAAGTCTCTGCTTAAGGCCCAGCGTAAATTTTTTATTTTTCACCCTTAACTGCCGCTTTTCTCTCATCCTTTCGAGAGATGTAGGGGCCCAATCTGCTCCCTAAAGTCTCCCTTAATGGATAACCGTTTTGTCTAAGGTTCTACAGGGTTAAACCGCATTTATTTTTTGAGGCAGAGCTGCCGTATCAAGTCAGTGATCCTGATCGTCGTAGGTACGTCATTGCCCAAAGTGACGCACCTGAGTCAACCCCAGCGGGAGGGTGAGCCAACGCTACAACCCACCCATAGCAGCGTCAATTGCTGGCTCTTTGCTGAAGCTCTTTACTGAGATGAGATGCGGTAACGGTCTATCCCAACGCTCCCAGCTTCAATTTCCTTACGTGCACAATCCAGACTCAACTAACGATTAGGAAAGACCATGGCCACTAAATTTCCGAAATTTAGCCAGGACCTGGCCCAGGACCCGACCACGCGTCGGCTCTGGTACGGGATTGCGACGGCCCACGACTTTGAAAGCCACGATGGCATGACCGAGGAGACGCTGCATCAAAAGATCTTCGCCTCTCACTTTGGCCATGTGGCGATCATTTTTCTGTGGACTTCTGGCAACTTATTCCACGTTGCCTGGCAAGGTAATTTTGAACAGTGGATTAAAGATCCGCTCAAGATCAAACCGATCGCCCATGCGATTTGGGATCCTCACTTTGGCCAGCCTGCGGTAGATGCGTTCACCCAGGCGGGGGCTGTCAGCCCGGTTAACGTGGCATATTCAGGGGTGTATCACTGGTGGTACACCATCGGCATGCGCACGAATAATGACCTCTACATGGGGGCGGTATTTCTGCTGCTGCTAGCCGCTCTGTTTTTGTTTGCTGGATGGCTGCACTTACAGCCCAGGTTTCGCCCTAGCTTGTCCTGGTTTAAGAATGCGGAATCGCGCTTAAACCACCATATAGCTGGGCTGTTTGGGGTGAGTTCTCTGGCCTGGGCCGGGCACCTGATTCACGTGGCCATTCCTGAATCGCGTGGGCAGCACGTTGGCTGGAATAATTTTCTCACCACGCCCCCTCACCCTGCCGGGTTGAAAGCCTTTTTTAGCGGCGATTGGGCTGCCTATGCCCAAAACCCTGACACGGCCGACCATATGTTTGGCACCGCCCAGGGTTCGGGGACGGCGATCTTGACCTTTCTAGGTGGTTTTCATCCCCAAACCGACTCACTGTGGCTGACGGATATGGCCCACCACCACTTGGCGATCGCGGTCATCTTCATCATTGCGGGGCACATGTACCGCACCAACTTTGGTATTGGCCACAGCATCAAAGAGATTCTATATGCCCACACGCCCCCCAATGGGGCGCTCGGCGAAGGGCACCGGGGTCTCTATGACACCATCAATAATTCTCTACACTTTCAGCTTTCTTTGGCTTTGGCAGCGTTAGGCACCGTGACCTCACTGGTGGCCCAGCACCAGTACTCGATGCCGCCCTACGCCTTTATGGCCAAAGACTACACCACCCAGGCAGCACTCTATACCCATCATCAGTATATTGCTGGCTTTTTGATGATAGGAGCCTTTGCCCACGCCGCGATTTTCTGGGTGCGCGACTATGATCCTGTGGCCAACCGCAACAACGTGCTGGCCCGGTTAATCGAGCATAAGGAAGCAATTATTTCGCACCTGAGCTGGGTGTCGCTGTTTTTGGGATTCCACACCCTGGGTCTGTACGTGCACAACGACGTGGTGGTTGCCTTTGGCACCCCCGAAAAGCAAATTTTAGTTGAGCCGGTCTTTGCCCAGTGGATTCAGGCTTCTCACGGAAAGCTGCTGTACGGCATGAACACGCTGTTGTCTAACCCTGACAGCGTGACTCAAACCGCCAATGCCGTTTACCTGCCGGGCTGGCTCGACGCTATCAACAACACCAAGAACTCGCTGTTTTTGACCATCGGCCCCGGAGACTTTTTGGTGCACCATGCGATCGCCCTAGGGTTGCACACCACCACCTTAATTTGCGTTAAAGGTGCCCTCGATGCCCGAGGTACCAAGCTCATGCCCGACAAAAAAGACTTTGGCTTTAGCTTCCCTTGCGATGGACCGGGTCGGGGCGGTACTTGCCAAACTTCGGGCTGGCAGCAAGCCTTCTTCCTGGCGCTGTTTTGGATGCTCAATACCCTCGGTTGGGTCACCTTCTACTGGCACTGGAAACATCTGGCGCTGTGGTCGGGCAACATTGCTCAGTTTAACGAAAGCTCAACCTACCTAATGGGCTGGTTCCGAGACTATCTCTGGCTCAACTCCGCCCAGGTGATCAACGGCTACAACCCTTACGGCATGAATAACTTGGCGGTTTGGGGCTGGATGTTCCTCTTTGGACACCTGGTTTGGGCCACTGGGTTTATGTTCCTTATTTCCTGGCGGGGCTACTGGCAAGAGCTGATTGAAACCCTGGTCTGGGCTCACGAACGCACTCCCCTGGCCAACCTGGTGCGTTGGAAAGACAAGCCCGTTGCTATGTCGATTGTCCAGGGTTGGCTAGTTGGGGTAGCGCATTTTACCGTAGGCTATATCCTCACCTACGCAGCCTTTTTGATTGCCACTACAGCTGGGCGATTTGGCTGACAGGTGGCTCACTAAATTTCAGTCTTTCTCACGTAGAGTTGCCATGAATCATAAAACTTAATCGTGAGAAACCGCGCAGTTAGAAGGGAACTAACTGCGCTTTTTTTATGGCGTCAAAAATTAGGTTACGACCTTTGACCGTTGAGGATTGCTCTGGAAAGGTAAAGCATGGATAAAAGCATTACTGTAACAGCCTTAAACGGGGCTGATTAGGAGACACCATGACAGAGCAAATGACAGAGCAACGTACCCATAGAGGCATCGGTTTTTTCCCTAAGGAGGAGCAAGCCGAGCAAGCTATTCGAGCATTAGAATCATCCGGCTTTCCGATGGGTCAGATCTCAATTCTGGCCAAGCAGTTGGCAGACGATGTAGTGGCGGGGGGCGCTAAGACAGGCTCTGAGGTCAAGGGGCAAGATATTAACGACTCTAAACGACTGCCGCAGAATGCTCTAGCAGGAGGATTTTGGGGCGGTTTGCTGGGCGGCCTGACCGGTCTGGCAATGATTCCTGGGGCGGGCGCGGTGATAGCGGCAGGCTCCGTTGGTGCGGCTTTGGCTACGTTAGCCGCTGGACAAGGGGCAGGGGCGTTAGCGACTTCAAACCTCAAAGATGGGTTGCATTCCTTGGGCGTTCCCAAAGACCAAACCGGAGCCTTTAGTGATCGCTTAATTGGCGCAGAATTTATGGTGATTGTTGATGGCAGCCAGGAGGAAGTGAGTCAGGCTGAGTCGGTTTTAGCTGGCCACAGCATTCAAACCTGGGATGTCTACCCAATGCCGCAGTCTGAAGTCGGTTCTAAGTAGCCGATTCTAAGTAGAAAGAACGATTTGTCAGGGCTAATCGGGGGCTTTTCGATTAGTTGGGCGATTGCCTAAACGTCGATCTATTCCTTTCTGATGAGGATGTCCTAAACCCCCATTTCTAGACTGAAAGCGACGACCTAGGCAAATCCTTTTTTACGCGGTTTTAGCCTTCCTTGACCAGTCGTAACTGAGACTAAAGCCGCGATCGCAGCAGATGCGCGTTTAGGTGTTACCAGGGCTGTTTTGCAAGCTAGAGACACCACAATTAGCCATGATTCATTCTCCCTCCCCAGGTACGGCAGAAAAGCCCAGTGCTTTTCCGATCAAGGTTAGGTCATTTAAGGTGGCCGGGTTCTTGATCGGATTTGGCCTAGGCGGCTTTATCGACGCCATTGTTTTGCACATGCTGTTGCAGTGGCACCACCTAGTCTCGGGCCGGGTGCCGATGAATACTCTGGTAGGTTTGCAGCGCAACGTGATGTGGGATGGGGTTTTGAGCGCCGGCATGTGGCTGGTCGTAGTGGTTGGCCTGGGGGTGCTGTGGCGCGGTGTGCAGCAGACCCCCATTGTGCCTCTCACTACCTCAGCTTTTGTGGGCTGGATTTTGATGGGGTGGGGCGGATTTCAGCTCTTCGACAGTGTCTTTTTTCACGCCCTGCTGGGGCTGCACCACATCCGGCCGGGGCCTAATTATTTATTCTATGACGCGGCCTTTTTCCTAATTGGCCTTGTATTGCTCGGGTTGGGTTTTCTCATGACGCGTAACCAAGTTGATGCTTAGCCATTTTTTCTTTCTAGCAGCCCTGGTGCTACTGGTTGAGCGGCTCGATTCACTGCGATCGCCGTTTCGTTCCCTAGCACGGCTCCAGATGGGGGCGATCGCAGGTCTTTTTAACGTCTGCCCTGTCCGGTTTTGTTCTGTTTAAATCTGTTTAAAGAGGAGCCACTATGAGCGTTCGTCTCTTTGCCTTAATCAGCGGCATTGTCTACGTGCTGGTTGGTCTGCTTGGCTTTGTTCCTACGTTTGTAGCCTCTCCAGAAGCTGCCCCAGCCCTAGCTGTAGAGGTGGGCTACGGCTATCTGCTGGGCCTTTTTCCGATCAACGTGCTCCACAATATTGTGCATTTAGCGGTGGGCTTTTGGGGCTTGCTGGCCTATCGAAGCTATTCGGGCTCGCGCACCTACGGCAAAGGTCTGGCCATCTTTTATGGACTGCTCGCCGTCATGGGCTTTATTCCGGTTTTGCAGACTACCTTTGGCCTGATTCCTATTTTTGGCCATGACATTTGGCTCCATGCCTTAACAGCCATAGTCGCCGCCTATTTTGGCTTCGTGGCTACCCCCAATAAAGAGCGCGAATCCACCATGGCCAGCCGAGGTCGGGGCTAAACCTGTCTATCAAAGTCAATCAAACCTATTGTAATCAGAGCCAAACATCATGTTTTTGCCCACTGAACAGGCCCAAGGTCTGACCCACTCTTTGGTAGCCCAGACTATGACAACCAGTGAGTTTTCCAACCTGGTTTTTCTGTCTGGCCCGCAGTTTTTTATTGCCCTCATTGCTGGGCTAGTAATGGCTTTCGCCTTCCAGTTTTTGTTGACCAACCTGACCGTGGCGGCCGGCATCTCCAGCGAGGTCGACCCCTTCGAAGAAGACGAGGCCAAGAGCTGGGGCAAGCAGGCTCGCAGCATGGAATCTAAAGTCGGCGGCTGGATGCTGTTTACGGTCAATGCCGCCCTTTTCACCGCCTGCTTTTTGGCGGTCAAGCTCACCCTAATTCAAAGCATACAGTTGGGGGCCATTGTCGGCGTGGTGATTTGGTCGGCCTACTTTCTGCTGCTGCTGTGGGCTGGCTCGCGCACGGTGGGGTCGGCTGTGAGTGCCGTAGGCAGCACCGCTAGCGCTGGGGTGCAGGGGGTGGTCGGCACGGTGGCCACGGCCCTCGGCGGCAGTGCCGTCAATTCTCAGATTGTCAATACGGTAGAAGCGTCTGTGGCAGCCGTGACCCAACAGCTCAAGTCTGAACTCAGCTCAGACATGGCCCCCGATCGCCTGCGGGAAAACGTGGCCGACTATCTTAAAAAGCTACGGTTGCCCGGCTCTGAGTTGGGCGATATGAATAAACAGATTCTAACCTTGCTGAAAAATGCCGCTCAGCCTTCGGCCTCTTCGGAGAACGGTGAAGGGAACAGTGGCGGGAACGGTGTAAACCTCACCAATATTGCGTCAGAGGTGGCCAAGGCGGCGGCACCGGGTGGATTGACCTCGGGATTAATTCGTCTAGCCCAATCGGCGGCTCCCGAAGAGCTAAAGTCGGGCAAGCTTCAGGATGTGGTGAACCAGCTCAACCGCACGTTGCAGGCGCAGTCGGGCGACGGGCTACAGCAGCAGGTGGTGGGGCAGGCGGTGAATGCCCTGGTTTCCACCGTGGCCCAGCGGGTCGATCTGTCTGATGTGGATGTGGAGCAGATTGGCCAGCAGCTCAGCTCGCTGGGGCAGCAGGCCTCTAATCAGGCCAGTCGAGCCGCCGATCGCCTCAATGCGCCCGGCACCTTTTCGCTGCTGCGCACCGATATCGAGAACTACCTGCTGAAGTCGCCCTCCTGGTATTTGCGGTCTGAAAATTTAGACAGCGGATTTCGCGAAGTGCTGCGCGACCCCGATGCCGACGCTGGGCTGGTGCGCCAGCAAATTGAGCCCCTGAACCGGCGCTATTTTGTCTCGGTGTTGCAGCGCCGCGATGGGCTCGACGACAGCCGCATCAATGACTTAGCCGACCAGCTAGAGCTGATTCGACAGGAAGTGCTGAGCCAGGTGCGCGACGCCGAGGAGGAGGGCAATCGCCAAGACCTGCGGCAGCAGGTTGAGACCTACCTCAGCTCTGCACCCAAAGAGGCGCTGGCGAGCGATCGCATTGCCCAAGACTTTCCGGCTCTGCTAGCCGACCCCGAAGCCAGCTACGAAACCGTGGGCAACCGCCTGGTGCAGTTTGATCGCGACACCCTCAGACAGATGCTGCTGAGCGGGCGGCAAGACCTCGACGAAAATGAGATCGAGCCCATGTTAGACGCCCTGGAACAGGCCCGCGATCGCATCTTGAACCAGTCCCAGGAGCAGTGGAGCCAGATGCAGCACCAGGCCGGCGAGTTTCGTGGCCGGGTGGAGGCATACCTACGGGAAACCAACCCCACGGATCTTTCGCTGGAGCAGATTCAGCAAAATCTGGAGCGGCTGGCCAACCTGCCCGAGTCGGGGCTGCTGGTGGCTCGCGCCGGTCTGGGCCAGCTAGACCGCGACAGCCTAGAGCAAATGCTGGCCCAGCGAGAAGACCTTAGCCAGGAGCAGGTGCATCAGATTGTCGACCAGGTTGAGTCGGTGCGTCACAGTATCGTCCACGCTCCCCAAGAGCTAGCAGGTCAGGCCCAGGACCAAATCAATCGGCTGATCAGCCAGATTGCTGACTACCTGCGCAATACCAACCTCGATGAACTCGACCCCGACGGTATTCGCCACGATTTGCAGCAGCTTTTGCAGTCACCCCAAGCCGGCAGTGCGGCGCTGCGACGACGGCTGGCCCAGGTCGATCGCGACACCCTGGCTCGCCTGCTCAGCCAGCAGGGTCTGAGCGAATACCAGGTCAACCAGGCGATCGACCTGGTGCTGGACAGCGCCCGCACCGTGGTCAAAGCGCCCCAGCGACTGGCCACCCGCGCCCGCGACCAGGTGCAGGACGTGCAAAGCATCCTGACCGAGTACCTCAAAAACACCGATCGCGAGGAACTCAACCCCGAGGCGATGGAGCGCGATCTGCGCCTGCTGCTGAGCCAGCCCCGCGAAGGTCTAGAGCAGTGGCAAGAGCGTCTGGCTCAGTTCGATCGCGGCACCTTGGTGGCGCTGCTCTCCCAGCGAGACGATATCTCAGAGCAGCAGGCCAACCAGATGATCGACCAGGTAGAGGCCGTGCGGTACGACATTCTGCGCCAGGCCAAGTTGGCCAAAGACCAGGTACAGGATACTGTGCAATCTACTGCCCAGAATTTGACCGATCGCCTGCGTGGCTACCTTGATGCCCTCGATCGGCCCGAGCTCAACTACGACGCTATCAAGCGCGATATGAGCACCCTGTTTAACGATCCTGAAGCTGGCTTTGAGGCCCTCACCCAGCGCTTGGGCCAGTTCGATCGTGAGACCTTGACCGCCCTGCTCAGCACCCGTACCGATATCTCTGAGGAGCAGGTCAACCAGGTGATCGACCAAATCGAAGCCGCCCGTGACAGCGCCCTGCACCAGGCCCAGCGACTCCAGGAAGAAGCTGAAAAGCGGATTAGCGCCCTCAAGCACGAAGCCAAAGAGCAGCTGCAAGAGGTTCGCAAAACGGCTGCCACTGCCGCCTGGTGGCTATTTGGCACAGCCCTAACGTCTTTGGGTGCCGCTGCGATCGCAGGCATTCTTGCCGCCCGAGGGCTGGAATTCTTGAGCTGACGATACCGAGAGGGAAAGTTATGAATTAGTTCGAATGGTAAAACGCTGGGGTTGCTGATGCGGATGAAAAAGTTTTCGGCGATCGCTCTATAGATTTTGGCCTCAAGCTCCCATTGGAAATTTCGCCAATGGGAGCTTGAGGGTTGTAGAGCGGCCGGGTGACGTTAACCCAGTTGTAGCCTCAAATAGGGAATTTGAGTCCCCAAAACAATTCCCGTTAGGAGTCAAAACACTCCGTTTAGAAATCCTTTTAGGGCGAGCGAGTCAGTAAGCTGTGAGCTGGGTTCTTTGTGGAGTAGGCTCGCTATGGGGGCGGCGACACCAGCGTATCGAACGATTTTGGCGACGTATCTGAAACCGCAGCGGGGGCGGTTTGGGTGGTTGGCGATCGCCCTGCTGGGGGGGATTGGCTTGCAGCTGCTAAACCCGCAGATTTTGCGTTACTTCATCGATACGGCGATCGCGGGTGGGCAACAGCAATCGCTGCTGTGGGCGGCGGGGGCGTTTATGGCGATCGCCATTTTGCAGCAGGGGCTAGCGATCGCCACCACCTACTTCAGCGAAACCATTGCCTGGCGGGCTACGAACACCCTGCGTCTTGATCTGGCTCGCCACGCCCTAGGCCTTGACCTGGCCTTTCACAAAGCCCACACCCCCGGCGAGCTGGTAGAGCGGGCCGATGGCGATGTGGATGCCCTGTCGCGATTTTTCTCGCAGTTTGTGTTGCAGGTGGTGGGCAACGGCCTGCTGGTGGTCGGCGTCTTACTCATGGTGTGGCGCGAAGACTGGCGCGCTGGGGTGAGCCTGAGCTTGTTTGCCCTGGTGGCCTTTGGTGTGCTGGGTAGCCTGCAAACCTTGGCCGTTGGCCCCTGGGGCACCTACCGCCAGATCAGCGCCGAATTTTACGGCTTTGTGGCTGAGCATCTCAGCGGCCTTGAGGATATTCGCGCCAACGGGGCCGTTGGCTACGTGATGGATCGGTTTTACAAAATTCTGCGGCGGTGGCTGGCGGCCTTTCACCAGGCCCGCTTTACCAGCACTCTGCTGTGGGGCAGCACGGTGGGACTGTTTACGGTAGGGAACGCGATCGCCCTTGCCGTTGGGGCCTACCTCTGGAGCCAAGCCGCCATCACTATCGGCACCGTCTATCTGCTGTTTTACTACGCCACCCTGCTGCAAGACCCGATTGAGCGCATCCGCGAAGAGCTAGAACAGCTCCAGCAGGCCCAGGCCAGCATTCAGCGCATTCAGGATTTATTGGGGTATCAAACTCAGGTGGGCCCCGGTGGTCAAGGGGTTTTACCCACGGGTGCGCTATCGGTGGAGCTTGAGGAGGTGTGGTTTGGGTATGGGGAAAAGGGTGCAAGGTTTAAGGTGCAGGGTGCAAGGGAAGAAGGTGACCTTGAAACATCTAATACTTCCTTGAAAGAGCGGTTCGTCAACCAGACCTTAAACCCAACCCCTGAAACCTTAAACCAGACACCCTACACCCTCCAATCCCTAACCCTCCACCTCCCTGCCGGGCAAACCCTCGGTCTGCTGGGTCGCACGGGCAGTGGCAAGAGCACTCTGGCGCGGTTGCTGCTGCGGCTGTACGACATTCAGCGGGGGCAGATTTGCTTGGGAGGGGTGGATATCGCCCAGGTGCCGCTGCGGGAGTTGCCGCACCACGTGGGGTTTGTGACTCAGGATGTGCAGTTGTTTCAGACCTCAGTGCGCAATAATCTGACGTTTTTTAATGGGCACATTGGCGATCGCGCCATTCTGCAAACCCTGGAGGATCTGGGCTTGATGCCCTGGTTGGAGGCGCTGCCAGCAGGGCTAGATACGGAACTGGGGGCCGACAGCGGCGGGCTGTCGGCGGGGCAGGCGCAGCTGTTGGCCTTTGCGCGGGTGTTTCTTAAAGATCCGGGGTTGGTAGTGCTAGATGAGGCGTCGTCGCGGCTCGACCCACTGACGGAGCAGATGATTGAGCGGGCGGTGGATCGGCTGTTGGTGAACCGCACCGGGATTATCATTGCCCACCGGCTAAAGACTGTGGAGCGGGCTGACCAGATTTTGATTTTAGAGCAGGGGCAGGCGGTGGAGTACGGCGATCGCATCTCCCTAGCCCAAAACCCTGCATCTCGCTTTGCCCACCTACTCCAGATCGGGACGGTCGCTGGACTTGAAATTGGCAATGGGCGATAGCGGCAGACCGTTATCCTGAAACACTGTTGAGAATTGATGCCAACTGACGGTAAGATTTCAGCATCCTCTCTGGCATCTAATGCTTTGGATGTAGATTGCTAGGGGTTGCTCCAAAAGGCTGTCTTCAAAGAATTGGCGGCTGGCTTTGGGGCAACCCCGTTTTATCGCTCTCGTTTTACTGCTATAGCGCTGCTGCGCCCTCGCCATGACCATTACCCTTTCCCAAGCTGACTACGCAAACTGGCTCGACGAGGCCACTTGCCCCAGAGCAGAGGGTGAAGTCACAGCTTATCCCTCTGCTCTGGGGCGAGGGCAACAGCGCTATGTGGCCCTGCGCGAGGGCGTCGAACTCTGTATCGAAGATCTCTGTCTGCACGATGATCTGGAGATTCAGCATTGCGATCGCGAACATCCGCTGGAATTTATTTTTGAGCAAATTCATAGCGGCGGCAAAAGCAGCCAACGTTACGCCTTTTTTGGCAGTGGGTTGGCTCCGGCGGAGTCCTGGCGGGTCCCCGGCAATCGACGGATTGTCGGTATCAACGTCCATGTCGATCCAAACGCCTTCCGCCAGTGGATTGGAGAGGCTCGCGATGATCTCCCAGACCTGTTGCGCCCTGCGGATCAGCGCTACCTAGAGCGCTCTGGCATCCCCACGGCAGCGATGCAAATGGCGGTGCAGGCGATTTTGCACTGTCCATTTCAAGGGCTGACCCAGCGGCTCTACCTGGAAAGCAAAGTTTGGGAGCTGATGGCGCTGTTGATTGAAGACCTGAAAACAATGCCTGACAGCTTCAGCCCACCGGCCCTCAAAGCCGACGATGTGGAACGCATCCACTACGCCAGCAAGTTGCTGTGCCGCCAGATTGCCCAGCCCCCCACGCTGATTGAGCTGGCGCGGGCGGTGGGCATCAACGACCACAAACTCAAGGTGGGCTTTCGCCAGGTGTTTGGCACCACGGTATTTGGCTATCTGCACGAGCACCGCATGGAGCGATCGCGCCAGCTGCTCGAATCGGGCGATCTCAGCGTCACCGCCGCTGCCGAAGCCGTGGGCTTTGCCAGCCGGGGCCACTTCGCCGCCGCCTTTCGCCGTAAGTATGGAGTGAATCCGGGAGTGTATGTAAGGGGGAGAAGGGCGTAGGGGTGGATGGGTAGGCGGGTAGGCAGGTGGATGGGTAGGCGGGTCGATGGGTGGATGGTACAGATTCCGCTTTATGCTCTGCACTGCAAACCCAATAATAAATATAGGGAGATTGTTTTCCTACCCTTCACTCGTCGCACACTTCGCCTACCCACATACTCATCCACCCGCCCACTCTCCCACTTATCTACTCTCCCACTTGCTTCCAAAAACTCCCAAATTTGATCGCAAAAACTCCGCCTAGGGATCATCCTTCGCTTTAGCGGCTCTCACTGACCTGTATCTTGTTGAGAAGTATTCCTGATTGCCTCGAAGCTATAGGCAGCTAAGGCATTGTCCTCAACGATTTAACAGGTGGTGTGATGGGAGTTCGATTGCAACGGTTGGTGCTGTTGGCGGGATGGCTGGCGCTGGTGCCGATGGCGGCTCAGGCCGAGACGACGCTGTCTTTAGCCGAGGTGGCGCAGCCCAGCAGCCAGGCCGCGGATCTCAATCTGGCCCAGGGGGCAACGCAGATTACTGGCGTGCGGGTTGAGGGCGAGGGTGCGGGTCTGCGTCTGGTGCTAGATGCGATCGGGCCGCTGGCAGAACCCACCACCTCGGTAGTCGGCAATGCGCTGGTGGTAGACATTCCCAATGCGGTGCTGGCTCTGCCCGAGGGCGAGAGTTTTGAGCAGTTTGGCCCTGCTGAAGGCATCGCCCTGGTGAGCGTGACTAGCCTGGAGGATAACCGCGTAAGGGTGTCGATTACCGGCAGCGACGGGCCACCAGCGGTGAATGTAAGCACCGAGGCAGCGGGGTTGGTGCTGGGTATTACGCCGGGACTAAGCTTGACCTCCGGGGAGGAGGAAGTTATTCGTATTGGAGTGACAGGTGAGGGCGATGAGGGCTACGACCCTCGTGATTCCAGCACCGCGACCCGTACCGATACGCCTCTGCGCGACATTCCCCAGTCGATTCAGGTGATTCCTCAGGCGGTGATTGAAGACCGCGATGCGCGGGAGTTAGGCAATGCTCTAGAGACAGCGGGTTCGGTGGCCGACAATAGCGGTCGGGGGCTGAGCGTGTTTGGCCCTGGCTTTCTAATTCGCGGCTTTGAAAACCGGGGCGGCGTTTTTCGCGATGGGGTCGAGGCGGTTTCGCTGGGGGGGCTGAGCACCAACGACATCGAGCGGGTTGAGGTGCTGCGCGGGCCTGCCTCAGTGCTGTTTGGCCAGGGTGAGCCGGGTGGCATTATTAACCTGGTGCCCAAGCGCCCGCTGAGCGAGCCCTTTTATGACATCTCTGCGGGTGTCGATAGCTTTGGCAGCTACGACGGAGCGGTTGACCTATCGGGACCCATCACAGACGACAGCGCTCTTCGCTACCGACTCAATGTGTCCTACGAAAATCTCAACAGCTTCCGCAACCTGGTGGATGGTAACCGGCTGCTGATTTCGCCGATCATCACCTGGGATATTAGCCCCAGTACCTCGCTGGATGTGTATGGGCAGTATACGAGCGATCGCGAAACCATCGACGAAGGTTTGGTGGTGGGTGCCAATGGCATTATTGATCTGCCGCGCGATCGCTTTTTGGGCGAAGATTTTGGCGAATTTTCCCAAGACCAGTTCAACCTGGGCTATCGGCTCAACCACGAGATTAGCGAGAATCTTGACCTGCGCCACACCCTTCAATACCAGCAATATTCGCCGCGCCGGTATGCGCCACTGTTTGATTCGCTGGATGAAACAACGGGTGAACTGGGGCGCTTAGCCTACTTTGCGGGCGGCAAGTACCAGCGCTTTTTTACCAACGCCGAGGCGGTGGGTCGATTCAGCACGGGCTCAGTAAACCATGAGGTGCTGTTTGGCGTTGAGTATCGCAATACGCTAGAGCAGCCCGAGTTTCAATTTAGCAATTCCTACAACTCCATCAATATTTTTAACCCGGTCTACACGGGCATTCCCTATGCCATTGAGCCCGAGTTCTTTAGGGATGACACAATTAGAACCCTGGGCATTTACCTGCAAGATCAGGTTGAAATTTTGCCCAATCTCAATCTGCTGGCTGGAATTCGGTATGACACTGCCGATCAGTTCCGCACTACCCAAGATATTGGCCAACCCCGCGAAGAATTTAGCCAGTCAGACAGCGCCTTTTCGCCCCGGGTTGGCATTGTTTATCAACCGATTGAGCCGGTGTCGCTCTATGCGTCTTACACCACCTCGTTTCAGCCTTCCTTTGGGGCGAGCCGCAACGCTGACGACTCGACCTTTGACCCCGAGCGGGGGCGACAGTTTGAGGTGGGGGTCAAAGGCGATATTACCGACAGCCTCAGCTTTACTGCGGCCCTGTTCGACATTCGCCGCCGGAATGTGCGAACTCCTGACCCCAACAATCGGCTGTTTACGGTGCAGACGGGTGAAGTGACGAGCCGAGGCTTTGAACTGGGCTTAGGCGGCGAAGTTTTGCCAGGGTGGAACCTCACCGCCAACTACACGTCGCTGGATGCCTTTGTCAGCAAAGATAACTCTACTCAGGTGGGCAATAGTCTGGCCAATGTGCCCGACAACCAGTTCAGTCTATGGAGCACCTACGAAATGCAAGAGGGAAGTTTAGAGGGGCTGGGCTTTGGTCTGGGATTGTATTACGTCAGTCAGCGAGCGGGTAATTCGGACAATAGTTTTACGCTGCCCAGCTATTTCCGCACCGATGCAGCGCTGTTTTACCGCCGCGACAACTGGCGAGCGCAGCTCAATGTCGAAAATCTATTCAACAGCCGTTATTTCACCTCGTCGGATCAGTTCTTGGGAGTAAATCCCGGAGCACCGCTAACGGTATCAGCCCGAGTGGGGGTGGAGTTTTAGGAGAGCGGATGGGCAATGGCAAGCTGCATAGATGAGGTGAGACAGTTGAGTTTACGAGTGCTACGCCAGTGGGGAATTAACTTTTGCTTGGCGCTAGTGACCCTAGGATTAGTGGTTGCTTGCCAGGGGGGAGAATCAACCGTCGATCAATCGACTGCGGTGGATTGCACTGAGGTTGAACATGCCGCTGGAACGACCTGTGTGCCTAAGACCTATGAGCGGTTGGTGACGCTGGATGGGGTGACGTTTGAGTATGCGATCGCATCTGGCCTCTCCCCCATTGCCACAGCCGTAGGTGGCTTGATGGAGCACATGGCCGAGCAAGTGGCCCAGGTTGAGAACGTAGGGCTGGCGGGAGAACCTAATTTAGAGGAGGTGCTGGCCCTCAAGCCCGATTTGATTGTGGGGCTCGATGGCAATGAGGCAGCCTATGCCCAAGCTACTCAAATTGCGCCGACGGTTATGTTTAGCTTTGAGCACAGCGGTCAGTGGAAAACGCTGTTTCAGCAGATGGCGGCGGCGCTAGGGCAAGCGGATGCGGCGCAGCAGACGATGGCTGCTTACGATGCCAGAACGGCAGACTTTAAAGCTCAGATGGGCACGCGCCTAAACGACCTTCAGGTGTCGGTCGTGCGAATTTATCCTGAAACCATTAATCTCTACCTGCGGGATTCGTTTGTGGGCACTGTGTTGCAAGATGCGGGGCTGGCCCGCCCGACCGCTCAGGATGTTGGAGCTGATGAGGCAACGGCCCTTTTCGACAACCCTATTCAAACCAGCATTAGCCGAGAGCTGCTGGAGCAGGCCGATGGCGATGTCATTTTTCTCTGGACGGGTGAGAACACCCCTGAGGCGATGGCAACGGCCCAGCAAAAACTAGAGGCGCTGCAACAAGACCCGCTCTGGCAACAGCTCAAGGCGGTGCAGGCTGGGCGGGTCTATGCCGTACCCAGCTATTGGATTGGCAGTGGCCCGATCGCCGCCAATGCCATTCTGGATGACTTGTTTAAATATCTTGTGGAGCCGTCGTAGGCATGCCCGACCAGTTGATTGTATGCAAAAGCTGCGGCTTTTCTGAGGATGAAGAGAAGCGCGATGGCGAAACGGGCGGGGAGCACCTGCTGAAGCACCTGGAGGCACTACATTCGCAGTGGGCTCGCAAGGGTGAGTTGGCGATCGAGACGACGGGGTGTTTGTGCGTTTGTGAAAAGGCCTGTGCGATCGCCTATGTGGGCACTGGCAAGCCTACCTATCTTTTTGCTGACCTCGACCCTGCTACCTGCGCCGCCGATCTGCTCACCGCTGCTGAGCTATATCTCGACCACAAAGACGGCATGGTGCCCTGCTTCAAGTTGCCTGATGAGCTTCAGTCTCGCAGAATGGCGCGAATTCCGCCCGCACCTTAGGTGATTTATGGCTGGGGACGACGCTGCCGTTATATTTGCACGGCACCCAATGAAGCGTGGCCGATGCGATCGCACTCAATGTATAGCGGATGAGGGATGAAGCGATCGCTGTTGCTGCTTACGCTAACAGTTAAGCGCTCCTAGGAGCCGTCGTAAAAGAAGTGGTTTTATGACTGAGAATCAACATAACAATCCTGACAACGCCCCATCTACTGATGCGGAAACCTTCGATCCCCGTGACTTAGTCAATAAGGGTGGCTACGACAAAGACCCCCAAGAAATCCTTTCAAATCCTGCTGTCGTCCCTCAAATGCTCGGCGATCGCCGCGACGAAGATGGCGCAGGTATGGGTCAAGTCGATGACCAAGACTCTGAATAATTTCGTTGCGGTCTTTAAGACTAATGGCGATGGATGCTAGGTGATGGATTGGTGCTGCCTAATCCAATTTTCTGCCCATTGAAACTTTGCTTTAGTGCGTTTGGTTGCTGGCTTGTCTTCGGAGCGATCGCCCACATAGCAGTTAGTAGGTTAGGTTGAGCTAGCGTAGGCTTTGCCTGCTCGCAGAGTAACCCAACGCCCAACGTTAAGCTGGCACTATGCAATACCATAGTGGGTTGAGAGTAAAATTCTTCTGAGATTGTTGGGTTTCCTTCGTCAACCAACCTACAAGAGCACTTCAAGTTGCCTGATGAGCTCCAATCTTGCAGAATGGCGCGAATTCCGCCCGCACGTTAAGAGTGGTGGGTAATGCTTGTTATTTTGCTGGCGCATCACGCGGCTTAATTAACAGCCCCATTGCTACTGTAGCTACATAATTATTCTCACCTAACTTCATATCTCGCGAGTATCTACCCTCAGTGACAAAGCCGTGTTTCTTATAGAATTTGATAGCCCTTGTGTTGTTCGAGAACACAAATAATCCAAGCTTTTCCAAGGTAGGGTGTTGCTTCGCCCAATTCAATAGAGAAATGATCAATACATTTGAAATTCCGCGCCCTCTCCAGCTAGTCTCCACCCACATTGAGTCAATATCGGCAAAGTGACGTGTCCGTCGATAGGAACCTGATTCAGCGCGAATCATCCCAACAATCTCACTCTCTACTTCTGCAACCAGACAAAGATTGCCTGGGCACTCCTGGTCTTCCGCGATCGTGGCTTGTTCATCTTCAACAGTCGTCGTTAGCTCTGTTGGTTCCGCTAACGTATAAAATCCCTCTTCGACAACTGAACGAAACAGGCTCAACGTCGCAACTGCATCTTCTGGTATGGCACTGCGAATGGTGACTTTCGTCCCGTCTGCTAAAACCTGTGTTGAAGCTTCTAAAATTGCCATTTAGCTAAGTTGTATTTCTAGCGCAGGTGGATGGTGAAACAAGTTGATGTTGAAAGTTAATAAAGATGCTCAAAGCATCACCTTACAGATAAATATGGCAAGATAAAAAATCTATTGGACACTCTTATCTGCCTAATTCCTTCTACGGAGTAGATAGGCAGCAAATAATTCGCATAATAGCCTTCCTATGGAAAAATGATTGTGGTACTGATAGAGAAATCATCTTTCGAGACCCAGTGAGTTGGGATAAAATCCTGCTAGGACTGATAGGTTTCTTTCGTCAACCCAACTACAAGAGATCTGCGATCGCGCTAACGATAGCTTGAATTTGTTCCGGTGCAGCGGGCTTGTTAGACTGCAATTACACTGGTGTCTGTTGGTGAAGAACTAACTCCCACACTCCACCACTGAGTGTATACGTGCTGTTGATCAGGGCTACGTATGGTTCGCTACCTTCACGTCGTGCAGTCACCCTGTATACGAGTACTTCAGCCCTTTCTGATAAGGAAATTACTCGCGGCTCTTCGATTTGAAACGATTTCCAGGGTTGAGCGGCTAAAGACTGTAAGATTTTCTCTTTCCCCTCAATGATCATCCCGCCTGGGAAGAGCATGACTGCATCATCACGGAGAACGGAATTGTAGACTTTTTGCTCGCTTCCACTCCCGTTGATAGGGCTTGCCAGCCTTGCTCTTCGAGATTAATCAGGTACTGCATTGTGGTCATTCCTTCCGGTCAACAACCAATTTAACCTCTGAACACTCAACCGACTAAATGGTATACCCCCTGCCGTCGGGGGCGGCGATCGCCAACATCAAGCCCGCTACCCCCGCAATTTGGCACATTGAGCAGCCCGTTTAACAGCCTACCTATGCCAAATTGACCCAGCAGTGTAGCCCCAAGAACAGCTCTCTACAGAAACTCCGTTGAGTAGCCAAAAAGATCCGGCGGGGAGCCCTGGGGGGAAGTGGGGGAGTGGGAGAGTGGATGGGTAGATGGGTAGGCGGGTGGATGAGTGGATGGGTAGATAAGTTATTGGATTGTCCAGGTGGAAGCGTTTTTGATCATGTTGACGAGTTGCCCTAAGACTTGGTCGTAGTTGCGATAGAGGTTCCTACCGGTTTCGGCATCTAAATATTGGCATTTAACTGCAAACTCCAACCAAATTTGGGTTTCTGTTGCTTCAGCCTGGCAGTCACTGATTTTTGCAACAAAAGCAGCTTGATATCGCCGTTTTCGCCAAGCTTCTCCCAAATTGGCACACACTGATCGAGACGACCTTCGAATCTGGTCAGTCAAGGAATATCTTTCCTCAACTGGAAACCGTTTAGACACCTCAAAAATCTCCATAGCTGTGGCAAAAGCCACCTGATAAACCTCCAAATCCCGATAACTCCTGACCAATCCCCTAGCCATCCCCTATACCCTTTCCTTGCCGTCTCCCTCCAAATAATTCCCATCTCCCGCCCACCCATCTACCCATCCACCCATCCACCCATGCCACCCATGCCCCCCATCACCCACCTCCTCTGGCAGCTAATCCGCTACGCCCAGCGGCTCTACTGGGTCGATACGCTGCTGTGGCTATTCATTCTTGGGCTGCCAGCCGTGCCGGGGCTGATCATTCGCGAATTTTTTGACACCCTCACTGGGGAGTCTCGCCTTAGCGATTCGCCCTGGGTCTGGATTGGACTGCTGCTGGCGGTGGGGCTGGCGCGGGTGGTGGCAATTTTTATAGGGCGAATTACTAAGACTCAGCACCGCTTTTTGATCAGTGGCCTGGTGCGACACAACCTGCTGCATGAACTGCTAAAGCGCCCTGGGGCCGAGCTGGCAACGGGTGGAGCCGATGGCCAAAATGCCTCCCCTGGTGAAATTCTCAGCTACTTTCGCGACGATGCGACGCAGATTGAAAATGTGGTGGTGGGCACCAACGAGATCTTTGGCGCTGGGGTGTTTGCCATGGGCTCCGTGGCGCTGCTGATCAGCGTCAACCCGACGATGACGCTGCTGGTGTTTTTGCCCCTGTGCGCGATCGCCCTCCTCGCCCACCAAGCCGAGCACCGCCTCAAACGCTACCGCCGCGCCAGCCGCCAGGCCACCCAGCAGGTCACCGGGTTAATTGGGGAATTGTTCACCGCCGTACAAGCGGTAAAGGTAGCCGGGGCCGAAGCCCAAATGCTGGAAGAACTGCGGGAAAGGTGCGATCGCCGCCGCGACCTAATGGTGCGTGACCAAGTCTTCACCGCCATCCTCAACTCCGGCTTTGAGAATATCGTCAGCATCGGCACCGGGCTAATCTTGCTGGTCGCCTCCCAGAGCCTCGGTGCCCAGGGCGACCTCACCGTGGGCGACTTTGCCCTGTTTGTCTATTACTTATCGTTTGTCACCTACTTTCTCGCCTTCCTCGGCAGCTTTATTGCTACCACTAAGCAAAGCGAAGTCTCCTTTGAGCGGATGGGAGGGCTGGTGGGAGCGTGGGCGGGTGGGAGTGTGGACGAGACCAGTATTCATGAAATAACCGAAGCTCAAACATCCACATATTCACCAACCCACCAACCCGCCAACCCGCCGAACCACCAACCCGCCTACGCCCTCACCCATCCCCACCCCCTCTACCTCAAACCCATCCTCGGCTCAGAGCCTGCGCTGCCGTCGAAGGTAGGCGCGATGGTCAAAGATCGGCCCGCGATTGCCATTACACCTTCCCCCCTCAACGAGCTGCGGGTTGAAGGGTTGACCTACCGCTATCCAGGCGGTGGCGGCATCAGCGATATCAGTTTTACCCTCACCCAGGGCAGTTTGACGATCATCACCGGACGGGTGGGCGCGGGCAAAACCACCCTGCTGCGGGTGCTGCTGGGGCTGCTGCCCAAGCAGTCTGGTGCGCTCTATTGGAATGGTCAGCCAATTCTCGACCCGGCGAACTTTTTGGTGCCGCCTCGGGCGGCCTATACGCCGCAGATTCCCCAACTTTTCAGCGCCTCATTGCGGGAGAATCTGCTGCTGGGGCTAGGGAATGCCGTTGGCCCAGAACAGCTTGATCGAGCGATCGCCACCGCCATCTTCGATCGCGATCTCGCCCAAATGCCCGAGGGGTTAGAAACCCTAGTCGGCACTCGCGGCTTTCGCCTTTCTGGTGGGCAAAAGCAACGAGCTGCCGCCGCCCGCATGCTGCTGCGCCAGCCCGCCCTCATGGTGTTCGACGACCTCTCCAGTGCCCTCGATGTCGAAACCGAGCAACGTCTTTGGGAACAGTTATTTGACAGTGGAAAAGTAGAGGGTGAACGGTATCAGGTGCAAGGTGCAAGGTGCGAGCCAGCACCCAATACCCAGCACCCAACACCTGATACCCAAAACCCATCCACCCATCTACCCATCCACCCACCCACCTGCCTCGTCGTCTCCCATCGCCCTGCGGTGCTCAATCGCGCCGATCAAATTCTGGTTTTAGAGCATGGGCGCATTGGGCGTTGCTGAATCGTAATTGTCACAAGTCGCTGCTCCTACTGACACCGATGATAAGACTAATTCTCGATGGATTGGCTGATGGGCAGGCACAGCGGGGTGTTAGACACGGGGTCAGTGATAATGCGGCTCTTTAAAGCAAAAACCTGCTGCACCATTGTTTCGGTTACGACTGTGGTCGGTTGCCCCTGGGCGATGACCTGCCCGTTGCGCATAGCGACCAGATGATGGCTGTAGCGACAGGCCATATTCAGGTCGTGGAGCACCATGACGATGGTGCGCTTTGCCTGGCGGTTGAGATGGTAGAGCAGATCCAGCACTTCAATCTGGTGGGCCAGATCGAGGTAGGTGGTGGGTTCATCCAGCAGCAGGGTTTCGGTGTCTTGGGCCAGGGCCATGGCAATCCAGGCCCGCTGGCGCTGGCCGCCGGAGAGAGTATCGAGGGGGCGGTTGGCAAACTCGTGCAGGTGGGTGGTGGCGATCGCTTCCTCCACTTTCAGCTCATCGTCCTTCGACCACTGCTGTAGCCAGGTTTGGTGGGGGTAGCGGCCCTGGGCGACCAGCTCGCGCACGGTCAGCCCCTCTGGGGCGGCAGGACTTTGGGGCAACATACCCAGGCGTTTAGCCAATTCTTTGGTGGGCAGATGGGCGATCGCATCGCCATCTAAATACACCGTACCGCCCTGGGGTTTGAGCAGTCGCGCCATGCCTCGCAGCAGAGTTGACTTACCGCAGCCGTTTGGCCCCACCAGCGTGGTGATCTGCCCCTGGGGAATGGCGAGATCAAGTCCCTGAATAATCACGTTGCTGTCGTAGGCCAGGGTGAGCTTGCGGGTGGTGAGGGCGATTTGGGTAGCGGTGTTGGTCAGCATGGGGAAGGTTTGAATGTTGAGTTTTGAATTTTGAATTTCTGCCTTCGATCTTCTTCGCCTTACTGGTTGCGATGGCCCCCTTGGGCCGGTCACCGACCATCGCGGTAGAGCAGCCACAAAAAGTAGGGTGCGCCAATTACCGCTGTAATCAAACCACAGGGTAGCTCGATGGGGGCAAAGGCCAGGCGGCCTACCAGATCGGCCAGCTCAACAATGCAGGCTCCGGTCAGGGCCGCCACCGGAATTAGCCCCGCGTGGGAAGGCCCCACCAGCTGCCGCCCCAGGTGTGGGGCCATCAGGCCGACAAACCCAATGGTGCCAGCGGTGGCCACCGACGCCCCAGCCAGCGCCACGCTGCAGAGGAGCAGCAGGCTGCGGGTCCATTCCACTCGGCTGCCCAGCCCCTGGGCCAGGTTATCGCCCAGGTTGAGGGTGTCGAGATCTCTAGCCAGCACCATTGTCAGCGGCAAAAAAATGGCCAGCCAGGGCAGCAGCGGCCACAAATGTTCCCAACTGCGGCCGTAGACGCTGCCGGTCAGCCACACCAGCGCCTGGCTGACCGTGTTAATTTCGCCGAAGGTGATCATCAGATTGCTGAGAGCACCGGTCAGAGCCGTTAGGCCAATGCCTACTAGAATCAACCGAATAGGAGAACTGCCACCATTCCAGGCCAATAGGTAGAGAGCGATCGCCGCCCCTAGCCCGCCCAAAAACGCAGCGATCGGCAGCCACCCCACCGCCACCTGCGGGAACAGAACAATCAGCGCCACCGCCACCAAACTGGCTCCTGAATTAATGCCGATAATTTCTGGAGCCGCTAGCGGGTTGCGGGTAATGCTCTGTAAAATCGTCCCCGCCGTTGCCAATCCCATACCTACTAACAGCGCCACTAGGGCGCGGGGCAGGCGCAACGTATTCACCACAAAGGCATAGTCAGGGTTTGCTGAGAAACCCAAAATCGTCTTCACCACCTCTAGCGGCGGTACCGGATATTCCCCCTGGCTAACGTTGAACACCAGCGACAGCAGGGCAACCAGCAGCAGCGCCACCAACACCACAGGGACACGGCGATCAACCCGAAAAGAGAGCGGGAATCGCCGGGGTCGAAGGGAGAGCCAGGGTTTTGTAGTGGACATGGGGAAGGGGTTTAAGGTAACGGGTTTAAGCTTGCCTAGCTTGCGTAGGGTGGGCAATGCCCACCATCAACCTGCGCCCTACCGCTTGATCTTTGACCTGGCCAAATAAATGAAGAATGGTGCCCCCACCAGCGCTGTCATAATGCCGACCGGCAGCTCCTGGGGGCGAATAACCAGGCGAGCAGCAAGGTCGGCCACCGACAGCAAAATGCCCCCGACAAGTATTGAATAGGGCAAAATCCAGCGGTAGTCGACACCAACGGCAAAGCGCACCACGTGGGGCACCACTAGGCCAACAAAACCAATGGGGCCAGCCAGGGCCACGGCGCTGCCCGCCAGTAGGACTACTGCAATCGCCGCTCCCACCTTCACCCAAGCTGTCTGCAACCCCAACCCCTGGGCTACGTCCTCCCCCAGGCTCATCAGCGTCAGTTGCCGCCCCAGGGCGAGAGAAGCCACTAACCCTATGGCAATGTAGGGCAGCACCGGTAGCACACTAGCCATATCCTGCCCGGCCAGCGACCCGGCTAGCCAGAAGCGAATTTCATCTAGGGTGCGCTGGCTGAGGATGAGAATGCCATAGGTGAGCGAGCTCAGCAGATACCAAATGGCCGATCCAGCGATCACTAGTTTCAGCGGTGTGAGCCCACTGCGGCCCAGGGAACCGAGCCAGTAGACGGTGATAGCTGCGATCGCAGCCCCTGCAAAGGCAAACCCCACATAGCTGCCGCCGCTGCCTCGCAAAAACACCGCCAGCACCATCGCCAGCGCTGCTCCCATATCAATGCCCAAGATGTCAGGGGCTGCCAAAGGATTTCGGGTCAACCCTTGCGTAATTGCCCCCGCTACGGCCAGCGCTGCTCCCACCACTACCGCCAAAATTGCCCTAGGCAGCCGTACCGTGCGAATAATCAAATGCTCCGTCGAGCCATCAAATTGAAAAACGGCCTGCCACACCGTCTGGGGCGCAATTTCCGCTGCCCCCAGCAAAATGCTGCTCAGCAGGCAGCCCAACAAAATGAGGCAGCCTGTCCCTAACCCCAGCGTTAGCAGGGCAGGCGATTTGGAAAGAGGTAGGGGTCGGGATTGCACCGTCTTTGCAACCATATCAATTCATCGGAAAAACGTTGAACCGATCCCTACTCGCCCTGCTCCGTCGCAATTCCCAACGTCGCGCCCTCAATCTCGCGCAGTTCATCCATCACCGCGATCACCCGGCCATGGTTCACAGCCTCATCGGCATTGATCACAATCACCGATTCTTGAGTTGCGCCTATCAAATCGCGCACACCCGATTGCAGATTTTCCAGGGCGATCGCCTCGCGGTTCAGGGCAATATCTCCTGACTCTTCTACCGTCACCGCAATCTGCGTACGCTCCTGCACCTCAGCACTGGCCGCCTTAGGCAAATTCACCGGCAGCGACTCAGAGCGAGTCAAATACAGGCTAGAGATGATAAAAAACGTCAAAATCGCAAAGATGACATCGATCATCGGCACGATATTCAGTTCAAACTCGTCTTCGGGCTCTTCGGGGAAAAACATAGGGTGGATGGGTGGGAGGGTGGATGAGTGGGGAGTGGATGGGTAGGGAGTGGATGGGAGGGAGTGAATGGGTTAGGGGATGGAAAACTCATCTACCCATCCACCCATCCACCCTCCCACCCATCTACCTCACCAGCGTTTCTTCCTTGAGCTGGCTTTTGCGGTCGTAGTGAGTTTCGTAGAGAATTTCGAGCTGCCCGCCGTACTCTTGGATCAGCGCCACCTGGCGTTTATAGAGGCCGCGAAACAGGTTGGCAAACAGCAGCGTGCCGATCGCCACGACTAGGCCGGCAGCGGTAGAAACTAGTGCTTCGCTAATGCCGCCTGTCACCGCCCCGGCATTGGCTCCCACATCCCCCAGTTGCAGGGCATCGAAGGAAGCGATTAAGCCGAGGATGGTGCCGAGCAAGCCGAGCAACGGGGCCACGCTGATGATGGTGGCGAAAATGGTGTTGAACCGCCGCAGGTGAGGCAGTTCGGCCTGCATGGCGCTGGCCAGGGCCAGATGAAACTGCTTGGGGCTGGCCCCTTCAATTTCGAGGGCTTCTAGAAAAATGCGGGCGATGGGCAGGTTCACGTTCTGCCGCAGCTTAGGGTAGACATCCATCGGGGCTTGCCGATAGGTGCGCAGAATGTCTTGCATCACCGGGCGCTGACGTTGATTGAGCCGGACCCAGAAGATCAACCGCTCGATGATGAGCGCGATCGCCACCAACGAAAACCCCAGCAGCGGCCACATGACGATGCCGCCCGCCGCAAAAATACTGCCCATAATCAATTCCTGTCGTAGATTCCCGCTTGCAGCGGCCCGATTTCACCTGCCTGCGAAACCAGATGGCCGCGTAGGCAAACCAGACTATTGCAAATCACTGTCAAATGCATTGAGCCTGATTCCGGTGCCATTGTCAAGATCTTAAAGAGAATAGATCCTGATAGTATGTCTGAGAAGGCCCTGGTCCCAAGGAAGGCTCGATCTTTTTCTTAGCCTAATATCCCTTTTCAATCAAGGGCTTTGAGGTATTAGCAATGTTGAGGTGCTTTTTGCTCAGGGCTTTAGCTCAAGCTTATACCCTCGATCTTGTCGACTGGATTATCACTAGTCCTTGACTTAATCCATACTCTTTCTCAACTATAGTGAGGCGGGTTGTGCGTTGCCGTTACTCAAACATTGTCCATGAGTCTCTCTAACCTCTGCTTCGAACAACACCAGCAAGACCAGGTCAAACTGCGAAAACTGCTGCTATGGGGGCTTTTGGGGTCGGTGGGGGTGCATGCGATCGCCCTGGGCCTCAGCCAGACCAACCTATGGCAAGACGCTGACGAAGCCAACGTCTTGCCCATCGAGCTAATCGTTACCGAGCCCTTGGTCGAAACTCCAGAACCCGAGGTGCTAGACCCCACCCAGCCCGCCGAACTCAGCACTGAGACCAACGCCCCGGCGGCCCCGGCCCCAACGGCTCCGGCTCCATCCCCCAAAGCCGCCGTCGTCACTGCGCCTCGGCCCGTCGCGATCGCCGAACCTCAGATCCCTGAACCGGCAGAGCCCGAACCGACAGAACCTGAACCGGTAGAGCCTGAACCCCAGGCTGAAACCGAAGTGGAATCTGCCCTAGAAGTCCCTGAAGAGGAGGACGTCCCTAAAGACGAGGAAGAGGAAACTCCTGAGGCTGGCTTACCTCCCGAAACCGTTGAACCTGAAGAGACCACTGCCGACGCCGACGCCGAGCCAACAGACCCAGACTTAGCTACTGCATTCGAAAATTCATCCCAGTTCGAGCGTCTGCGCGACTTTCTTCGGAGCCAGCGCGAGGGCGAGGCTACAACCAACGCTCCAGGGGACGGCAACCCCGACTCAGCTGGGCCTGCCGCTTCCGGCTCGACGGATGGAGCCGAAACCACCGCCGCCCGCCCCGGCACTGGCTCTGGTACCGGTACCGGCTCCGCAGAAACCGCTAATCCTTCAGGCGGCGGCAGTGGCCAAGGCCAGGGCTCGCGCACCGTGGCCTGTCAAGACTGCGTGCGTCCCGACTATCCCCAAAGCGCTCTCGATGCCGGTGCCGAAGGCCAACCCATGGTCAGCGTCGATATCAACCCCGACGGCAGCGTTCGCAGTGTGACCCTAACCCGCTCCAGCGGCAACCCGGCGATCGACCAAGCCGCCATTCAGGCCGCCCGCAACTCACGGTTTCAGCCCGTCAACGGCGGTGCCAGCGTTCCCATCGAGTATGACCTGACTATTGAAGGGTCGCGTCGCAACCGCGATGCCCGTCGTCGGGGCGATCGCCAGGCGGTAGAGCTACCGCCCGAGGCTACCCCCACGTCCGAAACCGCAACAACCAAGCCCAGCCCCGAACCGGCGACCACGCCAACTCCGCCCGTTGACGCCGCTGAGCCAGCCGCAGCTCCGACTCCACCATCGGCGTCAGAATCAGAGCCCGCGGAAGCAGAGCCCGTAGAACCAGCGGCCACGCCGTCTCAACCGGTTGATACCAATACTACTGAACCAACATCCCCAACCCCAGCAGCGACTTCAGAACCAGAGCCAGTGGAAGCAGCACCGCCATCGCCCGCTGCACCCGTGAGCCCAACGACAGATCCTCCTGCGGCTCCACCCCCTGAACCCAGCGCACCACCGGCTCCTGTAGCCCCACCCCCTGCGCCCAGCGCACCTGCCCCTGTGGCCCCGCCACCGGCCAATCCTTCTCAGCCAGATACGTCCTCAGCAGAGTAGGCAAAGTCCAAGGTTGAACCTGTACATCGGCTTGGTAGAGTAGGACGGTCAAACTAGGCGCAAGGGCAAGGCAGGCCCAAGAAAAAATGCGAAGCACCACTAGAACGACCTGATGCAGCTTGGGAACCCCTTGCGCGTAAAATAGCGTCCTCTGCGTTGGTCGCCCGTAGAAGTTCTGTCTACACCGAGCCAGCGACAAAACTAAGGCTGCATTACTTGAGCAGGCTTACCTAGCATTCCAAGTGCGATCGCACCCCCAACTCGCTACGGCTGAGCCTTTTGGCGCTAGCATTCACTAAACGACCTGGACATCGGCCTAGCGGCAATAGACATACGCAGCGCAGATGCTTACGATCTGCAGTAGCGACTCTAAAATTCACGCCCAATGCCCCCAACACTGAATGAACCCCTTTCCCTCGAAATTTTTGAACAAATCAAAAGCAAAGCAGGCGCTCCCTTTGACAACACCCATCGAGCTGTGCTGACACTGACTGGAGCGACCTACGTCCAAGGGTTTGTGGTTTTGAATAACGGGCAGTATGAGCCTATCGAACACGCCTGGATTGAATTGGGTGAAGATATTATCGACCCGACGCTACCGCATATAAATAAGGCTCGGCAAGAAATCTACTACTTCCCTGCCCAAAGCCTCAGCATCAAGGCATTAAAAGCCTCTATTGCAGAGGCCCAGGAAGATTACCCAGACGATCCTCCGCTGCCGATTTATGGTGCTCCGCCCTACGAGTATTACGGTGACGTGATGCTAGGGGGAAAAGACTACGTGAATGCTCATCAAGCCGCCGAATTAAAGAGCAGAGAACTCAAGGCAGCTAGAGCGGAACGCAAACAAAAAACCTGACGTTGTCAAAGCATTGTGCCTGTTTGACTCAAGCTAAGAAGTCTTCTAACACTGATCACCCCAGTGTTCAGCCTAAAATCAGTGCAGCGATCGCCCTCTACTCCCTTAGGGTGAGCTACACAAACTAGATAAGGGCCGTGGGCAGCAGAAGTGGCAGAGATCGCAGCAGTCAAGCTTGGCCATTAGTTCCCGCAGGCTTCAGCACCAAAAGACTTAGTGATCGTACGTCTAGCTCCAGCGTGGCGCACCAAATGCCTCCGGCCCGCCAGAGCCGATACTGATAGCCGCCTTCATGGCTGAGGAAGGTAGCTACAAGAATCAGAACAGCACTAGCTGCGATGCACCCTACACCCGCAGAGGCCGAACCGTAGTCAGTGTAATTGGTTGAGCGTCTTTCATTCTGCACCCTAGACAATTGCCCGTAGGATGCCTGGAAACGATGTATTCCTCACCGCACCATAATCTAGGTGAAAAAAAGGCCTCAAGCCGCCGATTGAAGGCACGGCAGGAGAAGCCCTAACCATAGACCTGAGTAGCGATGACTTTGATGCTTACCTGATCGTGACGAGCCCCGTGCTCTGTGCCAGTAGGGCTAAAAAATGGACTAGGTTTGGCCTGTTCTAGCTTGTGCCAGTGGTCTCAAAGCTTGGTTTTGCCGTTCCATCGACAAGTCGCAGCCAAACCTCTCGAATGGCTTGGATACTGCGTGTAATGAGCTTGCAAGCTTAAATTCTCTTCGCTTTATATCCCTTACCCCCGGATTGTTGATTAGAGCAGGCGGTGGTAGCCTCAAAAGTCGTGAAACCCCTCCTGCTGCTCAGATGCTTGATTAAGGCATAGGGGGCAGCTCATTCTGCAAATTAATCGATAGGTGCAGCTGTGGCGTTAAGTCTCAACGTGCCCGCCTGGTCTATGGGGGTGCTCCTACTGGGGCAAATTCTGGCTGGGTGTGCTTCAAATTCAAATGGGCCAAGTGCTTCTGCGCCAGCCTCCAATGCTGCTGCAGAGCAGATAGTCCTGGCGATTGGAGGAGAGAGCGAGGAAGGGTATGACCCCACATTAGGCTGGGGCCGCTACGGTTCACCCCTGTTTCAGAGCACTTTGCTGCAGCGCGATGAAAACCTTGAAATCGTCAACGACTTGGCGACCGATTATGCTGTTAGCGAAGACGGTAGAACCTGGACGGTGACCATTCGCCAGGATGCTCAGTTCTCAGACGGAGAACCGCTAACGGCGGCCGATGTCGCCTACACCTTCAACAAGGCAGCAGAGAGCGGCGGCCTGACCGATGTAACGGTGCTAGAAGAAGCCGTCGTCACCGACGACTACACGGTGGAGCTGCGGCTGAAGCAGCCCCAAAGCACCTTCGTCAACCGCCTGATCACTGTGGGTATTGTGCCGGAGCACGCCCACGGTCCCGACTATGCCCGCAACCCCGTTGGCTCTGGCCCCTATCAACTCGTCCAGTGGGACGAGGGGCAGCAGCTGATTGTCGAGGCCAACCCCAACTATTACGGCGAAGCCCCTGGGATTGGGCGGCTCGTTTTTCTGTTTACCGAAGAAGACGCGGCCTTTGCGGCAGCCCAAGCTGGGCAGGCCCAGGTGGTCAGCGTGCCTCAGTCGCTGGCAGTGCAGAGCATCGAGGGCATGAAGCTCTACGACGTCGCCAGCGTGGACAACCGGGGGCTGATGTTTCCCTTTCCTGATGAGGGAAGTAAGACTACGCCAGACGGTAAGCCCGTAGGCAATGCCGTTACGTCGGACTTGGCGATTCGGCAGGCGGTAAACTACGCCGTGGATCGAGAGGCGCTGGTAGATGGCGTGCTGGAGGGCTACGGATCGCCAGCGTATGGCCCAGTTAGCGGTCTGGCCTGGGAGGAGCCGAGCGCCAATATCGAAGATGCCAACCCCGATCTGGCCCGCCAGATTCTGGCCGAGGGGGGCTGGCGCGACAGCAACGGCGACGAAATCGTTGAGAAGGATGGACTGAAGGCTGAATTTACCCTGCTCTACCCAGCTAGCGACAGCACTCGCCAGGCGCTAGCTCTATCGGTAGCAGAAATGCTCAAGCCCGTAGGCATTCAAGTCAACGTCGAGGGCAAGAGCTGGGATGAGATTACTCCCCTGGCGCACAGCAACGTGGTGCTGTTTGGCTGGGGCAGCCACGACCAGACCGAAATGTACAACCTCTACCACAGCAAAGCGGCCCAGGGCGATTTTTACAACGCGGGCTACTACGCCAACCAGGCCATTGACCAAACGCTAGATCTGGCGATGGGTGCGCCTTCAGAGGCGGAGGCGATCGCATTTTGGCAAGCCGCCCAATGGGACGGCGAGCAGGGCTTTACCGCCAAAGGCGACGCCGCCTGGGCCTGGCTGGTTAACCTTAATCACACCTATTTTGTCCACGAGTGTCTGGACATCGGCCAACCCCAGGTTGAGCCCCACGGCCACGGCTGGCCGATCACTGCCAATATCGCTAGCTGGACGTGGACATGCAACTAAAGCCGATTTTGCTGTTTTTTGGCTACAAGCTGGTGCGGCTGGCGCTGCTGCTGGTCGCCGTAGCGGTGCTGACCTTTGGGTTGATGAGCCTGTCGCCCATCGATCCGGTGCGAGCCTATGTGGGGGCCGACATGCTGCAAATCAGTGCGGCCCAACGAGAGCTAATTGCCCAGCGCTGGGGCCTAGATCAGCCGATGATCGTCCGTTTTTGGGACTGGTTTGGGCAGATCATCCAGGGCAACTGGGGCACCTCGATGGTGTTTAACCAGCCCGTTTCGCAGGTGATCGGCCAGCGTTTTCAGGTGTCGCTGCAGCTGCTTGCGATCGCATGGCTCGTGTCTGGTCTGCTGGGGCTAGTGCTCGGCGTGCTGGCCGGAGCTTTTGAGGGCACCTGGATTGACCGAAGCATTCGCCTCTATGCCTACACCTTGGCGTCGTCGCCGACGTTTTGGGTGGCGCTGCTGCTGCTAATTTTCTTTTCGGTGTCGCTGCGGCTCACCCCGATTTGCTGTGCAGCTCCGCCCGGTGTGCTGGCCCAAAACGTTACCTTCTGGCAGCATCTGCACCACCTGTTACTGCCTGCTCTGACGTTGAGCATCATTGGCATTGCCAGCATTGCCCTGCACACTCGCCAGAAGCTAATCGACGTGCTGCACAGCGACTATGTGTTGTTTGCCCGCGCTCAGGGCGAGAGCCTCTGGGGGATTTTGCAGCACCACGGACTGAGGAACATCCTGCTGCCCGCATTAACGCTGCAATTTGCTTCCCTCAGTGAGCTGTTTGGCGGCTCGGTGCTGGTGGAGCAGGTGTTTGCCTATCCAGGGCTGGGGCAGGCGACCGTGCAGGCCGCGTTGCGTAGCGATGTGCCGCTGCTGGTGGGCATCGTTTTCTTCAGCGCCCTGTTTGTTTACGCCGGCAATACCCTGGCCGATCTGTCCTACCAGGTAATTGACCCACGTATCCGCATTGGCGGCAGGGGGGCAGCATGACCACCCTCGCACCTCCTCAGATTCGCGCTCCCAAACACCAGAGCAATCGGCGGCAGCAGACCCTTTGGACCATTGGGCTGTGTGCCTTCTTTTTGGCGGCCATCATCCTCAGCACCTGGGTGATTGGCGATGCCGGCCTTAGCCCAGTACTGCCCCAGCGCAACCTTCCCCCCTCCCTGGCCCATCCCTTTGGCACCGACTGGCTGGGGCGAGACATGCTGACGCGATCGCTCCACGGCATGTCCCTCAGCCTGCGGGTGGGTCTGCTGGCCGCTACCGTCAGCGCGCTGATTGCTGCCCTGCTGGGATTGGCCGCTGGCACCCTAGGCGGCTGGGTCGATGCCGTTATCTGCTGGGTTATTGACGTGTGCTTTAGCCTGCCCCACCTGGTGCTGCTAATTTTGGTTGCCTTTGCCGTCGGGGGCGGCACCCGGGGAGTGATCATTGCCGTGGCCCTAACCCACTGGCCGAGCCTGGCCCGCGTGGTGCGGGCAGAGGTGCTGCAAGTCAACAGCTCCGACTACGTGCAACTCTCCCACCGGCTAGGCCGATCCCCCGCCTGGATTGCTCGCCACCACATGGTGCCCCACGTAATTCCCCAGCTGCTGGTGGGGCTAATTCTGCTGTTTCCCCACGCCATTTTGCATGAGGCCGCTCTGTCATTCATCGGCATAGGGATCTCGCCTCACCTGCCTGCCATCGGCATTATTTTGGCCGAGTCGATGCGGCACCTGTCCACCGGTTACTGGTGGCTGGGGGTGATGCCCGGTCTGCTGCTGCTGCTGTCGGTCAAAGCCTTTGACTGGCTGGGCGAAAATCTGCGTGCTTTGCTCGATCCGCGTACGAGTCAGGGGTAGCCATGCTGTCAGTCTCCAATCTCAGCATCACTTTTAGTCAATACGAGAAAGGGCTGCGCCGCAGGCAGCTCACAGTCATCACTGACCTGGATCTGGAGGTCAAAGCCGGTGAGGTGGTAGCGGTAGTGGGCGCTAGCGGGTCGGGTAAGAGCTTACTGGCCCATGCTGTTTTGGGCATTTTGCCGGAGAATGCGACCGTCGGCGGCACTGTGCTATTTCAGGGCCAGCCGCTAACGCCAGAGCGGTGCCAGCAGCTGCGCGGTAAGGCCATTGCGCTCATCCCTCAGTCTGTGGGTTATCTGGACCCGCTGATGCGGGTGGGTCAGCAGGTGCAGCGGGTAGCCCAGCTCAACGGGCTGTCGAAAGGCGCGGCGCGAACGGCGGTGAAGCGCACCTTTCAGCGGTATGACCTGCCGCCCCAGACAGACCGCCGCTACCCATTTCAGGTGTCGGGGGGCATGGCGCGGCGGGTGCTGGTGTCTACGGCGGTGGTCAGCCAGGCCGATCTGGTGATTGCTGACGAACCCACTCCTGGTTTGCACCCCGATGTGGTGGTCGAAACGCTGAACCACCTGCGGGAGCTGGCCCAGGAAGGGCGCGGCGTGATTTTGATTACCCACGATATTGAAGCGGCGCTGCTGGTGGCCGATCGGGTGGCCGTGTTCTATGCCGGAACGACGGCAGAAATCGCATCGGCTCAGGACTTTGCGGCTGGGAACTTGCGCCATCCCTACACCCAGGCACTCTGGCGATCGCTGCCCCAAAACGACTTCACGCCAGTGCCAGGTAACCAACCCAACCCAGAGGCGCTGCCCGTGGGATGTTTGTTTAGCGATCGCTGCCCCTGGATGACAGAGGCATGTCTGCCCGAGCGACCGGCGCTGCGGGCAGTGCGAGGTGGTTTAGTGAGGTGTATTCATGCTGACCGGTGAAGGACTTTGGTTTCGCTACGTTCCCCAGCTGCCTTGGGTGGTGCAGGATCAGACAATTGCTGTAGCACCGGGCGAGGTGGTTGGGCTGATGGCTCCTTCGGGCTTTGGCAAAACCACCCTGGCCAAACTACTGGCAGGCTATTTAATTCCTACCAAAGGACAGGTAAGCGTGGACGGTCAGCCTCTGCCTAGGCGGCGCTACTGCCCAGTGCAGCTTGTCTTTCAAAATCCGGAGCTGTCAGTCAACCCGCGCTGGCGCATCGACCAAATTTTGCGCGAGGGACATCCTCCCCAGATGCACCAGCTCGATGCCCTGGGCATTCACGCGGGCTGGCTCACTCGCTACCCCCACGAGCTGAGCGGTGGTGAGCTGCAACGAATTGCGATCGCACGCACCCTCAATTCCCAGACCCGCTATCTGATTGCCGACGAAATGACGGCCATGCTCGATGCCAACACCCAGGCGCTGATCTGGCAGGCCGTTTTAGACTACACCCGCGCCCACCAGATCGGGGTTTTGGTGGTCAGCCACGATTGGCCGTTGGTGAGGCGGCTGTGCGATCGCATCCTCGATTTAGCTACCATGCATCACTCCACCCTAGTTTCTCAATAGCCGCAGCCCGCTCAGCGTCACTATCACCGTCGAGCCTTCGTGCCCCAACACTCCTAGGGGCAGCGTCAGGTTGCCCGCAAAATTTGAAATCAGCAGAATCACCACAAACCCGAGGGCAAACACAATGTTTTGCTTGACCACGCTTTGAGCGCGGCGGCCTAACCGAATCGCGTGCTCTAGCTGCTCTAAGCGATCGGCCATCAGCACAACGTCTGCGGTTTCTAGGGCCACGTCGCTGCCCGCCACTCCCATGGCAATGCCCACCGATGCCTGGGCCAAGGCGGGGGCATCGTTGATACCGTCCCCCACCATTGCCACTGTCTGATACTGCTTTTGCAAGCGCTGAATCACATCCACCTTGTCTTCGGGCAGCAGCTCGGCATGCACCTGATCTACCCCGATCTGCTGAGCAATGCTCTGCGCTGTGCGGGCATTGTCCCCCGTCAGCATGACAATCTGCTCAACTCCCAGTCGCTTGAGTTGGGCAATGGCCCGCGCTGCGGTTGGGCGCACCGTATCAGCAACGGCGATGATGCCCAACACCTGATCTCCATAGGCGACCCACACCACCGTTTTGCCCTCGGCCTCCCACTGCTGGCTTTGCTGGATCAGGGTTGGGGAAGCGCGCTGGGCCTGGGATTGAACAAACGCCGCTTTGCCCACCACCGCTGCTTGACAATTGATCTCTCCAGTAATGCCCTGCCCGACCTGGGCCTGACCGTTGACCGCCTCCGTCCAGGTAAGATTTTGCTGACGGGCAGCCCGCACAATCGCTTCACCAATGGGATGCTCAGAAAGGCTCTCCAGGGCCGCCGCGACTTCAAGTAATGGCTGCGTAGACTGCTCAACTGCCAGCATCCCGGCCACTTCTACCCTGCCCGTTGTCAGCGTTCCGGTTTTGTCAAATGCGATCGCGCGCACTCGCCCCATGCGCTCTAGCTGTGCTCCATTCTTAAATAAAATCCCCCGCCGCGCACCGTTGGCAATGCCCGAGAGCAGCGCTGGCATAATCGACGCCATCAGCGCACAGGGCGACGCCACCACTAAAAAAATCAAGGCCCGGTAAATGGTTTGCTCCCAGCTCCAGCCCAGCAGAAAGGGCGGTAGCACGGCCAGCAAAATTCCCGCAATGACAATGACCTTGGCATAACCTCGTTCAAACCGTTCAATAAACTGCTGCGAAGGCGGTGCTTCGGTTTGGGCCTGCTGCACCAGGTGAATGACCCGCTGGATCAGGCTGCTTTCGGGCGGCTGGTGAATCTTGAGTCGCAAGGCTCCACTGCCGTTAATGGTGCCCGCAAAAACCTCATCGCCGATGGCCTTCTCCACCGGAATCGATTCCCCAGTAATCGGTGCCTGGTTCAAGGTGCTGACGCCTTCGATTACCAAGCCATCCGTTGGCACCAACTCTCCCGGCTTGACCAGCACCTGATCGCCAACGACGAGCGCTGCAATTGGCACAGTTTCAGCGCGCCCCCCTCGGATCACCCACGCCGTATCGGTGGTCAAGCTCATCAGCCCGCGAATGCTGCGCTCCGTTCGCTGCATCGCGTACCCTTCAAGCGCCCCGCTGATGGCGAAGATCAAGATCAGCACAGCCCCATCCACGATCATGAAATACTCTCGCCGCCACAGCCCCAGGCTGGCCGCGCCTAGGGCCGCCACGATCATCAGCAGATCTACGTCTAGCTCCTTCTCCTTAAACAGGGTTGTCAAACCCTCCCGCGCACTCTCAAACCCGCCGATCACGTAGGCTGCCGTCAGAATCAAAATGGCCGCCCCAACCCAGCCGAGATTGAGTGATTGCCAGCCTAGGAGAACTAGAACCGCGCAGGTCAAGGCTGCGATCGCATCCGGGTGATCCTTAACCAGGCTAGAAAACCGAGGCGCAGACAGGCTCGCAGAAACCATACCGAAACCGTGAAGTAGATACGCCCTCACCCTAAACATTGACATTAGTGTCAATGTCAATGTTTTGAGTAAGCTAGAGGCATGACGGCTCCATATCTGACCATCAAAGAACTTACCGATGCCGTTGGCGGCGGCGTCACCCCCCGCATGGTGCGGCACTACCACAAGCTGGGGCTGCTCCCGCCTGTGCAGCGCTCTGAGGGCAACTACCGCCTCTATACTCAGCAAGACATGCAGCGGCTACAGCGCGTGATCGCTTTGAAACAGCAGGGGTTTCAGCTCTCCCACATTCGCCAGCTACTAAACAGCCAGTCCGAAGAACTCACCAATCCCACGCTGATAGCCCAGCTGCAGCAGCAGTATCGCTCCGTAATTCAGCAAATTACCCGGCTGCGGCAGACGGCAACGGCGCTAGAGGGGCTGCTGGGGCGCGACCACGATTGCCAGAGTACCCAGGCCGAGGTGCTGGCCCAGATCAAGCAGCTAGATGTGAATGCCCAGGAGGAGCTAGGCAAACTCGACCAGCTCTGGTCAAACTTGGATGCTTCCACAACAGCGCACCCAGAAGCATTCCAAGAATCTCTGCAGCGGCTGCTTCCCGACCTGTCCCACTACTCCGAAGTCACCGTGCATCTGCTGCATCAGCTGGTGCTAGCCTGCGGTGATGTCAGCCTGATTAATTTTGTGCACTTGAGCCCCGGTGCCGTTGCATCTGCCCGCGAAGCGCTGAAGGCGGGATGCTTCATCATGACAGATCTGCCAGCCGTCGCCGCCACCCTCGATCGCACTCGGTTAGCTCATCTCGGATGTCCGCTTGAAAGCCTGATTGAGGACCCTCACATTACGGGAGTCAGTGAAGCAGAGCAAGCGTTTTATGATCATCGTATTTGGCGGGAACGGTTGCAGCAAACTCCCAGGGGGGCTGTGCTGGTCATCGGTTACGCCCCCTCAGTGCTACTTGCGGCTTGCCAGCTTATCGAGCAGCAGCAAATCGAGCCCGCCCTTGTCATTGGCATGCCGATTGGGTTTAGCCATGCTCCAGCGGCAAAGCGGCGACTGGCGGCAACAAAAGTTGCCCACATCACGGTTCGAGGCAGCTTCGGTGGTGGGCTTTTAGCATCAGTGACGTTGAATTCTCTAGTAGAAACCCTCATCGAGAAGCCAGATTGTCACTGCTACCTCACCCGCTCTTAGCCTCAGTCCTTATGCCAGCTAACCGGAATCCTCGGCTGCAATTAGGCAATTAAAAGATGTGCCAGTTTCCCAAAATCCGCATTTCCTCGTTCCTGCCAAAGCTTGAAGTATTGATTCCATGTTGGCTAGTTGTATGCTCGCGCAATTAGCCGATCTGGCTTGCCACACACCTGTACCCACAGGAAGCCCCGACGTAGCTAATTGGAAATTGTCCAGCACCATATCGGACAACTTTTGGAACTTTCACGAAAGACTTGCCAAGAGAGATTGTGATGCTGCTCTGTGGCGCTGGGCAGCTAGATTCGGCCACTATGCGGCCTGATCTTGGGCATACCGCACCTATTGATAGGTTGGCTCGAATCAACAGGGCATCAAAAGGTACTATTCCCCTAGAAGGTAGTGGCTAATTGTCTCAGCAGTAGGGAACATAGGGCATGGAATAGGTTCTAAGGCTCTATGGGCGCTCTTACCGGCAAATCCCTACAACAGGGGAAATATGTTGTTGAACAGGAACTAGGCCGCGGTGGCTTTGGCATCACCTACAAAGCCAAAAATACCGTACTGGCGCAAGCTGTGGTGCTGAAGACGATCAATGATGCTTTGCGCCAAGAGCCCCAGTTTGAAGAGCATCAGAGGCATTTCCAGGATGAAGCTAGGCGGCTAGCCCGGTGCTTCCATCCCAACATCGTGCGGGTGACTGACTTCTTTGTAGAAGACGGTTTGCCTCACATTGCAATGGACTATGTTCCTGGTCAGACCTTAGACAAGCTGGTTCAGTCAGGCCGACCGCTTCCTGAGACTACGGCTCTCTACTACATCCGCCAAGTCAGTGAAGCGGTTGAGGCGATTCACCAGGCAGGGCTACTCCATCGAGACATCAAACCTCAAAACCTGATTCTCCGACCTGACAGCCAACAGGTTATGCTAATCGACTTTGGCATTGCCCGGGAGTTCACCCCAGGGGTTACTCAAACCCATACTCACCTCGTCTCTGAAGGGTACGCCCCCATAGAGCAGTATCTTCCGCAGGCTCGGCGTTCCCCAGCAACCGATGTCTATGGTCTAGCCGCCACACTCTACACCCTCTTAACCGGCCAGGTTCCCACTACCGCGCTCTTGCGATCTAGAGCTCCTCTTCAGTCTCCCCACGAGCTTCAGCCTTCAGTCAGCCCTGATGTCAGTGCTGCCGTTATGCAGGGCATGGCCGTGGAGCCTGATGAGCGACCTCAGCACATAAGCGACTGGTTAGCCTTATTGCCACTCGCTTCCCATAGCGCTCAAGCCTCGTCTGCACCCTCTAGCCAGCGTCCGACCGTTGTGGTGGCTCCGCAGTACCGTCCTACCACACCAGCCACCCCTAGACATGCGACTGTTCCTGTAGAGCAATGGGTCAGCAGCCCTGGGGTGCAGGAAGTAAGCCCGCTTTCGCAGCCATCACGGAGGAGAGTTAGTAGCGCTTGGTGGTTACCCGCAGCCGTTGCTCTGAGCGTATTTCTCCCACTCCTACTGGGCTACAGCTGGTGGCGCAGCCAAACTACCGCTACCCCATCACCATCACCATCGCCCGAGACTGTTACAACCCCCTCTACTGTTATTGAACCAACCCTTACAGAAGAGCCCAGCCCTCAGCCTACCAATGAAGCTCAGGAGGAGGCTTTACCAACCCCAGCTGCACCTGAGGTGGTGACTCCACCAGCAGAACCTCCTCCTGCAGAGGCTCCACCAGCAGAACCTCCTCTTGCAGAGACGCCAGTAGTGCCTGATCAAGCCATCGAAGTACCCCAAGATCAAGTCCAAACCGGCACTGAGAACAGTGAGGAGGCGCGTCGAGCGCAGGAGCAAGCTCGAGAGGAGGCACGCCGACAAGAGGAATTGGCCAGGGAGGAAGTGCGCCGGCAGGAAGAGCAAGCCCGAGAAGAAGAAAAACGAAACGAAGAGCGAGAAAGAGGTGAACGAGAGTAAGAAGCAATAAATTAAGAGAATAAGAGCCATAAAAACGCTTATTCTTTCTTAAAAAAGCTTTATGACGATTTTCTGAAACCGTACACTCCAGCAGTAGAACTGATCTAGTTCAATTCTGATAGGTGTTGGGGATGAGTAATCGGCTCTTTGGACTCAAGGTCTCGACCTTGGGTTTCTCTTCATTAGGTGCATTGCTTCTACTCTGTGCTGGGTTTCTGTTGGCCGCGCCTAGTCAGGCTCAATCTGCTCAAGACTTGCCCGCTTCAGCGCAGAGCCAGCTCAAGGACGATGATGACAACGGCGACGATGACAATGATGATGACGGCGAGAGCAGAGGCGGCACATCAACGACCACCACAACGACAACGACGGTTACTCAAACTACCTTTACTGATGTTTCAACAAGCTACTGGGCTAAGGATTTTGTCTACCGCCTCAGCAGCCTGAACGTAGTACGAGGATTTCCTAATGGACAGTTCCTCCCCAGCAGTGCTCTGACCCAGGCTCAATTTGCAGCTATTGTCTCTCAGGCGTTTCAGCAGCCCACCATTCGTGAGGCGACAACCATCGGTAGCCTATCGCGTAGCTATTGGGCCTACCAATCCATCCAGAAAGCCTACTCGATGGGCTTCGTCAACCTCTCCAAGGAGACATTTAACCCCAATCAGACACTGACCCGCTTGGAGCTATTGGTCCAGCTAGCGCAAGGGTTAGGTATCACTCAAGTTTCATCCGGCCAGTCTGTAGATCAACTGCTGAGCGTCTTTACCGATGCCAATACGATTCCTAGCGAGTACCGAGTCATTGTCGCGGCGCTGGTGGAGCGAGGCATTTTAGTGAACTACCCTCAGCTGCGCACCCTCAACCTCACTCAAACGGTGACTCGGGCTGAGGCCTGCGGGTTTATTTATCAGGCGCTGGCGTACCTAGGCCGGGTTGAGGAAGTCCAGTCTGCTTACATTGTTAACACCGCTAATCTGACAAACGTTTCAAATACAAGCACCACGACCACAACGGGTACGACCACAACTACGGGTGCGACTGGAACTGAGTCGGTTTCAAGTGGGGATGTGGTCACGCTCTCTAACGGCTATCGCATTACGTTGCTAGAGGTTAGCTACACATCAACAACGTCCACCTGGCGCTACTACATGGAGGAGTTGCCTCAGGCTCAGGACTTGAGTAACTGGGTGCTAGGTTTGCCTAGCTGCGCTCGGGTTGTGAATGCGACTCCCAACGGGGAATTGGTGAATCCGGATCCCAATGCTCAGATCAGCGGCATCAAGTGGCAGCCGGGGGGCGGATTCACGGTGGGTGAGTTTTCAGTGACGCTTGAGGGTCGCTTTGCTGTCAGTCAAGTCAGTGTTGCTGCTAAAGGCCCAGACGTCGTTGTTGGAACCCTGAGCGGGCCTTCCTGCAATCTACGCTCCTAGCCAGCCTCAAACTATAACCGTGTTCTGAAGACGGGCACCAACTTCAAGTCAAACGTACCCTGAATTCAATTGGCCCCACCCGCTACTTTAGGGGGCGGGGCCTTTTTTGCGCTAACTACTACAGAACATTCTTGAATAGTTGCCTGCGCGCGCAATAAGCCAATCTGGATTACCTCACACTTATACCCACAGGAGGCCCTTATACCAATTACTTATAAAGCTGCGCTAAACAGGGCTTCTAGGATGAAGTTGTAGGAGGTCAAGGAGATGATGTACTCTGGCGTCAGGGTGTCGAGGGCCGCCGCAACACGTTCGCGCAA
>NZ_JACJOX010000042.1 GCF_014695775.1 Leptolyngbya sp. FACHB-60 | reverse complement strand
TTGTGGCTATGGCCCTGCTGGTAACCTTGCTTCGGGGCAACCTCCCCATTGCCGCGATACTGGTTGTGCCATTCCGTAAGGGTGCTACGGGCAATGCCCAGCAGTTGACTGACGGCAACTTTGGATTGGCCTGACTCAATCGAGGCAATCACTTTCTGGCGCAGGTCAAGGCTGTAGGGAGCTGGCATCACTATAGTCCTCTCGATATCCTGTCATTTTGCCTGACCGAACCCTTATACGGATTGCTATAGGGATGAGTAAAGCCTTAGGAATTAAGAGGATCCACAATCCGTAGCACTGTTTCACAGATTTGGTATTAGTTCCCTGAGGGCGATCGCCGTTCACCCCTACAAATCGGGAGGCAGATAGGGATTAGCATCCATCTCTCGCTGCACAGCGATACCAATGTTTAGCGCCTCCTGCAAAAACTGTCGATACTCACTGGCCTGGTAGTTAACCTGGAGGGTTTGAAGCGTCACCAGGTTGGTCTCAATGGTGGCACACAAATCCTGTCGTCGCTCCAGCAACACCCGGTGGTGACGCAAAATTTTTTCGGTCATCAGCGCTGAAATCAGACTGTCTCGGGTGGACTGGAGAGCAAGCAGAATTTCACTATTCTGAAGGCCTTGACCTGCTCCCTGCGCCTTATCCAGTTCGTCCATCACCTGCAGCGCCTGAATAATATCGTTGTGGCGATCGCACTCATCTAGCAGTCGCGCCAGGGTGATAAAGCGTTTAGAGCGCTGCCACTGGTAAAGATGCCAGGCAACGGCTCCAATCGCGATCGCCCCAGCAATCCCCAGCAGCAGCGCGCCGAACTGGTTGAAGCCCTCTTGCTGACTCACCAGCACCAGCCCTAACCCCAAACAAACCACAAAAATTGTCCCCAGCACCAGGCATTCTGTAATGAAAAGGGAGAACAGTTGCCGCCGCGATCGCCACACAGAAGGGCGAATCATTCTGCCCATGAAGACTGAGTCAATGTCTAAACCCGTAAGCTGATCAAGTTCAGTCCGGGTAATGCGTAGCGCCTGCAAATCAGAGGTCATCGTCTTTGCAAAATCAGGGGTTGCCAATTAATAATATGATCAGAAATACAACGTCTCTTTCGGAAAAAACGGCTATTTGCTCCTGCCCGTGCAGTAGCGGTTTAATCAGTGCCAAACAGCAGTGCGAGAATGCTGCGAATCACCTGGGAGTAAAAGTTGCCTTCTACCTCACGAAACAGCTGAAACGGTTGGTTAGGGGAGCCAAGAAAAGGCCTCAGCGTCCACCCCAGCTGGCTGCCCACCAGGCCGTAAAGCGTCAGCCAAAACAGCAGCAACCGGTTGCGAATCTGGGGTGTATCTTCAGTGAAATTCATCACGGAGCGAATGCCCGAATAAAACAACCTCACCCCAATAAAACCCGTGAGGCCAAAAATGGCGACATTTAGCAGTAAAAAGAAGTGATAGCTGCGAATAGAGACCAAAAAGAACAGCGTCACTGGAGCAAAGCTGAACAGCAGCACGCTAATCACCGCAACGGTAGTGAGACTGAGCACCGCATACTGCTTAAAATCGGCTTTGGATCCAAACAAGATGTCGAAAAAGTATAGCGTTGGCAGGCAAATGAGCAGAGTTAGCAGGTAGAGAGCCGGTAGTTTGACCATTGACACCAGCAGCTGTTGCCAGCCGCTCGATGAGCCAATGATGGCCCCATAGATGGCAAAAAATAGCGAGCTGACTACCAGCAGCGACAAAATTTTAGACTCAATCTTCTTGCCCTGACGGACTTCTTCTAGAAAGGTGGAGCGATCGCGCAGCAGCAATATCAGGGTTGAAAAGTGATCCATAATCTTACCCAAAGCGACAGCAATAAAGGCCTATTCAGAGCGTAGCCATCCATCGTGGTGGAATAAGTCGGAAAAAGTCGGCACTCGTTTTTTCCCATCCGAAGTATGGGCTCAATGATGCAGCAAAGCACACCTGCCGCTGATTGTCGTGCGCATGGGCTACAGCAATCGGCCGGTGTGCTTACCAAGGTCAATATAGTCTTGAGATACTTTCTACCCGTCTGCGTTGATTTTGGCAATCAGGTCTGCCAACACCTGCTCGGCCCGCTCGTTCTCGACTTGGCAGGTACCAGCGGCATCGTGCCCTCCTCCCCCATACTTCAGCATGAGTTCGCCGATATTGGTTTTAGAGGTGCGATCGAAAATTGATTTACCCGTCGCCAACACGGTATTTTGCTGCTTCAATCCCCACATCATATGAATCGAGATATTGCATTGGGGAAACAGGGCATAAATCATGAAGCGATTGCCCGCATGAATCACGGTTTCTTGCCGTAGATCGAGCACAACTAAGTTGTTGTGGACTGTAGCACAGCGCAGAATTTGGGCTTTAAACTCAGGCTCTTGGGCAAAGTAGAGTTCCACCCGCTCTTTTACATCTGGCAAAGCTAAAATTTCGGCAATTGTATGATTTTTGCAGTAGTCAATCAACTGCATCATCAAGTTGTAGTTTGAAATCCGGAAATCTTTAAACCGCCCTAGCCCGGTTCTGGCATCCATCAAAAAATTTAGCAGGGTCCAGTCTTTGGGTTGCAGCACCTCTTCTTTAACATACTGCGCCGAATCGGCCTGATCGACTGCCAGCATCATTTCGTTCGAAATAGCGGGAAAACGAGTGGCCCCGCCATAGTAGTTGTAAACTACTCGCGCCGCTGAAGGAGCTTGAGGGTCAATAATGTGATTGTCTCGCTGTCCTTGATTGCGGAGCATTTCGCTAGAGTGGTGATCAAAGGCTAAATGCACCCCTTCAACATAGGGCAGATTAGTAGTGATGTCGTTGGAATTGACGTCAACTTTGCCATCCTGCATGTCTTTAGGATGGACAAACATAATGTCATCAATGAGATCCATCTCTTTCATTAAGACAGCGCATACGAGACCATCAAAATCGCTGCGTGTGACTAACCGGTGCCGAGTTTTGGTAGCTATCATAGGGGCTCCTTGCGATCAAAAATGCTGGGGGAACATTAAAAATGGTTATTTCAGCCCAGTCTTCCCAAACTCAGTCAACCGCTACCAAATTCTAATAGTTATTAAATGTGCAGTTCCGCCAACCGCTAGCCATTAGCCTTTATCAGGTCAAAGGCGTCGCTCTGAAACGTAAAACCACCATAGGCTGGGTCTGCCTGTGGTGGTTCGATCGCAACATTCTGCGTTGATGGATGATGGTTGCGCTTACGACCCACGCTACAGCGTCAACCTAAAACTTCTCCTAAAAAGGTCATGAGGGTTTGCCACGAGCGGCGATCGGCCATGCCATCGTAGCGATTGGCGTCGCTCCACACTGTGAAAGCGTGGTCAACGCCACCGTAAATTTCCATACCGAAGTCAACCTCGGCAGCGTCGAGTTCAGTGGCTAGCTGGGCTATATCGGCCATCGGAGCAGAGCCATCGTCAGAGCCATGCAGAATCAAAATGCGACCCTGGGTTTGGGTATAGTCTTGCCCTTCAGGGGTTTCAAAGCTGCCGTGGAACGACACAAATCCATCCACATCCATACCGGCGCGAGCCATTTCGAGCACGGCGGCCCCGCCAAAGCAGTAGCCGATCGCCACCACCTGGTTGCCATCTACGCCAGTTTGGGCCTGAGCCTGAGCTAGACCGGCCATCAGGCGGGCACGCATGGTAGCGCGATCGGCGTAGAGCGCACCGCTTTGCGCCCGCGACTCGTCAGGGTTGATGGGGCGCACCCCTTGACCGTAGAGGTCTACAGCAAAGGCCGCATAGCCCTGCTCAGCCAGCATTTGAGTGCGGCGCTTTTCGTAGTCATCCAGGCCATTCCAGTCATGGATGAGCAGCACTAGGGGCTGGGTTTCGCCAAAGTTTTGATTGAAGGCAAAGTAGCCTTCAAAGGTCTGCCCATCCATGCTGTAGACCACCGGCTCGGCCACAATATTGGCCTTGGCTGCGGGGGATAGGCCCACTGCCACTAGCGTGGTCACCACGGCGGCTAGCATAACGAGTAAGAGTTTCCTGAGCACTGCGATCTCCTTAATTTTTGACAAAACACGGCCAGATATCTGAAGCAAAACTCTCTGGCGAGAGGATTTTAGGGTCTAACGCTCCTACTGAGGGAAACCTACGGCGGATGGGGCACGAGTTATGGCCCTGTCGTGGCGAAATTAGACTTTGGGCTAGAGATGTCTCTATCCCCTGATATCGTAAAGAAGTTTGAAGCTCTACGCAAAATTGCACCTCTACCTATGGAATGGACTGCTGACGCTGAAGCCCGCCTCAAGGAGATTCCCTTCTTTGTGCGCCCTGCCGCTCGCAAAAAAATCGAGAAGTTTGCCCAAGAGCAGGGTGTGGGCCAGATTACTGTCGAGGTTTACGAAGCGGCCAAGAAGCAGTTTGGCTAAGGGCGATCGCACAGTCACCCCCTGTGCGACACCAAGTTCCTATTTGTACCGCTGAAAAGCATTTGGTTTTCAGCCATTTGTCGCCCCCTTTCCGGCGGTGAATGGACAAAATTTCCTATCCATAAACTGGTGCTTTGTGCGACCGCAAATATACGCAAAAAAATTCTGCCAACGGTTCAAGGAGGAGCCATACCTGGTCGAAGGATTAGTCTAAAAAGTTGCACTGAGATAGAGTCAAACTACAGCCTCGAACCAAACCCTTTGCTCATTTCTAGACCGAAGTTGACCAGGGTGTCTGGGGTCGAAGTGTCTTTGGTGGCCTTAGGTTGAACAGTGTCAAAGCCAAACCCAGAGGCGCTGGTCAACAGAGGCCAAGCTTAACAAGCTATTGACTAGTCAAAGCTTAATCAAGGTCATGGTAAAACTTGCAAAATCCGGCGATCGCGAGAAGGAGAATTGCCTTTCTTGCCTCTTAATATGGAAAGCCCCACTGTCAGCTACAAAAAGCAAATTCCATCTCACTATGAGAAAGTTAAATAGGTCGGCAATCCGAACTATTTCGAAGTAGTGCAACCCCTATCTCTGACAGAAACTTTGGCTAAACTGGAATAGTGAATACAAAAGGAAGACGTCGTTCATCCTGTTACTGTCTGATATCGCTACCAAAGCTTGACAGGACAGAAGTAGAGAAACTTCTCTCGAAGGAACGCGCCAACCATTCTCTGCCTTGGGAGGCGAACCTAGTTATGACCACTGCTCTTGTTTCCGGACTCGAAATTATCGCCGCTGTCAGCCTGATGACTGTGGTGGTCTGCCCCATGTTGGTGTGGATACTGCCCGATCGCAGCCAACCCGTGGGCTAAAAAACTCAGGAGTCAGGTGTTTATTGGGTTATACCAGCGAATATCGCTAGTGGCCCTAGGCACCTTACCCTTGGCGCTTAGCTTCGCAAAAAAAAGGGGGATGGATCGTCTGATCCATCCCCCTTCTTTTACTAGTCTCTAGGAACCGGTTTTTGTAGGTATACCGCCAGGGCGTCGGCCATTACCTGGGCCATCGGTCGCCCCTCTTTGTCGGCGGTAGATTCAAGGGTCATGAACAAATCGTGGGAAATGCTCAGCCGGTGCCGCCCTTCCTTGGTGTGGCGAGGGGTGTATTGGTCGGCGTTGTAGGTGGCAGAAAACTGCCGCAGGGCCTCAAAGCCGACGCGATCGCAGAAGTCCCCAAAGCTTTCGCCCTTTTTGCGCCCGTCGCGGAAGAACACAAACAGCGGCTCTAGGGTGGTGTCGACATCGTTGTCGTGAAGGCGCTCCAGGTAGGTGCGGGCCAGCCGGGTTTGGTTGGGCGACCCGCCCAGCCACAGCTGATACGACTCGGGGGCACTGCCCACCAGGCCCAGCTCAGCCATGTAGGGGCGGGCGCAGCCGTTGGGGCAGCCGGTCATGCGCACGACAAAGTGCTCATCTTCGAGGCCCAGCTTGGTGAGCAGGGCACGCAGGCGACCCAGCACCGTGGGCATAATGCGCTCTGACTCAGTCACCGCCAGACCGCAGAGGGGCAGGGCGGGGCAGGCCATGGCGTAGCGCACCAAGGGGTCGATCTCGGTTTCGTTTTCGATGCCGCAGCGGGTGAGAATAGCCTGAATCTCAGCTCGATTTTCGGGCTTGACCTCGTAGAACAGCACGCTCTGATTGGGGGTAATCAGCATCGGCAGGTTAAATCGCTGCACGATCTCCCTCAGCGCCGTTTTGAGCTGAATGCCCTCGCGACGATCAATAATTCGCCCATTTTCAACGGGGATGCCGACGAACAAGTTGCCGTCGCCCTGCTCGTGCCAGCCCAGGTAGTCGTAGAAGGTCCACTTGGGCAGCTTTTTGAAGGGCTTGAGAGGCTTGCCCAGGTAGGTTTCGACCTGCTGGCGAAAGCGCTCAACCCCCCAGTCGTTGATCAGATACTTCATGCGAGCGTGACGGCGATCGTGGCGATCGCCGTAGTCGCGCTGGGTCGCCACGATCGCCTTCATCAGGTCGTAGACATCGGCTTTGTCAACGTAGCCAATTTCGTCGGCCACGCGAGCAAAGGTTTCTTCTTTGCCGTGAGTGCGGCCTAGACCGCCGCCAGCTAGCACGTTAAAGCCCTTGAGCTGCCCAGAGCGATCGGTGATTACTACCAGAGTGACGTCGTGGGTATAGGCATCGATGGAGTTGTCACCGGGCACTGTCACCGCACATTTGAACTTGCGGGGCATGTAGTGAGTGCCGTAGATCGGCTCTTCGCTGTTGTGCACGATGGTGCCGTTGCCGTTGCGCTGGCGGGCCGCCACCACGTCGGGGTGCTCTTCGACGGAGACCGCCTTCTCGCCATCCAGCCAAATTTCGTAGTAGGCTCCGGTTTGGGGCCGCAGCAGGTCGGCGATGTTGTTGGCATACTCCTGGGCCAGCCGGTACTCGGGCCGGTTTTTGTAGGGGGCCGGGGGAGCCATGATGTTGCGGTTGAGGTCGCCGCAAGCCCCTAGGGTAGAGCCCAGGCTGCGCACGATCGCCCCAATGGTGGCCTTGAGGTTTTGCTTCAGCACGCCGTGGAGCTGGATGCCCTGGCGGGTAGTGGCCCGCAGAGTGCCATTGCCGTACTCATCGGACAGGCGATCGAGGGTGAGATATAGCTCTGGAGAAAGGTACCCGCCGGGGTTGCGGGTGCGCAGCATCATCTGATAGTCCTTCTCTTGGCCCTTGGCGCGGTTATCGCGGTTGTCTTGCTGGTACGAGCCGTGGAATTTGAGGATTTGAATGGCCGGTTCAGAGAAATGCGTGGTGTCTTGCAGCAGCTCGCTGGCCACGGGCTCACGCAAAAAGCGGCTATTCTCTTTAATGCCCTCCATTTTGGAAGGGGTAGGCCCAGGGGCGGCGGAGTTGGGTTTGATAGGAGTCTGAACCATAGCGGCAGGCAAATAACCGTTAAAACAGAAAAATCCAGGCAATGGCACCGCAGAGCGGCCTATTCCCGGACTTGGACAGTGGCAAAACCGAAAATTCACCGGTAACCCGGTCGGGATTTCGGTGAATACTTCATTTATCCTACCATCGGATCCAAATATTCGGGCTGTTTGCCCACGGAAGTTCACAGTTCCCGATCAGAATTTTCGCTGCACTTTGGAATGGTTGGGGAAGGGTTGACAAACCCGATCGCCGAGGTCGTAGAGACCGCTAATCCGTTTAGGATCAAGCCATATTTCTGAGGAGTAACACTATGCCCGATGCCATTATGTACCAGGAAGAGACGTTCGTCGTGCTGATGCCCGGCACTGCCGAAGAATTTCTCTCTCCAGAGGAGCTGCTAGAGCGGTTGACGGGGTTATTGAGCGATCGCCAGCACAACGACCTGCCCCGCGACCTCCAGCGCTTCTCTACCGTCGCCGAGCAGGCCCTTTACCTGCGCAACACCGCCTGCGAGCTAGAACTTAGCCCCGGCGAAGCCATGCAGTGGTATGTCGTGCGCCTGGAGAAATAGAGGTCATTCCCGGCGAGCGATCGCGAATATGAAGGTGATCCACCGGCCCTATTGCAATCTGCTGCTCAGCAATGCCAAAAAAGGAACCTGGCGATCGCCAGGTTCCCACTCCGATCCCAATGGTGCTGTTTAAGCAGAGCTAGACAGCGATTCTGCCGCCGTCGTTGCGGGTGATGACCACCGTCGCCGACCGGGGGCGAGCATTGCCGCCATCGGGCCAGTGGCTAGTGAATAGCGCCGGATCAGTGGCTGACTCGCTATTTTCGCCCGGATGCTGAATGTTGACGAAAATGACCCGACCATCGGGCGACTCGGTAATGCCGGTGATTTCACAATCGCGCGGCCCCACCAAAAATCGGCTCAACACCGTAGGGCTAGCCCCCTGGCCAACATAGGTCTTAACCTGCTGGTCGGCATCGCCGTTGATCGGTACAGCTTCGTTGTTCACCATTCTGGGGGCACCATCGCCCACGGTTCCCGGTAGAGCCGCCAGCATCATGCAGTTGGTGGTGTCGGTGATGTAGCCGTCGTCGGTTTGCAGCCACAACAGACCGGGCACTGCTGCGCTAAACCAGAGACCGTCGGGGCTAGAGAAATCGTTCTCGTCGGTGAGCCCAGACAGGTTGACGTCAGGCTCGGCACTAGCCCTGGCCCCAAACAAGTACACATCCCACTCAAAGGTGGTGGCGGCGTGGTTGCCTCCGGCCTCGCGCCAGCGAATGACGTGGCCATTGACATTCCCTTTGCTGACGGTGTCTCCCTTGGCATCGGCATAATAGCGAGGATTGGCGGCGTTTAGGGGGGTGCCAACACCACGCCCGCTGCTGCTCGATACGTTATTGGTCAGGGTGAGGTAGATATCCCCATTCACCGGGTTAACGCCACCCCATTCGGGCCGATCCATCTTGGTGGCCCCGGCGGCATCGGCGGCGATGCGGGCATTGATCAGCACGTCGGCTTCGTCGGCAAAGTCATAGTCGGCATAGTTGGCGATGTTGGGGTTGCCCAGGGTCAGGGGCAGCCATTCGCCCGTACCGTCGTCATTAAACTCAGCGGCATAGAGGGTGCCAGAATTCAGGTACTTATCTCCGGCAGCCTGACCCCGGTTGGCATCGCGGGGCTCCCAGGTGGCGGCGGAGACAAATTTGTACATGTATTCGTTGCGGGCATCGTCACCTGAATAAAACACTAAAGGTTGACCCGCCACCGCTGCCGCAGGCCAGCAGCCTTCGTGGGCAAAGCGTCCGATCGCCGTACGTTTTTGAGGAATGGCGTTGGGGTTGAAAGGGTCAATTTCGACTACCCAGCCAAAGGTGTTGGCCACATTGCGAAAGTCTTGGTTGGCTCGGCCGGCGGTTTTGCTGGCATCCCAGCGCTGATAGAGGTCGGTGTTGCCCGCTGCCTCGGCCCGTGACCAGTTGTAGCGACCCGAGGTGGCATTGCCAATGCCGTAGCGCTTGAAGGCAGCCAGTTCCTTAGTCGTGCGGGCGCTGTCGTCTTCGCGGCGGTTAAAGTAGCCTGCCCAGTTTTCTTCGCAGGTGAGGTAGGTGCCCCAGGGGGTGTAGCCATTGGCGCAGTTGTTGAGGGTGCCCCGGGTCTGCTCACCGCTGGGGGAAAAGGCCGTAGCCAACATAGGGCTGCGCCGGGCAGGGCCGCTGATCTGACAGCGGGTGGCGGCGGTAACGCGATGGTTAAAGCGCGAATCGCGGTTGATCTCGTAGGTCGATCCCTGTCTCACAACTTCCACAACGGTGACGCCGTGGGCCGCCACTTCTTTGTCGATCTCGATCGCTGGGCGCGCAGCAGTGCTCTCCGGGCCATAGTTAGTGGGGCCGCTAGGGTGAACAAAGCCCAAATCTTCGCAGACTTCGTGGTTGATGCAGAGCAGGGCGCGATCGCTGGCGTTGGGGTCCCAGCCATTGCCAGCCCGGTTGAGGCCAAAGTAGTGCATAGCGTCGTGGTGGTCGCCCGCCCGCCCCTCAAAGTCGGTGTCGGTGCCGTCGTTTTTGTAGGGGGTGACGTTGCTTTTGATTGGGTCGCCGGTAGCTAGCAGCACGCGGGCCGTGTAGCCCTCGGGCACCACCAAGGTATCGGCAATGCTTTTGGCCACGGGGCTAAAGCCAAGGCGCAGATCGGTAGCGGCTTTGGCGGCTTTTCCAGCCTGCTTAGTAGAATCAGCCACAAAAGCTAAACCTGTGCCCAACATAGCGGCAGCAGCTAGGGATGAACTGCCCTTTAGAAACCCCCGCCGCCCCAAGCGAGCACGGTCTAAAACTTGGTTAAAAGAATCGTTGTTTGAGGGGTTGTGGTTTTCGTCCTCAAGGTTGACCATCTTTTTAAGCACGGTACGGATATCTGGCTTTTTCGCCATGGTCAGGACTCCCAGTAGGCTTTTTTGAGTAACGAAGAAATATTATGTGGCCCGGGTAACGGTGAGTTTAACGGGTGTTTAGCGGTTATTTAAGAGAAAGTGAAGGGAGGGTAATCAATCGTCTAACCGACACCTCAAAACTCAAAAGAGGTTTAAAGAGAAACTGCCCGAAGCTTTTGATTCTTGTTGTCGTCTCTGCGAAAAACACAGTACTCAAGTAGAACCCAAATAGGTGCCAGCGCTAAAAATAATGCCTTGGTGCTGGTTTGAACTAACCAGCGGGTCAAAGCCTGTATGAAGCTTGATCAGCCTGAGGCCCTAGCCCGGTTCGTGCCCCTGCTATTAAGCCTAAAATTAGAGCATCTGACGATGTGATAGTTTGCGGAGCCTCAGCCAATGACCGACTCAGCCCTGCTGCCAGTACCCGATTTTTATAACCCTAGTCGGGTCGGCGAGGTGTGGTCGGTGCCCTATCAGCAGCGCGCTGCCGAGGCCAAGGCCTGGGCTGAGGTCCATCACATCACCGCCGCCGCCGAGGATAGTCGCCGTCTCTGCCTGCTGCTGATTGATGTGCAAAACACGTTTTGCATTCCGGGCTTTGAGCTATTTGTGGGCGGGCGATCGGGCCAAGGCGCTGTGGACGACAACCGCCGCCTAGGCGAATTTATTTATCGCAACTTGGGGCAGCTCACTACGATTACCGCCACCCTCGATACCCACCAGGCGATGCAGGTGTTTCACCCCGCTTTTTGGGTCGATGCCGAGGGCGACAACCCGCCACCAATGACCATGATTCACTACGACGATGTGGTGCAGGGCAAGTGGCGGGTCAACCCAGCGATGGCTGCCAACCTCACCTCTCCCCATGATCTGCAAGAGTACGCTCTGCACTACACCAAAACCCTGAATGACCGGGGCAAGTATCCCCTCACCATCTGGCCCTACCACTCAATGCTGGGGGGCATTGGCCATGCGCTGGTGCCTGCGATCGAAGAGGCCTGCTTTTTTCACACTATCGCTCGTCAGAGCCAGACCCGTTTTGAGCTGAAGGGCAGTAACCCCCTCACCGAAAACTACTCGGTCCTCAGCCCTGAGGTGATGGAGGATAGGCAAGGACGGGCGATCGCCCAAAAAAACGCCCCCCTCATCCAAACCCTGCTCGAGTTTGATGGGGTGATTGTCGCGGGCCAGGCCAAAAGTCACTGCGTTGCCTGGACGGTGGCCGACCTGCTAAGCGACATTGAGGCCACTGACCCAACTCTAGCCCAAAAGGTTTACCTACTCGACGACTGTGCCTCTGCGGTAGTGGTCCCAGGCGTGGTTGATTTTACTGATCAAGCTGAAGACACCTATCAGCGTTTTGCGGAGGCTGGTATGCACCGGGTGGAGTCAACCATGGCGATCGCAGACTGGCCCTAACCTGTGATCAAGCAGCGCCGTTGAATTATGGCCTGACTAGTTCTGTGAATAGTTGCGATCGCTAAGTTTGGGCCGCTGCTCAGCAACTGTGCAGCCGCTACAGTTCAGCTAAATAGGTCAACAGCGGCAAAATGAACGCAGCAAAAATTCCGCCAATTACTACTACTTCAACCGCTTTCAATGGAGCATTTGTTCTTTTCGTAGACATAGTTTTTTGAGAATGATCAATTGACATCTAACGCCCAAATCGCTCGCGAAATTTTTCTCGAAGATAACCTATCCACAGTGATGGCGATTCTTCAGGGCGGTACTGTGTCTGAACCATTGATAGCAGCAAGGGCACGCCGCCGACTTTAAGGCTCATAGCAATGTGGCCCAATAAAGTTACCACTAGCACCAGCCACGCCGTCAGATGTAGCCTGTACCAAACGTGGTATAGCTCACCAGCGGGCAACCAGGCCTCTTGCATCATCCTGCCGGTAACTACGGCTAATGTAGCAGCTAAGAGCATAGCGGTATTTAACAGTCGCTGGAGATTGACCCACCAGCCGGGTTTACCCACTTGATAGGTAAGTCGAGCCCAAAAGTCAGGAAACAAGAGTCGCTGATATCCCCAATGAAAACTATAGATGGCAAGAGCGGGAAATATCAGCAAAAAGAAAAGGCCAAATGTGCCATGAATGCCCTGAATGTCTGGCAGCAAGGGTAGAGGAATGGAGCCATATCGACCGTCATAGGTGTTGTAAACCCAAAAGCCAGTAATTAAGGCACCAATGGCCAGCAAGCCAGCGATGCTGTGTAAAAGCCTTAAAACCAAAGGCTGATAGGGAATCAATTTAGACATTTTACCCGCCAATTTAATATAACTTTATCCGCCAGAAAAACATCATAGGCCAGGGAAACCTTTATAGCAAACAGTATAAAATGAACAAAAAATGAATAGAATCGTCTCGAAAATGATTGAATTATGAAATAAAAGTTTGTTTCTTATAGCTCTAATCAGTATTTTTAATTAGGCTCAAATCCATAGTTCGTGATATGGTTTGAGTTATGAAGGGGAGTAGCTTTGGGTCTTTAACCCAATCATCTGAGTCAACATACTGGCGATGAGCCTGGTTCAGATGGTGAATTAGCGCCGTGAATTAAAACCGTGCATTCGCAAGCGAGACCTTCACTGAGTCCACATCTGACGTGGGCTTGGTGGAGTTCTTGTGATCATCCATCATGCCCGCTCAGGTTCATAATCCTGGAGACGAGCATGCACCCACTGACCGGCTTTACTGCTGGCCTACTGCTAATTACCCTATCTGAACTAGGGGATAAAACCTTTTTTATCGGCATGATTTTGGCGACCCGGCATCCCCGTCGCTGGGTGTTTGTAGGGGTTACTGCCGCGCTGTTTGTGATGACGGTTTTGTCGGTGGCGATCGGGCAAGCCGTCACTATTTTTCCTGAGCACTACGTTCAGGGGCTAACAGTAGCCCTGTTTCTAGGGTTTGGTCTGAAGCTGCTGTACGACGCCAGCCGTATGGTTGGGGGCGGTAGCCTAGCCGATGAGCAGGCCGAGGCTTTAGAGGCCGTCGAAGAAAGCGAGGCTGAGGTCAGCAAATGGTCGATCAAAACCGTGCTCATTCAATCCTTTAGCCTGACCTTTGTAGCTGAATGGGGCGATCGCACCCAGTTTGCCACCATTGCCCTGGCGGCGGCCAACCATCCAGTGGGAGTGGTGCTGGGGTCGACCTTGGGACACGCGGTATGTGCTGCGATCGCCGTCGCCTGCGGCAAACTCATCGCTGGGCGCATTTCAGAGCGCTGGCTCACGACCGTCGGCGGGCTGTTGTTTATCATCTTTGGCCTGGTTGCCGCCGTGGAAATGGTTTAGGACAAGCTAGCGGTAAGGCCAACTTGCCCAGCAGGCTAGCGAACGCCTGTGCCATAGGCAATTACCTCAAGGGCGACAACGCCTCGGCCGTTGTTGCCGCTCAACTCAGCGGTTTGAATGCGGATGTTGACCACCTGGTCTGCGCCCCAGGATAGGGCCGATTCTTCCATCCGCAATATGGCCTCACGGCGGCCCCTCTCAAGCAGGCTTTCATAAACCATGATGCGTCCGCCAAAAAAATTTAATACCCCCGCGATAAACGTCTTAAAGAAATCGGATGATATCACTACGCTGCCGGTGAATAGTTGTGCCTGGTGTGCCTTAGGCAGAGACACTTTAGCTCCAGCAGTGCTGAGCATTAGCCCGTGAATAGCCTGCTCTCGCTGCTGCAACTGACGAAAATGCTGTTTTTCAGTTCGGGTACCAAAGAAATACCCGACTCCTAGCAATACTGCAAAAATGATGAGTTCATCCATAACTATTCCACCCGCACGGCGGTGCCGTAGGCAAACAGTTCGGCCGCGCCCTGGGTCAGTGATGAGGTGGCAAAGCGCACGTTGACAATGGCGTTTGCGCCCCGCTTCTGGGCGTCTTGCACCATGCGGCTGGTGGCTTCTTCGCGGGCTTCTTGCAGCAGTTCGGTGTAGCCTTTGAGCTCGCCACCCACAATATTTTTGAGCCCAGCGGCGATGTCGCGGCCGATGTGTTTGGCTCGCACTGAGCTGCCCTGTACCAAGCCTATATGCTGTGTAACGGTTTTGCCGGGGACGGTTTCGATGTTGGTGAGAATGATATTGGGTGCAGAAGATCGAGGTTGAACGGTCATCTCGCGGCCTGTGGCTCTATAAAACAACGACAACCCTAGCTCTTGAGATGGATCTGCGTCGATGATTTTTAACGGTTTGCCCGCCATTGCTTGCAAACCGTTACACAGCCCCAGCCAGCAATCGCCCATGTCTTTGCCCCAATATTGGCATCTTGCTAGTAACTAATGTCCATAAGAAAAGGGGACGCCCTACTGGACATCCCCTTTTCTAGCTAGTTAACAAGCTTTATTGTGATTTAGACGATCGAAGCCATGCTGACATCATTGTTAGCAAGCACCTGCTGAAGCTCTTCAGAATCGACAGTTTCTTTATCTACCAGCATGCGGGCTAGCTGATCGAGCACGTGGCGGTTGTTGATGAGCACCTGCTTAGCGCGGGTGTAGGCTTGGTCGACCAAACCCCGCACTTCGGAGTCAATGGTGGCGGCGGTCTCTTCAGAGAAATCGCGCTCGGCGGCGATGTCGCGTCCGAGGAACATGTTGCCTTGTTGGCGACCGAGGGCCACGGGGCCGAGCTTGTCGCTCATGCCGAAGCGGGTCACCATCTGACGAGCAACGCGAGCTACCTGCTGCAGGTCGTTGGAGGCTCCGGTAGTAACTTCCTCTTCGCCAAAGATGATCTCTTCAGCAATGCGGCCACCGAGAGCTACGGCCATCTGGTTTTGCAGGTAAGAGCGGGAGTAAAGGCCCGACTCCAAGCGATCTTCGCTAGGGGTAAACCAGGTCAGACCACCGGCACGGCCGCGGGGAATGATGCTGATTTTTTGAACAGGGTCGTAGTCGGGCATGAGGGCACCAACTAGGGCATGACCGGCTTCGTGGTAAGCGACCAGCTCTTTGCGCTTTTCGCTCATGACGCGGTCTTTTTTCTCGGGGCCAGCCAGGACGCGATCGATCGCATCGTTGACCTCATCCATAGAAATCTCGGTGAGGTTGCGGCGGGCAGCGAGAATAGCGGCCTCGTTCAGCAGGTTCGACAGGTCGGCCCCGGTGAAACCAGGCGTACGCCGGGCGATCTTTTGCAGATCGACATCCTTGGCGAAGGTTTTGCCGCGAGCGTGAACGTTGAGAATTTCGAGGCGACCAGCGTAGTCGGGGCGGTCTACTACAACCTGGCGGTCAAAACGACCGGGGCGCAGCAGGGCCGCGTCGAGCACGTCGGGGCGGTTGGTAGCGGCAATAATAATGATGCCGGTGTTGCCCTCGAAACCATCCATCTCGGTGAGCAGCTGGTTGAGGGTTTGCTCACGCTCGTCGTTGCCGCCGCCAAGGCCTGCGCCCCGCTGACGACCGACGGCGTCAATCTCGTCGATAAACACGATACAGGGAGCGTTGGCCTTGGCCTGCTCGAACAGATCGCGCACGCGGGAAGCGCCCACACCGACGAACATTTCAACGAACTCAGAACCGGAGATGGAGAAGAAGGGCACGCCCGCTTCACCCGCTACGGCCTTAGCCAACAGGGTTTTACCGGTACCGGGAGGGCCAACCAGCAGCACGCCCTTGGGAATCTTGGCACCGACAGCGGTGAAGCGATCGGCATTCTTGAGAAAGTCAACGACTTCGGTGAGTTCTAGCTTGGCTTGCTCAATGCCCGCCACATCGCCAAAGGTGACCTGGGTCTGAGGCTCCATCTGCACGCGAGCTTTGGACTTGCCAAAGTTCATGGCCTGATTGCCGGGGCCACTCTGGGCGCGGCGCAGCACAAAGAACAGCACCCCCAGCAGCAGGATGGGAATCAGCAGAGTGCTAAAGGCACGAACCCAGACGCTATCGTCGCTCTGGGGCATGACGACGATGTCGACATTGTTGGTTTCCAGGGTGCTGATCAGCTCCTGGTCGTTGGGCAGGTTAACGATGATCTGACCGTTACCCTCAGGGTCTGTGAAGCGGGCGCGGGTGCGATCGGCGCTGATATTGACGCGCTCGATCTGGTTATTTTGCACCGCGTCTAAAAACTGGCTGTAGCGCCAGGTCTGGGTTTCGGGGCCAGAACCGTCAAAAATTGCGGTCGCCAGGGCAATGACTACAACGACCAGCAGGGCATATAGACCTGCATTTCTCCACCGTTTGTTCACCGGGCTATTGCCTCCACTTACTTCTTGGGATGAACTGTTGCTTGGAAACCGTTTCTAATGAAACCTGTCTGGGGCCAATGTTTGAGTAGGCCGTAATGATTAGAGGGATATTAACTTATGTTAACGTCATCTGTCAGAATGGGCTAATCGATAATTGGAATAGGGGTTAATTTTCCCTAAATGCAGCCCGCAAAGCCTCTAGGGCTGGGTGCTGTGGGTTAACCTTCAGTCTACTGCGATCGCCTAAAACTGTGTGAATTGGCACTATCTGCACCCCTGAGTTGCTATAGGCCAACACCTCAAAGCGCTGAATCACCCCCGGCGGCCAGGGCGCTTGATTGATCTGTTCCCCTTGCTGCCTCAAATGCTCAATCAGGTGGGCCCGCACGATTCCCGGCAGCAGGCCGGCCCTGAGGCCGGGGGTATGCCACTGACCATTAGCCCAGCCCCAGAGATTGCCGGTGCTGGTTTCCAGCCACTGCCCCTGGTCATCCAGCAGGATGGCTTCTCGGGCACCGTGCTGCTGTGCAGCTTGTAGGGCAAGCCAGGCCCCGAGGTAGTTGCCGGTTTTGTAGGCGGGCTGCGATCGCCTATACATTTCCCCCCGCGCCACCCAGGCGGCGATGCCCTGGGTCTGCATTGTTTCTAAGTCTTGGGGCAGGCTGCGCCCAGTCACTAGCTCGCGACCGTCGGGGAGACAGGTAATCCGCAGAACGGGATGTTCTGCTAACAAGGCCTCAGCCCCTTGCCGCACCTGACCCCAGTCGGGGCTGGGCCAGCCAAAATCGGTTAGGGCATGCACTAGACGCTGCTGGTGGGCCGCCCAGTGAGTGAGGGGATGCTCAAGGCTAGCCCCGTAGATTCGCAGGGTGGTAAACACCGTGGCCCCGTAAATCAGGGCGGGGTCATTGACGGCGAGGGCAATATCGGTGCCCTGGCAGAGCTGCCCGTCGAACCAGTAGGCCATTTGCCGCTACAGCCCCTGCTGGATGTATTGCAGAATGCCCCGGGCGATCGCCTGGGCCATAGTCTCACGCCAGGCAGGGTCAGCCAATCGGGGAGCATCCTGAGCGCCAGTGACAAACCCCACTTCGAGCAGGGTGGCGGGCATAGTGGACTGGCGCAGCACGGCAAAGCGGGCTTGTTTCACGCCGCGATCGCGCATGCCCGTTGCCGCCAGCATACTGGCTTGCAGGGTGGCCGCCAGCCTCCGCCCACTTTCTGAGGAATAGTACGACTCAATGCCGTTGACATCGGGGCGGCTCATGCTGATGGCATTGGCGTGAATGCTGACAAACAGATTGGCCTGGGCACGGTTGGCAATGTCGGCTCGGGCCTGCAAATCGATGGCAACGTCTTCGCGCCGAGTCATCACAACAACAACGCCCTGGCTTTCGAGCAGCTCAGCCACCCGCAGCGAGATGGGAAAAATCACCTGTTTTTCTTGTAGCCCGCCGATACCCACTGCTCCGGGGTCACGCCCGCCGTGGCCGGGGTCGATGGCCACTACCACTCGGCCGCTTGGTGCTGAGGGCAGAGACGGTGGCTCTGCGGAGCGCGTAGGCGGCGGTGTGGGACTGGACTGTATAGGCCTGGATGGTGTGGGCCTGGGCGGTATCTGAGCCTGGGCCTGGGGCGGCTGAGCCTGGGGCATCTGGGCCTGGGGCGGCCTGCCTGGGGCGGCTGCGAGGGGGGCTGCGGGGGCTGGTTCGTCGGCAATACTGTTGAGGGGCACGCCGCTGGGGGGCAGCACAATCACACCGCTGCTGTTGCGCAGCGCCCGCCAGTCTGGACTGGTGGGCGAGAGCCTGAGGGTAATGCGGGTAGAGGGGGGACTGGTGGGCTGCTGAGCGACATCCCAGGCAATGATGCTGTAGCGGTAGTTGGGCAAATCGTCGGGGCGCAGGTTACCCGCTACGGCGGTGTTGGGCAAATCGATAATGGCGAAGCGGTTGTCGGCATCGTCGTTGGTGATTTGCACTGTGGGGGTGGGCGAAGTGCCGCTAAGCCGAATTAAAAAGCCATCGCCGGTGGTGACCACGCCACTGAGAATCGAGCCAGCGCCGGTGCCGGTGTTGCCCTGCACCCGATTGGCGGTAGCAGTGGGGGGCGGCAGCGCCCCTGAGGCAGGTGCCGCGCCCTGGTTGAGGGTGGGCAACTGCACTGCCCACTGGTTGGGTCGCACCCCTTGAACGCGCACATCTTGAGGGTTGAGGCTGTAGCCGGGCGCAAGCTCGATGACTAGGCGAGTGGTTTGGCGATCGAACTGGCCCGCCCGCACTTCCCGCACGGCACCGCCAACGGACTGACTTGCGCTGGTGCTACCCATCTGGGTATTGGGCAAGTCAACCACAATGCGGGTGGGGTTAACCAGCAGTTGAGCCCGAGGCTGTACCTGGCTATCGGTAGTGAACACCAGCTGGTTGGTCTGAGCATCAAACCACCAGTATTGTAGGGTTGCAGCCCTAGCGGGGGCAGCCACAACTAGGGCACCCAGAGTTGCTAACGCTCCTGAGGTGAGCCCTAAGGTGAGCCATCTTGACTCCATAAGTACGACCAAAACACGACCAAGGCATAAGCCACCCGACAGTATAACGGCGAGAACCAAAGTGGCATCCGTAGGGCACAGGTTCTCACGAAAAATTCTGAAAGGGAATGTTAGTATGGGCGTACCAAATTAACTCTGCCATGCTCGACCTGATGAAGCTGGCCCGGCAGATGCAGGGCATTAGCCAGCACCTTAGCCAGGAGGCTGCCGCCGCCCAGGAGCGCATAACGGCGGCCCGCCGGCTGTTGGCGATCGCCGCCACCCGCCAGCCCGATCTGGTCGCCCAAGCCGAAATTTGGGGCGATCGCGCCCCCTTCACCGCAGCCCAGCCCACCGAAGCCCTCACCGCTCGCAGCGCCATCGCCGCCGCTCCCGAGGCCCACACCGTCATCGCCACGGACGGGTCACAAATTTCCCCCAGCCACCATGAGATCGCCTACTGCTATTTGATCAATGTGGGCCGCGTCGTGCTCCACTATGGCCAGAGCCGATTCCCATTGCTCGACAGCCTGCCGGAGGTGGTGTATCGGGCCGAAGACCTTTACCTATCGCGCCAGTGGGGCATTAGCACCGAAGAATGGATGGGTCATCGCCGTACTATAGCTGAGGCCGTGGTGCTGGCCGAACTGGGCGAAGCCGTTCACGACAGCCTGATTGAAGCGAACCCCAGGGCAACCAGGGTGCCTGTGCTGGCCCTGGTGGATGGGTCGCTGATCTACTGGTTTTTGGAGGCACTGCCGGGGGAGGCGCGCGATCGCATCCTGCCCCCCATCCTCGACTCGTGGGAGCGGCTGCGGCGGCAAAACATTCCCCTGGTGGGCTATCTCAGCGCCAGCCGCAGCGGCGAAGCGATGAACTTTTTGCGATTTGCGGCCTGCCCCTTTCTGCAACCCGACTGCCAAACCCATTGCAGTAGCGACGAGGGCAACCAGGCCGACCGAGCCCCCTGCGGCCGGTTTTTGCCGCTGCGGGATGCGACGTTTTGGGCAACAGAATTAGCGCCTGGGGAACGCAGCCCCTTCTGGCGCAGCACCGCCAGCATTCTGGATCTGTACGGCGACCATCGAGTGTACTTCTGTTATCTCAATGTCGGCCCTGAGGTGGCGCGGGTGGAGGTGCCCCAGTGGGTGATGGCGGATGAAGCGCTGTGTGAAATGGCACTCAGAATGGTGCTAACCCAGGTACAGAAGGGGTATGGGTATCCGGTGACGCTGGCGGAAGCGCACAATCAGGCAGTGGTTAAAGGGGGCGATCGCAGCCGATTTTTTGCCCTGCTTGAGCAAGAAATGATTCGCGCCGGGCTCAAAAATGTTGGTACCTCCTACAAAGAAGCCCGCAAGCGCGGCAGCATTGCCTAAGCCTGCCGCGTTTGAGAAGCCAATCTCAAAAAACCGGTCGGCAAACAGATCAGTTAGAACCTAATGTTAAGCAGTATTTCGGAATAGGATGCTGTCAGGGTGTAGACGAGGGTGCTTGGCAAACTGGGGCCAGTCTGCGTCTGCCTTTGCCATCGCCAACGACCGATAAAGCCCTATATCAAGGCGTAACCCTTGCCATGCCCCCCCAGCCCCCCGACTCCCTCCCCCAGGGCGATCCGGATGGCGATACCGCCGCCTTTGAACTGGTGGATATGGCTACTGCCCCTGACCGGGTCGCTGCCGCTGTGCCACAACGCCGCGCCACCAAGTGGGTCTGTACGCAGGTGCTCACGGGCCACAGCAGCTGGGTGCGATCGGTGGTCGTCAGCGCCGACGGCAACTTTATCGTCAGCGGCAGCGGCGACAAAACCGTGCGGGTGTGGAACCTAGCCACGGGTCACACCATGCGGGTGATCGACAACCATCAGGCCTGGGTGCGGGCTGTCGCCGTGAGCCCCGATCGCACCTGTTTTGCCAGCGTCAGCAACGACAACACCATTCGACTGTGGGATTTCACCACCGGAGATTTGTGGGGCCAGATGGAGGGGCACGCCAGCTGGGTGCGGGCCGTTGCCTTTAGCCCCAACGGCAAGTACCTATTTAGTGGCGGCCAAGACCACAAAATTTGCGTTTGGCGGCTGAGCGATCGCACGCTCGTGCACCAGTTCAATGGCCATACCCACTGGGTGCGCTCCATCGCCGTCAGCCACGATGGCACCACGGTGATTAGCGGCAGCCAAGATCAAACCATTCGGCTGTATCGCATTAAGGGTAAGGGGAGCAACCACGTGCTCACGGGCCACACTGGCGAGGTGCTGGCGGTGGCGGCCAGCCCCAACAACTGGTTGCTGGCCAGCGCCAGCGCCGACTGCACCGTGCGCTTTTGGAAACTCAACAGCGGCCGTCAGACCACCTGTTTTAAGGCGCACCCGGCCCCGGTCAACAGCCTCGCCTTTAACCCTGACGGCAAGCTGCTGGCCACCGCCAGCAACGACAGCACCATTCGTCTGTGGAACATGGAGCAGGGCCGCCTGATATCCATTTTGCATGGCCACGAGGGCTGGGTTTGGGGAGTAGACTTTGCCCCCAACGGCAAGACTCTGGTCAGCGCCGGATGGGACGGCACCGTTCGCATTTGGCAGGAAGAGTGATGTCTTAGGGCTTAGAGTTTTAAGTTTTGAGTTCTTAGTTTTGAATGTTGAATGCCGTGCTTAATTCAAAATTCAAAACTTAAAATTCAGAACTCTAGATTCTAAAAGCCTACTGTCGCCCGCACATACTCGCGGCGCATAGCGGCGATCGCATCGATCGAAATCCCCTTGGGACACACTGCCTGGCATTCACCGTGGTTAGAGCAGTCACCAAAGCCCTCGGCGGCCATCTGATTGCTCATAGCCAACACCCGCTGGTGGCGTTCGGGATGGCCCTGGGGCAGCAGGGCCAGATGAGCTACCTTGGCAGCGGTGAACAGGGAGGCCGAGGCGTTGGGACAGGCTGCGACACAGGCCCCGCAGCTGATGCAGGCGGCGTAGTCAAAGGCCGCATCGGCGTTGGCTTTGGGGACAGGGATAGCGTTGGCCTCTGGAGCCGAGCCGGTTTTGACGGAAATGTAGCCCCCGGCCATGATGATGCGATCGAGCGCGGCCCGCTCTACGACCAAATCTTTAATGACGGGGAAGCCCTTAGCCCGCCAGGGTTCGACGATGATTTCGTCGCCATCTTTGAAGTGGCGCAGGTAAAGCTGGCAGGTGGCGGTTTGGGGCAGCCCACCGTGGGCTTTGCCGTTGATCATCACGCCGCAGGAACCACAGATGCCCTCGCGGCAGTCGTGGTCAAACTCCACCGGCACCTCGCCAGCGTGAATCAGCTGCTCGTTGAGCACGTCGAGCAGCTCTAAAAACGACATATCGGGATGGGCATCGGCCACGGTGTAGGTGCGGAACTGACCGGGGGTGTTGGCATTTGCCTGGCGCCAGACCTTGAGGTGAAGTTGCATGGGAAGGCTGCTGCGGGGGGAATAAGGCTGCTTATTCTAGTGTAATCCTCCCATTGGGCGGGCGCCTTGCTGAGGTTCGCTTAGGCAGCTGCCGCCCACACGTTTTGAAATCTGGTTTTGGATTTGGCGACTTCTTTAAGGCCAATGGTTCCGAAACAGTCCCCCTTGGAATTTGGCCTACTGCAATGCCCCGAGTTGCCCCCGCCAGTGGTATAAATCATGCAGCTTTAACAAAACGGCTATGGGTAAGAAGGCTGGCAATAATTCTGGAACCGGTGACCGTCACGCCTACCGTGAGTTTGGCCCCGCCGACCCCATGTCGCGGGGTGTGCCCGATCGCGCCCCCAATCAGCAGACCGTGCGGGTACAAGTTAGCCGCAAAGGGCGCGGCGGCAAGACCGTCACCATCATCAACGGGTTTCAGCACAGCCCCGACCAGCTCACTGCTCTGGCAAAGCAGCTCAAGGCCCAGTGTGGCACAGGCGGCACCGCCAAAGACGACACCATTGAAATTCAGGGCGACCACGCCCAAAAGCTAGTCGAACTCCTGGTGGCCAAGGGCTATCAGGCTAAACGGAGCGGAGGTTGAAGGGTATGGGCAAGATGGTTAGAGGGTGGATGGGTAGGGGGTGGCGACGATCGCTGCTGAGTTTCGGCGCGGCGCTGATTTTAGCTGTGGGTGGCTCAGGGCTACTGCCCCTGCTGCCCAAAGCGGCAGCAATGGTTCCGGCTGAGGTGGCCCAGGCCACTGGCCCTAAGCAGGAATTAGGTGATCAGGCGGAGCCTAGACCCGCTCTCCCACGACCCAATCTTCTCCGGCCCTCTATTCCTGTTGTTATCCCAGTTGACATTCAAAGCCACTGGGCGAAGGACTGCATCACAGAACTGGTCGAACAACGCCTGATCACTCCTGACGCTAGGGGGCTGTTTTACCCCGATGACCCCATTCTTTGGGGTGACTACGTGACCCTGTTAAATCTGCTCTCGCCCGTGGGGCCAGCCCAGGGGTGGGCCAACCCATTAGAGCGGGCGCTAGGGGTTCAAATAGCGCCCACGGTGGCGGCCCACTACCCCGACGCTTACTTTCAGCGCGATCGCCCCCTGGTGAGGGCCGAAGGCATTATGGCCCTGGCCACTAAGCTGGGCGGCAGTTACCAAATTGCTGCTAACACAATCATCAACGCCAGCCTAGAGGATGGCCGCCAGGTGCCCATTTACGCTCGCGAAGGGGTGGCCGCCGCCCTTGCCCAGGGCGTGGTGGTGAACTATCCCCAGGCCAACCGCCTCAACTCTACCCAGCGGCTCACTCGGGGCGAAGCCGTGGCTCTGCTGTGCAACGCCGCGCCGAACAACCCTGTCCTGCGCCAGACAATTAACCCCGCCTGGGTCCCCCAGGCCCAAACCCCTGCCGTAGCCGCACCCACCCGCGAACTGCGCGGCGTGTGGCTAACCAATGTGGACAGCCAGGTGCTGTTTTCTACCGAGGCGCTGCAAGCGGCGGTGAACCGTCTGGCCGACCTCAACTTCAACACGATTTATCCGGTGGTGTGGAACTATGGCCACACCCTTTACCCCAGCGCCACCGCTCGGCGCGAACTGGGGGTGAGTCAGCACCTCTATGGCGACCTGCGCGCCCCCCGCCCCGCCAGCGAAAGCGATCGCGACATGATGCGCGAGGCGATCGCCATGGGCCACGCCCGGGGTATGGCCGTGGTGCCCTGGTTTGAGTTTGGCTTTATGGCCCCCGCCAACTACGAACTCTACCGCCGCCACCCCGACTGGTTTACCCAAAAGCGCGTTGAGCCAAGGCCCCTTGAGCCAGAGCCCCTTGCGCCCCGCGATTCCATGCGACCTGGGGATGTCCCCAAGCTGACCGCTGGTCTAGACGCTAAACATACTGCCAAGCTAACCCCCGTGTTGGATGTCCCCAAAGTGGGAGACCTGGCCCGCGAAAAGCACCGGGCCGACCAGTGGCTTGCCCAAGACGACTTTCTGCCGGACCCCGATGTGGTAAGCGACCCCGGCATTTGGATGGAGGGCAACGTGATTCCGCGCCGCTGGATGAACCCGTTCCATCCTCAGGTGCAGAAGTTTCAGCTAGAGCTAATTAACGAGCTGGTCTCGAACTACGAGGTGGATGGTTTTCAGTTTGATGACCACCTAGGGCTTCCAGTGGACTTTGGCTACGACCCCTTCACCATCAACCTGTACCGATCTGAGCACAACGGTCAGGCCCCGCCTAACGACCCCCAAAATGCCGAGTGGATGGCCTGGCGGGCCAACAAAATTTCCGACTTTTTGGCCGAGGTTCACAAGCTGGTGAAGGCGCGACGGCCCAATGCAGTGGTGTCAATTTCGCCTAACCCCTACCCCTTTGCGTTTACCAACTACCTGCAAGACTGGCCCACCTGGGTCAACCGGGGCATTGTCGACGAGCTGGTGATTCAGGTCTATCGCAGCGACCAAAACCGCTTCATGTGGGAGATGAATAAACCCTCGATCCAGGCGGCACGGCGCAAAATCCCGGTGAACATTGGCATTCTCAGCGGTTTGCGGGCGGCTCCGGTGAAGATGGACTTTATTACCGACCAGATGGCGGCGGTGCGCGATCGCGCTTACTCTGGCATATCCTTCTTTTTCTACGAATCGCTGTGGATTTCGCCGCCGCCAGAGACCGCCGAGCAGCGGGTGGGCAAGCTCCAACAGGCTTTTGCTACGCCAGCTATTCGTCCTGGTCGGTAGAGCTAGGGTGAGGGAGTAGAGGGTAGGGGGTAGGCGAGTAAGGAACAGTGGGGTATCACGAGTTATACAGCACCACATTCTCCTGCTCGTTGGGGTCGTTGCGAGACACGATCGCCTGCGCCGGTTCACTGTCGCTCAAATTTGTTGGCTGGTGAGGCACCCCCGGCGGAATGTAGAGAAAGTCGCCCGCCTCGTTGACGATGGTTTTCTTCAAGCCCTCGCCGTAGGCCGTCTTGACCCGCCCCCGGAGAATGTAAATCGCGGTTTCATAGTCTTTATGGAAGTGGGGCTCTGCCGACGCCCCAGGGGGAATAATCACCAGATTCATCGAAATGCCGTGGGAGCCCGCCGTGGCTCCAGAAATGCCGACAAAATAGGGCAGCTTTTGCAGCGTTGCGGTGTCGTGCTGAGGACGCACGGTAACAATTTCGGTATCGGCGGGGGAGAAGGCAGCAACATCAGCCATGGTGGTTTCCTCAAAGATGCGGTTTCAAAAGAGGTTCCCAACGGAGCGAGTTTGGCAATGAGACTTAATTTTCGCGTCATCTAACACCGCCTATTCTGAAGGTGCGTTGGGTCTGGCATCCAGCGCAGCTAGATGGATGGATAGCGGCGGATTCCTAGCAAGCTCTTCTGCCCAAGCTGTATATCTCCAGTCATAACCTACAACCTTTAAAGCGATGCCTAAGAAAAATCAATTTTCTCAAACCCTAGTGCTGCTGGGGCTCTTTCTGTTGGTGGCCACCACGGCCTGCACAGAGAACAGTACTGCCCCGACACCAGCTCCCGGCGAAGCAGATACCTCAGAAACACCTCAGTCCACAGACAACTCGGCAGAAGCACTCCAGGCCGACGACGTGGGCCTAACGCTGACGGATGAAGGGCTACAGGTGATCAATTTGCAAACGGGATCGACCACCCCCCTAGCCTTTGACACTGACATGGCCATTTCCCTGGATGCTGTGACCCAGATTTTGGGCGAACCTGAGGAAACTGGCGAAAACAGCGAGTGTCCCTCTGGGCCGCTGACGATCGCTAGATGGTCTAATGGTTTAGCGTTGAATGCCGCTGACGACACCTTTGTGGGCTGGGCCATGCAGTCTGGTGACGACGACACCACCCTGACTACCGTTTCAGGCATTGGCATTGGCTCAACCCGCCAGGAGCTAGAAGAGGCCTACACCGTCGAGGTGATGGACAGTTCCCTCGGGGTTGAGTTTTCGGCGGGGGATCTCTTTGGGCTACTCACTTCGTCAGAACCCACCGGCACAATTACTAGTTTGTGGGCTGGGGTAGCCTGCAATTTCCGGTAGCGCAGTCTATTAGGAAGCATTTGGGGTTTGGGCAACTCTCCAAGGTTACTATCGCGGGGCGGCTGGTTAGCCAGCCGTCTCTCGCTAGGAAAATGCCTTGTAGGATGACAGTATGCTCTCCTGATTAAGGCCCGATTGATGCGTCCTGAATATAGCCGCCCCGACCAACTACCAGACACCCCCCCCAAGGGCATGAGCCCTGAAAAATATGCCCGGCTCAAGGCCGAAGCCCAAGCGCCCTACAAAAGTCTGCGTAAGTTTGTCTATGGGGCTGTAGGTGCCTCGGGGGCGATCGGGGCGTTTGTGTTCTTTACTCAATTGTTGGCTGGGCGCGATGTCAGCAGCGCACTACCCAACTTGGGGGTGCAACTGGGGGTGATTGGCATCGTGGTGCTGCTCTTTCGCCTAGAGAAGAAGGATTAGCCAGTTTTTCGCTAGTTCCCTGACGTTTGTGAGGCACATCTTTGCTCAGACCTAATTCCTCCAGATTTCCGGCGTTCAATCATCTCTTTAATACCTTCTTTAAAAAGGGAGACAGGGGAAATCACCATGGCGTAGCTCACCAGCATGAGGTATCCCTATGACATTGATTACCGTGCGCCCTGAAGGGCTCTACTGCGAAAAAGGTGACTTCTATATTGACCCCTGGCGCGGAGTAGAGACGGCGCTGATTACCCATGCCCACAGCGACCATGCGCGATCGGGCTCGACCCAGTACATCGCTACTGCTCAGTCAGAGGGCATTTTGCGGCGGCGGCTGGGGGAAGACATTCAGCTCCAGGGAGTTGCCTACGGAGCACCGATTAAGCTGGGGGAAACCTGGGTGTCATTTCACTCAGCGGGGCATGTGCTGGGCTCGGCTCAGATTCGGGTTGAGCATCGGGATGAGGTGTGGGTGGTGTCGGGCGACTACAAGCGTGGTGCCGACCCCTCCTGCGCTCCTTTTGAGGTGGTGCCCTGCGACACGTTTATCACTGAGGCTACCTTTGGTCTGCCAATCTACCGATGGGAGAGTGGCGCTGAGACCACCCGCCAAATTTACGACTGGTGGCAGGGCGATCCTGAGCGACCGTCAATTTTGTTTTGCTATGCCTTTGGCAAGGCCCAGCGAGTGCTGAGTGAACTAACTCAGCTGACCGATCGCCCCGTCTATGTCCATGGCGCGATTCACGTGCTAACCGAGATTTACCGCGAGCAGGGCGTGGCGATGGTGCCCACCATCTGCACCTCAGAAATGCCTCGCACCCACACATTCACGGGCGACCTAGTGCTAGCCCCACCCTCGGGCCACCGCTCTAGCTGGATGAAGCGCTTTAAGCACCCTCAAACCGCCTTTGCCTCAGGGTGGATGGCGGTGCGGGGAGCACGGCGGCGACGGGGCTACGAGCGCGGCTTTGTGCTCTCTGACCACGCCGACTGGCCGGGGCTGATACAAACGGTGAAAGATACGGGAGCTAAAACGGTGTACGTTACCCACGGTCAGTCAGACGTGGTGTCGCGCTATCTGCAAGAATCGTTGAACCTAGAGGCTATGCCTCTGAAGACGTTGTTTGAGGGAGAAGGAGACATTTAATGGCCGCAACCCCCTGGCTAGACGGACTGATGGGCGGACTCGCGTTGCTAATTTTGCTGGGAGGTCTGTGGATGCTCTTGAGCGGCGTGGGCGACATGGATCGCTGAGCCCGCTGCTGAACCAGATTGCAGAGCAGCGGTGACGTAGGCCACCAGCTTGCTGCCGCCGTAAAGAACGGTAATAGCAAATAAGCCCCCCGCCACCCAGCCCTGGGCTCGCTGGGCAATCCACAGGAGGGCGAGCACGAGGGCGATCGCATCCAAAGCCAGCACGTCGAGGCGCGATCGCCAGCCTGCTGGCTGAATTGGCTTTGGGCTAGCGGGCTCTAGGCGAATGGTGGCCGCCAGGTTAAACCCCAGCAGGCTAACCAAGATTAGCCCCATTCCCCAACCCAAATGGCCGAGGGCAGCAATGGAGAAGCCTACAACTTGACCGGCGATCGCCAGCATGACCACCCGACTAAAGTGGCCCAGGCGTGGATCGAGCGATCGCTGGCCCACGATCTTGCCATGGCGCAGGTCTACCCGAGCCATGTGGGCCTGCTCCAGACTCATCAACATCAGCGCCAGAGCCAGCAGTCGATAGGGCCAGGGATGGGGCTGCATCGCCTGATACAGCAGCCCCACCGTTGTAGGCATAAACAGGGCCGCCGCCCAAGCAGGGGATAGGGTCATAGGGAATGCACCGCTGGCTCAACCAAACGGCTTAAGCATACCGCTACGTCAAGCATTTATGCCTAGCCCTTGTGCCTATTCCGCAACAGGCTCAGCCTCAAGGAGGTATTTTGGCAGAATTCGGGGAATACAGTCGCTCAGTAGCGTTGTGCTTACCCCCTGAACTCCTCTAGGCAGGCAGTAGGCTATTGAGAAGCGCAGTGGCGAGAAACGTCGCCCCAATGCCGCAGATTACCAGGCCCGCCCGCTGAACGAAGAGAGCCGTAGATCGTTGGGTAAGACGTTGCCCGATCAGTGCAGCTGCGATCGCGATTCCCAGCTGCACTGCGGTAAACCCAGCCAGATAGGCCACTAACGGCATCGGCTCTGAGCCAAAAATCGCCTCGCCGTAGGCAAATCCATGGAACAGCCCAGCTAGCACTGCCAAGCCCGCGATCGCGCCACTCTGGGGACGGTTGCGTAGCGCCAGCAGCACCCCAGACCCGAGTACCGAGCCAGCAATCACAAACTCTGCTGCCGGTAGCGTAAGCTCTGCCAGGTGTAGCCCTGTGCCAACCATGGCTGCTAGCACGAAGGCAGCGGGGATCGCGATGCCCCAGGTACTAACGGCTGCCAGTAAGCCCACGGCTACCACGAAGGCCAGATGGTCGAGGCCAATGATGGGGTGGGCTAGACCCGACAAAAACCCCTCAGCAAAGTTGGCAGGCACTCGGCCCCCCAGCGGATGGTGGGCCAGGCTGGGTAGGGGCAGCAGCAATAGGGTGGCGATCGCACCGCCGATCCCACGCCCTAGCAACTTCCGTGAGAAACCAGACCTAATTGATTTCAAAGCAGTTAAATTCATCCGTACCTCGCAGACGAAGAAAGAACAACAGCAGCGATCGGCGGGCATTCTGGCTCGGTCAATGTTGGACTGGCGATATTGAAGGGTGACCCAGCGGCCTACCATCCAAAATCGGTCACCTAAAATCCAAAATCACCTTACAGCTGCGGGACAGCGGCAGTCTTGCACTGCACTTTCCCCCTTGCCTCCAGTGGCTGATCCCCACCGGAACCGACAGCGCCCAAGCATCATAGCACCGGGTGAATCCGGCCCCGCTGCCGGTTTATCAATAGTCACCTGGCGCACCACACGCAGCCAACGCCTTACCCTGGGTGCGCTAGCATCGAGCAAAATCTACCTCTTGCCCCCAATGGTTTCATCGTCTCGTCTGGCCCGGCAAAAAGAAATTATTGAAGTGGTGCTCGGCAACGGCTGGGACTACATGCGGCGGCTGTTGGTGGGCGGCAAAGCCGATGAGCCCGAGATTCCGCCCCCAGCGGTGCTGCGCAATATTTTGACTGATCTGGGGCCGGTCTACGTCAAGCTGGGGCAGCTGTTGAGCACCCGTCCCGACCTCATGCCCCCGGCCTACATCGAAGAGCTCAGCAGCCTGCAAACCACCGTACCCCCGGTAGACCCCAAGGAGATCGAGGCCTACATTCGTCAGCACCTAGGTAAGCCCCCCGAGGCGCTGTTTGAACGGCTGGACTATCAGGCGATCGCTGCCGGTTCCATTGCTCAAACCCATAAGGCGGTGCTCAAAGATGGTCGGCAGGTCGCTGTGAAGGTGCAGCGTCCCGGCATCGAGCGCCAAGTCGAGCGCGACGTGACCCTGATTCGCGATGTGGCCAAGCTGGTGTCAGCCACCCAGTTTGGCCAACGCTACAACGTAGTGGATTTGGCCGAAGAGTTTGCCGATGCCATCAATGCCGAACTCGATTTCACTACTGAAGCGGGCTACACCGACCAGCTGCGGCGCAACCTGTCTAAAAGCACCTGGTACGACGCCAACCAGCTGATCGTGCCGCAGATCTACTGGGATCTGACCAATACAAAAATCATGACCATGGAGTGGCTGGAGGGCACCCCCCTGCTCAAGGCCGATCTGCTGGCTGAAGATGCCCACAGCGATGTCGTTGGCCTGCGAGCGGCCGCCACCACGCTGCTGTTTCGGGCCTTCTTCAAACAGTATTTTGTGGACGGGTTTTTCCACGCCGATCCCCACCCCGGCAACATTTTTTACTTAGAAGATGGTCGCCTAGCCCTGCTCGACTGCGGCATGATGGGCCATATGGATCCCCGCACCCGCAACACCATAACCGAGATGGTGCTGGCGATTGTTAACTGCGATGCCCAGCGCTGCTGCCAGCTCACCCTACAGCTCGCCGAACCCCTCAAACCCGTGAATTTGGCTCGCTTAGAGAGCGACTATACCCGTCTGCTAGGCCGCTACTACGGTCTTAGCCTGGAGCAGATCAACACCGCCGAAATCTTTGGCGAAATCTTGGCGGCGGGCATTCGCAACAACCTGCGCTGGCCCGCCAACGTGGGGTTGTTCACCAAATCCCTCGCCAACCTAGAGGGGGCGGTCCGGCAGTTTAACCCCGGCGTCAACCTGCTCGAGGAGGTGCGCCCGCTAATGGCCGATCTATTTCGCCAGCAGATGGTGGGGGATGACCCCCTGCTAGCGCTGCTGCGCACGGGGCTAGAGTTTCGTAACCTGTCGCTGAGTTCGCCGCGCCAGCTAGGCTTTTTGCTCGATCGCCTCAGTTCAGAGCAGCTCAAGTTTAGCCTCAGCATCCAGGGGGTAGATGACCTGCGCCGCAGCTTGGATGAATCTTCTAACCGCCATGCCTTTAGCACTGTGGTGGCGGCGCTGATCATTGGGGCGGCGATCGTGTCAACGGGGCAGCAGACATCCCAGGGGCAGATCTTGAGCATTATCTTGTTTGCGGCGGCTAGTTTCTTTGGGCTGTGGCTGCTGTTCAGCATTGTGCGACCGCGACGGCGACGGTAGGCCGTGCTCAGCGGTCAAAGCCTCTGCGGTTAGGAGTCTGCCAAGCCCAAGATGACAGATGGGTGGGGGTTCAGGTTTAAGGTGTACGGTTCAATGTAGGTCGTGAACCGTACACCTTAAACCCTGAACCCTAGGTAGCTCCTGTCACAACCAACTTGGTCAAGTGTTAGACCCTCTGAGCTTTGTACTTGTCTTTAAACAGCGCCTGCTGAATTTTGTGATCGACGATGGGAGCGGGGTAGTCACCGCGATCGCGCTCTGCAATCTTCCCTGTCACCAGCAGCTCGGTATCGAGCGATCGCAGCTCTGGCACCCACTTACGAATGTACTCAGCCTCAGCGTCAAATTTTTGCGCCTGGCTGGCGGGGTTAAAGATCCGCAGCGGTTTGGGGTCCATGCCGCTAGAGGCGCTCCACTGCCAGCCACCGTTGTTGGACGACAGGTCACCGTCCACCAGGCGCTGCATAAAGTATTTCTCGCCCCACTGCCAATTGACAATCAGGTCTTTGGTGAGAAAGCTAGCCACAATCATGCGGCAGCGGTTGTGCATCCAGCCCATTTCGTTGAGTTGGCGCATAGCGGCATCAACAATCGGGTAGCCAGTGCGCCCCTCACACCAGGCGGCAAACTGCTCCTCATCGTTCACCCAGGGAAAGTCTTTCAACGGAGCACGGTAAGGCCCCTCGGCCAGCTCCGGGAAAAAGTACATCACGTGCTGGTAAAACTCGCGCCAGGCTAGCTCTTGTTGCCAAGTTTGCACACCGCTGCGGGTTTCATCACTGCGGCTTTGCCCATAGGCAGCTTCGGTGGCGGCCCACACCGTGCGAATGCCGATGGCCCCAAACTTCAGCGCCGCGCTGAGCCGCGAGGTGCCATCTACAAAAGGAAAGTTGCGCTGCTCGTCGTAGCCGTCGATGGCATGACTGCCATCGCAAAACTCCTCCAGCCGCTCCAGAGCACCCTGCTCCCCCGGCTCAACGGGAAAGCCGTTCTCCCAAACAAATCCTAAATCCGCAGCGCTGGGCAGAGCGATACAACCCACCTGCTTGGCGATATCAACCTGCTGGGCACTGAGGGGTTGTAGCCCCTCCGGTGTCGGTAGGGGCGCTGCCTTAGAGCGCTTTGCCCAGTTGCGCCAGAAGGGGGTGTAAACCGTGTAGGGCTCGCCTGTGCCGGTCCGCACGTCTCCAGGTTCGTGCAGCAGTTGGTCCCAAAAGGTGGTGCGAAACTCAATGCCGGCTTCTTTGAGCGCCTCGACAACCGCCGTATCGCGCTGGCGTGAGTAAGGCTCCACATCACGGTTCCAGTGAATGGCATCGACCGCTAGCGCCTTAGCCAGAGCCGGAATCTGTGCGCGGGGATCGCCCTGGAGAATGAGCAGCTGGCCGCCGGCTTGGGCGTAGCTGTCCTGCAACCTCTCCAGACAGCCGATCATGTAGGCTACCCGCGCTGGGGCCACATCACCATTGTTGAGAATGCCGGGGTCGAAGCAAAATACACCGACTACCTGGGGAGTGCGATCGCGCGCCGCTGCCAGCCCCACGTTGTCCCCTAAGCGCAGATCGCGGCGGTGCCAAAACAACAGTAAATCGACCATGAATGCGGCTCACCCTTGCTCAGCAAACCGATTCAGTATAACGACATTAGCTCCTCGGGTTGAGCAGCTTTTATCATGGGGCAGCACCCGTCTGTCGGCGGCTCACCCTAAGGAGATTAACCATGCTGCAAAATAAGCAAATCATCATGCGCACCTTTAATGGCTACCTCGATTTTGTCACCGAGAGCCAGCCAGCCCTGTCACCCGATGTGGCCTGCCAAGTGGCCGCCCTGCTGACCCAGGCCGAGTTCAACCTGCAACTGTCCGAAAACAGCCGCAAAGCTTAGTTTTTCTACTGGTTCTTTAGAGGGGTGTCAAGAAAGGGTACCAAGGCTTAATTACCAACCGGGAGGTTACTGCCGGCCGTCGGTGCCCTCAAGCCCCTATTTGAATCCGTTGCGGGGGTGCCCAGTCGTCGGGCTGCCCTGCGTTTTGTGAACAGTTATTGAGAAAAGCTGGGCGGGTTTGACCGTGCGATCGCTACTGTCTTACGTTTGGGATCCTAATAGGGTATAAGCAAACCAATCCATTACTAATCGGTTTGATTACGAATCCCGTTCAGCCAGGGCCGAAAAAGGCAAGACAGGCTTCAGGTTTTCCCGTAGTATCAAGGTTGTGTTAGGTCTGCTCAGAGCAAATCCTGGAAACCTTATCCGAAGGGTGTTCTGTAGCTTAAAGATCGATCTGCAATCTGTATTTGACGAGAGGATAGCACCATGGCAACCTTCAAGGTTACGTTGATTAACGAGTCTGAAGGGCTCAACCAAACCATCGACGTAGACGACGATACTTATATTCTTGACGCGGCTGAAGAGCAGGGTCTAGACCTGCCCTACTCCTGCCGGGCTGGGGCTTGCTCCACCTGTGCTGGCAAAATCACCGCTGGCACCGTTGATCAATCCGATCAGTCCTTCCTGGATGATGACCAGATCGGCGCTGGCTACGTGTTGACCTGCGTTGCCTACCCCACCTCCGACTGCACCATCTTGACCCACCAAGAAGAAGAACTCTACTAGGTCTGAAGTGCCTGGTCTCGCTGCGCGAGACCAGGCCTCCAAACGGGTTTTCTGACAAAAAAGGGATGCTTCGTTGACGAAGCATCCCTTTTTTATAACTGCTTTAAGCGCGCACCAGAGGTGTTACTTCGCCGCCGCGATACACTGCTCTACCAGGGCTGCGACCTTATCGACGTTCTGCCAGCCGAGAATTTCGGTCACCTTCTTCTCCAAATTTTTGTAGGAGCGGAAGAACTCGGCAATTTCGTCGAGGCGGTGGGGAGCCACATCGTCCAGAGATTTGACGCTGGTGTAACGGGGATCAGCGGCGGGCACGCAGAGAATTTTCTCGTCGCGATCGCCGCCGTCGATCATCTCCAGCATGCCAATGGGCCGCGCTGCAATCACACAGCCGGGGAAGGTGGGCTCATCCATCAACACCATGCCGTCGAGGGGGTCGCCATCGTCAGCTAGGGTGTTGGGCACAAAGCCGTAGTCGTAGGGATATTTCACCGACGAAAACAGTACCCGGTCTAAAATAAACGCGTTTAAGTCTTTGTCAAACTCGTACTTGTTTTTGCTGCCGCCGGTAATCTCCACCAGCACGTTGATCAATCCAGGCTCAGGCTGAGCTGGAATACGAGATAGATCCACAACACTACTCCAATCAATAAAAAGCTGAATGTACAGGGCAGAAGGCTCAAGCCTCCCCCAGCGCACTGCTAAGTACGGTCGCCAGGCTTCCGCAAATGCCCTTCCGACATAGTATTTTACGGGGCGGCGGCCCCTTTTCCGCATGGTTTAGCCCACCGCCCCCAAACAAATCAGCAGCCCTAACGGGAGCGATTCCCCTTTGGGGACACTTTGTGAACGCCCCTACAGTGCGCCCCAACTATGCCTTGGGCGGTGCCCTAGCGCCCCGCTGAAGCTGGTACAGAGAAGGTCGGGGGCTGCTCTAGCTCTGCCGTCGCCGTTGAAAAATGGGCGACTACAAACAGTGGCAGAGTTAAGGTAAGTACCGCAATTAAAACGCCCAACACGTTAGATGACGGACTAGGAGGTTCCCCCGCAGGGGTATCCGGTTGACTGGCAGAATCCATACAGTGCAATAACAGAATTCGACAAGGGATATAAATCTGAGGTCGAGGCCAAGGCCCAGAAAAATCAGACCATCCCACATATCCAACCTTCGTAGGTAGACTCGGTTGAGACTACCACTGGCGTGTACTCATCCTGGACGAGAGTATCGACGATCTCAGGGTGGAAAACGGTTCCATTGAAACTATATGCAAGGTTATAGCAATCGATCCATGACATTGATCACTCCAAAGGCTGAACCTTTGACTAAACCAAGCTTACAGATTTAAACCACTTCTAAATCTAGCATTCCCGACGGCTGGGGAGAATTACGGATATCCCTCTTAGGGTAGAGAGAAGAAAAGAGTGAGGGGATGGGGAAGATAAAGGGATGAGGAACCCAAGGAGAAGGGGGTCAACGCGGCAATGAGAGGGGTTTGGAAGGGTTCAGACCATGGGGGATCGTCCCAATTTTTATGGATACTATAAATAGGAGCATAAAAACTGGGCGTCCGATCCAATTACTACAGTTTCTAAACAATGCCGATTTGTGTAAGCCCTGACTTCCAAACATCAAAAAGGATTTCAGCTAGGTCACACACGATTTCCTCACCTCCCTCATCCCTCACATCTCGCTCATCCCTCATCCTCCCCACCTCCCTCATCTCCTCGCCTCCCCGCTCCCCCGCTCCTCCAACAGCAGCCGAATCGCCCGCATCTCCTGCAATACCTGTCGCATCAGGTCGTGGGTGAGCGTCTCTTCGGGGGGCTGCACTTGAATGGTGGGGTGTAAGCCCAGCACTTCCTCAGCGAAGCGGCGCACTTCCTGGGGACGAAACTCGAGGGGATCGTCTTTGTCGCGGCGTACTTCGGGGTTGAGCTTGGTTTTGTCGTAGGGAGGGTTGAGGGTGTTGGCATCGGTATTGGCATAGCGGTAGACCGAGGCCCGCGATCGGTTGAGGTACTTTTGCACCGCGTCTACCGACAGCAGTGCCCCGGTGTCTTCGGTGGTTCCTATCCATCCGGAGGTTGGGGAAGAGGGGGCACCGTCAGTGGAGTTAGAAACAAAGGGCGAGGGTGGCATAGGGCAGAACGTAGCGGATCTGTGGCTACTGTATCAGGTTCATCCTGGTCTGGAATGTCCTGTAACAGAGCGTGCCAAAGGGCGATCGCTTAGGGAAAGGTGTGCTAAAACCTTGGCAGCGTTAACCAGGATTTAGGTGTGAAGGGCGATCGCAAGCAGACTCAGCGGCGAATCCGGCGACAGTGGCGATATTTGCCAGGTCTAGCCGCCATTATGTTTGGGGTGGGGGCGATCGCCGGGCTCACCGCATCGCGCTGGTCGCCCGCCCCATCACCGGGAGCGGGTGGCGATATCACCCCCGCCCTGCGACTGCGAGATGTGCCACAACCCATCGTGTTTAACGGTCGCCCGCGCATCGACCCAATGCCCCAGTTTAAAGAGGTCTGGGAGTGTCAGGTGGTGGTAGTGGGCGGTTCCCTAGGCGGGGTAGCTGCCGCTGCCCACGCTATGGCCAGCGGTGCCACCACCTGTCTGATCGAAGTTGCCCCCTGGTTGGGGGGGCAGATTAGCTCACAGGGCGTCTCTGCCCTCGATGAATCGCTGCGCATGCGCCAGGCCAACAATCTATCGCCCAGCTGGCAGCGGTTCCGGCAGCTGATCAAGCAGCAGGTGGTCAACTTACCGGCCTGGAGCCCAAACGGTACCTCGCGATCGGTAGCCGACATCAACAGCTGTTGGGTAGGCACCTTGTGCTTTCCACCCCAGGCCGGGGCCAAGGCCGCAGAACAGTTTTTAGCCGACACCAACCCCAGCGCCCCTGCTAGCCGCTGGGCCGCGATGACGGCGTTTAAGGGAGCCGAGTTTGACGCCACGGGCCGCCGCATCACAGCGGTCTACGGGGTAAGGCGCATTCCTAAAGACCCCAGCTATCAGCCCATGGGGCGGCTGTCGGCAGAGCTGGCCGAGTGGTATAGCTGGTCGCCCACCGCTCAATTTGACCGTGTGCCCGTCAAGCTACAGCCGCCCCCCGGTCAGCCGATGATTGTGATTGATGCTACCGACACAGGAGAACTGGTGGCCTGGGCCAAGGTGCCCTACCGGCTCGGGTCTGAATCCAAGGCGACCACGGGGGAGCCCAACGCCGCCGCCTTTGACAATCCCGACTGTACCCAGGCCTTTACCTACCCCTTTGCTATCGGTATTCACAATGACGGAGGCGACAGCTTGGCTGCTCTAGCGCGACTGCAGCCTACCTACGGTCTCCACGAGCATCAAGCCTCATTTGACTTAGAGGGATTTCCGTTTTTTGCGGGCAAGAGTGTCTTTCACTACCGGCGCATCGTCAGCCAAAACCGGGGTAACCCTTACACCAGCGCACCGGTCGCGGGCGACATCTCCATGATCAACTGGAACCGGGGCAACGACTGGAACTGGATGAACCCACCTCTACTGCTCAACGCTGCTGAGCTAGAGACCGCTGGCCAGCACCAAAACTGGATGGGGGGTCTATCGCAGTCGGCGCTTAAATTTGGTGAAGAGAACGCGCTGATGTTTGCCCGCTGGCTGCTTGAAACTCAGTCTGGCCCCAACTACCCGCTGGCCTACCTCTACGGAGCTGAGAGTCCCATGGGCACGATGTCGGGCCTCAGCATGGTGCCCTACTTTCGCGAGGGACGGCGGATTGTGGGCCGTGCCGCCTATGGCCAAGATGAGTTTATGATTCGCGAAAACGATCTGCGCTATGATTTCCCCGGCCAGCGCGACTTCAGCCCCACCACCGTTGGGCTGACCCACTATGCGATCGATATTCACGGCTGTCGTTACCGCAACTGGCTGCCTTCAGGGGAAGCCGTTGCCGCTCCAGCCCAGGAGCCCCGAGTCAAACCTGTGCAGATTCCATTGGAGAGTCTGATTCCCCAGGGGGTCGACAATTTGTTGATAGGCGGCAAGCCCTTAGCAGCTACTCATATTGCTAACGCTTCAACCCGTATCCACTACGGCGAATGGCAGGTGGGGGCCGCAGCCGGAGTGACCGCAGGCTGGTTAGTATCGGCCGGTGCGCCTGTCGATGACCCAGTCGCCGTGATCCCCAGTGGTTCTATAGGGGCACTTCAGGAGGTTATGCGGCTGCAAGGGCTGAAGACCCATTGGTAGGCGTTACGGTCGCTAAAACCTATGGGTCTGGTCTGGTTGAGCGGCGATCGCTCTTAGTCCGGCCCCTTTAGCTTTGAAACTAGGGCGTGTTTTAAAACTAAGCCCACATCATGATGGAGGATTAGAGCTAGTATAGCCAGGAGTTTTCAGCCTTTTTCTCGTAGCGAGTCGCGATGCGGCCGTGCTGCTTCAAGCGATTAAAACATCGCTCAACCCGATGGCGCTGGCGGTATGGAGCCTTGTCAAACCTACCTCGACGCCGTTCATTGCTTTTCCGGGGATAGTCACCCGATCCCCCACCCTCGCGAATAGCCGCGAAGGGTGCCACTGCTCTAGCCTTTATCCCCACTGAACCGTTTGGGACGCAATCGTGGGCGTCCACCGGTAGGGCATGTCACCGAACCTTGTCCCTCCCTCAACTTTCTCCACAACCGCTTTGCCCACGACGCAGGATTAGAGGCAATGGCACCATTTTTTGATGGCTCAGTCTCTACATCCGTCAGGTTTCCTCATTCAAGAGAGACCTGGCATTGCGCCTTTAGACTCGACTTCATACAAACCTTTGTCGCATCTGTTGATCCCCCTATCCATTTTTTAATGGATAGGGGGATCAACAGATGCATAAAGCCACAGCAAGTCGCTTTTCAACCGCTCTCTAATAGGCATAGAACGAATCGCGAGATAACGCAACGCTCGTCTACCTAGTACTGGTATTGGGCCTCTGAGCGGGTGTAATCTCGTAGAGGAACAGCGTGGTTGAGGGCCATATTTTTAGCAAACTTAAACAGACTGTCATAGTTGCGCTGTCTACAAACCAGTCGCCCATCCCCAGAGTATTGATTGCCATCATCTCGAAGCTCAATAGCGAAATCCGACACGTACACAGAAAAAACTCGGGTTGCAGCGTTCATGGTGGTTAGTGATCTTTCGCAAGAATTATGGGTGAAATAACGATTTCCTCACACATCCATTCAAACCAAAGGCAAAGCCCAGATTTATCTGACATAAACTCTACCTAAAGTCAGAATTTAGGCTGAATTAGACCTATTCGAATTAACAAAAGGATTTGATATTAGCAGGATCTACGTAGTAGCAAGCAGAGCTGTCTAAACAGATACGTGCCCAGCCTGCCGCACTGACATCGACTAATTCGTAGGTTGTATCTTGTACAAAAAAGCCTCGATGATCGCGAGTTCCAGGAAGTACAGAAAAGCAATAGCTTTTGTCACTTAGGGTATTCATGGTGGTTTCTTATGGAAGGATTAAAATTTGCGCAGGAACCTTTTCCTACTTTTTAATCCTATATGAAGGAACTGTGAGGCTAGTCTTTTTCTTGCGAATTAATTTTAATCTTTACCCTGGATTGCGCGATTGTTACCTCAGCTACGTTTAGGGCAAATCGTTCATCAATAAACGTAACGATCGCAGCTTTGAGCGCTAGGGCGTGTCATCAATTAGGTTAGGGTTGAAGGGTAGTCCTTAAAGCAAGACTCAGCGGAATGACAAGCCGACGCTATGCCCTGCGCGATGACCAATGGGAGCGAATCCAG
>NZ_JACJOX010000041.1 GCF_014695775.1 Leptolyngbya sp. FACHB-60 | reverse complement strand
AATACCGAAGACTATGCTTACGGCTGGTGCTTGAAAGGCGAACGATTCGCGGCTGAACGTCGGGGCAATCGTACCGAACGAGTGAGCTTTATAGCGGCTTGGCATCACCATCAGCTCGTTGCCCCACTTACCTATCAGGGGTACTGCAATCGCCTGGTGTTTGAAACATGGTTAGAGGAGAAACTCTTGCCCGTACTCAAAGCTGGCAGTGTGATCATCTGTGACAACGCCTCGTTTCACAAAGGTGGGCGCATTGAAGCATTGATTCGTCAGGTGGGCTGTCATCTCTTATATCTGCCGCCTTACTCCCCGGATTTGAACCCGATTGAACATCAATGGTTTGTTCTGAAAAACCGGATGCGAAAACAGATTCAATCCGGCCAACCCTTTCGGCAAGTCGTTGACCAAGCCTTCGTTGACTGACCGGACCTATCCACGGATTGCTATAGACTTCCGCAATCTCTTAACCCAAAGCTATGGGGCTGTCTCGGATGCTATCCTGTTGCACAGCGTTATTTGAACCAGGTCTGTTGCAGCGCTGTGGTGTCCCAATTGGCTAGATTAGCAGCAGCCTCATAGGTGCTGTGAAGAAATTTAAGCAGTGCCTGGTCAGGGTCGGCAGCCTCGCGCACGGCATCGTAGGGTAAGACAAACTCCCCTAGCCCCTCATGGAAAAAGGCCGCGTCCGGCTGAACCCGCGCATCCTTATACCCCTCCGGCACCGGATAGGCGTAGGAGTAGAAAGCCGGGTAGCCCAGTCCCATCCCTGGCCAAAATCCGGCGCTGCTGACCTCTTGGCAGTAAGCCTCCTGAGCCACATCGTCGGGCAAGTTGGGCACTCCCCCCGGATGCTCTGGTGCCGGTCGCCCGGAAAACCGCGTCACCGCTAAATCAAAGCTGCCCCAGAAGAAATGCACTGGGCTCACCTTGCCCGAAAAGTGAGAGCGAAACTCCCGAAAGACGCAATCGCACTGCAATAGCACCCGCCAAAACCGCTGCGCCGCATCGGCATCGTAGGCCCCATGGATTTCATCCTGCTCAAAGGGAATCGCATCCGTGATTTCGTTGGGCGTGGTGTGAATGCGAACGGCAATACCCAGGTCTGCCAGGGTCGCCATTACCGCCTGGTAAAAGTCTGCCACTGACCGAGGCCGTAGCTCAACCGTTTGCACGCTGCCTTCGCTGGTGGCAATGCGCAACTGGTGGTCAAAAAAGTCGAAGTCGATCTGAAAAATCTGGTCCGCGCTCGGAATAGTGCTCGTTGTCAGGCCCCGCGCAGTCAAATATAGCGGCACATGCCAGGAGTGGTTAATCCAGGGCGTTTGCACCAACCGAATTTTGCCCACAATCTGAGTCCACAGGTGCAGCGTGGCGTAGGTGTCCTGCCAATCGTCGAGAGGTAGCTGTGGCCAGACGTTAGGCATAACGTTTCTCCCAATTGTTTTAAAGCCAATTGGAGCACAAAATCGGCGATTGGGCAGACCAGTAAGCGATCGCCCCTCATCCCGCAAGTCCACAGCGTAGGATTTCTTCCTGTGGCTATGGGCTAGTCCTAATTCCCGCCGAAAAGCGTAGACGGCTAGCGTTCCCACAAATGCTCTATTCAATAGCCCTAAACAGCAAAGCCAGTTTTTTGCTTTTGCTTACCCTTTGACTTTTTCTTTGAGGAGCCTTGATCGACCTCTTGCATCGCTGCTTGAAACAAGTCTTGTAGATGCATAGGCACGCTGGCAATCTCTGGAAGCTTCGGTTCTAAAGGCTTCCCGGCCTGCATTAAAATATTGTCTAAATCATCTACGGTCAGATCTGAACGGTTAAACTGTCTCCCCAGCGATGCCATCAACGGCGTTGCGTTATCTTCAGCAAAGCAGCGCCACACGTAGGCGTTGACCGCATCATCCTTAAGATATTTTTGAATCAGCTGATCTGCCTTGGTCACAGATGCATCATCGGTCGCTTCAAACAGCTGGGTCAAGCGCACATAGTCTTTTAAGAACGTCTGTCCCCAGCGGGGGTGAACAAACACCGTCACAGCTTCTGCTCGACGCAGCTCATCGGGCAGGTTGATGGGCGGCGTTGCCATCTTAATCGCCTTGTCATCCTTTAAGAGTCGCCCTACCTCACGGCTGTCTTTGCCAAACGAGGCCATCGACTCAGCCATCTCTTCCTCAGAAACCCCAGATTCAGCGACCAGTTCTTTGAGCGATTTAGAACTGTCAATGCCGATCGCTTCTAAACGACGCTGGGTAGAGATCTCTTGATACTCTTTGAGCTTTTTGTTCAACTCATACCCTGACAGGGTAATGCGATCGCTCCCAAAAAAATCTACAAAATCGTGGTGATAGCGCTCCACAGATTTCCAGGCTTCGGCCAAAAGCTCAGGGGCATCGCCATACAAATGGCCGGGGAACCAGTTTTTGAAGTTGCCGATCGCAACGGCTAGCTTAGGCTTACCCAGTTTGCCCAGCAGCATCAAAGGGCCTGAAAACGTCCAGACATCATCGCCGTTTGGCGACAGACGGGTGACAACAATTTCGTTGGGGCTGAGGCGAGCTAGTTCCTCTACCGACTGTGCCCCATTGGGTTCGACCCAGTAGCACTTTTCAGTCAGCCAGTTCATCACCTCATAGCGCTCAGTGGTGACCTGAAGCACTTTAAATAAGCCGTTAAACGTATTCTTCCAGCTTTCAGCTAAAGCCTTGTCATGCTGAGATAAACCAGGCTGATTTTTTATAAAAATATCCAATACCGATTGGCCAGCCACCTGACCTTCGGTTAGAAACATATCGATCGCCAGATTCGAGCGATTCGTGCCTTGCAGGTTGGTAGCCGACCAAAGTTTCAGTTGATCAGCGCTGTATTGTTCTAAGGCCGTGGCCAGATCGCCCTCAGCATCTAGCACAAAGGCATGTAGTGCCTGTTTTAAGACCTGAGACTGATTTACGTTATCGCTCACACCAAACCTATCGACACAACGCAGGAAAAACTGCTGTTAACCTACCTCAAAAAATGATTTAGGACAACTTGCTGCGCCGCTGTCCCGAGCCACTGACCCCCATACACACGAAAATAGATAAGCCCAACTAGCGGAAGAAGAGTCGTCGCCCTAGGCAATATGCCGAGTTTCGACCCCCGGTGGGGGTGGCGATCGCCACACACCCACTACAATCCGGTTTGTTAGTGCTTATCTACTTCGATCTAATAGTAGGTAGCTGATGACTAAACAGCACGCTTAGCAACTGCGTAGTAGATGAACAGGGCAACAATTGCGCCCAAAACAGCGATTACCACACCACCAATGCTGAGACCCGCTGCCGTGAGGGCTAGCGATCCTGTGGTTAGCAAGGAGTAGAGGCTACCACCAACAAATGCACCAATTACACCTAGAATCAGCGTGCCCAAGAGACCACCGCTCTGGTGTCCAGGATAAATAGCTTTAGCAATTGCACCCGCAATCAAACCTAATACGATCCAAGCTAGAATATTCATTCTTTCTCTCCAAATGTTTAGTAGGCAGTCAGTGCCTTTTCCTTACAACTAACAATAACCAAGCGATTGAGTTGGCGAGACCACCTAAAGAAATAGTTGGCCTTTGTCTAAAGGTATACATGAGGTTTTGGCAGCTAAAATTGTTGGTGCTTGGCTGGCTTTTTTGCGTTTTGACCACCTACTCCCTAGGGTGAACGTCAACAGGGTTGACGAATAGCAGGTAGCCATTCCAACAGCCAGCGCAATTCTGGAGCATCCCGTTAAGGGGGCTGGACACCAGTTTGCTTGCCGCCTAGGGCGTGCGATCAATTCCGGCCAAAATCCTGCATCAGTGTTACCCCGCCCGACAAAAACAGGCTAGGGGCTGTACCTGCTGGCGCTTGGGCCATCAGCGCTCAAGGGATGACGGCCCCTAGACAGTATTTCTAAAGTAGGCAACAAACCGTTGGCCGGCTTGGCTATAGGGTCAAACGCTAAAGCGGATCGCTTTGGTTCAGGGCGCTGGGCAGCAGTGCTTTACTGGGCGAATGGCTCACCTGATAAAGGTTCGGGGCTAAGTCAATCGGGGCATCTTGAGACGATGTATCTCGTCAACGATTTTTTGCTGGATTGTTCTGCTTTGGCCACTGGCGACTGCCAGTGCCGAGATCGCACTTGCTATGGCGCAGCACCAGCGGGCCGCCCAAGGCGGCAACGGACAGTCTTACGCTTAGAGGTCTAACCCCATGCCGTCTTTCACCCCCCTCGACCGGGCTCAACCCCGAGCGGCCTACATCACTCACATCGGCAAATGTCTGCCGGGAGACCCGATCGCCAACGATGAGATGGAAGCCTACCTGGGCCAGGTGGGCGATCGCCCCTCCCGAGTCAAGGCCCGCATTCTCAAAAGCAACGGTATTCAGCAGCGCTACTATGCCCTCGATCGCCAGCAGCAGACCACCCTCAGCAATAGCCAGATGGCGGCAGCAGCGGTGCGAGACGCCCTGGCCCAGGCTGAGCTAGACCCCAAGACCATTGACCTGTTGGCCTGCGCCACCACCTGGCCCGACCTGCTGGTGCCGGGCTTTGCCAGTATGGTGCATGGGGAGCTGCCGGAGCTGGCCCCGGTGGAGGCGACCTCTCACCAGGGGGTGTGCTGCGCTGGCGTGGCGGCGCTCAAATATGCGGCGGCCCAAGTGCAGCTGGGTCAAAAGCGGCGGGCGATCGCAGTGGCTTCAGAACTGGCCTCGCGGTTGTTTAAACACACCCGGTTTGAGGCCGAAACCGCCAATCAAGCGGGGGCTGTCCTACCCTTCGACACTGAGTTTCTGCGGTGGATGCTGTCGGACGGCGCGGGGGCCTGCTTGGTCAGCGATCGCCCCAGCGCCAGCGGCCTCAGCCTCAAAATCGAGTGGATTGAGTTGGTCTCCCACGCCAATTCTCATCCGCTGTGCATGTACGCCGGGGTCGATAGCCCCACGGAACTGACTAGCTGGATGGACTTTCCCGATCAGGGGGCAGCGGCAGCGGCGGGAGCGCTCAACCTGCGCCAAAATATTCGCCTGCTCGACCAGGTAGTGCAGCTGGGCGTCGAGGGCTGGATCAGGCTGATCGAAGCCGGTCGGGTGCACCCCGACCAGGTGGACTGGCTGCTGTGCCACTACTCGTCGCATTTCTTTCGCAGTCAAATCATCAATTTGCTCGAACAGGCGGGCTGCATGATCCCTGAGGAGCGGTGGTTTACCAACCTCTACACCCGGGGCAACACCGGCTGCGCCTCGATCTACCTGATGCTGGAGGAATTGTTTAACTCGGGCAAGCTGCGGCCAGGGCAGCAGATCTTTTGCTTTGTGCCCGAAAGTGGCCGGTTCACCACCGCCTACATGCTGCTGACGGTGGTGGAGGCAACCGGGTCCAGCCAGGGTTCTAAAGCCGAGCCGCTGACGGCCGCTGCAGCGATCGCTTCCCCTGACCGTCCCCCCTCGCCAACCGCTGCCCTGGAGACTGAAACTGAGCCTACGGTCTCTGAAACGCTGCTGCGCCAGCTGATGCTGGTGTGGCTGACCTTTGAGCGAGAGCTGCGGTCTGTCCCCATCGTCAGGCGACTGCACCAGGGGGAGTTTACCCTCGCAGACTACCGGGCGCTGCTGCGGGCCTTACGCCCCCAGGTGGTCGATGGCGCCCGGTGGATTGCCCGAGCTGCGTCGAATATGACCGACTTTGAGCTGCGATCGCACCTGATCGGCCACGCCCACGACGAGCACCGCGACTTTCAAATGCTAGAACGCGACTACGTCTCGGTCGGGGGACAGCTCGAAGAGATTCTGGAGGCTGAGCAAAACATTGGTTCAGAAGCGCTGTCTGCCTTTATTTTTCAGCGCGCCTCCCGCGAAAACCCAATTGATCTACTGGGCAGCATCTTCATTGTGGAAGGGCTGGGCAATCGCATGGCGGGCCAGTGGGCCGCGCTCATTCAACAAAGCTTGGGGTTAGATAAGAGCCAGATCTCCTTCCTCAGCTACCACGGCGAGAACGACGAGGCCCATGTAAAAAAGCTCGATGCCTTTATCAACGCTGGCTGGATGACGGCGGCGATCGCCGCCCGCATTGTCAAGACAGCCCAAGTCACCGCCCGCCTATACCGCCTGCAACTGGAGGAAATTGACCTATGACCTACACCCCCATGCCCCACAACCGGCAAGACCCCAGCCATTGGGATGCTATCTATGCCGACTGGGCCATTCCCCTCGATCCCACTGCCAAGGCCTACATGGTCAAAGACCTGCAAAGCTGGTCGCGCTGCTACCTGCTGCTGCCGATCAAGCTCTTCGCCAACCTGGCCATGGCCTTGATTATGACGCTCAAGCGCCTCTTGCCCTTTCAGTTTCGCAACTACTGGCTGATGCACCAGCTGGCGGTGAGGTTTCTCAACACCTTCACCACTCCAGAAGCCTGCTACCTGATTGTGCGCCACTTTGCCATCGGCTCTAATATCGTCAATTTTTTAATCGACAATGGCCCCGACCCGACCCTGCCCCACGCCACTCTCTACCCCCGCCGGGTAGAGGAGCTAGCCGCCAACGCCTTTTTAGAGCACGACATCAACCTCTACAACTTTGTGCTCGACTATCACCGCGCCCAAGCGCAGCACCCTAACTGGTTAGAGAGTGTGCGTCAGCGAGGGCTCAGCTATAGCGGCGTTCGCCCGGTGTCGGTCGAGATCGACATCACCCGACGGGGCTGGTTCCAGGTGCTCGATATGGAGTCATCCCTGGAGCTGTTCAAGATCTGCTATTCCCTCTGGGTCACCAGCGACGAGTTTGAGCGGGCGGTGCTTTCTCTTCAGTTTGACGAAAGCTTTGCCCTCTACTTTAGCCGGGTCACTGGCGACTACGCCTGGAACCACACCGTGACAAACCGCCATCCCCTGGCCCCCAACAGCTTCTTTGGGGCGGCTCGCAATCTGCTGCTACACGGTCTGGCCTCGGAGTCGCTCCAGCGCTATCTGGAGCTAGCCATAGCAGATAGCTGTCCTGAGGCCCAAGCTGCTGTCGCAATGAACCACATTGCTCCCTAGAGACCTAGAGAAGCGATCGCTGTTGAAGCAATTGGTATACCAGAGGCTTAGCATATCCTGAGAGGTTAGGTAAGCTAAAGGCAATACCCTTTGCTCCATTGTCCCTATGCCCATCCTCCATCAAATCTGGGATAACAGCCACTTCTTCGCGGGCAGTGATGATCCTCAAATCGCCGCAACGGTTGAGCGCATCAAAGCGGAAATCGACACCCTATCCACCCTCTGCGCCCCCTTCATCGAGCACATTGAACCTGCCGAGCCCCTTACTCAGGAACAGTTTGAGGGCTTGCTGGCTCAAGTTAGAGCCGCCCACCAGCAGCGCACCGCCACCGCCAAACGTCTGGGCAACCTACGCACCTTTATCTCCTCTATTCTCAGCGTTGACTCCCGTGATGCCAGTGCCAGCGAGTGGAAACCTACCCTGCAACAGCTCAGTGCCGAAATTAGCCAGGCCACCAAAGCCCTAGACATTTTTTTGCTGCGGGTCGACAAAGCCTTTATCCAGGCCTTAATTGCCGATCCGGCCCTTGAAGAACTAAGTTTTTCCCTGCTGCACCAGCGTCAGCTCAACGACCAGCTGCTCAGCTTGGCCGAAGAAAAGCTAATCACCGGCCTGGCCGTCAACGGCCTGCAGGGATGGGGCAACCTCTACACCGAGCTATCGGGCACCCTGCAATGCACCGTAGACGGCAATTCTGTAGGCATGGCTAAGGCCTCCAACCTGCTCAGCTCCCCCGATCGCACCCTGCGCTCTGCCGCCTGGCATGGGGTCAACGCCGCCTGGGAGAGTCGGGCCGGAACAGTGGCGGCCATTCTCAACGCCATCAACGGCTGGCGGCTAGAGGAAACCAAACAGCGATCGCACCACCGCCGCCTGCACTATCTCGACAAAAGCTGCCACCAAAGCCGCATCGATCGCGCCACCCTCGACGCTATGATGGAGGCCACCTATGACCGGCGAGCTATCGGCCAGCGCGCCCTGACCGCGATGGGCAAAGTGCTCAAAATTCAGCCCATGGCCCCCTGGGATTTGTTTGCTCCGCCCCCAGACGCCGCCCAGAGCGGGGGATTTGCCTTTGAGGCGGCGATCGAGCTGGTTGCCGACGCCTTTCGGCAGTTCAGCCCCGCCATGGGCGACTTTGCGATGATGATGGCCGAAAAGGGCTGGATTGATGCCCAGCCCACTTCCAACCGAGCCACCGGAGCCTATTGCACCAGCTTTGCCGAGCCTAAGGAGCCGCGCATCTTTATGACCTTTGAGGGCAGCATGAACAACGTGCTCACCCTGGCCCACGAACTAGGCCATGCCTGGCATAACTGGGTCATGCAAGATCTACCCCGCTACAAAACCTTTTACCCCATGACCCTGGCCGAAACCGCCAGCATCTTTGGCGAAACCCTGGTGCGCGACGCCCTGTTTGAGCAAGCCAGCACTCCCGAGCAAAAGCTCAAAATTGCCTGGGAAGAAGGGTCTGCCGCCGCCACATTCTTGCTCAATATTCCCGCGCGGTTTACCTTTGAGCAAAAATTGGTCGAGTCTCGCCAGCAGGGGTTTGTGATTGCCGACAACCTCAAGACCATGATGAGCGTCAGTTGGCAGCACTGGTACGAAGATAGCCTGGCCAGCTACGACAACATGTTTTGGGCCAGCAAGCTGCACTTCTCGATCGCAGAGCTGGGCTTTTACAACTATCCCTACCTGTTTGGCTATCTGTTTAGCCTGGGCATCTACGCCCAAAAAGACCTTTACGGCGCTCAGTTCAATGACCTGTACACCAAGCTGCTGCGCGACACCGGCAGCATGACGGCGGAGGATGTGGTACTGCGCCACCTCCAGCAAGACATTCGCCAGCCCGAATTTTGGCAGGCCAGTTTAGACATTGTCGATCGCGCCGTCAGTCGATTAGAAAGCCTGGTGGTGTAGGCGAAAAAACCCACAGCATGGTTATTGCCAGTCACTAGAGCCGTTGGCCACTGAGGGCTTCAGCGATCGCTGAAGTCCGCAGTGGCCACAGAGTTGGCCAGTTCGCTAAGGGCAGGGGCCACCGTCAACTTAGTCGAGATCTCCGAGGCGATCGGGGGGCCAAAATCTAAAGACAGCGCGGCCAATCAGGTGGTCGGCCGGCAAAAAGCCCCAATAGTGCGAATCAAAGCTCTTGTTGCGGTTGTCGCCTAACACCAGGTAAGAATCGTCAGGCACCGTCACTGGCCCGTACTGGTAGTCGGGCTTGGCCGCGATGTAGGGTTCTGACTGAGACTCATTATTAATGTAGAGCTGGCCGTCTTTGACCTCAATCACATCTCCCGGCAAGCCAATCAGCCGCTTGATGAAGGCCTCATTTTGGCCCAGGGCATCGGGCGGGCGAAACACCACAATGTCGCCCCGCTGGGGATTGCCAAAGTCGTAGCTCACCTTGTCGATGATCAGGCGATCATTGATCTCTAGGGTGGGCAGCATCGAGCCTGAGGGAATGTAGCGCGCCTCGGCCACAAAGGTGCGAATACCTAAGGCCAGCAGCACGCTGAGGACCAGGGTTTCAACGGTTTCACGCAAAATGCCTTTGCCTGTGGGGGCCGAGGGGCGGGGCGGGGTAGAGCTGGACTCGATCATGGCTGACTCACTTACAGGGGCTGAAAGCTAACGCTCGCTGGGGCAGGGTCGTCGTCAACATCGACCAAGCTAATCACGTCATCGTCGCTGCAACAATGCTAGCGGTAAATAATCCGGTGAGCATAGGTGACCTCAAGAATGCCCTAGGGGCAGCGGATGGTAACGACGCGATCGCAGCCGTAGTCGGGCCAATTATAGACGATGGGGCTAGGGAGCTTGGCGGGCAACAGGCCAAAATTACTAGTGGACGGTTTAGTTGCTCTGGCCCAGTTGAGCGACCTTGGGTCTGCGTCTTGAGCCTGCGTTAAAGCACTGCACCAGCCAGCCTGGCCCAGCTGCCAGAGGAAATAGCCGGTATCGCCGCTCGAACAGGGTGAACCATACTATCGATACCATTGATTTCTAACCATAGATTCTAGGTTAGACGCTGGGTAGGTCGTTACAGTGGCATGACTGTGATAAAGCGATCGATTTAGCCCATGCAACCGGGCTGAAACGCCAGCGACACAGGATTGCCACAACCACTGTTTAAGCTTTGCCTTCAAATTGACCTGTCCTGGCTGGTGCATTGTCGCAACTACCAGGCAACACCCGCGCTCCCTCACATCAGGAAAATTGGCTATGACCTCACCACTGATCAGCCGGTTGGTTAACTTCGTGCAAACCGAATTTGGGGTATCCAACGAAGAAGTGGCTACCGCCTTTCACCACCACGACGCGGCTACTCAGCTGCCGATGATTCTTTGGCAGTATGGCTTTATCACCACCACCCAGCTCGACGCACTGTTCGCCTGGCTAGAACGGGCCAGATTTCGTTCTCTCGAGAGGTAACGGGCGGAGCTGCGGGAGGTTCCAAGGCGCTGGCGATCGCAGGCCCTTCACCTCCGCAGGTCAGCCGATTGGGTTGGCTCCAGAGAGTTGGCCAGAAGGGCGATAAACCTCTTCGAAAATCCGCTTGAGGGCACCTGCCAGCGGCACGGCCAGCAGCAATCCCAAAATCCCTGCAAGTTGGGAGCCAAGCAACAGCAGCACCAAAATCCACACAGGGTTTAGCCCAACGAGATCGCCGAGAATTCGGGGGGCAACGGCATTGTCAATCACCTGATCGACCAGTAGGGCCACTACCACCAGCTCTCCCCCCAGCAAAGCGTTGTTAAAACTCACGATAATAGCAGCCGTAACAATGCCCACAAAATCACCAAACGGAATCAGTGTCAGCAGCCCAATGCCAATGCCAAACACCAGCCAGTAGGGAATGTGAAGCAAAAAGAAGACAGTCGTTAGACTGGTGACCATGAGCAGTGCGATCGTGGCCTGCCCCACAAAATACTTCTTAAACTTTTCCTGAAACGCTAGCCGAATCTGGCTGCCAAAGTTGCCCGGTAGCCACCGCAGCAGACCGCTCCAAAACTCATGCCCATGCAGCAGCAGGTAGAGCGTCAGCACAGACGTAATTAATACTTCCAAAAGGCTATCGGCCACGCCAACAAAAACTTCAAGCAGCTGGTCGGGCAGCTGAGCCACCTCATCGGGCAGCATCTGCGTCAGCTGGTTGGTCAGCGCTGTGACATTTAAAGGAATGTGTTGAACCACCAGCCAGGCATCCAGTGCCTGAAACTGCTCACTACCCGACTCTAACCAGTTGGGCAGGCGAGTTCCCAAATCTCTGAGCTGCAACAGCAAGGCCGGCACTAGAGTAAAGCCTAAAATCCCCACTAGCCCACCCGTCAAAAGCAAAATTAGCGCAATACTGACACCGGGTTTGATGCCGCGCTTTTCGAGCTGCTCAATGGGATAGCTCAGCAAAAATGACAGCAGCGTGGCTGCAATCAGCATGGTAAACGCTGTTTGAAAAGTTTGAAACACCTTGTAGAGCAGCCAGATGTTCAAAATAGTCAAGGGCAGTGCAATTTCCCACACCAGCCAACGGGGCAGTTTGTCAAATGCTTGCATGGTTAGGGGCGCAGCCTATCGGTACGGTTTATAAGACTTAAGGTAGCGTTTCGCTGTTGGGGCAAGGGGCACGCTGAAGTAGAGATGACCGTCAGCGGCTGCCTTAGAAGGTCTGCCTTAGGAAGCAAAAGTGAAGTTCCGCTTAAAACTCGGTTTTTGGAGGGAGATTTTTGACCGGATACCCGTTTTTCGGTGTGCTAGCAACGGCTTCTTGGGCAAGCGGGCGGGTGGAGTTGACAGGCGACAAAAGCTCTTGCAGACTCCGTCTCAAACGGCTTTACCGTTCTTTAAAGGTAGTGCAACGTTAACCCCCCAGACTGCGCTCGCTGGGGGTGCAAAGGGAATGCTTAAGGAGCCATTCCTCAAGGTTAGACATGTTTACGCAGACCCGTAAGTTTCGCATTGGCGGTTATCAGCCGGGGCAAAAGCCGGACGACGTCAAGCATCACCAAATTGGACGGTTTGGAAAAGAGGAGCTGCCGGGCCGGGTCGATTTGCGCCACCACATGACTGAAGTTGAGGCTCAGGTGGGCAACAGCTGTGTGGCCAATGCCTTTGTGGGGGCCTATGAATATCTGGCCAAGCGCGATTTGGGCGATGCCGCCGATGTCAGCCGGTTGTTTGTCTACTACAACGCGCGATCGCAGACCGGCAGCCACAACGAAGACCGCGGCACCCAGATGTACTGTGCGATCGAAACCTTGATGCAGCACGGGGCCTGCTCCGAAGACCTCTGGCCCAACGACGAAGAGCTGATCTTCACCGAGCCTGATACTGGAGCCTATGACCACGCCTCCAATTTCAAAATCATTGAAGCCGAGACCATCGACACTGACCTAGACCTCTGGCGGCACACGCTGGCTGAGGGCTACCCGATCGCCTTTGCCCTCAACACCTTTGAGTCGTTTGACGAGGCCACCCGCAACAAAGGCCGCGTGCCCCAGCCCAAGCGCTCCGACAACGTGCGCGAAACCCACGGCTGGCACGCCATGCTCTGCGTCGGCTATTCCGACAAAGACCGCTTCTTTATTGTGCGCAACTCCTGGGGGCCTGAGTGGGGCGATCAGGGCTACTGCTATATTCCCTACGACTACGTCATCCACGATGACTACAACGGCCACGACTCCTGGATCATCAAATCGCTCAGCGAGCTCGACTTTAGCGCCGAAGTTTGGGAAGAGGACGAGTCATTCTTTGCCGACGATTGCTCACTCTTGCTGTACGACTTCTATATTCATACGGAAGACCCCGAAGGCTTTACTGATGCGATCGCGGCCCTCTGCCTTACCTATGTCGAAAGCGAAGACGACTACTACTTCGACTACGACTATAACGAAGACGAAGGCAGCCCCTATTTGCTCAACATCCTCAACTTTGACCTCAGCGTCGAAGACGGCACCGAATTTGTCGCCGAGCTAGACGCCCTCTGCCAAGAGTACGCCGTCGATGAATCTTACAGCTTTGGCTACGGCAGCAGCGACGAAGAGGAAGCCGAGGAGGAATCTGAGGAAGAGTACACCGAAGAAGAATCTGAGGAGGAATACACCGAAGAGGAGTCTGAGGAAGAAGCCGAAGAAGAGGAAGCCGAGGAAGAGTACGCCGAAGAATCTGAGGAAGAATACACCGAAGAAGAATAGCCAACTGACGGTACCTTAACTTCGGTCAGCATGGCTTGCAGCAGCAAATTTTTCCAGCGCAAGCCATGCTCATGACGGCTGAGGATGGTTAGCTGTAAGCAGGTAAACGCACCGCTTTGCGCAGCATGAGAAAAGCCGCTCAGGCAGGTGCTACGCTTCAGAGGCTTACTACGTGTCGACAAGCTATAACCCTTGAATGGATGCTGATTACATTTCAACCCTGAAACAGCGAGTCAAACAGCTTGCTCTAGAACTTGAGCAAACTAAGGCCCAACTGAAACTGGAACAGCAAGAACGTGCCCAGGTAGAGGCAACCCTGCGCGAAAGTAATGAACAGCTCTATCAAATTCTCGATTCTACCAATGCGGGTATTGCCTTTGTAGATGCCGAGCGACGCTACCAGTTTGTCAATCGCTTTTATGAGGTGCGCTTCAACCGTTCCCGAGAAAGCATTCTAAATAAATATGTATGGGATGTAATTGGTGAAGACGCTTACGCTTCTACCAAAGACTATGTTGAGCGCGTTTTAACAGGAGAGCCCCAAAGATTTGAGTTCAGCATAGTCCATCGCAATGGTGACCAGGCTTATCTCACCAGCTGTTTGACGCCAGCCTTTAACAGTGACCAGGAAGTAATTGGCTATTATTTATTTGTTTTTGACAGCACAGAGCGCCATCGGCTTGAGCAATCTCTCCTGGCCACTAATACGAAGCTAAAAAAATTAGCCACTGTAGACAGCCTCACTCAAATCGCAAATCGACGAAGATTTGATGACTACTTAGAGCAGGAATGGCAGTGCGCCTTACGCAGCCAGCAGCCGCTCTCATTGATTATGTTTGATATTGATGCGTTCAAACACTATAACGACTACTACGGTCACCAAATCGGTGATGCCTGCTTAATCAGCATTGCCCAAACGGTTAAATTAACGGCTGAGCGGGCGACTGATGTGGTGGCCCGCTATGGGGGCGAAGAATTTGTCGTTGTCTTACCCAATACCAATTTGTCTGGCGCAACTGCGATCGCAGAGCAAATTCAAAAAGCCATTAAAACTTTGGCCATCCCTCACGAAACCTCAACGGTTAGCCCTATTGTCTCGATTAGTTTGGGCGTTGCCAGTCTAATACCCACGACTACCGGGTCGCCTAAACAGCTCATTGCCAGTGCCGATCGGGCGCTCTATGCCGCTAAGCAGCAGGGGCGCGATCGCTACGTTGTCGACAACACCCAAGGGCAGGGGCAAGGCTGAATAAAAGGTAGCCTAAAAATGACTTGCCTTTATGCTATTTAAAGCCGTGTGTCTCGGCTTTCCCCTATGGAGTAGCTATGGATCCCTTTCAGCAGCCTGGTGCGTTTAGCTGGTGCGAGCTGACTACCCCCGATGTCGCCGCCGCCAAAGAGTTTTATGGCCCCTTGTTTGGCTGGACGCTCAAGGAAGGTGCTGTGGGCAGTACTCCCTACACCGTTATAGAAGCCGGGGGAAAGGAAATTGGTGGTATGGCCCCACCGCCGCCAAACCAGCCCAATATGCCGCCCACTTGGGGGGTCTATATCACGGTGAAGGACGTGGATGCGATCGCAGAACAAGCCAAAGCCCTAGGTGGCCAGGTGCTGCTGCCGCCCATCGTGATTGAGGGCACAGGCAAGTTTACGCTGATTCGCGATCTGCAGGGAGCGACATTTTGCGCTATCGAATATACCCAGCGCAGCTAAATGAAGCCTGCGGTATCGATGTCTCTAGATCAGGATGCAGTATTACAAATTAGACGCATTAAGTAGATGACGGCGATCGCGATCGCCGTCATCTGAACGAGAACCGGGCAGGCAAAGAGGAGAATGGCTTGTTTACACCAACAATCATGGACTTTGCTTGATTCAGGCAAAATAGTCAAAAAACTTCAATCAAATTCTAGATTCTCAATTGAAAATCAGGTGAAAGATAGATAGCTAACAGTCGCTTGAGCGGTAGGCAACCTCGAACTCAATCTAGAGGCTTTCAGAGGTACGCTCTAAGCAAATTGTTAAGCTGCAATCGTACTCGCTGTAGGCAAGTAACTTGAGTGGGTTTAGGCGATCGGGCACTAAATGGACTTCAGCCTATCGTGCCTCCTTTCTCTGCCATTCGATAGGGACCTCCGCTTGAAGAAATTTTTAGCATTAACCTAAGAAACGCTTCAATTTCACCTTTTTAAACCCCAACCTTAATTCTACCTAATCCTATGAGTTTTCTTTCGCTAGAAGAATTAAAAGAACTCGTCGAACAGCCACAAGGATTGTGCATATCAATGTATATGCCGACCGTACAGATGGGTTCAGATACACAGCAAAACTCTGTCCGATTTAAAAATCTAATTCGGCAAGCGGAAGCGCAATTGGAACAATATGGATCGCATCCCGCTGACCCAACTCAATTCTTTGCACCTGCCCTCGACTTGGATAACGATGAGTTTTGGCAGCATCAGAGCGCAGGCTTAGCTTTGTTTGTTGCAGAAGGATTCTTTCGTTATTATTGTGTGCCGATCGAAATGATTGAATTAGTGGTTGTGAGCGATCGATTCCATCTTAAGCCGCTAATTCCGCTGTTAAGCGGAGATGACCGCTTTTATATTCTTACGCTTGGCCAACGCGACGTGCGTCTTTTGGAAGGCAATCGCTACGGCATGACTCGTGAAATTGAAATCGAAGGCTTGCCCAAGGGTATGGATGAAGCATTAAAGCGTGACGAAACTGCCAAGGATGAACAGCGACGACAGGGTGGTGGTGCAGGTCGTGCCGCCCTACAAGCTGGTTCATATCACGGACAGGGTGGCGAGCGCGAGAACATCAAAGAAGATTTGCTGCAATATTTCCTAGTAGTGGATAAAGCGCTGCACAACTTTTTTCGCAACCGTCGGTCGCCGCTTGTTCTAGCTGGGGTTAGTTATTTGCTGCCGATTTATCAAGAGGCAAATACCTACAATTTCATTGTAGAAGAAGGCATTCAACACAACACAAAAGAACGAACGGCGCAAGAACTGCATGCAGAGGCTTGGGCAATCGTGGAGCCACAGTTTGAAGCAGGCAAACACAATGCGCTCGATTACTATCACGAGTCGATTGCCGCTGGCAAAGGATCAGATAACTTAAACGAAGTGATTCAAGGTGCATTCTATGGTCGTGTAGATCAGCTTTTCGTTCCTGTTGGAATGCAAAAGTGGGGACATTTTGATCCGGAAGCAATGGAACTTGAAATACATAATGATGCTCAACCCGGTGACGAAGACTTACTGAATGCAGCAGCGATTCAAACAATCTTTCATGGCGGAACAGTGTATGCAGTTGAACCGCAGGAAATGCCGAATGAGGTATCTATCGCGGCAGTATTTCGCTACTGATTGCGTGTAATAAGTCACACTCTCCTCTTCTCAGCCGGTCAGGATGAATACTTTATGGGCGATCGCTATTCAGACTTTCCTTCAAAAATTTGAAGAGCGATCGCGTTATTCTGAAAAAACACGGTGTTGGGTTTATACCCATTCAACCTGTGAGATGGGCAATAGCAAGAAGGGCGATCGTACCCTAGCTACGCGCTAACGAAGTGCAAACTGGGGTAGCCAGGGGTTTCGCATTCTGTTTTACTCCACCCTTCCCCTTTCTAGGGTAGGGCTTGCTCACTGCAACCACAAAAGGAAACAGAATCCAGTCTCAATACCTCGAACCAAATGCCGATGGGGCGTCTGATCTTCCGCCTGCTCAGCCTGCCGAACCCCATCCTTGGCCAGAGCAAGTGCGCCATATACTCTACGGCATCCTCGCTGGGCTAGGCCGCGCATCAAAATTCTCCACGCCCTCACCCTAACGACAGTCGTGGCCTTATCCCAGTGTTACCCAGCGCCGCTGACCCAGAGGAAATGGCACGGTTGTTAGAAGATGGGACATGGATGGTCATTACGACCAAGATTGTGCGGATCAAGTGAACTCTTCCCTCCTGAGAATGTTGTTTGCCAAGTTAGGTATTGTGATTTGAGCTACAGACTCTTGCTAAATCTCCCTCAAACGGAGGGCTAGTCTGGTGCTAGTTTCTGCCCTTAGAGCGAAGGAGATATTCAAGTATTCTCCTAGGCTGAGACCATATTCGACCCGCACATTTCTAAACAGCTAAGGCCTTCTTAGCAGTAGCTGCGGTAATTTTACCTCAGGTTAATTGATTCACGAATTTCTCAAGTTTGCTCCTAAAACTATGTTGACGGGCAAATAGCCATCAATTCTTGAAAATACTGGATAATGCCATGTTTACACCTTTTCGTTTTTTTTCGACCGAGTTTTATCGTCCGCTCTCTAGCTTTTTAGCGCGGCTGGACTTAAGTTTTCGAGCTGCGCAAATGGGTCGCTTAGCCACCCAGACAGCCATTGTCAGCGTGCTAGCTATCGCCCTGTGGGTCGGCTCCATCGGTACATACACCCAGGCTGCCCAGGCAGGCGACAATCTCGATGCCAGACCCTACGAAGCCGAGGCTGTACGTCAGTCCCGTACTCCAGGTGGACGCCAGAATGTCTCTGGCAGTGACCAACCAGTAGAAGCTCCAGAAGGGCTCTCTCAGGCACCTGAAGATCAGGCTTTAGGTATATTGGACAACGTCAAGGATGCGGTTCAAAGCATTTTGCCCGGTAACTCTGGTGATGGGGTTGGCCAAAATGCTTACAACCCAAACACTAACCCGGATACCAATCCCAACACCCACGCCAATACCAATCCCGTTTCTGCCCAAAAGCGCTAGGGAAGATACCTGGCTCCGCTATTAATTCCTCTCTGAGGACGCTTTACCCTTCTATTGGAAAAATGAGCGATCGCGCTATCCACACTTGTTTTAATAGTAGAGGGGTAAGCTTTTTTTCAATATAATTTTTTGGTAGCGATCGCTCTGCTCAACGCAAATAATCTTGGCTAACAGCCGCAGATGGGCAATAGCTAGGAAATTTCCCCAAAAATTTGGGTTAAACCAAAGTCTATCTAGAGGATGTTTTATAGACGCGGCTGGCAGAGTAAAACTATAACGTTAAACCTTGCGAGGAATATAGTCTATGAAGCCGAATCATTTTATGAACCAAGTTTCAGCCCTGGGTCGCTGGATGACCACAACCCTAGTCTGCCTAGTTGCGATCGCCTTCGTATGGCAGAGCCCGCTGTTTTCCAATACCTCAGCCATGGCTGCCCCTGATGGAACCCTAATTGCAGACGCCGGCAACCAGGTTAAAGATGCCGCTGAGGGTATCAAAGGTGCTTCCAAAAATATAATCCGTGGTACGGAAGATAAAGTCAAAGACGCGGCCAGAAGCAACGCCTCGAAAGTCGATCAGGCTGACGACACGGGGAGTGGTGTTGAGCGCAAAGCCAAGCGCGATCGCAACCGCATTGAGCAAAATGCAAGCAGGGATGCCGATCGCACCGAGCGGGCAGCAGAAAAGTCTATGAACGCTGTTGAGCGTGCCGTCGATAACATCAAGGATGCTTTTACTGACTAGTTTTTAGCGACTGAGAGTACCGAATTTTTGAGGTGTTAGACATCTCAAAAAGCGCTCTTTGACTGCGTTATTAAGCTCTACATGCCCACCAATCCGAGAGGATTGGTGGGCATGCCTTATTTAACTTAAACCGTATAGTCAGCTATTGTGGTTATTACAGTTTGTGGTCTCGCTCATGTCTCAAAGGTGCTAGAGCCAGACTATAGATAATCCTTTAGCCTAGAACGCGCCATGCCGACCTATCGCTCTAAAACCTCCACCCATGGACGCAACATGGCCGGGGCTCGCGCCCTCTGGCGCGCCACCGGCATGCAAACCGAAGACTTTGAGAAGCCCATTATTGCGGTGGCCAACTCCTTCACTCAGTTTGTGCCGGGCCACGTTCACCTCAAAGATTTGGGTCAGCTGGTGTGCCGCGAGATCGAGGCCGCTGGCGGCGTCGCCAAAGAATTCAACACCATTGCTGTAGACGACGGCATCGCCATGGGCCACGACGGCATGCTCTACAGCCTGCCCTCCCGCGAGATCATCGCCGACTCAGTCGAGTATATGGTCAACGCCCACTGCGCCGATGCTCTAGTCTGCATTTCTAACTGCGACAAAATCACCCCCGGCATGCTGATGGCGGCCCTGCGGCTCAACATTCCCGCCGTGTTTGTCTCGGGTGGCCCCATGGAAGCGGGCAAGACCAAGCTCTCAGAGCATAAGCTCGATCTGGTCGACGCTATGGTAGTGGCTGCCGACAGCAGCATCAGCGACGAGGTGGCCGATGAATACGAGCGCTCCGCCTGCCCCACCTGCGGCTCCTGCTCGGGCATGTTCACCGCCAACTCGATGAACTGCCTCACCGAGGCGATCGGTCTGTCGCTGCCGGGCAACGGCACCACCCTGGCCACCCACTTCGATCGCAAAGATCTTTTCCTCACCGCTGCCCGTACCGTTGTCGACATTACCCGCCGCTACTACGAGCAGGGCGACGAGTCGGTGCTGCCCCGCTCGATCGCCAGTTTTAGAGCGTTTGAGAATGCGATGATGCTGGATATCGCCATGGGCGGCTCCACCAACACCATTCTGCACCTGCTGGCCGCTGCCCACGAAGCTGAGGTCAACTTCACCCTCACCGATATCGATCGCCTCTCGCGCCTAGTCCCCCAGTTCTGCAAAGTCGCGCCCAACATCCCCGACTACCACGTAGAAGATGTGCACCGGGCGGGCGGCATTCCCGCTATCCTTGGCGAGCTGGATCGGGCGGGGCTGCTACACACCGACGTGCCGACTGTCCACAGCCCCACGATGAAAGACTCCCTCGATCGCTGGGATGTGTGCCGCACCGACGACGAAGCCGTTCACACCTTCTTTAAGGCTGGCCCAGCGGGCATTCCGACCCAGCAAGCCTTTAGCCAGTCGACCCGCTGGCCCACCCTCGATTTGGACCGCGAAAAGGGCTGCATTCGCAGCGTTGAAAACGCCTACAGTGCCGAGGGAGGCCTGGCAGTGCTCTACGGCAACCTGGCCGAGCGCGGCTGCATTGTTAAAACCGCTGGCGTCGACGAGAGCATTCTGGTGTTTGAGGGCAAAGCTCGCATCTACGAAAGCCAGGATGCGGCGGTCAATGGCATTCTCAAAGATGAGGTGCAGGCGGGCGACGTGGTGATCATCCGCTACGAGGGGCCGCGCGGCGGGCCGGGCATGCAGGAAATGCTCTACCCCACTAGCTACCTGAAGTCGAAGGGGTTGGGCAAGGTCTGCGCACTGCTCACCGACGGGCGCTTCTCAGGCGGCACCTCGGGGCTCTCCATTGGCCATGCCTCGCCAGAGGCGGGGGCAGGGGGCAACATAGCCCTGGTGGAAGAGGGCGATCGCATCCTGATCGACATTCCCAACCGCACCATCAACGTCGATCTGTCGGTGGAGGAGTTGGCCAACCGTCGGGTAGCGATGGAAGCTAAGGGTAAAGCTGCCTGGAAACCCGCTCAGCCTCGCCAGCGTCGGGTAACTGCTGCGCTCAAAGCCTACGCTCTGCTGGCCACCAGTGCCGACCAGGGCGGCGTGCGCAACCTGGAGATGCTGGAGTAGATCCTCCCGCTTAACCTACCCCGTTGCCCAAACTGGCCTGCCCTCGCCCGCCTGGTTGAAATACCCGGTAGCGATCGCGCCCCTGTTGCTTGGCGGCATAGAGGGCTGCATCAGCCTGGTCAACTAGGGTTTGATGCTGATGCTCAACGTTGGGCGTGATGCAGGCAATGCCGAGGCTGAGGGTGATGCGCTGGACTAGGGGCGAGGCTCCGTGAAACAGCGCTAGCTCCGCCAAGGCTTGCTGAATGGCGCGGGCGATCGCCTCGGCTCCGGCCCAGCTGGTATCGGGCAGCACCAGGGCAAACTCCTCACCGCCGTAGCGGGCCACCAGGTCAGCAGGGCGTTTGGCCACCTGCTCTAGGGCCTGGGCCACCCGCTGAAGGCAGACATCCCCTGCCGGGTGACCGTAGGTGTCGTTGTACTGCTTGAAGTGGTCAATGTCGCACAAAATCAGGCTCAGGGGCGCTTGGGCTCGTAGCAAACGCCCCCACTCCTGCTGAAGATAGGTATCAAAGCTGCGCCGGTTGGCCACCTGGGTGAGGCCGTCGTGGGTGGCCAGATGTTCGAGCTGGCGGTTGACGGTTTGAATGTGCTGATAGAGCTGCGACTGCTGAATTGCGATCGCCAGCTGAATCGCCAGCCGCTTTAGCACGTCCAGCTCAGAGGTTTCCCAGGGGCGTGGCCCCTGGCTGTGGTAGGCCATCAGCATGCCCCAAAGCCGATTGCCCTGCACAATCGGCACCACCACCTGAGCCCGGGCCTGGGTGAGGCAATCGAGGGGGCAGAGGCGATTGGGTTCGGCCTGGAGGTCGGCAACCGCCTCCAGGTTGCCCTGCTGCAGCTGCACCAGCCGCGCCTCTGCGATCGGGCTGTGCACCTGTTGCCCCAGCAGCGGTGGGCAGCCAGCGGTGCTGGCCTCGGCGATCACCATGCCCTGGCCGCTAGTCTCCAAACGGTAGATCAGCACTCGGTCGGTGCGCAAAAACTGCTGCACCTCGGTTACGGTGGTGGTAAGAATTGCCTTCAGGTCAAGGGTTTGACGAATGCGCTGGGCAATTTCACTCAGCAGCCGCTCCTGCTCAGCCCGCCGCCGCAGGGTCGCTACCTCCGATCGCCTGAGCTCAGTAATATCGGTAAACGAGAGCACCACCGCATAGGGCAGGCGTTCATTGGGACGGAATAGGGGGCGAGTATTGCAGGAGATCCAGGTAATACCGTCGGGTTTGACCACGCCCATCACCTGGTTGTTGACCAGTTGCCCCGTGCTCAGGGTGAGTAAAGCTGGATGCTCCTCGTGGGGGCAGGGAGAGCCATCTTCCCCGATCATGTCCAGTCCCATATCGGCCAGAGAACGGCCGATAATCTGCCAACTTTGCAGCCCCACGATTTTGGCCGCGCTGGCGTTGCAAGTCAATAGAACGCCATCGGCCTGCACCACGGCTACACCCTCGGAGAGGGCCGCAACCACCGAACGATAGCGCTCCTCACTGTCTTGGAGTTCTTGCAATAGGGTGGTTTTGGCCTCAAACTCCCTAGCTGAGTGTAAGCTGGCCGCCAAAAAACCAGCCATTAGCTGTAGGGTTTGCCGATCAGACCCCGTAAAGGCGTTGGGCTGGCATGAGAAGACTTTGATCACGCCCACCCGTTCTGACTGATAGGTTAGAGGCACCACCACCATCGATCGCAGCCCTAGAGCCTGAGTAATAGAGGAATTGCCCCACCCCTCACAGTCCACATCGGCGTAGTACAGCGTGCGGCCCTCGGTGAGGCATTGTCCGCCCAGGCTGCCAGCCAGGGGCAGTCGCCAGCCCAAATGGGCCTGAGCGATGCCGCTGCCGACCTGACACACCAATTCAGTACCTTCGAGGAGCTCAACGGCGGCCCCGTCGGCGCGAGTGAGCGACAGAGCGCCTGCAGCGATCACCGCCATCACCTGTTCTAGATGGGGATTGACCAGAGCCACCTTTTGCTGGGTCTCGACCACCTCAGACAGTCGCTCTAGTTCCTGTTGCAGGGCAATTTCGGCCTGCCTGCGCTCGGCTTCGAGCTGGGCTCGTTCGCTAATGTCTTTCATAAAGCAGTAGTGACCCTGGCGCTGCTGCCGGTCATCGTAGGCCGTCACCATAAACAACTGCTTATGAAAAATTGAGCCATCCTTGCGCAAGCCCCGAGCTTCGATATTGACATTGCCCTGGGCCAGCATGGTGTCATAGGCCTGGTTGAGCTGATCTAGATCGTCAGGGTGAACGGTAATTTGCCAAGTTTGGCCCACCAGTTCCTCTGGGGTATAGCCCACCATGGCGGCATAGGCCTGGTTGACGCTGACGTAGCGCCCAGCGTTGTCCAATCGAGAAATGCCCTCGACGGCATGGGCCAGGGCCGTGCTCATTTCGCGCAGCTCTCGCTCGGCCTGCACGCGATCGGTAATATCTTGGGCAACGCCGTACAGGCGCACAACCTCACCCTGGGCGTTGCATTCGGCCTGCCCCCGATCATCGATATAGCGAATGGTGCCGTCGCTGCGGGTACAGCGGATTCGTATGCTGTAGGGTTTGCCAGTCGTCAGGGTGTGTTCGACTGCCTGGCGCAGGTGGTCGCTATCGTCTGGGTGATAAAGCCGCAGCAGGTCGTCAAAGCTGGGTTCGCCTAAGGCTGGGTCACGCCCCAAGATGCGAAATTTTTCGGCGGACCAGGTGACGTTTTGGGTAGCAACGTCATACTCCCAACTGCCGATGCGGCCAACGCTCTGGGCCTCTAGCAGCAGAGCTTGGCTTTTGTGCAGGGCAAGCTCTGACTGCTTGGGCTCGTTGATATCCTGAATTTGAGCCACAAAATAGAGCGGCACCTGATGCTCGTCGGTCACAATCGACACGCTGAGCATTGCCCAAATCCAGTGGCCCTGGCGGTGGCGGTAGCGCTTTTCCAGGTGGTAGTGGCGAATGTCCTGGTTGAGCAGCTGTCTCATCAGGTCTAGATCGGTGTCTAGGTCGTCGGGATGGGTAATGGCCTGAAACGTGGTAGTCAGCAGTTCGTCCTCGCCATAGCCCGTAATCTCGCACAAAGAGCGATTGACCTCTAGCCAGTGGCCCTCCAGGTCGACCAAAGCCATGCCAATGCCAGCGTAGTCGAAGGCGTTGCGAAAGCGTCGGTTGCTTAGGTGGAGAGCACGGCTGCTGGCCTCTAGCTCGGCGTTACGCTCGGCCAGCTCGGCGGTGCGCTCGGCCACCTTGACCTCTAACGACTGATTCAGCTGTCGCAGGGCGATCTCGGTGCGTTTGCGATCGCTAATGTTGTACGCCGTCGAGCGGCTACTGACGTAGTTGCCCTGCTCGTCGTACTCGGCGATCGCGTTGATCAAAATCCACTGGGTGGAGCCGTCGGCCACCACCAGCTCAAATTCCAGATCGTCAACGCGGCCCCGCTGCTTAAACAGAGGAAAGTTGGCGGCAAAGGTAGCCTGGCTGGCCGGAGTAATCACATCCGAGAAGCGCAGCCGACCCACTACCGCCTCGCGGTCATAGCCCAGCCAGCCCAGCTCAGTGTCGTTGATTTCAATAAATACTCCGTTGCGATCGAGCGAGTGGTAGCCGCAGGGAGCCCGATGGTAGAGGTTTTCGATGGCCACCCGCTGGGCGGCGGTGGTGGCTATCAGCTGGCGGCTCGACAGCTGCAGCTCTAGCTGCTCCATCACCACGGCGGCCAGGTCAACCAGGGTTTGGGTTTCATCAGCGGTGAGCTGGCGGGGCTGGCGGTCGATAATGCATAGGGTGCCAAGGGTATGGCCATCGGAAGTGGTGAGGGGAGCGGCGGCGTAAAACCTGAGGCCCAACTTGCCCTGCACCAGAGAATGGAACCGCGTGCGCGGGTCTTGACGAGCGTCGGCAATGGCGTAGACCTCGCCCTGCAAAATCGCCGAGGCGCATAACCCTGGCTCTCGGTCAATTTGATCCAGGGTCACCCCATAGCGCGACTTAAACCAGATGCGATCGCGATCGACCACGGTTACTAATGCAATGGGCACCTGAAACAGGCGGGCAGCGATCGTCGTAACCCGGTCCAAGGCCTTGTCCGACTGCATATCGAGGAGGTGGTAGCGCTGCACCGCCGCCAGCCGTTCAGCGTCGTCGGTTGAATCATTCATCCTGGGCCTATGTGGCGAATTGTATGCAAACCGATACGTTTGCATACTTTCTTTATGATGCCCTTACATATCGGTGGTGCGATCGATGCTCCCTCGACCTTCACAGTCTGTAGTTAACGGCTTGGGCGAACCCAGCATGAGTACACCCCTGCCTGAACTTTAAAGCTCAGTGCGGTTTCCTAGCTCTCCCTCAGGGCATAGCGATCGCGCAGCGCCAGCCAGGGCCAAAAATCGTCGCCGGCCAGGGGGCGGGCGATGTGGTAGCCCTGGGCCAAGTCGCAACCAATGGTGGTTAAATAATCGAGGGTTTCGGCGTCTTCGACCCCCTCAGCGGTGCAGCGCAGCCCCAGACTGTGACCCAGGTCAACGATAAATTTCACCACCGTGCGCGACTCAGGCGAGGTCATCGCCGTCATCACAAACGACTTGTCAACCTTAATCTCTGAAAAGGGCAGCCGCACCAGCTGTAGCATCGACGAAAACCCGGTGCCAAAGTCGTCGATCGACAGGTGAAAGCCAATCATGCGCAGCCGGGTGAGCAGATCGAGGGAAGCTACCGGGTCATCCATGGCGCTGGTTTCGGTGAGTTCAAAGATCAGCCGGACGGGGTCAACGCCGTGGGCCTGGCAACGCTCCTGCACGCGCTCAAACAGAGCCCCGTTGCCCAGGGTGCGAGCCGAAATGTTCACCGACAGCATCAGGTGCTCGCAGAGCGCCGGAGACAGCGGTGTCGCCCCCGCCGTGCAGAGCGGCCCAAACCAGGCCAGTGCCTGCTCAATCACCTGATCGGTGAGGGGGTCAATCAGATCGCAGCTCTCTGCCAGGGGAATAAACCGCCACGGCGGCAGCAGGCCGTAGGTGGGGTGAGCCCACCGCACCAGGGCCTCAACCCCGGCCATTTCGCCCGTGGTGCAGAGCACCTTAGGCTGGTAGGCCAGCACAAACTCATGGCGATCGAGGGCCTGGCGCAGATCAGCCGGGGTCAGCTCCGGCGGCGGGGCGGGGGTACCCGCAACCGGCGGCGGCGGGCTCGCAATTTGACCTCGCAGCATTTCTCGCAGCTGGCCGGGCGAAAAGGGCTTGGGCAGCACCCCGGCAATGTCGAGGCCGTGCTCGACCGCCGATCGCCCGGCGGCATCGAGCACCCGACTGCCGACGCCGCTGGTGATAATAATTTTGGCCCGGCAAGACAGCTTGGCCAGTCGGGCCATAACCTGCACCCCATCCATGGTGGGCATTACCAGGTCGAGGGCAATGTGGGTGGGTCGCCACTCGCGGAACAAATCAAAGAACCGATCCGGGTCGGGGGTGAAACGCACCTCCAGCCCGGCAAATTCAGCGATCCGCTGAATGGTCTCCCCGGTCATGGGGTCGTCGTCTAAAATCAACAGTCGGCGATCGCCCATGCCTTACCAATTGCCCCCCTCAAACCGTCCTTGTGCTGCCATAGCCCCAGCCAATCCCCTCTCAGCCTGCCCACCCACACCTACCCATCCAGCACATTGCAAACTTTTTGGACTAAATCGGCCTGCCGGCAGGGCTTACTCAGAACTTGACTTCAAGGTCGAACCGATCTGGGTGAACAATGACCTATGCTGAAAATTTTCAGGACCGCTGGGCCGCTCCTGGCTACCGTCATTCGATACCCCAGCTGATCTAGCTGATTTTGCCTGTGGCTGCACACAGGTTATCGTCTTTGACGAGAAACCGTTCTTGATCAATCGCAGAGACTGCCATCGCTACGCTTTTAGAAACGTCTTGGGTTCCCTTGATATCTGAGTGAATATAGCCTAACCGTCGTGCCCTGCCCTAGCTCCAAAGCAATCGTGATCGATCCGTTGGACTGCTGAGCAAACCTGTATTCCATGCTAAGCCCTAGCTCGGTGCCCTGGCCCGTATCTTCCGTTGTAGATGAAAGCTCACAAGGCAGGATAGAGGCTCTTGGGCAATGCCCACACCATTATTGTGTTGGAGACGACAATCAGTCCGGATAGAGCTGCCGCAGCTCAGCCAGAGAAGAATGGTTGAGGGGATTAGGTCATGGGCGGTGGGGAGCAATCAGGGCCTTGCGAATCTTTTGTGAGAGTTCGGTGCGGCCATAGGGCTTGCTGAGCAGCTGTATCCCCGCATCTAGCCGACCTTGATGGACGATCGCATTCTCGCTGTAGCCCGAGGTGTAGAGCACCCGCAGCCCCGGCCTAATCTGCTGGGCCAGATCAGCGAGGTCGCGCCCGCTCATGCCGCCGGGCATAACTACATCGGTAAACAGCAGATCGATTTCGGGCCACTGATGCAGCAGATCAAGCGCGGTCGGGCCGTTTTCGGCGGCCAACACCCGGTAGCCCAGGTCAACCAGCTGATCGTGGGCGTAGCAGCGCACCAGCTCGTTGTCTTCCACCAGCAAAATCAGCTCTGAGTGGCCCGCCATTGCTCTCTCAGGGGCGGGCGGGGCGGGCCGAATATCACCCCAAAACCGGGGGAGGTACATTTTGATGGTGGTGCCGTGGCCCAGCTCAGAATAGATCTTAATGTGGCCCCCCGACTGCTTGATGAAGCCATAGACCATGCTCAGGCCCAGGCCAGTGCCTTTGCCTTTTTCTTTGGTGGTAAAGAAGGGCTCAAACACCCGCTCTAGATGCTTGGGGTCAATGCCCATGCCCGTATCTGACACCGACACCATGACATACTGCCCCGGCACCACCTCTTCATGCTGGCTGGCGTAGTCTTGGTTGAGGTGGATGTTGGCGGTTTCGAGGGTGAGCTGGCCTCCCTGCACCATGGCATCGCGGGCGTTGAGGCAGAGGTTGAGCAGGGCATTTTCGAGCTGGGCTGGGTCGATCAGGGCGGGCCACAGATTGGCCTCCCCCACGATGCCGATGTCGATGTGCTCGCCTAGGGTGCGTCGCAGCAGCTCATCCATACGGGTCATCAGCTGATTGATATCGACCGCCTCAGGGTTGAGGGCCTGGCGACGGGCAAAGGACAACAGCCGCTGGGTGAGCTCGGCTCCCCGCTGGGCGGCGCTGCTAATCATTTTTGCCAGGGGGTGTAGGTGAGGGTCGGCTTCAAGCATTTCGTCTAGTAGCTCGGCGTTGCCCAAGATAACGGTGAGCAGATTGTTAAAGTCGTGGGCAATGCCACCGGTCAGCTGACCTACCGACTCTAGCCGCTGCGACTGGTGCAGACGCTCCTCAAGGGCTATGCGATCCGTTACATCCTGAAAATACACTGCTAAGCCCTCGTGGGATGGATAGGCCCGCACATCCAACCAGACATTTAGGGGGGGATAAAATTCTTGAAACTCGACCGATCGACCCTCGTTTACCGCTTTTTCAAACTGCTGCTGAAAAACACTGCCGCTCGCCTCGAGAAACTCATCCCAAACACATTTTCCCAGCAGCTCGACCCGCTGACGCTGCAAGAGTTGTTCAGCCTGGCTATTGACAAAGGTAAAGTTCCACTGGCGATCGAGGGTAAAAAAGCAGTCGGTAATGCTCTCCAGGGTGGTGTTGAGGCGATCGGCGATCTGGCGGGCCTCCTGTTCGAGCTGCTTTTGGTCGTGGATTTCGATCGCAGTGCCGTACCACTTAACAATTTGCTCGGCTTCGTCACGAATGGGCACTGCCTGCACCAGATGCCAACGGTAGTCGCCGTCGTAGCGCCGCGTCCGAAGCTCAACCCGGTAGGGGCTGGCAGACTGCACCGCCGCCGTCCACATGGCCAAGCAGAGGTCAACGTCGTCAGGGTGCAGCAGGGTCATCCAGAGCTGGCTGGGAGGCGTGTCAGGGTCGTAGATGCCGGTGTAGATCCGTAGAGCGTGGCTGGCGTAGTCGACGGTGCCGTCGGGCTCAGCGGTCCACACGATCAGGGGCATGGCGTCGGCCAGCTGCCGAAACCGCTGCTCGCTGCGTTCTAACGACGCTTCGGCCAGCTTTTGAGCAGTGATGTCTTGGAAAGCCCCCTGCACGGCCACAATGGTGCCCTGGGCGCCGCGCACGGGCTGGCCAATGGAGCGCACCCACACTCGGTTCTGGCGGGCGGTAATAATTTGCAGCTCTTCGTCAAAGGGCAGGCCAGTTTGGACGCAGGCGACAAAGACGCTGGTAATGCGATCGCGGTACTCAGGGGCATAAAACTCGATGCCCTGGGCCACCGTGGGAGCAAAGCCTGGCTCAACTTCGTGGATACGGCATACCTCCTCAGACCAGATTGTCACCGGGTCATCGAGGCGCACCAGCCAGCCGCCCACGTGGCCGATCTCGCTGGCGATTTGCAGCAGAGTCTGCTGCGATCGCAGGGTGTCGTGGGTCTGGCTGAGCAACCGCTGGGTCGCTTGCACCCGACTAGAGTAGCGCACCACCGCCAGAGTGAGACAACCGGTGGTAGCGGTCGCTAAGGCCGCCACCAGTCGATTGGCGATCGCGTAGGCCAGGGCCACCCCGGTCAGCGCCGAGGGCGACACAAAAAAGCCTGTCGCTGTTAGCACCACCCCCGCCACGGTCGCCACCACCACCCACCGACTGCTGTGAGACAGCCCTGCCATAGCCACTAGAGGCGGATAAAGCATGCCGTGGGCAAACCCCAGAGGAGTGACGATGTCGGTTAGAAACACCGCCACAAAACCGGCTAGGGTCACCCCCCGCACAGAGCGGCGCGCGGCGCGCAGCATCCGCAACGTCATAGCTGGGCCGCGAGAAGACATTCCCTGGGTTAACCTTTGGCAAGGGCTTGGCGAATATGGCGAGCCAGCTCAGCCCGTTGGTAGGGCTTAGCTAACAGTTGGATCTTAGGCTCTTGAGCCCCCTGAGGGATCAGGGCATTCTCGGTATAGCCAGAGGTATATAGAACCCGCAGGTGTGGCCGTAGCCGGTGAGCCGCAGCGGCCAAGTCACGGCCATTCATGCCACCGGGCATGATCACATCGGTAAACAGCAGATCGATTTCGGGCCACTGATGCAGCAGCTCAAGCGCGGCCGGGCCGTTTTCGGCGGCCAACACCCGATACCCCAGGCCTTCGAGCTGCTGTTGGGCGTAGTCGCGCACCAGAGTATTATCTTCGACAAGTAAAATTAGCTCTGAGCCACCAGGACAGTCGTCTACCTCGGGAGGGAAGTCGGGGTCGCGGCGGTCTAGGGGCGGTCTAGGGCGATCGCGGCAGTGAGGCAGATATAGCTGCACGGTAGTGCCCACCCCCGGCTCAGAGTCAATATTGACGTAGCCGTTGGACTGGTGGACAAAGCCGTAGACCATGCTCAGGCCTAGCCCGGTGCCTTTGCCCTTGGCCTTGGTGGTAAAAAACGGCTCAAAAACCTGGCTCAGCAGCTCTGGCCCCATGCCCACGCCATTGTCTGAGACGGTGACCATGACATAGTCGCCTGGGGAAAAACTTTCTTGAGGATCGCCAACCGTGGAGATGACGCCGGTGTGGGCGGTCGTTAGGGTGAGGCAGCCCACGCCGTCCATGGCGTCGCGAGCGTTCAGGCAGAGGTTGAGCAGGGCGTTTTCCAGCTGGCTGGCATCGACGAGGGCCAGCTCCAGGTCAGCGGCGTAGCTACAGCGCACCTCGATCTGTTCTCCCAGGACACGGCGCAGCAGGGCATCCATGCGGTCAATCAGCTGGTTGACATCGACGGGCTTGGGGTCAAGAATTTGGCGGCGGGCAAAGACCAGCAGGCGCTGGGTCAGGTCGGCCCCCCGCTGGGCCGCACTGCTGATCATATCGGCCAGCGATCGCAGTTGAGGCTGGGTGTCGAGCAGTTCGACCAGCAGCTCAGCGTTGCCCAAAATTACCGTCAGCAGGTTGTTAAAGTCATGGGCAACTCCACCGGTCAGCTGGCCAATGGCCTCCATTTTTTGGCTTTGCAGCAGCTGGGCCTCCAGGTTCTTTTGCTGAGTCAGGTTGAGCATGCCGCCAATCATGCGCATCGCCTGCCCCTGGGCGTTGCGAATCACGTAGCCGCGATCCTTGACGTAGGCATAGTGGCCATCGCGGCAGCGAAAGCGATACTCCACCATCCAGATGGTGGCTTCTCCCTCTATGGCCGTCTGAATTGAGGCCAGCAGCCGCTGGCGATCGTCAGGGTGCAGGCGATCGCGCCACCAGTCGTTATGGCTCTCAAGATCTTCATTGCCATAGCCAAACAGGGTTTTGTAGCCCTCGCCTCGCCAGGTGACATCGGTGATCAGATCCCAGTCCCAGATAGCGTCGTTGGTAGCCTTCGAAACTAGCCGAAACCGTTCTTCGCTGGCTCGCAGGGTGGCCTCAGCCGTCTTTTGGGCGGTCACGTCGATCACCATGCCCAGCTGCCGACAGGGTTGCCCCTCGCTATCGACTTCGATGTTGCCCCGATCCGACAGCCAGCGAATCTCGCCATCGGGGCGACGAATGCGGTAGTTGACTTCCAAAATTCCGCGCAGCGTGCCGACTTTGGTATGGTTGTTCAGCAATTCGGACCGATCTTCGGGCAGCACCCACTCGATGAACCGCTCAAAGCTCTCAATCGGCTCCTCGGGGCGCAGACCAAACAGACGATAGGTGCCCGCCGACCAGACCAGGTGGTTGGTACTCAGGTCAAGGGCCCAGCTGCCCATGTTGCCAATGCGTTCGGCGCTGGTGAGCAGCATGGCTTGCTGCCGCAGCATCGCTTCGACCCGCTGGCGATCGCGATCGAGGCAAACCCGTTCGGTCACGTTTTGTAGGGTGCCGACGAGTCTCAGAGGTTTGCCGTGGGAGTCGTAGGTGATCTGCCCCCAATGGTTCAGGTGGCGCACCTCACCGCGGGGGCAGATCCAGCGGTGCTCATAATGTAGGGGGGCGCGATCGCGAATTGCCTGATCGAGCTGCGGCTTGACCCAATCTAGGTCGTCGGGGTGAACGTACTGCAAAAAGTCGGCATAGGTGAGAAGCGGCTGATCGGTCGCCATCCCGGCGAGTCTGTAGCAGTCCTCCGACCAATTTAGGCGGTCATTGAGGAGGTCGTAGTCCCAGTTGCCCAGGGTCGCAATGCAGTGGGTCATTTGCATGATGGCTTGGGTGACAAGCTCGGGGTGCTGGTCGATGTAGGCCGCTAGGTCGGTGGCTCCCTGGCGTTGCAGAGACCAGTCCTCCTGCCAGAGCGAAACCGGCACCCCCCGAAAGATGGTTGGGTAGTGCTGAGCTTCGTCCGCCTGCCCAAGGGTCTCGGGTTCGCCCTCTGGCCTCGCCTCTGTCGCCGGATGCGATCGCGGCCGGCGGCGGCGGACTAGGGCACAGTCTAGGGCTCGTTTGATGTCGGCGGCGTGCTCCCCAATCAGGTAGTCTTCGGCCCCAGCCCAGACGGCCTCTAGCCCCAGGACGACCTGGTCTGGGCTAACCAGCACAATCACCGGCACATCGGGCGCTTGAGCCTGAATCTTCCCCAGCGAAGCCAGCCCTGCCGTTGGTGAGGTGGCCAAATTTAGCACAATGCCGTCAACTCGATGGCCAGCGGTGAGGTAAGCTAAGGCAGCCTCCACCTGATCTAGAGCAACGAGCGCCCGGTCGGATAGGGCCAGTTCAGACCCAGGGCGATCGCCCTCCCCTGCCGCTAAAGTATCCCCCACCCAGAGAATTTGATTGGCCAGCTGCCCGGTCATAGGATATCTCTCAGGCTCCATGGATGTGGCCCCATTGCCGTGGGCTACTCGGCCAGCATGGCCCCATAGCGATCGGTCAACCCGTTGTTCCCATCTATGGTAAGCATCGATCTACCCCTGAAACCATCTATGGGAATAAATTATTGTCGAGTAGTGGGCCGCGATCGCAGTGAATTCTCTGCCGTGGTGGCTTAGGGCCTGAGCCACCGATACCGTTCTATAGCGGGTCAAGCCTAGACTAGGACGGCCCAAAACGTCAGGATTCAAGCCCGTTGGGCCTTTTTTCCCATTTTTCGCTCGTCTATTTCTCGTTCTTTTGCTCTATCCGGCACCGCCGGCTGGGATAGTCGCATGAACAGGTTATTCTGAGCATGATTTTGCATTCAAAGGGCATTTCCCTATGGTCCCACCGTTTAAAGTCTGCATTGTGTTGGGCACTCGCCCTGAGGCGATTAAACTTGCGCCGGTGATTCAGTGTTTTCGTCAATGCCCTGACTTTGACACCCAGGTGCTGCTCACCGGCCAGCATCGGGAGATGGTGGATCAGGTGATGGCGCTGTTTAACCTGAGTGCCGACCAAGATTTAGCGATTATGCAGCCTCGCCAAACCCTGACCGACATCACCTGTCGCAGCCTTCAGGGGCTGGAGTCCCTGTTTCAAGAGCGTCGCCCCGACATTGTGCTGGTGCAGGGCGATACCACGACGGCCTTTGCCGCTGCCCTAGCGGCCTTTTATCAAAAGATTCCGGTGGGCCATGTCGAGGCGGGTCTGCGCACCGACAACATCTATAATCCCTTCCCGGAGGAGGCCAACCGCCGCCTGGTCTCTCAAATTACCCAACTGCACTTTGCGCCCACGGCTCTGTCGGTGCAGCACCTAGAGCGATCGGGGGTGACCGGCAATCTGCACCAAACCGGCAACACCGTCATCGACGCCCTGCTGTCAGTGGCCGATCGCCGTCCCGACTGCGAGGTGCCGGGGCTAGACTGGAACCGCCACCGAGTGATTTTATCGACAGTGCATCGGCGCGAAAACTGGGGCGCACCCCTGGGGGCGATCGCCCAGGGATTTCTCAAGGTGCTCGAACGGTTTCCCGATACCGCCCTGCTGCTGCCCTTGCACCGCAACCCCACGGTGCGAGACCCTCTCCAGGCTGCCCTTGGCGATCATCCCCGCGCTTTTTTGACAGAGCCCCTCGACTACACCCAGCTAGTAGGCGCGATTCAGCGGTGCTACCTGGTGATGACTGACTCGGGTGGCTTGCAGGAGGAAGCCCCCAGCCTGGGTAAACCAGTGCTGGTGCTGCGGGATAACACCGAACGCCCCGAAGCCGTAATGGCAGGCACCGCCAAGCTAATCGGCACCGATGCCGACCGCATGCTGACGGAGGCCGAGACGCTGCTGCTGAACCCCGAGGCCTACCAGGCCATGGCCGAGTCGATCAACCCCTTTGGCGACGGCCAGGCCTCCCAGCGGATTCTCGAGATTACGCGGGCCTACCTGCAACGGACCACAGAGGCGTCGGTTCGGCAGCCTCTGGCGTGCTAGCTGTTGCTCCCTTTTTGAGGGGGTGAGGGCGATCGCTTGAGAGCGTCCCAACATACAGCCCAATTTTGCGGAATTGGTATGGTACCGCCCGACGCTGCTGGGGCGATCGCTCCCAGAGCTACTCTGCCTAGGGTTGCCCCCGATTGAACTGCTGGGTTTCTAGCACCCCTTCCGCTTGGTTGGCGATCTGCCGCAGGCTATCCAGCATTTCGGCCTTGGCTGTGGCCCACAGCCCCCGCTGGTTGGCTTCGAGTAGGCGCTCGGCCATATCCCTCAGCGCCCAAGGGTTTGAGGTTTGCACAAAGGCCTGCACCGCTGGATCGAGCAGGTAGGCCTGGGCCACGCCCTCATACATGTGGTCGGCGACGCAGTGGGCAGTGGCATCGTAGGCGAACAGGTAATCGACGGTGGCGGCCATCTCAAAGGCCCCCTTATAGCCGTGGCGCATGACGCCCTCGATCCACTTAGGGTTGACCACGCGGGAGCGGTAGACCTTGGCAATTTCGGCGTCGAGCGATCGCACCTTGGGCTTAGCCGTCACCGCGTTGTCGCCAAAGTAGGTGGCGGGCTGCTGCCCCTGGAGGGTTCTGGCGGCCACTGTCATGCCCCCCTGAAACTGGTAGTAGTCGTCAGAGTCGAGCAGGTCGTGCTCGCGGTTGTCCTGGTTGTGGAGCACCACTTGCAGGTGCTTAAGCCGCTGCTCAAAGGCTTCGGGCATGGCGTGGCCCTGGGCGTCGCGACCGTAGGCGTAGCCGCTCCAATTCAGGTAGGCACGGGCAAGGTCTTCGTCGCTAGTCCAGTTTTGCGATTCGATTAGCCCCTGCAAGCCAGCCCCATAAGCCCCCGGCTTAGAGCCAAAGATGCGGTAGCGCGATCGCAGCTCCGCCTGCTCTGCTGTCAGCCCCTGCCGCTGCCACTCAGCACTCTCCTGCCGCGATCGTGCCGCCAGAGGATTTTGCTCCGGCGGTTCTTCTAAAGCCGCCACCGCCGCTACAGCCTGATCCACCAAGTCGATCAGATTGGGAAAGGCATCGCGAAAGAAGCCCGAAATCCGCAGGGTGACATCCACCCGAGGCCGCCCGATCGCCGACAGCGGCAGCACTTCAAAATCGACCACCCGCCGCGAGGGGCCATCCCACACCGGGCGCACCCCCATCAGGGCCAGAGCTTCGGCAATGTCGTCCCCGCCGGTACGCATGGTGGAAGTGCCCCACACCGACAGGCCTAGGGTTTGGGGATAGTCGCCGTGATCCTGGGTGTACTGTTCCACCAGCACTTCCGCCGCCCGCCGCCCCACATCCCAAGCGCTCTCGGTGGGGATAGCGCGAATATCCACTGAGAAGAAATTGCGCCCCGTGGGCAACACGTCAGGGCGATTGCGGGTGGGGGCTCCGGCGGGACCGCTGGGCACGTAGCGCCCGTCGAGGCCCTTGAGCAAGTTGGCGATCTCGTCAGTGGTGCAGGTCAGGGCGGGGATGAGGGTGTGCTGAATCCAGTGGAGTTCGGCGACGAGAGATGTCTCCCTCTCCCCCAGCCCCTCTCCCTGGGGGAGAGGGGAGCTAGAGCTTCCTCCGGTTCCCTCTCCCCCAGGGAGAGGGCTAGGGAGAGGGCGGTTCGGGACAGTGGCTTTTGGCAATAACCCTTCTACCAAACGCGACGCTTCCTCTTCTAAGGCCTCGACAACGTCTCCAGCGATGCGGCAGGTGAAGAGGTGAGGGGATGAGGGGGTGAAGGGTTCTCCAAGATCGACAGTGAGGGGGTCAAGATCGAGGGCCCAGGATTCTGCGATCGCCCGTGTCAATCCCTGTCGGCCACGGCCGGGATGGCGGGCGATCGCCACTACCAAATCCCGCAGTTGCCGGCCATCAGGGCACTGCCCAAAGATATGTAGCCCGTCGCGAATTTGGGCTTCCTTGAGATCGCAGAGGTAGGTATCGAGGGTGGGAAGGAGGGTGGGAAGGGAGGATAAGGGGGATGGGGAAGTGGGGGAGGAGATCTCGGTGAGGAGGCTGGTTTCGGTGAGCAGGGTGAGGATGCGATCGCCAATCAAGGCCAACCGGCTCGGATCCAAGCTTTGAGCTTCATAGTATTCATCCACCAGACCTTCCAACTTTTCGAGAGGGCCGTAGAGTTCGGCACGGGTGAGCGGGGGCGTCAGGTGGTCGAGAATTACCGCCTGGGCGCGGCGCTTCGCCTGGGAGCCTTCGCCAGGGTCGTTGACGATAAACGGGTATAGGTGGGGCATGGGGCCAAACATGGCCTCGGGGTAACAGTCCTGAGATAGGCCGACGCCCTTGCCGGGCAGCCACTCCAGATTGCCGTGCTTGCCCAGGTGAACGATCGCCTGAGCCCCAAAGGTATGCCTCAGCCAGAGATAAAAGGCTAGGTAGTCGTGAGTTGGCTCTAGATCGGGCGAGTGGTAGTTAAGAGAGGGGTCAAGGTCATAGCCCCGGCTCGGCTGAACGCCGATGAAGATGTTGCCGAGCTGGATGCCGGGAATGGGAAATTTTGAGTTTTGAGTTTTGAGTTTTGTTCGCGTAGCGTCTCCAAAGGAGAAATTTTGAATTCCTTCCCTAGTTTCCCCATCTTCCCCAGCCTCCCCATCTCCTCCAGGAAGACCCCAACGAGCGCTCATACCAGCGCGCACCGCTTCCGGTATGGTCTCAAAATACTGACAGTAGTCAGCAAGGGGAAGAGATTGGTGAACCTGGCGAAAATCGTGGCCTTCGGGGTCGTTGGTCACCCCCGCGGTGAGCTGGCGAATTAGGTCGTCGCCATCGGCGGGAATGTCGCCCAGGGTGTAGCCAACGGCCTTAAGGGCGTGGAGAACTTCGATCGCACTCTGGGGTGTGTCGAGGCCAACGCCATTGGCGAGGCGGCCATCGCGGTTGGGGTAGTTGGCGAGAATTAGGGCTATGCGGCGATCACCCACTGGGGTGCGGCGCAGGGTAGCCCAACGGGCGGCCAGGTCAGCGACGAAGGTGATGCGATCGCTCACTGGCTCGTAGGTCACCACATCGGTTTCCAATGTCTCGCTGCGCCGGTTGACCGATTTAAACGAAACAGCGCGGGTGATAATGCGCCCATCCACCTCGGGCAGGGCCACATTCATGGCAATGTCGCGGGGCGAAAGGCCAAGGCTCTGGCTTGCCCAGGCGGCTTTGGTACCGCCGCTGAGAATCACTTGCAGCACCGGCACGTTGAGGGTTTCCCATAGATCTAAATTGGGGGTTGCGCCGTCCAGTTTCGCCACCGAAAAGCTGGTGGTATTCAACAGCACGGCAATACCTTGGCCATCCTTGGGATTGAACAGAGCGACCAAATCCTCCTGCACCTCAGGGTCTTGCAGCGACGACACAAACACAGGGACAGGGTGCAGATGCCGTTCCACCAAAGCCGCGCACAGGGCATCAATGGGCGCAGTATTGCCTGCCAGATAGTGAGCCCGATAGAAGATCAGGCCAATTTTGGCTGTTGTATTCTCCAGTTCCCCTCTCCCCATGGGAGAGGGGCTAGGGGAGAGGGGTTCCGGGTGTATCTCCTGTTGTCTGATAGAGGTTAGTAGAGGATATACCCCGACTTTGGGAATGGGTTGGGGAGTCGGAGGGCAATAGGCAGTGTGGAGGATGCGATCGCACACCCACATCAACCCGTTCGCCATATTCTCGACACCGCCTTCATTGAGGTAGCGCCAGAGTTGGTTGGCCACCGTCAGCGGCACCGTGGAGTAGCTGATCAGGTCGGGGGCGGGGCGATCGTCGCCGGGCAGCACAATCAGGGCGGCCCCGGTTTCGGTGGCCACATCCCTGACGACTTCTAGGCCATAGGGCCAGTAGGCGCGGCCTCCTAGCAGCCGCACCACAATAATCTGGGCGTGGCGCAGCACATCGTCGGCGTAGGTATCGATCGCCAACTGCTGCTGAAGCTGAAGCAGGTTAGCCACCCGCAAAGCGGGGAAATTGGCCGGAAAACTGGCCCGAGTCAGGCTTTGAATTTCTGTGTCGGCGGCGGTGAGCAACACCAGCGGTGCCGGGGTCTGCTCGACAAAAATGACGCCCTCGGTATCCGGCGTCCAGCCGCCGGGGGTAGCGGCTAAGCGATGCATGGGCAATCCCTAGGGCAACAACAAATCTGAAGGAACTCTAGCGTAAGTCAGGGTATGCCCAAAACGGAAGTTACGATGAGGACTCCCTAAGATTGGGCTCCTCAAACCTTAAGGCTTTCTTTGGCAACTCCCCGTTTCAAACCACCGCAGTGGGCGCCCTCGGCCTCAAAATATAGAAATGCCTGACTTTATAAACCGTGGCACTGAACAGGTCATGCCCAAAGCTGCTCTAGTTTTGCTGGGGCAGTTTTTGCGTCAGTACTGCCAGCAGTATCAGCTGACCCTGCTCACCGAGGCTAACCTACCCGCCGACACTCCTAACGACGGTAGTTTTTGGTGCCTAGAGGGGCCCGAGCTGGCGGTGGTCGTAACGGCCCGCCCTCAGGATGACGATCGCGTCGTGGTCGGCCTCACCGCCGAAGCGGCTGACGTAGAGGCATTTTTGGCCCAGCAGGGCTTGGACCGACCCGTCTCTACTACTAGCCTCAGCGCCCTCAGCCAGTTTATGCTGGCCTGGCTTCAGGCCTGTGCCGAGGTGCCGGCTCAAATCGTCATCAATCGACAGCGAGAGCGTCGCCTGCTGCTCAACCAGGTGATTACCAAAATTCAGGGCAGCCTGGAGCTGGGCGAGATTTTAGAAACCACCGTGGCCGAGGTGCGCCAGTTTCTTCAAGCCGATCGGCTGCTGATCTACCAGTTCGACCAGGTGCCGGGCACCCCCGTTAAGCCCATGGATAGCGCTGCTCCAGCCTACTTCAGTGGGCCAGGTCCGATTGGCTACATCACCTACGAGTCGCGATCGAGCGATCGCTTCGCCTCGGTGCTCAACTACACCGAAGACCTCTGCTTTCACGACCACCCCAACTACCCCCATCAGGAGCGCCGCTACCGCCACGGTCGCCCCCTCGCTATCGACGATGTGGCCCAAGCCTACCCCCATGCCCCCTGCATGGAAACTTTTCTAATGCAGATGCAGGTGAAGTCAAAGGCTGTGACTCCCATTTTGGTGGGGCAGCAGCTTTGGGGGCTGCTGATTGTGCATCAGTGCGACTACCTGCGTCAGTGGCAATCCTGGGAAACCGAGTTTTTGCAGCACATTGCCGAACACCTGGCGATCGCCATTAACCAGGCCCAGCTCTACCACCAGCTCCAGCAGCAAACCCAAAACCTAGAGGTTTGCGTCGTCGAACGCACCCAAGACCTGCGCGATGCACTGGTGGCCGCCGAAGCCGCCAACCGAGCCAAAACCGAGTTTTTGGCCACCATGAGCCACGAGCTGCGCACCCCCCTCACCTACATCATTGGCATGTCGGCTACCCTGCTGCGCTGGTCGTTGGGCGATCTCACCCCCCGCCAGCGCGACTACCTCTCCACCATTCAAACCAGCGGCGAGCATCTGCTGCGCGTCATCAACGACATTCTCGATGTGTCAAAAATTGAGGCCGGGCGCACCGCATTAGAAGTACGTCAGTTTTCCCTCACGTCCCTGTGTCGCCAGAGCGTCGATGCCTTTCGCACCGAGGCCGCCCAGAACGATATCGACATCGCCCTCGACCTCAAGCTGCCCAGCGGTCAAGACACCTTCTTAGCCGACCCCCGACGGGTGCGGCAAATTCTCGCTAATCTGCTCAGCAATGCTGTCAAATTTACCGATGCTGGCGGCAAAGTTGTTCTGCGCGTGCGGCGCGAGCAAAACGACGCTGTCTTTCAGATTCAAGACACGGGCATTGGCATTTCGTCCTCCGCCCAATCCCTGCTGTTTGAAAAGTTTCAGCAGCTTGAAAACGTGCTCCAGCGAGAGCACCCAGGTACAGGCTTGGGTCTAGCGCTCACCAAGCAGCTAGTCGAGCTCCACGGCGGCTCTATTAAAGTGAGCTCAGAGGTCGGCAAGGGCTCTATTTTTACCGTCAGAATTCCTCTCCAGCGACTGACTGAACCCCTCGTAACCGAGCCACCGCTCACCGCCGAACCCATCGTGGGGCGCATTGTGCTGGTCGAAGACAATGAAGAAACCGCCAGCGTCATCTGTGACATGCTTACCGCCGCTGGCTACCAGGTAATCTGGATTGTGGACGGATCGCGAGTGCTCGACCAGGTGGAGTTGCTTCAGCCCGCCGCAATGATTACTAGCCTCAGTCTAGCCAGCGCCGATGGCAGCGACATCATTGCCACCCTACGCCGGAGCTCAGGCTCCCCAGGGCCAAAAATTTTGGCCCTAGTCGATCTAGACAACCCTGAGCAAACAGAGCAAGCCCTTAGAGCCGGGGCCAACGACTGCGTCAGCAAACCCATTGACCCTCGGCAACTGCTAGCGACGGTCAACGCCGTTATGACCGCCCAGACGGTATAGCCAAAAAGTTGTCCAAAATGTCTTGACTGAACGGGCGATCGCTATACAGCAGGCCGATTCCAGATTAGAACAAGCTAAAGTGCCAGAATTCAAACCCGCTGGGCATTCTTTTCATTTTTTGCTCTTCCATTTTCGTTTTTCGTTCTTTCGCTCTAGCTCCCCCCTCAAAAACAGAGTGGGCATCGTTCAAACGAACGATGCCCACTTTCTTCACCTGTGCCGCTTAAACAGGATTCCCGACCATTAAGTCTCAGAATTGGGGGCTTGATTGCCGAGAATTGGCGTCAGGAAGGCCACTAAAGCGCCAATCAAAAAACCGGCGACGTTACGCGTTAGGGGCAGCCAGTCACTGGTGCGGGTTACTACAGGGCCAATGCCAAAGGCAAAGAACAGAATCCCCCACAGGGGCGAGAAAATCAGCACCCACTGCCAGGCAAAAATCTGATCGGACTTGCGGGGATGGGCCGCAAATCCACAGATCACGCCGCCGACGATGGAGGTAATCAGCGTCAGCACCCACTGCTCTTGAGGCAAACCGGGCACCACGTTGCAGCCCCCCTGACGCAGACAGCCCTGAATTGATTCAAGGGCGCTGAGAATGGAGTTGTCTTCGCCATTTTCGCGCACAAAGAACTGGTTGCCGTAGCGGGTTTGCAGCTCAATCCAAAAGGTGCGGGGCAGCAGGTCGTAGACGGCATCGCCCACGCTGAAGTTGAGCAGGTTGCCGCCGCGCGGGTCGGCCACCAGCATGATGCTGTGATCGTCGAGGCCCCAAAAGTCTTTTACTGCGCGGCCTGGGGTTTGGTCATACTGGGTCAGCACCCGCAGCTTCCAGCCGGTTTCGGTTTCAAAGTCGTTGAGCTGAGAGTCGAGATTCTCTTCTTGGCGGGCGCTGAGCGACTTGGCCAGATCGATGATGGCGGTCTGGTTATCGGGCAAGAGTTCTGGGTTGTCGTAGGCCCAAGCCGGTGCCATCGGCAGCCAGGCGCAGAGGCTTACTACACAAATGACCAAAATGTTTAGCACGTGTCTCATACTGGCTTGCCGTAAGAACATGAAACTGACAACGACGAAGGCGACCCACCGCTGGCCCAAAATAAAGCCACGTGTGAGTATTTTCCTTAATTTAGACTATACCTTTGTTAACAGTTGTTTACACAACTCTAATATTTCTCTGTCCTTAGAACAAGGGTACCTAGCTACCTGTATCGGACGGCGCTAGGCCTAATTTAGAGGGGGCAGGGTGTAGGGTATAAGGGTTCAAGGCAGATTTATACCGTAAACCTTAGACCCTATACTCCTTGTCTAAAGCCTGTATCTCTCAATTATTAAAGGGTCAGAGGCAGATGCAAGCTAAAGCACGCCTCACCGGCAGGGCGGGGAGCCAGCACCAGATCGCCGCCGTGGGCGCGGGCGATCTCGCGGGCTAGGCTGAGGCCCAGGCCAAGCCCTTCGGTTTGGCGGGCACGGGCGGGGTCGCCGCGATAGAAGCGATCGAACAGGCGACTGGCTTCGGCGGCGGTGAGAGGCGCGGTAGCGTTAGTCAGCGTGAGCTGCACTTGGGACTGGGCGTGGCAAGCTTGGACTCGTACCCAGCCTTGAGGCAGGTTGTATTTAGCGGCGTTGGTGATCAGGTTTTGGATCAGTTGGGCCAGCAGGTCGCGATCGCCCATTACCCTCAGCTCCGACTCAACCTCAGCCGTCACCGTCAGCTCGGGGGCCAGTAGCGAGAGATCCTCCAGCTGATCTTGCACCAGGGCACTGAAATCAACCGGCTGGCGCTGAATGCTCATCTGCCCGGCGTCAGCCAGCGACAGCAGTAGCAACTTGCGCACAATGCCGCTCAGGTGGCGCACCTGGTCAAGCAGCTGGCTGAGGGTTTGCTGGGCCGCCGAGCCGGTTTCGACCTGCTGAATGGCCCGCTCTAGCTCACCCTGAAGAATGGTGAGGGGCGTCTTTAGTTCATGGGCAGCATCGCCGCTGAAGCGAGAGGCCTGCTGAAAGCTGCGCTCTAGCCGCTCTAGCATGGCGTTGAAGGCGGAAATTAGCGGCGCAAATTCGGGGTCAGGGTCAGCGGGCACCCGCTGGTGTAGCCCCTGGGCCGTCACCTGGCCAATGCCCTGGCTGAGCTGGCGCACGGGTCGCAGCGCCTGGCCCGCGATCGCCCAGGCTCCGCCCCCAATCACCAGCAGTAGGCCGGGAATGGTCAGGGCGTAGATGCGTCGCAGGGTGGCCATTTCCTGGCGGAGAGCGTTGAGGTTGGCGGCGATCGCCAACTGTCCCACGGGCGTAGCCCGCACCACCACTCGCCAAGGCCCATTGGGAGTTCGCACCGTCATCAATCGACGCGGCCCCCGACGCCCCTGAGTAGGGCTGGGCACGGGGGAAACTTGGGTTATGGCACTGGGCCATTGGGGCGATCGATAAACCACTTCCCCCGTGCGGCCCACCAGCAAAAACCCCACCTCGGCATCGGCGGGTAGGCCCAGGTCTTGGGCCAGGGCCGGTTCTGGGTTGGGAAATCCACTGCGATCGCCGGGCGGCAAGCCACCGCGATCGCCCGGACGGCCCAGGGGAGCGGTGCGCTCTAACCGGGCGTCGAGGCTATCGAGTCTAGCCTGGTAGATCAACCAGCTCGACAGCAGAGCAAACCCCAGCAGTGCTCCCCCGGCCAGGGCAGCAGACCACAGCGCCAGCCGCAGCCGCAGGGAAAGCTTGAGGAGTGGCGATCGCGTCACGGGCGTTCCCCTCGAGGAGGCTCTTCTGGTGGGCGAAAACGGTAGCCCACCCCTCGCACGCTCTCGATCCACTGGGCCGCATCTAGCGGATCGAGCTTTTTGCGCAGCCGCTGGATAGCCACATCGACGACATTGGTACTGGGGTTAAAGTCGTAGCCCCAGACATGCTCCAAAATTTGGGTGCGGGTCAGCACTCGGCCAGGCGATCGCATCAAATATTCCAGCAGGTTAAACTCCCTCGCCGTCAGCTCGACCTGCTGCCCGCCGCAGGTGACTTCGCGGGTGATGCGATCGAGGCGCAGGGGGCCGGCGGCCAAAAAGTTCTGCCGTTCGCCGCTGCTGCGCCGCACCACCGCGTGCATGCGGGCCACTAGTTCTTCGACGTAGAAGGGCTTGGCGATGTAGTCGTCAGCCCCCAGGTTGAGCCCGGCCAGGCGATCGTCTAGCTCGTTGCGGGCGGTAATTAAAATTACCGGCACGGCGTAGCCCGCCCCTCGCAGCGCCTTGAGAATGGCCAGCCCATCCATCCCTGGCACCATGATGTCGAGCAGCACCACGTCGTAGGTGCGATCGGTGGCTAAGGCGTAGCCTTCGGTGCCGTTGGGGCAGGTGTCAACCACAAAGCCCTGTTCTTGCAGCCCCTGGGCGACAAAACTGGCAATTTTGGCCTCGTCTTCGACTAATAAAACATTCATAGGTGCTCACAACCTAGCACCGCCAGGGAGCCGCAAAAATGACAAAGCTGTAATTTGGCGGCCATGGTTTTGCCATAGTGCCCAGGCTTAATAGAAATCGTCAACCCTAAACCACCGGAGCAAATCATCCATGGTAATTCATCGTTCACTGCTGACTGCTGGCCTGGCCGCTGCCCTAGTGGGTGGCCTGGGTCTGGCCGCCTTTAGCCAAACCACCCAGAGTCAACCCCCTCAACCCGAAGCTACCCCCACCGAGCCCGCCCAGCGACCCGAAGGTCGAGGCCGAGGTCACGGTGAAGGGCTTGCCAACGCTGCCGCCGAGCTGGGCGTTAGTGAAGCCGCCCTGAAAGAAGCCCTGGGCCTGCCCGCCGAGCCACCGCCGCGTCCTGACCTGGCCACCGCCGCCACTGAGCTGGGCGTTAGCGAAACTGAGCTACAGGAAGCCCTGCGAAGCGGTAGGGATGGCGATCGCGGTCAAAGACTGGCCACCGCCGCCACGCAGCTGGGCGTCAGTGAAGCCACCTTGAAAGAAGCCTTGGGCCTGCCCGCTGAACCGCCCGCTCGTCCTGATCTAGCTGCTGCTGCCGCGGAGCTGGGCGTCAGCGAAACCGATCTCCAAGAGGCCCTACGCAGCAACATGAGAAGAGGCGGCGGCCCCGGCAACTGCGGTTCCGAGGGCAATCCTCCCCAACAGTAGTTCGCTACTGGGAGTCAATGGTCACTTCGCTTGATATGCCCTGGAAATCTTGCTGAAATTTCCAGGGCATTTTTTGCTGGTCAATTCGGTAGCGAATTAGGACGCGCACGGTGGCAGGCTGGAGCCTCAACCTGCGCACGCTGGTGCCTGCCCAAGACATTTTTCTCAGGCCCCTACCCGATCTCGATTAGGGCTTAGCTGCCTTTGGCCACATCCGGTAGCGATCGCCGCCCCACATACAACCACAGCAGCCCAACAATCCCCAGCGCTATGCCGGTGAGGCTCACCACCTGGGCAATCCGCAGTGGTCCCAGCATCAGGCTGTCAAGGCGCAGACCTTCAATCCACAGACGACCCAGGCTGTAGGTGGCGAAGTAGACCAAAAAGAGCGTGCCTGTCTTTAGCCGATTGGGATGGCGCAGACCCCAGAAAAACAGCCACATCACCAGGGCAAACACCCCCAAATTCCACAGCGATTCGTAGAGAAAGGTGGGGTGATAGTACTCAACAGTTTCCAGACCGGGGGGGCGCTGGGCGGGGGGAATGTAAATTCGCCAGGGCAGGTTGGTGGGGCCGCCAAAGGCTTCGGAGTTAAAGAAATTTCCCCAGCGACCAATAGCTTGGCCCAGCACCAGAGCTGGGGCCACCACATCCGCCAGTGCCCAAAACGACAGTCGATTGAGGCGGGCAAACAACAGCGCCGCCAGCATACCGCCCAAGATTGCCCCGTGAATGGCAATGCCCCCCTGCCAGATGGCGAAGGCACTCAACGGATTGTCAGCGTAGCGATCCCACTCAAAGGCGACGTAGTAGAGACGGGCTGCGGGCAAGGCCCCCAGCACCAGCCAGATCGACAGGTCGGCAACCGCCTCGGGGTCAAGCCCACGCCGCTGAGCTAACCGCTGAGCTAGGGTAATGCCCAAAGCCAGGGCGATCGCAATCAGTAGCCCATACCAGCGAATGGCCAACGGCCCTAGCTGAAAAATAATTGGCCCCGGCGACGCCAGCTGCGCCAATCCGTTGACTGCCAGCCCCAGTTCTATACCTGCTAACCCCATTGCCCGCCTACCTACTTACGTCTTGGCCCCCGGCTTGGGGCCAAAACCACTATGACATTATATTGAGGCTCCTCGGTTGGCACCCCGCTGGGCTAAACGGGCTAAACCTCTATATCAATGGCTAGGATGCGCACTAAAACGTTAGCAGGTTCAACCGTTTAATCCGTTTAACCTGCCAACCAAACGAGTGAATTTCGACGTCTCCCGGCTCTAACTCCCCATCGAATCCGCCTTTGCGGTGTTAAGCCGCCGATGGCGCATAGTCCGACGCAGGGGCAAAGCTGCGAATCAGCTTGGCCCGCAGATAAACGGTTTGCCCCTCATCAATGCCCAAGTCGCGGTACTGCTCCCGATTAATGTGGGCAGTAATCGGATGGCCATTTTCGAGGGTAAGTTCAATGCGAATCGTCCAGCCTAGGTGAATGATATGGTTCACCGTGGCGGCAACGCTGCCGTCCCGATGTTCGGTGAAGATTTCAATGTCGTGGGGGCGCAGAAACACCTCCCCGTGAGTGGGGGCGTCGCGGTGAAGCGACTTCCAGGTGTTGTCAGGGGAGAGCACGTTGACTGCGCCAATGAAGCTCATCACAAAAGGCGTGGCCGGGTTCTCATAGACCTCAGCGGGGGAGCCCACCTGCTCGACCCGTCCCTGGCTCATCACCACGATTTCATCGGCAATTTCCATCGCTTCTTCCTGGTCGTGGGTGACGAAGACAGTGGTGACATGCACATCGTTGTGGAGGCGGCGCAGCCAGTCGCGCAAGTCTTTGCGCACCTTGGCATCGAGGGCACCAAAGGGCTCGTCGAGCAGCAGCACCTGAGGCTCAACGGCGAGGGCTCGCGCCAGTGCCACCCGCTGCCGCTGACCGCCCGAGAGCTGGGATGGGTAGCGATCGCCTAACCCATCTAGCTGCACCAGGTCGAGCAGGGTATCGACCCGATTTTTAATGCGTTCTTGAGGCCACTTTTGTAGCTCTAGGGCAAAGGCCACGTTTCTGCGCACAGTGAGGTGCTTAAACAGCGCGTAGTGCTGAAACACAAAACCCACCTGGCGAGCCTGCACCGTTTTGTGGGTGGCATCTTGGGCCGAAATATAAATTCTGCCGGTGTCGGCCTTTTCTAAACCGGCAATCACCCGCAGCAGGGTCGACTTACCCGAGCCCGACGGCCCCAGCAGGGCCACCAAAGAACCGCTCTTAATATCCAGGGTGATGGGCTCAAGGGCCTGAAAATCCCCAAACCGCTTTGAAACGTTGTCTACTCTAATTCCCACGGGTGTTTCCCAAAATCGACAGTGTGCTTCAACCGGGATGCGACACCAGAGCTTAGCGAACGGTGCCACTCCCATCACCTCAAACCCAAACCTAAGCAGCAGGGGCAGGGTGCGCCTCAGTTCTCCAGGGGCGATCGCCCACTGACCGAGCTGCAATGTGACCCTACGCTACCCCACCCACAATAAAAATGCAACCTATTCCAAAACCGGGTTGATCTGATTCTAAAAAAATGTGCAAATGACTTCAATTTCATTTCAAATCTAAGTTCAAAATTTTATGATACAGTCCATAAACGTAATCCTCGAAAACCCTATCGAGATACCGGAGATTCTTTGGAGAGCTACCCATGACATCACCTCAACGCTATATTTCGCGGCGATCGGCAATTTTGTTTGCGGCTGGCCTGGGGCTAGCGGGTACCCTAGCCGCCTGCAGTAGCACCACATCGACCCCCGAGGGCAGCAATGGCGAAGCGACCACCGCTGCCGCTGGCTCTGTAGAACTCACCCTGGTCTCCTACGCTGTGACCCAGGCGGCCTACGAACAAATCATTCCTAAATTTGCTGAGCAGTGGAAGGCGGAAACTGGCCAGGAGGTCAGCTTTAACCAGAGCTACGGTGGCTCAGGCTCTCAGACACGGGCCGTGCTTGACGGGCTAGAAGCTGATGTCGTTGCCCTGGCCCTGGCCGGAGACACCGAAAAAATTGAAGAGGGTGGCCTGATTGAACCCGGCTGGGAAAGCGAAGCGCCCAACAATGCGATCGTGCATTCCTCGGTAGCGGCACTGGTCACCCGCGAGGGCAACCCCAAAAACATTCAGGGTTGGGAAGACCTGGCCCGCGACGATGTGCAGGTGGTGACCGCCAATCCCAAAACCTCCGGCGGTGCCAAATGGAACTTTTTAGGAGCTTGGGGGTTTCAGACCCAAACCGGTGGCGATGACGCTGCCGCCTTAGACTTCGTCGCCAAGGTCTATCAGAACGTGCCGGTGCTACCTAAGGATGCGCGAGAATCTACCGACGTGTTTTTTAACCGGGGCCAGGGAGATGTGCTAATTAACTACGAAAACGAGGTGCTGCTGGCCGCTCAAAATGGCGAAGAGCTGCCCTTTGTAGTTCCCGAGGTGAACATTTCCATTGATAACCCCGTTGCCGTCGTCGATGCCAATGTAGACAAGCACGGTACCCGCGAGGTTGCTGAAGCCTTTGTGGAGTTTCTGTTTACTCCAGAGGCCCAAGAGGAGTTTGCCAAAGTGGGCTTTCGCCCCTCCGATCCAGAGGTAGGCGAAAAGTTTGCCGATCAGTTCCCTAAGGTCACCACCCTCTTTACAGTGGCCGACATGGGCGGATGGGAAGAAATCGACAAAAAGTTCTTCGCCGACGGGGCGATCTTTGATCAGGTTCAATCCAAAGTTGGCAAGTAGGCAGATGGCCCTTAGCTCAGCTCTATGCGATCGAGAGCAGGCTGGGGTAAGGGTCGCTCGGGACTGACTAATCGACATGTTTTCTCTGCACCTATGACTTCATCCCCACCGTCTTCATCCCCAGGTCTTTGGCACCAGATTCTCCATGCTCCCTGGACTTGGCGGGTCACCTGGCTCTATCTCACCGTGTTTTTGTTTTTGCCAATGGCGGCGCTCGTGCTCAAGGCGCTGACCCTAAACCCGGCAGAGATTTGGCGCATTGCTACCGATCCGGTGGCGATCTCGACCTACAACGTCACCTTTTTTACGGCGCTGGTGGCTAGCATTATTAACGGCTTTGCTGGGCTAATTATTGCCTGGGTGCTAGTGCGCTACGAGTTTCCAGGAAAGCGATTTTTAGATGCCATCATCGACCTGCCCTTTGCTCTGCCCACGGCGGTGGCTGGTTTAACCCTCTCGACCATCTACAGCACCAACGGCTGGATTGGCGGCTTTCTAGAGCCCTTTGGCATCAAAGTGTCGTTCACCCGGCTGGGGGTGCTGGTGGCGATGATCTTCATCGCGCTGCCCTTTTCGGTGCGGACGGTGCAGCCGGTGCTGCAGGACATGGAGTCGGAAATGGAAGAGGCTGCCTGGTCCATGGGAGCTTCCCAGTGGCAGACCTTTTGGCGGGTAATTTTGCCGCCACTGATGCCTGCCATTCTCACGGGCGTGGCCATGGGCTTTTCGCGGGCGGTGGGCGAATACGGCTCAGTGGTGATTATTGCGGGCAATATTCCCTTTCAAGACTTAATCGCACCAGTGCTAATTATTCAGCGTTTGGAGCAGTTTGACTACGCCGGGGCCACGGTAATTGGCACGGTGCTGCTGCTTATTTCACTGGCAGCACTGCTGGTGATCAACCTTATTCAGGCCCGCGGGAGGCGCTTCTATGGCTGATTCATCTTTAAAACAACCCATTGCCGCCGCTGGGCCTAAATCTCAGGGAGCGGCCTTTCAGTGGGGCAAGTGGCTGCTGGTGGCCTTTGTCTTTGGCTTCCTGGGGCTGATTTTGCTGGTGCCGACCCTCAACGTGTTTGTTCAAGCCTTAAAGGCAGGTCTACCCGGGTTAACTGAAACGTTTAGCAACAAGTTCTTTTTGAATGCGGTGAAGCTGACGGTGATTACGGCAGTGATTACGGTGCCGCTGAACACGGTGTTTGGGCTCTGTGCGGCGCTGTCGTTGGCCAACAAAAATTTTCCAGGGCGATCGCTCCTGATCAGCATCATCGACCTGCCCTTCTCGATTTCGCCGGTGGTTGCGGGTCTCATGCTGGTGCTGCTGTTTGGCAACCGGGGTTGGTTTGGGCCTCTGCTCGATGCCAACGGCATCAAGATTATCTTTGCCCTGCCGGGCATCGTCATGGCCAGTATCTTTATCACCATGCCCTTTATTGCCCGTGAGGTGCTGCCCGCCCTCGAAGAAGCGGGCACCCAGCAAGAAGAGGCCGCTGCCACCCTGGGGGCGACCCAGTGGCAGACCTTTTGGCGGGTCACGCTGCCGTCGATTAAGTGGAGTTTGCTCTACGGCCTAATTTTGACTAACGCACGGGCTATGGGTGAGTTTGGGGCAGTGACTGTGGTCTCGGGCAACATTGTCGGCAAAACCCAAACCCTGCCCCTCTTTATTGAAGAAGCCCACATCCAGTACAACAGCCAAGCAGCCTATACCGCCGCCCTGCTGCTGGCCTGTTTGGCTGTAGTCACCCTGGTGCTGAAGTATGTGCTAGAGCGCAGTGCCGGCATTCAGCATCGGGGGCATTAATTAGGTCTAGGGTTTAGGGTCTTGGGTAGGTCAGACCGAACGCCCGATCGCCAAGCCGCGTAGCTTACATTTCAGGAGGTTCCCAATGTCATCCGTTTCTCCCGACTATGGTCTTGAGGCTTTGCACCTTAAAGACCCTGAAAGTCTGATTCACACCGAAGTAAAAATCCGCATTCCTAAGGCACGCCACCCCGACCCGGTGATCTCAAACTTGATCAACCGCTACGGGCTCAAGGTGAACATTTTAGGTGCTCTGTTGGGAGCCAACGGCCAAGAGGACGGCTGGTTTGATCTCGCCATCGAGGGCCAAGCGGGGACAGTTCACGAGGCGCTGCTCGATTTGGTGGAGCTAGAGGCGGATCTGTGGTTCAACACTGAAGTCGACGACGGCTACTAAATTTGCCTTGTCAGTTTGTTTAGGGGGCGGCTCAGCGGCTCAAGCGATCGATCGCGGCCCTGCCACCCACTGTCAGCTCAGTTGCCCTACCCGGTCCAATTTTCCAATTCGAATACAGGTCAATCGAGATTGCGATCAAGAATTCTTGAGCAAGCGTAGTTTTCGAGGGACAATGGCGGGGTAACGAACCTGTAATGCAGTATGGCAAGGCAAAAAGGTCAGGTTTCGGCGGCCGATGCCATCGAGACTTTGACCACAAAGAGTTTTTTGTTTCAGGGCATGGAGGGCAAAGACCTGCTTAACGGGTTAGACCCCAGTGTCTTGATCATAGAAAAGCTGTACTCCAATCGGCCGGTGTATACGGCCTTTCGTCCGCAAACCTGGTTAGAGCACCTCTACGTGGTGGTCGAGGGCGGCCCAGTCATCATGCGCAGCACCCCCCTCGATCGGGTAATTGCCATGACCTACCCCGGCGCCTGTTTTGGCATGCGCAATTTGCCGGTGGGGTTTGGGCCGGTGGTGCGGGCATTCCCCAGCTTAGTAGAGGCCTACAAAACCACCGACGTGATCAAAGTGCCGGTGGCAATGGTGCAATCGTTATACGACCAGCATGAAACCTTTCGCGATCGCTACTCTCTTTTATTTGAGCTGCGCGAAAAGTTTCAGTATCACCTGCTCAATTGCAGCACCTACCCGCCGCAGGCAGTGGCGGCGCTGCTGCGGGCATTGATCTACCAAGAGCGCAGCCTGGGTAGCCAGCCGAGCCGGGGCAACAATCCCAGCTACTGCTTTGACCTGCCCATTGATATCATTGCCCGCGCTTGCCAACTCAACCACCGCACTGTTGAGCAGGTCTTAAAGGGGCTAACGAAGGCGGGCTACATCAAAACCAGCAAAACCGCCGAGTCGGCTAACGACCAGGTGCAGGTGGTTGACCCCGAGGGGCTGAAGGAAGTGTACGGAGCCACCCGCGATAAGGTGTCGTGGTGGCCCCTAAAGTAGCCCCTGTGCCTGGTGCGTTGCTGAACCCGATCGCCATGCAGATTAGACCCGGCGAGGCGACAGACAGCCCTGCTCACTGACCTCAACTACCCCGTTACCCCCGAGTTTATCGCCCACAGCCTCCAGCGGCAGCTCACCCATGCTGATTTTGCGTTGCCCCAGGGGCACGGGCTATAGCCTAGGAATAGCCGCTGTGGATGGTTCAATCCCGGTAGCGAGCGCCATAATTGCAGCGCTCAATTCGCCTGAAATTTCTGGCTCAGTCAGAATGCCGGCGGCATCTAGATTTTTGCCCAGCAAAGAAACCGTGATGCAGGCTTCAGGCACAATACGCCCTGCCATGGTGGTCACAATTTCGATCAGCGAGGCCTGGGCGTGAGCGGCCCGGGGTGAAGCATTGAATAGTGCAACCGGCTTGCCCATAAACTCTTCGCCACTCACCAACCAATCCAGCGCGTTCTTCAAGACGCCCGGTATACCGTGGGCGTATTCGGGGCTAGAAATTATGATGCCATCTGACCCTTTCACCTGGGCCCGCAAATCGGCTACAGATGGCAGTTCCACTGGCTCTAGGTCAGGGTTGAAATGGGGCAAATCACCGAGGCCACCATATAGGTTTATTTCAACAAATTCTGGTGATAGAGCGATCGCTGCCTGTAACAAAGCCGTGTTGGATGAAACCTGGCGTAGACTGCCTGAAATCGCCAAAATGCGCAGAATTCGAGCTGTGGGCACAACGTCTGCAAAAGTCACTGTTTTATCATCCGTGCCTGAGGGGGCGGGGTGTCTAAGAAGTCGTCGGGGACGGAAAAAAGCCACACGATATGGATTGCAAGAACTAATCTTACAGTCTTAACAGCCTGAACTCTGAAGAAGCGAACCTTTCAGCTAGTAGCTCAGCAATTCAACCTCAATTCAAAGATATCAATGGGTGCTTGGCTCGGCACCTCTGCCAGGTAGCTCTGCCAAACGATGGATGGAATCCGTCTTTACACTTCGCAACATGTAGTGGAAGCCTGATGAATTGATTCAGTTCAATTCATTTTTTGAAAAAGTTGTAGTGAGAAATTATGGCAAGCCAAACCCAGCAACAATCCTTTCTCGACAAAGTGCTAGAGCGGAGCAGTTTGCAAACTCCTAATGATGCTGAGCGGGCAACAAACATAGTATTCCGAATTTTGCGGGATATGATGTTGAACAAAACCAGCGATCGGATCGAAGAGGACCTTAAAGCAAACGCATCTGAAGCGGAGCAAGAAGTGCTCGATCTTTGGAAAGATCCCAACGTCATGGTCGCTTTTTTCAGCCGCATTAGCCCCGCGCAAGATTTACACATTAAGCCAGGGACATTTATGCTGCGTCTACAGCAAGAAGGTGCCTTACCCTCCGGAGTTGCTCCTGAGGAAGTGACAAAGGCCGTGTTCTCAGCTACGAAGGAAATTTTGCCTGCCGAACGAAACCAGGAAATCGCTTCGCTTCTTCCCGGTGAAATCCGGCAAATTTGGGAGCAGGCTTAATCACCACCGCCTAATTGTTAACAGGTGACCATAGCTAAAATCTGCTGTTAGCGTAGCCCGTGGGCAGAGATTCCAGGGTTTTAGTTCTAGCTCTACTAGCCGACCTGTGGAGCTGACTAAAACCCTGGAATTTAGCAATTGCTACCCCTCGTCTTAAAGAAAATCTACGGGCGGAATGGATTTGATTGAATGTCAACTCACAAGGCAGAATGATACCCTTGCCGCCCCAGCTGGGCCAGGCGGGGTACTCGCCCTAGGCGACCGGTCATCAGCCGCAGGGCCAAACGTTTAAGGGGGGAAACGTGGCTGAGCACCCAAAGCCCGCTGCGTCGCAGCACTACTATGGGCAGCAGCTGATTCGAGAAAATGCGGGTCAGCCCGTCGGTAAAACTGAGAATGACCCAATTTTCTAACCGTCGCCAGCGTTCATAGCGGCGCAGCACGGCGAGGCTGCCTATGTCTTGGCCCTGCTGGTGGGCGGCCATCAACACTTCTGCCAGGGCTGCTGCGTCGCGAATGCCCATATTTAATCCCTGACCGCCTACGGGGTGACAGCTATGGGCGGCGTCTCCCACCAGGGCCAGGCGGGGTAAAACGTAGCGATCGCACTGCATCAGCTGCACCGGGAACATCGCGGGCGCGGTCAATCGCTTGAGCTGACCCATCTGATGGCCATAGCGCTTCTGTAGCTCAGCCATAAACTCGGCCTCGGGCAGGTGCAAAATAGCCTCGGCCTCGGCGTGGGGAGCCGTCCACACCACCTGGCAGCGCTGGCCGGGCAGGGGCAGAATGGCAAAGGGGCCGCTGGGCCAAAAGCGCTCGTAGGCGGTGTTTTGGTGGGAGTGCTCGGGGGCTAGCACCGCCGTGACGCAGGATTGCCGGTAGCGCCAGCCAAAGCTGCCAATGCCCGATCGCTGCCGCAGGGAAGAGCCCTTGCCGTCGGCAGCGACAAAAAGGGGCGATCGCACCATGACGTTGCCTTCGGGTGTGCTCACCGCCGCCACTGTGCATTCTCCCTGGTCGTGGGTTTCCCCTAGGGTGGCTGAGCAGAGGTAGTGAATGTTGGGGAAGGTGGCGATCGCCCCCTGCAAAGCCGCCATCAGCACCTTGTGCTCGGCGCCATAGTAGACCGCGTCAGTATCCAGATCGCTGGGCAAAAACCGCACGACCTTCCCGTAGTCACCATCAGAGAGCTGAACCTGGTCAAAATGACAAATCTGCGGCCCAATCTGCGGCCATAACCCAAGCCCCTTAAAAATATCCGCCGAGGTGAGCGAGAAGGCGTAGGCCCGCTGCCTCGAAGCCGCCGCTGCCGCTGTTTGAGATTCGATCACAGCAATCTGCATGCCGCTGTCGCTTAGGGCCGCCGCCAGCGTTAACCCCACAATGCCTCCACCGACAATGGCCACATCCACCGTTAGCTCCGACGGTTGAGCACCTAAGCTGGGCTGATCAGACGGGGCTGGAGACCGAAATTGCGGGGTGGTAGCAGTCATAGGAGCAGGTATTCGCCGTTGCTGTAGCTTTATTCTGGCCTGATGTTCTTTAAGAAATCAAGGTAACTCAGTGCCTTCAGCGGTTCGCGCTCTAGCATTTCAGCCTGCGCATCGGCTGATTTGGCTACTCCTCTGGCTCTATGCCCGCCGCCCGAAGCTGAGCCGCTAGACGCTCGGCTCGCTGGTGTTCCTGCTCGGCCCGTTCTTTGCCCCAGGGGAGCATATCGCCATGAGCATCCCACCAGCGCAGCCAGTAGCCAGTGTGATTTTCGCGAGTGCCTTGCCAAACACCTAGGTCTAGGCCCAACTCATCAATCCAGAATCGCTGCTGGGTATCGGGTGAGCGGAGCTTGTATTGACCGGCATCATTGAGCGCGTAGGCTTCTAGTAAGCCGCTGTCGGGTTCAAAAATAATGTAGTTGGGCACTCGCAGCACCTGTTCGTAGAAGAACCACTTACCAGGGGGATAGGTAGGCTTAATAGAATATTCGCCACCCTCGGTATCGGAGAGAAATTCCATGACGACGACGGGAAAGTCCCCTTGCAGTTGGGGGGTGTAGCTGCGCGTCACCTCTTTTCTGGGCACGCGGATTTGGGGCACATAACCCCAGTCAGGAGCTTTGACCACGGTTTTACCGTTCACGGTCGAGCACAGGCCATAGTTGGTCATTACTAGCGACTGAGTCGGTAAAAGCCCATTCAACTCCAGACTTTCGGTCAGAGCGGCGGCAATGGCAGGCTGGTTGATATTATCCACAGGTTCATCGTCAAGGATGAAGTCGTCGGGTAATTTTTCCCAAGTCACTACCCAAGAGGATTGAGGAGCTGCGACCATAGCTAACCTCGCAAACAGCAGTGTATGGCTCGAACCTATAGTTTAGGAGACCTACGCTGCCATGGGCAGCGATCGCTGCGCCAGCACCTGCCGATAAAACTGCTGGAGCTGTCGGGTAGCGGCAGCCCAGCCCCATTGCTCGGCCTCGGTCACGGCATTGCGGCGCATCAGCTCCCGCTCGTCTTTGGCCTCGATCAGGCGGCGAGTAGCGTTTATGGCTCCTGCTTCATCGAGCGGGTCGAAGAGAAAGCCATTGACGCCGTCGGTCACAATGTCGGGAATGCCGCCGGAGTTGGCCGCTACCACCGGGCAGCCTGCTGCCATCGCCTCTAGCAAGACTAAGCCCAGCGTCTCGGTGCGGGAGGGGAATACGAAAGCATCGGCCGACGCATAGGCAGAGGCCAAATCTTCTCCGCCCAGATAACCCACAAAATTGGTGGGGGTATCCTCAAAGTGGGCCTCTAGCTCGGCACGGTAGGGGCCGTCACCCACCAGAGCCAGCCGCGCACCAGGGATAGCCTGAAGCACGGGCTTGATGCGATCGATCTCTTTCTCGGCGGAAAGGCGACCGATGTAGAGGAGTAGGGGCGCTTCGGAGTGACCCTGGGAGAGGCGATCGCGCATCTCAGCACTGGCCAGTTCAGGGCGAAACAGCTCGGTATCAACCCCACGCTGCCACACCTCAATATTTTCCACGCCGTGCTCTGATAGCTCAGCTTGCATAGCGGTAGAGGTGACCAGGTTGATCTGCGCCTGGTTGTGCATGGCTTTGATCAGCTCCCACATCAGCCCTTCGAGCATGCCGAGGCCGTAGTGCTCTAGATATTTGGGTAGGTGAGTGTGGTACGACGCCACCAGCGGCAGATCTAAGGTTTTGCTGTAGTAAATGCCCGCCAGTCCTAGGACTGCTGGGTTCACGACATGGACTAAATCAGGCTGAAAGCTTTCTAGCGCTTCGCCAATGGACGGGCGGGGCAAAGCCAGCTTGAGCTCTGGGTAGAGCGGCAGCGGAAAACCAGATACACCGTGAATTTTTGCCCCTCGATACTCGGTTAAACCACCCTCGGGGGAAAACACTAAGACCTGGTTGCCCTGGCGCTGCAAGTGATCAACAGTGTGCTTGAGACGGGTCACAATGCCGTCAACTTTCGGCAAAAAGGTCTCGGTGAAGAGAGCAATCCGCATAGGGGCTTAGGGGGAATCGGGGGACGAGGGAGAAGCTTAGTATCCAGGTTAGGAAAATGAGGAAATAAGGATGATAAGGAAGGGAAACGAACGGGTCGTTAAAGGTTCTTCCTCATCTCTCTATTTCCTCACCTCCTCATCGTTTTCTTAATCGCGCCGCCACTGAACCTTGGGCAGAATTTGATTCTTATCGACGCGATCTTTGTACTTGACTGCGAAGTTGAGCAGGCTGTCAAGCAGCGAGTCAGACAGCATGTGGGGCTGTAGACCGAGTTCTAGCAGGTTGGTGTTTTTGGCGTTGAAGTAGTGCTCTTCGGCCTCAACTCGGGGGTTATCAATGTGGTCGATTTCGACATCAACACCTAGGGTGTTGCCTGCTTTTTTCACCATCATGGCCAGGTCGCCGACGCTAAACATTTCGGTGAACTGGTTGAAGACGCGGAAAATGCCAGGGTCGCCGGGGTTGGCGATCGCAATTTCCACACACCGCACGGTGTCGCGAATATCTAAGAATGCGCGAGTTTGACTGCCTTTGCCGTAGACGGTGAGGGGGTGACCCACCGCCGCCTGAACACAGAAGCGGTTGAGGGCGGTGCCAAAAATGCCGTCATAGTCGAGGCGGTTGATCAGCAGCTCATCCATGCCGGTCTCTTCGGTAAGCACGCCGTAGACTACCCCCTGATTGAGGTCAGTGGCGCGCAGGCCCCACACCTTACAGGCGAAGTGAATGTTGTGGGAGTCGTGCACCTTGCTGAGGTGGTAGAAGGAGCCGGGCTGCTTGGGGTAGGGGAGGGTATCTTTGCGACCATTGTACTCAATGGTGATGTAGCCCTCTTCGATATCGATGTTGGGGGTGCCGTACTCGCCCATGGTGCCTAGCTTGACCAGGTGGCACTCGGGGAAGTGGTCGCGCAGCACATAGAGCAAATTCAGGTTGCCCAGCACGTTGTTGGCCTGGGTCAGCACCGCGTGCTCGCGGTCGATCATTGAGAACGGGGCCGATCGCTGTTCGCCGAAGTGAACCACCGCGCCCGGCTCAAATGCGAGCATCGTCTCCTCTAGAAAGGAGTAGTCGTTGATATCACCAACGTAGAGGTCGATGTGCTTGCCGGTGAGGTCTTTCCAGCGCTGGAGGCGGCTTTGGATGGGGGCAATGGGGGTCAGCGTCTCGATCTGAAGCTGAGCATCCCAGTGGCGACGCACCAAGCTATCAAGAATCCCGACTTCGTAGCCACGATTGGAGAGGTATAGGGCAGTTGCCCACCCGCAATAGCCGTCGCCGCCAATTACAAGGACTTTCATATCAATGCTTCAATCTCTTTGCCGATACCAAGACAATCTACCAGGTTTGGAGGATCTGTAAACCACCGAATCAAAGATTGGGGGATTGGAAAGTTTTTTTCCACAGAAGCCAAATTGAGCATCAACTTAACGCTGTTCCCACAGCTTTGGGACTGCCTCAATCAGTGGGCTGAACCAAGCTACGACTGCCCCCCGATTTAAGGATACTAAGCTATGCTAACTATTAGTTAAGCTAACTGTTAGTCGAGAGCCCATTCGCCTGTGGTTACCCAAGCTTTGACCTCAACCCAGTGCGCGACAGGCATGATGACAACGGTGCCAGCGGTGACGCGGTTTTTGCGGGCGGGCATTCGTCGCCACGGCAAGCCTCATCTGTCGCTATCGCAGCTGCGAGTGCTGTATTTTTTGCGGCGGCGATCGCAGTCATCCCTATCAGAGGTAGCTGACTACTTAGATGTCACTCGGCCCACCATGTCGGCCATGGTTGAGCGCCTGGTACAGCGGGGACTGGTAAATAGAATTAGTGATCCGGCTGAGCGGCGACGCATCATTCTTACCCTGACTCCCGAAGGAACGGCGGAGATGGAGCGAGTCTATGACGCCACCTTGCAAACCGTGGCCGCTCGTCTAGAGGGTCTGTCTGAGGCCCAGCTTCAGCAGGTCAAGGCGGGGCTAGAAATTTTAAGCAGCATTTTTGAGGAGCCATCTACACCTGGTGATTAACCTATGGCAATGATTGAAATCCAAGAATTGACCAAGTGCTTTGGCCCCAAGACAGCGCCTAAAACTGCTGTCGATCGGTTTTCCCTTAGTGTGGAACCGGGAGAAGTCTTTGGCCTGCTGGGGCCAAACGGGGCGGGCAAGAGCACGCTGATCAAAATGCTCACCACCCTACTGCCCGCCAGTGGGGGACGGGCCGCGATCGCCGGGTTTGATATTGGTCGTCAGTCTGCCGGGGTGCAGCGGCACATTGGCTACGTACCCCAAGCGCTGTCGGTAGATGGCAACCTGACCGGCTACGAAAACCTGCTGATTTTGGCCAAACTCTACAGCGTGCCCCGGCGGCAGCGGCTCGATCGCATCCACGCCGCCCTGCACTATGTAGGACTCGATGCGGTAGCGAACCGCCTGGTTAACACCTACTCTGGCGGCATGATTCGGCGGCTGGAGATAGCCCAGGCCACCCTGCACCGTCCGCCGGTTTTATTCCTCGATGAGCCCACGGTGGGTCTTGACCCGGTGGCCCGAAAAACCATGTGGGATCTGATCTTGCAGCTGCGGCGCGACTACCAGACCACAGTGTTTCTCACCACCCACTTTATGGAAGAGGCGGATGTGCTGTGCGATCGCATCGCCATGCTCTACAACGGCCAGCAGGTCGCCATGGGCACCCCCGCCACGCTCAAGGCCACCGTACCCCACCCCGAAGCCACCATGGATGATGTCTTCATCCACTACACCCGCAACCCCCTGACCACCGACAACGAAGGAAGCTATCGTGACACGTCAACTACACGACGCACCGCTAAACGTCTGGGCTAACCAAAGCCGGCCGACTGCCCCTATCGAAGACTTTATCGCCAAGGCTCTAGTGGCTGCCGAGCTGGAAGTGCGCAAGCTGCGCCACGACCCCATTCAGCTGTTTACCCGAGCGGTGCAGCCGGTGCTGTGGCTGACCATCTTTGGCCAGGTGTTTACCCAGGTGCGGGGCATCCCCACCGGCAACCTCAGCTACATCGACTTTATGACGCCGGGCATTTTGGCCCAGAGCGTGCTGTTTATGTCGATCTTCACCGGGCTGCTGGTGATTTGGGAAAAAGACCTCGGCATCTTGCATAAGCTAATGGTCAGCCCCGCGCCGAAGTCGGCCCTGGTGCTGGGAAAGGCGATCGGGGCCGGGGTGCGGTGCCTGTCGCAGCTGCTGATCATCTATATTGTGGCGGCTCTTATGGGCGTGGCCATCAACTGGAACCCGCTGGCGATGCTGGGCGTGGCTTTGGTAGTGATGCTAGGCGCGGCGCTGTTTTCGACCTTTTCGCTGATTGTGGCCTGTTGGGCGCAGACCCACGAGCGCGTCATGGGCGTAGGTCAGCTGATGATGATGCCGCTGTTTTTCGCCAGCAATGCGATCTATCCAATTTCGATCATGCCCGCCTGGCTTCAGGTGGTGTCGCGACTCAACCCCTTGACCTACATGGTCGATGCCCTGCGCCAGCTGATGCTGGTAGAACCGGCGGGCAGCTACAGCCTGGGGCTGAGCATCTCGATTTTGGTAGGCGTGGCCGCCGTGCTGATTGCCTGGTGTGGTCGCCTGTATCCTCGCTTAGTGCGATAGGCCTCAGGATCTAGCCCCGACAATCCTAAGCCTTCACGAGTTCATCCGATGCAATATCGAGAGGCTCAATGCAGTCTGGGGAATCGTTTTGGGGCTTGTTGACCACCGTCGAAACCGGGTAGCGATCCATTGCCCCATCGTCGTAGGGACGCAGCATCTCCTGGAGCGCTTGGGGCTGGTAATAATCAGGGTCAAGCCAGGCCGCGTAGTCTTCAGGGGCCAAAATCACCGGCATGCGGTTGTGGATTGGCTCCATCAACTCGTTGGGTGTGGTGGTGAGAATGGTGCAGGTTTGCAGTTCGCTGCCGCTAGTGGGGTCGCTCCAGTGTTCCCACAGCCCCGCAAAGGCAAAGGGCGCATGGTCGTTGAGAAAAATATAGTGGGGCTGCTTGGTTTTGCGGCCAGAAATTGTCTCCCATTCATAAAATCCATCGGCCAAGATCAGACAGCGACGGCGCTTAAAAGCGGCACGAAATGACGGCTTTTCGACCACAGTTTCGGCGCGGGCGTTGATCATCCGGCTGCCAATGGCAGGGTCTTTAGCCCAGCTAGGAATTAGCCCCCAAAGCAGAAAGTCGAAGTGGGGCTCTGGATTTTCGGAGGTCGCCACCACCGTTGCGATGGGCTGAGTGGGGGCAACGTTGTAACGCGGCATGACAGGGGGAGTAGACCGCAGCAAAAAGTCATTGTCCAGGTCATCACCGGTTTTGTTGAGACTGAACCGTCCACACATTGCCCGTCTTCCTGCTTGCACGCTACCGCCATGGTAGCAATTGGGTGGGTCGGCCCTGGTCTGCTGTTAGGTGGATGATGGGAGGCTACAAGGCGTAGGGCAGAGCTACCTGCCCTCTTACACCCCACTACTGAATTTTTAAGAGCGTCGATCGACTCTGCTGTAAAAAGCACAGCTCGCGCAGGCTCAAAGGTCTAGAAAAACGCCGGGCGCAAAGCAGCTAGAGAAGTTGTTTTCATCCTGAGGGACTTCTGGCTAGCTATTGGCCAACCTCAGGGAGGCCAATAGCTAGCCAGAGAACAAGGGGAGTTGGCTAGCGCATTAATTTCTGCCCAGCCAACACAAACGGTGGGTATGGCTTTCAGTTCGAACCTTTCCAACGGGAGAGGGTGCTCTTGAATTCTCGCGGGAACATGAAAGCTGTGAGTAATAACACACTATCCAAATTCTAATCAGGACATACATCTAATGACTGATATGACAACCTTATCAACCAAGCTTGCTGACCTGAACCTTTTTCAAAATGTTTTGATTGACATCGAGCAAAAGCTGATGGCAGCCACCGATGACCACACCATTCGTGAGCGGCTTGAAGGGATGCTGAAGAGCGATCGCGCAAACCTCAGCAATATCCAAGAGGCTGTGACTAAGCTAGGCTCGGCAGCACAGCCACGCGATATTACCCAAAAGCATGCTGAGGCCGTCACGCAAATGATGAACGGTTCAGAATTGTCTCTATACGACAAGTTTTTTCAGCTTGAATTACTGAAGCACCAGCAGACGATGAACGGTTTGGTACTGCACAAAGTGGGTCAAACTTTGAGCGATGAACTTCAAGATGCCATGGAGCCGCTCAACAAAGTTAACTTTGAAAATCGGGCTCACCAAGAAGTTCTTAAGGGCGTTCTTTACTTTGTTGGCACTCGTGAAATAGCGGGCCAAGAGCCTGATATGGGCCTGTGGGCTAGCGTTGAGCAGGGTGTTGCAGCTCTCAAAGGGGCGATCGGCAGCGCTGTTAGCTAATCTTGCAAAGCTGCAAATGTGGCAATGGTGGGTGCGATCGCTCAACCCAGCGACGTTACAGCAACTCCTCTATAACCGTCGCTGGGAACGGCAGCGCAATATCCTCTGGGCAGGTGGGTCTAAGCCATTGCCCAGAGGATATTTTTGCGTGATAGCAGCTTTACGTCTGCAAACGCAGCAGAATCAGCTGGGTGGCGCGATCGCTCTCGAAGTTGTTGTCGCTGACTATTAGCAGGCTCTGGCCACCGTCGGGCAGGCGCGGTCCTAGGGTCATACCCTCTAAGTTGTCTACGGCTAGGGGCGTTTCGGCAAAATCGAGCACTAGCTGCTTGCGGATGGGTGAAATGCCCGACACATCCCCGCTCAGGCTGGGGATGGTCGACGTATCGGTGGCACCGCCGGTAGCCAGTTGGTACAACTTCACTTGCATTCCCCGCAGGCCAAAAGCCCGCTCTAGGGACAGAAAGTGACCAGCTGGGGCGATCGCCAGCAGATCCGTGAGGCCATTCACCACAGCGCCCGAGGGTTCTAAATCGAGCGGATAGCGATGCTCGGCGATTAGTGTATTCTGGTCATCGCCAATGAGGTAATGCAAAAAGCGGCTGTTGAGGGGCTGACTGGGGTCGTCGTTGTAGTCTTGCACTAGGGCTGACTCAGTCGCCGCAAATAGGCGAAAGGGTTCAATCATGCCAGCCCCGCTGGATGACCCGGTGACGGTGAGAGCCTCCAGGCTGAGGTTGTTTTGCACCCCCTGGCTGGGGCTGTCGGGGTCATCAGACAAGTATCGCTTGGGTAACGGTAGGGTGGCGATCGCCTGGCCCGTCTCGCGGTCAAACTCGCCGATAAACGGTGGAATACTTTCGCGAACATCTCCTTCGCTGGCAATGAACAGCGTGTCGCGGGGGGATAGGGCGATGCCTTCGGGGTCAATGCTGCCCTGGGGATAGGGGTTACCCTCGGCATTGAGTAAGGGGGTAAAAGCTTCGAGGGTGACGGTGTCAAACTTAGGCGGGCCGCTACGCTTCAGGGTAATGGCCAGGGTATAAAAGCGGGCGGGGCCAAACCGGCCCCGGTCGTCAGAGAGAATATAAAGCCGATCGCGGGGGCGATCGTAGGTCAGGGCCGACAGCCCACCCACCGTGGTGCCCTCAAACTCCTGGGGCGGCAAGGTGTATACATCTAGTAGCTCAACGGTGAGGGGCAAAAACAGCCGGTCTTCGGCCTTTATTTGGGGTATGGCACAGCTGGTTAGCACCAGCACGAGCAGGAGGGCGAGCGATCGCCACCCAATTCGCCTTAGCATCTGGCCCATCCACTCTGCCATCAACACTCCCCTCACCCATCGCTCAGCACTCTCTAGGATAGGCCAAGGCTGTGCTCACTAAACTAGGGGTTCGTTAGCCCTAGACGGTAGAATTTAGCACTAGAAAGTACTTGCCTGATCACCAAGTAAATTTCAGCCCTTGCTCTATCAGAAATTGTTGCAGAGCAGGCATTTGCCCGGTCACCACTACCTGGGCCGGGGTCAGATCATTGGGCTTGGCGTAGCGTAGCAGCCAGCCCGCTGTCGCTCCCGATGCCCCACCAATGCTCCACTCGCCGTAGTGCACCCGCGTCACGCCGTTGACGATGTGGCTAACAGCCACACTCTTACCGCCAATCAGCACGTTGTCAACGCCCTGGGGCACCAGCGCCTCTAGCGGGATTTGCAACGGTCGCACCACAAATTCTTTAATGCTAGCCCCGGCCGCCTCGTAGGAGGGTCGCCAAGATCGGTAGCGGCAGCCGTGGATATCAATGTCGTAGTGGGCCAGGGCTACGGCCGTTGCTCTAAAATCGCGCCCCCCAGTCATGTCTTCTCGCAGGTCGGCCTCCACCGCCATAAAGCTATCTTGACCGTAGGCAGGGCGGCCCAAAATGCGGCGGCCCTCACGAATATAAGGCACCATACTGAGGCCGGACTCAGTGCCCAAGGGTGAATTCCCCCCCCGCAAAAACGTCAGTGACAGCTTGTTGGTGCTCTCATTTTCGATTAGCCACTCCGCAAACTGAAGCGCATGGGCTTCACCGTAGTTAAGTGACTCGGCCGATAGTCCGCCGAGCCAATCTTGGCGCTGCCCCGAAAGGCGAACATCCTCTTCGGTAAACACCAAAGGTGGGTCCATAAAGTGCCAGTCGTTGCCCTTATTCCAGTTAATGAGGGTCATTTCGCCGGGCTGGGTGCGGTTGACGTTTGAGTTCCCCGCCCGTTGGCTGACAATGCGACGATAGTTAAACACACTGCCAAAGTCAAAGAACGGAAACCCTTCCAAGTTAAATTCTTTGCGGTGATCGGCCTTGGAGAGCGCAGGCTCTAGTTTTTGCAACTCCTTGAGGCTCTCATTTTTGTCGTTGAGGGTAGCCAACACAAAGGGATAGGTGTAAGCCTGGGTACAGTCGGGATTATCCTGCGGCGGCGCGTTGACTTCGCCGGTAAAGCCCTGGCCGTCAGAGCCAATGCGGTGGGGCAGGTTAGCCCAGCCCACCAGCTCGCCGGTATCCGTCGCGTCGATCACAATCATGGAGCGACCCGCCGGCGGCTGTAAGCGAATGGGAATTTTGTTGTAGGCCTCATCGTCTGACCAGGCGTACCACCGCCCTAGCTCCTGAGACAGCCGCCCCGTTGGCACATAGCCCGGATCGAGAGGAACGCGCCGCACCCCATATACCGCCGTTACGTAGCGGCCAGAGGCATCGAAAGCCGCACCTTTAAAGGCAGTAGAGGTAGCCCAGCGGCTCTCAGGAGCATTCTGCGCTGCGTTCCGCATCCACAGTTCTGCCGCTGTGGCTCCAGCGCGGGGAGTAAAGCACAGTTCACCTACCCAGCAGCTATTGGTTCTCTCGACCGGCAGCTGGGCAGGCATACCCGTCCAATCAGGCAGGTGGACGGGCTGGCGCTTAATCAGATCCTTAAACGCTTCCCAGCTGGGGGAAAAATTGCGTCGCCATCGCATCGCCCGCGACTCATCAATCGCCGATACTCCCTGGGAACTGATCTGCCCGCCTAGCCACGGGGTGAGCTCAATCAGGCAAGTGGTGACGCCAGTTTTCATTGCGTGAGAGGCAGCAGCAACTCCACCCAGAGTGCCGCCAATTACTACCACTTCACAGGTCCACACCTCTTCGGCTAGGGGCAGGGGGTTAAGAGTCGGCCGTCCATTGGCAGTTTGAATTTGGCGAATGCCGGTGGCAACTTCGGCCCGGTTGACAATTTGCCCTACCGGACGCTGGCTAAATTCGAGGGGCTGACGCCAGTATTCGCTGGCACCACGAAAAGCAACCAGCAACAAGGTGCTGCTGATCAGGGCCATCATCATCAACCGAGGTCTGCGGGATCGCCGCCGCTTGCGCTTGGCACGGGGTTTTGATGACACTGAACGATAACGAGGGCGCTCTAGCATGGACAAGGGCGGCATACCTAGGGCATTGGTCGTCTGTGAGTGTAGCAACGAAATTGAGAAACGATGCAACCAAAACCGCAGCTCGCCAAATCATGAATCCGCAAGGCCGACAGAGTATTCGCCGATGGGGCAACCTCAACCCCTGAAGCCGACTATGTATAGACTCTTTTAATTCTCGAAGCAATTCCAAAATTTAGGCCATAATGGGCACGATCTCGTGCCTTTGGGCAAATTTGTCTCTTTAAATCTTTCACAATCTATGCAATTTCACCTTCGGCTACAGCGCAACCTGCTGCTTCCTCTGGCATTGACTACCCTGGCGCTGACTTCGCTGCCAGCCAAGGCGCAGACTACGCTTTATTCGCCCATTTCGCTACCGGCATCCCGAGAAGTCAACGATGCCCTCAGCGATCGCGACATCCCCACCGGCACCGGCGGGTTTGCCCGCGACTATACGATCAATCTAGAGGCAGGAGATCAAGTGGCAGTTGATGTCACCTCCGAAGAGTTTGATACCCTGGTCATTTTGATGAACAAAGACGGCGTCACCGTGGGCGAAAACGACGACGGCCCTGACGGCACCACCAACTCGTTACTGTTCGCCCGCATTGGCGAGTCAGGCACCTACACGGTGCGGGTGAGCGCCTACGCTGGGCAAGGGGCCGGTAATTTTTACCTCAAGGTGGCCCGCCTGCGCGAGGTGCAATAGAAGGCGGCAGCAATTTTTCTCAATGGCCTTGTCAGGGGTGACGTTAGCTTGCTATCTTAGTTGAGCGCTGAAATTCGCACCCCTAGCCGGGATAGCTCAGTTGGTAGAGCAGAGGACTGAAAATCCTCGTGTCGGCGGTTCAAGCCCGCCTCCTGGCATATTTGTCGTGACTCCAAAGCCCTTGCAATCACCAGTCTGCAAGGGCTTTGGGTTTCTTACGTTTTGTTGACTGTACTAAACGGTACTAGACCGCACTAAACTGTACCCATATTTTTAGTCCTAGTTTTAGTCATGGCTGACCGCTTGCCTATTGATGGACGGATCGCCCAGGCAAACGGACGACTCAAGGCGGGCCGGGTACGCTGCAAAATCGAGCGGGTAAGCAATCGACTTTATCTCAGGGCCACTCTTCCCCCTAAGCCCTCCAGCAACCGCACAGACGCTTTTCAGCAGCGCATTGCAACTGGTTTTAGTGCTAATGCCAAGGGCTTGTCTCTGGCCGAGGCATTGGCAAAGACGATAGCGGGCCTGGTCGATGCTGGTCGGTTTGACTGGGCACCCTACACCAGCGCCGGTGGCGAAAGCATTCGCCGGGTGGAGGATTGGTTAGAGGCATTTGAGGCTGACTACTTCAGTCGCCGTGAGAGAAACCCTAAGTCTGAGCTGACTTGGAAGAAGGATTACCGAGTTGCGCTGCGGCAGCTCCCCCCGGGGGCCGAGCTATCGCCAGAGGTGTTGATGAGCGCGGTGCTGGCCACCACGCCCGACAGTAAGCCCCGCAAACGTGCCTGTATGGTCTACAGTGCCTTGGCCAATTTTGCGGGGATAGAGATTGATTTAAAGCTCTACCGGGGTAATTACTCACCGTCTGCGGTGGCCCCCAAAGACTTGCCCTCGGATGAGGCGATCGCCGATTGGTTTTACCGAGTGCCTAACCCCCACTGGCAGCAGGTCTATGCACTGCTGGCCATCTACGGCATTCGCCCTTCGGAGGTGTGGTTCCTCGAGCTGAGCGATTTTCCAGTGTTGACGGTGATGGATGGCAAGACCAAATCGCGCCGGGTTTGGCCTTATTACCCTGAGTGGATCGAATGGGTGAAGGTGGGTACCCCCTTGCCAAAGGTAAGCGGGCCAACGGCTGATGACTTAGGCCACCGCGTTGCAACCCAATTTAGGCGCTACGCGGTGCCGTTTCCGCCTAAGATGTTGCGCCACGCCTGGGCAGTGAGAACAATCGCATTCGGGCTCGATACCAGTATCGCCGCCCGCCAGATGGGTCACAGCGAGGCGGTGCACTGCCAGGTCTACCACCGGTGGTTAAATGATCGGCACTACCAGGCCGCCTTCGACCGGGCCCAGGCGAGTGAGACCCGGCCTAAAGCCCCAACTGGCACACAGACCGACAAATAACTTTACATCGTGTTCGGCATTGCAGAATCACGGTTTTTCAATGGTTACAGGCCTGCCGCATCGGCAGCTGCGGCCAAGGCCTGGTGGCCAACGCTGGCCGCCTGGTCTTGCTCAACTGGCACACTAAATTCTTTGCTTAAATCCTTGCCTATATACCAGCTTTTGAGCTTGCCACCGGCGCGGCGGTAGCCGTACCAGTAGGGGCCATGGGGACAGCTTTTGCAGGATCCTTTGCCACACCGCACCATTTCGAGCTGGTAGAGCTTAGCCCCGGCGCGCTTTTGGTCAACCACCTCGCGGCCTGGTTTTGTCGGGGGTGGCTCTATCTCCTCCTCCTCCAAAATGCCAACCAACCAATCACGCAGCTCTGACAGTGCATGAGTCTCGACGGTGGCAACCTCTACCAGAACGTCCCTCAGAACTCGCTGGTGGACTGGGTGAAGGTCGAGGATTTCGATCCGGTAGTCAACACGGGCGAATGAATGGGAAAAATCCATCAGTCTTATGTAACTCCTTTTATTATGGGCACCCAACTCGTTACATAAGAGTGGGGTTGAGGTTATGACAATTAGCCGTAGCGTTTTCGGGTTGCAGACTTGCTATTGAGCAGGGCCTCGACGCGGGGCACATGGTACTGGTAGGTGGCGCGGGCAGCGCCTGGGGGCGACACGTCGCGGTAGTGGTAGCCCTCTTTAAAGGCACCAGCGCGGCGCAGTTTGCCCAGCTTGAGTACATAGATTTGCAGGCGATCGGCGGCTGCGGACGGATAGCACCAGTCGGTTTTAGCCATCGACCGCACCTCCCATGAGAATCCACGAGCCTATGTGTGAATCGTTCTCAAGCCACTGGCCTAATTCGGCCCAGGATAGCGGCACAACCTGGTCAGCTTTGACCGTGAGAAAAAGCGCCTCATTGAGATAGAGGTGAGAGGGGTGGCGCTCCAAAGACAGCCTCTGGCCCACTATCATCGACCTCACCTCCCAAAGTGGGCAATAGCCCGTAGGGGGGTCGTTAACACGGCGAACGATGCTGCCCTCGTGCAGCTGGCCCGAATAAGGGCTTTTATCAATTGACATCGATCGCACCTCCCAGCGGTAAAAACTCCATCGCTAAGGCATACGGCTCAGGGTTGAACCCTGGGCAGTCTCGGGCATCACCAGAGGCTGCCCAGGGCAATGGCGCATCAGGATGTCCGCACCCTTCAGGGGCCTCATCATTGAGAGGATCGTAGTGCTGGCAGTCGCAGCAGTGGCAGGGGCGTAAGTTATCCATGGCGGCGGCCCTCCCTTTGCATGGCTCCGAGCTGGCCGATTAGCTTGACCAGGCCGCGCTGGTCTAGGGTTTTGGGGTCGTTGCCGTCGCACAGGGATGTTAGGTCGGCCCAGCGCTGATAGCCCAGCACCTTTCGGAGGGCATCGGCCTGGGCAATGAGAACGCCCAAATTGTCGCCACCAGTAGCTGGTGGGTCAGCAGCAGGGGCTGTTGCTGGGCCGCGATTTTGGCGGAGGATGGGGCGGCTATACATGCAGGTCACCTACCGCACCTTGCTGCCATCCAAATTCGAGGGGCGGCCACTGTGGTGCGCCAGCAGCAGCTGGTGCTGGCGGGGGGGCTGTGGATAACCCTTTCCCTCTCTCGCGCTCTCTCCCATTCCCCCCGGATTTTAAATTTTTTAAAGGGGCGGTCTCAAGGATACACACTTCATTCTCCCCCCCCAGACGTGTAATAGACGGCGTATCAGTGCTTTGAAGGCTTTCTAGAATCTGCTGGCGAATGGCCTCTATAGTGTCTGCGATCGCCGCCCCGTGGGCTGTTACACGTCTTGGGAGTGGATCTGACTGTGGGGGCGGTTGCGGGGCTGGTGTGGGGGCCGGTGAATCTGGCTGTGGATGCCATAGGTCTTTGTTTTTGTAGAGGGTGTTGGGGCTACAGCGGGCCGCTGGGGCGAGGGCTTTAACCCGCTGCCCAATGTTGAGGCCGTCGAGGCAAAGCTGCTTAAGGGCGGCCATGATGCGAGCGCGGGCATCGTCGGCGCGGGCGGTGCACACTTGAACCAGGCTTTTGCGTTCCCGCAACGGTTCGCTGCCCATGGGCCAGTAGTATTTCTCTACGGCCCTGGCCCAGGCTATGCAGCGCTTAGCGAGTTCGTGGAGGTGGTTACACCATTCGTTCAGGCCGGGGGCGTTGAGGGCGATTCTGACGGTGAAGCGTTGCAGTTCTAGGCCGCTGAGCTTTTCAAAGACGCGGCCGTAGGTGGCGATCGCCTTGAGCATGTCGTTAGTTTGGCCGGGCCCGGTCCAACCTTCGCTGATGACGGTTTTGAGGTCGTTTCCCCACTCTTGAGCTTTGCCATTGGCTTTGCGGCGGCGGCGGCGGTGGTTGCCACGGGCGATGCTGAGGGCTTCGAGGATTTCGTAGTGGTCGTTGTGCTGTACGGCGTTATCCCAGAGGGCGAAGAAGACTGAGAGGTCGTAGGCCCTGGGGTGGGGCTGCAGGTCGTCATCGAGAATCATGCTGCCGGTGCTGGGCTGGAGGGGCAGCCGATGGCCGTTGTATTCAAAGCTCTCGCCAAGCCATCGCCGGGCGTAGGCTTTTCGATTGGGAATGACTTCGAGCTGGCCGGGGGCCAGTACAAAGCCTTGGGCTTCTAGGCACTGGGCAACGGCACAGGCTACGTCAAAGGTTTTGTAGGCGTGGGGGAAGGGAATGTAGATGTGCAGGCCACCGCTCCAGGAGCTGCGCACGGTGATGGTGCGAGTGATGCCGATGGTCTCTAAGGCCCACTTGATTCGCTGGGTGGATTCTATATAGTCGCTCTCGGCATCGATGTCGATCAGGGCGTGGGAGGTGGTGGGGCCAAAGCGCGTGCCGATGACGGTGGCGGCGTCTTGCCACCTGGCCCAGAGCACCCTGGGCCTGAGCGGGTATTTTTCGCAGGTTTTCCAGTCGGCTTTTGGGGTGTCGCTGGGGGTCTCTATCCACTTCCAGGGGTAGTTGAACAGCTGGCAGAGCCGTTGACCGTTGAGGTCTCTTGGTAATGCTGGTTGCTTCATGTTTATATAAGGAACGAATTGAACTGTTCGAGCAAAAACGGCGATCGCCTGTCGGGGGCGATCGCCGTTTTTTTAGAAGACGTCAATCTCTACTTCCACCTCGTCAGGCTGGCCAGGGGTAAGAGCTGGGAGGGTTGGCAGGTTGGGGGCGTCTGGGTTGAGGCCCTGGGCACGAAGGAAGTTAGCGACCTGGTTCCACTGCTCGGTAGCCGCCTTGACCTTGGACTCTAGGTCTCTCAGCTTCCGTTCCTCCTCCCAGATGTTGCTGTAGAAGTCTTGGGCCTTGCCTTTACCGGCGCTTAGCTCAATCGCCTTGTTTCTCAGGTGCTCGACGGCAGCTTCGACGGTGTCGCCTTCCTCCAGCTGGCATCTAAAGCCGATCTTCTCGTTGTTGTAGTCGCCCAGGTTGAACAGGGCGGAGAACTCTACGTGGGTCGTTTTCATGGTTGTACTCTGAAGTAACGATGATTAAGCCGCTGGATAGTTTCACCGCTGGGCATGGCTGGAAATAATTAAGTGAGTGAGTGGTAATAGGTGGGTAAGGCTATGACTGACGAGGCTTTCAAGAGACGGTTAGCCCAGCGTGAAGCGCTGGTAGAGAGTAGCTGTGAGCGGATTCAGGAAAACTCTCAGCGGATTCAGGAAAACTTTCAGCGGGTTCAGGAAAACTCTCAGCGGATTTGGGCAAACTCTCAGCGAATTGGGGCTTTGCCTGATAGATCAGATGCCTTTTAGGGGGCGCGTACTGGTGGTGGCGCATAGTTAACCTTTGATGACAGATGACAAACGACAACGGCGATCGCCCCCAGATAGGCGATCGCCGTTTTTTTTAGTGCCTATGCGGATGTGGTTGAGGCGTGACTGAAGCTTTCATGGATGGGTGTCTGTTAAGGGCAAACCAGCTTTACCTCAACTGAGATAATGAAACGTCTACAGGGGAACGGATTGAGCCCCAGTGCCCCTGTAGATGATTTCCCCCCTAGCTGATTAGAGGTTAAAGCGATCTTACCTCAACTTCAGCAAGGGTCAACTGGAGTTGAGGTATAATGGCGCAAAGAGACACCCCAAACATGGAGTCGAAGTTAGTGGCTTTACGTCTTGAGGCTGGTCTTACTCAGAAGGCGCTTGCAGATGCCTTTGACGTAAGTGAGCAGGCTGTAAGGAATTGGGAGCATGGCAAGGTGGAGCCAAAATTCACCCTTGCCCAGACCAAAAAGCTTTGCAGGCTGCTCAATAAAACGTTAGAGGAGCTACCAGATAGTTTTTCTGATAAGAGCCCTGCATAAAGAAAGGGGCTGCCGTCCAAAGCAATGCCCCCTTCCGTTCACTGTCTATCTGTAAACAGGACCCACCTAATTATGAATGATGCGATCGCCCCTGGCCCAGGGGCTAATTTTTCATGCTCAGACAACGGGGAACAGCCAACCCTCGACGGCTACACCCGCCAAGATTTCATTCGAGACATTGGCCACTGCTGCACCGAAATGGTGAGCGTGGCCACCAACTTTAAAGAGAACGATGACCGAAAAGCTCTGGGAGCAAGGCTAGAGGCTGATACAGGCAACGGCTATATGCTCGCTGTTCGCATCTCCGACGACACACCGCCAGAGATATTAGCCGCAGCTGCTGACCTCTATGAAGCGATCCAGCAGCACTACCGCCAGTCAATCGGTGAAGAGGGCTAACTCAATGGCAGTAACGATTAGAGCCGTCATTGACGGCGTCTACTACTCCCAAGGGCAAGAAGGAGGCGAAACAGAGCTATTCATTAGCTTCAATAAGGCTTCTAAAAGCGTTGACATAACCTCTGTATCCGAGGATTTCAACCTCGAAGTTGACACGGCTGACCTTCTAGAAGCCCTACGGATAAGTGGCGCTTTAGAAGATCAGCCCACCACTGCCGAAGAGATTCCCGACTAGCGCAAATTTTTTAACCCCAGGGGCAGCCGTCGCAAGCAAGGCCCCTGGAGCTACCCAAACGAGGGATAAACCTATTATGACCTCCCAATCCCAGCAAAAAATTCTCAATCGGATTGAGACCACCGGCCACTACACAACCACATCAGACCGCAGCGCCAAAGTAGCTCACTCCCTATCTGACCAGGAAGTGCAGCACGTTTATAGCTCTGTTTTACCTGGTGATTCAGGTAAAACAACGCACCGCTTTATGAAGCGCCAACGTTGTCAGCCTCAATAGTCGTCGCTGAGCCCGCGCCCCCAACTCTCCTGGGGGGCGCTTTTTGTCGTTTAAAGAGAACCAACATCATGAAACCTACCCACGTGGCCTTTGCCCTAGCCATCATTGGCACCGCAATACCCAGCGTTAGCAACCTGGGCAACTTTGCCTCACAAGTCAGCACCGCTCGCGCCGAAGCCAGCAGGATCGGCGATGACATGACCGAGCTCACCCTGAGCCAGCAGGAGCAGGCGCAAAAAAACGAGGTGGCGATCGCCCGCTATCAAAACGGCTGCATCCCAGTGGTGAGTGCTGACCAACTGAGCTATGTCTCCCTGGTGCTCAACCTTCCAGTCATAGACAGCGTTTCCGGTCAACCCATCCCGGTGGGTTCTGTCGTCTGCGATGCCCACGGCAACACCGGCGTCATTACCGACGATGACAGCGCCCCCAACACCCCAGGCGTCACCCAAAAGATGGCCTTTACCGGCGATAAATCCTTAGTCGACCGGCAACTCAGCCAGTACCAGGGCGCTGCCTACTACATGCCCTCAAACTAAGCCCCAGCAAACCTTTAGAGACTCAACCCATGACTACCTACTACACCAAAAAACGCTCAACCCGTGCCCAAAACTCAGGGGCCAAGACAGCCCGGCAGTTTCTCTACTGGCTAGCTATCTGTGTCGCCTGCGTCGTGGCATCTGCCAACATGCTGCCCTATTGCCGCGCGGTATCCCTCGCCCTAATCAACATCTTTGACCTGCAAGGCCTGGTCGGCTTCTTTGGCAATCGTGCCCTGGCCCTGATCTCAATCCCCGTTGGGATTGTGTTGTGGGCCTTCATTCAGACGGCAGAAACCTACCCCATTCTGCTAAAGCACGACCGTAAGCTGATGCGCCTGATTGCCCTAGAGGCCGACTCCGCCGACCAACTCCAGGTGAACGAAGACGACGATCCCGCCCTGGCGCAGCTGAAGGAATGGTACAACCGTTTTCCCCTGCTCAGCATCCGCAGCGCCAACCGGGCCAGCCTCATGGCCTACATCGTCGATACCTTCCTTTGCCTAGCCGTCTTTCCCCCCGTCGACGGTGGTTTTGCGCAGCTGGTGTTTGTCATTTTCACCGGCCAATGGGGGCTGATCAACTGGGGCAGCGTGGGGCTGATCGTCACCATGCTGTTCTGCTTTGAAATCATGGTGCGCTTCATCTTGTTTTTGGGCCTGCAATGGCACTACATGAAGCGAGCCCACAGTTAGACAACACGGCAAACGGGGGCAGCAATGCCCCCATTACTTTTTGGTGAAACAATGACTACCTTAGCGACCAAACCCCTTTGGATTGACACCGCCGAAGATGCCGCCGAAGGGATGCACAACCCAAAACTCTATATCGGCGGTGGCCTGGCCGGTGGGCTCATCCTGGGTAGCCTGCTAAACCCACTCACGGGCCTAGCTGCTCTGGCCTATGGACTGTACCTGTCTTGGGATGCTAACGAGCGCAACAGTGACCAAATCGAGGCCGTCGGCGATGGGCTAATCGCCCACCTGCTGAATAAAAAGCACCTGCGGGAGTACCAGAACGATGTCGGTGCCGAGCAGGTGCAGGCAGAACTGGCCCAGGCGATCGCCCGAGAACTGCGCCTCTCAGACGATGCCGAAACGTTAGCCAAGTCGCTGGGGTTGCTAGGTAAGACTGCACCGGCTGCCCCGCCTCAACTGCCCCCAGCCGCGCCAGTCGGTAGCCAGCAGTGGGATGTCGATGTCATCCCCACCGCACAAACGGCCGTTGACGTTTTGCAGGACTGCCTCAACTACCCCACAATCCTGATCTACGGCCCCCAAGGTAGCGGCAAAAGCACCCTAGCCCATTGGCTCATTCAGCAGCGCCTGGTCGCTGGCCACCACTGCGAGATCCTGGACCCCCATGCCGCCTACGGGGCATGGGAAGGCCTGCCCCTTTATGGTGCTGGCCTGGACTATCAAGGCTGCGACGAGCGCCTGGTCGCGTTTGCCGAACTGGTTAAAAACCGCTACCAGGTGCTCAGCACCAAACCCAACTTCAAACCCAAACCCTACACTCTGCTGACGGAGGAATTTACTAACTGGGCTACCCATTGCCCCAACGCCGCGCAGTTTTTTGGCAGCTCTATGACCGACCTACGCAAAGTGAATATGTTTGCCGTTTACGTCGCCCATGGGCGCACGTTAACCAGCTTAGGTGGCAAAGCGGGCGTAGCTGAGCAGCGAGACCAAAGCTTACTTGAAATCGAACTATCTGCCATTGTTGGCCCAGGCGGGAATCCCATTCCATCGGGGAAGGCAAACATCTACTACCCTGGCCAGAAAAACAATCCGATCGCCGTCGAGGTGCCCACACTGAAGCTAAATCAAACGTCCAATAATCAGGGATTAGAATCGGCCTACTCGGCTGACAGCTCTAATGATGAAGTCGCCATCATTAGAGAGGTTTTAATCAAGGCGGCTGAGCCGCTCCGGGCATCCCAAATAAGGCAGAAGCACCGGGCGCTAAAGGATGGTGTCGACACCAAAGAGCTAGAGCAAAAATTAGAGCTGATGGCGATGGAGGGCTTCATTGAGCGCATTGACGAGACACCGCCTAAATATGCTGTCTCGTGATGTCTCGTGATTGTCTACGCCACGAGACAAACCGCTAAGCCCCTTGTCTCGTGGTTGTCTCGCCGTCTCGTAGGTTGTCTCGTGGTTGTCTCGCGAGACAGCCTACGAGACAACCACGAGACAGCCGCGAGACAGCACTGCCCTCTACCACCGACCGCTATTTAGGACTAGCAAATATGACTTGGCAATGCCCTTACACCCCACTCGAATTGCACCAGTTCAACCCTCACAATTTTGCCTATGGCTCTCAGGTTGTGCTGCCCGATGGTCGCACTGGAATGGTGTCAAAGGTTGGCTATAAATACGGCCACGTCGATGCTGACTCCGGGGCTGATTGGAAAGGCTATCTGACCGAGTTAAGGCCAGCCGTACCTGATGAAATAGGCCAGCCAAATGTGCAGCAGTTAACGCTGTTGTAATTTAGCCTAGACCCCAGGCTTGGGAACTTCGTAGATGATCCGCTTCAGCTCCTTCAATTGCCCCTCGGTCAGTCGATTACGGTGCGCACTGAGAGTAGTGATCGCACTTTCAATTAACTGGCGCTCACGGGCCAATGCCTCTAGCTGTTCGCGATTGCTGCTACTCATGGCCAGCACCATTACGCGCCCCATTGCGCACCTGGAACGGGTGCGGGTACTGGCCAGAGCTGGCTAGCTGCAAATAGCGCTCAATGTCCTCGATGCGCTGCTCATTTTGGCGGGTTCTGCTTTCCGTTTCGGTGTCTACCATCCGCAGCGCCTGGATGCCCACTAGGCTCAAGTTGACTTGTTCCTTAAGTTGAGTCAGCAACACAACGCCCTTCGTCCCATTGCTTAGGACACTGCGGACCGCAATAACTAGAGCGGTGACGAGACTTAATGCCAGTGGGATAGCGACTTCAAGAGGCATCGGGATACCAAACTTCTAAGGTGATCGTCCAGTTCGCCTCAGCGACCACACCATAGGCATTGTGCTTAACCGCAAAATGGCGAACAGTGTACCCGGCTTCTTCGAGCGCTGGGGGGACCGTAAAGTCATAGAGCGTAGGCAAGGTGCTGGGGTAGATTGTCCTTAAAAAACGAAAGTCCCCGTTCGAGTAGAACTCGCCCAGATGGATTTTATTAAGGAACGACAACTCCGACTTCTGATAGGTTTGAGTGATTCTAACGGCCTCGGCACCAATCGCCGGGAATTCAAACTCTGCCCATTCAAAGCCCAATTGAATGGTGCCGAGGGATGACCAACCCACTATCTAAAAACTCCAGCGAATCGGGGACAATTCCAGCCTGAATAAAGGCATCTACAGAGTCTTCAGCATCGTGCCAAAACGCATCCGGATCCCAGCCCTCTGAGCGAAGGAGGTCGTTAAAATCGTCTTCGTGGCGCTTGCCCTGAAGCACCTCGTCTAGGACAGCGGCCCTGAGCAGGGCTTTGTCACATGCCTTGGTTAACTCTGCCGGGGTCATGCCCTCAGCAGAGTTAACGACCGGCAGCAGTGGTTCTAAGTAGTCCACTATGCCGCCTCTCCCTAGGTTCGCTCTGGCGTGATGCGGGCGCTAAAACCGGGGGTGGCGTAGGCCGCGACCAACGCAGCGCCCACAGCAGCCTGCGTGTCGGCGGCCAAATTCTTCCCAAAGGGAACAGAGCGAGAACGGTTGTTGTAGGGGCGGTAGGGAAGGCCCGTGATTTCAGAGCGCTTTTGGGCCTCCCGCGCGCCTTTCTGAGTCCGAATGACGCGGGCGGCTTTATAGCTCTTAATGGTGACGGCGGTATCAGTCCCCAGCGCGTCGGTGACGTGTTGCAGCGTCGGGGCAATGCCTTTGCAGTGGTCCCACGAGGGGGACAAAGCCGATTCCCGCAAAGTATGATTGGCGGCCATGGGAAATGCAAACGGAGTAATGTAGAGGGGGACGGATTCAGGTCGGTCTTCCCCCGTGCCGGGGTCAAGTGCACGTTCTTGGGCACCAGCCAGGAAATCTAAATATTTTTGTCGGGCTGTAGCACCACGAGCCCCAGTTAAAACCCGATAGTAACGAGCAGTAGGCATACGGACCTTTACCTTAGATATTGCACCTCCGTTCTAGCCTGAACAATCAGCACTTACCGATTTCTCCAAAGGCTAAACCTTTGATAGCAAAACCGAGAGACACGGTTAGCTGGCCAATGCCGCCGCGTAGGTGTAGGAGCGGTCATAAAGGACAATTGGGGCAGCAATGCCATGGATGTGCAGCAAGGCGTGCCAAAACCGCACCGCAGCGATGGGGCGCTTGCGGGGTTCGCGGCGAAGCTCACCGTAAATCATCTCGCTCTCGGGGATGGTGGGGTAGGCCTCCATCGGTTCAGCATTCTCTGCGTAGTTCATCTTGGCCCAGTTGGGCACATCGTTCTGAATGTCGAGAACCTTGGTAATGATTTCGCGGGCCTCTGAATTTGACCGAGTGAGCAGCTGCAACTGATACCCCTTGGCCCAGTCAGTGTAGCTAGCCATGTCTTTACCCTTGCGCCAGATGTAGCCCGATCCACCATTGCCAAAAGCTAGCTTGACCCGGTTGGCAAAAACTTCGGCCTGGGCCTTGGTGATGGAAGCGCTGCCCATTAGCCTAAACCCTATATGCCCATGAACCGGGGAATAATCAGGATCAACATCCTCAAAATCTTCCTGGAAAAACAGACTAATTTGGGGCTGAAATTTGCGGCTCTCTTGAAAGCTGCCGACCGGAATGCCGTAGTAAGGAACGCGATGCGCCTGCCCCCGAATCTCATTAAACAGCTGCAATCGCATCTGTGTAGTTATTAGGTTGTCAGTGTCTAAGTGGAAGCATGCTTTAGCTAAATTTTCCCTAGACACATTTAGGTTAGGGCTCCAGTTATCATCAATGTTTAGATCCTTGAAATAATCCCTTACCTCTCTGTTGTACCAGCGTCTAACACAGCCTTGTAAATGCTCAACACTATTAAATTCAGTTGTCGCACTGGTAGGCATTAGCTAGCACTCCTTTGGCTCGCTTCGACAGTTGGTTCAGCCCCTACACTGTTTTCTTTATTCTCAGCCTGCACAATCGCAATGGGCTCGTTGGCAGGATAGTCCACAGGCTCACCCTCAGCAATAATTTTTCTTGCCTCAAGTCTTTGCTCTTCAATTTCTCCCAACTCGCTAACTATTTCTAAAGGGGCTTGAGTTACATATTCAACTGTTTCAGCAATATTCTCTACCGTTTCGGCCCCGGCCATCCATTTATCTACTTTGCTGCGCCACTTATTGGGGGCTCTAGCAGACTCAGACATATCGGGAAAAGCATTTTCCCCAACTATTCCAAATCGCTTCAAGCTGTTGCCGATCTTCCCAGTATTGTTAGCGATATACTCCGACAGCTCCAAGCTAGTATCCATGATGCTGCGAACGCTCCAAACTATGTTGGAGCCAATTTGCACTACTCTATTAGCCTTCTGCCATGCTTTGCTAGTGTCGTTATAAACCTCTTCTCCCAAGACATTTTTTAGCAGACTTTCTACAGACTTGCCTAGCATAGTATTTAGGTCTAGCCTGTTCCCTTGCTCATCATCTATTCCAAATAAGTCTAAAGCGCCTGACATCGCTTCTAACAATGTTTGTCCAGTAAATCGCGATAGCATAGCAGCATTGTGAATAGCACTAATTAGAGTTAGTGCATTAATCACTTTCTGAATACGAGTGCTTTGCCAAGCTGTAGCAGCGAAATTTTGCATAGTAGTTAGATAGGCTCTACTACTAGCAGCTATTCCATTAGTGGTAGTTGATATTGCTAGGTGTGCATTCTGCCTCACTGCTGTAGCTGAAGTTGTAGCATCAATTTTTCTAAGCAATGCTAAGTCAGCAGGCTTCATAATGTTATTCACTACCGTTTTGTTATTGTTTCTAACTAATGTGACAACCTTGCCCGGTGTTGTTATTCGCTGAATGATAGTAACGGGCTTGATATTCGTAACTCCAATTCCGTTAATTCCATCCCTTCCCCTAGCTCCTACCGCCCCTCTTAATCCCTGTGCTCCTTTAAGCCCCTGAACGCCCCTTAGGCCTTGTATTCCCTGTAAACCCCTTGGCCCTGGCACTCTCGCTCTTGTGAGTGCTTCTGTAGCCGTTGCCTGTGCAGTTTTAGCCCTAGCGTTAGCCGCCCCTGCTAGAGCCGTTGCCCCAGCTACGCCCGCTATAGCGATACCAGCTTGAGTAAGTGCTGAGGCTGCTGTACTTCTAGCCTGTAAAGCAATGCTTGTGGCTTGTTCGCCTAGCTGTACCGCTTGCCTAGCGATTAACTGGGCATACTCAGCAGCATTTTGAACGTTCTTTAATCTGCTAACTATTCCAAATAATGTTCCTAGGATCTGACTAATCTCTCTCTCAATGATTGAGATTTTTTGCTCTAGGATGTTCATTCTCCTTCGCAAGTCGATAGCATTCAGAATCGAAAAAATAGTAGAGAGAATGTCGAGAATAAGGAATATTTTTCCTAATGCCTTCAGTGCAATTCCAAAAGCCTTCCCCGCTGTAGCTTGAGCCGCTTTAGATACACCTACAGCATCTAGGGCAGTGCCTAGCGCTCTGGCTGCTTTTGCTGCTACGTCATCAATTAAACGGGAGAATCTAGCTACAACCTCATCTATTTTTGATAAAGCGTGATTTGCCTTGCCTACTGCTGTTTCTGCTGTAGTTTTTGCGGTAGCTGCTACACCTTTAGCCGTTTCAGCTAACTTACTCGCTTGTGTAGCCTTGCTAGACGCAGACTGACCTAAAATTTTTGCTTTAATTGCTTCAAATTCAGCACCTTTCCCTACTTCATAAGCTCTAGTTGCTAGCTGTTGGGCATCTACCGATTTGAAATAAGCTTGTGCTGATTCTTGTAGTGCTTTCTTAGCCTTAGCCGCCGCCGCTAGCGCTTCACTTTTACTTACGACTGCGATACCCTTTGCTGTAGAGGCTTCCGATAAAGCATTCTGAGCGCGCATCAATGCTGCTCGAAAGTCGCTATCATGGACAGTTTTTAATGTGTAAGCTCCAAATAAAGGAATAATTGCAGCTTTAGCTATTTGCTGACCCTTATTTGCACCATCATTAACTATATTCCCTCGATCTGCTTTCGGAATATATTTACCATCCATAGCAGATAGCCTGGATTCAATAGCGTTGAGCTTCTGCATTAAAGCATCGCATTCTGCACTCATTACAACATTCCTAATATTCGAGTAGCTTTAGGCATTAAAACAGAGCAACATCCACAACCGGGCTGCTTATTCGTTACTTCTATGCAAGTTGCATCTTCTACTATTAATCCAGTTGAAAATGTTGTTTTACATTTCTCAGAGCTACCAGGAGTAGTAGGCGCTGGATCACCACAGCTATCTAATTTTCCATCTGACCTTGTTACCTTAAAATTCCTGTATTCATAGGAAAGGCCACAGCCAGAAGCGTAGTTCCTAGTAGTAGCACCACCCAGGCTTAGCCATCCTGTTTGTCTTACACCTGATGAGTTGTTATAGGTGACAGACCATCCAGCAGACTTATCATTGTTGGAAGGAGTTGTTGAGTTTGTTATTACAAGTGTTGGGACTCCTATAGGCCCATAGTAAATAGTGTTGGGAATAATATTATTCCTTAAAGCCCAAGCACCCCAAGCACCACAACCGAAAAAAGTCGAAGTTCTACTCCTAATCTCATAAGTAATTTGATAGGTGGCTGGTGGCGGACACTGCCCACCCGTAAACGGATAGACAGGCGCTACAGCAGGAATTATCTGTTGAGTCCAGGTAATAGGATTAGGGGAGGTTATCTTATTCCATATAACCTCCGTTCTCTTTTTCCAATAAGCAACGTAAACCACTTATTAGCCTACAACTTCATCGGGATCTAAAGCAGAACCATTAAACGGCTTATAAACGCTAACGGGGAATTGTGTGTCTAGCTGGCTATTGTCTCTGACAATTGAGAGAAAGGGATCGCCAACAATAACGCCCCATAATGGATCGTCAATAGCAGTTGTAGGGGTGTTAGCCTTAATCCTTAATAGGATGGCTGTAAATATTTCGGCTGCTGAGGTGCTAGTGGGTGTTAGCCCTACCCCAACAAAATCGTCTAAATCAATAGTCAGAACCGTATTAGCTAGCGTTGCTGTGGCGCCAAAAAACTGTTGAATAGTAGCAGCAGGCATAAAAAAACCCGTCAATTACTCTTCAATTTTGCCCTACTCCACTAGGGACAAGCGAGCAAAAATAGGCTTAGAATTAGGCAAGGATTATAAAGCTGCCGACGAAACCATTGATAAGCAAGGGTTTCGCAAGCTTGCACCGAAGACTGAAAATCCTCGTGTCGGCGGTTCAAGCCCGCCTCCTGGCATTAATCAAATTAAGCCAAAATATCTGATATTCCTTGATTTCTAGAGTTAGGGCTTGACTAGAAGAAGTTAAACTTGCTGATTTGTCAAGGGGTGCGATCACTTCGCTACCTAAGCCGAAACCACGGGACTCAACCCTGAGATTTGCACAGCCCAGGTGCAACGGCTGCAAACTTAGCGAAGCCAGGCCCAAGCCCAGCTAGCGGAGGCCGAAGCCAACCTTCAGTTGGCCCGAAGCGCCTAGGTCGAGCCGGAGGAGGTTGATGCGCCGGGTCTCCGCTAGCTGGGCTTGGTGAATTTGGATGAGGTCTATCTGCAGACTTCATTCCCCAAGGCGAGCTGGGTTGGGTGCGGGTGGGAGTGGCCCACGTCTTTCTAGACTCGGCCCCCGAGCAATCCCTGGTCGTCAGGGTGACAGCGGTGGATACCGAAGCCTCGTCCACCCTAAGAATATTTACTTCCGTGACGCCTAAGTGGCCCAGGTGTTTGGCCTCAGGCTGAAAATTGACAATTTAGGGGCTTTACCGTGCTGCTGGGCCTGAGCATCAGTCGCTTTTGGGCGCAGCTTAATAGAGTAGTCATTGCAGACGAGCGGCTTAGCGATCGCTCCAGCAAAGCAAGCCTCTACTGCAGATCAATCAACCGTTCGGCCCACTGAGATGTCTTTGTCATTCAAAGCTAGGTTTTTCGGTACTGCACTGACAACTCAGAGCCGCAGCTAACCGCATACAGGCAACAAATGCAGCGACATCATTAATTGATTCTATAGATAATCTTATCTGCATAAGCCAGACCTATCAATTAAATTAAAAATTGCATTGCAAATCTGCTCTTCAAGGTGAGCTACTGGCATGAAAATGGCTATAGACTCATTTTTATGCGAAGCGAGAGCGCAATTGACTTAAGTCAATCCATTTCCGGGTGTTCTCTTTGCCAGCTAAAGCCCCAGACTGCTTGAAGCCTAAGCCTTGCAGTCCAGTTTGCTCACCATAACTTTTCAACTGAACCCATAGTCATTTAGCTACCAGCGCTCCCACTGCGGAGATTGCTGAAAGGAGTTCTATGTCCGATTATTCGCGCCGTAAGTTTCTGATTACCGCTGGTGTATCGGCTGCTAGTTCACTGCTACTCAAAGGCTGCTTGGGCAATCCTCCCTCGGCTACGGTCACCGCCGCGCCGGCGGCCACCGCTGCCCCTGGTCCTGTGGCCGCCGGTGACACCCCTGAAACTAACAAGGTCAAGCTGGGCTACATTCCCATCGTAGAATCGGCCCCGCTGATCATTGCCCAGGAAAAAGGCTTTTTTGCCAAGTACGGCATGACTGAGGTAGAAGTCGCCAAGCAGGCAAGTTGGGCCGCTGCGCGGGATAACGTCACCATTGGTTCTGCCGGAGGCGGCATTGACGGTGGCCAGTGGCAAATGCCCATGCCCCATCTGCTCAGCGAAGGCATTATTACCGACGGCAGAAAAATTCCTATGTATGTGTTGGCTACGCTCAACAGCCAAGGGAATGGTATTGCTGTTGCCAATCTGCACCAAGGTAAAGGGTTGGGGCTAGATCTCTCTGGGGCAGCAGACTACATCAAGGGTTTCTCCGCTAACCAGGGTCGCAAGTTCAAGGCCGCTTTCACCTTTCCTAATGCCAACCAGGATTTTTGGATTCGCTACTGGTTCGCCGCTGGCGGCATTGACCCCGACCAAGACATTGAACTGTTGACGGTGCCCTCTGCCGAAACCTTGCAGGGCATGCGCAACGGCACTATGGATGCCTTCAGCACCGGTGACCCCTGGCCCTACCGGATTGTGAGCGACCAAATTGGTTTTTTGGGGGCACTGACCCAAGAAATGTGGGCCTTTCATCCTGAAGAATACCTGGCAATCCGAGCTGATTGGGTCGATGCCAACCCTAAAGCGACCAAGGCCTTGCTTAAAGCCCTTATGGAAGCCCAACAATGGGCCGATAAGCCCGAAAATCGCGATGAGCTAGTGCAGATCACCTCCGGTCGCAACTACTTCAACATCCCGCCCGAAGTGCTGACGAATCCGTTCAAAGGCAATTACACCATGGGCGATGGCAAGGCCGACATCAATAGTTTTGATGCTGGGCCGCTGTACTGGAAAGACCCCAAGGGTAGCGTTTCTTATCCCTATAAGAGCCACGACCTATGGTTTCTTACCGAAAGTCTGCGCTGGGGCTTCCACAAAGATAAGCTTACCGACATCGACACCGTTAAACGCATTGTCGACGCTGTCAACCGCGAAGACCTCTGGCGCGAGGCTGCCACAGAAGCAGGGTTTACCGCCGATATTCCTGCCGATACGTCTCGCGGCGTTGAAACCTTCTTCGATGGCATCAAGTTTGACCCTGCCAACCCTGAGGCATACCTCAACAGCCTTCAGATTAAGCGGGTTTAGGAGGGAGAGGGGTAGATGAGTAGGCGAGTAGATGGGCAGGCGGGTGATCACACTCAACGTTTCCTTTCTCCATCTACACATTCACCCATCCACACATCCACTCCATTCCTTCCAACAGCACTGGTTCAGAGAGAGATGACCACAGGCGAGAGATTGGGGCCCCATCGTCCACAGCAGCCCCAGTCCCCCTTGCCTCGGTGCCTGAACCAGCCTACCTCGGTCTGTCTCCCCAAAGAAGGGCCGGGGTGGGTTTCCTCCTCAAACCGTTCGTGATCAGTCCATTCACACTAGGCACAGGAACTATGGTTACTCACTCCCCGGCTCCGATTCGCAGGCAGGCACGTCCTAACCCGGTTCTGACTTCGGTCAGGCAGTTTTGTCAAAAGCGTGGCCCTGACCTGATTCCCCCCATCATTGGGATTGCGGTGTTTTTGACAGTGTGGCAATTGGTGTCGTGGTCGGGGGCTACCCGGCTGCCGGGGCCGTTGAGTTTGTGGACCGATACCCGCACCCGCGAGCTGTTACTGTATCCGTTTTACGACCTGGGCGGTTTAAATAAAGGGCTCTTTTGGCAGACCTGGGCCAGTTTGGGCCGGGTAGCCCAGGGCTATACGGTAGCGGCGGTCGTGGGTATTGCAGTGGGCGTTTTGGTGGGCACCAACCCCTGGTTGAATAAGGCTACTTACCCAATTTTCCAATTCTTGCGGATGGTAGCGCCGCTGGCCTGGGTGCCGATCGCCCTGGTGGCGCTGCAACAAAACCAGCCTGCCGCCATCTTCGTGATTTTCATTACCGCTGTGTGGCCTATTTTGATCAACACCATTGAGGGCGTGCGGCAGATTCCAGAAGACTACGAAAACGTGGCTAAGGTGTTGCAACTGTCGCGCAAAGACTATTACTTAAACATTCTGTTTCCGTCGGCGCTACCCTACATTTTTACCGGGCTGCGGATTGCGATCGGGTTGGCCTGGTTGGCGATTATTGCAGCAGAAATTGTGATGTCGGGGATTGTGGGCATCGGCTTCTTTATTTGGGATGCTTACCAGCAGAACTACATCAGCGAGATTATCTTGGCGGTGTTTTATATCGGCTTTGTGGGCCTGCTGCTCGATCGCGCGATCGCCCTTTTGCAGATGAAGATTGCTCCAGCCAGGAAGTAGGAAACCCGTAGGTTTATTCAATTTTTGCGAATTTGGGTGGTGGGCAGTGCCCACCCTACAGCATTCATCACAACGATCGCGAGGATAGAACGATGAGCTTATTGGTGGCAGTAGATCAGGTGGATAAGGTCTTTTCCCTATCCGATGGCGATGAGTATATCGCCCTTAAAGGCATTGATCTGACGATTAAAAAAGGCGAGTTTGTTTCTTTTATTGGCCACTCGGGTTGTGGCAAATCAACCCTTTTAAATATGATCGCTGGCCTCTCGCTGCCCAGTTCAGGGGTGCTCACCCTGGAGGGCAAAAAGATTACCGCCCCAGGCCCCGATCGCATGGTGGTGTTTCAAAATTACTCATTGTTACCCTGGCGCACGGTGCGTGAAAACATTGCCCTGGCGGTTAACAGCGTCTATGGCGACCAGCCCAAAGGCGATCGCCGCGCCATTGTCGAAGAGCACATTAACCTGGTGGGTTTGCAGCAGGCCGCCGACAAAATGCCCGATCAGCTCTCGGGGGGGATGAAGCAGCGGGTTGCGATCGCCCGCGCTCTGGCCATTCGCCCCAAGCTGCTGCTGCTGGATGAACCCTTTGGCGCACTGGATGCGCTAACCCGGGGCAATCTGCAAACCCAGCTGATGCGAATCTGCGACGAGAACAACGTCACTGCCGTGATGGTCACCCACGATGTCGATGAGGCAGTGCTGCTCAGCGATCGCATTGTCATGCTCACCAACGGTCCCGGTGCCGAAATCGGCAACATTTTAGAGGTGGATATTCCCCGGCCCCGACGGCGCATGGAGGTGGTTGAGCACCCTAGCTATTACAGCCTGCGCAGCGAAATTATTTACTTCCTTAACCAGCAAAAGCGAATCAAAAAACTGCGGGCCAGAAAAACCACGGCGGTGGCCCGCCACGGGCTAGAGAAAGTGAACCTGGATATTGGTTTTGTGCCGCTGACTGCCTGTGCCCCGGTGGCAATCGCCAAAGAAAAAGGCTTCTTTGCCAAGCACGGCCTGGAGGAAGTCAACCTGACCCGCGAAACCAGCTGGCGCGGCATTGTGGACGGCATTGCCGGGGGCTACTTAGATGCGGCCCAAATGCCCTCAGGTATGCCTCTGTGGTTTTCCCTGGGTGGCCACAACAACCGACCGTTGCCCGTGGTCTCGGCGCTGACCATGACCCGCAACGGCAACGCCATCACCCTATCGCGGCGCTTTTATGAGCAGGGCATTCACAGCCTAGAGAGCTTTCGCGACATGCTGCACCGCACCCCCGACACGCAGCACCGCATGGGTATGGTGCACCCCTCGTCGATGCACAACCTGCTGCTGCGCTACTGGCTAGCGGCGGGCGGCATCGACCCCGACAAAGACCTGGCTCTGCAAACCATTCCCCCCGCTCAGATGGTGGTGGACTTGAAGAACAATGCGATCGACGGCTTCTGCGTTGGCGAACCCTGGAACCTGCGCGCCGCCATGGACGAGGTAGGCTTTACCATCGCCACCGATCGCGAAATCTACGACGGCCACCCCGGCAAAGTGCTGGGCGTGCGCGAAGACTGGGCCAGCGCCTACCCCAACACCCACATCGCCCTCACCAAGGCCCTGCTCGATGCCTGCCGTTACTGCGCTGACCCCGAAAACGAGCTAGAGATTCGCCAGATTCTCTCCCAGCGGGCCTACCTGGGCACCCCGATCGAGTACATCCACTTGGGCGACCCCAACACCAAATCCTGTGAACTGCAAAAGCCCATGCGTGAATACGCCCACCACCTGTTCTTCGGCAACGGAGCCAACCGGCCCAGCCGCACCGAACACCTCTGGCACATGACCCAGCTGGCCCGCTGGGGCGACGTTCCCTTCCCCCGCAACTGGCTCGAAATTCTCGAACGCATTGTGCGGGTCGATGTCTACAGCACCGCCGCCCGCGAACTGGGCTTGCTCGACGCCAAGTTTACTCGCGGCAGCATTCACCTGTTTGATGGCACCGACTTCGACGCCCAAGACCCAATCGGCTACCTCAACAGCCTCGCCATCAAACGCGACATCACCATCGCCGAGGTGGTGTTGGATGGGCGAATGGCGGCCTTGGCTGCGTAGGGGGTAGATGGGTAGGGGGTGGACGGGTGGATGGGTGACGCCTATTTCCTCATTCATCCAAGCCGAGGTTTGAAGCCCTAGAGGTAAGTGCCCCCAACACCTTCATTGGCAGAACAGGGGTTTAAACCGATGATCGGTCAATCCTTTCCGTGGGGTGAAGGGCGGCGGAATGCCCTTCGAGAAGGGGGTCTGGGGCCAGCGAAATGGCCCCAGCAGTGACTCTGGCTTCCCACCCCCACCTTCGTCAACCCAGCAACCCATGCCCCAAACCGACTCATACCGAGTCCTGTTGAATACCTCCGATTGAGCAGGGCAAACGCCGTTTGCCCCTACTGGCCCCTCAACCCTTAAAACATCCCAATTCAGAATTTAGGAGTAAACCATGCAACCCACCCCTCTCAAACTCAAGTCCCGTCGCCCCGCCCATCCCGAACTGGTGGACTATAACCAGCCCTCCACCGATCAGGGCTTTCTGGTCTTTGATCAGGTCTCTAAGGGTTTCCCCACCGCCAAGGGCATATTTCCAGTACTAGAAAACGTCAACCTGACCATTCAACAGGGTGAATTCGTCTGCTTCATTGGTCACTCCGGCTGCGGCAAATCGACCCTGCTCAGCCTGGTCTCAGGCTTTCAACAAGCCACCGGCGGCTCCGTCACCCTCAACGGGCAACCCATTCTCAAACCCGGCCCCGATCGCATGGTGGTTTTCCAAAATTACGCCCTGCTGCCTTGGCGCACCGTGTTTGAAAACGTGTATCTGGCGGTGAAAACAGTGTGGCCCAATAAGCCCGAGGCCCAAAAGCGAGCGATCGTGCGCGACCACTTAGCCATGGTGGGGCTCACCGAAGCCGCCGACAAGCGCCCCGACCAGCTCTCGGGGGGTATGCGGCAACGCGTCTCCATCGCTCGCGCTCTGGCCATTCGCCCCGAGGTGCTAATTCTCGACGAACCCTTTGGAGCCCTCGATGCGATTACCAAAGAAGAACTCCAGGAAGAGCTGCTGAAAATCTGGAATGACCACCGCTGCACAGTCTTGATGATCACTCACGACATCGATGAAGCGCTATTTCTGGCGGATCGCCTAGTGATGATGACCAATGGCCCCGCCGCCACCATCGGTGAGGTGATGGATATCCCCTTTGAGCGACCCCGCGATCGCGACCAAATTATGGAAGACCCCCAGTACTACCAGCTGCGCAACCAAGCCCTCGACTTTCTCTACAACCGCTTTGCCCACCACGATGGAGTCTAGGATGTCAGTGCCAGCAATGCCAGCACCAACAGGACGTCTGTTGTCCTAACTCACCACCTGTATTACCAGGGTGCTTTTTCGTTTACTGTATGAATCAACCCTGCCCCCTTTTCAGAAGGCAGGGTTGATTCATACAGTGACTAAGCTACAGCAAATCACTAGCTTACGTTAAACACCTTTTAATGCTGCGAAGGCGATCGCGCTATTCACAGATTACAAACTGTTGGTGATGCCGGTTTCGGATAGGGGAGGGGGAGCAGTGACGCTGGTGAAGCCCATCTGAGTAGCGGCTTCCCGCAATAGCGAAATCTGCGATTGAAACTCCATGCCCTTGATGTCAGAGAGAATGTTGCTCAGGTCGCCTCCCGCTTCGTAGTCGCTGGGCATGTCTACAATTTGCTTGCCCATGGCCTCGGCCCAGCCGTACCACACCAGCAGTTGGTTGTTGGCGCTCAGAGCACCGTAGCGCTCAGAGATATCGCCATGCTCGCCTCGCGCCACGCTGCGCATGGCCTCAAGTTGATCTTCTTTAGATAGATCATACAGGCCTTTGATCAGCGGTTCAGCCAGTTCAGGGTCAGCAGCCTCAGGTGCAGCCGGAGTGATGGAGCTACCCATGGCTTCATAGATGTAGTAAAGCAGCGCCAGCTTGTCGTCTACAGACAGCGCATCGTAGCGTTGAAATAGATCGTTAGTAGAGTTTTCAGTAATTTGGGTCGTTTCATTGTTAGAAACCATATAGCTATCCACATCTAATATTGTCGCTTTACCCTAAACCCGCCGCCCTTGACCCAACATCGACTGCGAGGGAGACATGGCCGTAGTCGATTGGTAGAGAAGGGGAAGTCGCAGATGAATCGCCTGCTAAACCGCCACTTCCCCATTTCTAATCGCCAACAGCCGCCAACAATCAGTGAAGGCTTAAATAGGCGAATAGCCAAAGGTGACATTAAAGTGGCGGCACCAAATGCCCACGGCTTGGTAGTTGCTGATATAGCTGTAGCCATGTGAGCTAGGACATAGACTAGAGACAGAGACATTGCCACCTGAGTGCCATGGCCAAACCCTACAGCCTCGATTTGCGCCAAAAGGTCATCGACGCCAT
>NZ_JACJOX010000040.1 GCF_014695775.1 Leptolyngbya sp. FACHB-60 | reverse complement strand
AATCGCGGCAATCGCTTTCTGGCGCAGGTCAAGGCTGTAGGGAGCTGGCATCACAATACTCCTCTCGATATCCTGTCATTTTGCCTGACCGAACCCTTATACGGATCGCTATATTTGAGCAATGTTTTGGCAATTCCCCGGTGAACGACCCATTAAACTTTGCGGCCCTCTCCCCCACCGCCTACGCCGATGCCCTGGGGCGTGAGCACTGTATGGATAGGGGCATTCGAGAACTGTGGCCCCGCATTCCCCGGCTGGCTGGCCCCGCCTACACCGTTAGCTGCCCACCGGGCGATAACCTGATGCTGCACGCCGCCATTTACCGGGCCGCCCCTGGTGCGGTGATAGTGGTGCAGGCGGGTGACACCGACTACGCCATGGCGGGAGGGAATGTCTGTGCGATCGCCCAAAATCGAGGCATTGCCGGCTTTGTGGTCGATGGCGTGATTCGCGACTTGGCCGAGGTGCGCGAGGCTCAGTTTCCGGTATTTGCGCGAGGGGTAATGCCGGTGCCGGGGAAAAAGCAGCAGTTGGGCACGCTGAATCAGGCGATCGTCTGTGGGGGAGTGCGGGTCAACCCTGGAGATATGATCGTGGCCGACGAAGAGGGTATTGTTGTGATTCCAGCGGCCCAGCAGGCGGCGGTTTGGCAGATGGCCCAGCAGCGCACCGACCAAGACGCCGCCCAATCGCTAGCGGATTGGGAAACCAACCACCGTGCCAAAGTCGAGCGGATGTTGCAGGACCTGGGTTTTGAGCCAGAGGGGTAAACCCTTTCCTCAAGCACCACAACACGCAAATCCTGCAACGGCTGACCTACCCCATGAAAGTTAATGTTTTCAAAATCGCCCCCAAAACCGTTGCGGCGGTGATGGGCAAAATCGCACTGATTGGGTTAGCGGGTTGCGATCGCCCGTTAGCGATTCCGTTGACCAAGTAGAAGACGCCCTCGACAGTAATGAAACCCTGAGGCCGTTTGATTTAGATGCCGAAGAAGAAGACAATCGTATTGAAGTTAAGTAATCGACAGCCGTAGTCGCGTTGGTTAGCCCCTCACCCGGCCTGCCGCCCCTACTACAGAGAAGCGGCCTGAAACAGGGTTAGCCCCAGCAGACCGACCAACCCCAGCAAACTGGGCAGAGTAACAAACAAAAGGTTGCGGGCGTCGTTGTGCGATCGCGGTGAATCTTGAAGCAGCCTAGCGTCATTCATGATTGTAGATACCAATTAGTAAACGGTACAGCCGTTAAACGGGATGCCCTAGTCTTGCCCCAGTCTGAGGCGCAAAAAGCCCTACTTCTTCAGAATTCGGTGGAGAATTTCTTGCTTGAGCCGAATCAACTCTGGGCTGGCCAGGTCTCGGGGACGAGGCAAATTGACCGCCACATCCAGCTCAATGCGACCGTTTTGAATCACAACGACGCGATCGGCCAGCACCACCGCCTCTTCGACATCGTGGGTCACCAGCAGAGCGGTGAACTGCTGCTCTTGCCACAGGGTTTCAATCAGCCGCTGCATGTCGATGCGGGTGAGGGCATCAAGGGCACCCAAAGGTTCGTCGAGCAGCAAGAGATCGGGCTGCGTCACCAAGGCCCGCGCCAGGGCCACCCGCTGCTTTTGCCCCCCCGACAACACCGTAGTCCAGTCTTTGGCGCGGTTGTCTAGGCCCACCTGCTGCAAAGCCCAGTGGCTGCGAGGGCGCGTCTTTTCTTTCAAACCTAGCGAAACGTTCTCTAAAACATTGCGCCAGGGCAGCAGGCGCGCATCTTGAAACATTACCCGCGCTTTAGCATTGAGCCCCGCTAGCCGCTGGCCATCGAGCTTGATCTCACCGTGGGAAGGGTTCTCTAGCCCCGCCAGCAACCGCAGCAGCGTGCTTTTGCCGCAGCCGCTTTTGCCGACAATAGCCACAAATTCTCCCGGCAAAATTTCTAGGGAAAAGCGATCGAGCACCGTCAGCTTGCCAAAGGCTTTGGTCAGATTGTTGATCCAAATGTGGCTGCCGTAGGTGGTTTGGGGGAGGGTTGAGGTTGAGAGGGTTTGGGTGTAGGTCATGGGAGTGGGGAGTAGGAAGGTAGGGAGTGGATGGGTGGATGGGTAGGGAGTAAGAGGGTAGGAAGTGAGGGAGCTGTACTGGGTCGATAAATCAATTCACTCACCCATCTACCCTCCTACCCATCCACCCGCCTACTTCAGGTTCTGACTGGGATGCCAGGCGATCGTGACCTTCTCTAGCCAGCGCACGGAGGAGTCGGCAAATTTGCCCAGCAGGGCATAGAGCAAAATGGCCACTACCACCACATCGGTCTGCATAAATTCGCGGGCGTTCATCGCCATATAGCCAATGCCGGAGCTAGCGGCGATGGTTTCGGCCACAATTAGGGTGAGCCACATGTTGCCGAGGGCATAACGCAGCCCCACCAGCATGCTGGGTAGGGCACCGGGCAAAATAATTTGCGAAAATAGCTGGCGACGGGTGAGGCCATAGACGCGGCCCATCTCAATTAGCCCTGGGTCGATGGCGCGAATGCCGTAGAAGGTGTTGACGTAGATGGGAAACAGCACCCCGAGGGCGACCAAAAAAATGCGGGCTTCGTCGTCGATGCCAAACCACAGAATCACCAGGGGAATCATCGCCAAGTGGGGGATGTTGCGAATCATTTGAATGGAGCTGTCGGAGAGCAGCTCTGCGGGGCGAGAGACGCCATTCAAAACGCCAAAAAATAGGCCAATGCTGCCGCCGATTAAAAACCCTACCCCGGCCCGCCAGGCGCTAATGGTCACATGCTTGAACAACTCGCCGCTGAGGGTGAGGCGAATGGTCGCCTGCACCACCTCGGTGGGAGCGGGCAGAATGCGGCTGTTGATCAAGCCCGCCTGGGCCAAAATCTGCCACAGCAAGATTAAAGCAGCGGGCACCAGCCAAGGAATGATGCGCTCCCACGGGATGCCGGCAGTTAGGTTAGAAACGGTGTCTCTACAGCGGATGGTTTGCATCGTTCAAGCGTTTTAGGGTCTGGGGAACTAACCGGAGTGAGCAACGGCATAGAAAAGATGTTTAACGACAGGCTCAAGGTAGGGCTACCTGCCTAGACGGCCGTGAGCACAGCGGGAAGCGATCGCACTAACCTGTCTAGCGAAGTTTGCAGGCGCGCTTTTAGCTCTGGGTCGTTAAACTCAATGCCGCCCGTTTCTAACCGTTGAAACTGCGTATCGACCAGGTAAACCCCTGACAGAATGGGGGTGGCACCGAGCACCCCCAGCACAGGGTTGAGGGCGTAGTCGATCGCCAGCAGGTGCGCCAATGTTCCCCCAGTAGCGATCGGCAGAACCGGCTTGCCCACTAGCGCCTTCTGGGGCAGCAGATCGAGAAAAGCTTTGAGAATGCCCGTGTAGGCTGCCTTGTACACAGGTGTCGAAATAATCACGGCATCAGCGGCGGTGACCTGAGCCGTGGCGGCGTTGATGGCCGCACTATCAAACCTAGCGTGAAGCAAATCTTCCGCTGGCAAATCTCGCACCAGCAAAATCTCTAGCTCCACACCCTGAGCGTTCAGAATTTTCTGTACCTCCTCTAGCACCGCGTAGGAACGCGAGGGATGGGACGGGCTACCCGCGATCGCAACAACTTTCGTCATAACTAAACCTCTTCAGCTAATTGAAAATTCAAAACTTTCCCTACTCAGCTGGCCGGAGCGGGGACTTTATCGTTAGCGATGATCTCGCCAAGCGGGCTGACGTAGCGGCTGGGGGCTGCCGTGGGCAGGTTCTCCAGAGGCAATTTGGGAAATACCAGTTCGGCGAAGCGGTAGGCTTCTTCCAGGTGGGGATAGCCGGAGAAGATAAAGGTGTCGATGCCCAGGTCGATATATTCCTGCATGCGCTGGGCGACGGTGTCGGGGTTGCCGACCAGGGCAGTGCCGGCCCCGCCGCGCACTAAGCCGACACCGGCCCAGAGGTTGGGGCTAATTTCGAGGCTGTCGCGGCGGCCACCGTGGAGGGCGACCATGCGGCGCTGACCTTCGGAGTCGGCGTGGGCCAACGCTTTCTGGGCGGCGGCGATGGTATCGTCATCCAGGTAGCGAATCAGGTCGTTGGCGGCGTCCCAAGCCTGGGCGGTGGTATTGCGCACAATGACGTGGAGGCGGATGCCGAAGCGCAGGGTGCGCCCGTGGGCTTCAGCTAATTGGCGCACCTCGGCGATTTTTTCGGCCACCTGGGCGGGGGGTTCGCCCCAGGTGAGGTACAGATCCACATGCTTAGCGGCGACCTCTTTAGCAATGGGGGAAGAGCCGCCAAAATACAGCGGTGGGTAGGGGTCTTGCACCGGGGGAAACAGCAGCTTTGCCCCTTGCACCGTCAGGTGCTGGCCCTCAAAATCCACTACTTCCTGCTGCATGACGCCGCGCCACACTTCAAGAAACTCGTCGGTGAGTTCGTAGCGTTGTTGCTTGTCGAGGTGCAAGCCGTCGCCTGCTAGTTCGTAGGGGTCGCCGCCGGTGACGACGTTGATCAGCAGGCGGCCGTTGGAGATGCGATCGAAGGTCGCCGCCATCCGCGCGGCCATGCCGGGGGAGCTGATGCCAGGGCGAATCGCTACCAGAAACTTCATGCGCTTGGTGACAGCAATCAGCGATGCGGCGGTAATCCAGGCGTCTTCGCAGGATTTGCCGGTGGGCAGTAGCGCCCCGGCATAGCCCAGTTGATCGATCGCACCGGCCAGCTGCCGCAGATAGTCGGCGGTAATGGCGCGGCCTCCCACAGCGGTGCCCAGGTAGCGGCCGTCGCCGTGGGTCGGTATAAACCAGTGAATGTCGAGGCTCATAGCAATGAAAACCGCAGAGAGAACAACGAAGAGAAAAGACGTAGGAGAGAGTTAGAAGCGCATGCGCAGCATCAGAGCTGTATCGGCCCTACGTCAAGCTTTAGTGCCTTAGTAGGCGTCACCTACCCATTCCAAATGACGGTGGAGACGTCGATTTCTTTGGGAATCAGCTGTAGGTCATAGAAGGTGTCGGCAATGTCTTGCTGGTAAGTCACCACCTCGTCAGTGATGGGCTGAATGCCGTAGCCGCGCCGACTTTCCACCAGATCCAGCACGTCGGTGGGAATCCCTAGCTCGTTCGACAGAAACTTAGAGACCTCGGCGGGGTTTTCTTTGGCAAAGGTGCTAATGGTTTCAGCCTCTTCTAAAACCGCCTGAAGCACGTCGGGCTGGCTATCGGCAAAGGATTTGGTGGCGAGATAGAAGCCTCGATTGCGGGCAATGCCTTTGCCGTCGCGCAGGGTTCTGGCTCCCAGCTGCTTTTTTGCCGCCCCCTGGAAGGGATCCCAGATCACCCAGGCATCGACGCTGTTTTGCTCAAAGGCCGAGCGGGCATCGCCGGGGGGCAGGTAGGCGGTCTCGATGTCGCTGTACTGCAAGCCCACTTCTTCTAAGGCTTTGACCAGCAGGTAGTGGACGTTGGAACCCTTGTTGAGGGCCACTTTTTTACCCTTCAGCCCGGCGACGCTCTGAATCGGCGAGTCTTTCTGCACGAGGATGGCTTCGGCCAGCGAGCCGACGTCTTCCCAGGCGACATAGACCAGGGGCGCATCGGCGGCCTGGGCAAAGATCGGTGGGGTTTCGCCCGTGTAGGCCACGTCAATGCTGCCCACGTTGAGGGCTTCGAGCATTTGGGGGCCAGCGGCAAACTCATTCCAGGTGATGGGAAAGGCCTCGGCCTCAAAGCGCTTTTCGAGGAGTTTTTGATTCTTTAGTAGGTTCAGCACCGTCGAGGACTTTTGGTAGCCCACCCGCAGTTGCTTGGTGGCGGCGGGGGCGGCACCACCGGCACCGGCTTGGGTCGCCCCAGTCTGGGCCTGGGGCGTAAACTCGCTGCTGCAAGCTCCCACTACCCCGGCCAGGGCCATACCCCCCAAGAACAGGCCGCCCTGGCGCAGAAATCGGCGGCGGGAGGTCAAACCCCGCAACACTGGGGTTTGGGCCTGGCTCTGGGAGTGGTTATAGCGAGGCACAATCTGCAAAGGTTCTTCAAACTCCGGCTTTTCAAAATTCATGGATGGGCTCAACTTTGGTGAATGGCAATGGGGAGTGAGGCGAGGGGGTTGGTAGCAGGCCGCTTTAGCCGGGCCGAGGAAGCTGAGCTGGGGGTCCAAATCACGTCTTGCACGCGCACCGCTTTGGGAATTAGCTCTAGCTCGTAAAAGGCGTCGGCAATGCGCTGCTGCTCTGCGATCGCCTCGGGCTGCACTGGGTCAAAGATGTAGCTGCGGCGGCGGGTTACCACATCTAAAATCTCTGGCTCCAAGCCGGTGATGGGGGCCAGCACCTCTACCACTTCGGCGGGGTTATTGTCGGCCCACTGGGCAACTTCAGCGGTATCTTCGAGCAGGGCGACCAGCAGCGCTTCGTTGTCGGCCACGAAGGCTTTAGAGGCCAAGAAAAACTCTCGGTTGGGGGCTAGCTCTTCCCCGGTGATCAGAGTGCGCGCCCCCACCTGTTTTTCTGAGGCTGCATAGAAGGGGTCCCAAATGCACCAGGCATCGATGTTGTTTTGCTCGAAGGCAGAGCGGGCATCGGCGGGGGTGAGGTTCACCGGCTCAATGTCTGACCAGGCTAACCCAGCTTTTTTGAGCGCCTGCACCACCAAAAAGTGAGCGCTAGAGCCGCGCTGAAAGCCCACTTTTTTGCCCTTGAGATCGGCCAGGGTTTGCACTGACGAATCGGCCGGCACCACAATGCCCGAGCTCTTAGGTCGGGGCGCGCCGCTACCCACATAGAAAAAGGGCGTATCCGCCGCCTGGGCAAAAATCGGCGGGGCATCACCGGTGCGGCCAATGTCGATACTGCCCATGTTTAGGGCTTCCAGCAGGGGCGGCCCCGACTGAAACTCAATCCACTCGACGCGGGTGCCGAAGGTTTTTAGCCGTTCCTCTAGCCCGCCCCGCGCTTTGATCAAAATAAACGGGTCAAACTTTTGGTGGCCGATGCGTAGCACCCTGGCCTTGGCTTTGGTGGCGTCGGGTTGGGGTTCGGTGCTGGTGGTGGGGTCGCTGCTACAGGCGGTGACCGATGCACTTAGCCCCATGCCGCTGGCAAATAGATAGGCAAACGACTTCAGCGACTGTCGCCGGGTCAGCCCCCAAGCTCTAGGGCGATGCTGCTTTGCCATGGCTGTACCTCTACAAATGGTCCTTTCCTGACGCAGACCTGACCTTCCAGCAGTTGCTTAAGGCCGGTGCTAAATCAGGAAACTACGGTAAGTCGGTAGAAATACCGCTGTTTGCTGGCGCAGTATGGCACGCGAGCTGAGCGAAGTTCAAGTAAACTCAGTTACAAATGAAATTTAATTTCATTCAATATTTTGGCCGAGGGGTTGGGCCGCTGGGCGTAGACCAGCTCAAAGCAAGGAACCGGTTGATGAGAGATTTGTTAATGCTTGAGCCATTCCAAATCTGGATATATTGCCGTAGTTGATTTAGTTGGGATTTGACAGGCGAAATCCACTGGTAGGAGCGTTGCAGTGCAACGCCCCTACGTCGAACCTGTCATAACCCACGGGCGTTTGCAATGGCAGGTGAAGTCTGGGCTAGAACCGTCCAATAGACAAGGGGGATGAAGAGGCGTCCCTGCTCAAGAGGTTAGATGGAGCGGTAAGCCATCCTGAAAGACCAGCAGTTCACCGGGCTGGATTGGGGTCCAGGCCTCGTTGTCGGTGAGGGAAGTGGTAGCGATCACGGCGACGCGATCGCTCGGGGTGGTCAGTTCTTGAAAATCCACCGTGATGTCTTCGTCAATCAGGTGGGCCGCTGCAAAGGGGGCCTGGCGCACGATGTAGCAGAGCTTGGTGGAGCAGTAGGCAAAGCAGTGTTCGCCATCTGACAGCAAATAATTGAAGATGCCGTGGGGGGCGATCGCCGCCGTGATCTCTTGCAGGGCAATGCATAGGTCTTGAATCGGGGGCTTGCGATCGGGGAACCGCTGCCGAATGTGGTTGAGCATGAGGCAAAAGGCCTGCTCGCTGTCGGTTTGCCCGACTGGGCGGTAGATGCCTTGGTGGTCGAGCGGCAGCGTCGGCAAATCGCCGTTGTGGGCAAACACCCAGTAGCGCCCCCACAGCTCTCGCTTGAAGGGGTGACAGTTTTCTAGCGTGACTGGCCCAATGGTGGCCTTGCGAATGTGGGCGATCACATTCATCGATTTGATCGGGTATTGCCGAATGAAGGCGGCCACGGGCGAGGAGCTAGACGGGTTGTCGTCGAGAAAAACCCGGCAGCCTAGGCCTTCAAAAAAAGCAATGCCCCAGCCGTCTTTGTGGTCATCGGTTTTGCCCCCGCGCGCGCAGAACCCCTCAAAGGAGAAGCAGATATCCGTGGGCACATTGCAGTTCATCCCCAACAGCTGGCACATAGTGGCGTATCTTCACTCGTCTTTCAGTAGCTCTAAGGCTAACTCCGTTACCTCGGCAACCGATACATCATTGATAAATAACGCTCTGTGGTGGCACTGACTCTCTGTTGCAACTGACGCCGCAAACGGGGCAGTGCAGTTGCCCTGGAGATGGCGGGCAGGGTTGGCGGGGCTAATCGACCGACTCCAGTAGACAGTACTCTCTGATCAACTGCCTAGCCAGGGTTTTGTAGCCCATCTGATCAAACAAAATCACGATCTTGTCGCCCTCATAGCGCATCACCGTACCCTCGCCCCACGTTCGGTGAACCACACGGCTATTCAGCGCAAAGGGCTGCCAAGCACCCTCGTCTTCGACCACGATGCCTGCCTGACAGTTGTCGCAAAAGCCGCAGGGCTGATCGCGCGTTTCGCCAAAGTAGTTGAGCAGATATTCGCGGCGACAGTCGCGCAGTTCGGCATAGCCGCGCATCATTTCTAGGCGCGATCGCACGTGGTTTTGATGTCGCTCTTGGGCCTCAACAGCAGCCTGGGAGGCTTCATTGACATCCGTCAGTTCACGGGCAACCACTTCGCCCGTAGATAAGGTCTCGACGGTATCCACCGCCTCTAAGTGGCTGAGGGCGGCGGCCACCTTAGTTCGGGAAAGATTGGTTTTGGCCTGCAAATCCTGCCGCTTGATCGGGTCATCCTGCTCTTGAAGCACGGTGGCTACCTGGGTCACCTGCTCCACATCTACCTGGCCGCCCCTGGCTAAAAAGCGACGAATATTCAGGTCGTCGGGGCAGTAGAACAGCAGCGCAAAGGCTTTTTCACCATCTCGCCCCGCCCGCCCAATTTCCTGGTAGTAAGAATCGACCGAATCGCTAATGTTGTGGTGAATCACAAAGCGGACGTTGGGCTTGTCGATGCCCATGCCAAAGGCGGTAGTGGCCACCATCACCTCAGCCTCGTCATCCATAAAGGCAGCCTGGGCCTGCTCGCGGTCGGCGGCTTTCATGCCGGCGTGGTAGGAGATCGCAGCCACACCGGCTGCCTCCAGCGCCTCAGCTAGAGTCTCGGTGTTTTTGCGAGTGGCTGCATAGACAATGCCCGGTTTTTTAGCGCGTACCACCTGGTCGATCAAGGCCTCTGTCTTCTCGGCTTCGGTCTCAAAGCGCCGCACCTCTAGCCAAATGTTGGGTCGGTCAAACCCCTGCACTAGCACCTGAGCCTCTCGCATGGCCAGGTGTTTGACAATTTCTTCTCGCACCGCCGGGGCTGCTGTGGCCGTCAGCGCCAACACCCTGGGATGGCCGAGGGCATCGATTACAGCGCCAAGTCTGAGGTAATCGGGGCGAAAGTCATGGCCCCACTCGCTGATGCAGTGGGCTTCGTCAACCACAAACAGCGAGGGCTTGGCCGCTTGCAAGCGGTCTAGGGTTTCGGGGTTGTTGAACTGCTCGGGTGCCAGAAAGATGAACTCTAGCTCGTCGTCGGCCAGCGACTCAAAGGCCGCCTCTCGCCGAGACGCACTCATGGTGGAGTTGATCGCGGCGGCCTCACCCACTTCTTGATCTGCGATCGATTCAACCTGGTCATGCTGGAGCGCCACGAGGGGTGAGATGACGACGGTGCAGCCGGGAATCAGCGCCCCCGCCAGCTGATAGATGGCCGATTTTCCCGACCCTGTGGGCATGACTGCCAAGACATCGTGCCCATCAATCAGAGCGGCGATCGCCTCCTCTTGCCCCTCCCGCAGCTCTGCATAACCCAGCTTTGCTTGCGCCGTCTGACGAATCTCTTGGCGAATCTTTTTTCTTGACAATGACTTGGATGGTTGAGCCATGCGGCTGGAAACCTGCTGGTAAAAATTATGGCCTTGCTGAATGGGGTGTGACTTGCCTAGCTCTTACCCAAGCTGATTGTGATAGGCTCTAACAGCCTAGGGTTCAGGGTTTAAGGTGTCGGGTTTAAGGCAGGTCGCGAACCTAATACCCTAAACCTTGAACCACTGCTAATCTGTCACTTTTGGTTTGGCAAGCTCGACTACATCTACATCTTGCTTGTTAGCGGGAGAGTCCATTTTTGGGGCTGTTGACTGTGCTAAACCTAATGCTCGCTACGCTAAAATTTCCTCTGCCTTAGGTACAACCTCGCCTCTATCCACAGCGTCGCTCGACATAGATGGCAGAACGCAGCGTTGAGACAAAACCTAGAGGGATCCGCTCGAACGAGTTAACACCAGGACTGTTCTTCAGGCGGGTTGTGCAGCAATTCTCGAATGTTGGCTTCGATTACGCGATAGCCCACGTTGCCGTTGAGTCGCTGCCGACCCTCGTTAAAAATTAGGGTTGGGCTGACGGTAACGGAATGTTCTTTAACTAATTCAAAGTCTTTCGACAGCAAAGCGTAGGCCTCGCCACTATTAATTTGCTGCTCAAGGGCGGCGATCGGCAGACCTAACTCTTCTGCTAGGGAAAGCTGTACGGTGCGATCGGAAATATTAGAAAGTTCTGTAAAAAAAGCTTTTCGAAATGACCAAACTACCTTTTCAAACGTTTTTTCTGACTTCGGGATAATATTTTTAATTTCTAGCAGCTGAACGGCGTGGAGAAACAGGTGGCAGGATGTCGATGAAGCGGGTGTTACCTTTGTCCAAATATCAGGATTGACGATGATGTGATCGAACTTATTGACGGCTTCAAAGACGTGGTTGCTGTAACCTTTTAATCCTCCTTTTTCGCGCCATCGAATCTCTAGTTTTTCGTGAGCATTCCCAAACACAGGTACGAAGTGATATTCGATCGCAACCTGATCTTGAAAAACCGTCACCAACTCATCCATCCGAATTTGAGCAATGTAGGCCCAGACGCAGAGAACATCGGAAAAATAGGAGATTTGAATAGGTTCCATGGGCTTTGAGAGTAGGAGTGAGGTGAGCGATCGGCAACAACAATGGAGTGAATATGCGCTATTTTACTGTGTTGTCATTTTATCTAGTCTTCGGCTACGTTCTTCTTTAGAACGACACAGTTAACATGAGTTGGCCAATGTATATTAATACTTGCAAAAGGTGAATATATCTGCACCTTCATGCAGAAAGATGGGTTGAAATCTGAGGTTAGCCCTTAGCTATAACCCCCTTCAATCTGGTATAACGCTAAAAACGGCGATGGAGCTCGCCAAAACCGCCCAGCGTGAGTCAGGTTTGATCGCGTAAGGGCTGATGGCTCCTACTTATTCCGGCTTGGGGCGGAAGGGTAGGGGCTTTGGAGTCTTCTAACTACTGCTACAGGCCGCGCAACCGATTCAACTTTGGCGTGGCGACATGTTAGAAAGCATGATTTGGATTTTATTGATGGGCTTTTTTGTCGGGCAGATCGCTCGACGGCTGAAGGCCCCTGCTCTGGTAGGCATGGTGCTGGTGGGTATTGTGCTTGGCCCTCAGGTGGGCAATGTGATTAGCCCAGGGGTGTTGGCGGCGGCCGACGGGTTGCGCACTATTGCTGTCATGGTGATTTTGATGAAGGCTGGGCTGGGCCTCGATCGCGAAAAGCTAGCTCAGCAGGGGTCGGTGGCGCTGCGGCTGGGGTTTTTGCCCGCTGCCTGTGAGGCGATCGCCATTGCCTTGGCCGCTATGGGCCTATTTCAGTTTGATTTGGCCACCGGGCTACTGTTGGGCTGCGTGCTGGGGGCCGAGTCACCCGCCGTCATTGTGCCGGGGATGCTGCGGCTCAAAAGCTTGGGTTGGGGGGTTAAAAAAGGCATCCCCGACGCGATTTTGACGGGCAGTGCTCTCTCGGACGTGTTGTTGCTGCTGGTGTTTAGCCTACTGTTGGCGTTTTTGGGTCAGAGTGCCGTTGATGGGCTGACTTTACCGGGGGTGCTGACCCTGAGTCCGCTGCAACTGCTACCGCTGCAAATTGTGGCTCAGATTTCCCTAGGAATATTGCTGGGGTGGTTGACGGCCCATCTGCTGGTGTCGCTGCTGGCCTGGCAAAACTGGACTCAAAATGCGGTGCAAGATGCCCTGGTGGCAGCCAGCTTTGCCCTGCTGCTGGTGGTAGTGGCCGAAGATTTTCCGGTGTTTTCGGGCTATTTGGCGGTGATGACCGCTGGTTTTTTTCTGATCGAGCTAGATGCCCCGCTGGCGCGACGGCTGCGGGGCGGCTTCGACAGCCTGTGGACGATCGCTCAGATTGTTCTATTTGTGCTACTGGGGGCAAGTATTCAGCTCAGCGTGCTGGGGGATACGCTGTTAGTCGGCCTGCTGGTGCTGGCAATTGGCACGCTGGTGGGGCGATCGCTGGGCTGGTATCTGTCTACGGTGGGCAGCAACTGGACTTGGCAAGAGCGGCTGTTTTTGCTGCCCGGCAACTCGGCCAAGGCCACGGTACAAGCAGCGATCGGCGCGATTCCGCTGGCTCAGGGCATCGAGGGCGGCGAAATTATTTTGGCGCTGTCAGCTCTCTCGATTTTGGTAACGGCTCCCTTGGGGGCCTGGGCGATTCCCACCTTTGCGCCAAAGCTGCTAGAGCGTGGTGAGGTTGACCCGACAAAGGTAACGGTGGCTCGCGATATTGTCTTGCTGGCAGCGGTGGATACATCCCCGCTGGCGACAGGGGTGCTGACCAAAGCTGCCGAACTCGCTCGCCGCAGTGACGCTGAGGTTGTCGTGCTGCATGTGGTGAGAGGGGACGATCCGGCGGGGGTTGAGGAGCTGCGCCAGCGGACGAAGCAGTGTTTAGCCGATATTCGCCATCGGTTTATCACCACGTCAGGCTCGGTGTCCAAGGAGATTGCGCGAGCGGCTCAGGAGTATGGCGCGGCTGAGGTTGTGGTGGGCAAGCGCGGCGATCGCCCCCTAGACAACGTGCTGACGGGGTCAGTTTCCCAGGCGGTGCTAGAGACCAGTCTGCTGCCGGTGGTTGTGGTTAAATCTCAAAAACATTAAAAGCGTTATAAAACGGGGCAGAGCTTTTGAGAGAAATACCGGTAATCCAGTATGTTTTTAGGGTTTGCGCGGATTTGCTAGGGTTGATGTGGCGATCGCAGGTCCGTTCTAGGGTTGCACTGGCGAGCTGGGGCTTTCCCCTTGATGCTGGTGATCTGGATGAGGGTATCTTTCTTCTCCGGTGTCCACCCTGGTATCTATCTACCTAGAGCTAGTGGATTTTGGCTTGGGCTTGCTGCTAATGGTGGTGATGTTCTCGGGCGATTGGTGGCTACCTCGCGGTTTTGCAATCCCCCTGCGTAGCGTTAATTCCCGTAGTTAAGATGAACCCCTTGTCACTCCTTCAGCCCGATACTGAGTTAGATACTGCTGACTACGCCCCCGCCGACAGCGCCCCTGAGGTGAATGCCAAGTCGGCCGCCCCCTGGCTGCGACGGCTGTGGGGCGGTAGCCTGGTGGTGGTTGGCTATCTGCTCTCACCCCTGTGCTGGTGGAATGATTTGGTCATTAATCTACCCCTGGCCCTGGGCTTTGGCTACCTGGCCAGCCGCCCGTTCCCCGATGCCCTGGTGCCCATGACCGGGCTAGGCTATTGGCTGACGAACGTTGTCGGCTTTGTGCTCATGCAGCAGGGGGCGGTTACCGCGCTGCAAAAACAAGAGCCGGGCACCACTGGTCATTCGCTGCGCAACGGCTTGATCACATCTACGGTGTATGCCCTGGCAATTGTGGTGCTGCTGCAACTGCACATCCTCGATGTGCCCGATTTTCTCACAGGTGATCTGCTCACCCAGCTCGATGCTGTGCTGCCCGGCTGGCTCATGACCTGGATTTCAACCTAAGTTAGTCTCTAGTCAAATGGAACAGTCTGCTCGCTCCTCAGCCCCTAGCCCGCTCTGGCTGGGAGTCATTTTACCGCTGTCGGCCCTGATGATTTTGATTGGCCTGGGGCTACTGGTGGCGGCTTACCCGACTCTGCCCGCCTGGGATGCAGCCTTTTTGCTGCACCTGCACCGCTACGCCACCCCAGCGTTGAATCGAGACGTGGCGATCGCCACCGACCTAGGCACGTTTTGGGGCGTGCTGCCCGCCTCCCTGGGGCTGATGGCCCTGGGCCTCTGGCGGCGTCGCTGGCAACCGGCCAGCTATTTGGCCTTTGTAATGGCGGGCAGCGCTGGGCTTAACCAAGTCGCTAAGCTGCTCTGGCACCGGGTGCGCCCTGCCTTATGGGAAGGCATTCCGCCCCACGCCGACTTTAGCTTTCCGAGCGGCCACGCGACCTATTCGATGGCCTTTGTGCTGGCCCTAATTTTGCTCAACTGGGATAGCCCTAAGCGCCCCTGGCTGTTGGGGTTGGGCGGTCTGTTTGTGCTCTGCGTTGGGGCTAGTCGGGTTTATCTGGGAGTGCATTTTCCCAGCGATATTTTAGGGGGCTGGCTGCTGGCGATCGCCTGGGCGCTGAGTCTGCACCAGGCCATGTATCGCTGGCTACCGCTGCTGCCAGGATTAAAGACTTAAGCCAAGGGACGGCCCATTCAAAACTGCTAGGGCAGACACTATTTTTACAGCGGTCGCGCTTTGCCCTTTGGCGATGGAAATTGAATTGTCCGACCTACTCCTCAAAGCGGCTTGTGGGGTCGCGATCGCACTCATATTGTCTCGTGAGCGGAAATGGCGGCAACCAAGACTCACGACGGATAATCCAGTTTTCGTAGGTTGGTGTTAGTTGGTTAGGGGCATCTAGGGAGCCTAGGTACACTTCGATTTCGTCTGCGGTGCGGGCGAAAACAGACGAGCCGCAGCGAGGGCAGAAAAACCGCCCGCCGTAGTCGCGGGTTTCGCCAGCGATCGCCACCGCCTCTTGAGGGAAAATCGCGGAAGCGTGAAAAAGAGCCCCATGATGCTTGCGGCAGTCGAGGCAGTGACAAAGGCCAACTCGGTATGGGCGTCCCGTTGCCACAATTCGGACGTTGCCGCACAGGCAACCGCCGGTGAATTGATCCATGCTGCGTCTCCTCCAAAATCAAACGATCGGAATAGTTATAACGGACAGCACTAATCCGCTTCCCATAGTGTATTCGCCGCTGCTAGTGATGCCAGAGAAAGAGGATTGCTGAGACTATGGTGGCGCGCACAATGACTGCTAACCGTAACGATAAGCGATAGCAGATAAGACCTTAAAGCTAGATGAAACGGTTTTAACTGTCCGCTCCATCATGTTGTTATACTACGTTGCTTTTGCCAGCCAATAGTAGACCTACTGGCGATCGCCCAGGTCTTCCCATTGATTGATTTGAGCTATGCTGGGCTACTCAGCTAACTTAGGCAGAAACGAAAGATCAACAAAATATTTCTTAGGATTTTCTTTCTCGATAAAGACGGTAATTTGCTTTCTCGTCATAAAATCGGTCGGGTCATACCATAGGTTATTGCTCTCAAATACGTGGATTTCTGTAGTAGATGGGTTCTGCCATTGCGTTATAACCTGGAAGGGATGCTTACCATTAACTGAATACGCGGTGTTGACTTCTACGCTCTTAAAATCAGTTTCAATGGATGTTCCTTCCTGCTTCAGACGCTTTTCTTCACCTTCTTTAAGCATAGGCACAACAATCATGCCAGCGCCAATTGCAGAGAATATGCTACCCAGCCCGCCAAAAATAGCTGGCATACCCCATAGCGAAAAAAAGTCATTAATCTCTGCCCTCTGCGGTTCAGCTGGTAGATAAAAAATTTCTATTGCTTGTCCGGTCGAGTAGCTTGGTGGGTTAGAGCCTGACAGCGAGGTGAACTCAATTTCTTCGCCGTCTTGGTTGGCAAAAACCACAACTGGGTAATACATAATTGAATCATCTGATCGAGACTGAATAAGCTCTATCACCGTCCCTTCTGTTCTAATGGCATCGTTAAGAAACGTACTAGTATTCTTGTACGTAAAGAGTGTAGCTGCCAGCATGCCAATTCCGGGTAACAAGAAAGCTAAAGCGAAAGCATGTTTCGTGACGGCTATTGATTTCATCGTTTGCCTCAACTGGGGGTGATTTAGTGAGTTGTCTAGGCTGGGTCGGCTCTAGTTAAGTTACTGCTGTAATTGGCAAGTAAATATAGTGTTCCCAAAGGGTGCCATTACCGCTGTCGTCGGCCTCCCCTCACCATTTGGGGCAAAGGCAACCCCGAGAGCGACGGCTGGCATTACTAGGCAGCGCCATGGTGAGTTCAATTTTCCTCGCCCACAATCCAGCGTTCTACTGCGGGGCACAGCAAACCCTGACGCCAAGACGGGGAACCCTAGTGATCGGCTTAGCCCTTGAGCTCAAGTCTGTCTCCGAGTTCCTAGCCAAGTTTTCCGTTGTTCTCTTTTCTCTCTGCTTTTTGCCATGACTTCCTTCTCGCTCAACCGGGCTGCAACCCAGCCCCCCTACCCAGCCTGCTCCTTACCCAGCTACCCTCTGCTTAAACCCCTAAAAAACCGATGGAGTCACGGTCGCGGCTATTTTGTAATCGCCCTAATTGCGCCGCTGCTGCTGAGTAGCCTGCTGCTGATTTATCTGCACAACACCACCAAAGCGCGGCTCTTGGGGCGGTGATAAAGCATCTTTGCCAATGGCAGGGCATGGGTCATTCACCCTCACCTCTAAGCGCTCAGCGCGGCGATTTTCTTTGGTTGAATACTGCTGCTAGAGCTGCGATCGCAACGATCATCCCTCCGCCCACAATCCAGGCAGGGGAACGCCTCACCTCAGGCGTAGCCTCCTGGTCGGGGGCTGGGGGGTTACGGCTACCCCCGGCGACAACGGTGGTGTAGCTGAGTTCAAAGGGGGCAAAGGTGGCTTCGGCTCTGGGGCGACCGGTGAGCACTATGCGATATTCCCCCAGGTTAGGAAATGTGATCTCGGCCCCAGGAATATTTTGAAATCGCTCGGGCGACATGGCTTGCAGGGTGGGTTGCACAACCGGAGTGGCACCGGGCTGGTTGGTGGCATAGACGGCAAGAGTGCAGTCACACTGCTCTAAAGGAATCACCTGTCCACCCTGCTGGGTGAGGGCTACCCAGACTCGCGCTGGTTCTCCGGCTTTGGGGCTGTGGTTGGGTTCAAGGTGCCAGGTGCCCGCGACATCGCCCGACACTTCGGTCTTGTGGGCTTGGGCAGGTAGCACGGTCAGGCTGCCGAGCAGCAGCCCTGCCATCAGGCTAAGACTTGGCAGGCGCATAGTAGTTCTCCAAAGACAGCAGCGACCAAATCCGCCGCCAGCGCAACAGCAGCGCCAGTAACGCCAGCCCCGCCAAGGCCACGGCTGCCACCCAGTGACGGGTAGAGTGCTCGAACCCACCCAAATAGCTCGACCCCAAAAGCAGCGTATGGGTCACGGCTAACCCAAAAATGGGGATGCTGAGCAGATGGAGCCGTCGCCAGTGGTGGCCCAGGCAAGTTTGCGCCCGATTAAAGCTGGTTAGGGCCAGGGGCACCATCAGCCCAAAGGCGACAATGCCCGCCCAGCCACCCACTTGCAGGCTTGGCAAGAGAAACGGCAAAGCGGCTGGGTTCCACCCCATGGTGACGATATGGGCGACATGGGCCACAGAAAGCACAAAGGCCCCTACCCCCAGGGTGCGACGATAGACGAGCAGAGCTGGCCAGAGACGGCTGAGGGGGCGAGCGATCAGCGCCAGCAGCAGCAACACCAGCGCCCCATGGCCGGTGAAGTCGATCATGTCGCTGCTCCGGAGCAAGGTCAGTAGGCCAATCAGGAGAGTAATCCAACCGCCTAGGCGAAACAGCTGCCCCCGACGATCGCCGCTAACCCAGGCTGTCGATACCCCGACGCCAAGCATCATCGGCAGGGTGCCTACCCCAAAAGCTAGCATGGTGGCTCCGCCCCGCCAGAGGTTGGTGGTCTCTGCTGCCTTCAGCTGCGCTGCATACAAAAATCCGCAGGGCATTAGCCCCCAGGCTAACCCCAGCAGCAGCGGCGTCCACCGCTGGGGATTGAGGGAAAGGGCCTGCATGGCGCGACTCAGCCGACTGTGCCAGCTCGCCTGGGCCATGGGGTTGAGCAGCGGCACTTGGGGCACCTGGCCAGGGCTGATTTGCGCTAGGCCAAACCAGATCAGCAGCAGCCCGGTCACCAGGGCTACCCCCCGCCGCAGGGGGCTGCCGATGCCAGCCATTTGCCCGCTGGCCACCAGCACCGACCCCAGCGCTCCAATCATGAGGCCCACTAGGGCGTAGCTAACTAACCGCCCCAGGTTGAGCAGCAGGTGAAACCCAACCTGCTGCCAGCGATCGCGATCGCTAGCAGGCTGAGATAGCGAGAAGGCCACGGTGATGGGACCGCACATACCCAGGCAGTGGCCAAAACTGCCTAAAAATCCTAAGCTGGTCATGAGCAACAGGTCGAGCATGCTGGCGTTGGAGCGCTGATGGGCCATATGTGAGCGTAACACCCCACCTGACCCGTGTCTTTCGACCGCCTGTCTAAGGCTCTACAAAACTAAACCCTCAAAGTTTTCTTTCTAAACGGTGAATCCTTTCACTGTTGCTGGAGCTGAAAACAGCACGTATAGCACCCCTGCCCCCAGCAGCGTGACCACCAGACTAAAGAGAATCACCCAGCGGCTGTTGGGTTCGTAGGTGTTGCTCTCAATGGCGTCAAGTACTGCAAAGTAGTGCCAGGTTGACAGCAACACGGTGATCAGGCCAATGGAACATAGACCTAGCCCTACCATCCAGCCCTGACCGGTGCCCGGCACATCGGGCGAGACCAGGTAACGCAGACGAGCAATCAAAACGCCGAAGCCAATCAGGGCGATCGCAGTACGCATCCAAGCCAGGTAGGTGCGCTCGTTGGCCATGTGATCGCGGGCGCGAGAGCTGGATTTTGAAGGCGGGGCTGGACTGGGAGCAGGCGCGCTGGTGCTCTGGGGGCGATCGCCCGTGGTTGGAGTGTCAACGGCTTGGGATGGCTGAGTCATTAACGCGGTAAAAAGTTTGGACAGACAGCAAAGCTGGTATGCAAAATCTGATGAGCACAGTCATACCAGGCTCGTTGGCTACATTCTCACCCTGGTTTTGGCTAAATTTCGTAGTGCCAGTGGTCGCTAGATTCGGCCAGGATGAGCTGGCGCGATCGCCGATAAATCAGCCCCTGCTCTTCAAACTGGCGCAGCAGACGAGTCACCGTCACCCGGCTGAGGCCGCTAAAGTCGGCCAAGTCTTGGTGGGTAATTTTGAGGTCAATGAGGCAACCGCGCTCAAGCTGTAGCCCAAAGCGGTTGGCCAGCCACTGTAACAGCCCGAGCAAAACAGCCTCAGCTCGGCGGTGGGTGCGCACCACCATTAGCGCTTCAGCATGCTTTAGGTAGCTAGTGATCACGTCCACCGGCGGCTGCCAGTCAGAGAGAGAAATGCAAACCGCCTCGACATCGTTGAGGGCTTCAATCAGGTAGGGCTCCGCGTTAGAGAGAAACTTCCCCACAATATCGCCTGCGCTCCAAAGGCCGAGGGCGATCGCGGTGCCATCTTCCAGGTAGGTTAGGGTGCGCACCGCCCCTGCCTTGAGCAGCCAGAGGCGATCGCTGGCGGCGGGCAAATAGCCGCGCCGCCCAAAATGACTAGATCCAGACACCGGCAGCCGCTGCAACTGCTCTAACGAAAGGCCCTGCAACCGAGCAGCCACCGGCAGGTCTGCAAGACCCCCTAAACTATCCAGCTGTCTCAACATTGAATGACTCCTATTTAAGGATTTATGAGAAATCCAACATACAGATGCCCTTAGGAAGAGACTGCGGGGATTTGGCTAGCCCTACTGAGGATTGACGTTGATCATCTAGCTATTTGCATTGCGGGTCGCCTAGCTCATCAGGAAAGCGGCGGCTACAAAGATCATCCTAAAATTCATGTTTGGAGCATAACTCAATTTCAAAACATTTTCAAATTAAACTCATTCTAGGTTTAATCACTTTTGAAGCGGCTGCATTGGTGAGTGCATTGGTTAGGCGAAAGTACAATTGCACTATATTAAAATGAATTTGGGCGACCGACTTTGCTGGCAGGAACGCTAACCATGAACGAACCCCTCCAGATGCAGCGGCAAGTAGACGCCATCTACCGGGCTGAGTCGCGTCGGGTTTTTGCCACGCTGATTCGCCTGCTGGGAGATTTTGACCTGGCCGAAGAGGCGCTGCACGACGCCTTTGCCGTGGCCATGGAGCAGTGGCCACGGGATGGGATGCCGGCTAAACCAAGGCCGTGGCTGGTGTCGGTGGGTCGATTTAGGGCGATCGATCGCCTGCGTCGCCGCACCCGTTTTGACGCGTCGTTAGCCGAGCTGGCCCAGCAGATCGATGCCCAGGCCGACCTGCCCAATGATGAAGATGTCGGGGACGATCGCCTACGGCTGATTTTTACCTGCTGCCACCCGGCCCTGCCCCAGGAGGCCCAGGTAGCCCTCACCCTGAGAGAGGTCTGCGGCCTCAAGACCGAGGAAATTGCTAGTGCTTTTTTGCTGGCCCCACCGACTCTGGCCCAGCGCATTGTGCGGGCCAAGGCCAAGATCCGCGCGGCGAGAATTCCCTATCAGGTGCCCGCCCTGGAAGACTTGCCCGATCGCTTAGACACCGTACTCCAGGTGATCTATCTGGTGTTTAACGAGGGATATGCGGCCTCCTCTGGCCCATCGCTGACGCGGGCCGATCTCTCGGGCGAAGCAATTCGGCTAGGGCGACTGGTGCTAGAACTGCTGCCCGACCCCGAGGTGATGGGGCTGCTGGCATTGATGCTGCTGCAAGAGTCGCGGCGTCAGGCCCGCACCTCCACCACGGGCGAGCTGATTCTCTTAAGCGATCAAAATCGCGCCCTGTGGAACCAGGAGCAGATTGCCGAGGGGCGATCGCTGGTGCAGCAAGCTCTGTCGGCAGGGCCAGTGGGGCCGTATGGGATTCAGGCGGCGATCGCCGCTGTCCATGCCGAAGCTCCCGACCCAGCCGCAACGGACTGGGCCCAGATTGTCGGGCTGTATAGCCTGCTGGCCCAGATCGAACCCACTCCCGTCGTTCATCTCAATCGAGCGGTGGCCGTGGCGATGCGCGATGGCCCCCAGGCGGGCCTCCAACTGCTAGATGAGATTCTCGCCGAGGGCGATCTAGCCCACTACCACCTGGCCCATGCGGCCCGAGCGGATCTGTGCCGCCAGTTGGGAGAAACCGCTGAAGCTAAGGCGTCTTATCAACGAGCGCTCGCTCTAGTCAAGCAAGAACCCGAGCGCCGGTTTCTCGAAAGTCGCCTGCGCGAACTGGTTTGATTGCTAGGGGCAGAAATTCGTCTAACCTTGGTTTTCGGTCCTTAAGCCCTCCGTTCAATGGTTGATTTAGCTCCGTAGTCGAGCATTCCAAAAAAAATTAGAAAAAACTTTTGCGCTCCTGTCGATCTGCCCTCCAGCCAAACGACTAATCCACAAAGGTGACAAGTTCAGGCCAAATCCACAGTCAATCACCTTGCTGCCAACCCAGGGGTGCAGGCGACGCAACCCCACAAAACGGGAAACGCAGACAGGCTTTGACCCCAGACCTAAATTTTGGAGGCAATCATGAAATTTATCTGTCTAGGCTATTTCGACGAAACGCAGTGGGATGAGCTTTCTGAAACCGAGCAGGCGGATCTAATGGCCGACTGTTTTGCCTACGATGACGAACTACGGAGGGGCGGCCACTTTATCGGTGGAGAAGCGCTGCAAAGCGTTCGCAATGCGGCGACACTGCGATACCAGAATGGGCAAGTTGTCGTTACCGATGGCCCTTTTGCGGAAACCAAGGAGCAGATCGGCGGCATCTTGATGCTGGAGGCCCGCGATCTTAACCATGCCATTCAGCTGATGTCGCACCATCCCGGAGTGCGCAATGGTCCCTTTGAGATTCGCCCAGCGGATGAGGAGATCAACGCCCAGGTTAACCAAAGCAAAACCCTTCAGACCAACCTGCACTGAGCGCAAATCAGGAATTGCGTAGGTTGGGTGAAACGCAGTGCAACCCAACAAAGCCCACCGTTGTTGGGTTTCGCTAACGCTCTACCCAACCCACCAACTGGAAATTCTCGATTAAACACTCAAGGAGAAATTACCATGACTATCACTACTTTTGCCCATCCGCCCGTGGTGTCGACCGACACCTGGCTGGCGGAACGAAAAGCGCTTTTAGCAGACGAAAAAGCCCTGACTAAACAGCGCGATCGCGTCAATGCCAAGCGTCGCCGCCTGCCCATGGTCAAGCTAGAGAAAACCTACAAATTTGAAGGGTCTGAGGGTGAGACCAGCCTGCTCGATCTATTTGAGGGCCGCCACCAGCTGCTGGTCTACCACTTTATGTTTGACCCCGAGTGGGAGAACGGCTGCTCAGGCTGTACTGGCCTGGTCAATGCAATAGGCGATCTGAGTTTGCTGGGCGATCGCGACACCACTTTCGTGCTCGTATCCCGCGCTCCGCTGACCAAGCTTGAGCAATACAAAGCCCGCCAACGTTGGACTCTGCCCTGGTTTTCTTCCTTTGCCAGCGACTTTAACTACGATTTTCACGTCACGCTAGATGCAGCGGTGGCCCCGGTGCAGTATAACTACCGCGACCAGGAGGAGCTGGCGAGTAACTTAGATCAGCACTTTATGCAGGGCGAAAGCCACGGCATGAGCGTGTTCTTTCGCATCGACGACGAGGTCTTTCACACCTACTCGACCTATGCTCGCGGCTGCGAAGGCCTGACCGATGCTTACAGCCTGCTCGACCTCACCCCCTACGGTCGGCAGCAAGACTTTGAAGATTCTCCTGTGGGCTGGCCGCAGCGACCGACCTATGGCTAACGCCTTCGACCAGCGGGTAGGGACAAGGTCGACGCCAGTTTGCCCAAACCTACTTCCAACCCGCTAGCTACTTCAACCTTGTACAGAAAAAATTGGAGGGACATTATGCACATTGAACCGCAGGCAGAACACCAGTGGCTCGACCGGCTGGTTGGCAAATGGGTTAGCGAATGTGAGTGCAGCATGGGGCCAGATCAGCCCCCGTCAAAGACTCGTGGTACAGAGGTGGTTCGCAGCCTGGGCGGGATTTGGGTTGTGGCCGAAGGCGAAGGCGAAATGCCCGATGGTGGAACCGGCACCACCCTGATGACCCTGGGCTACAATCCCGAAGCTCAGCGCTATACCGGTACCTTTGTCGGTTCTATGATGACCCACATGTGGGTTTACAGCGGCTCTCTAGATGAGGCGAAACAGACGCTAACCCTAGAAACTGAAGGGCCTGATTTTAGTCAAAACTCGATGGCTCCGTACAAAGACATCATTGAATTTGTCAGCGACGACCACCGGATTATGACATCACAGATTCTCACAGGCGACGGGAGTTGGCATCAGTTTATGACGGCCCACTACTGGCGCCAGTAGTCGATTGGGCGTTCCTGAATCAGGGAATTGAACCGGCAAAACCTTTAGACTCTGCATGGCCTCCTGCCCCCCAATTCTTGGGGGGAAACAGAGTTTCCAAGTCCCCCAGAGTTGGGGGCGGGAGGCAAATCATACTCGTGTTAAGCAACGCCGCCAATTGGAAGCCGTCAACTTTGGGAGCTAAGCCATGAAATATATGCTGCTGATTTACAGCGACGAAAATGTCTGGAGTGAGGGTGAACAGGAGCGCTGCTACCAAGATTCGGTCAAACTCACTCAAGACCTCCACGCCAGCGGTCAGTATTTGGGCGCGTCACCCCTGCAATCGGTGGCCACAGCTACCAGCGTGCGGGTGCGCGACGGCAAACGCCTGGTGACCGACGGCCCCTTTGCCGAAACCCGAGAACAGCTCGGCGGTTATTTTCTGATTGAGGCGGAAGATTTGGATGATGCGATCGCGATCGCGGGCCGCATTCCCTCTGTGCACAAAGGCACCGTCGAAATTCGCCCCATTGTCGAACTGACTGGCTTGCCATCTGGCCAGTAGAGGCAGATTTTTGCGGTTTTTTCTTAAATGGGTAGTGCTACCTGTCGATCTCACCGCCTTCTATTCGACTAGTTGATGAAGCAGGGAGCCAGCCGGTTTAGTTGGCTCCTGCATTCCAACCTATATTCGGAGACATCCCATGACTAGTACTAACACTATTACTCGTGACGAAGCTCAAGTTCGCCAGCTGATTGCCGACCAATCCAAAGCCATCACCGCCAAAAACCTTGACCAAATTATGGCGCGCTATAGCCCAGAGGCCGTTCTCTTTGATGTGCAGCCACCGCTTCAGCTCAAGGGCAGCGCTGCTATTCGCGCCATGTGGGAAGCCTGTATGCCCTGCATGCCAGAAACCTCAGGGATGGAAACTAAAGATCTCCGCGTTATCGTCAACGGCGATCTAGCCTTTGCCCACTGGGTGTTTCGCTTTACCGGCATTGAGCCCAGTCATCCAGCGGTAGATATGTGGATGCGCGTTACTGCGGGCTACCAAAAGCGACAGGGTGAATGGCAGATTGTGCATGAGCACTGCTCATTGCCATTTAACCCGGCTGCGGGTTGCGTTGGGTAGGTTTGTCATCGCCCCGCTTGACGCTAGAGACAGTTAACGATTTAAGCCCCCAAAATTATCAAGGAAACCCACCATGAGCCGCAAAATTTTTGTCAACCTGCCAGTTAAAAATCTTGACCAGTCGGTTGAGTTCTTTGGCCAGCTCGGCTTTGAGTTCAATCCTGAGTTTACCGACGAAACCGCTACCTGCATGATTGTCAGCGACGATATTTTTGTCATGCTGCTGACCGAAGACAAGTTCAAAACCTTTACGCCTAAGGCTATCTGCGATGCAACTCAAAACACCGAGGTTTTAGTGTGCCTATCCTGCGATCGCCGCGAAGAGGTTGATAGCCTGGTAAGCAAAGCCGTTAGTGGCGGGGGCTCGACCTATAACGACCCCCAAGACTATGGGTTTATGTATGCTCACGGCTTTCAAGATCTAGACGGCCATATTTGGGAGCTGATGTATATGGAACCTGGCGCTGTCCCTCAGTAGATGTTTATCGGGTGTGTCATCGACTCGTATGACACACCAACCTTGTCTCAGCAGTGCATTACGCACCATCGGTCTTTTGTACTGCTGGATCTTTGACACCTCGACTACAAAATCTAGCTTCGCTCGTTCCCTAATTCTTTAGCTCAGGAGGGCGCTATGAAACTATATTCTTACCTCAGCTTCAATGGCAATTGCGAGGCTGCATTTGCGTACTATGCACAGGTCTTAGGCGGCAAAGTTGGCGACAAGATGACCTACGGAGAATCGCCGATGGCTGACCAAGTGCCTGAAGAGTGGCGTGACAAAATAATGCATTCTCAGCTGATCTTAGGCGATCAAGAACTCATGGGGGCCGACAGCATGCCGGAATACTTTGAAGAGCCTAAAGGCACCTCTGTCTTAATTGCCATTGAAGATCCAGACAAGGCTGAGCATGTCTTTGCAGCCTTGGCCGAAAACGGCACTATTAAGATGCCCATTCAGGAAACCTTTTGGGCGGCCCGGTTTGGTATGGTAGTCGATCAGTTTGGCACGCCATGGTTGATTAATTGCGATCGCCCTGCCTAACCTTTTAGGAAAAGCTGCGTGAGGGCTGCTATTGACAGCAGCCCTCACGCTCCAGCGTTGAGTACTGCGTTTCATCACTAGGTTTGCGGTTCATCTTTTCAGCGATTGGCAGATTCAAACTTAACCATCCAGCTACGGATCAACTAAGAGGGCTGTTTTTGCGGCGATCGCTTGCATTCTAAACAGGTCGGTTTTGAGTTCCTTCGCCGGGCGTAATAAACAACACAGTGCTGGGCTGGTGAACTTTAGCCGTGTGCCAGATGCCTTTGGGCACAATCACATAGGAGCCAGGGGTTTCTAGGGATAGCTTATTTTCAACACCGTTCTGCTCTAGGATAAGGTCAAGCTGGCCCGAGATCAGGCACACAAACTCTTCCCCAATGGGATGCATCTCCCAAGTGCCCCAGTCATGAGCAAAGCTGTATTGAGAGACAAGCCGTTTGTCTTTAAAGTCTCCAAAGGTGCGGTTTAGTTCTTCATAAAAGGTGTCGCTTACCGACACCGGCACAGCATTGCCGCTACCATCCAACACAACGTAGGTAGAGTTTATGCTTAAAGGTTTGACTTCACTGGGCATCGATTGCTCTCAAATTATGTCTGTGACTGAAATTCTTTAAGCTGCTTCATATACTTTTATATTTACTGTATACGTTGTTGGACGGAATTTTCGGCTTTCGGGCATTAATAAACGAGGATGATAAAGTTTCTAGTTGACTTAGGCACAAAAAAATCGGCGGTGCGCCGCCGATTAAATAGGTTCTCTATCTGTTGCTTATTGAGTGATTTCCTTGAGGCCTATATCGTAAGAAACCTCATGTACACCAGGAATAGACTTAACATCTTCAATGATGGCTCGTGCCGTGTCGCGGCTCTTTACCTTACCCGATAGCCGTACTGAGCCATTGGAGACGCTAATTTTGAGGGTGTCAGGAACCTTGCTCTCCACTCGGTCAGTAATGTCCTGATCGCCCAGGGGAGTACCTTTGACATCGGCATATTCAATACCCTGATATTGACTGTCGCCTGGCGTGGACTGAAGCGTTTCGTTGAGGTCTTTTTGCTCGTCGGTCAGCGCAGCACCATTAACCGCACCAGCGAAGGCGGGCTGGGTGAAGCCGATCAGCATGATAGCCAAACAAGTCATGGCTATTAATCCAGACTGTCCAGCTTTGGGGAGACGCACCAGCATCAGGGCTAACCCTAAACCGACCACCGCCATTCCAATCTCTAACGATATCGACATAGATTTTACTCCAATCAAAATTTATGGGTGAAGGCGCAGAGCGATCGCACTTTGCTGGCTGCGCTTCACTAGCTTAGACCAGCAGTGTATAGAACTTTGCTAAGTTACATATCCTCCAACAGCAATAAGGTGACTCCGTCAAAAGGTATAGTTTTGCGATTGCGCCCTCACCTGCTGCCATAGTTGAAAAATTCTCGTTGTCGGTCGAAAAATTTGGGAAAGTTATTCAATTTTTCGCGGCCAAAATTGTCGTTAGACCCCACGCCCAGAAAAATATTAGTTTATATTTTTGGCTTATCTATCGAATAGTAGACACATATACCCGCATTGGTTTTTACCGTGAAACTAAGTGAAGCAAATTTTAGATCATTTGCAATTGCCCTGGCTATTTTAGGCTGTTAGCCGCTTTAGCCTCATCCGGCAAATTTTCATTTACGCAGAGCTTGTAGTTTTTCAGGAGATGACACCATGTGGAGCATTCTTTTATCTGGCTTGGCAACGGCCCTTAGCCTGCTAGTTGTAGATCTAGTTGTGCCTGGGGTCACCATCAGCACCCTAACCGCAGCGGCGATCGCGGCTGTCTCGGTCGGTTTGGTCAACGCCTTTCTCAAGCCGGCGCTGCAAACCGTGACCATGCCCATTAACGCCGTTAGCTTTGGGGCATTTTCGCTGATTCTCAACGGCCTCTGCCTGTGGGCGGCCTCTCTGGTGGTGCCCGGCTTCTACATCTCCGGCATCATCGGCTTTTTGGTAGGCCCGCTGGTGCTATCGGCGGTAAACACCTTCATCAACAACTACTTCGACAAGAAGACCCCTGCCTTTCTACGCGATGGCAAGGGCTCTGAGCTGAGCACCGATCGCTCCTCTCAGCTCTAGTGTCTAGCTCCCAACCCAACTCGCCCCACGGCCCTAAGCCGTGGAGCGAGCCGGGTACCAAGCCCACAGAAACAGCGTTTTTGCCCAGAGGTTATCGAAGTGGAAGATTCCGTTAGCACGCAACCGTCAAAAGATACGGAGGCAAGTAAGTTAGAGCGGTGGGCGTCAATTATTAGCGGCGGCGCCTTGGTTCTCGGCGGCTTGCAGCAGCGATCGCTGCGGGGGATCTTGATGGCGGCTGCCGGCGGCAGCTTAGCTTACCAGGGTGTCCAAAAGAAAAGCACGATCAAGCAGGTTGGCGAAGCCGTTGGCATCGAAAAGGCCATCTTGGTTGAGAAAACCGTCACAATCAATCGTTCGGCATCAGAGCTCTACAGCTTTTGGCGGCAGTTCGACAATCTGCCCCAGTTTATGCGTCATGTCAAGTCTGTGCAGGTTCAAGACGCCCAGCATTCCCACTGGGTGGTCAACGCCCCCCTCGACCAGAGCATCGAATGGGATGCGGTGATTGTAGATGACCAGCCCGATCGCCTGATTGCCTGGACCTCGACCGACGATGCCGAAGTGAATCACTCCGGGTTTGTGCGGTTTCAGCCCGCTACCGGCGATCGCGGCACCGAGGTCAAAGTCGTTATGGAATATGAGCTGCCGGGCGGTGCTATGGCCGCTGCGATCGCCAAGCTCTTTGGCGAAGAACCCGAACAGCAGATTGGCGATGATCTCAGCCGCTTTAAGCAGCTGATGGAAACCGGAGAAATCGCCACCACCGAAGGTCAGCCCAAGGGAGCCTAACCCTGACGCTGACTGCCAATGTTTTTAGACCTAGTACCATGAATTCTTTGTTTTACTCTTTTTCTTCTCTCGTCTCAGTCGTTAAGGCCACCGTCAGGAAAGCTCAGCTCGGTCGGCGGATAGCATTGACTGCTCTAGCGATCGCCCTTTTGATAGGGTCGGTCGGTTATATGCCCAGCGCCCAGGCGGCTGATGCGTCCAAAACCGGAGCCGGTGGCACTAGCGCCGTGCGTCCGAGCCACAACCCGATCAGCAACGAAAACTTTACCGGTGGTGTCGACCTAACTGCCCTCGACCGTCAGGGCAAAAACGTCCAGCCGCCTGCTGAGTCAAAGGTTGGCCTTGTTGACCGGCTCAAAAATCTGTTGCCAGGGCGGTCCTCAAAGAAGTCGCCCGCTAATGCGCCCCGTAGCAATGTCCAGCCCGAGAAAAATCCAACCCTAGACCGCTACCCCAACTAGGATTTAAATCCTGTTGACTTGCCAAGCCCCCAAAGCATGTCTATTCCCGAACCCCCAGGTGAGGCGGCACTGTTAAGGGCTGTTGGCCAAGATCCGCCGAACGCAACCACCCCAGGAGAATTTTGATGAAAGCAGTTTGCTGGCATGGCACCCACGATGTTCGGGTAGACACTGTGCCTGACCCGACAATTTTGAACCCGCGTGACGCCATTATTAAAGTCACCTCTACAGCAATCTGCGGGTCTGATCTACACCTCTATGATGGCTTTATTCCCACCATGCAGTCGGGGGATATTCTGGGCCATGAGTTCATGGGGGAAGTGGTTGAAACCGGGCCAGGGGTAACTAACCTCAAGCAGGGCGATCGCGTGGTGGTGCCCTTTACCATCTCCTGCGGCAGCTGCTTTTTCTGTAACCAAAATCTGTGGTCGCTGTGCGACAACTCCAACCCCAACGCGTGGATGGCCGAGAAATTTTACGGCCACTCGCCGGCGGGTTTGTTTGGTTACTCTCACTTACTGGGGGGCTACGCCGGGGGCCAAGCCGAATATGTGCGGGTGCCCTTTGCCGACGTCGGCCCGCTAAAAGTGCCCGATGGGCTCACCGATGAGCAGGTGCTTTTTCTCACCGACATCTTTCCCACCGGCTACATGGCGGCCGAAAACTGCGAGATTCAGCCAGGCGACACAGTAGCCGTTTGGGGCTGTGGCCCCGTAGGCCAGTTTGCCATTCGCAGCGCCTTTATGCTTGGCGCTGAGCGGGTGATCGCCATCGACCGCGTGCCTGAGCGCTTGGCCCTAGCCCAGGCTGGGGGGGCAGAAATTCTCAACTACGAAGAGATCGACCCTGGCGAAGCACTGAAAGAAATGACCGGCGGTCGGGGACCCGACAGCTGCATCGACTCCGTCGGCATGGAGGCCCACGGCACTGGCCCCATGGCGCTCTACGACACGGTCAAACAGGCAGTACGTCTGGAAAGCGATCGCCCTCAGGTGCTGCGGCAAGCGATCGCCGCCTGTCGCAAGGGGGGCAAGATTTCGGTTCCTGGCGTCTACGGTGGGTTTATCGACAAAGTGCCGATGGGTGCCTTTGTCAACAAAGCGCTGACGATGCGATCGGGCCAAACCCACGTCCACAAGTACCTCAAGCCGCTGCTAGAGCGGGTGCAAAAGGGAGACATTGACCCCTCCTTCTTGATTACTCACCGCCTGCCCCTCGAAGAGGCTCCCCGCGCCTACAAAATCTTTCGCGACAAAGAAGACAACTGCATCAAGGTTGTTCTCAAGCCCTTTACTGCCGCCGTATAAGTAGACGACGAAAGTAATTTACGTAGGCCAGCACCAGGCTGACTAAACACGGCCCAGCTGGCCATATTCACGGATCTACATTGCCAACTACCTAAGGAGCAAAACCCATGGCAAACGATAAAGAAAGCGAACTGATGGGAAATGTTGACGACAAGGAAAGCGAACAAAATCGACTATTAGAGGAAGTTGCCGACAATCCAGGCGCTAGAACCGCTGCTATTCATCAGAACCCAGAACTGATGCAGCAAGAAGCCCGTAACGCTGCTGCCGGTGAAGGACCCAACGCCTCTGGTGGGCCTGGGATACCCTCCGAAGCCGAAGACTATGTGCCTAGCAGCTCTGATCCAGAAGCGACCGATCTACCTACCGCTAACTCCCCCCGTCAAGGTTAATCCATCGACTCAACCACAAACTCTCTTTTGAGAGAGGGAGCAAGCCCTGAATCAAGTCACAGTGAACACAAGAACTCGGAGGTAATTTACCATGACTACCGGAATCCAATCTCAGCAAGTTGTCAGCAATTTAGAATATGACTGGCTGACCGTTATGCAAAGCAAAGCCGAGGCTCTAAACGCCTACGACAAGTACATTCAAGATGCTCGCGAAGCCAACTCTGAAGAATGCGTTGAGCTGTTTAATCGGCTTAAGCAGACCGAGGCAGAGCAAATTCAAGAAATTCGCCAGCACCTCACGAAAACAATGTCGGCCAGCTAAAGAGCTGCTCCGTTTGCTTCGAATTAGTTAACTGCCTAGTCCCCCTTCTTCTATTTATGTGGAGAAGGGGGTTTATTGTATTTTTACCACCGTGGAAGACTCAGACTTTGGTCCTAATCTGGGGCGATCGCATCTCTGGTAGCGACAAACAATTATCTTTCTTAGCAATCCATAGCCGTCGCTACTTTGACTACGACAATCAATAACAGCTATCAAGGTGGCGACGGTAAGCCAGATAAAATCCAAATCTAGCTTTGCTCAGCCTCTCATAACCCTAGTGTTATGGCCAGCGCTACGCTTTGAAATAACGCAATTATTTGTTTTTGACAAGTAAAATCTAGGTCGGACAGGCTGGATCACTCACCAATCCTGGGGTCGCTGTAGGGAAATAGCAGCATAATACTTCTGCTGGAGGATATGGTTCAAAACCTATCTTGACGCCAAAACATAGATTGGTTAAAGCAGGACTATAAGGAGCTATTGTCAGCGAATCTATTCCTCACGACAGGTCGTTTCTCGGGAACAGATTATCTACCATCAGGGCATCATTGTGAGCGATCGTCCTATGCAAACGTTTGATGTCATTCTTATTGGTGCAGGCCATAACGGGTTGGTTTGTGCTGGTTACCTATTGAAAGCGGGCTACAGTGTCCTGTTGCTAGAGCGACGGTCAATCCCCGGTGGGGCTGCCACCACCGAAGAGGCCCTGCCAGAGGAAGCCCCTGGCTTTCGTTTTAACCTCTGCGCTATTGACCACGAGTTCATCCATCTAGGGCCAGTCGTCGATGAGCTAGAGCTAGAGAAATACGGGTTAGAGTATCTCTTTTGCGACCCGATTACCTATTGCCCCCAAGCTGACGGCAGGGCATTTCTGGCCCACCGCTCGATTGACAAAACCTGCGCTGAAATTGCTCGCTATAGCGAGAGAGACGCGGCGCAATATAAAGAATATATGGCCTTCTGGGATAAGCTTACCCAGGCAATTACTCCTATATTTAACGCACCGCCAAAATCTATCGTCGACATCTTAGGCAACTACGGCCTGCACAACATCAAAGATCTGCTGTCGATTTTAGGGGGCGTAGACAAAACGCTGGATCTGGTACGTACCATGCTTACCAGTCCTGAAAACATCCTCAACGAGTGGTTTGATACAGAAGTGGTTAAAGCTCCCCTGGCGCGACTGTCGTCAGAGCTGGGCGGGCCACCCTCTGAGAAAACCCTTGCCATCGGTTCCATGATGATGGGGCTGCGCCATAACCCTGGCATGGCTCGCCCCCGTGGTGGTACAGGGGCCCTGGTCACCGCCTTGGTGCGGATGGTGGAAGACCACGGAGGTACCATTCTCTGCGACCAAGCGGTAGAGCGACTTCTGATTAACGCCGAAGGGCGGGTTGAAGGAGTGCGAACGGCTGATGGGCAAGAGTACCGAGCCAACAAAGGGGTAATTTCAAATATTGATGCCCAGCGCGTCTTTCAAGACTTAGTGCCCGCCGCCGATGCCCAGTCCTTTGCTCCTGAACTGAGCGAGCGGTTAGATCGCCGCATTGTCAACAACAATGAAGGCATTTTGAAAATTGACTGTGCCCTGTCAGAAATGCCTCGCTTTGAGGCCTACAATCACCAAGACGAGTATCTGATTGGCTCTGTTTTGATTGCCGACACGGTGGATCAGGTAGAAACAGCCCATACCATGCCCATGCAGGGATTAATTCCTGATCACGACCCCTCGCTGTATGTGGTGGTTCCCACGGTGATGGATCCAACAATGGCACCCCCAGGCCAGCACACCCTGTGGATTGAGTTTTTCGCCCCCTACGAAGTCAAAGGCGCTGAGGGTACCGGGCTATTCGGCACTGGTTGGACGGATGAGTTGAAGAACAAGGTCGCCGATCGCGTGCTCGACAAGTTGGCCGACTATACCCCCAACCTCAAGCAGTCAATCATTGCTCGACGGGTCGAAAGCCCGGCTGAGCTAACCCAACGCATCGGGGTGCGCAAGGGCAACCACTATCACATCGACATGACCCTCGACCAGATGGTGTTCTTCCGCCCGCTGCCTGAGCTGGCCAACTACCAAACCCCAATTGAGGGGCTGTTTTTGACCGGGGCAGGCACCCACCCAGGCGGCTCGATTTCGGGCATGCCGGGGCGCAACTGTGCTCGGGTGTTTCTCAGTGTGCAAGAACCCCTGTCCTATAACCTAAAAGAAGCCGGCAACTGGTTGAAAGATCGGTTTAAGTCTGTGGCTAGTTTAGGTCGCTAGGGCGTTCCCAATTACTCCAATTCAAAGAGTTTGGTGTTGATTGATAAACAAGTTGAGACAGGGCTACAGACGCAAACGATTATTAAGCCTAGGCAGATCAATTACAGTACCTTAACTATCCTTTAGTAACCTGTTTTTGAACTATGACTTGGCACAACAAAATCGATTTTGACCACTGCGATGATAGCCCTGCCCACGGGGCCTCATCGCACAACCCCATGACCCCAGGTCTCACCAACACCTACGACGATGAACTGAGAGAAAAAGCGGGTATGCACTCGCCGCCGCCGCCACCGGAGTGCATGGGCCTAGAAGGGGAATACGACTCTTTTGGGCTAGTGCGTCGGCTGGCTCAAACCCTTGACCAGCAGCCCGATCTAGCCTCTATTGACACACTAACTTTGACCCAGCACGGCAGCGCACTCTGCTTGGCTGGCTCGGTAGACGGCGCGGCTTTAGACCGCATTGTGGATATTGCCAAACATCTAGACGGCACCCGCGAGGTCGATGTCAGCCAGGTGTCGGTAACCCACTAGCTCGCAGATTTACATCGCAGCAAAAGCTGCTCCTAGTTCCGCAAAACAGGAGGTAAGAGCGGCTTTTGCTGTAAATGTGGCCGCTAGAATACTTTTTCCTGGCTGGATTTGTATTGTCCCTATTCCGCCTGGGGAAGCTCTGAAGCTGCGCCAAGGGGAATAGATGGCGCCAGTAAAATTCAGATCTAATCAGTCCTATCGGCAGATATCGCCCCGGATTAAAACTCTTAGACTGTGAGCGACTTCTCGGATGGAGCCCCTCCATAATGCCTGCCACACTTACTGATCAAAAGCGCACTGCGATCGCAGAAAAGCTAGCCGACATCAAGGCTATTCAAAATTTAATTATTGATAGCGAGCAGGAGTTTCTCAGCCAGTGCAGCGATGACCACCTGCGCAGGCGTCTAGAAGACATGCTCGAAGATGACCAAAAGAACTTAGATATCGTTGAAACAGCTATTACCCAGTACGGGATACAAGCCGAGCCCAAGCCCACCGTGCAAGAATTTGTCAGCCAGGCAAAAAACACGCTCTCAAGCTCTCGGCTGAGCATGTACGAAAAAATTGCCCAGCACGAGCTGCTAAAGCATGGCCAGGTGATGTCGGGTTTGGTGGTTCACAAAGCGGCTCAGATCGTTGGCCAAGATGTCGAAGCGGCGATCGCCCCCCTCAACACTGTCAACTTTGAAAACCGCGCCCACCAAGAGCAACTCAAGGGCATGCTTGAGTATCTAGGGACCCTAGAGCTCACCGGTCAAGAACCCCAGCAGGGCTTGTGGGCTCGGGTGCAAGATGCAGTTGCTGCTGCCACCGGCATCGTGGGTAGCGCCGTTACGCAAACCTCCGACAAAGAGTCCGCCGACGTCATAGATCTGCTCTTCATGGATCACCAGAAGGCCAGAACCCTGATCAGCGAAATCAGAAACGCGGACAACGAAGACCAAATCAAAGCATTGTTTGGCCAGCTGTATAAAGACCTCATGGTGCATGCCAAGGCCGAAGAAGCCGTGGTTTACCCCGCTGTGCAACCGTTTTATGGCAACGAGGACACTCAAGAGCTTTATGACGAGACCGTTGAAGTGGAAAGCGTGCTAAACGAGCTCAAAGCCATGCCTTCGACGGGCGACCAGTTTATGGCTAAGCTCAAGGAGCTCAAGGCCATGCTCGGTCATCACATCCGCGGAGAAGAAAGCACCATGTTTGCCGCCATTCGCAAGAATATGTCGAGCGAAGAGCAGCAGCAGCTGGGTATGCAATTCAAGGAGAGCAAGCAGTCGCTACAGAGCCAAATGTAGGGCCGCTTGATTCGCTGAAATTTGTGGACAGGCCAAATCTTCCTTGATCTGGGAGACAGTTTCAAGGGGTGCCAATTGTAGCTTTCCAATCGTTTGCTACATAGACAAAACTCTTGAATCAACCTCTCGGCAAGGAACACGTTGTGGCTCACTGCTGAAGGTCAAGGAAGATTTTATTGACGGCCTTTTCCATTAAAAAATCACAAACTGTTCAAATTTAGTTCTTCAAAGGAGCATTACTTATGCAAACCCTAAAACGCATTTTCAACCCTAACACCTTACGACAGTGGATAGTTGTCTTCTTAGCCGGCCTAGTTGTACTGACGACAACCGCTTGCGGCACTACCCAAGCCGCTGTGCCTGGCAACAGCTCTGGCAGCACTAACAACCCAGCCACAGCCGATAGCGAGGGTATGTATCCCCATAAAGATACTGACATGGATACCAGTGGGGCTGATGCCAAAGCCGATCGCATGATTCGTCAAGCTGAGCAGCGGATTCAGGAAAACATTGATAAGCCCATTCCTCAGCGGTACGGCGAAACCGCCAAAGACCTCGGTCAGGCGGCTAAGGAAACCGCCAAAGACGCCGGTCAGACGGTCAAGGAAGCCGCCAAAGACGTCCGTCAGTCGGCTAAGGAAGCTGCCAAAAATATTGGTAAGTCGACCCAGCGCGCCGCCGACAATGCTGGTGAAAACGCTCGCGGCATGGTCAATGGGGCCGCTGACACTGTAGATCGCCTTGCTCCTAACCAGCCCAACAGCTAGTTTCTAGCTTTAGCAAAGCAAGTCATCAAAACCAGTATCCAGACGGAGTTAACTATACAGCGTTCCGTCTGGATATCTGTTGCATGGGTAAACCTTAGCCCTGGCTATTTTTTACATAGCACTCACAGCGCCGCTAGTCATACTCACTTTAATTTTTCGAAACCAAGCTCTATGATCGTCAATCTTCAAACGGATGGCTGGGAAATTATTTATCACCGTGCTCACGCACTTTTAGCGGCCCAAATTGCGGGCTATTGGGACTTCAGCAAAAAGACCTATCGCCTCTACGAAACCATTGCCGCGATCGCCCACCACGACCACCTTGAAAAAGAGTGGGAGGGCAATCAGCTAACCGAGGCTGGAGCACCACTAGATTTCACCCTCGACCAAGAATCGCCCGTCGACAAACTAAAAAAACATGCCGATGAAGCCCTATATCAGGGCCGCTGGGTAGCGATGCTGATCTCCATGCACCTGTGCTTTCTAAACCAGGCTAAGGGAGAAGATGACCCAGAAATGGCGAACTTTCTGAAGGAGCAGCGCCAGCACCAGGCCCAGTGGCAGGCCGAGCTTGAAATTACCAAAGAGGACGCCGAAAAAGCCTATACCTATATGCGATGGTGCGATCGCCTATCGCTAATTTTGTCTCAGCGCCAGATACCCGCAGCCGGCCGACAGCTTGAGATCACCAATGGTCCTGACGGCAGTCACTACAGCATTCATGAACTGGATTCCGGCGATTTGTGCGTTACGCCCTGGCCATTTTCCTGCGACAAGTTTACGGTTATGGTTGATGCCTCTTACCTATCGCAGCTTCAGTTTGACTCCAACGAAGCGCTCACTAAAGCTTTAATGGAGGCTCCTCGCAAAACCTTATCCTGGACTTTGAGAAAGTCTGACGATCGATAAAAACGATGCCTTAAAGAGGCATTTGGCGCTTATCTTTCCTTTATCTTTCAAAGGAAGGATAGTGAGACTTTATCGGTAAAAGTTGGGTCACTAAAGGCACCTTTAGGTGAATTGTCACGGTTTTCAAGGCTGAGATTTTCTCAGCCTTGAAAACCGTGACGTAGAGAACGAGCAATACCCCATTCCTTTAAAGAATATTCGGTATCGGAAAAATCCTCTGTGTTGCCCCAAGGAGCAACTAAACAGATGAAGTAAAGGTTCTGCCTAGAGATGGATAAGTTATTTTTAGTTAATCGTTAAAGTTAATTTACAAGAAGACATTCCTAAGGAGATCCATGTTTTCCGTTATAAATAATCGCGACTTGAGGACAGAAAACGAAAGACATGGCTCCTCAATAGTCGAAGATTTTAATTTTGCCGCCGCTGAAGAACAGCTCATTAAGCTGCTCAGCCTGGAAAATCTTGATCAACAAGTCACTCAAGTTCCTGACTGTACCCAGGAGCTAGAAGTTGCCATTTCGGCGGCAATTCCCCTAGCTTACGGAGATCCTTCTGAGCCTGGCGATGACGCTGCCCATTTGTTTTTACAGCGCGTCTTATACCGAATTAATCGCCTCAATCTTTTTTGGTACGACGACTTATCTCACTACAAAAACGAGCGCTCTCTATATTTGCAGTGGGTGCGCGATCGCATTGAGTCGGTCTGGCAAGCTTGGGAACTCGGGCAGATAGATGTCAAATCTCTCCAGCAACAGAATGTAGAGCAGACCCTTCGCGACTGGTATGAGGCAGACTTGAACCCACCTGTCACGGAAAACAAACGATTCCTGCGAGAAGAGCTAGACCGAGAGGGGTATCGACGCCTGCTAGCGATTGCCTCTCTGGATGGCCTAGTAGAAGCTAGCCGCATGTCCCGCATTTTAGGGGGAGCGAGTAACGAAGTTCAGGCCATGTTGATCCGTGTCCTGATGGAAGAGTACGGCAACGGTCGCCTGGCCCGCAAGCACTCTACCTTTTTTGCCAAAATGATGGCCGAGATGAGCCTGAACACCAAAGCAGAAGGGTATTTTGACCTCGCTCCTTGGCAGCTGCTAGCCAGCATTAACCACAACTTTTTGCTGACCGAATGCAAGCGCTATTTCCTGCGTTATAACGGCGGGCTGACCTACTTTGAGATTGTTGGTCCTTCCATTTACACCGATTATATGATGGCGGCCCAACGGTTGAACCTCAGCGAAGAATCGTCGGGATACTGGGAATTGCATATTCGCGAAGATGAGCGGCACGGTCTGTGGATGCTGGAAGACGTGGCACTCCCCCTAGCGGAGCAATACGCCGACAACGCCTGGGAAATTTTGCTGGGCTATGCCCAAGAAAAATTTATTGGAGACCGGGCTGGCGATGCGATTATTCGGTGCATCAAACAGGCAACTTCTCCTTTGCCCAAGATTTCTTTAGCCTAACGCTTCAATCTACTTTTCACCTCCTTATCTTTTTCTTGCCATGAACAAAACTGTGTTAACCTCCGATGCTGCGATCGAGGTTAAGTCTCCTAATCAGGTGTTTTTCTGCCCTGAAGAGTCTCAATTTTATGCCCAGTGTCTAGAAAAGATGGTGCTATCTCAAAGCACTTCAGCAGACACCATCTTTGAATTTGGTTCTGGCGATGGCAGCCCTGTAATTCAGGCTTTGCTCAGAAGTGCCTTTAATGGAACGATCCAAGGGTACGAGCTAAACCCAGACTCTTATCAGTTGGCAAAGCTCAGAATCGAGCAGTATAGTCTAACACCTCATTATCAAGTTCATAATACTTGCTTCTTTGATAGCTCTCCCGAAAAAGCGCGCTACCTGATCGCAAATCCCCCTTACCTGCCAGCCCCAGACAACCAGTTGTATATGCCGGCTCTGCACGGTGGTGCGGATGGGGCGGGTATTACCAATCAGCTCTTGACGCTGGGCTGTGAGCAGGTGATGTTGATGATTTCAGCCTATTCAAACCCCGTTGACACTATTAACCATGCTACGCAACTTGGTTATGATGTGGTCGATTTTATGGTCACTCCCCTAAAGTTTGGCTACTACAGTTCAGAGCCTAAGGTCAGAAATACCATTGCGGAGCTTCAGCGCCGCCGCCAGGCATTCTTCTCGGAAAGAATTTACTTCTTAGCTGGAGTGCTTTTTCGTCAGAAGAGCGCCTCAACAGCATGCATAGCAGAGGAATTTTTGAAGGTAATGACCGCGCTGTAGCTCTATTGCATTCTCAATGGTTGAAGAAACTAAAACCATCGCGTGCGGGGCTAAATTTTCATAGGCTCCTAAGCCACAAAATCCTTGTAGATAAGGATTTTGTGGCTTTTACTGTCGCGTCCTATCAACGGCATTTAAGATGCGGAATTTAGCTTGACGTTAGTAATAACAAAACCACTTTCCGGTAGAGTTGGCATTCTCGACAGTTTAACCTCTAGGTTTTGCGGTGGTACGTCGTACTCAAGCTCGTTGACTAAGAAATTTAGGACCTGCTCCATTAGCTTAATCGTTAGCCATTCTCCTGCGCAGCGGTGGTTTTCGTTGTAATTGCCGCCCCCCTGGGGAATAAAGTCAAAGGCATTTTCTTGCCATTCGCTAAATCGTTCTGGCCAAAACCGATCGGGTTCTTGCCAATGGTTGGCATCGTGGTTGGTGCCATAGAGGTCTAGCAATACCAAAGTATTTTTAGGAAAGTGATACTCTTGCCAATCAAACCCTTCGCAGGTGCGCGCTGGGGCAAAGGGGAAAAAGGGATAGAAGCGTCGCACTTCTTGGATAAATGGGGTGGTGTAGTCGGGGTCATGCCCTTTGAGTTTTGAGTAACAATCGGGGTGCTGGTGCAGAGCGAGGGCGGCAAAAACGACATAGCGACCAATGGCAACAGTAGGGCGCAGCACATTGATCAAGTCCACCGCCGCCACGGCGGTGTCTAGTAGATTGCCGTTGGCGTCACGGTGGAGGGCAAACGCTGACGCCGCTGTCTGCTCAGGTACCTGAAGCTGCTGCGACCGCACCTTCTCAATCACCTCTGAAATCCAGGCTTCGAGCCGCTGGCGGGCCTGAACACCCCGCAAATATCTCAACCCCAAACCACCCCCACCGTCAATTATGGCGGCTAGTTCCAGGGTGCGTCGGGCAACATCTGTTTCAGGCAGGGGCACCCCCGACCAGTCGCAGACAGCCCGACAGAGAATTTCGTTGATTTGCTCAAACAGCACAACCTGATCCTGCTGCTGCCACAGTTGAGCGTACTGGCGACAGTGGTGCAGAGCGAGATCGCTGAGTTGCTGTAGCCGCTCAGGGGTCATCAACCCCATGAAGATCTGCTTGCGCTGCCGGTGGCAGGCTCCGTCTAGCGCCTGCACGCCGCCTTCGCCCAGCAGGGTCTTTTTAAGCCTCGGAGGGGCAGCATTTTTGCGAGAAAATTTGGCGTTGTCGTAAAACACTTCAGCCGCAGCCGCACCCCGCATGCAGATGGTTTTTTCAAGCCGCAGCCGGGTTTGAAAAACATTGGTTCCCATGCGATCGCACCGTTTGCCAATGAATCTGTAGCCGTCGCGCAGCAGCCCCAGCGTACTATCAATACCCGGTTCAACAGGAATATTAGCCATAGCCTTTGCCTCAATTACTGGCCCAACTTAGAGTTACTTAGAGTTAAACAGAGCACTATAAAGGGAGAGGCTGCGATCGCAGCCTCTCCCTAGGACTTAAATCTTGACCACCAATGTTGCCTTACGCATTAACGACCACACCGCCGTTGGGGTGCAGCACCTGACCCGCCATGTAGGATGCATCTTCGGAGGCCAAAAAGACGAAGCTAGGCGCAACTTCCTTGGGCTGCCCCGGCCGCTGCATCGGTACACTTTTACCGAAGTTGGCGACATCGTCTCCCGAAAAGGCGTCGGGGATAAACGGCGTCCAGATTGGGCCGGGGGCAACGCCGTTGACACGAATGCCCTTTTCTAACATAGGGGTAGCCAGGGAGCGAGTAAAGGCCAAAATTGCCCCTTTGGTGGTGGAATAGCTCAGCAGACTAGGGTTGCCCTTATAGGCATTGACCGAGGTGGTGTTGATGATCGAACTGCCCGGCTTCATGTGGGGGGTAGCCGCTTTAGCAAAGTAGAACATCGAGAAGATGTTGGTGGCAAAAACATCTCCCAGCCGAGCCGCATCGATTTCGTCGAGGCTAGGCTCTTGATACTGCACCGCCGCATTATTGACCAAAATATCGAGCTGCCCAAACTCGTCAATGGTTTTTTGCACAGCTTCACGGCAAAAATTTTCGCCGCGAATATCGCCCGGAATCAGCAAACAGCGGCGACCATAGTCTTCCACAGCCTGCTGGGTCTCTTTAGCATCGTCGTGCTCATCGAGGTAGACAATGGCGACATCGGCTCCTTCTTTGGCGTAATGAACTGCGACAGAACGGCCAATGCCGCTGTCGCCGCCCGTGATCAGGGCAACTTTGTCTTGTAGTTTGCCGCTGCCCTTGTAGTTGGGGTCGTCATACTGGGGCCGGGGCGCCATCTCTGACTCTAGGGCCGGGGTGCGCTCTTGGTGTTGGGCAGGAATTTGGTCGGGGGTGACAGTCATGGATTTTGCTCCTTTTGATTAATTGCGAATGTGGCGTACCGTTGTGCTAAATCGAATTTCTAATAAATAAAGCTAGCCGCCGTTCTGGCCTAAGCTTGGAGAGGCGACTTGGTAGAGATCCTCCTCGTTTTTGCTTTACGAAAATCTGCAAGCACCAGTGAAAAGGAAAGAAAGTTAGGAACACCCTCTCATTTGAAAAAGACAATTTATGGGGAGCCCATCCTGGTACTGCAATACACAAACTCTTCACGGAAAATTTCTAAGCGAAATATCCGCCTTATTGAGAGTCTGGCCCCACTGTAACGACCGAGATCGGTAGGGTTATCTTTCTGTGGGGTGAACCCAATTGACAGAAGAACCCTGGGGTCAGTGCTGAACATTTAACGCCAGTTCAAAAGGAATCTGTTGTAACTTTGTTTACCTGTTAAGCTCTTCTGCTCACTCAAAAAAGTGGGTTAGCTAAATTCAACGATAACTTTAGGAAAATTTTTCCGAAATAGACCGTTTTGCTGCTGTAGTTCAGTTTTATAGATGGAGGATCTGGTAACTGCAATTGCCCATTGCTATCGGTGCAAATACTTAATATATGCCCGAAGGTATATGACTGGAGAGATTCGCCATCTCAAGCTAGAGCTAGCTAAAAGACTGTCGAATAGGCTTGGTTAGAGAGGTTTTCGCAAGAGCTGTAGGCTAGAAGCAGCTTACTATCGTCCTAAATGCTTCATACCGTTAGGCTGCTATGAACGTTCAGCTTTATTTGCGTCCTAAAACCTATGGCCTAGCGGTTTTGAGCGTGGCGATGGCGCTTCTTCTGATGGGGTTGCTAAACCTGATAGCCAATATGGCTATGACCCCATTTTTACTATTTTTTGGATCGGTGGTAGTAGCCGCCTGGTGGGGCGGGGCTGCCAGCGGGTTACTGGCTATGGGGCTTTCTGCCTTAGTCAGTAACTACTTTTTTATGGCACCGTATTACAGTTTGAGCTTAGATACTCTATCCATTATTCGGGTTGTAGTCTTTGTTGGGCAAAGTGTTGTTCTGAGTCTGATATGTGGCTCGTTGAGAGCGACCCGGTACCGCTTAGAGAACAGCTCCCTACAACTGCAAGAAAGCGAGTTCTCCCTGCGCTCCACCAACCAGTGGGTGACAGCTATTTTAGAGAGCATTACCGATGGCTTCTATGCGGTCGATTTGCAATGGCGGTTTGTGTACATTAACCCCCAGGCTCAGCACCTGTTTCATCGTCCCCTAGAGGTGCTGCTGGGCCAGTCGATTTGGGAGGTGCTGCCCAATTTGGAGGGCAGCGCCATGGGGGAATCGTTTCAGCGGGCGATGGCAACTCGACAGTCGCTGATCGTTGAAATCCCAGGGGTGGTGCATCCCGATCGCCTGTTTGAAATGCACATCAACCCCCTGGCAAACGGGCTGGCGGTTTATTTTCGAGATGTGACCGATCGCCGGAACAGTCAGCGCCAGCTGTATCAGCAGATGCAAATGCTCGATCTGGCCAACGACAGCATCATTATTCAAGACCTCGACTCGGCTATCATTACTTACTGGAACCAGGGGGCGGCGCGGCGCTACGGCTGGTCGGCGGCGGAGGCGATCGGGCAATCGACTACAGATTTGCTCAAAACCGTTTTGCCAGAGCCTATGGAGGCAATTCGCGAGGCCATTTTGCAGGATGGCTACTGGACGGGGGAGCTAACCCAAACCACCCGCGAGGGCTGCTCAATTATTACCAACAGCCGCTGGACGCTGCAGTCTACTCCGGAAAACGAACCCGACGCTGTTTTAGAAATCAGCTCTGATGTGACTGAGCAAAAGCAGGTGGAGGCGGCCCTGCGCAAGAGTGAATTGCACTTTCGCACCCTGGCCAACTCCATGCCGCAGATGTTTTGGACGGCGCTGCCCGATGGCCAGCTAGAGTACTGCAACCAGCGCTGGTACGACTACACCGGCCTATCCCCGGCCCAGAGTTTTGCCGAGGGCTGGCTGGTGGTGCTGCACCCCGACGATCGCGATCGCTGCCAGACCGCTTGGGATGAAGCACTCCAAAAGGGGCTGCCGCTCACCCTAGAGACCAGGCCGCAGCGGGCCGCTGATGGTCAATATCGCTGGCACCTGGTGCGGGCCTTTCCCCTACGGGATGAGCAGGGGGAGGTGCTGCGGTGGTTTGGCTCATCGACGGATATTCACGACCAAAAAATGGCGCTGGTGGAGCGCGATCGCGCCCTGGATCAGGAGCGCGTCGCCCGCTCTGAGGCTGAGGCGGCCAACCGGATTAAAGACGAGTTTTTGGCGATGCTCTCCCACGAGCTGCGCACGCCCTTGAACCCGATTTTGGGCTGGGTCTCGCTGCTGCGATCGCGCCCCCTCGACGAGCCTACCCGCACCCGTGCCCTTGAAACCATTGAGCGCAACGCTAAAGTTCAGGCTGAGCTAATCGAAGATCTGCTCGACGTGTCGCGCATCTTGCGCGGCAAGCTACCGCTTAACATTCAGTCGGTGGCACTTTCTAGCGTGGTGCAGGCTGCCCTAGAGACGGTGCAGCTCTCGGCCCAGGCCAAGGCGATTACCGTGATCACCGAGTTTGACCCTGACCTGGGCACGGTGGCGGGCGACCACAACCGCCTTCAGCAAATTGTGTGGAATTTGCTCTCTAACGCGGTTAAGTTCACCCCTAAGGGCGGTACGCTCACCATCAGACTGCGCCAAGATGGCCACTCCGCCGTTGTTGAGGTGGCCGACTCCGGCCAAGGCATTAGCGCCGATTTCTTGCCCTATGTGTTTGAGCGCTTTCGTCAGGCCGACAGCAGCAGCACCCGAGCCTACGGCGGGTTGGGGCTGGGTTTAGCGATCGTGCGCTACCTGACCGAGCAGCACGGCGGCGAGGTGGCGGTGACCAGCCCAGGGCTGGGCCAAGGGTCAACATTTACGGTGCGACTGCCCTTGCAGGCAACCCGACCCGACCCCGACCCCAAACTCGCCTCCCCCGGCATCGTCAACTTGACCGGACGGCGGGTTTTGGTGGTCGACGATGACCTCGATTCGCTGCACTTGCTGACGGCGTTGCTGGAAGATTACGGCATGGAGGTGCTGATCGCTGAATCTGCTGAGGTAGGCCTGCACCTAATCGAGCAGCACCATCCCGACGTGCTGATCAGCGATATTGGCATGCCTGATAAAGACGGCATTATGCTGATTCAGGCTCTGCGACAGTGGCCCGCAGCGAAAGGGGGGCTGACCCCAGCGATCGCCCTGACCGCTTATGTCGATGCTCAAACCCGCGATCGCGCGATCGCCGCTGGCTTTCAGCGCCACTTGAGTAAACCTCTTGACTTAGATCAGCTGAGTCAGGCTCTAGTCGAGCTAATCTGCGGTTAGCGACTCAGCCCCACCACCGTTCTGACTACAACCTGCAATTCATTTAACGAAGGAATAACCATGAAAATTTTGATGATTTTGACCTCCCACGACCAGCTAGGAGACACCGGCAAAAAAACTGGCTTCTGGCTAGAAGAATTCGCGGCTCCTTACTACGTGTTCAAAGATGCTGGAGCCGACATTACCTTAGCCTCGCCCCAGGGCGGGCAACCCCCGCTAGACCCCAAAAGCGATGCTCCTGACGCCCAAACCGAGGCCACCGCTCGCTTTAGCCAAGACCCCGACGCCCGAAAAGCTCTAGCCAACACCGCTGTGCTGGCTACGCTGTCAGCCGCCGACTACGACGCCGTGTTTTACCCCGGTGGCCACGGCCCACTGTGGGATCTCGCCGACGACACCCACTCCATTGCCTTGATCGAAGCCTTTTATAAAGCGAATAAGCCTGTAGCCGCAGTGTGCCACGCCCCTGGAGTGCTGCGCCACGCCAAAGCACCCGATGGCGCGCCCCTGGTGCAAAACAAAGGTGTAACTGGCTTTACCAACAGCGAGGAATCCGCTGTTGGTCTGACCGATGTGGTGCCTTTTCTAGTAGAAGACATGCTAAAGCAGAACGGCGGCAACTACTCTAAATCCGAGGATTGGCAGATTCACGTGGTGCACGACGGCCTCCTGATCACCGGGCAAAATCCGGCTTCTTCCGAGGCGGCGGCCCAAGCCGTGCTACAAGCGCTGAGTGTCGCTCGGTAGGGGAAGGGCTGAGGTTGCGATCGGGTTCTAGGTGCAGGGTTTGAGGTGTACTCTTTAGCTACGAACGAGCCTGGGTGAGTTCGACCACGGCCTGCACCAGTTTTTCGAGATCGAGGGGTTTGCTGAGGTGGCGTTGATAACCGCTGGCTAAGCACTGCTGCCGATCTTCGTCGCGGGCATAGGCGGTGAGGGCGATCGCCGGAATGTCTCCCCCCTGCTCGGGGGGCAGGGCGCGCACCTGGCGAATGAGCTTATAGCCATCCATCTCGGGCATACCGATGTCGCTAATCAGCACGTCGGGGTGCAGGGTTTTGAGGGCGGCGAGGGCTTCGGTGGCCGAGCCTGCGGTAATCACATTGGCACCGTACTGCTCTAGCAGCACGGTCAAAAATTCCCGAGTGTCGGCCGAGTCATCGACAGAAAATACTCGAATGCCGCTCAAGTCGAGGGTCGGGTGGGGCAGAGCCGCAGCAGGGTCAGTGCTGGCTTCGACCGATAGCTGGGGGATCCGTACGCAGAAAGTTGCCCCCTGCCCCTCACCAAGGCTGTGGGCCGTGATGGTGCCGCCGTGAATGTCGACTAGCTGGCGCACGATCGCCAGCCCCAGCCCCAGTCCCCCGTGCTTGCGCGTGATAGAAATATCCTCTTGCCGAAAGGACTCGAACAGGTGGGGCAAAAACTCTGCGCTAATGCCAATACCCGTGTCACTGACGTTAATTTCGGCCTGGTCATCGACCGATTGCAGAGTGACAGTGACCTGGCCCTCGCTGGGGGTGAACTTAATAGCGTTAGAGAGCAGGTTGCCGACAATCTGCTGAAGCCGCGCCACATCGCCCGCGACTTGAATCGTGGGCGCTAGGTCGAGTTGGATGGCAATGGATTTAGCCGCCGCCGAGGTTTTTATTGTCTCTATGGCCGATTCGACCACGCCAGCCAGGTAGACCGGCACCGAGTTGAGGTGGAGCTTGCCGCGCAAAATTTTGGCCAGATCAAGCAGGTCATCGACTAGCTGGGTTTGCAGCAGGGCATTGCGCTCGATGGTGGCTAGGGCCTGAGCGGTTTTAGTCGCATCAAAGCTGCGGGTTTGCAGCAGCTTGGCCCAGCCCAAAATGGGGTTGAGAGGCGACCTGAGCTCGTGGGAGAGCACCGCCAAAAACTGATCCTTGAGCCGGTTGGCCTGCTCGGCCTCTTCGCGGGCGATGCGCTCACGCTGGAGCAGCTGCTCGCGCTCGTGCTCGCTCTGTTTGAGCGCAGTAATTTCGGCAAAACCGGCGATCGCACCCCGCACCTCGCCACTGGGGGCGTAGAGAGGCACCGCCTTGCCGTAGATATAGCGCACCGTGCCGTCGGGGTAGACAAACTCAATTTCATCGGTGACTTCCTGCCCGGTGCGAATGGCCTTGTGCATCGGCAGATCTTGGGGCAGCAGTTCTTGCCCCTGTTTGTACTGCTTAAACGGCAGCGTACTGCCATCGGCCCAAGCGGTCGCGGCGGGTAGAGATCCTGACTCCGCCTGCATGAGCTGGTGGGCCATGCGGTTGGCTGTCATCTGGCGGCACTCGGCATCGTGGGCAATCCAGATGGCGGCAGGGGTGGTTTCCATGAGGGCGGCCAGTTCTTCGGCTTGGGTGCGGGCAATGACTTCGCTGCCGATCAGGGCCTGTTCAAAGCGCTTTTGCTCGGTGACGTTCATGGCAATGCCCGTCATGCGGATGGGGTTGCCCGCTGCGTCGTAGAAGGTTTGCCCCCTGACCATGAGCCAGCGTCGGCCATCCTTAGGATGAGCAATGCGAAAACTGGTCTTGAGGTTTTTGCCCAGCTCAATCGCTTCACGAACTTTTTGCTCAACATGGGGGCGATCGAGCGGTGAGATGCAGGCCAGCCAGTTCTCGTAGGAGGGCTTGACCGTCAGGGCCAAGCCATAGAGGTGATAGTGCTCTTCTGACCAAGTGACCTGATTGGTGACCATGTCCCAGTCCCACAGGCCGACCTCAGCGCCCTGCTGGGCCAGGCGCAGCTGCTCTTCGCTTTTGCGCAAGGCTCCCTCCGTCGACGGGCAATGGGTGGCCTGGCCGGTGATAAATACGCCGCCAACTTGGCCAGCTTCATCCCAAATGGGGCTACAGGCCCAGTGATGCAGGGCATCAGCTTGAATAAACTCGAAGGACTGCGATCGCCCGTCGGCAAACACCTGCTCAATGGCGCTGCCTGCCGTTCCCCAGCCACTCACGGCGGCTAAGGGCTGCCCTTGAGCATTAGCGTCAGGCAGCAAAGGGGCGCAGGCCGAGTTGTGCCATAAGATGCGATCGCATCCCCAAACGCAGGCCATCGGTGTCTCGGCGCTAAGCACAATGCCCAGGGTAGTTTTGAGGGCAGCGGGCCAGGTGGCCGCATCGCCCAGCGAGGTCTGCGACCAATCGCGCGATCGCAGCAGCGCTGCCAGCGGGGCAGGGCCAGCAAAAACGGCTTGGGTGGTTCCTTGAGGAGGCATTCTCTTCTCCCGTAACGCCTAATGCACCTAGCGCCAGCAGCCCTCAACTCTAAAGGAGTCAAGCCGCTTTGCAATGCTATATTGCCGCGGCGAATCACCAATTGGCTCAATCAGCTGCCTGGATAGTCTTACTGACCCAAACCTGATTAAACCAAAACTTCGACTGACCCAGAAACCTAGATTGATTCTATGCCTGTCTCGTTGGCTATAGTCTCGAAACTACGGTTATGTCTGATGATCAGTCCTTTTATAGAAAGGGAGATCTATCTTAAGGTAGAAACCTTTTTTTACTTTTGTTACGTTAGCTACCCTGAGCAGACTCATGTTAGCCGCTGTTGCAGCCGATTTGGTCAACAGACCGTTAAAAATATTTGTTGCAAACACTTCACTCAACTGTGCTGTCACCTACACCGTATTTTTGTACGAATGCTTGCATTTGATCCAATCAGACAGAAACGGCTCTAAAAGCGATCGCAGAAGACTTTAGAGCCGAACTATGTGCTACGCTCCTGTTAAGAAAAGAAGCTATTCAAATAAAGACTTCCTTTCGTATTCCATGCAGATCGCTAACAGGTCAAAAAATATGGAGATTTCGATGTCATCATCAAGGGAAGCAACAAAAAACTTTCTAAATCAGACAAGGAATGATTTTTCTATCCCTTAAACTAACGCAGCAAAGATTATGCTTAGTGCTGTTAAATGCCTAAAGCAACTTTACTAGCCAGCTCAATTTTAAGCGTTAAAGACTTACCCGAAAGCTAATGAAATTACAATACTCTTCGTTCAATAGCCCAGAAACGAGGAGAAAAGAAAAAAAGGTGCCCCACAGTTTCGCAAGTCTCAATTCGAGACGTCTTTTCAAAAGCCTTTCTATGAATGTTTTGCGGCTTGAGTGGTTGTATGTATTACAAAAATAGAATGTACTTGGGCACAGGCAACAGTCGTTAGAGGTATATCTTGAGGTCGATGTTGAGTCTGTGCCATTGTCCTGGGGTTGTGATGCTATAGCCGAAAACGTAGCAGATGCTACTAGAAACTCTGCCAAAGGGTTGATTGTAGAAGGTTTGCGATCGCACTTACAGCATTTTCGGCTTTAAATCTCGTATATAACAACTAAGTTGAAAGGATGATGGCAATGGAACACGTTCTACGTCGCCTCAATCGCAACCTAGCCCGAATTTCTATAGTGGTAGTGGCCGCACTGTTTTTGCTATTAGGAGTAGCTAACCCGGCGATGGCCTTTGGCAACCCAGCATCAGTCCCTCTGACGGCACCACCCAAATGAACAAACTCCAGGAAACGTCGGAGCGTGCCCTCGACGCTGAACCCCGCAACCAGTAAGAAGTTTCAGCGCAAAGCCCAGCAAGGCCCCAACGAAGTGCAGGGCGATGCTGATCTGCACACCATGAACTCCCCCGCAGATTCTCAGTCATCCACCACTGTGCAAGATCAGATTGAGAATGTTCTAGAGAAAATCATCCCCGGCAACTAAATTGCCTCGGTACCAGCTATGTCTTAAGCTGCCACCTGATGCCCCAACCCCTCTTCCTAAAAAAGAAGAGGGATTTTTTTAGGCTTGCTAAACTGAGGACTGATTTGTAAACGTCCTAAACCTTGTAGAGTCCCCAAATCGGGCATTGCTAACGCAGGTATTATTAACCTACATTTCCTCAACTCTGGGAGAAACCAGAGCTTTCGAAACCCTCTAGCCTTGTGAGATTTAGGCGGCAGCGCGAATGTATTGCGTTACCAGTTTTGCCCAGCGATGCTCTTGTGAACTCAGTAGTTGTCTGCCCAAGCTAGTCAGCCTGGTGATTGAGGACAATGTCTTGGCAGAGCCGCTGAAGGTTGGAGTGGGACCCGGCGGCCAGAGCTGGCTGAGCAACCCGGCGATAGCTGCGGTGAGCCTCTTTGTTTCGCCCTAGGCGCTGTAGGGCAACACCGCGAAAGAGCCAGGCTTGACTGTGGTCAGGGTTGAGCCAGAGGGCGCGATTGCAGCAGGTAAGTGCGGCTTCTAAGCGGTTGAGCCAAATCAACACCACGGCTTTTTGCACCAGCAGGCGAGTGGTGGCAAACCCAGCTAGGGTTTGGACCTGCTCTAGGCTGGCCAAGGCATCTTCGTAGCGGCTCAGGCAGGTGAGGGCCTCAGCTCGGTTAAGCCAGCTTTCAACATCGTGGGGTTGCAGGGCTAGGGCTTGCTCAAATAGCTCCAGGGCGTCTTGAAAGCGGCCCATCTCTAGGCGAATTTTGCCGAGTTCGCACTGGCCCATGGCAACGGTTTCGTCGTCACGGAAAGGTAAGGGCCTGGGGACGGTGGCCAGATGGCCTTGGGGTGTCGCTGCGTTGGATCGAAGGCCAATGGGTAAGATTTGGCGATCGCGAACCATAGTTTCCATAGCGTCTGTCCTTTTCCTAACGGGAATCGGTGCATTTGCAACTAACGGTAATTAGCGGTTGTGGCGATATTGTGTCGGTGGCGTCTCGGTAACGTCTCAGCAGTGCTGCCCCCGCTAGATTTAGCCCTTTTGTCACAGCCTTGGCACAGCAATGACACACGACAAATCTACTCTGAACACCATTGTTAGGAGGTAGACGATGAATCTGGAACTGTCCTACAAGCGGTATCAGCTCAATATTCCCCATGGTATTTGGCAAGAATTTTTTGCCCAGCTCACCGATGAGCACCGGGGACGGCTGATTACTTTGAAGCAATTAGATCAAGAGTTGGGCGACTTTAACGTACTGTGTCAGAAGCCGCTGTTTTCGATTACCTACGACCAGCCCGATCACAGCAAAGACCTGATGGTCACGGTTAACCGCTTTTTAGGCACCCGTGAGGCTGTCTATGCCCACCGTATTGTGTCTCCTCAAGCCGTCAGCATCGTTACCGACGAAGATGGGACAATTCAGTCTTGCACCATCACCGATGAGGATTATGCTCAGACCGTGATTAGTTTTCAGTTCCAGCGGCTGAGCCCACCCGGCGGGTTTTAGGGCTACGGTTTAACTGATGTTTTCAGAAGGGGTGCTCGATCGAGCACCCCGTTCGATTTTTGGGGTGGTCTGAACCCAGCAAGGGACGGGTTTTTGCAGCACCCCGTTAGCGGTTGACGGTGCTCATATCGGCGTAGCGATCGCCCACGGCAGCACCCTGGGGGGCCACGGCGTCGATGCGATCGAGTTCAGCCTGGGACAGCTCAATCTCCACCGCCCCCACATTTTCTTCGAGGTACTTGCGGCGCTTGGTGCCAGGGATGGGCACCATGTCGTCGCCCTGGGCGAGCAGCCAGGCCAGGGCGAGCTGAGCTGGGGTCACACCTTTTTCCTGGGCGATCGCCTTCACCTGATCGACTAGGGCCAGGTTTTTGGCAAAGTTCTCGCCCTGAAAGCGGGGGGCGTGGCGGCGGTAGTCGTCAGGGGCAAAGTCGTCGGGGCTTTGAAAGGCACCGGTCAAAAACCCGCGACCCAGAGGGCTATAGGGCACAAAGCTAATGCCTAGCTCGCGCACCGTCGGCAAGATTTCGTCCTCCGGCTCCCGGCTCCAGAGCGAGTATTCAGTTTGCAGAGCGCTGATGGGGTGCACGGCGTGGGCGCGGCGAATGGTGGTTGAGGCCGCCTCTGACATGCCTAAGTAGCGCACTTTGCCCGCCTGCACCAGCTCGACCATCGCCCCGATGGTGTCTTCGATAGGCACGGTGGGGTCTACCCGGTGCTGGTAGTAGAGGTCAACTACCTCGACCCCGAGACGTTTGAGCGAGTCGTCGCAGCACTGCTTGACGTAGTCGGGCTTGCCGCTCACACCACCCCAGCCGCCCTCGGCGGTGCGCACATTGCCAAACTTGGTGGCCAGCACCACCTGGTCGCGACGACCTTTGATGGCGCGACCCACCAGCTCTTCGTTGGTAAAGGGCCCATACATGTCGGCGGTGTCGAGCAGGGTGACGCCTAGCTCTAGAGCGCGGTGCAGGGTGGCGATCGCCTCCGCTTCATCGCGATCGCCGTAGAACTCTGACATGCCCATGCAGCCGAGCCCGATGGCAGAGACTTCTAGTTGACCTAACTTACGGGTTTTCATGGCTTAACTCCTGGTTTGCGGTGTTTTATCTCAATATCGTTCTCCCCCAAGCCCAAGATTTAGGCTGGGGTTCTCAACCTCCCGCAGCACAGATCCATAGGACAGGCGATGCAAGGGGTCGATTTTAAGGCTGGAGCCAGTTCATCACTGGCAACCTGACGACAAGTAGTTTTGCTGCTGTTCTATCTGTCGCCTGCAAGGGCTGCAACGTTACGCATTAAGCAGAGCGGGTCTGTTCAGATGGCTTGAGTGAGTCATGGAGGGTTACCTCTAGTTCTGAGTAGTGCTGAATCTTCCAGTCGATGACGGCCAGGTTGTCTTGAAGCTGCTGAATTTGGGCCAGCACGGCTTCACGGTGAGATTCCAGGATCTGCCGTCGGCTGTGGAACCCAGAGTCGGGCTGCGATCGCACCAGCTCTGCGTACTCCTGCATTTGACGAATGGGCATGCCCGTCAGCCGCAGCTTATTCAAAAACTCGATCCAGCGGAGGTCGTTGGCTGAGTAACGCCGATGGCCGCTTGTGGAGCGACCAATGGGCGCAATCAGGTTGCAGCGCTCGTAATAGCGCAAGGTGTAAACGCTAAGCCCAGTGGCGGCGGCAACCTGCTGAATGGTGAGTTCCTGTTCCATATCTGCACGTTAGAGGTTAGAGCGCACTCTAAGTCAAGCAAAATTTTTCAGATCTGTCTGGTTTGAGCTGGGGCGAGGGTGCTTACCCTAAGAGATCCGTTTGAAACCGCCGATTCGTCAGGGCAGAAGCCGTTTGCTCTACTCAGGCGCTTGTGGGGAACGAAGGTGTTGAGTTCGCATTCAGTATTAGACTTTAACCGCGGCTGCACCTAGCCCAGGCTCATTCGTTTTTCTCCGGCATGGCAGAACCCATTACCACCCTGACTGACTATGCGATCGCCTTAGAATGCTTACTCTTAGCCGGACTGCTGCTGGGGCAGGGGGGTGTGCAACGACTATGGGCGGCAGCCTTTGGCAGCGTTAGCGGGGCAGCGGCGCTGGGAGGTATCTATCACGGGTTTGCCCACCAGATGTCTCTGGCACAGCGAATTTGGCTCTGGCAGGGCATGGGCATATCGGTGGCGATCGCCAGTTTTTTTACTGTTGTGGCGGCGGCAATGACCCTGCGCCGTGGCCGTCGCTTGGCGCTGCTGGCGCTGGCGACGGCAAAACTGGCCGTGGCGATCGCTGTAGGGATCGCCCTGTGGGGCTTTGCCCTGCGGGTGGCCGACTACCTCAGCGCGTTGATCATTGTGCTGCTGGTGCAATGGCTCCAGCACCGTCCTGATCGTGCCGCACCAGCTTGGATGATCGCGGCGATCGCTCTCTCTGGGCTAGGGGCGATCGGGTTACTGATTCCCTGGCCAAGGGTCAGCCCCCTGGTGGTCTACCACCTGGTGCAAATGGTGGCGCTGTTCTGCATCTACCGCAGTGCTACCGCTAAGCACCCGGCTAGTGCCAGTGTTTCTAGCTAGATCCGGGTCAGGACTTGGGGGTTAGCGGCAACGGTCGATCGGGTAGCACCGGTAGCGATAGAGCTTTGAGCACATCTAGAAAGGCGCAGCCTGGTTCTGGCGGGCGCTGATATAGCTAAAGCCACTTAGGTTAGGACACTGCTTGCTTGAGGATTGACTCGATGGCAGCCCGCAAGCCATCGTCATGGGGAAGGAGTTTTCGAATGCGGCTTTTTAACCAACC
>NZ_JACJOX010000004.1 GCF_014695775.1 Leptolyngbya sp. FACHB-60 | reverse complement strand
AATCGCGGCAATCGCTTTCTGGCGCAGGTCAAGGCTGTAGGGAGCTGGCATCACAATACTCCTCTCGATATCCTGTCATTTTGCCTGACCGAACCCTTATACGGATCGCTATAGAACCCAGGGTTTTTGCAAAAACTCTGGGTTCTTTTTGGGCCTAAGGATTTTCGCTGGGGCGGTGACGCTGGTGAAACCCGTCGATCGCACTCGGCAGCGTAAAGAAAATATGCTCGCTGCCGATCATCTCTAGCAGCCCACTGAGCTTGAGCTGGGCATAGAGATCCTGTTTGACCCGCGCCAAGGCCAGGGTAATGCCTTGTTTCCCCAGCGTTTCGTACAGTTCCACCAGCATATCGGCGGCGGTAATGTCGATATTAACCATAGCTTCGGTGTTGATCACAAACCACTCCACTGGCGCAGCTTCGGCCGCAATCACCGCCAGGGCGCGGCGCTGGAAATTCGCAGCATTGGCGAAAAACAGTGGCGCATCGTAGCGATAGATCACCAGTCCTGGGATTGTGGTGGCCCCTGGCCAGTCAGTAACGTCGTGCAGCCCAGCAATATTGGGTACTTTACCCAATATTGCATCGTGGGGGCGGGCAATGCGAGCAAAGAGTTCGATGACAGAGAGGCCGACGGCGATCGCCACCCCCATCAGCAAATCCGTCGCCAGCACCCCTGCCGTCGTGGCCAGCGCCAGGGCAAAATCACCCTGGCGAAACGCTTTGAGCCGCAAAAACTCGGGAATATCCACCAGCTTAGTGGCAGCAAAGATCACCAGCGCCCCCAAGGCCGCCGTCGGAAACATTGCCAACAGGAGCCGCAAAAACAACAGCACCCCCAGCACAACCCCAAAGGCCGCCAGCGAATACACCTGGCTCTTACTGCCCATAGAGTCGCCAATCGCCGCCCGGCTGGCGCTGCTGCTCACCGGAAAGCCCTGCATCAACCCACCACCCAAGTTGGCCACCCCCAGGGCAAATAGCTCCTGGTTGGCGTCAATCGCCTGGTGGTGGCGGGCCGCCAACGCCCGCGCCGTCAGCACATTATCTGAATAGCCCACGATCGCAATTCCTACCGCCGCCGTCAAAATTTGTAGCATCTCCTGGCGAGAGGCCAACGGCACCATAAAACGGGGCAGCCCCGCCGGAATTTCGCCCACAACTCTGACCCCCTGCTGGTCTAACCCCAGCCATGCCACCAGGGCAGTGGCCAATAAAACCGCTAGCAGCGGCCCCGGCACCCGAGGAAACCGGGCCTGGACCGCAAACAAAAACGCCAAAACAAATCCCGCCACTGCCACCGTCGGGCCGTGAGCCTGGCCCAGGTGACTCCAAAATTCTCCCAGCTGTCCCGCTACCGACTTCGCTTCAACGGGCACCCCACTCACTCGGCTGAGCTGCCCGGCGATCATAATGACGGCTACCCCAGCCATGTAGCCAATCAAAATCGGCTTAGAAAGCAAATCGGCCAAAAATCCCAGCCGAGCCGCGTATCCCACCAGACACAATATCCCTACCGCACAGGCCAACAGTGAGGCCAACATAAGGTAGCTGGTGTCAGAGGTCGCGGCCAGGGGAGCGATCGCCACCGCTGTCATCACCGCCGTGCTCGACTCTGGCCCCACCGAAAGCTGGGGCGACGTGCCCGCCAGGGTGTATAGCAGCAGCGCCGGCAAAATGGCCCATAGCCCTTGCACCGGCCCCACTCCCGCCAGTTCCCCATAGGCCATGCACTGGGGAATGAGATAGGCTGCCACAGTGACCCCCGCTAGGCTATCTTGGCGCAGCCAGGCAATAGGGTAATGGCGCAGGCGCTCTAACCCAGGCATTAGAGCAGATAGCGGAGAATACTTGGGTTTCACAGCAAACTTAGTTCTCAAATTAAGGCAAGAATAAGCAGCTTACCGCCTAACTCAGCGCGGCATGAAGGCCCCTAGCAGGAATGCAAGATCCAGTACTGAGACGATCCTGAAGCTGTAGAAAGTGTTGCTGCTGTTGCTCTAGCGGCTACCAAGCGACTAGCACCTGAATGAAGTGAGTTAGCCATCGCTCCACCATTGAAGCAAACCGGACGCAACTTGAGCAGGCGTTTATGGCAATATCCATCTCAATTGCAGAGACCAAAACACCGAGTAGAAAAGTAGCGCTACGGAGCAAGTTAGAGCCAAAGGTAAAAAAAACTATGCCTATCGAGAACGCAAGCGTCTTTCTATTGACCGATAAGACAAATAAACCTGGCTTTTAGTATGACGACAAGACAAATTTCTCAGGAGGACTCAAATATGGCTTTGTACCATCTTAAAGATTACTACCCTAACTACAAGGAAACCCTTGCTGACGGACAGATGGGAGACATTGACTCCTATTCCGTTTACGCCCAGGGTGAAGACAAAGTAGGCACCGCTAAAGATCTACTGGTAGACGAATCCGGTCGTTTTCGTTACCTAGTAGTCGACACCGGCCCGTGGATCTTTGGCAAAAATGTTTTGGTTCCCGTTGGTGTGGCCCGGTTTGACTACGATAAGAGCCGCGTCTATGTAAACGGTCTGTCTAAGACTCAGGTTGAGAACCTACCTGAATATAAAGACGACACCGTTGTAGACGAGCGCTACGAAGAGCAAGTTCGCGGTCAGTATCGGCCGATCGCCCAGGGTCGCTCTCAGCGTCAGTATTTCGATAGCAACTATGTTGCACCCAACGACGCCTCTACCATGAATCCCCTGGATGCTAGCCGCATGAATCCTCTAGAGGTAGACCAGCAGCGCACCCAGACCACTGTTGGCAATACCCAAGGGGTCAACAAGATTCGTGAGACCATGGCTAATCAGGAAGTTGCTCAGACAACTCCCAGTCCATACGATCGCGAACCCAGTATTTACGGCTTAAGCGAAGAAGACAACCACGGTCCGCTGCGGCTATATGAAGAGCGCTTAGTCGCTCACCGCAGTCGCGCAAAAGTGGGCGAAGTAGTCGTAGGCAAGCGCATCGAAACTCAAACCGCTGAAGTCTCTGAGCCGATCGAGAAAGAGCGCGTTGTGATCGAAAGACGTGATGTTACTGGCCAGTCCGCCGTAGCAACCGACCACGTCTTTGAGAACCAAGAAGTGGCTCGCATGGAAGTCTACGAAGAGCAAGTTAACGTCGAGAAAGAAGCCTTCGTCCGCGAAGAAGTGGATGTTCACAAGGAAACTGACCGTGAGCTAATCCGCTCACGTGAAGAGATCCGTCGTGAAGAGCTAGACATCAACACCGACGGCAACCCCAAAATCGATCGCTAGGATCTGAACTAGGAGATAAACGTTAGTATCTCCGTCTGCCAAAGGGGGCGTAGCCACGGCTACGTCCTCTTAGTATCTATTGCGAATATTAGTTATTAGCTTATTGCGTCTCAAAATGTCTCAACAACACCTAATCAACAGCGATGTCTTCGATCGCTCAGGATATCTAATTGGCAATGTGGCTAGAATTGAGTCTGCAACAGCCACAGATTTTTCTCTAATCGTGCAGCCCATAGGTAATGATAAGGGGAGCCAAATTACGATTCCTAGTGTCTCCATCACAGATATAAATTCCGAGAAAAATACTATTTATGTCGATCGAGATCAGCGCGAATTTGCGCCCAACGCTGGTCAAAAAATTCAGCTGGTTGAAGAGCGCCTAGTCGTCAACCGCAAGCGCGTCAAGGTAGGTGAGGTTAGCGTCCGCCGAGTAGTCGAAACCGAGATGGTAGAGATTCCCGTGCGGCGAGAAAAGCTTGTAATTGAAAATATTGGTAGCAATACTCCCCCTGTCGAGGTTAGCCTAGGAGAAACTCAGATTCTAGGTAATGAAATTGCTGTTCAGCCCCACAGCAACCAAGATACAGTCGCTAGCGGCATCTTCGAAACGATTCAAGACGCGACGTCTTTTCTTGGCACTACTGAAAAGCGGCCAGAATTCCAATGCGAGAAAATTAGAGTGGCCATTCTTCTCGACGCCAGAAATGGTCTCAAAGGGACTATTTACGAGTTTGAAAACCCCCAGACCGCAATTCGGAAGCTCTCGCGGTTGAACAAGGTTCTCTTCAACCAGTGCAGCCACGTTCGGCTAGAGCTATTCCTAAGCGATCCCAGCTTGGTGGAAACCTATCAGAATTTGATCTCTGAACATACTTCCGCTTGAAACTTTGTTCAAACAATTGGTTTCTAAATAATCAGCAATAAAAATGAGTAGCTTAACTGCTGCTCAAATCCACGCTGTTGTACAGACTCATGGCCTTTTCGACCCCGTCGGTAAGGGCTTTTTCAATCGTGCGCAGCGTAGTGTCGACTACCCCATCCAGAGTACTGCATTCGGCTTTAGAAAAGTTGCCCAGCACATGGGAGACCACGGCTTGCTCCCCGATCCGTTCGCTGGCCCCAATCCCAATCCGCAGCCGGGGAAAATCTTGGGTACCGAGGTGAGCGATCGCCGACTTCATGCCGTTGTGCCCCCCGGCAGACCCCGACAGCCGCAGCCGCAATCGCCCCACCGGCAAATCCATATCGTCGTAGACCACTAACACCTGACTCGGCTCTAGCTTTAGCCAGTCGATCACCGCCCGCATCGACTGGCCCGAGCGATTCATGTAGGTCAGCGGCTTGAGCAAATACACCTTTTGGCGCGTCGGCCCAAACCCTGCTCCATACTCGCCCTGAAATCGCCGCTCCTCCTTAAGCGAAACGGCCCAGGACTTAGACAAGCGATCGACTACCTCAAAGCCAATGTTGTGGCGGGTGCCCGCGTACTTGTCTCCTGGGTTACCCAACCCCACAATCAGGCAGGGTAGAACAGGCAATGCTGCATCAGCCATAGTTCAACGGCCCTAACACCTCAAGCAGGATCGGTTTCAGCTGACTCAGCCGTGGGGATGCTGCCGTTGTTATCGCTCGATTCCAGCGGGGCGACCTCGGGCTCTACCTCAGCGGCGACCTCAGGCGGTGTCAGCACCTTGGGCGATTCAGGCTCTAGGGTAGCCTTCATCGGCGCAGTCACCACCTTTTCAATTTGTTGGGCCTCTTTCTTAAACTCTTCCTCAAACTCCCGAGAAGCTTCTTGAAAACCCTTAATGGCTTTTCCCATGCTGCGACCAATTTCGGGCAGCTTTTTCGGGCCAAACACCAACAGCGCCAGCACCATAATTAGCGCCATCTCTGGCAAACCCACACCAAACACGTTCATAGGTCAACTCCCGAGTAACGACGGCTGTGCAAACTACCTACTGCTGTGCATCAACTATGCGTGCATCAAACGGCAAAAGAGGCTGGGTAGTCAAGGGTCTACGCCAGCCTCAGGTGAATAAATTTTGGATGCCGTATCCAAACTGCGTTGGCAAAATCTGGGGCAAAACCGTAGTGGCGTGATCCCCAAACTCCCTAGAGCCCTACGCTGCGCCAGTCCACATCAAAGCTTTCTAGCACGATGGAAGAATTATAAAGCTGCAAAATAATCAGCAGAAACACGAAGAACAGACCAATGAAAACCGCCATCAGAGGGGTAGTGCCCCAACCGGGAGCAACCTTACCGTACTCAGAGTTGAGGGGCTTTAACACGTCTCCTAACCTAGTCCGTTGTGCCATGGATCCTTCCACAATCAACACTTTATAGTTCGTAATATTATAGGATGGGGTGGTTTCCTATTCTCATAAACCCCATGGAACCTGCAACAGTTCTTATCATTTCCGTAGCTGCCGTGGTGGTAGCCGTGACTGGTTACTCAGTGTACATGTCCTTTGGCCCCCCGTCCAAGCAGTTGGCTGACCCCTTCGACGACCACGAAGACTAAGGTTCTATGGGGTGATGCCTCCAAAGATTCTGGCCATCGCCCCTGGTTAAGTCTTTGGGCCATAATCATTGATTGCAAATGTTTCTAGTGGTAGGATTAGAAACCTGTGGATTTATTTTGGCTGTTTTGCCGCAATCCGTATCAGGTCAAAAACTTTCAACCTCAACGAATGTTGCTCTAAACCCTATGATTAAGCTTCGACTCAAGCGTTTCGGCAAAAAGCGGGAAGTCAGCTACCGCATCGTAGCCATTAATAGCGATGCCCGTCGCGACGGTCGCCCTCTAGAAGAAGTTGGCTTCTATAACCCCCGCACCGACGAAACTCGGCTCGACGTTCCCGCCATCACTCGTCGTCTAGAGCAGGGTGCACAGCCTACCCAGACCGTGCGGCACATCCTTGAAAAAGCCAATCTGCTCGAAAAGCGTAAGACCACCTTCAAGACTGAAGCCAAGGCTGAAGCTAAAGCTGAAGCATAGGTCACTCATTGCCTTTAGCCCTTGCCACCACCATGGATAGCCCTGATTTCCCAGGACTGGTTCGGTTTTTGGTAGAGCCTTTTTTAGACTCACCTGATTCTCTGCGCATAGATTGTGAAGAGAACGCTGTGCAGTCCAAGGTGTGGATTCGAATTGCCTTTAACGGTGATGAGCGAGGCAAGGTGTTCGGCCGGGGCGGGCGCAATATTCAGGCAATTCGCACCATTGTGCGGGCGACGGCGGCACTGTCGGGCTGGTCAGCCTACGTGGATGTCTACGGAGCTTCTGAGCAAGAGTCAGGGGCTGATCACAAGTATCGTAGTGATCCCCCTCGTCCCTCGTCGGGCAAGCCCAAGCCTCAGCTTCGACCTAAGACCTAATGGTATATCTGACCTATTGCGGGCCTGAATTATTCTGTCAATCATTTTAGATGGACTCTCCCCTGCGGATTGAATTGCCTACTTCAGAGGGCGCTGTGGCCCTGGCAGGCTACCGAGACGAAAATATTAAACTCCTGGCTAGCCAGACTGGAGCCTCTCTAGTACTGCGCGGCCAGGAGTTGTTTATTTCGGGTACTGACAGTGGTGCGGCCCTAGCCCGGCGGCTAGTAATGGCCCTAGAGCCTCTGTGGAGTCAGGGGCAGCCAGTAACCACCGCCGACATCATGACGGCCCGCCAAGCCCTCGATACCGATCGCATCGACGAGCTCCAGGCCATTCACCAGGATGTGGTGGCTCGCACCCGCCGAGGTGAGGTGGTGCGGGCCAAAACCTTTCGCCAAAAGCAGTATGTCAAAGCCTTGCGCAGTCAGGACATGGTGTTTTGCATTGGCCCGGCGGGCACCGGCAAGACCTTTCTGGCGACTCTGGTAGGCATCCAGGCACTACTCAACAACGAGTTTGAGCGCCTGATTTTGACTCGTCCAGCGGTTGAAGCGGGGGAGCGATTAGGCTTTTTGCCGGGAGATTTGCAGCAAAAGGTAAACCCCTACCTGCGGCCCCTCTACGATGCTCTCCACGAGTTGGTAGACCCAGAGAAAGTTGCCAACCTGATGGAGCGCGGCATTATTGAGGTGGCCCCTCTGGCCTACATGCGGGGGCGCACCCTCAACAACGCTTTTGTGATCATGGATGAGGCTCAAAACACCACCCCGGCCCAGATGAAGATGGTGCTGACCCGCTTGGGCTTTAAGTCGCGCATGGTGGTGACAGGCGATGTTACCCAAACCGACTTGCCGGCAGACCAGACGTCAGGACTAGCTGTGGCCCAGCAAATTCTCAAAGGGGTGAATGGGATTGCCTTTTGCCAGCTCAACCAGGCGGATGTGGTACGACACCCGCTGGTGCAGCGAATTGTGGCCGCCTACGAAACCTACGAGAGCCGAGTGACGAAGCGCGATCGGCCTAGTTGAGCTGGCCTCAATAACTGGTTAGACGGTAGCAAACTCTGGCGCAGCCGCAGCCACAGCATCATTCATTGGCACCGAGGCATAGACTTCCGCAGAGTTATTGGGGCTTTCGATCAGCTTGACCTTATGGAGGCTGGCCCCTAGCTCGGCGATCGGGCTTTGCAGCAGATCGCGAATGTGGACGGCGATGTTTTCGGCCGTGGGCACCACTTCGGCAAAGTAGGGGATGTCTTTGTTAAGGAAGGTGTGGTCGAAGGGTTCTACCACGTGCTCGTCAATGGCCGCCTGGAGTGCGGCTAAATCAACCAGCATGCCGGTGCGGGGGTCGATCTCCCCTTTGACGGTGACTTCTAAGTGGTAGTTATGACCATGGCCGTGGGGGCGGGCGCACTTGCCGTAGATTTCGCAGTTTTCTTCATAGCTGAGCCGGGGCGAGGCCAGACGGTGGGCGGCGCTAAAGTGCGTGCTGACGGTGAGAAAGGCTTCCATGGCGTTACCTGAATAGTCGGACCAGAGTTCGGGATGTTCGAAAAGCTGAATGTTGACGATGGGCAGGTGGGGCGCAAGGCGATCCCAGATCACCTTGGCCAGGTATTCGGTGGTGGGCAGGGTGTGCTGAAATTCGGGCCAGACATCGTTGAGGTAGGCAAAGTCAAGCTGGGAGGTGACTTCTTGTTTGATCACGTGCTTGACGTCAGACAGGTTAAGCACCATGCCGTACTCGTCTAGGTCGCCTTCCATAGCCACGTAGAGCACATAGTTGTGACCGTGACCGGGAAAGTTGATGCAGGGGCCAAACCGCTGGGCGTTTTCGGCGTCGCTCAGTTCGCTCAGCCAGTAGCGGTGGCTGGCAGAGAACTGCGCCCGGCGATTGATAATGCATTTCATAGAGCTGATAACCCCTGCGGGAGGCGATGGTCACGTTAAGCAACCGTTACATACTCAGCATAGTGTAAATTGCTTGCCGTTGAGGAATCGGCGCAGGCGGGCGATCGCCGAGGGAAAAAGTAAAGATTTGCGGCAATGCCACCGCTACCCCCAAACGCTCAATCCCTTGGCTAGCGAGCTCCTTCCTCGGATATAGATTCCTTTAAATTAAATGACATGGCTTGTTGACATCCAAAGGATTTAGTAAAATTGAATACAGAAAGTACGTTGACGTTCATCTGAGGCAACCTGGAGATTACTCCATTACGCCCTAGACGGAAGTAAGGAGATTGGCTCCCGAAGGAACGCACCCTGCTTAATGCAGTTTGTTAGATCCTTTGTCAACAGGAGGCGTGACATGAAACTTTGCTATCGCGGCGTAGATTACGATTACAACCCGCCTTCTCTAGAAGTGCGTGAAAGTGAGCTAACCGGATCCTACCGGGGCCGTCCGATGAAATTCTCTTACGTTAGGCATTTACCGATAACCCAGCCTATTGGTAATTACACTTATCGTGGAGTTAGCTATAGCACCAATTGCCACGGGCAAATCGAGTCTTCCACGGCAACTCCCGAGCGTCAGCCTGTGTTTCAGGCGGAGCGGACTGCGGCAGGCAAAGGGCTACCCGCCCGGCGTCACCTGCTGCAAGAAGCGGCTGAAGCCCATCGCACTAACATTCAGCAGTCGACTCAGCACCGTATTGAAGTGGCCCGTGCCCAGGGCAATGATCAACTGCTGAAGCAGCTCGAGGCCGAGCTGCACCGAGTGGTCTAAGCTTTGCATCAGCAACTCCACTTTTTGCTGTAGCTGGAGCAGTGAGGGACATCCCTAAGGGGGTGTCCTTTTCTTTGCTAATTTTTAGAGCGATCGCGCAAAGTTTCTCGTCTGCTTTGGTATGAGGCGATCGCTCCCCATGGGCTGCTGCAAAATAGTCCACTCAGGGAAGTGATCGTAGCTGAGTGGGAGATTGACTAGTTGAGTCCTATCTACAATTGGGTCAGGGCGTCGTTTTTTTGACCAAAGCCCCCGATGTTCCCTGGGTTGCTGTCAGGTAGTCATTTGGTGTCAACCACAGCATCAGGCCCCGTTTGCCCGCCGATACGGCCACCGTTGCAAAGGTGAGGATCGATTCATCCACATAGACCGGATAGGCCTTCTTGGTGCCCAGGGCAGTGACACCACCGCGAATGTAGCCGGTGAGAGGCTGTACGTCTTTGAGAGGCACGGTGTCGGTTTTGCGATCGCCCGCTAGTACCGCCAATGCTTTCAAGTCTAGCTGAGCACTGCCAGGGATAACGGCGAAGCACACACCGTTGCGATCGCCCTTGGCCACCAGGGTCTTAAACACCTGCTCCGGCGGCAATCCCAGTTTCTCGGCCGTGCTTTCGGCGGCCAGATCGTCAGGATCCACCTCATATTCCAGCAGTTGGTAGGGCAGCTTGAGGCGATCGAGAATGCGGGCGGCGTTGGTTTTACTCACGGGGCAGCGATAGGAAATTGGCGAGGCACGATCACTTTACTGCGCCACGAAGTTATCGGGCTTGACGCTTTCCCAAAGGGCCTGAATCTCATCCTCAGAGAAGGCATCTTTCCTGGCGGCCTCTGCCAGGTCGTCTAGCCTGCTGTAGGCAAAGGTACGAGCGACACGAACCAGCTCATCCTCTGGATAGACCGGGTGCACCCAAACCACTAGCTGGCTGTTCGGGATTCCGTCTGAAATTAGATCAAAGGTAACTGTGTGATACGGCTCTGAGAACCCGTTTCTTGTAGTCAAACGCTCAATTTCAGAAAGCTCGACCCTACTGAGATAACGCATAGGCACGCCCACCGGAGCTGCAAAAAGATCCTAGCCTATACCCAAAATAAAGCTCCCAGCTATTTCTCTCCTTGGAAAAATAGCTGGGGGCTTTAGGAGCAGCAGGGGTATATTTATCCCCATAGCGAGACTGAGAGGTCTTGAATTCAGGTAGGACCCAAAACGTCAACATCCCTCTGCGAGGGCAAACAGCCGTTTACTTCTATTTGATAAACAGCATCTCCTGGTAGGTGGGCAGCGGCCAGAGGTCGTCGGCCACTTCACCCTCTAGAGCATCGGCGTACTCGCGCACCTGATCCATCAGGGGACGAATGGTTTGGGCACAGAACTGCATGTGCTCTTCCACCGACATGAAGTGTTTGGTCAGCATATCGCTTAGCTCGCCCACCGAGACCATCATCGACTTGGTCAGCTCAGCCACTTTGACCACGCTGTCTTTGCCAAACTCAATGCCGATCTCATCGAGGCTGTCGATGGTCTTGGCCAGTTCGCCCATATAGCGCACGGCAGCAGGGTAGATGATGGTCTTAGCCATGCTAATGACCAGCTTGGCTTCAACCTCAATGTGCTGAATGTACTGCTCAGAGTAGGCCTCAAAGCGGCTGCCCAGTTCCACCGGGGTAAGCACATTCTCTTTGGCAAACAGGTCTTCGATGTACTGCTCGCGCAGTACGGGCAGGGCGTCGGCGGTGGTGCGCAGGTTGAGCAGTCCGCGCTCGTTAACGGCCATTTCGTGCCACTCGGTGGAGTAGCCGTTGCCGTTAAATACCACGGCTCCGTGGTCGCGAATCACGTCGCGCAGAATCTCGTGGATGGCGACGTTGAGGTCGACGCCACTGCCCAGTTTGGCCTCAAGCTGGTCGGCCATCCAGTCTAACGAGTCGGCCAAAATGGTATTCATTGCCACCAGCGGCCCAGAGACTGACTGTCCTGAGCCTACGGCGCGGAACTCGAAGCGGTTGCCGGTAAAGGCAAAGGGAGAAGTGCGGTTGCGATCGCCCGCATCCTTGGGAAACACCGGCAGGGTCGGCACACCCAGATCCATATCACCCTTGCTTTGGGAGCTGGTGACCTCACCCGAGGCAATCTGGTCAAACACATCTTGAAGCTGGCTGCCCAGGTAAATCGAGATAATTGCCGGAGGCGCTTCGTTGGCCCCCAAACGGTGGTCGTTGCTGGCGCTGGCAATTACCGCCCGCATCAGTGGCCCGTACTTGTGTACGCCGCGAATCACCGCCCCGCAAAACACCAGAAACTGCATGTTGGAGTGGGGTGTATCGCCCGGATCGAGCAGGTTGCCCTGGGTGGCATTGCCCACCGACCAGTTGACGTGCTTGCCTGAGCCATTGATGCCCGCAAAGGGCTTCTCGTGCAGCAAACAGAGGAAGCCGTGCTTTTTAGCGGTGTTGCGCAGCACCGTCATGATCAGCTGCTGGTGGTCGCTGGCCACGTTGGCCGCTTCAAAGAAGGGGGCGATCTCAAACTGGCCAGGGGCCACTTCGTTGTGGCGGGTTTTGGCCGGAATGCCCAGGCGGTAGAGCTTTTCCTCCACATCCTGCATGAAGATTTGTACTCGCTCAGGAATCGCGCCGAAGTAGTGGTCGTCAAACTGCTGCCCCTTGGCTGGAGCCTTGCCAAACAGGGTGCGGCCCGCCAGCAGCAGGTCGGGGCGGATGGTGGCGAAGTTGGCATCTACCAAGAAGTACTCTTGCTCAGCGCCGCAGCTGGAGTTGACCGGGGCGACTTCGCTGTGGCCCAGCAGCTTGAGCACGCGGGTAGCAGCCTTACTCATGGCGGCGTTGGAGCGCAGCAGCGGGGTTTTTTTGTCGAGTGCTTCCCCCGTCCAGGAGACGAACACCGTGGGAATGCAGAGGGTGACGCCGTTCTCAGTCTCCATGACAAAGGCGGGGCTGGTCACATCCCAGGCGGTGTAGCCCCTGGCCTCGAAGGTGGAACGAATGCCGCCGTTGGGAAATGACGAACCGTCAGGCTCGCCCTGCACCAGCACTTTGCCGGAAAATTCTGAAATCACCGACCCGTCGCTCTGCACCGAGATAAAGCCATCGTGCTTTTCAGCGGTGGCGTTGGTCAGGGGATAGAACATGTGGGAGTAGTAGAGCGCTCCCTTAGAGATGGCCCAGTCTTTCATGGCTACGGCCACGACATCGGCCACCGACACATCTAGCAGTGCCCCAGTGGTGATGGTTTTTTGCACCGACTTAAATACCGACTTGGGCAGGCACTCCTGCATCTTACTGAGGCTAAAAACGTCCTTGGCCCACAGGTCTTCGAGCCGTCCAGGAGTGCTCACAGCCACCTTGGGACGGCAGGCGATACTGGCGATAGCCTGGGCCCGCAATTCGTTTCCGCTCATAGAAGTCTCCTAGTTAAATGGGAAGTTAAGCAAGGCTGTCACTGGCGTGGGGCAACTCTAAGCCGAAAGAACCAGAAAAGCCCGCATGGAAACCGAGATGGGTTAAAGTTAGCCCCTAGGGCGATCGCTCATACAGTAGAAAAGCCTGAGAGGCCTAGCTGTTAGACATCCTTGAAAAACCACATTGCCAAACCAGAAACTGGCAACCCCGTAACGGGAAATTTCGGTCTACAATGCTTATCGTCTCAGCGGCCTAAACAAACCCCTCAGACAATCATAAATGCCTCAAAAGTGCTAAGGGCAAATGGCTCGTGGGCCTATACCTAACGCTCTTTGAGCCACCGTTAACGCTGTCACCCTCAAGCAACTTTGAGGAATTAAAACCTCAATATCTAACCAATGTCACGCCTGAAAAGCTGTGCCCTGGGAACAATCCAAAAGTCGCCACTGCAACCCATCGATTTTTGCCAGCGATCAGTCTTACAGTCTTAAACCCATAGAAATTTGCATTATGGATAGTAGAGGCAAAGTTAGGGGGCTTTTGTAGCTATCAATACCTTTAGCAGTTAATTCGGATTCCGTAAAGATGGTATCTGCTACGGTTTAACCCCTTAGCTGGTTCAGAGGGCAGCCGTTTTGTCGGCGCTGTGCCCCCTTTCAGCACCGCTGTGGGTCAGAATAAGTAAATATTCTGACCAAACCTACTACAGACTTAGCACGACTATGCCGCGCATTCGAGACATTCTGCACGCTGGCGAACCGGGCCAGAGCACCACAATCCAAGGCTGGGTGCGCACCAAGCGCGAGGCCAAGGGCATCACCTTTGTGGAGGTCAATGATGGCTCGTCGATGGCCGGGTTGCAGGTGGTGCTGAGTGCTGACTTGACGGGCTATGACACCGTCGTCAAAGACCTGACCACCGGCTCATCGGTCGAAATTGGCGGCACCCTGGTGGAATCACCCGGCAAAGGCCAGCGCGTAGAATTGCAGGGCGAGACCATTACCGTCTACGGCACGGCGGATGGCGAAACCTATCCGCTTCAGAAAAAACGGCATTCCTTTGAGTATCTGCGGACGCTGGGGCATCTCAGGTCGCGCACCAACACCCTGGGCGCCGTCTTCCGCGTGCGCAATGCCTGCGCTCAGGCGATTCATCAGTTCTTTAATGAGCGCAGCTTTTTGTGGATGCACACCCCGATCATCACCGCCAGCGACTGTGAGGGGGCGGGCGAAATGTTTGCCGTCACGGGTCTAGATTTGACCAACCCGCCGAAGGATAATTCTGGCGCAGTGGACTACAGCCAGGATTTCTTTGGCAAGCCCGCCTACCTCACCGTCAGCGGCCAGCTCGAAGCTGAGATCATGGCGATGGCCTTCACAAACGTGTATACCTTTGGCCCCACCTTTCGGGCCGAAAACTCCAACACCTCTCGGCATCTGGCCGAGTTTTGGATGGTGGAGCCCGAAATGGCCTTCTGCGATCTGACCGGCAACATGGATCTGGCCGAAGAATTTCTCAAATACATCTTCCACTCGGTGCTAGAGCAGTGCCCGGAGGATATGGCCTTCTTTAACGATCGCATCGACAACTCGGTGCTGGCCACCGCCGACAACATTATCAACAACACCTTCGAGCGCATTACCTACACTGATGCGGTGACGCTGTTAGAAAAGACAGACCGAAAGTTCGAATTTCCGGTCGAGTGGGGCATCGACCTGCAATCGGAGCACGAGCGCTACCTGGCGGAGGACCTGTTCAAAAAGCCGGTGATTGTCACCGACTACCCCACCGGCATCAAAGCTTTCTACATGCGCCTCAACGACGGTGGTGAAACCGTGGCGGCGATGGACGTGCTGGCCCCCAAGGTGGGTGAGATTATCGGCGGCTCCCAACGGGAAGAACGGTTAGATGTGTTAGAGCGCCGCATCGTCGAGGCGGGGCTAGACCCAGCGACCTACTGGTGGTATTTGGATCTGCGCCGCTTTGGCACCGTGCCCCACGCGGGCTTTGGCCTCGGCTTCGAGCGCTTGGTGCAGTTTATGACCGGCATGGGCAACATCCGCGATGTCATCCCCTTTCCCCGCACCCCCGACAGCATCGAGTTTTAGGAACGTTAGAGGCTCCGACAAAAGTGGCTGAGGCAGAAGATTTTTAGGGGATTGTCATTTCAAAACACCAGTACAAGCTCTATCCACCAGTCCTTATCCTCACGCACGATCTGTATGTCGCGGATGAATTCGCGGAAGAAGAAGCGCCGCTCGGCCTCGGAGAGATCGAGCCAAAACTGAGGAATCGACACCGATTGGGATAGCTCTTGCAGGTTCACCGGAGGCAGCTGAGCGAGCTGCTGGTGTAGGGTGGAAATTTCGCCCTTCAGCTTGTAGCGACGTAAGGCAACGGTTTCGGCATCGAGAATGCCAGATTCTTCTAGGGTGGGTAGCTGGGCGATCGCGGCCTCTTTAGCGGCGATCGCGCCCTGCAAATCAACGCTAGGAGTAGAGGCACCGGGGGGAATTTTAGCTGTGAACTGGGCTACCGCTGGGGGCAACTCCTGACAAATCTGATTCACAATGCGATGTAGGGCGTCGTCATAGGGAATGGCGGGGCAGCGAGGAGCTTTAGGGCAGCCGCTAGGCCGCAGGTAAAGATAGCTTTTGGCTTGGCCCCGGGGAGCGGTTTTTGAGATGGTTAGAGGTTGACTGCACGATTGACAGGTAACGAGGCCGGCCAGCGATCGCGGTGCTCCCGCCGTTCTGGGCGGGAGAGGCCGATTGCGGCGCAGCAGGCGATCGATCTGGGCCGCCTCATCACGGCTGATGATAGCGGCGTGGGTATCACGCAGAACGTTGCCATCCCGGTATTGCAGGTCACCCCGATACACCGGGTGGGTAAGCCAGCGCCGCCCGGTGGAAACCGAAATCCGCTTGCCCAGCTTGCCCTCGATGAACCGCACGGCTCCTCGCAGCGAGCCGTAGAGCAAAAATTCGTTGACGAAGGCGGTGACTACCGGGGCCGTGGCGCGATCGATTAGGTAGCGGCCCTGGCCCCGACGGTAGCCGTAGGGAGGCTTGCCCGGGGGCGGTAGCGCTTGTAGTCGGCTGCGGGCATGGCCCTCACGCAGGCGGCGGCGGCGCTGATCGTTAGCCAGGTCGGCTCCTTGCAAAATGCTGTCTAAATCGATGGCATCATCGGTTAGAGTGACCACTTCAACCCCGACAGATTCGAATGCCTGTACCCAGTAGCGAATATCGTCAGGGTCGTTGCCTAGAGTAGCGAGGCTATCCACCAAAACCCGATCGGCGGGATGGGCTTGTAGGTCAGCTAGTAGGCGATCGCGCTCTGGCCGATATCCTGGCTCCGTCGGCAGGGCCACATCGGTATAGACCCGTTCCACCGCTGCCAACATCTCCTCCCCAAGGGCGTCAAGGGGGGGAGATGTTGAGCCATCAACCTCTCGGTAGCGGTAGGCGACGATGCGCATAACCTAGAACGCCTGCTTGAGCGCTTCACGCAGAGCCAGCGCCTGGTCATCGTTGTCACTGGCTACGACCACCATCACTGTGGTGGTAGCGGGTTGGTTTTCGACGCACACAAACATTGCCGTTACTGTCTCAGAACGCCCGGCCACACTGGTGGCATCGTTTTGCACTGGCTCTAGCCCCTGGGATTCTAGCGCTTGTCGGGCCTGGCTCAGGCACTGGGCCGTGTCGATGCCTAAGACCTGCCAGGCGTAGTGCATGCTTGGCGAAGCCGCTTGGGAGGCGGGTATTGTGGCGACCATTCCTAGCCCCGTCAGCATCACCGTCAGCAAATAGGTCATTGACATCATGGGTGTTTCCTCATCGCTGCGGCTTTGGTTTGTGGCTCTGGGCCGACGAGCATCGCCCTGTGTCGATGATACTCTGTGGCTTTAGATTCAACCGCAGGCTCCGGCCATTGGCTCGGGGTCGTGGCAAGATAGGTGGGTGACAGGTTTCAGGTATTGAGTATTAGGTATACGGTTCTCGGGTTGCCTTGCACCGAGCTCCGGACACCGGACACCCAACACCCTGCATCGGCGATCTGAAACCCAACACCTACCCCCTTGCACCCGTTATCTCCTAGAGGCCGTTACGTTGCAGATTACATTTCTGGGTACCAGTTCTGGCGTGCCAACCCGCGCTCGCAACGTCTCAAGTGTGGCCCTACGACTGCCCCAACGGGCCGAGGTATGGCTGTTTGACTGCGGCGAGGGCACCCAGCACCAGTTTTTGCGCAGCGAGTTTAAGTCAAGCCAGATTCGCCGCATTTTCATTACCCACATGCACGGCGACCACATTTTTGGCCTGATGGGTCTGCTGGCTAGCTGTGGCCTAGCGGGCAATCGGCAGCAGCGCATCGATATCTATGGCCCCAAACCCCTCAATGACTACCTGCAAGCCAGCCGCCGCTATTCCCAAACCCACTTTTCGCTGCCGATCAAAATTCACACCGTCGAGCCAGGGCTAGTGTTTGAGGATGACGAGTTTCGCGTGTTCTGCGACCTGCTAGAGCACCGGGTGCCTGCCTATGGCTATCGCATTGAAGAGCGCGATCGCCCCGGCCATTTCGACGTTAAGCGAGCTCAGGCCATGGGTATTCCCTCGGGGCCAATCTACGGTCAGCTGAAGCAGGGGCAGCGGGTCAAGCTCGATGACGGTCGCACGATCAACGGGGCCGACCTCTGTGGGCCAGATCTGGTAGGGCGCAAGCTGGTGTACTGCACCGATACGATTTACTGCGATCGCGCCGTAGACCTTGCCGCCAACGCCGACGTGCTGATCCACGAGGCCACCTACTCGCATCGCGATGCCGACTTGGCTTATCAACGGTTGCACTCGACCTCGACCATGGCGGCCCAGGTGGCCCTCAGCGCCCAGGCCAAGCAGCTGATCATGACCCACTTTAGCCCCCGCTATGCTCCCGGCAACGACATTCAGCTACCCGATCTGCTAGCCGAGGCGCGGGCCATTTTCCCCAATACCGCTATGGCCCACGACTTTATGATTTACGACATCCCACGCCACGACGAGAAGGTGCTGGCCTCCTCCTCGATTTAGGTCGGGCGAGGGGTAAGTCTAGGGATTAGCGGCGGGCTTGCCCGGCACCATGTTTAACCGCTGCCTCAGCTCTGTCAAATGGTGCTGGTTATCCACTGCGGTGCGGGGCATGGGCACCTCTGTGCTGGGCCAGGTGGACAAGTCATTGCAGGGACAGAGTTCAGTCATCGTACCGGCGGTGGGCATGACGATGGGCATTTCACAGCGGGCACAGGGAGTCACATCCCAGGCGGGCGACAGCATTGCGGCAATGCTTTGGCTGGTGCCCTTGAGATAGCAGTCTTGGCCGCTGGTCACCATAACGCGGTGCCAGCAGTCTTCGAAAGATTGGCTATAGCGACCGTTTTGAAAAATTGGGTCGGGCAGATATTCGCCTCGACCTTCAGCCAGCACTATTGGTTTGCCTAGCTGAAACCAGTGGGCTAAAAAATTTCTGACTTCGTCCTGGGATGCCATGGCAGTGAGATTCCTAATTACGTTGGCGGGGGCTTCCTGGGGTCTAGACCGGCATTGATGACCTAACACAGCGTGTGTCAATTGGGGTGAAGCGGTGCCAATGTTCCTTCAATCAACCCCAGCGGATGGCTTCATCCTAGCGACTGCCTGGTTTGAGCCACCGATATCTACCGATATTCTTCGGAAACTAAATCTGACAAACCTGCTCTGGGGTAGGTTATTGCCCCAGAGCAGGGTGAGAGAATCCTCCTTACCTGTCGCCTGGCGCGGCTGCCCACGGTCTACTCGACGCAATTTTTACACAGCCGCCAGAAAAATTTGGCCAGGTTGAGCCAGACCGGGGATTGATGGCGATCGCTAGTCCCCCGCCGCTGCCCAGCCCTTAGGCGATGGTGCTTTGCCCTGCTTAACGAAAGTTTGCAGGGTGCCCTTGCCAGCGCTAAAAGTGCCGCGTAACCGGATAAAGTAGCCCTATGTATGACGACGATCTCTCCACCCTAAATCCCGACCTGGAGTTTGCCGATCCCCTCGATGCCCTAGGCCCCGTAGACGAGGAACAAGCTCCCCAGTTCGACCCCGAGGCAATGCTGCCCCTGCTAACCGCCGCCGACCCGCAGCTGCGGATGCTGGCAGCGCGGGCCTTTTGCGAGGTAGAAGACGAGCGCTCGGTGGCCCCCCTGACGGCGCTGCTTACCGATCCCTGCCCCCTGGTGCGGGTCAGTGCCGCCTACGCCCTGGGCCGCAACCCCGATCGCTCGGCGGTAGAGCCCATCATTACCCAGCTAGCCACCGACTGGAATGGCTACGTACGCAAGGGCCTGGTGTGGGCTTTGGGTAACGCCCACGATGCGCGATCGCTGCTGCCCCTGATCGAAGCCCTGCGCACCGATATAGCCGCCGTGCGGCTGTGGGCAGCCAGCGCCCTAGCCCAGATGGCTCAGGTCAACTACGAGTCGGTAATTGCTGCCATTCCCCCCCTGATCGAAGGGCTGCGCCGCGACCCAGTACCAGCGGTGCGCAGCAACTGCGCCTGGACTGTAGGTCAGCTCTGCCGCGAGCTGCCCTCTAACGTGGTCTATCACACGGCGATCGATGCCCTGATCGAAAGCTTTGCCGAAGAAGATGACCTGGGTGTGCGCGAAGACGCCCGCACCGCCCTGCTCAAGGTGGGTGACACCCGGGGTCTGCAAACCATCGAAGAAATCGAGCAAGACGGATTTTTCTTCTAAGGTGGTTGGCTCAATACGGAGATTGAAGGGAGGGTTTGAGGTATAAGGGATTGCCTTGAACCCTATATCTCGAACCTTGTACCTATTTAGATGCTCGAAACAGCAAATATAAACCAACCGCCAATCCCAGCAGCGTCGGTAGCCAGGCCGACATAAACGGCGACAGCACTCCCACCTCGCCCATGGCGTTGGTGATAAACGACAGCAGGTAGTAGCCAAAAATAATCACAATGCTGATGCCAAAGCTGGTGGCGCGGCTAGTGCGCTGGGGCAGCACCCCAATGGAGGCTCCCACCAGGCCAAACACCACGCACACGAAGGGCAGGGCGTACTTTTGCATAATTCGAATTTGCCAGCGGCGAATCAACTTTTCGTCGCCGCTCTGGCGCACCAGTTCTAGCTGCTGGGTGGCCTCGGCAATGTTCATCTCGGTGTCGTTTTTGGTGCGTGCTGCCAGATCTAAGGGCGTGCGGGGCAGCTGCAATTCCTGGGTTTCAAAGGTGATGATATTGCGGAAGGAGCCGTCGGGAGCCACCACGTAGATGGTGCCGTTGTAGAAAGTCCAGGCATTGCTCTCCACATCCCAGTTGGCTGACTCGGCACTGACCACCTGGTTGAGCCCCTTCTGGGAAAAGTCGATGATAGTCAGCCCGTGCATGGTGGTGCCGTCGAAACGGCGGGCGTAGAACTGGCGCTTCAGCTCCTGGGCGGCGGGGTCGTCGCTGGCGGGCTGAAACTCCTGGTAAAAGATGTTGCGCTCTTGAAACGGGGGCCGCTCTGACTTCAGCGCCTGCTCTAGAGTAATGGCAGCCCGGTAATTGGCAGCGGGGGTAATCAGCTCGTTAAACACAAAGGTCAGCCCCGTCACCAGCAGGCTGAGCACCACGGCGGGGGTAATGATGCGGCGGATGCTCACCCCCACTCCCCGCAGGGCAATCAGCTCGCTGTCGCTGGAGAAGCGGCTGTAGGTCATCATAGTGGCCAGCAGCGTCGACATCGGAAAGGCCAGCACAATGAACTCGGGCAGCTTGAGCAGAAAGATCTGCGCCGCTAGGGTAATCGCTAGCCCCGACTCGGTGATGCGGCGAATCAGCTCAAACAGCGCCCCAATCGATATACCAATAGAGGAGAATGCCCCCACCCCAAACAAAAAGGGCATGGTCAGCTCTTTGGCGATGTAGCGATCCATCACCGTTAGCAGTGGGGAGCCAAGGCGCTTAAAGGTAGCGGGAGCTGAAGCCATAGGGTAACGGTAAGAGGCCTGACTCTACATTATGGGCAATGGGGGCTACGGATGCGTAATCCGCACCGCCGGGACTCTAAGACTAAGCAGTCAGAGGATGAGGCGGTGGCTAAATCGCGAAATCTTTGCCCAGGTAGTGCTCGCGCACCAGGGGATTGCTGGAAAGATCGTCAGCATTGCCGGCGGCGAGAATTTGCCCGTCGCTCATGATGTAGGCGCGATCGATAATACGCAGGGTCTCGCGCACGTTGTGATCGGTGATGAGAATGCCCATGTCGCGATCGCGCAGTTTAGCCACAATCTCTTGAATTTCATTGACGGCAATGGGGTCAACCCCAGCGAAGGGTTCATCCAAAAATAAAAAGCTGGGGCCTTCGGGGCCAGAGGCCAGAGAGCGGGCCAGTTCTGTACGCCGCCGTTCCCCCCCTGACACCTGAATGCCCAGGGTGTTGGCCACTTTCTCTAGGCGAAATTCCTTGAGCAGATCTTGGAGGCGATCGCCATATTCCTCCGGGGGCACCCGCGTCTGCTGCATCACCAGCAAAATGTTGTCGGCCACCGACAGATTGCGAAAAATACTGGGCTCCTGAGCCAGGTAGCCAATGCCCAGCCGCGCCCGCTGGTGCATGGGCAGGTCGGTAATATCAATCTGGTCGAGGCAAACCTTGCCCCCGTCGGGTCGCTCTAGGCCAGTCGCCATATAAAAAGTGGTGGTTTTGCCTGCGCCATTCGGCCCCAGCAGGCCAACAATTTCGCCCTGGGCCACTGACAAGCTCACCCGGTTTACTACCTGGCGCTTGCCATAGGTCTTTTGAACGTTGTCAAGTACGATTTTCAAGGGCGGGCCTGGGCCAAGGGAGTGCTACTGAGCTTAGCAAATTGTATCAAAGCTCTTACCCAGTCTAGAGGTCAGCTCTGCTCAGCGCGGGCACTCAGGTTGACTTTACCGAGACCTGCCGGCGCGGCCAGAGGAGGGTGGCCCAAGACTTCTGACGAGGCTGGCTGAGGCGCTGGGAGGCGCTGCTGGCGACGAATAGCTGGGCCAGACTAGACGCTTCACGGGCAATATTGTGCTGCTGGGCCACCTTTTTCAACCCTGCCTGGCCCATGGCCTCAAGGGAAGGGGTCGCTGTAGTCAGGGCGGTTCCCATGGCCTTGACTAGAGACTCGACCGAACCGGGCACCACCAGCCAGCCGTTTATCCCCGGCTCCACCAGCTCAGGAATGCCGGCGATGGTGGTGGTGATCACCGGTCTACCCAGAGCTAGCGCCTCCATGATCACCACCGGCAGACCCTCGGCAAAACTGGGCAGCACCAGCGCCCAAGCCCGCAGCAGCTCAGCTTTAACCGCGTCGCTAGAGGCCCAGCCAGTAATAGAGACGCAGTTGTGCAGATCATAGGTGGTTACAAGCTGCTCAATTTGCGATCGCATCTCGCCATCGCCCACCAGCGCCATCGTAAATTGGTACCCCTTCTGCAACAGCTGTCGGACGGCCTACTCGCTGCCCTAACCTGACGGCAGGAGCGTCTTCTGACAAAAATGGAACGCGAGAAAAATAGGTAAGCATGTCGATTTAAATAAAAAATGCTGTTCGCAGCTCTTAGGAGTAAAAACAACCCCTAACTGCTCACAAAAAATGCCAGAGCTGTCTCCAGAGACATTTACAAAATCCCAGTAGGAATAAGACTGCATTTATCTAGAAAAAGTGTCGAGACACCATAAATCAGCCGATATTAAAGGCAGATTTAGCATCAAGCCAATATCGTAATCTCAGAACCAAGGGCCTAGAAGACACAGTTATTTTTTGCTCACAAAGCTTAGCTAGCAGCTTATTCTGGAGGCAGCAACTCGGCTTAGCTGATCGTGGAACGATCTCTAGTCATACAAGGGAACACCTAACGCGTAGCCAGTTTTTGACATCAATGCTGCTCTGCAATACTGCTTTGCTACCGCGTGTGCTCAACCTATCTTAGCGAAACTGGAGGCAATAAATTGCGATCGTAGAAAAATACTTCTCAAACCGTCCTTGATTCATAAGAACTTGATAAAGCGTAGCCAAGAAAAACACTTTACGATAGTAAGTAGTGGGTCGTTCAAGCCAACGCTAACCAGCCTATCGAGCGTAACATCGTGATTGTTTACGTCAAGTGGGCCAGACCCCTCACCGATAAACACAACCTCTCAGTATCGATTTATACTTTCCAAAAAGTTGTTTGAGAGTCGAGAAATGGCCTTTATTGAGTAGGGTTAGAAGGCTCAGCCCCACCGTCAACAGGGCTGACATCTAGCACCACTGGGGGACGTGGGGCCGGGGCGCGATCGCCCGTTCCACCACTATTTGATGCTGGCGCAGGCGGTGACTCAGGCAAAATATAAACCGCCTCAACCTGATCGTTGGGACGGGGAGTGGCCACAAAGCGATCTTCTTCAATCAGGTAAGTAACTACTTCGGCCCGCAGCGTGTTGCCCTTCTGCGTGACAACGACGTTGCCGCTGAGCACAATGCGATCTTCATTGCTGAAATAATCAGCCTGGGCTGACGTAGCCTGAATGCCGCGAGTTGGGTAATCAATCTGCACATTGCCCCGAGCGGTAATGATGCCCGTGGCAGCATTGGCCTCTTGAATATCTGAGCGCAGGGTAATGGTGCCGCCATCCTGGGCCTGGGCCGGTGCCCCTCCCAACGGAGCCAGAGTACCCCCATCTAGGGCTACCGAGGCCCCAGCCACCGCTGCTACTATCCAAACCCAGCGAGACCTACGCGCCATAGCCCAATACCCAGTTCTGTTGCGGTTTAATGCTTCCATAGCCCCCCAATCTTACTGCATCCCCCTTCTTCTCTTGCTATCCCTAGTCCACTCCCCCCGCCGTCCACCCGATCGCCCAGAGAATCATCCCCTTACCTTCCTCATCCCCTCGTCCCCCTACCTTCCTTAACCCCCTCCCCCCTCACGCTATCCTCGAAACACCCCTACCCGCCCCTGCCATGCTCACTGCCCCACCAACCACCCGCCCTCTCCAGTTCGCCAGCGACAACTACTCTGGCATCTGTCCCGAAGCCCTGGACTATCTGCTCAAAGCCAATCAGGGAGATGTGCCTGCCTACGGCGACGACGAATGGACTCAAAAGGCGTCGGATGCCTTTCGCGATATCTTTGAGATCGACTGCGAGGTATTTTTTGTTTTCAACGGCACGGCAGCTAACTCCTTGACCCTAGCGTCACTGTGCCAGTCGTACCACAGCGTGATTTGCCACGAGCTGGCCCACGTAGAAACCGACGAGTGCGGTGCCCCTGAATTTGCCAGCAATGGCTCTAAGCTGCTGCTGGCTCAGGGCGACAACGGCAAGCTCGACCCCGCCGACGTGGAGCGGCTGATCACCAAGCGCACCGACATTCACTACCCCAAACCTAAAGTAATTAGCCTCACCCAGGCTACAGAGGTGGGCACTCTCTACACCACCGACGAGCTAGCGGCCCTGAGCAGTCTGGCCCGCCACCACGGGCTGAAGGTGCATATGGATGGGGCTCGCTTTGCCAACGCCCTAGCGGCCTCAGGCAAAACTCCGGCCGAACTGACCTGGCAGGCGGGCGTGGACGTCCTCTGCTGCTGTGGCACTAAAAACGGCATGGGCATTGGCGAAGCGATTCTATTCTTTGACAAGGCGTTGGCTGAAGACTTTGCCTACCGCTGCAAGCAGGCGGGGCAGCTATGCTCAAAGATGCGGTTTATCTCAGCTCCGTGGCTGGGGTTGTTAGAAACGGGGGCATGGCTGCGCAACGCTGACCACGCCAACCGCATGGCGGCCTATCTAGAGCAACAGCTGCGGCAAATTCCCGAGCTGACCCTGCTGTTTCCGCGCCAGGCTAACGGGGTGTTTGTGCAAATGCCGCAGCCCCTCATCGACGAACTTTATCGTCGGGGCTGGAAGTTTTACACCTTCATCGGCACTGATGGCGCGCGGCTGATGTGTGGCTGGAATACGACCACTGAAGCGATCGATGAGCTAGCCACAGACATTCAAGATGCAGTGCGCTTACTCCGCTAGAGCCTGCAAGCGCCGGTTGGCTGCGGCCAAATCAAACCGTTCGGGGTCGAAGTCGTAGCCGACTTTTTGCCAGAGAGCATCGATTTCCTCAGGATCATCGCCATCGCCCAGGCGATCGATCAGGTCAACGTAGTCCCAGACGCCGTTGCAAAACTCTGGCGGGCATTGGCGCTCCCCAGCGGTGCAGTGGGGGAGTGGGTTTTCGACAGGGGCGATCGCTTCCAGCGTAACTTTGTGCAGCCAACCCTGGGCGGGGGCATAGTTATAGATCAGCGTTTCGTTGGGTTGAGTGACGAGGGTAGAGAGCAACCGCTCTTCCCCAGCCTGCAAAACCTTACCCTGGCCCTTAAATACATAGTCAGCCTCCCCCGACCACCCCATCGCCGCTGCCAACACCCGGTGGAGCTCTGCCAGGGAAACATCGCCCCGTACACAAACTTGTCGCCAGATGTAGGGGTCGCTGTCGAGCAGTTCGACATGCAGGTGATAGGTTTCAACCGTCAGGTCAGGTTCCATAGTGTCCATTGGTTTCTTTGCTGTCATCGACTCGATAATCTGTCCCCGGCCAGGCGGCCTGAATTTCTTCAGCTTGGTGGCGAGCAGCGAAGCGCTCCCAGGTAATGCCGTTGACATCTACCTCGGCGGTGAATCCTTCGGCTGCGTCATCTTCCCAGCCCAGGTGGCGCAACTGCCCCGGTGCCACCCCAGGGGCATGGCGAATGGAAAGATTCAGCGACTCCGTGCGCCACAGGGCATAGGTACCCTCAATCACCAGCGCTGGCCTGCATCCTAGTCGAGCAGAATAATCGGCTACGGAGGCCGCAATATCTCTGGAGGAAAGCGCTAGGTGGAGCTTTTTCATCGCGGTCTTTTCTGACGGTCTTTCGTCAACCCTGTAAACTAGGGTCAACCTTACCACGACGATTTCTACACCCATCCATGACCCACGCCACTGATGTTCATACCCTAGCCCGCTGGATGGCGGCAGACTTTAGCAACCAGCAACAAGCCTTCGATAATCCGCCCCTGTTTGCCCATATTCGCGTCTGCATGCGCCCCCTGCCCCTGGCAACCCTGGATGGCCTAGGCTTTTACATCGAGCAAGCCTACGACTTCATGATTAATCAGCCCTACCGCGCTCGCGGCATGAAGCTCAGCGCCCAGAGCGACCATATTTTGATTGAGAACTATACCCTTAAGGATGTCGAAGCTTTCCATGGTGCCTCCCGCGATTTGGAGCAGCTGGCTAAGCTCACCACCGATCAGTTTGAAAAGACCCCCGGCTGCAACCTGCTCGTCCACTGGACGGGCCATAGCTTTAAAGGCTCGGTCGAACCCGGCAACGCTTGCATGGTAACCCGCAACGGCAAGCTTACCTACCTGGACAGCGAGTTTGAAATCGACGCCGACCAGTTCACCAGCTGGGATCGAGGCCGTGACCCAGAGACCCACGAGCATGTGTGGGGTGCGCTGGCGGGGCCCTTTGAGTTTAAGCGCCGGGCGAGCTTTGCGGATGAAGTGAAGGAGTAATGGGGTCTTAATTTTGAGTTTGTTTTAAGTGTTTAGTTCTTGCTGTCAAGGCTTGATTCAAAACTAAGAACTCAAAACTCAAAACTCCCTTACTCCATGCATTCCCCTTGCCTCCCCGCCGCCACTCCCGTCTATCATGGGGAACATCGCACCAGTGCAGCATTAGGAGTCAAGGACGTGGAGTCCAAATATATCCCCGCAGACATCGAGAAGAAGTGGCAGCAGGCTTGGGTCGAGCAAGGGCTAGATCGGGCGGTTGAGAATCCCGATCAGCGCAAGTTCTATGCGCTGTCGATGTTTCCGTACCCATCGGGGAACCTGCACATGGGTCACGTGCGCAACTACACCATTACCGATGTGGTGGCGCGGGTGCGGCGCATGCAGGGCTACCGCGTGCTGCATCCCATGGGGTGGGATGCCTTTGGTCTACCGGCAGAAAATGCGGCCATCGATCGCGGCATTCACCCCGCCCAGTGGACGTACCAAAATATTGACCAGATGAGGGCGCAGCTGCAAGAGTTGGGCCTCTCCTACGACTGGGAGCGCGAGGTGGCCACCTGCGCCCCCGACTACTACCGCTGGACCCAGTGGATTTTCATTCAAATGCTGCAAATGGGTCTGGCCTACCAGAAAGAGGCAGCAGTGAACTGGGACCCCATCGACCAGACGGTGCTGGCCAACGAACAGGTGGATAGCGAGGGGAAGTCGTGGCGATCGGGGGCGATCGTCGAGAAAAAGCTGCTGCGCCAGTGGTTTCTCAAAATTACCAACTACGCCGAAGAACTTCTGCAAGACCTGGATAAGCTGCCCGGCTGGCCCGAGCGGGTACGCACCATGCAGGCCAACTGGATTGGCAAATCGACCGGCGCACAGGTGGTGTTTAAAACCGAGGCGGGGGATGCGCTGCCGGTGTTTACCACCCGGCCCGATACTCTGTGGGGGGCAACCTTTATGGTGTTGTCACCCGAGCATCCTTTGGTGGAGAAGCTGACTGCGCCCGATCGCGTCGCCGCTATAGATGACTACCGCAAAGCCGCCGCTGCCAAGAGCGAAATCGATCGCACCGCCGAAGACCGCGAAAAAACGGGGGTGTGGACGGGCAGCTACGCTGTGAACCCGGTGAACGGCGCGAAAATCCCGATCTGGATCGCTGACTATGTGCTGATGGGCTACGGCACTGGGGCGATTATGGCGGTGCCCGCCCACGACCAGCGCGACTTTGAGTTTGCCCGCAAGTTTGATCTGCCCGTCAAGGTTGTGGTGCAGCCCGAAGGAAAATCTCCCGACGGCGACACTATGGCTGAGGCATGGTCGGGTGATGGAGTGATGGTGAACTCTGGGCCGTTGGATGGTATTCCTGCTGGCAAGGGTGACGGGCAGAGCGTAGCGGCCGCGATCGCCTGGCTCGAATCCAACGATAAAGGCCATGGCGAAGCCAACTATCGCTTGCGCGACTGGCTGATTTCCCGTCAGCGCTATTGGGGTGTGCCGATTCCTGTGGTGCACTGCCCCGAGTGCGGCATTGTGCCGGTGCCCGACGAGCAGCTGCCAGTGACGCTGCCGGAGGATGTGGAGTTTTCGGGTCGGGGCGCTTCGCCTCTGGCTCAGCTGGGCGACTGGGTAAATGTGCCCTGCCCCACCTGCAACCGTCCCGCCCGGCGCGAAACCGACACCATGGACACCTTCATTGACTCGTCCTGGTACTTTTTGCGCTACACCGATGCCCAGAACCCCGAGTCGGCCTTTGCCCAGGCCCAGGCCAACGGCTGGATGCCGGTAGATCAGTATGTAGGCGGCATTGAGCACGCCATTTTGCACCTACTGTACTCGCGGTTTATTACCAAGGTGCTGCGCGATCGCGGCCTAGTCTCCTGCGATGAGCCCTTTGATCGGCTGCTGACCCAGGGCATGGTGCAAAACACCACCTACAAAAATTCCAAGACTGGCAAGTACGTCGCCCCCGAGACCGTCGCTGATCCTACGAACCCTGTGGATCCTGACACCGGCGATGTCCTAGAGGTGTTCTACGAAAAGATGTCGAAGTCGAAGTACAACGGCGTAGACCCCAAATCGGTGTTGGCCAAGTACGGGGCCGACACCGCCCGCATGTTCATTCTCTTCAAAGCGCCCCCCGAAAAAGACCTGGAGTGGGATGACGCCGATGTGGAAGGTCAGTTTCGTTTTCTCAACCGCGTCTGGCGGCTGGTCACCGAATACATCGCCCATGTAGGGGCGAATGGCCATTCGCCCGCCGAGGATGTTGCCGCAACCTCTCTCTCGAAGGACGAGAAAACCCTGCGGCGCGCCATCTACACCGCCATTCAGGCAATCACCGAAGACATCGATGGCGACTACCAGTTCAACACCGCCGTTTCGGAACTGATGAAGCTCAGCAATGCGCTAACAGATTCTGCCGCTAAAGATTCCCCCGTTTATACCGAGGGTGTGCGCGCCCTAGTGCTGCTGTTGGCTCCCTTTGCCCCCCATATGGCCGACGAGCTGTGGCACCAGTTGGGCAATACCGACTCGGTCCACCGCGCTCCCTGGCCCGTGTTTGACCCCGCTGCCCTGGTGGTGGATGAGATTACGCTGGTCATTCAAATTATGGGCAAAACGCGCGGCACCCTGGAGGTGCCCGCCGACTCTGACAAAGCGGCGCTAGAAACCTACGCCCGCGAGTCGGAGGCGGCCCAGCGCTACCTGACCGGTAAGGAGATTAAAAAGGTGATTGTGGTGCCCGGCAAGCTGGTCAACTTTGTGGTGGCCGGGTAGCTGGCTAGGGTCAGGGCTTAAAAAATTGAGGGTCAAGTGCTCATCTGATCGCCTTTGGCTTTAGGATGGGCACCTTGGCCCATAGAGTTTGCTAAACCCTTGCCTATGCCCCGCCTAAAACGTCTCCGCCGCCCCGCCCCCACCCCTCCGCCCGAGCTGATCATCGAGGCGGGCCGCACCGAAGCCCAATACTTCCGCGACCTGTGGCGCTACCGCGAGCTATTTTACTTTCTCGCCTGGCGTGATATTTTGGTGCGCTACAAGCAGACGGCTATCGGGGTTACCTGGGCTCTAATTCGGCCGTTTTTGACCATGGTGGTGTTTGGTCGCCTGGCCAAACTGCCCAGCGAGGGCAGTGCACCGTACCCCATTCTGGTGTTTTCGGCGCTGCTGCCGTGGCAGTTTTTTCCCAACGCCCTCAGCGAGTGCAGCAACAGCCTGATTACCAATGCCAACCTCATCTCTAAGGTGTACTTCCCTCGGCTGGTGGTACCTACCAGCGCTGTCATCGTCAGCTTTGTGGACTTTCTCATTTCAGGCATTATTCTGCTGGGGCTGATGGCCTGGTATCAGGAAATACCCTCGTGGCGGGTAGTGACGCTGCCTGTGTTTATTGCGATCGCCTTTGCCGCTGCTATGGGAGCTGGCCTGTGGCTGGCCGCCCTCAACGTGCAGTACCGCGACTTTCGCTACGTAGTGCCGTTTTTGGTGCAGTTTGGCCTCTACATTTCGCCCGTGGGCTTTAGCAGCAGCAGCATTCCCGATCGCTGGCGGCTGCTGTACTCCCTCAACCCCATAGTGGGCGTGATCAACGGTTTCCGCTGGGCGATTATTGGCGGCGATGTCGAGCTCTACTGACCGGGGTTCTTGCTGTCGACGCTGCTGCTGGCGCTGCTGCTGGTCACGGGCATTCTCTACTTCCGTCGGATGGAGCGCACGTTCGCCGATATGATCTAAGAGCCGGTGAAGGAAAGTATTGGGGTGAGCAGAAGGGCATAGGACCGCGATCGCGTGAGAACCGATTAAGCTCTACTACCAAATTTTTCTCGCGCAGCCTGCCCTACTGGCCGACCTGATCCCTGGTTTGCCTGCCGACTGTACCTTTGAGTACGTCGCCCCAGTAGTCAAAGAAAGCGAATTTCGTCTAGACGGGCTGTTGTTGCCCCTATCGGATGACCTGGCGGTGCCGGTCATTTTTATCGAGGCTCAAATGCAGCCCGATAGCCGCTTCTACGGGCGCTACTTCGCTGAAACCTACTACCTCTATCAGTACCAAGTCGATCGCCCCTGGCGAGGGTTACTCATTCTTCAGTCGCGCCAGCAAGGACTGGGTAGCGAAGCGCCCTATGCCGACCTGCTAGAGGGTAATGTGCAGCGCATCTACCTGCAAGACCTGCTGCACGCTGCACGAAACCCAGCTGTCTCCGGCCCTCGCCCTCTTGCAGCTGATTGTGCTGCCCAATGTCGCGACGGGCCAGGCGGCCCAAAGCCTGCTGCGTGCTGTCAAACCCCAGGGGAAGGAGGTGTTTCAGCAGATGCTTAATCTGGTGGAAGCTATACTAATCAATAAATTCCCCCAGCTCACAGCTCAAGAGATTCTGGCGGTGTTAGACATCAAAACGGCTGACATCCAGCCAACTCGCTTCCACCAAGAAGTGCTTGAAGAAGGCCGTCAGGAGGCGGAGGCCACTCTTCTAGTGCGGTTCTTAACCCGTCGACTGGGGACGTTGTTTGAGGTGCAGGTGGCACAGATACGGGCTTTGCCCTTGGAGCAGCTCGATACGCTGTCGGAGGTTTTGTTTGATTTAGCTAACCTGGGCGCTTTAGAGACCTAGCTCCAGGCGCATCCTGTGGAGGGTGGTGGGTCTGGTGCCGATGGGGAGGCTCAGGCATTCTAGGATGGTTTTGTGCGATCGCGCCCCAACCCTAAGGTTCGACCGCAGTCTCGCTCGCCTGAGCTTGTAAAGTCCCGTTACAACGATCCAAAGCCGACCCTTTTGGTAGAACCCCTGGGCAGAATAATGATACTAGCCCCCCACCCCTACAGATATGACCACTACTAGCTTTTCTCCTCAGGGGAACTCAGTTCCCCTGCCATCGTGCTTTTTACAGCTGAAAGAGCGGATTACCAACCACACTGCTCAAGTTGCCGTGGTAGGTCTTGGCTATGTAGGTCTTCCCTTTGCTGTTGAAAAAGCCAAGGTAGGATTTCCAGTTCTTGGCATTGAGCAAAACCCCAAGCGAGCCGATCGTGTCAACCAGGCCGATAACTACATCGCCGATGTGGATGATGCCGAACTGAAGGTGCTGGTGGAAGCAGGAAAAATTCAAGCTTTTACCGGCTTCGATCGCATCATCGACGCCGACGTTGTGGTGATTTGCGTGCCTACACCGCTGACCAAAAACCTCACCCCGGATCTGTCCTATATCGAGAGTGTGACTACCGCCATTGCCCACCGCCTGCGCCCCGGTCAATTGATTTCCCTGGAGTCCACCACCTATCCAGGCACTACCGACGATGTTATGCGACCTATCTTGGAGGATAGCAGTGGGCTCAAGCAGGGGCGCGACTTCTTTCTCTCCCACTCGCCAGAGCGGGTGGACCCCGGCAACAAGCGCTACACCACCAAGAATACTAACAAGGTGGTGGGTGCCTCCGACTCACTTTCTCTGGAGATTGCCACCCTGTTTTACCAGCAGACCATCGACCACGTGGTGCCCGTCAGCAGTGCTAAAGCCGCTGAGCTGGTGAAAATCTTTGAGAATACGTTCCGGGCCGTCAATATCGCTCTGGTCAACGAACTGGCACTGCTGTGCGATCGCATCGACATTAACGTCTGGGAAGTGCTCGACGCCGCCAATACCAAACCCTTTGGCATCATGCCTTTTTACCCTGGTCCTGGCGTCGGCGGCCATTGCATCCCCATCGACCCCCACTACCTGGAGTGGAAAGCCAAAGAGGTGAACTTCAACACCCGTTTTATTGCCCTGGCGGGGGAAATCAACCGGCGCATGCCCTCATTTGTGCGCAGCAAAGCCTTTCGAGTGCTTAACCAACTGGGTATTGCCCCATCGCGATCGCAGATTTTAGTTATCGGCGTTACCTACAAAAAAGACCTGGCCGACTGGCGCGAGTCTCCGGCCCTAGCAGTGATGGAGGCGCTTCTGCATGACCAGGTTACCCTGCGCTACCACGATCCCTATGTGCCTTCCCTACATATTGATGGCCACTGGCTAGAAAGCGTTGAGCTAACCGATGATGCCATTGGCAGCGCCGACCTGGTAATCATCACCACCGAGCACAGTTCCGTAGACTTTAGCCGGGTGCTGCACCAGGCCAAGGCTATTCTCGATACCCGAGGGGCGACCCGCCACCTGAGCGACCCCGACCACAAGGTAACCCTGCTATGACCAATGTGATTGTGGTGGGCAGTGGCCACTGGGGCCAAAACCTGGTGCGAAACTTTGAGCAGTTGAGCCATCTGTCTGGGGTAGTTGAGGTGGATCCGACACTACGGCAGCGCTTACAGGCCAACTATCCCAAAGCCACTATCTACGAAACCTTTGACGCGGCCCTCGCCAGTGATGCATCAGCCGTGGTGCTAGCGACCCCGGCCCCCACCCATTTTGAACTGGCCCTGGCCGCGCTTACTGCGGGCAAAGATGTCTTTGTCGAAAAGCCGATGACCCTTAAGGCGACAGAGGCGCGGCAGCTAGCCGAGTATGCCGATGCCCACGATCGCATTTTAATGGTGGGGCATCTGCTGCTCTACCAACCGGCGATCGCCTGGATGCGCAATTATCTGCAATCGGGGGAAGCTGGGGCCGTACACCACGTTGCCACTCAGCGGCTCAACCTCGGTAAAGTGCGCTCCACCGAAAATGTGTGGTGGTCGTTGGCTCCCCACGATGTCTCTATTATTCTCGACTTGCTGGGGTCGCCTGCCCTTGAGACGGTGCAGGCGGTGGGGCATGCCCGTCTACAATCTGCGATCGCTGACGAGGTGCAGGTAGACCTGGCCTTTGCCACCGGGCAAACCGCCCATCTCCACTGCTCTTGGCAGTGGCCCCTCAAGCAGCGGGACACCGTGGTAATTGCTGAGCATCAAATGCTGGTCTACGACGAAACTGAGCAGGTAGTCACGGTACACCATAAGCGTATTGACGACGATCTCAACGCGGTAGATGACGGCATACAAATTATTGATATTGCCGATGCCCAACCGCTTAAACTGGAGTGTGAACACTTTTTAGCCTGTGTGTCTAGCCGTCAGCGCCCCCACTCAGACGGATGGAATGGGGTTGCTGTAGTAAATATTTTGGAACGGGTAGAGACAGTACTCTATGGCTGATTTTTTTGCTCACGATACCGCCCTCATCGATGCTGGGGCCAATGTTGGCGAGGGCACCAAAATCTGGCACTTTAGCCATGTTATGGCTGGGGCTACCATTGGCCAAAACTGTTCCCTGGGGCAAAATGTCTATGTGGCTAACCAGGTGACGATTGGCGACGGCTGCAAAATTCAAAACAATGTCTCTCTTTATGAGGGGGTGGTTTTGGAGGACTACGTGTTTTGCGGCCCTAGTATGGTATTTACCAATGTGAAAACTCCCCGCTGCGAGTTTCCGCGCAACACCTCTGAGGATTACTTGACGACGCGGGTAAAGCGGGGAGCCAGTATTGGGGCGAATGCGACGATTGTGTGTGGGGTGACGTTACACGAATGTGCGTTTGTGGCGGCGGGGGCGGTGGTGACGAAGGATGTGCCGGCTTATGCCATGGTGGCGGGGGTGCCTGCCAAGCGCATTGGCTGGATGAGTGCCTACGGCGATGTGTTGGAATTCGATGCCGAAGGGTTTGCGATAGATTCTACTCAAACTAAGTATCAGCGCCTTTCGGCCTTTGAAGTGCGTCAGGTGGGTTAGCCATGATGGTTGAGTCTCTTTAAAGTATTGACAATACTACTCTATGACTGTCTGTCAACCCTAAAGTTAGACCTCGCCAAGGAATTTATCCCATGTCAGCAGAGTTAAAGCAAAATACAAAAGCCTTATATGACAGGGATTATCACCTTTGAGTTCTTGAAACTGTGAGATCATTGCAGCAGAGAGATATGGAGTCGCTGGACTGGGAAAACTTGATTGAGGAGGTAGCGGACTTGGGCTGGCGAGACAAAAAACGACTCAAGAGCTTACTCAGAAATTTGTTGAGCATGTGTTGAAACTCGCTTACTGGCAGGCAGAACGTGAGCGCAACTCCGCTCACTGGAAAGCTGAAATTACAAATTTCCGTAAGCAAATTCTGGACGAATTAGAAGACAGCCCGAATCTAAAAAGATATATTGAGGATATTTACCAGGATTGTTATCAAGATAACCGAGAAATTGCTGCTCTCAGATCCCAATTTCCTTTAAGTATTTTTCCTGAAAAATTGCTGGCATCTCTTCATCGAGTTCTAGATAAAACCTGGTTTCCTCTCATCTCGTAGGTTGGGTTTTGCAATTGACGAGGTGTTATTTCAGTTTCTTCAGTCAGACCGATAAGATTCAGGTGGCAAAGTACTCTATTCCGATTTCCTAGATAGCAAAGTTCAGAGAATCTATCTGGAAAGCTTATTAGAACAAACAATCTTATCGCCAGCTTTAGCCTTGTTGAGGCTGATTATACTACCGTAGTAAGATATAACTCGGGCGACCAAGGATTTACTCGAACAAGCCAAAGGTGAAGGAGAACAAGATTTTCGAACAATCCTGAATTTGATTGAAGCTATACTAATCAATAAGTTTCCTCGTTTGAATACCCAAGAGACTTTAAAGATGCTAGACATTAAATTAAAACCGCAGACTCTCGTCAAACTCGTGTTTATCAGGAAGTCTTTTAAGAAGGACTCGAAGAAGGTGAACAAAGGAGTGAACAAAAAGGGAGCAAAGAGGTGAACAAAAAGGCAAAGCAAAAGTTCTTATTGAATTTCTGATTTGTCGCTTTGAACATTTGTCAGGAACTCAGGCAGAACAAATCAAAAGTCTATCTCTAAAGCAGTTGGATAAGTTAGGAGAAGTGATTCTTGATTTGGCTGATTTGGCAGCGTTAGATGCCTGGCTGCAGAAACATCATTAAGGTAAAACCCATGCCCCTAACCACTACCCCACAACAAATCCCGATCTTAGACCTCAAACCTCAGTACGACAGCATTCGTGACGAAGTGCATGCGGCTATTGACCGGGTGCTGGAGTCGGGCCAGTTCATTATGGGGCCAGAGGTAAAGGCTTTTGAAACGGAGGTCGCCGACTACCTGGGGGTGAAGCATGCTATCGGCGTGAACTCTGGCACCGATGCCCTGGTAATTGGCCTGCGGGCAGCGGGCATTGGCCCTGGTGATGAGGTGATTACCACGCCTTTTTCGTTTTTTGCGACGGCGGAGTCGATTAGCAATGTGGGGGCAAAGCCGGTCTTTGTAGATATTGACCCAACGAGTTTTAATCTTGAACCTTGGCAGATTGAGGCGGCGATTACTCCACACACGAGGGCGATTTTGCCGGTGCATCTGTTTGGCCGACCGGCAGCGATGGGGCAAATTATGGAGCTGGCCCAAAAGCATGGGCTGAAGGTGGTTGAAGATTGTGCCCAGTCGTTTGGGTCTAGGTACTGGGGTGACTGTGCGGAGTGTAATGAGGATTGTTCGGCAGCTACTCGGGATGAGTTGCGGGGCAAGTTTACGGGGGCGATTGGGGATGTGGGGGCGTTTTCGTTTTTCCCGTCTAAGAATTTGGGGGCCTATGGGGATGGGGGGCTGGTGGCGACTAATGATGATGAGCTGGCGGAACTGGTCCGCATGTTACGGAGTCATGGGTCTAAGCGGAAGTACCACAATGAAGTGTTGGGGTATAACTCGCGGTTAGACAGCATTCAGGCGGCAATTTTGCGGGTGAAGTTGCCCCACATTGATGAGTGGAACCAGGGGCGGCGGCGGGTTGCGAAGACTTATAACGAGTTGTTGGCGAGCGTACCAGAAATTGTTACACCAAAGCTGGTGGAGGGGCATGTGTTTCACCAGTACACGATTCGGGTGCTGGGAAGACAGCGAGATCGGGTGCATCAGGCGTTAACGACGGCGGGGGTTGGATCAATGATTTACTACCCGGTGCCCCAGGATAAGTTGCCGGTGTATCGGGGGCTGTATGGTGTCAACCCTGTGAGCGATGCCCTGACGGCGGAGGTGTTGAGTTTGCCGATTTGGCCGGAGTTGGGGAAGCAAAAGGTAGATAGGATCGTTGCAGCATTAACTCAAAGTTTAGCCTAACTTGTTGACAATCCGAAAATCTGATCAAGGCGTTACCAATAGCTTGAACCTAATTAAATCTAATTACGGCAAGAGAAATGCTTCAAACTAAAACAGTGTTCATAACTGGTGGTGCAGGCTTCATAGGATCTACGCTTGCTGGAAAGCTAGCAGGGAAAAATAAGGTAGTGATTTATGATGACTTGACTAGGAACTCTCTAAAAGATCGAGAGTTTGCTAATCATCCTAATATCACTCTCATACAGGGAGATATTTTAGATATCTCAACTTTGGAAAAGTGCATGGCGGAAGTGAATCCCAGTCATATTATCCATTGTGCAGCGGTTGCAGGCATTGACACAGTCATAAAAAAACCTGTGCGCACAATGGAAGTAAATATGACTGGCACAGCAAATGTACTTAGGGCTGCCAGCAAGCAAAAAGCCATAGAGCGAGTCATTTGCTTTTCAACCAGCGAAGTATTTGGAAGTCAAGCTTTTCTTTCCGATGAAAAAGATGGGGCTGTGATAGGGATGGTAGGTGAGGCTCGATGGACTTATGCTGTTTCTAAGTTATCGGGAGAACATCTAGCCCTAGCTTATTTCAAGGAGCAGGGGCTACCTGTAGTAGTGTTGAGACCTTTTAATGTCTATGGGCCAGGACAGGTTGGAGAAGGTGCACTTTCTACTTTCATTCAAAGGGCAATTGATGGAGAAAATATTGAGATTCATGGAGATGGTACCCAGATTCGAGCTTGGTGTTATGTTGATGACATGGTTCGGGGAATTCTGACTACTCTCGAACATCCCAAAGCAGTTGGTGAAACATTTAATATTGGGAATCAACGAGCAGTTTTAACAATATATGGATTGGCCAGCACAGTGATTCGAGTGTTAAATTCTTCCTCTGAGATTGTTTTTGTCTACAAAAACTATGCAGATGTAGAACTAAGAGTTCCCAACATAAGTAAAGCACGGGATTTATTAGGATTTGAAGCTCAAGTAGATATTGATGAGGGAATTTTATTAACCGCTGACTATTTTCGGAGCAAGCTGGGGGTGATCGCGGCGTGATTCGCCTAACTATTCCTTCCATTGAAGAAGATGATATTCAAGCTGTTAGTGATGTCTTGCGCAGTAGCTATCTGGTTCAAGGGTTGCAGGTAAAAACCTTTGAAGAGAAAGTCGCTGATTATGTAGGAACGCATTACGCTATTGCTGTTTCTAGCTGTACGGCTGCTCTACACTTAGCTTTATTAGCATTGGGTGTACAGCCTGGCGATTTAGTTGTTGTTACGGCCTATTCTTGGATATCCACAGCTAATGTTATTGAGTTATGTGGTGCCAGTCCTGTATTTATCGATATTCAACCAGATACCTTTAATCTCGATCCGGCCTGCCTCGCAGCTACGCTGAAGAAACTGATGACTGATTCAGAGACAGCCAAGCGGGTTAAAGCCATTTTGCCTGTACATACTTTTGGTCAAATGGCAAATATGCCGGAAATTTTGGACATTGCCAATCAATATAACTTACCCGTAGTTGAAGATGCAGCTTGTGCATTAGGGGCTACCCTTAGTAGAAAGCAAGCGGGTAGTTGGGGGGCAATGAGTTGTTTCAGCTTTCATCCTCGTAAGGCAATTACGACGGGTGAAGGAGGAATAATTACCACAAATGATGCAACGTTAGTTCGTAAGTTAAAAGCATTACGGAATCATGGGATGGATCCAGAATCTTCGTCAATTGACTTTATCATGCCTGGGTTTAACTATCGTATGACCGAATTTCAGGCTGCTTTAGGGTTGTCTCAGATGGATAAGCTAGATCGAATTATTACCAAGCGGAGAAACTTAGCTGCTAATTATAATCGGTTATTGCAAGACACATCAATCCGACCTCCTATGGTTGGGATAGACAGCTATCCTGTATATCAATCTTATGTAGTACTTTTACCAGAGCTTTTGGCTCAATCTAAACAACTGTTAATTCAGCAACTTCGCAATCAAGGTATTGAAACAACCATTGGCACTTACCACATGCCACTAACAACATATTTTAGAAGTCAATATAATTATCAAAAAGGAGACTTTCCTGTAACAGATAAAGTCTTCAATCAGTCTTTAACACTACCTCTTTGCGAAAATCTTGCCATCGAAGAGTGTAGCCAGGTTGTAGATCGTCTTTTGGGATACCAAGCTTAAATGTCAAAGTTCGCTAGATTATATACCAGCCATGGGACAGGTAAAATCGAACTCGAAAAGTTGAAAGAAATAGGTCAGAATGTAATTTTTGAGGTTGGAGTATTAGTTTTTCATCCTGAAAATATTTGTCTTGGAACTAATATTTATGTTGGACACTATACGATTCTTAAAGGTTATTACAAAAATCAAATGACCATCGGAGACAATACCTGGATTGGACAGGGGTGTTTTTTACATAGTGCTGGAGGTTTGACTATAGGTTGTAATGTTGGAATAGGACCTCATGTCAAGATTATTACTTCAGTTCATGCAGATGAAGGAATATCTAGCCCCATTCTTTTTGGTGCGCTTAAGGAAGCACCAGTAATAATTGAAAATGACTGTGATATAGGCGTAGGCACGACCATTTTACCAGGCATTACTATTGGTCATGGTAGTCAAATAGGTGCAGGATCAGTAGTAACTAAAAACGTTGATCCATATTCAGTTATGGTAGGTATGCCTGCTAAATTACTTAAAAAGAGAGTCTAACTCAAAAATAAGCTTAATACTTTTTGCTAGTGACTGGTAATCAGTGATAACGATTATTTTAATAGCTTGAAAATCTTAAATCTTCCTAAAAATATAGCATCCCAAACAATTATCACAGTCCGTGCGCTCCGTGATCTGGGTATTTCTGTGAGAGGCCTATTACAAACGTCCATTTGGTTAGGACAGGTTCGACGCGGGGGCATTGCACTGCAATGCCCCTACCAGAGGGTTCTGTCTGTAAAAGTGTCCTAACTAAATCAACTGCTGCAATATCACTTCAAGGTATTATTCTACACATGAAGAGTTAGAGCATCTAGCAGATGTTCCAAAAGCTTTAGGATTAAAACGTTATTCTAATTACTTACGTCGATGTCCGCAGATCATTGAAGCCATTAGTTTGGCTGATGTCGTCCATTGGCATTTTGGTTGGTGCTTACCAAATGCCCTTAGCCTACAACTTGCTTGTCTTCTAGGAAAGAAGCAAATTGTAGAATTTTGGGGTTCATATATCCAGGTTTTAGCAATAGAGTCGGTAGATAAGCTTTACTATGCTCAACTATTCCAAGATATAGCTACAGCCAAGAGTGTGAGGACATAGAGTAGCGAGGAGTCCCTCTATAACGCAGTCCTATGCCGAAGCCCTACAGCCTAGACTTACGCCAGAAGCTCATTGACGCCATTGAACTCAATGGGATGACAAAGAGTGAGGCTAGTACCGCCTTTCAAATCAGCCGCAACACAATCGACTTATGGCTAAAGCGCAAAGCGTCAACGGGCAGCCTGGCGCCTTCATCCAATGCTCCGGTTTCCCCACAGCGCAAGATTAGCGATTTAGAGGCCTTTCGTACCTTTGCCCAACAGCATCGCTACAAAACGCAGACCGAGATGGCCGAACTCTGGCCCGGTGAGATGAGCCAGCGCACGATCTCGCGTGCTTTGCAGCGGATCGGCTGGACTCCAAAAAAAAGACGTACGGCTACAGCCAACGGGATGAACACAAACGAGAGACCTTCATAGCTCAGGTATCGGACCCTCAAGCCCCTTGCTGGATTTATGTCGATGAGTCGGGGATAGATGAGCGCGACACCTATGGCTACGGCTACGCACCTGCTGGAGAGCGGTGTTATGACCTGAAATCAGGGCGACGGCAAGGGCGAGTGAACATGATAGCCGGATACCCTGGGCATCAACTGATAGCCCCGTTCACAGTAGAAGGGGCGTGTAACCGTATCGTGTTTGAAACCTGGCTTGAAACCTGCTTGATTCCCGTGTTGCAGCCTGGCGATGGAGTAATTCTCGACAATGCAACCTTTCATCACGGTGGTCGGATTGCTCAATTAGTTGAAGCCACTGGAGCGCAATTCATCTACTTGCCGCCCTACTCGCCTGACCTCAACCGCATTGAGAAGTGCTGGGGTTGGCTCAAAAACCGGATTCGTAAACAACTCCCTCATGCCAACGGTTTACGGGCCGCAATAGAGGCTGTCCTCAAACAAGCAACGTCCTAACCCGGGTGGCTACAGCTATACCATCTTAAGCTTTGGCAAACAGTAGAAAGAACTTATAAATTATAAAAACAGTCTTCTCGCTTTGCCTGATTAAGTTGTTAAGGGAGTTTTCATTGGAAATGAAGCTGGGTACATCCCAATTATGCAATGAGCAATAATACTTAGCCTTGACCAGACTGACGAACGTTAAGCTTTGAGCAGTTCAGCATAGGAACTTCACTCCCATGGATGCCTCCAAAGAAGCCCGTCTCAAAGCCCTGGCGCAGGAGCTAGCCAAATACTCTACGAGGAGACTGACCCCAAGGACGTCAAGACCCTGGAAGGAATTGAGAACGCTGTGCAGAGGCATCTGCTCAAGCATGTAGGCCCAGAACTTGGTCATTTTTTATCCGCACAAGCAGCGGCACAACGCGAGGCCTCCAATGAGGCGTTACCAGCATCATCGGCCAATTGAGCATCAGTGAACAGCAAGGACGGCGGCAAGCCTGAAAGCCCGAACTCAGTGGAGTCCGCAGTTAGAAATATGTTGTTTGCTGGTGAGTGCCAACGAGTCCTACGAAGATACGGCTGATGATATTGAAGTGCTAACCGAAATATCGGTCTCCAAGAGCACTCAGCAGCGGCTCGTGCATCGTCACGATTTCCCGCCTGAGTCAGTAGATTTCGGTGTTAAAGAGATGAGCATTGACGGGGCAAAGTGCGTTTACGGACGCCCAAAGTTCAACGGAGTGAGTGGCGCGACTACAAGGGTGTGAACCTTCATCAAGACTGTGTTGCGGCCTTTTTTAGATAGAATGATGCCTTGGTTGAGTGGGTCAATCAGCAGCCATTGGCGTCTCCGTTGGTGTGCTTAGGCGATGGGCACGACGGGATTTGGAATCTCTTTGCCCAGATCGCACCGCTAGTGCAACGACTTGAAATACTAGACTGGTACCACCTGCTGGAAAATTTGGGTCAGGTCGGCGGGTCACAACACCGACTGGATGCCGTGGAGACATGTCTGTGGTAAGGCGATATTGAGGGAGCCATCAAGCTGTTCAATGACTGGCCCTATGAGCGAGTTGACCGTTTTATCGCTTACCTAACCAAACATCGATACCGTATCGTCAACTACGCCTACTACCAAGCCGAGGGCATGTCTATTGGCTCGGGTGCAATTGAGTCAACGGTCAAGCAAATTCGACGTCGAATCAAGATTTCAAGGGCTCACTGGGACGAAGATAACGTGCAACAAGTGGGTAGTGTTCTAGACCTGTGTATGGGTTGTTATATAGGTCGCCCAAATTCATAGCGGTTGATGAACAGTCCAATCACGGTGTCATGCATCAAGACAGATTTAGAGAAGCAAA
>NZ_JACJOX010000039.1 GCF_014695775.1 Leptolyngbya sp. FACHB-60 | reverse complement strand
CGACATCAGGGGTGTGACACGTGGGGCAGTAAATGGGTTCGAGAACCATGAGTGGAGAGCGGGTTCGGGACTCTTCGTATTTTGTCCCAATACACAGGTCTAGAACACTACCAGGAACAGCAGGTGACTCAGGCCCTGGCGCTCTCAACAACCCAAGAGCAGCAGGTCTTCTCCGACAAGCGTGTGCATCGTAAGGCTACCTACATCCTTAGGGAAGCGCAAATACCCACGGTTCTCAAGGCTGAAGTTGAGGCATTTAAGACTTACTGTCATTATGAACTGAGGCTTAGGCCGGAAACCTACAACGACCGAACTAGCCACCTCTTACGGTTATTGGGCTGGTGCCACAACATTGAAGGGGAATCAGTAGACGGGTTATCGTTTACCCGCATGATTCCGTTTGTACCGCTAACTTCTCGCGATTCAAAGCTGTCGGTCACGCAGCGTCATATGGAACACCATCGCCTCGATGAAGCTGGTGCGGAGGCCACTAAAGCGGTAGCCGAGCTTCTGAATAGGTACTTCGACTTCTATGCAAACTCGTTATCCACCCAGGCTTTGATCACGCAGTCCTTAATCCTGGCGGCTAAATTTGTCTATCGCGATGAAATCAAGCGACTCAGTCTGACTGAAGATGAGGATCTCAACCGGATTCCGGTTATCCGACGGCTCCGGCAAATTCTGGAAGATCGGCAGGCAGCACTGAACACAGCACCGCCTGTGATTGACCATGAATCGCGCAGTATTCCCTGGGAAACTACCATTCAGGTTCTCAATCGGTTGCGGGAGAAACTCGATACCGCGCTAGTGAAATATGAGCAGTCCCGGCGGAAGACTGGACCTAAGCAGGGTCAACCCACACGCTCTCGTGACGAGGTAGCTCGCTATCTCCAGACGTTCCTGATCGTAGGCTTTTTCATTATCCTTCCTCCTGACCGCAATCGCACGGTACGACAACTGGAGATAGGACGCACATTGAGGTCGGGGCTCATTCAAGAGGGAATCTTTACCCCCGTCGAACGCTTATCCTCGACGCTTCAGCCGAGATGGTACATCTATCGCGGTCCAGAGGATTACAAAACGGGCTGTAGGTACGGCGAAAGCTGGACGGAAGTGCCGGATATGCCCATGGGCAATGGGATGGGCTTTTATCACTATCTCAACCTCTGGATCACTGATTTTCGCCAGTTGTTCAGCCCCCAACATAATGTTCTCTTTGTCACGACAAAATCAATTCGTGGATCTACGGTCGGGGTTCCTCAAACGGCTAATGCCCTTGTCCAACGAATTCGGAATGCGTTTAAGGCACAAGCCGGGGTTCCGGTCGTTCCCCAAGCACTGCGTAAGATGTTCACAACCTATTTGAAGAGTAGTGGGGCTGAAGAGCCTGTTTTAGAGGCGGCAGCAGTTGCCATGAAACATTCCCGCCGAATGCAGGAGCAGGTTTACGATCAGCAACCTCACCCGGAAAAGATTCAGCCCATTCTGGACTTCAATATGCAGCTATTTGAATTGATTTTTGTGGCTGAGGAGCATCCGCTCCCGTTGACTGAAGAGGGGATGATTGAATTCTCCCGATTAACAGGTGAGCAACGACAGCTTCTCCTTGAAGGGTTAAAGCGAGAAGCGAATCGACGGCGGCGAGTGGCGGCTTAGAAGGGCTTAGAGCTAACGACCTCTTTGGATCACCCAGGACTACATTCCTTATGTAGGGATAAAGAGGCCAAGTCCTAATGGTTCTAAAGCACTCAATGACATTTCCATATAGTGTTGAGCTCAGGTGAGCAAAAGTTGAGCAGGCGCTCAACAGGGTAAGCCCCTTATTTTTTGGGTATGCCCTGTTGTTGAACCCCTTGTTGAGCAAGTTGAGCAGTTCTACCCTCCTGGCTCGACTACCCCTGACCCTACCCTTGATAAAGTTGGGCACAGGTGACCAGAGCTAAAAACCTCACAAATCAAGGCGTTACCCCTACATGGGACAACCTGGACAACCTCTAGGGGCAAAAGACTACTTATCTCAACTGCGCCCCCATGGACTACGCCATATTATGGATAAAAAATAATGCGGTTTTAATGCCGCCTTTTCGAAACCCTTGCTGTGAATAGGCTTTGGCTCCTTGAAACCTGATTTGTAATCAGCCGGTCGCAAGTTCGAATCTTGTCACCAGCTTATTTTTAGGAACCTCTGGAAGCTTTTCCTCTCAGGAAGATGTTGCGGTAGCAATTCTAATGGCCAAGTCCAGCACCAGTTTCAGTTGGCTGCCCCGTGGTGCCAGGTCTCAAGCGGCGTGCTGCACAGCTCAGCAGGGCACAAACTATCTGAGGCGAAGACTAAAGAAATTGGGTTAGATACTCTCTCCAGTGGCTTTGACTAGCCGCCAAGGAGCAACGTTCTACAGATGCTCTTCCTCGTCGTACTCATCGTCTGCGATCCAAGTTCCGACGGGGCGTAGGGCGTCAGGTATGGTCACATCATCGGTAAATTCCAGCACCGTCTCTCGATAGCCCAAATACCCTGACTCTGTGAAGGTGAGCAGCATGCGCCCCAGCGCTGGCCACACGACATCGGCAAACTCCCAATCGTGGTTAAACCCTGCACGATCAGCGATCGATCGCAGCGCCCAAAAATAACTGTTTCGCACCACTGAGCCTGACTTTTTATAGGCTGGCACATCCTTTTGATGGAGATAGAGAATGTCTTGGTCAATTCGAGCGCGCACAGCTAACCAACGGTAGATGGGTGATACGGTAAGACTATTAACAATAAGTTACAGGCGGTTCTGGGTTAAAGACTCGTTGGTCAGATTCAGCCCCGATCGCAATGACTTAGCTTTTGGAGCCTGCCCCTTGCCATGTCCGCTGCGGTCTGTCTGCAAAACGTCCACAAAGTCTACAACGGCGTATCCGTCGTTAATGACCTCTCTCTAAATATTGAAGCCGGAGAAGTTTTTGGTCTACTAGGCCCCAACGGCGCGGGCAAGTCAACTACCATTCGCATGGCCACCACCCTCACCCGGCCCAGTGACGGCCATGTGGTCGTCGCAGGTTATGACGTCAACCGCCAGCAACTCGACGTGCGCCGCCAAATTGGCGTGGTGCTGCAACAAACCAGCGTTGATGGCGACCTCACCGTGTGGGAAAACATGGAGCTGCACGGACGGATGCACCATATTCCTGCTGCGCAGCGCCGTACCGCCATCGATACCTGGCTGGACTATGTAGAACTGGGCGATCGCCGCAACGACAAGGTCAAAACCCTCAGTGGCGGCATGAAGCGGCGGCTGCAAATTGCCCGAGCCCTGCTCCACAACCCCAAAATTCTCTTTCTCGATGAGCCGACCGTGGGCCTCGACCCCCAAACCCGCCGCCGCCTGTGGGAAATCATTCGGGGCCTCAACCAGCAGGGCATGACCATGCTGCTTACCACCCACTATATGGAAGAGGTGGAGTACCTGTGCGATCGCATCGGCATTCTCGACCAAGGCAAGCTGATTGAGCTGGGCACTTTAGAGCAGTTTCGCCAACGCCACGGTGAAGGCATCGTTATGACTCAATGGGGCGATCGCTGGGACTACCAGTTCTTTCCTACCCTAGATGCCGCCAATGCCCACCTCGACCAGCAGCCCGACAAAACCGGCATGATGACCCGCCCCTCCAACCTCGAAGATATTTTCGTAGAGCTGACTGGGCGCAATCTAGATTAAGCTTATTTGCCGCTGCATATTGCTTTATAAGCTCTTTAGATGGTGCATTGCTGCGCGAATGCACCCTACGAAGCCTGTTCTTCTAGGAGCCCTGAGCCCCTGATCGGCCACTTTGCAAAACATAGGTTTAAACCGATGATCGGTTACTCCTTTCCGTGAGGTGAAGGACGACGGAACGTCCTTCTCGATGGGGGTCTGGGGCCAGCGAAATGGCCCCAGTGGCAGATCTGGCTTTACCCCAGATTGTGCGCTGCGCTAAACCTGGCGCAGTAAGCCCCGTTTTGCAGGGCAAACGCCGTTTGCCCCTACAGAATCATCTGTCCTTTAATGGTTTTTGGAACCCAAAACTAGTATCACCCCTTCCCCAAATTGCCAGAATTCAACCGTTTTCCACAATCGGCGCTAGGCTTGAGGATGGTTTCAGGGTACTGACAATCTATGCCTGGTCTGGCCACCACCATCGAAGCGATTTTGTACCTCAAAGGACAACCCCTCGACATTGCCAAGCTGGCAGAGCTAGCCCGCTGCGATCGCGAAGACGTCGAAGAAGGGCTGATCGAGCTGATGAACGACTATGCCCACCGCGACGGGGCCTTAGAAATCGTTGAAACCGTCGATGGCTACTGCCTTCAACTCAAAGAGCGCTATCGGTTTTTAGTGGATTTGCTAATTCCTATCGATCTAGGGGTGGGGGCGCTGCGGACACTGGCGGCGATCGCCCTCAAAGGCCCCATTAGCCAAACCGACCTCGTCGAGCTACGCGGTTCTGGCGTCTATCAGCACGTGCCAGAACTTGTCGCCCAAGGCTTTGTGCGCAAGCGCCGCCAGGCCGAAGGGCGATCGTCCTTAGTGCAAGTCACCGACAAGTTTTACCAACATTTTGAAATTGATGCGCTGCCCCAGCTGCGAACTAAAGGTTCAGCCGTCCCCGTGACAGAGACAGATGCTGACGATGGGGATGAACCCGAGTTTGAGCCCGAGCTCGAGGAAGCCTCATAGCCCTGCTCCCGTCGATACCATCAAACTATTGTAAAGACAAAAAACCGCAGCATCTATGCTGCCAAATCGCCTCCCAGCCTGGGTTTAGGTCAAACAGCCTAAACCCAGGCTGCTGAGCCGACGCAATATTACATGATTCGTTACGCTATCATCGGGAATATTAGTAGGTATAGGCAGGCCAGGGGTTGCCTTTGTTGCATTGGATCCTAATCGCCCCGATATTTGGTACTCGCCGTCACCTACGTTGTGACCAAAGGTCTTTGAGATTCCATGGTATTTAACCCTGAAGATACTGAATTCATTAGCATGTCGGCCAATAGCGACCACCCCAATGAGTTGCTTAAATATCTCCAGCACCAGTCCCCAGAGGTGTTGACCCGGGTGGCCCAGGCAGTCAGCGGTGAAATCAAGCAGATTATTGCCCACAACGTGCAGGGGTTGGTCGGTGTGCTGCCAGGGGACGGGTTTAACGTCCAGGTCACCACCGATCGCGAAAATCTAGCCGGGCTGTTAGCCTCCGCCATGATGACGGGCTACTTTCTTCGCCAGATGGAGCAGCGCATGGAGCTAGAGCACACCGTGTCGGGTTCCTTTTTTGGTGCTGACTTCGGCTCTGACGATATCGACTTCGACGATTAGGGCGAGGTCGGCGATTCCTTCGGATAGCTTCGCTAACGCATCTTTTTGCCGTGGCTAGCTCACCGGGAACGGATGCTGCTGAATGGCTTTGGCCAAGTTTTCTGGAGTGCCAATATCTAGATAGGTGCCCTGGGCAAAGGGCTGTGCCTCTATCCGCAACCCCGATGCCAATGCCGCCTGCATGACATCCCCAATGGGAATCTCAGTGTAGGGCGGCAAGATGCTTAGGTGCTGAGGGATTTGGCTGCCGATCAGAGCTTGTTGGCGATCGCGCACGAACCTGTGCAAAAAGTCTGAGAAGCTGGGCCGCCAAGCGGCGATCGCCCACATGTAGGGCAAATGAGTCAGGCCAGACTTTTCGTAAATGCCCCGCACTACCCCGCTCTCGTCAAAATCGACCACCCCTACCTTCTCCGGCTGATTGGTGGGGAACAGGCCCAGTACTACATCTGCTGTGCCGCTATGCAGGCACTCCAGCAGCACTTGGTAAGCATCTCCCGGCTCAAATAGAATATCTGGAAACCCCATTACTACCGTCGCCCCACGCAAAAAGGGGTAGGCCTGGTTGAGGCTAAAGGGCACCCCAAAGGGCACATGCACCGTCAAGTAGCTCAGGTGCATCCCTAAATCGGCCCCGTCACCCAAAAAGTTGGGGATATCCCACTTACCGGGCCGCAGAATGAAAAATGCCTGCTCTACCCCTGCCCGCCGCATTTTTTCCAGCAAATAGTGGCACACCACCTTGGGGCGAGGCCCTACCTGATTCGTTAGCATGCGAAAACCAATCGGAAATAGTTCTTTGCTCATCGGCAAGGGTGAAATGCGCGTGCCTTGCCCCGCAGCAGGAATTAGACCAATGGTGGGTAGCGACGTAGACATCGGAATAGGGAACCTCGGAAGCGAGTTAATCGTCTTTAATTATCCTGGTAGTAGGCGTGGGCTAAGCATGATGCACCAATTCTGGCAGGCCACCAATCAGCTGTCTTCACTGTCCTTGGCGTTAGGGCACCGCCTTGGGCAAAGCGCTACTGCGCTGGCTCTAGTTGCGACCTCCTTGACCGGGCTGGCCATAGCCGCACCCCAGGTCAGTGCCGCCGAAGACATTCAAATTACCTACGGATCGCTAGAAGCACCGCCCATTTCTGTCAGTGATTTAGAATCATTTGCCAAAACGGGCATTCCTAGCCGCGACCTACAGCTGCTGCTCAACGTACTCCGCATTGAGGAAGAGCAGGCCCGTCAGGCGCTGACCCAGAATGTGCTGGTGGAAGTAGACACTCTGCGAGAAATGTCAGATACCTTTGCCGGGCAACTTCTCTGGCGCCTGCTGGCCACAACCGTTACCTTTTCTGACAACGACAGCCCCGGCTGGGAGCTGCTACGCAACGCGGTTTTAGAGACGGCTGACACTGGCCAGCTGACGCTGATCGACGTACTTCGCACCATTGAGGCAACTACGTTACAGGTCGATGGTCGGCGGGTGATGGAGATCGCATCCCAAGTCGACTTTGAGCGCATTGGCGACCTAGCCTCCATCCTCCTAGGCAAGTAAGGATGGAGGAATAGCGTTCTCTAGAAAACGCTGGGCTTTTAGCGATAATGGGAATAGCCCTAGCATGATGAGGTGAATTACCTGTGTCAAGCAAAGACAATCCAACAAATTTGCCGCAGGTCAATGCTGCTCCGCCTGTAGCTGGCTTCACTACTGCCACTGCTACTGCTTGGGATAATAATTCAGAGAACGGTGGATTGTTGACAGAAGTAATCCTCAGGTCTGCTAATGCTCCTCACGCCATAGCTGCTATCAGCGAAGCTGTGAGGAAAGAAGTTGCTCGCATTGAGCAGTCCATAGTCCATGCACGACACCGTCTTGAGCACTTTGAGGTGCTTTATAACGTATCGTCTTCAGAATTTGCTGAGCGCTTTACTGCTGAAGACCTCCAAGGTGGAGATCTAGAGTATGTCGAGTGGATAGGAGAGTACCAGCTATTTCAGCACCTCCTGCAAGACCTAACTCTTCTTAAAAGCCTTACTTATGTCGCTGAATGACTACGCTGTTACGCAGCTTACGTCAGGCTTGCAAACCTTTGATGACTACGGGTTGTCAGCCTACATAGACATTTCGGCAGACCTTCGCTCCGGTAGTCAAGCAGTTCTCAAAGCAAAAGTGCTATTTGTAGATGCCACTGAGCTTTACATCCGAATATTTTATCTCGGCGGCATGGCTAACCAATTGCTTAGCTATGCCTATCAGTACCAACAGTCCGACGGCACCCTAATTTTTCGGTATGACAACGCTAGGCACAAGCCTGATTTAGGGTTTGAGTGCCACAAGCATCAGGCTGATGGAAGGATAGTTGCCGCAGAACCACCCATGATTAGGGCTTTGGTTGAGGAAATTATTGATCACATCACTTGCCAAGAGCGCAACTAAAGAAGCCCCGTAGAGAGGCTCCGCCACCGATTTCTGTGCAGCAACCGTTACATTCCGTTGCATGGATTAGAAAGTTTACGAATGTATAGAAAGATCGCTTGGGATTTGGCAACGGCGGCGGTTTGGGAAGCGCGGGGTCCAAAGACTAGCCTCTATTTGGGGGGCGATCGCATCCCTCACCCTCCAAAGCCCGCTCTTAAACAGGCAATCCCCCAGATTTGACCACCTCTTACCGATCAGAGCTCCCTACAGACCGGCGTTTCAGAATGCCCATTGCCCTAGAAGATTTAAGATTCCTGTTTTTGTTATTGTTCCGTATTAATGAAGATCAGAACCTAAAGTTTAGCTTGGTGCTTCTGAGGTCTTCAATGAGCCTTTTTAGAGGCAGGGCATTCTTCAGTTGATTTCAGCAGCTTTCAACTTGTTTTTGTGGGGCTGTCTATTCTCGATCCCCCTTCCCAATGACTGGGCAGTATCGTCATAATCCAAACAGCCGAAACACCTTGGGCCGCGTAGGCAACTGCGTAGACCCTGTTTATTGAACAGCCGATCCACGTCCAGCGGGTAGAACGTCTATCCAAAAAGATGGCCTCTGGACCTGGGTTTGGCTCTATCCGCCCTAGACGAGTATTTTCCCCTATGGATCACCAGACATTAAAGCTTTCTGTGTACGGGAAAGGGGGCATTGGTAAGTCCACCACCAGCTGCAATATCTCGGTAGCCCTGGCCAAGCGGGGCCGCAAAGTCTTGCAGATTGGCTGCGACCCCAAGCACGACAGCACCTTTACCCTGACCGGGTTTCTGATTCCCACCATCATCGACACCCTGCAAGAAAAAGACTTCCACTACGAAAACGTGTGGGCCGACGATGTGATCTATAAGGGCTACGGCGGCGTGCACTGCGTTGAGGCGGGCGGTCCTCCCGCTGGTGCAGGCTGCGGCGGCTACGTAGTGGGCGAAACCGTGAAGCTGCTGAAGGAACTCAACGCCTTCGACGAGTACGACGTAATTCTCTTTGATGTGCTGGGTGACGTGGTTTGCGGTGGGTTTGCGGCCCCGCTGAACTATTCTGACTACTGCCTGATTGTTACTGACAACGGTTTTGATGCGCTGTTTGCCGCCAACCGCATTGCCGCCTCGGTGAGAGAGAAAGCCCGCACTCACCCCCTGCGATTGGCAGGGCTGATCGGCAATCGCACCTCGAAGCGCGACCTGATCGATAAGTACATTGAGCATGTGCCCATGCCGGTGCTAGAGATTTTGCCCCTGATCGAAGACATTCGCATCTCGCGGGTGAAGGGCAAGACGGTGTTTGAAATGGCCGAAACCGACCCGGCTCTAGATCCGGTCTGTCAGTACTACCTGAACATTGCTGACCAGATCTTGGCTCGTCCCGAAGGCGTGGTGCCCAAGGATGCCGCCGATCGCGAACTGTTTAGCCTGCTGTCTGATTTCTATCTGAATCCCCCTGCGGATGCGCCCAAGCAAGAGAAGGAGGAAATGGATCTGATGATGGTTTAAGCGCACGGTAGGCATTGCCTACTCTACTTAATCCCTTGCTGCAAAAATCCCCCTCGAACCAGTTCTAACCTTGAAGCGCTGCATTATCATCGGTACGCGGCTGTGCAAACTCGGCAGCTACCTATAAGCGATTTAGCAAAAAGTCAGGATTATGGCCTTTTTCGAGAACTTTACCCAAGTCATTCGCCAAAAGTGGTTGGACTACGTGCAATCTAACCGGGCCTGGTTGACGCTGCAAATGCAGCAGACCTCGGTGCGAACCCCCGATGGCGGGCGCCGTCCATCTTCCTTTTTGGTGTTGGGCGTGGTGAATGCTCTAGAACCCAAGCTGTCGAACCTGATGGTGCCCTTCTACAAGCTCAACCCTGATGAGGACGCGCTGGTGGAGGTGCTGGGGCTCAACTTTGACCCCGAGATGGTGTTGGATAACCCCGACCACACTCAAACCATTGAGGCCAACGACGAGCAGCCGCTCTTGCCCGATAGCCCAGAGATGTAAGCCCATTCATAGACTCAGACGGTAGCGGTTTTCTGGTTTAATCAATCTCTGAACACGAGGTTGGCGAACCCCGCCCGAGGCATCTGTGAACAGCAAACAACTGCGGCGATCGCTCAAGATCAAGTGGTTAACCTACTACCGCGACAACCGCGAGTGGATCGACAAATTGGGTATTTGGGTAACCAGTAACGGGCAGCGTCGGCCCTCGTCAGGCTTTATTTTGGGGGCATTGGCCACCCTAGAGCCTGACCTGACCAACCTGCTACCCCTGGTGGTGGATTTAAGCAGCAACCCCGATCGCATTATTTCGGCCCTGGGTTTAGATATCAGCCCGGTGAAGGAGCTAGCAGCGCTAGAAAAGGCACACAAAATGTTGCCCGGTAGCGCTCAGACCGAGGTTTCTCTGGCTTCAGCTGAGCCATTAACCATCGACGCTCCGCCACCACTCTCCCCCGCCCACGACGACGACGCTTGCTCAGGCGCAGGCGGCAGGGAGGATGATCGACCCAGGCCATAAGTCCTTCACTAGGGAGATACCCCGACGATGACCCTGGCCCAAGCTCAACCCCAACCCTCTGCCCTCGAATTTGACTGCGACACTGGCAATTACCACACTTTTTGCCCGATCAGCTGTGTGGCGTGGCTATACCAAAAGATTGAAGACAGCTTCTTCCTCGTAATCGGCACCAAGACCTGCGGCTACTTTTTGCAGAATGCCATGGGGGTGATGATTTTTGCCGAGCCCCGCTACGCTATGGCCGAGCTAGAGGAAGCTGATATCTCAGCTCAGCTCAACGACTACGAAGAACTGAAGCGGCTGTGTGAGAGCATTAAGCGCGATCGCAACCCCTCGGTGATCGTCTGGATTGGCACCTGCACCACCGAGATCATCAAAATGGATCTCGAAGGGCTGGCCCCCCGCCTCGAAGCTGAGATCGGCATTCCCATTGTGGTGGCTCGCGCCAACGGCCTCGACTATGCCTTTACTCAGGGCGAAGATACCGTACTGGCCGCCATGGCTCAGCGCTGCCCCACTGTTGAAGAGGCCGCTGCCAAGCAGCCTGCGGTAGCGAAGGAAGAGGGGAAGGGCAGCGGCATTCAAAAGCTGCTGGGTCTGGGCCGCAAAAAAGAAGAGGCGATCGCCGACACCGCCGCTGAAGACACCCCCTACCACGACCACCCACCCCTGGTGCTATTTGGCTCCGTGCCTGACCCCATCGTCACCCAAATGACCCTGGAGCTGAAGAAGCAAGGCATTAAGGTCGACGGTTGGCTACCCGCCAAGCTCTACACTGATCTGCCCGTGGTTGACGAAGGTTACTACGTCGCTGGCATCAACCCCTTCCTCTCGCGCACAGCCACCACGCTGATGCGTCGCCGCAAGTGCAAGTTGATCGGCGCGCCCTTCCCCATTGGCCCCGACGGCACCCGCGCCTGGATTGAGAAGATCTGCTCGGTGTTTAACATTGAACCCCAGGGCATGGAGGAGCGCGAAGCCAAAATTTGGGAGTCGGTAGAAGACTACCTCGAAATCATTCGCGGCAAATCGGTCTACTTCATGGGCGACAACCTGCTGGAAATCTCCCTGGCTCGCTTTCTTACCCGCTGTGGCATGACGGTGCAGGAAATCGGCATCCCTTATATGGATAAGCGCTACCAGGCGGCGGAGCTGGCCCTGCTAGAGAAAACCTGCAATGAAATGGGCACTCCGCTGCCCAAGATCACCGAGAAGCCTGACAACTACAACCAGATTCAGCGCATTCAAGAGTTGCACCCTGACCTGGTAATCACTGGTATGGCCCACGCAAATCCGTTGGAGGCGCGCGGCATTAATACCAAGTGGTCGGTGGAGTTTACCTTCGCCCAAATCCATGGCTTTGGCAACACCCGCGACATTCTAGAGTTGGTGACGCGACCCCTGCGCCGCAACAACAACCTCAAAGACCTGGGTTGGGAGAAGCTGGTGAAGGAAAAAGCGAAGGTATAGAAAGCCTCAAACTCCAGAGTTCTCTGAGAACTCTGGAGTTTTTTCTTAGCAAAAGTGTTGCTCATCGCGGGAGGCTGCCGACATCGAGCAAATACTTCAATAAGTAGAGCCTGATTGTTCAGGTCATGAACTAGCATAAATAACCGTCAACCTGTGAGATGAAACTCGGAACACTGCGCAGCAGACTTCCGCAACCGTACATTGTGACTTATGTTGGATTAATATTTTTTACCGAATCTTGCAGGTCGCGGAGAAATCTATGGGTTACGTCTCTTGCATGGAAGATGAAGATAAGCGGAAAGATGACTTTTGGAACTCTACTGTAAATACAAGCAGTAGTTGCAAACAATCCAAGAGCACAATAAAACAGCTCTTGCGAGAAAGGCTGGAGGGGGTTGAAAGAGCTTTATTCAGAGCTGAGACCCAAAAATTGAGCAACGGCGTGAGGCAGAGAATAAGGCTGAGCTGGACTTGCTGCACATGAAAAAGGTACAGGAAACGTTTAGCGAAGCTGAACAAAGGGTTGTAAAACTAGAACGAGAGATAGAAGCTCTAAAGAGAGAAAATAAAGCTCTCAATACACAGATCCGAAGAGTCCGAGAACGCTTGGCTTCATATCAACGGGAGAAAGACCAATCTCAAAAGGCTTGTAATAGCTTTGCTGATCAACTTACGGCTGTTAAACCAATTCTCTCCAATCAGGAGAACGGGCAGAAAAGTCGTCAAGTTACCTCTAGCACTGAGGCTCTGCGCCCTAGCCCTGATCCGGTTAATTCTGAGGCCATGGAGAGAATGATGACGGCTCACTTCGGCCCGAGGCAGAAGGGCAAGAAGTAATATAGCGCTTGATAGCTGTCGGGAGTTGCCGTCCAGCCGAGAAAGCTCGATCGATGGTCAGGTTTAGATTTGGAAAGTTAGCCGGATCATAGTGGATCGCACCCCTGGAGTGCCTGCTTTTGATAGCGATCGCCCTCCAACACCCGGCGTCATCGTCGGCTGATTAGGGATGCTAATGTAGCCGCAGTATTTCTTAGATCTCCATTATTGAGGCTCGTTATTGGGGTTAGTCGCCGTAGCGATTGATGAAGCACAGAAGATCAGTAGTTTAAGTGAAAGTTGAACTACTAGAGAAACTCCGATTTAGAAGATAGCCTGCTAAGGTGTAATTCCTTTTGTACTAAGAGTATTCAATGCAAAGATAGGCGTTGAAAGCGTGATGCTGTGTTGGCTCCAACGAAATCTCAATGTCATATTAGAGCCATGCTACTTCGCCACGGCCTAGCCGTGAAGGAGCAAAAAGCCGCAAGGGAAAGGTTCCTTTGCGGCTTTTGAGTGAAATTGGTCAACTATGAGTTTGGCTAAATTGACATGCCCAGGCGTAGACCCAAAAAGGCATGGACAAACATCACCGCCAGGGCAAAACTGCCTAGGTAGGCGTGGGCGGTGCGCAGAGAGTCTTTGCCGCCACCAAACTTGGTGATCGAGATTGCCCCATTGATTGCTAGTAGCGCGATCACCAAACTGCCCGTCCAAAAATGGGGGCTTTGGAAAATGTCTTTTTCTTGCATGACCAGCGACAGCACCCCGCCGGTATAACCCAGGCTAATAAAGGTAAACATCCACAGGGCCAGGCGCTTGTGGGTGTGACGGTTTTCGGCTTTTTTTTCCGCATCGTCATCCCCGATGCGGCCCTTCCAGCCCATGTAGGCAGTAAAGCTGCCCATCACAAAAATCACAATGCCCATCATGGCTGGGTGGCCCCAGTGCACAATCGGCCCGGGGGTGCCAAACCCAGCAAAGAAGTCGGCAATGGGCTGCAAGAACCCGCGAATGCTAGAAACCATCTCTATCTCCCAACAAAGTAAGCGCCATCCCTAAGGTGCCATATTTTCTCTACCGAAAGGCATAGGGCCTTATCATCCCGAAACCAAAAGTTATGTTATGGAATCGTGGAAAGCTTAGCCCTTAGGAGTTTATTAGAACCTTAAATCTAAACTTTGCCTACTAAAATAAGGCCATGGAACTAGACAACCTTGACATCAAAACTCTGTCTCTCCTTTGCCAACGAGGACGCATGACCTGGGCTGAGCTGGCGGGCCAGCTAGGGTTGTCTGCCCCGGCGACAGCCGATCGCGTCAAACGCCTCGAAGAGCGAGGCATAATCACGGGCTACAGCGCCCAGCTCGATGCCGAAGCCCTGGGGTTAAATTTGACTGCATTTATTGCCGTGACGCTCGACCAACCTCACCACCGCGAGGGCTTTTTGGCCCAGGTGCAAGCCACAGCCGAAATTTTGGAATGCCACCACGTGACTGGCGACGACGACTACCTGCTGAAAGTGCGCTGCTGCCACACCCGCGCCTTGGAGGAATTGATTACTGAAGGGCTCAAGGCGATCGCAGGCGTAGTCAAAACCCGCACCCTGATCGTGCTTTCTACCGTGAAAGAGACCCAGGTGCCATCGCTAGAGCATTTGAGCGAGTCCTAAAGGAGGGGCTATGGAAGGTTGGACATTGCTGAAGGGCATGGGGCTGGGGCTGGCGATCGCAGTCCCCGTTGGCCCCATTGGGTTGCTCTGCATTCGCAGGTCGCTCACTCAAGGCCAGCTCATGGGGCTGGTGACGGGGCTAGGGGCCGCCACCGCCGATGGCATCTATGGCAGCATTGCTGGGTTTGGCCTGACTGCCGTAGCCAATCTATTGGTTAGACACACCCAAGCTATGCAGCTCATCGGAGGCGTGTTTCTCTGTTATTTGGGCTTTACAACGCTGCGGGCCGACCCCGCTACCGAAGCCGCTAAAGTCTCTAGTCGAGGGCTGTGGGAGGCCTATGCTTCTACTTTAGTGTTGACGTTGACGAACCCGGCCACTATTCTTTCATTCATTGCGATTTTTGCTGGGCTGGGCCTAGTGAGCACCAGTCAATCGTGGGGAGCCTCGCTGACCTTGATTATGGGTGTGTTTTTGGGGTCTGCTCTATGGTGGCTGTGCCTCAGCTGGGGTGTAACGCTTTTTAGCCAAAAGCTGACACCCTCCCGGCTTAAGTGGTTAAATCGGCTGGCCGGTGCAGCTATTTTTGGCTTTGGGGCAGTTGCGATCGCGCTCACCTTTAAAGGCTAAACTCCAGATTCCCACTCCAGGTACTGCCTGTGACCATGCTGCGAACTCATCCGTTTTCTTCTGCACCGACCCGGCGACCTAGCACCGTGACCTGGGGACGGTGGCTGAGCCTGGTCTTAGCCCTGGTGTTGGTTAGCTGGCTGGCGCTCACGACGGTTCCTAACGCCCAGGCCGCGCCGCCTGAGCTGGTCGCTCAGTCTATTCAAGACCTGCAAAACAAGCAAAAAACCCTTGAGCAGCAGCGCAACGAGCTTCAGCAACAGCAAACCGAGCTGCAAAATCGCCAGGCCACCTCAGAATCTACCCTTGAGAGCCTGGAGAACAGCATTGTCTACACAGCCAACCAAATTGGCGAAACCGAGTTTCGCCTCAACCAGGCCGAGAAAGAGCTGAAAGACTTTGAGGCCAAACTCGCTAAGGCCGAAGCCGACTACGAAAACGTGCGGACCGGCACTGTGGCCCGACTCCAATATTTGCAGCGGCAGCAGGGCAGCGAAGGCTGGGCTGTGCTGCTGCAAAGCCAGAATTTTAATGAGTTTTTAGACCGCCAGTACCAGCTTAAGCGGGTTTACGCTTCCGATCGCCAGGTGCTAGCCGACCTCAAAGCCCAAGCCGAAGCCATTAAACAGCAAAAGGCCGCCGTCGAAGAAAAGCGCAACCAAGTCGCGCTCCTACGCCAGCAGCTGCTCTCCCAAAAGCAGCAGTACGAGGCCGAAGCCAGCGAAGAAAAGCAGCTGATCTCTCGCCTGAGGGATCGTCGTGGTGCCCTAGAAGCCGCTGAGACCCAGCTCGCCCGCGACTCAGAACAGATTGCTGGCTTGATTCGCCAAAAGATTGCTGCCAGCACCGGAGCGATTCGCGGCACCGGGCGGTTTGTCTTCCCCGCCAACGCCAATATTTCGAGCGGGTTTGGCAACCGGGTGCATCCCATTTTGGGCTACAGCCGCTTCCACGGTGGGGTAGACTTTGCCGCTAGCTACGGCAGCACCATTCGCGCTGCCGACTCGGGCCGGGTGATTTTTTCGGGTTGGTATGGGGGCTACGGCCAGGCGGTGATCATTGATCACGGCGGCGGGCTCAGCACCCTCTACGCCCACTCTAGCCGTCTGTTTGTCAGCGAAGGTCAGTCGGTGCAGCAGGGTCAGGCGATCGCCGCTGTTGGCTCCACCGGCCTCTCCACTGGCCCGCACCTGCACTTTGAGGTGCGACAGAACGGCAACCCGGTGAATCCGGCGGGATATTTGTAGGGGTAAATAGATAATGGGCGTTGCTGAATCTAAGAATGAACCGGCGAAACCTTTAGACTCTGCTTGCCCCCCCACCCCCCCAATTTGTGGGATTTTGAGACTCTATCTCCCCCCAGGATTGGGGGGCAGGGGGGAAAATCATACTTGCGTTAAGCAACGCCAGATAATGTGATGGGGTAGGAGAGTAATGGGGTAGGGAACTGTACTCCATCACGCCCCCACTCCATCACTTCTTTCTAGCCCAGGCTCTTCTTCAGGTGTTGCATAATGCGAGCCTTGCGAGGATCTTCGCTCTTGGCGGGGGTGACGCCGGCGAAGTTGATCTTGCTGGTTAGGGCAAGGTGCTGCTTAATTTGATCTTTACTAGCCACGAAGATACCTCAGAGAAACGGAACGACAGAGAAAGCCTAAACGACCAAGGCGTAGACCCTGGCAGTTCAGCCTGGGAATTGGCATCCCAAAATATTCTCCCTATAGACAATTTAATGCATGTGCCCAGGGTTACTGCAAACTCCTGAGAACAATGGCTGTATAGCAGTGGTTGGGGCAGGCGTTGCGACCGTCCCTAGCCTGCACTTACCCGGAGAAATACCGTGTTTAACCTGCGCACTGTTCTATTTGCCTTTGTCTTGCTGGCACTGCTGCTGCTGCTAGGGCGCTTCTTTAAGCAGCGCATTCAGTGGTTTCAGCGGCTTTATCTGCCGGCCTCGATTGTGGCGGGGGCGCTGGCGCTGCTGCTGGGGCCTGAGGTCTTGGGGGCGATCGCCACTAATCGTTTCGGGGCAGAGTCATTGCTGGCGAGCGGTTTGTTTGCCGAAGACATTCGCGCAGTGTGGGCGCAGGCCCCAGGGGTGTTTATCAACGTGGTGTTTGCAGCCTTATTTTTGGGCGAGACGATTCCGCCGCCGCGAGAAATTTGGCGCACTGCCGCCCCCCAGGTGGTGTTTGGCCAAACCCTGGCCTGGGGCCAATATGTGGTGGGGTGTTTAGCCACCCTGCTGATTTTGATCCCGCTGTTTAACGTCAACCCCATTGCCGCCGCCCTGATTGAAATTGGCTTTGAGGGAGGGCACGGCACTGCCGGAGGCATGGCCGACACCTTCATTAGCCTGGGCTATGACGATGGGGCCGACTTAGCCATTGGTTTAGCCACGGTGGGAATTGTATCGGGCATTATCTGCGGCACCGCGCTGTGCAACTGGGGCCGCCGCAAGGGACATGTGGATACCATCAGCCGCCGAGTGGTTGAACCGGAAGAAATTCCTGACCTCAACGTGGTGTCTGAAACCCCAGAGCTGCGGCAAGAGCGGGCACGGCTGTTGCGCAACCTGCTGGTAGACCCGCTGTCGATCAACTTTGCCATAGTCGGGTTAGCGATCGCGATCGGCTGGCTGATTCTCGAAGCGCTGAAGTGGGTTGAGGCAGCGACCTGGGGCGGCGAGGGCGGCTTTGCCGTGTTTGAGTTTGTGCCGCTGTTTCCCCTGGCGCTGATTGGCGGCATTATCACCCAGTCGATTCTCAATCGGCTGGGGCTGGGGGCGCTGGTGATTCGGCCCATGGTGCAGAACATCGCTGGCGTAGCGCTGGATGTGGTGGTGATCTCTGCGATCGCCACCATCTCCCTCAGCGTCATCGGCGGCAACCTGGGAGTCTTCCTGATTCCCAGCATCGTCGGCATCTTGTGGAACGTGCTGATTTTTCTCTGGTGGGCACCGCGCATTTTCCCCAGCTACTGGTTTGAGAAGGGCATCGGCGATATGGGCCAGTCGATGGGCGTGACCGCCACCGGCATTTTGCTGCTGCGCATGGTTGACCCCGACAACAGCACCGGAGCCTTTGAGGGTTTTGCCTACAAGCAGCTCTTTTTTGAACCCATCGTGGGCGGCGGCCTGTTCACCGCTGCCGCCCCGGCACTAATCAATCGTCTTGGGCTGGTGCCCGTGCTAGCCATTACCGGCGGGCTGCTGATTTTCTGGCTGGCGGTGGGTTATCTACTCATTCAGCAAGAACGGCAGCGCCCTTCCACCAGCAGCGTTTAGAGATTTGGGGACAATATTCCCTTAAATTATCTCTTGTAGTGAATAGCTATATCGTCGATTGGCAGCTCTAGAGCTGCCAGTTACTCAAATCTGGCCCACAAAAAATGGAAATCGGTTGTTAGTCCTCAAGGATGAATTCAGGTAACCGTCAAGGCGCTAGAAAAGCACCTTGACAACCAGTTTTCATGACCTAAATTGAAGGTGGCTTTTGCCCTTCGCATGCCCAAATGTTGATAATCAATCACCTGAAAGACAGTTTGGTAAAGCGGGAACTTGACAGACTGGCCTTTGTTGAAGGGCTAGAAACCAGTCGTCATAGTCAGAAACTTGGGTATCTCTGCACCATTCATAAGTTTTATTAATGCAAAGCATAGATGATTTATGGGCTAAATTACTCTTAACCCCAGAGCCAGAGGGTAGAATTTAGCTTGATTTTCAGCTTTGGATGGCATCATGCATTATGGCAGACTCTGGAACTTCTCCGATTAGTGAAAACTTTGATTCCTTACCCCGTGAGGTTAGGGTTGATAACCTCCGCAACGTTCTAGAAACCCTGCAAATTGCCGACGAAATCGCCAAACAGGGCTATCTAATCACCAGCTCAGAACTGGCCGATTTGATGGATGTGAACGCTAGCGCCGTGACTAGCCGAGGCGAGTTTTGGGCCTGGCGCAACTGGTCAGTGTCGCGGGTGCGGCGCGAAGGTAACCAAATTCTTTGGCAAATTGAGCGAATCGACTAGCGATTTTAGATCGAGAATTTTGGATGGGCGATCGGCAATTTACAGTTGGTGATGCTTCGCGATCGCCTATTTTTTCGACTTTTTTGATCTAAGCCAAAACAAAATATTCCCCCTCCACTTCACTACCCTCTAACCCCTCACTCCCCACCCAGCCACTGCCGCAGCACCGGTAGCACCGGGCAGGGGTTTGCCGTCTGCACATTCTCTGGCTTGCTCCAGGTAAACGGGGCCTGCTGGGCCGCAGACATCCACAGCAGGCGTTTGGCGCGGGTCATGGCGACGTAGAGCAGTCGGTATTCTTCGGCAGCTTTGAGGTGCTTAGCCTGCTCCCAAGCCGAAATGATGTCAGGAATTTCGCCTTGCCCTGGGGCAAAACCAGCGTGGGCGTGGGCGCGAATCTGCGCCCGAGCCACCTCCGCCAGGGTAAAGTCGCCCAAAAATTCGCCCTGGGGCGGCACCCACAGGGTACCGGGGATGGTTTTGTCGTGGAGAAAGGGCAGAAACACGACGTCCCAATCGAGCCCTTTAGCCTTGTGCATGGTGATCAGGGTGAGCTGGCCGGGACGGGTGTAGAGCGAGTCGGTGTCTTCAGTATCGACGGCAGTGAAACGCTCGGAGCCAACGATATCTTGGAGAACGGCGATCGCCGCCGCTAGCGTGTCGTCATTGCGAATTTGCTGGCTGACGCGGGCGGCGAGTTTGTCGGCGGTGGCCAGCTCGCTCTGGTTGTAGCCCAGGGTTAGCCCAATGAAGGAGAACAGGCTGTAGGGGGGCAGTTCGAGACGCGATCGCAGCAGCCCAGCACAGTACCGCCGCGCTATTCGCGCCGCCTCAGTATCGGGTGGCGCATCTAGCGGGCCAGGATAGAGAAACTGCTCGGGAGCCCGGGCCAAGGCGTTGAGATCTTGGGTAGGCACCCGCTGGCGATCGACCAGCACTCGCAGCGCTCCCTTGAGCCGGTCGGCCGAGTGGGGCCGCTCAACAAATTGCAGCAGGGTGAGCATTTCTTCAGGCACCTGGGTTTGGCGGTCTTGCTCTCCCACGTCGTAGAACTTTAGTCCCATTGCAGGCAGATCTACCCCGACTTGCTCGGGATCGCGCAGCAAATTGCCGATGAACTGGCCTTGGCGTCCCTCCCGCACGAGAATGGCAAAGCTGATATCGGGATTCTCGGTGTAGAGAGCGCTCACCCGCTGGGCGATCAGCTTCACCGAATCCAGGGTCGTTGGTGGCGAGAGAATTTCTAACCCAGCTCCCAGTGGCTCTGGGTTAGCTCCTATCTGGGGGTCGTCGGGATCTACGGGGGCGATCGCCTGATTGCGAAAGGGGGTCTCTGGCCCGGCCACCTGCGCCTGATTCACCCAGGCCAGCATGCGGTTGGCAGCAGCCATAATGATGCCACTGCTGCGTCCGGCCTGATCCATCGTCACCAAATGGCCCTGGATACGGCAGTCGTCGCAAAATTGGTTGAAGAACACCGGGTCTGCCGGCGTAAACGTAGAGTTGATCGCCTGGTTAGGGTCGCCCACCCGCACCAGGTTAGGCTCCCCATCGGGATTGTCAGGATCAGCGGCCAGCAGGGTCAATAACCGAGTCTGCAACGGCGAAGAATCCTGCGCTTCGTCTTCGAATACGGCGAAGCTGCGCCCCTGCCAAAAGCGGCGGCTGTCGGGGTCATCTAAGGTACGTAGGGCACCCAAGATCATGTCGTCGTAGTCGATCCAACCCCGTTGCGAGAGCAGGGCTTGGTAGCGATCGTACAGACCGGCCGCAATAGTGAGCACATCGTAGTCTTCAACATCTCCCGGCAGAGCATGGTTGACGTTTTGGGCCAGATCGAGCAAGGCAGCGGGCATGAGCCCCGAGCTTTTAGCTTCGCGAATCACCGTATGGGCCAGGCTGGGCAGCACTTCGGTTCGCAATACCGACTGCCGCCTGAGTTGCTCGGTTTCTTCCCCGTCAAACTGTCGCCCTTCGATCAGGCGGGAGTAAAGGTTGGGGTTAGCTACAATCCACTGCTCTACACAGGCCCGCAGCATGCGGTTGTTTTGGGAGGGCGAAACCAGCGTCAGCGTGTCCAGATTCAGGTTGGAGAGTTCAGGGTTGCGGGTGGCAATGGTGAGGGCCAGCCCGTGCAGAGTAGAGACCGTAAAGCTAGTCTGGGGCAGTCCGAGCATTTTTAAGTGGCCGCGCACTTTGGCCTTAAGGTTTGCCGCCGCCGATCGCGTAAAGGTAACCAACACCAGCTGACGGTTCAGATGAAGCTGGTGGCGGGCGATCGCGATCGCCGCCGCTGCCGCCATGCCCGTAGACTTGCCTGACCCCGGCACCGCCGACACCGCCAGCCGCCCCCCAGTCCAGTCGGCCAATTCTTGCTGCCCTCGCCGCAGCCCGGCGCGAATTTCGGCTAACACGGCTTCCCGATTGACCAATGGAACCGTCACCATAGGAGTTCTCCAGGGGTTGTCCTACTAGGATAGCGGGGCGGTGAGGGGGTGAGTTTTGCTTGGCTACCTTCCTCCCTCCGTATATCTGCGAAGGAGCAAGTACTGGTCCTACTCCGGAATAATTGGCAGAATCAGCCGGGAGACGGCGGCGGTGTGGTGGTAAACCGTCTGGGTCACGGTGACTGGCTGGCGCTCGGTGGGAATGTTGCGGCCCGTATTGGGATTGCGGTCAAAGCGGGGATAGCTGCTGCTGGAGACTTCTAATCGAAGGCGATGGCCGGGGAAGAAGACCTGGCTGGTGGGCCACAGATCGATCGCAATTTCGGTGGGTGCCTGAGATTTCTCTAGGGTATTGTTGCTGATCGCGTGGCCGTAGTCCCGCCGAAGAATCCCTTCAGAAACGTTGTACCCCGTGCCATTGGGATAGACGTCCACCAGTTTGGCCGTGAAATCTGTGTGGGGTGCCGTGGTGGAAACCTGGAGCCGCAGCTGCACTGGCCCCGTCACTTCGAGCGCTGCGGTCAGGGGCGGAGTGGTATAGACCAGCACATCTTGCCGCTGTTCCACTGCGTTTTGAGGCTGAATGCCTGCGTTTGGCCCGAGCATAGTGCCCCCAGCACTGGGCACCGGGTGCTGCGGATCGTAGATAAAGCGATCGCTGGCTTCTTCCCCCGGCGGCTCCAGACTGAGAACGCCGTCGCCGTTGAGAGTATTCGCCTGGCCGTTGCTGTGGAGATAGTAGGGCGTATAGCGGGTGCGGGGCAGGGGCCAGGTCGATTCTTCGCGCCAGGTGTTGCGGCCCATGACGTAGAGCAGCACCGGGCTAGGCTGGACCGTCTCGGCAGCGCCTTTGAGCTGCTGATCAAACCAGGGCAAACTGGGGCCAATGCTCTCGAAGCGGTAGTTGCGGGGGCGGCTACCGTCGGGGAAGGTGACGGTGTTGGCGTGGGTCCAAGGCCCAACGATCAGGCGGGTGGCCTCGGCGACCTGGGGGGCAGCATTGGCGCGAATCTGTTGAAAGTCTGCCAGTTGAGTGGGCAAAAACGGATCGTACCAGCCGGCCATCAGCAGGGCCGGAGCCTGGAGCTGGCGGTTGCGACCGGTGCCATCGACCGCTTGCCAGTAGCGATCGCGATCGGTGTGGCTGGCCCAAGTATCAAAAAACGGAATATTCTGCACCGCTCGGTCATCAGCCTCTAGCAGAGGCCACCCCTCAAAGCCCTGCTGTAGCTGCTCCGGGGGGAGGGGAATATCCCGTGAGCCGTAGCTGAGGGTTGCCCAGTAGAGGGCGCTCTCCAGGGAAAACGCGCCGCCGGGGTAGAACATGCCATAAAAGTCGGTGCTGCAAATTTGTGGAATCAGGGCCGACAACCCCGGATCGACCTGGTCGGCCAGCACCCACTGGGTATAGCCAAAGTAGGAGCCGCCCCACATGCCGATATGCCCGTCGTACCAGGGCTGCTGGGCGATCCATTGCAGCGTGGCCCGCCCATCTTGAGCCTCGTTCACAAAGGGTGGATCGTAGCTGCCGCCCGACTCATAGCGTCCCCGGGTTCCCTGGATCACCGTGGTATAACCGTGACTGGCCCAGAGATGGCCAACGGTGCGGGCAAACAGGATGTGTTTAATCTGTTTAGAGTAGGGAATGCGCACCAAAATGGTGGGAGTGGCGCCAGCGGTGCGGGGATGATAGACATCGGCGACCAGCGCCGTGCCATCGGGGGCAGTCACAGTCGCTCGGCGTTCTAGACGGACGCCATAGCGGGCAGGCGGATAGTCTAACTGGTAGCCCAACCAGGTGGCGGCGATCGCACTACCCCGCCCAATGACTAACAGCAGCAGCGCAGTCAGTCCCGCCAGCAGCGACAGCCAGACCCGCTTGTGAGAGAACAGCCGAGCGCAATGGCGAAAAATCCCTGCCCTCATGGCTGACCCTCCGAGCGATGGCCCCAGCCCCAGAGCCAGAGATAGGCGGCCAGCACCCAGTGAAACACAATGGGAATTGTGCCCTCTCCCAGCCAGCGACGCTCTGGGTAGAGGCTCATGGTGAGGCCATAGCGCATCACCATCACCAGGGCGTAGCCGTAGCTAAAATACTGTAAAGCTTTACCCAGACGGGGGCGAGGCTGCTGAAACCAGCCCTGCCCCTGAGCCAGGTCACGATTGATCTTGACTTGGAGCGCCAAAATCAGCAGCTGGCTGGGCAACAGCAGCGGGTAGGGCAACAGGCCCGAATACCAGTGGGCCATGGGGGGCAGAAAGGGCACCTGGCAGCAGGCCACCAGCATCTGGCCCAGCACCCGCAGCAAAAATAGCAGGGTCAGCACCCACAGCCAGGCCACCGGATGCCGACTCGGCCCCAGCCGATGCAGCCGCAGACCATCAGTGGGGGTGGGCATAGGGCAGCGTCAGTTCATAGGTTTGCGCGATCGCCCCGGCATCCAGCGGTAAGGGCTGCTGGGTGAGAACCTGCCATTTGTACTGTACCTCCCGCTGCCCCTGGGCCATGGCCCAGCGTTGAGTAGCCTCAGCCCAGCCCGGTTTCATACGGTGGAGGCAGGGGGCATTTAGCCGCCGAGAAGCGCGTTTTTGACCGTACTCAACGTTGTTTTCAGCCAGAGCTGCATCTAGGGCTGACAGCAGAGTTTCAATCCAGTCCTGACTGGGAATATCAGACGTTTCCCAATACAGCTCGTAGCGCATGGCCTCGGCATTGGCCACCAGCCGGTAGGGACCTATCAGCTGGTGAAACTGGCATTGCAGGGCGGCGATCGCAGCCAGCACATGATTCACATGCAGCTTTTCCCCGGTCAGGTTGCTCATATCGCGGCCCTTGCGCAAAAAGGCAATCACGGGCGATCGGTGATAGAAGTCCGTCACCTCCACCACATCGTTGATGTGATAGCGGTAGAGACCACCGGGGGTGGTCAACAGAATCTGGTAGCGCTGCCCCCGTTCTAGCTCATGGCTGAGCAAAATCGGCGGGTCAACCTGGTCAGCGCAGGCTTCCGGAATAAATTCGTAGACATTCAAGGTCAGATCTAACAGGCCAGCGGGAGTGTTGTTCTGGTAGGGCAGGGAGATGCGGGCCTCACTGGCCAGATAGCCCAGATCGCGAATCGGCAGCGGGCCATAGTCAGCGGTGAGCTGCTGGGCCTGCGCCCCCACCGAGCCGCCCGTCCAGCAGCCCAGCAGGTCCAGGTGGGGCCAGCAGTCCCGAGGCCGTAATGCCTCGGTGGCATTGAAGATTTGTTCTAGCTGTTTGGCCCGCTCAGGCTGGGGCCGCTGGGCCGGCATGCCCTCACCACCAGTGCCGTCGTAAATGGCTTGGATCAGGGATTCTGCTTGGTGAGTCATCACTGTGGCTAGCCGCTTGAGGGTGCTGGGATTGGGCGTACACAGAAAGGAAACTTGCCGCGCTAGGGCGTAGCGGGCAATGGCCCAGTAGCGGCGATCGTAGTCGGGAATCTCAAAAACCGGGTAGGGGATGGCATAGGTGCGCCGAATCAAAGCTGGGATCTGCTGGTAGATTCGCCCCGATAGGCTGCCGTAAGGAATGCCGCCTGGAGTGTAGCCTTCGATCGCTGGGCTGACAATCCCCACCACCGCCCGGCTCAAAAACGTTGGGTGATCCTGCAAAATTCGGTAAAGCCACTGCCGCATCAGCTGTGACCCACCCCGCTCGACCGCGGCGGTGACGGGAATATATTTGGGCTGCCCGGTGGTGCCACTGGTCGTGGTGAACATCCGCACGGGCTCATTCACCAGAATCTTTTCCTGGCCTGCCATCATCCGCTGTACGTAGGGCCGAAAGCCTTCATAGTCACGGATGGGCACCGCCCGGCGATAGTCGAGCGGGGTGTGAATTTGCTTAAAGTGATGCTCGTGGCCAAACTGAGTGTCACTATGGCGGCTGAGTAACTGGCGCAATAGCCGCTCTTGAACCAAATCGGGCTCCTGGGTAGCGACCTCTAGCCGTTGTTTCAGGGCTCGCCCCTGCCAGCGCAGACCAAGAGTGTACAGACTGGCCATCTTCACACCGCCTTAGGTGGAAGGTTAATTGTTTGCTGGGCGTATTTTTCCAGCAGGGCATCCTGAATCTCCACCCCTAGCCCCGGCCCCTTCAGGGGTTTCGCCAGACCTTGATGACCAAAGTGAATGGGGCGACGACTGAGATCTTCCCGCAGTAACAGGCTGCCGTAAGAGCCTTCGCAAAAGCTGATCTCTGGCAAATAGGCCGCCAAGTGCCGCCCTGCGGCGGAGAGAATCGCCGTCTCGCCCACCTGGCAGCCTACCTGCACCTGAATGCCAGCAGCGGTCGCCAGGTCGGCGATCGCCAAAGTTGGCCCCAGTCCCCCACATTTCGCCAACCGCAGATTAAAGCCTTGGCAGGCCCTGGTCTCGATCAGCGCCTCGGCATCCGCTAGGGTAATCAGCGACTCATCGGCCATTTGGGGAATGGCCGTGGCCGCCTGCACCGTCGCTAAATCTTGGGGGTTGCCGCGCGGAATCATTTGCTCGGCGCTGTCGATCTGGAATTCTGCTAGGGCCTCACAGGTAGCGATCGCACTTTCCACCGAGTAGGCCCCATTGCCATCTACCCGCAACGAGACCTGCGGCCCCACCACCGCGCGAATCGCCGCCAGCCGTTCCCGATCCGCCTCCCCTGTGATCTTCACCTTCACGTGGGGCAGGCCAAATTGCTTGAATCGCTTGGCATGTTTCACCGCTCCCTCAACGCTGCTGGCCGTGATCACGCCGCTGTAGGTTACCGGGTGCCGAGGCGGCAAGAGTTCCCCCAGCGAAACTCCGACAGATTTCAGCAAACAATCGACCAGGGCTAGCTCAAAGCCGCAGCGACCCCCATGCCAGGCCACTACGCCAGGGGTTGCCAAATTATCTGCATCGGCGGGTAGGGCCAACGACGCCAGCCAGGCGATCGGGTCCTGCCCTGGCCAGCGGGGATAGTCGGTGGCTTGAACCGTAGGCCATAGGGTGCGTTCCATAAACCGCAAACAGCCCTCCACTGTTTCCCCGGTGACATAGGGCCGCGCCACTGCCTCGCCATAGCCGACGGTGCCGTCTTCGGCCCGGAGCCGCACCACGATGGAATCTGAGCAGCTGCGCGATCGCACACTGTGGGCAAAAGCTTCGACAAAGGGAATTTGCAGGGCAAACAGGGTGGCGTCAACGATTCTCATGGGCAGAGCCAGCAAGCAGGGGCAGGTCAGCGAAGTATCGCTTGATAAAAATGTTCTCGCGGAAGGTAATGTCGAGAATGGTCTCTAGATCCTCCGCCTCGATCTCGTAATAGGCCAGGTATTGCTCAACGCTGTCTAAACCTTCCTCAGCGTGGCGAATATCGACTTCAGAATGGTGATCAAACCAGGCCAGACTTGCAGGCGACAGGCCGCGATGCGTCGCTAAGGCCTGGCCGATGCGACCGGCTAGGCGAGAGAGCATCCACTCAAAGCAGGTCACCTCTAGGAGCACTGACAGCCCCAGTTCCTGCATCGTGCCAAACAGTAGCGGATCGGTGCAGAGCTGGCGGATTTGGGCCTGGGCTGCCTGGGCCAAGCTCGCCTGGCGATCGCGATCAAACCCCGCCGCCGTCGCCAGTTGATACAGCAGATCGGGGTGGCAAATGGCCACCTCATCCAGCCCCAATTCTTCGAGCAGATTGTGTTTAATCTGGGGCGCGGCCTCCGGCGGTGCCACCGCGTAGAGAAAAGCCAAAATTTGCGGACTCTTCAGGTGGGTCTGGCAGAGGTTAAAAATAAAGGCATCGTACTCCTGCAGAGAGGCCTGTCCCTGCTCCAGACGCTGAAACCAGGGGGAGTACTCAAAGGCCTGCACCTGCCCTGCATATTGGGTCTCAATCAGTGGACGAATCGCCTGCGCCATAAAATTTTTTCTGATATAGAGCGTCAATCCCAGGATTTTGCTGTCAAGGTGCTAGACCAGCCACTTCCCTCCCTGGTTAACCTCGATTACCCCAGTTCAGCAGAAGCTTAATGGTTGCTTAAATTCACCCGTCGCGAACAGTAGGGTGGGCAGTGCCCACCACTAGAACTACCTTTCAGAAGTCTCCTAAATCGGACCGTAGTTACAAACCTTTGCCTGCTAGCGCCTCACCCGCTCGCGAATCCGCGCGGCGAGCTGCTTTGTCTCCGGTATCGGCAGCAGAAATGCGCCAACTATAAAGATCAGCAGCCCTACCCCACCGGGAATCAGTAGTTGCAGCAGCAGCACGCCAATGCCCTGGGTGCCGAGCCAGGTTTCTAACCACTGGAGGGTGCCCCAGGCAGCAGTGCCAGCAATCAGGCTAAGCAAGGTGAGGAGAGCGATCGCACCACCCCATTCCCGCAGCGGCAGCCCCCGCAGTCGTCGATGCAAAATAAACGTCAGCGCTAGGGTCGAAAACACATTCACTCCCACGGTGGCCAGCACTAGCCCCGGTGCCCCCAACCAGCGAATGAAGAAAAAATCGAGCACCCCATTCAGCACAATATTGATCAAACTCACGCGGAAGGGCGTTTGCCCATCGCCCATGGCGTAAAACACTCGCACCAGCACATCCCGAGCCAGGTACACAAACATGCCCAGACCATAGACCATCAGCACCGAGGTCACCAGGTTAGAAGCCTCCTGGTCAAATGCGCCGCGTTCGTACACCACCCGCACAATGGGCAGCGCCAGCACCACAAACAAGGCCCCCAGGGGCAGCATGGTCAGAGCCGTAAACAGCAGGCTTTGGCGAATACGGATCTTCAGCTCAGGCCAGTTTTCTGGCGCGGCTAGCCGGGCAAACAGCGGCAAAAACGGCACCAGAATCACGTTCGAGATAATGCCCAACGGTGTCTGCACTAGCAAATTTGCATAGCTCAGCGCTGCCGCCGTACCGGGAATAAACGAGGCAAAAAACAGATCCGTAAACAGGTTGATTTGCAGCATCCCAGACGACAGGGTGGCGGGTAGCAGCACCCGCATCACCTCGCGCACGCCGGGCAGTGACCAGTCAAACCGCAGCCGGGGACGCCCGAGACCAGACTTCCACAGGGCGGGCAGCTGGGCCAACCACTGCAACACTGCACCCCCGAGGGTGCTGGCGGCCAACACCGCACCCCCCACCGCAAAAAACTCTGGACTGGCAATGTTGCTACCAATGGCAGCGTACAGTAGCCCCAACCCCACCAGCACCGCACCGCTAGAGAAAATCGGGCTGATCGACGGCAGCCAAAATTGGCTGTCAGCATTCAACGCCCCAAAGCCAATGCCAATCAGCCCCGCCAGCAGCGCCATGGGCGACATAATTCGCAGCTGTAGCACCGCAATATCCCGCGCTACCATGCCAGTCTCTGACAGACCGGGCGCAACGGTGTCGATAATTGGCCCTGCCAGCACAAACAGCAGCACCGACACCCCGATCAAAATCAGCCCAACCAGCGTATTGACGGCTTCGATCAGAGCAGCGGTGTCTTTGCGGTCTTGCTGCCGCGCCACGACACTAACGATCGCACTGTGAAACGGCCCGTTGATGCCCCCCAGCAAAATCAGCAAAAAGCCGGGAATGATGTAGGCAAAGCTGTAGGCATCGGCCACCGGCCCCACCGCAAAGGCCGCCCCGATTGCCTGCTGACGAAACAACCCCACAAACTTGCTAATGATGGTGGCCACAGCCACAATGCCAGCAATATTGGCCAGCGATCGAGAGGGTTTGGCGTCTGACACAGGGCCTCGCAGGGGTGAACAGCAGCGGAGCCACAGTGGGCATCCAGAACCATCCCCCATTTAACTGCATTATTGAACTCGCCATCGGGCCGTTTGACCGGAGCTATTGCACTTGATTACAGTTTCTGAGCCAGGCCCAGGGGTAAGCCAGAATAGAGATATGACGCACCGTCCTCCAAGTGGCCATCTCTGCAATTGGCTGCCCTAGGACGTTGCTAGCCCTGCTCCAGTAGGCTCTGACGATTTAGTTATTCAGCCTGCCTAATTGCCCCAACCCTCAAGCCCAGACTGAGGCAGCTGCCTCAGTCTGTAGGCTATCCTCTGTCACCCGATCGCACCATGTACACTTCATCTTCGCAGTTACCCCCCGATCACCTGGCCCTCTGGCAAGAAAACCAGCGCCTCAAGGCCGAAAATAACGCCCTGCACCAAGAAAACCAGCGGCTTCAGCAGCTCATTCATCAGCTAGAGCGGCTGGTGCGTCGCTATGCCTAGAGTGCGATGGCCCGAGGGGCTGGTCTTCGACCATCGTCCTCGACCGCTGCAACCCGGCCTGCGATTTTTAGCTGACCGTGGGTAGCATGTCTCCATAGACCCGCTACCAGATCGGTTCATCATGCCCCTCGGCCAACGTTCAAAACCAAAACGCCGTCTGCTGATTGCCGCAATCGTGGGGGGTTTGTTGGTCACGAGCTTCCCACTTGTAGTGGTGGGCGGACTGCTGGCCAAGACGAATTGGGATGAATGGCAAGAGTGCCGAGGCTACACCGAGTTCAACCCCACGCTGTGGAACGACCCAGCTCTCAGCGCCGAACCCACCTACGTTCGCCTCTGCATGGTGGATGACTTGCTAGCAAAATATCTGCTGCTGGGCAGACCCCAGGCAGGTGTGATCGAGCTGCTTGGCCCGCCAGAACCCCAGAAGGGCTTTGCCGATTACGATATGGTCTATAGGCTGGGGCCAGAGCGCCAGTTTATTAGCATTGACTACGAATGGCTGGTGATTAAACTCGATGCGGCGGGCCATGTCAGCGATGCCAGCCTTGTAACTGATTAAAGGGGTAAAAGGGTGGCTGCCGGGTAGGTTGGTTTTTGCTGGCGCGCCACCCAACCTACTGGTTAGGATGGGGCGAAGCTGAAGAAGGAAAGGCCATGACGCGAGATGAGTTGCTAACGCTGATTGACCAAGCAGAGGCAGAGGGATGGACGGAGCTGGATCTGGCGGGGCAGGGGTTGACGGAGCTGCCGCCGGAGATTGGCAAACTTACCCAGCTAGAAACCCTAATTTTGGGGAAGTGGGACGAAGAGAGAAATGAGGATTTCGGTAACGAACTCACCAGTCTGCCATTAGAAATTAGTCAACTTAGCAACCTCAAAATACTTCGGGCTCCTGTTAATCAAATCAGCACTATCCCGGACAGCATCGTCCAGCTTGCCAACCTCCAACAACTCGATTTTTGGAGAAACCAAATCAGCACTATCCCGGACAGCATCGTCCAGCTTGCCAACCTTCAACAGCTCGACCTCAGCGATAACCAAATCAGCACCATCCCAGATAACATCGTCCAGCTTACCAACCTCCAACAGCTCAACCTCAGCGATAACCGAATCAGTACCATCCCAGATAGCCTCGCCCAGCTTCACAGCCTCCAACAGCTCAACCTCGGCGATAACCAAATCAGTACCATCCCAGATAGCCTCGCCCAGCTTGCCAACCTTCAACAGCTCTACCTTTGGAAGAACCGGATCAGTACCATCCCGGACAGCATCGCTCAGCTTCGCAACCTCCAACACCTTAACCTCGGAGGAAACCAAATCAGCGTCATCCCGGACAGCATCGCCCAGCTTGCTAATCTGCAAAAGCTCCACATCTGGAGCAACCGAATCAGCGCCATCCCGAACAGCATCGCCCAGATTCACAACCTCAAACAGCTTAACCTCAGCTCTAATCAAATCAGCGCCATTCCGGACAGCCTCGCTCAGCTTCACAACCTGCAACAGCTCTACCTATGGGACAACCAAATCAGCGCGATTCCCGATAGCCTCGCCCAGCTCCAAAACCTCCAAAAGCTCTACCTCTTCAATAACCAAATCGACACGATTCCCGACAGCCTTGCCCAGCTCCAGAGTCTCCAAGAGCTCTACCTCAGCGATAACAAAATCAGTGTGATTCCCGATAGCCTTGCCCAGCTCCAAAGTCTCCAAGAGCTCTACCTCAGCAATAACAAAATCAGTGCCATCCCGGAGAGTCTAGAGTCTTTGTCTCAACTTGAGGCACTCGGTCTACGAGGGAACCCCTTGCCAATTTCTCCAGAAATTTTAGAACCACCCGAGCGATATCAAGATCCTGGTTCTGTTGAGGGGATCTTCAACTATCTGCGCCAGCTTCGCAGTGGCGATGTAAAACCGCTGAATGAGGCCAAGCTCTTGCTGGTGGGTCAGGGCACGGTGGGCAAAACATCCCTCGCAAAGCGCCTCATCGAAAATCGCTTCGACTCCAATGAATTCCAAACCGATGGCCTTGATGTGCGTGAGTGGGGCGTTCACGTCAATAGCAAAGACGTGCGTCTCAACGTGTGGGATTTTGGCGGTCAAGAGATCTACCATGCCACCCATCAATTCTTTCTTACCAAGCGCAGCCTCTACCTGCTTGTCTGCAACTGCCGCACCAGCGAAGACGAAAACCGCATCGAATATTGGCTCAAGCTGATCCAAAGCTTTGGCAGCGAGTCGCCCGTCATCATTGTTGGCAACAAAAAAGACGAGCAACCCTTCGACATCAACCGCAAAGCCCTGCGAGACAAATATCCCAGCATTTGCGCCATTCTCGAAACCTCTTGCCAAAGCGGCGACGGAATTGAAGAGCTACGGGAAGCGATCACCAAAGAAGTCGGCCAGCTCCACGATGTTTACAACCTGCTACCTCTCTCCTGGTTCGAGGTCAAAGAACAGCTCGAAGCTATGGATCGCGACTTCATTTCCTACAACGAATACATTGGCATCTGCCACCGAAACCAGATTCCCGAAGAACAAAACCAAACCCAGCTCATTGACCTACTCCACAACCTGGGTCTGGTGCTCAACTTTCGCGACCACCCCATTTTGCAAAGCACCAACGTGCTAAACCCGGCCTGGGTTACTGAGGGCATCTACGCCCTGCTCAGCGACGAAACTCTCAAAACCAAAGGCAAAGGCATCCTCACCTACGACGACCTCAGGCGGGTGCTCGACCCCCAGCGCTACCCCGGCGATCGGCACCGCTACCTCACCGAACTCATGCAAGAGTTCCAGCTCTGCTTCGAGCTGCCCGACTGCTCCTGCCCCCGCTTTCTCATCCCCGGCCTGCTACCCAAAGACGAACCCGAAGATACAGGGCTAGCGGGCGACACCCTAGAGTTTCAATACCACTACCGCATTCTGCCTGAGAGCGTGCTGTCGCGGTTCATCGTCCTTAGCCACGAAAAAATCCATGAGCAAACCTGCTGGCGCAGTGGCGTCATGCTGGCCTACTTCGAAGGCAACGAGCAGTGCAACATTGCCCGCGTCAAAGCCGACCCCGAAGACAAAAAGATTTTCATCTCCATCAGCGGGCGCGAAACCACCCGCCGCGTCTTCCTCGCTCTCATCCGCGACACCTTTACCAAAATCCACAAGAGCTTTGGCGATTTAGAAGTCACCGAGTGGGTGCCCGTCCCCGACCATCCCGACCATCCTCCCCTCGACTACCAAGAACTCATGGGCCTAGAGGCTATGGGCGAGCAAACTGTTACCATCGGCAAACTACGCCTGCGCCTCAACCTCCGCCAGCTCCTCGACGGCTACGAATCTCAAGCCGCCCGCCAACAGCGACAACTCAAAGAAAGCGGCATGGACATCGAAGAACGCTACGGCGGTATTCATCTCAATATTCACCAGGGCAGCCGCGCTACCCACCAGCATGGTAAAGGTGACAATGTAGCAGGCGACCTGGTGCAGGGCGACAAAATTCAATTATGAATCTGCCCAATGCGGAGTCTGCGTTTATAGACCTAGATAAGCTGCGGACTTATAGCCTGAATCCCAACCACTCTAGGGGGAAACACAAAGCCAGACTATTTACCACTATCTTGGGATTAACCAGTCAAGACGCCGAATTACTCAAAGCTCTCATCGAAGTAGCTATCCGCCAGTACGAAGCCATTCCTGGCCAAACCGACGAGTATGGTCGGCGCTATGTGGTTGACTTTCCACTTCGTCGAAACCAAAATACCGCAACCGTCCGCACCACCTGGATCATTCGCCCAACCGAATCTTTTCCCCGGCTTGTAAGCTGTTACATCGTGAGGTGATACCCATGGTCAGCACCCTAACCCAATTTCTGCTATTAGATGTTGTCGCCCTCAAGCACGACCTGCCTGAGCACAACCTCACCGCCGGGCAAGTCGGCACCCTGGTCGAGCATCTCGCCTCCAATGTCTACGAAGTAGACTTCAGCGATGACGATGGCCAGACCTACGCCATGCTGCCCCTGCACACCAGCCAGCTGCTCAAGCTCTACTACTCTGCCAACGACGTTTTACCCACTTCCTTAGCTATGGAAAACACCGTTCACCAGTACGGCAACGGCGACAACATTGCTGGAGACAAAGTCTCAGGCGATAAAGTTATGGGCGACAAAGTTGGCAATCAGGGCTCTAACGCCAACATCGGCAACCTGGTCAACACAGCCAACGACAATGCTCAGATTACCGCCTCCGGCTTGACCCAAACCACCGGCACCAGCACCGCTGAACTGCTGCAAATCATCGCCCATCTGCGTCAAACCGCTGCACAGTTTCCCCAGGCTGTGCAAGACGACCTCATTATCGACATCGACGATGTTGAAGAAGAGATCAAAAAAGCCGACGATCAGCGCAACTGGCCACGGCTGAAGAAGCGTTTAACGTCCTTGGCGATGACGACATTGGCGATCGCTGGCAGCGTCGCAGGCGGAGTCGCTGCCGCGAATGAATTTGCCGACGAGGTAATCGAACTAGGCACCAAAGTCGGCATTGAGCTGCAACTTCCTCCCGCCCCCTAGCGGCTGCACTCACGGCAGCGGCAATTCAAAAGACTAACCGTATTAAGCCCCATACTTTTTCAGCGCTGTCGTATCCCAAGCCTGATCGACTTCGCGAGGCAAATCAAAGCTATCCGATTGGAGAACTTCCTTCAAATCGGCAGCGAGCTGCTGCGATTTAGCCACCAGCTTCGGCATATCCGCTTCGATTTGGGCCATCTCGCGCATCGCCTTGATGTCGTGATGGCGAAAGATGCGGGCAGCTCGGTGGGCATGGTAAGCCCGAAACCCTAGCAGCTTCAGAGCCTGAGCGCCCAAGCTCAAGGCAGATTCAAAGGTTTCTCGCTCCACGACGGCAACATCGCGGCGCAGCAGCTCGTAGGCGTGGCGGCGATCGATAGCCCGCGCCAAAATCTTCAGGTGGGGAAAGTGCTGTTTCACCAGGTCAATGGTGTGTAGCGACCTTTCCACATCGTCGATCGCCATCACAAACAGCTTGGCCTCAGCGGCCCCTGCCGCATAGAGCAGCTCAATGCGCGATGAGTCGCCATAAAACACCTTGTGGCCAAACTGACGCAGCAGGTCAATGGTGGCCGGGTCGTGGTCTAGCACCGTAGTCTGAATTCCGTTGGCAACCAGCAGACGATTGACGATCTGGCCAAAGCGTCCAAAACCCGCAATGATCACTGGGGTTTCGCCATCGTCGATGGTGTCGGGTTCTCGCTGCTCGCCTTGGCTCACAAAGCGCGGCTGCACCAGCCGTTCATTGGCAATCATCACCAGGGGGGTGAGGGCCATCGACAGGGCCACCACCACTACCAGCGGTGCGGTGATGGTCGTCGGCAAGACCCGGCTCTGCTGGGCAAAGGAAAACAGCACAAAGCAAAACTCTCCTCCCTGAGCCAGGGCCATAGCAAACATCAGGTTTTGGCTGAGCGACTGCCGAAAGAAACGGCCCAGGGCCAGCAGCACCAACCCCTTGAGCAGCATCAGCCCAACTACCAAGCCCAAAATCAGCAGGGGCTGGCGGGCCAGCACATTAAAGTCGATGCTGGCCCCCACCGAGATAAAGAACAGGCCCAGCAGCAGGCCCTTAAACGGTTCAATGTCGGTTTCTAGCTCGTGGCGATACTCGTTGTCGGCAAGCACTACTCCGGCGACGAAGGTGCCCAGGGCGGGCGATAGCCCCACCATCTGCATAATCAGGGTAATGCCGATCACCAGCAGCAGGGCCGTCGCCGTAAACATCTCCCGCAGCCGCGTATCAGCAATGAACCGAAACACCGGCTGCATTAAAAACCGACCGACCACAATAATGCCTCCCACCGCCCCCATCACTAGCAGGGTTCGCTGCCAAGCGGGTAGCCCCCCGCTGGCCTCGGCAGTAGCTACCAGCACCGCTGCATGGGGACCGATCGCGGTCTGGCCCATTTCCAGCAGGGGCAGCAGAGCCAGCATCGGAATCACCGCAATATCCTGAAACAGCAGCACCGAGAAGGAGGCCTGCCCCGCCTCAGTTCTCATCAGGCCCTTTTCGTTCAGGGTTTGCAGCACGATCGCCGTAGACGAGAGCGACAAAATCATGCCGATAGCCAGGGCCATGGTCCAGGGTAGGCCCACCAGCACGGCAATCAGGGCGATCGCCCCGGTGGTGACTGCCACCTGCAAGCCCCCTAGCCCTAAGATCGGCCCTCGCAGCTGCCACAGCAGCGAAGGCCGCAGCTCCAGGCCAATCAAAAACAGCATCATCACCACGCCAAATTCGGCGAAGTGCATGACGTCGTCTTGCTGTTCTCCTCCCACCAGACCCAGCACAAACGGTCCAATGATCACTCCGGCAATCAGGTACCCCAGTACCGATCCCAGACCCAGTCGTTTGGCAAAAGGCACCGACAGGACTGCCGCCATTAGGTAAATAAACGCCTGAAAAAATAAGTCTTCGCTATGCATGGGGGGCCACCTCGGGAGCGAGCAATACCTGGCTCAAATCTTGGTTAAGCTGGGTCAAACCAGGCAGCGCTGCCCAGTTAATTTGGTTGTCGCGCAGGGCTTGAAGCAGGAGACGATAGTCTTGAGCGCGATCGCTGATTTTGGGGCCATCGAGCAGCTGGTGAGTGCCGTGGACAATAAAGGGCGGCAGGTAGTCCATGCCGCACAGCCGCGCGGTTTGGGCGAAGGGGGCTAGCAGTTCAAAGACGGTGTAGTAGTTGTAGCCGTCTCGTTGATAAGCCTGATAGCTGCCGCCTGTAGAAATGGCGGAAAGGCATTTTTTGCCTTGCAGAGCTGTCCCCTCGTGGCCATAGGCAAAGCCATATTCGAGCACTAGATCTTGCCACTCTTTGAGAATGGCGGGGCTGCTATACCAGTAAAAGGGATGCTGCCACACCACGATGTCGTGGTCAAGTAGAAGCTGCTGCTCGCGCTTCACATTGATATGGAAGTCGGGATACTCCTCGTAAAGGTCGTGGAGGGTTACCCCCCCAAGGTCGGCGATCGCCCGCACTAGCTGACTGTTAATGCGAGATTTATTGAGGGCAGGGTGGGCAAAGAGCACCAAAATCCGGTTGGAAGGGGTCATAGCCACAGAAAAAGAGAGCAGATTGGCCCTGGCACGATGAGCCTACGGAGTAGGTTTTAGGTCATCGGTTTTGCCACCGCAACTGTAAACGATCTAGGCCGTCAACGGCGGTACTCCACCTATCCTTTTAGCTATACAGATAATAAAAGTCCTGGCTCAACTACCCCGAAGAACCAGGACTCTTGAGAAGCGGAGAGTCTCCATCCGTCTCAAGGTTAGGAGGTGGCAAGGGCGATCGTAGGGAACCGCTAACACACCTCAGATTATTCAAAATTCTGCAGAGAAGACTCCTGTTATGGATGAGTATTTGGGTCAGTCTTTTGCAGGATGGGCACTGCCCACTACTAGAGATATTCGTTAAGAACTTACTTGAACAAAGAATTTCTTTTTTTCGAAAAAGGTTGCCTGGGGGTGGGTTTAGCCTAATGGCAACCCACCTGTTTACTCCAGGGGTGTAGGGTGGGCAGTGCCCACCCTACGAGGGATTATCTATCCCAGTTAGCCAAATCGACTGGAGGTCGAGGCGATCAAGAAGGCGGCGAAGGTCAGAATGTAGCCCACCGTAAAGTGAGCTAGACCTACAACCCGACCTTGGACAATGGACAGGGCAGCGGGCTTGTCCTTCCAGCGAACCAGGTTCGCCAGGGGAGTGCGCTCGTGGGCCCAGACCAGAGTTTCGATTAGCTCCTGCCAGTAGCCCCGCCAGGAGATCAAGAACATGAAACCGGTAGCCCAAACCAGGTGTCCAAAGAGGAACATCCAGGCCCAGACGGCTAGGTTATTCATGCCATAAGGGTTGTAGCCGTTAATCAGCTGCGACGAGTTAAGCCACAGGTAGTCACGGAACCAGCCCATTAGATAAGTCGAGCTTTCGTTGAACTGGGCTATGTTGCCCGACCATAGGGTGAGGTGCTTCCAGTGCCAGTAGAAGGTCACCCAGCCAAGGGTGTTCAACATCCAGAACATCGCCAGGAAGAAAGCGTCGAACGCACCGACATCGCAGGTGCCGCCACGGCCGGGGCCGTCGCAGGGGAAAGCATAGCCGAAGTCTTTCTTGTCGGGCATCAGCTTCGAACCACGGGCATCCAGCGCACCCTTGACCAAGACTAGGGTGGTGGTGTGCAGGCCGAGGGCGATCGCATGGTGAACCAAGAAGTCGCCAGGGCCAATGGTCAGAAACAGCGAGTTGGTAGTGCTATTAATGCCATCCAGCCAGCCGCCGAGCCACACGTTGCCGTAGTTAGGCCAAGCCGTCGTCGCAATGCTGTCCGGGTTAGATAGGAGAGTATCCATGCCGTAGAGCAGCTTGCCGTGGGAGGCTTGAATCCACTGAGCAAAGACTGGCTCAACTAGAATCTGCTTTTCGGGGGTGCCAAAGGCCACCACCACGTCGTTGTGCACATACAGACCTAGGGTGTGGAAGCCCAGGAACAGCGACACCCAGCTCAGGTGCGAGATGATCGCTTCCTTATGCTCCAGCACGCGGTATAGCACGTTGTTCTGGTTGGCTTTGGGGTCGTAGTCGCGCACCAGGAAGATGGCCCCGTGGGCAAAGGCCCCCACCATAATGAATCCAGCAATGTACTGGTGGTGGGTATACAGAGCCGCCTGGGTGGTGTAGTCCTTAGCCATAAAGGCGTAGGGCGGCATGGAGTACATGTGCTGCGCTACCAGGGAGGTGACCACCCCTAGGGCTGCTAGGTGAAACGCTAGCTGGAAGTGCAGCGAGTTGTTGTAGGTGTCGTAAATGCCCTTGTGCCCTTCACCCAAAGCGCCCGAAGGGGGTTTGTGAGCATTCAAAATGGCCTTTATGTCGTGGCCAATTCCGAAGTTAGTCCGGTACATGTGCCCGGCGATGATAAAAATCACCGCGATCGCCAGGTGGTGGTGGGCCATATCCGTCAGCCACAGCGAATCGGTTTGAGGGTGGAATCCACCTAAGAAGGTGAGAATCGCTGACCCGGCCCCGTCACTGCTGTTAAACGCGTGGTTCGGCGTGTCTGGGTTTTGGGCATAGACCCCCCACTGACCGGTAAAGAAAGGCTTCAACCCAGCCGGGTGAGGCCGTACCGAGAGGAAGTTATCCCAACCCACATGCTGCCCCCGGGCTTCGGGAATAGCGACGTGAATCAGGTGACCGGCCCAAGCCAGCGAGCTGACGCCAAACAGACCAGCCAGGTGGTGGTTCAGGCGCGATTCCGCATTTTTGAACCAGGCCAGGCTAGGCCGAAACTTAGGCTGAAGGTGCAGCCAACCAGCAAACAAAAAGATCGCCGACAAAACCAGCAGGAACAGGGCACCGCTGTACAGGTCATTGTTGGTGCGCATACCGATGGTGTACCACCAGTGGTACACCCCAGAGAATGCGATGTTAACCGGATAGCTGGCCCCCGCCTGGGTGAAGGCATCCACGGCGGGTTGGCCAAATTGCGGATCCCAAATCGCGTGAGCGATCGGTCTCACACCTAGCGGATCTTTGATCCACTGTTCAAAGTTGCCTTGCCAGGCGACGTGGAACAGGTTGCCCGAGGTCCACAGAAAGATGATTGCCAGGTGGCCAAAGTGGGAGGCGAAAATCTTTTGGTAAAGATTCTCCTCCGTCATGCCGTCGTGGCTTTCAAAGTCGTGGGCGGTGGCAATCCCGTACCAGAACCGACGCGTGGTCGGATCTTGGGCCAGGTCCTGGCTAAATTTAGGGAATTTAGTTGCCATGAATCAAAACAGGTTTGATGTACGAATGGGTCAGAAAACGCAATTCGTTGAAGTGCAGTGGATTGGGGCTGGTAGGGGCGCACCGCAGTGTGCCCCTACAGGAATCCCATGACCAAACGGGTCATCCCACCGCGATAATTCGAGCCAGGAAGAAGGCCCAGGTAGTGGCAATTCCCCCCAGTAGGTAGTGGGCCACACCCACAGCCCGACCCTGAGTGATGCTCAGAGCGCGAGGCTGAATAGAGGGCGCTACCTTCAGCTTGCTGTGAGCCCA
>NZ_JACJOX010000038.1 GCF_014695775.1 Leptolyngbya sp. FACHB-60 | reverse complement strand
TTTTGGCTAGCACTACGGGCCTGTTGAAGCGTCTTCTTCAACTGCGCTTCGCTTTCTGCGATCTCAACGATGAACGGGCGTCCCATGCCTTTTTCCTCAAGGGCTAGCAGTACTCCCATTTTGGCGCACACTCATGTGTAATTGGTATAAGTGTTTCCACCGGAAAATTAGGCAATTTGGGAAAGGTCACCTCAGAGCGATCGCGAGCTAAAGAGCATCCCACTTTCGACAAAATGGTTAACTCGCGAGCTGACCATTGAAGTGGACTCGACATCGCCTTAACGGGGATGATATTTCAGCGGGTACCAAAATTTGCATGTGTCGCCCAATCTGTTTAATAGCAGGCTTGGCCGCCCCTAAACGGCGTTGTTCGAGGGTATACACTCAATTTATTATGGTGAAGATAGATATTATGGTTTGCAGGGCTAATCCTTTGCATATCAAGCCTTGTAAGCTTTTTTGATCTCTTAAGTCAGTGACATGCAGTCTTGGATGGGAAACTTATTAAAGAGATAGGTTGTGACAATTTCTCGTTCCTGCAGTCGCAGCTCCCCCTAACAGCCTTATTAATCGACGAAATGTTTCCATATCCTAGAGCTGAGGTATGAAGCAGGTTACACCAGCACTGCCCAAAGAAACAGTAAACACAAAACTCATTACTAATGTCTTGCATAGGTAGATGAAAGAGGGCTCTTTAATGATTGCTGCTGAACTATCGGATGTTTTAGAAATTAGGCCGAGGGTTTTCGAAGATGACCGCGGCTTCTTCTTTGAGAGCTTTAATCACAAAATGTTTGCAGAGCAAGTTGGGTTTACTTATACCTTTGTTCAAGACAACCACTCCCGCTCAGTGCAGGGGGTCTTGCGTGGTCTGCACTATCAAATTCATCAACCTCAAGGCAAGCTGATTCGCGTCGTTATGGGCGAAATCTTTGATGTTGCTGTAGACCTTCGAAAGTACTCATCTACATTTGGGCAATGGGTCGGCTATCAGATCTCAGCAGACAAGAAAAACCAGGTTTGGGTACCTCCTGGGTTTGCCCATGGATTTCTAGTGGTATCAGGTATTGCTGAGGTGATATACAAAACCACTGATTACTACGCTCCTCAATACGAGCGCTGTATCGCTTGGAATGATCCTGATTTGGCGATCGCTTGGCCCCTATCAATTGAACCAGTACTCTCGCCCAAAGACCAAGCCGGCCGACCGCTGAGCATGGCCGAGGTTTACTCATGACGCGCCTGCTTCTGTTGGGCAAAACTGGCCAACTGGGGCAAGAGCTGGCTCGATTACTGCCTCAGTCGATGACGGTTTTTGCCCTGGGTCGAGCTGATGTAGACCTAACTCAGGAGCCGCAACTGCATCAGGCAGTGCTCACCGCTCAGCCCGACCTAATCGTTAACGCCGCCGCTTATACAGCAGTTGACCGGGCCGAACAAGAGCCCGAGGCTGCCTTTGCTGTCAACGAATCGGTGCCAGCAGCCCTGGCAGTGGTAGCTAAACAGCTTTCTATTCCGCTGATCCATGTTTCTACGGACTACGTGTTTGATGGGCAGCATTATCTACCCTATCAAGAGACCGATTCGCCCAACCCTATCAGCGTTTATGGTCGTTCTAAGCTGGCGGGTGAGGAGGCCATTCGCCAAACCTGGGACAATCACTATATCGTTCGTACCTCCTGGCTTTACGGCGCGCTGGGCAAAGGCAATTTTGTTAAAACGATGCTGCGGCTTGGGCAAAGCCGGGCCGAATTAGGGGTCGTTTGCGATCAAATTGGCTCACCTACCTCAACCCAGTACCTGGCTGAGGGAATTACTAAGCTAGTGCATAGTTTAATCATCACCGATGGGTCGTTGGCTCTGCCCTCGGGCACCTACCACTTGGCCAACAGTGGGGTAGCTAGTTGGTACGACTTTGCGACTGCGATTTTTGAGGAGGCTAAGATACGCCATTTCCCCCTCGTTATAGAACGGGTTAACCCCCTGACAACGGCAGAGTACCCCACCCTAGCCAAACGCCCGGCCTACTCGGTGCTATCTAGCCGTGAACTAGAAGTTCTTTTGCAGATCACCCCTATTCACTGGCGCGACAGTTTGCGAACCATGCTCGATCAACTGATGGAGAAGATGTAATGAAGGCGCTTATTCTGTCTGGTGGCAAGGGCACTCGTCTTCGCCCGCTGACTTATTCGGGGGCTAAACAGCTGGTGCCCGTCGCCAATAAACCCATTCTTTGGTACGGCATTGAGGCCCTGGTGGCCGCTGGTATTACCGACATTGGCATTGTCGTTAGCCCAGAAACCGGGGGGGAAGTAAAGGCGGCCACTGGCGATGGTGAGCGGTTTGGGGCACAGATCACCTATGTTTTGCAGGCCAAACCGGCTGGTCTTGCCCATGCCGTTCAGGTAGCTCAGCCCTTCCTGGCCGAGTCGCCGTTTGTCATGTATCTGGGTGACAACCTGGTGCAAGATAGCCTCACCCCCATGGTGGAAACCTTTAAGGAACGCCACCTCGACGCTTTAACTCTGCTGTCGCCGGTCCCTAATCCGCAGTCCTTTGGAGTCGCTGAAGTCGATGCAGCAGGTCGCATTCTGCGACTGGAAGAAAAGCCCCAACAACCTGCGTCCAATTTAGCCTTGGTGGGGGTGTATCTTTTTGCCAGCAGCATTCACGCGGTGATAGCTACACTGCATCCCTCGGCGCGAGGCGAGCTAGAAATCACCGATGCCATTCAGGAACTGATTAATCAGCACTACAGGGTTGAGGCCATTCACCTTCAGGGCTGGTGGCTCGACACGGGCAAAAAAGACGATCTGCTTGAGGCCAATCGCATCATTCTAGACACTTACTCTAACTGCTCAATTGAGGGCACTGTAGATGAGCAAAGCCGCGTGATTGGGCGGGTGTCTATTGGTGAGCGCACCCAGGTACGCAACTGCACCATCCGTGGGCCGGTGATAATTGGTAACGACTGCCAGCTAGAAAACTGCTTTGTAGGCCCCTACAGCAGCATTGGTAACCAGGTAACCCTCACCGATGTAGACCTCGATCACAGCGTAATTTTACAGGGGGCCAGGGTAGAGAATATTCACCACCGAATTGTGGATAGTCTAGTGGGGCGGCGGGCCTCGCTCAAGTCTGCCCCTAGGCACCCGAACGCGATGCGCTTTATGGTGGGCGATGACTGTCAGATCGAGTTAACCTCACCCTAGCCCAATTGGCTTCCCTTTTGGGGCTGCCCCTCGTCTATCCACCATCTTGCAACACCCAGTCAGGAGCTTGCCCCAATGCCCCCCCCGTTTGCCGAGACAGCCCCAAGACGACCGCGTCGGTTGCTGATTACTGGCGGTGCCGGGTTTATTGGCTCCAATTTTGTTCACCACTGGGTTAACACTTACCCCAGCGATCGCATTGTGGTACTCGATGCTCTCACCTACGCAGGCAACCTCCAAAACCTGGCGGGGCTAGACCAACAGCCCAATTTTCGCTTTGTGCAGGGAGACATCTGCGATCGTCCCCTGGTAGACCAACTTCTGCACAGTGAAGCGATCGATATTGTCGCCCACTTTGCCGCCGAATCCCACGTCGACCGCTCGATCTTGGGGCCAGAGGCATTTATTCGCACCAATATTCAGGGCACCTTTACCTTGCTCGAAGCCTTTCGTGCCTACTGGCAGGGGAGCCAAACGGCCCGGTTTCTGCACGTATCTACCGATGAGGTGTTTGGCAGCCTCGGCCACACTGACCCGCCCTTTAGCGAAACTACCCCCTATGCTCCCAACAGCCCCTACTCTGCCTCTAAGGCAGGCAGCGACCATTTGGTCCGGGCCTACCACCACACCTACGGCCTGCCCACGTTAATTACCAACTGCTCTAACAACTACGGCCCTTACCATTACCCCGAGAAGCTGATTCCGCTGATCTGCGTCAACATTTTGCTGGGCCAGCCGCTGCCGGTCTATGGCGATGGGCAGAATGTGCGCGACTGGCTCTACGTGGGCGATCACTGCCGTGCCTTAAATGCGGTGATCCACCGGGGCAAGCCTGGAGAGACCTATGCGATCGGCGGCAACAATGAGGTCAAGAATATAGACCTGGTGCAGGCCCTCTGTGCCCTGATGGATGAGTTGGCCCCCCATTTGCCGGTGAAACCCGCGAGCCAGCTGATTACCTTCGTCAAAGATCGGCTCGGCCATGACCGGCGCTATGCGATTGATGCCAGCAAGATTCGCGCTGAGTTGGGCTGGGTACCTCAGGAAACACTGGAAACGGGCCTGCGACAAACGGTGACCTGGTATCTGAGCCATCGTGACTGGTGGCAGCCGTTGCTCTCGGGAGACTACAGGTACAAAGTAGGTCGGCACTGGTCAGTTAAAGGATGATGGTTGGAATGTAGGTTTGGAGAGCCATTTGCCTATGCGTTGTCCCCACTGCCAGAGCGAATCCGTCGTCAAGAATGGGACTCGTCGTCTTCAAGATAATCGGATTGTGAAGTACTAACGGTGCCGGGGATGCACCCATAACTTCAACGAGCCACGGGAACGCCCATGGCCCGGCTTCGGACGCCGTCAAGCGTAGTTGAGTACGCCCTCAATAGCGGTATAGCAATCCGTATAAGGGTTCGGTCAGGCAAAATGACAGGATATCGAGAGGACTATAGTGATGCCAGCTCCCTACAGCTTTGACCTGCGCCAGAAAGTGATTGCCTCGATTGAGTCAGGCCAATCCAAAGTTGCCGTCAGTCAACTGCTGGGCATTGCCCGTAGCACCCTTACGGAATGGCACAACCAGTATCGCGGCAATGGGGAGGTTGCCCCGAAGCAAGGTTACCAGCAGGGCCATAGCCACAA
>NZ_JACJOX010000037.1 GCF_014695775.1 Leptolyngbya sp. FACHB-60 | reverse complement strand
AGCATCAATCACTTTTTGCCGTAAGTCAAGGCTATAGGGCTTGGGCATCAGTAGGGAAACGCAGAAACGCTACGCTCCTAGTCTATGTCCTAACACTTGTGGCTGCAACTATATCATCCCAAACACCGCGCGCGCTTGGTGAGAAAGACTATTCGGATTAAGCATTTCAGCGCCAAGACCGCAATGCCCTATGTTCAATCCAAAGAAATTTACGGTCTGGTAGCCTAGGCCGGAGTTAAAGTTTTCCAAACAGATCAAGCTGTTCTGAAGGGTCGTAAGTTTCTGTCAAATCGCGCGCGCGGCGAGGCTTACTCGGTTTGGGCACCTCTCCCCGTAAGCCCACGGCAATCGTGCTGTTGCGCTCGATCTCGCGCATCACGTCGCGAGCCCGCTGAATAACCGAGGTGGGTAACCCCGCCAGCCGCCCTGCCTCAATGCCGTAAGATTTGTCGGCTCCGCCGGGCTGCACCTGGTGGAGGAAGATAATTTGGTCGGGCATTTCCTTGACTGTGACCTGGTAGTTGGCCACGTTGGGAATCAACGCCGCCAGCTCGTTCAGCTCGTGATAATGGGTGGCGAAAATGGTGCGAGACTGGATCTCAACCGCCAGGTGCTCAGCTACGGCCCAGGCGATGGAGAGGCCGTCGAAGGTGGCGGTGCCCCGGCCAATTTCATCCAGCAGCACCAGGGATCTGGGCGTGGCGTGGTTCAAAATATTCGCAGTCTCATTCATCTCAACCATGAAGGTGGATTGGCCGCTAGCGAGGTCGTCAACGGCACCGACGCGGGTGAAAATGCGATCGCACACCCCCAGCCGCGCCCCCTTGGCGGGCACAAAGCTACCCATCTGCGCCATCAGCTGAATCAACCCCACCTGGCGCAGGTAGCAGCTCTTGCCGCTGGCATTGGGACCGGTGAGAATGATTAGGTCTTGGGGGTGATTGGCCTCGCGATCGCTCGGGATCGCCCCCATGTAGTTAGAGTTGGGCACAAAGAACCCAGCCGGGAGCAGTTGCTCGACAACCGGGTGGCGGCCCTCGGTGACCGCGATCGCCCTTGATTCATCCATATCGGGGCAGCAGTAACCTTGGAAGATAGCAACTTCCGCCAAGCCGCACAGCACATCTGCCGCTGCTACTGCTGAGGCTACTTTGCGAATCAGTTCGACCTGCTCGCCCACCTGCTCGCGCAACCGGTTGAAGATCTCGTATTCCAGCGCGTTGATTTCTGACTCGATATTAAACACCCGCGTCTCGCGCTCCTTGAGTTCGGGGGTGATGTAGCGCTCTTCGTTGGTGAGGGTCTGCTTGCGGATGTAGTCGTCGGGGGTCTGGTCGGCGCGGGCGCGGGAAACGCTGATGTAGTAGCCAAAGGCTTTGTTGAAGCCGACTTTGAGCGTAGAGATGCCGGTGCGTTTGCGTTCGGCGGGTTCCAGCTCTGCGATCCATTTTTGGTCATCAACGGCCTGCTGGCGCAGGTTGTCGAGCTGGGCGTTGACGCCATCGCGAATTAGGTGGCCTTCGGTGAGGTAGAGGGGCGGCTGTTCGACCAGGTGCGATCGCAGCGTCTGCCCCAGCTGCTCTAGCTCCGGCGGCACATACTGCAAGGCTTGCAGGTAGGGCGATTTGGCTTTTTCTGCTAAAGCTGCTAAATCGGGAAGTCGCAAAAACGAATCCGCTAGGGCAACGAGATCCCGCGCATTGGCGGTGCCAGATCCAGCCCGACCCGCTAGCCGTTCCAAGTCATAGATCTGCTTCAGCTTGTGCTGGAGCATCTGCCGCAGGTTGCCGTCCTGCAACAGTTCCATAATGGTGGACTGCCGCTGTTGAATGCCTTTCACATCCAGCAGTGGTTGCAGCAGCCAGCGCCGCAGGGTGCGTCCGCCCATGGCCGTCACAGTGCGATCGAGCGCCCACAGGAGAGAACCGTTGTAGGTGCCGTCGCGCGCCGTCTGAGTAATTTCTAAATTGCGGCGGGTCTGGTGATCGATCACCAGGTAGGCGGACAGGGTATAGGTGCAGAGGGGCTGGAGCGGGGCCTGCACGGTTTTTTGGGTCTCTTCGACGTAGTGCAGCAGGCCGCCCGCTGCCCGCACCGCCAAGGGCAGATGGTCGCAGCCCAGCCCTTCCAGCGACCTGAGCCGAAACCGTTGCAACAATCGCTGCCGCGCCTCGCTCTGGCTATAGGGGCCTTGGGGCCGCAGAGTGTAGCAAAACTGACGCGGCAGGCAGCCTGGCAGTTGGTCAGACTGATCCCCCGGCCTGAGCATCGCCCCCAGGTTGGGCGCATCCACCGGAAACAGCACCTCGGCGGGCTGGAGCCTGAGCAGCTCCTGACAGAGCTGGTCGAGGTCTTCCCCTTGGGTTGTTAAAAATTCTCCAGTGGAGACATCGGCGTGGGCCAGCCCCCAGTGGTGGCCGGCCACCACCACCGAGGCCAAAAAGTTGTTTTGGCCGGCACTTAGCATGCCCTCTTCGATCACGGTGCCGGGGGTGATGACGCGGGTGACTTCGCGTTTGACCAATCCCTGAGCCACGGCGGGGTCTTCGACCTGGTCGCAGATGGCGATCGCATAGCCCCGTTCCACCAGCAGCGTGCAGTAGCGATCGAGCGCGTGGTGGGGAATGCCCGCCAGCGGCACCCGGCCAATCTGCTTGCCCGCCTCTTTGCTGGTGAGCACCAGCTCTAGCTCACGGGCGATCGCGATCGCATCTTGAAAGAACGTTTCAAAGAAGTCGCCTACCCGATATAGCACCAGGGCGTGGGGATACTGCTCCTTCATCTCCACGTAGTGGCGCATCATCGGCGTCAGGTCATCCCAATTCACCGAGTGGTGGTCAGCGTAGCGCACCGTGTGCTTAGCCAACCGCTCGGGAATGGGCGGTTGGCTATCAGCGGAGGGGGATGAACCGGGCATGGATTGTGTCAGATGTTACGCACCGTTAAGCTTCGTTGCACAGCCTGTGAGGGGTACAGAGCCTATGTTAGTTTCGATATCGTTGCATATATCGATGTTTAATAGAAGAGAGGTTGTTCCCGTGGCCCTGTCAGAAAAGTTTGCTCCAGCCCTGGCCGAAACCCGCGAAGACTTTTCCGAATACGTCGCCCATCTTCAGCTCCACATGACGCTCCAGGCCCGCAACCTGGTGCCCTCTCTCAGCAATACTGGCGACAGCCGCCACCACCTGCTGCACCAAACCCAGGCCGATATCGAAAAATTTGTTTCTCGCCAAGGGTTCTAAAAAAACTCTTTTAGAGCAATCGTCAAACCGGAATTTTGGGTGGCAACCGCGTATTTATGCCAGCCCAAAGTTTCGGTTTTTTTGTAGGCCGCATTGCCCGGTTCAACCGCCTACCAACCTTCAGCTATGACCTGCCATCTTGCCCGCATTGATATTTTTCCGGTCAAGTCACTGGATGGGGTTTCGGTTTCCCAAGCTACGGTTTTGGCCAGTGGGGCGCTGGAGAGCGATCGCACCTACGCCCTCTTCGACGCCCAAAACCGCTTCGTCAACGGCAAGCGTACCGCCGCCATCCACCACCTGCGATCAACCTTCTCCAAGGATGGCCAGTTCATTACCCTAGCCGTTGACGGCCATCCCCCCACCGCCACTTTTCACCTTCAGCAGCAGCGTTCAGAACTCGAAGCCTGGCTCAGCGACTATTTTCAACAACTCGTCACGCTTCAAGTCAACTCCGACAGCGGATTTCCCGACGACACCGACGCTGCCGGGCCAACAGTGATCAGCACTGCTACCCTCCAAACCGTTGCCGATTGGTATTGCCTCTCGCTAGAGGAAACCCGCCGCCGCTTCCGCACCAACTTGGAGATCGACGGTGTACCTTCCTTTTGGGAAGATCAGCTGTTTAGTGCCGACGGCAGCCCAGTGCGCTTTGCGATCGGTAACGTGGTGTTAGAGGGCATCAACCCCTGCCAGCGCTGCATCGTCCCCACCCGCGACACCCTAACCGGAATCGCCATCGACCATTTTCAAAAAAAGTTCTCCCAACAGCGGGCCGCCACCCTGCCTGACTGGGCCCACCCGTCGCGGTTCAATCACTTCTATAAGCTGGCGGTCAACACCAACATCGTCCACCAGGGCGGCCACATGCTCAAGGTGGGGGATAGTGTTAGCGTGATTTAAGCGGCATCCCTTGCTCAACGTTTCCCAGGGATAGCCATCCTCATGATTGCCAACCCGGCTTCTGCCTACGTTCACATTCCCTTTTGCCGGCGTCGCTGCTTCTACTGCGACTTCCCCATCTCAGTGCTGGGCAACCAGCAGCGGGGCGAGACCTCTGGCACAGTCGAGAGCTATGTAGACCGGCTGTGCGAAGAGATTGCAGCGACGCCAAAGCTCAACGAGCACCCCCTACAGACCGTATTCTTCGGCGGCGGCACCCCTTCCCTACTCTCCGTTCCCCAACTCGAACAAATCCTCGCCCAGATTGACCAGCATTTCGGCATTGCCCCTACCGCCGAGATCTCCATGGAAATGGACCCCGGCACCTTTGATTTGGAGCATCTCCAGGGCTACCTAGCCGCAGGCATCACCCGCATCAGTCTCGGCGTCCAAACGCTGGATGACGCAATGCTAGAGAGCTGTGGCCGCTACCACCGCGTTGCCGATGTCTACCGCGCCGTCGATTGGCTGCATCAGGTCGCCATGCCCAACTGGAGCCTAGATTTAATTTCGGGACTGCCGCACCAGACCCTAACCGACTGGGAAACTGGTTTGTCTAAAGCGGTAGCCCTTCACCCCCATCACCTGTCGATCTATGACCTCACGGTGGAACCTCAGACGGTGTTCGCCAAGCGCTACCAGCCGGGCGACAAGCCTCTGCCCACGGATGAGCAAACGGCGGCAATGTATCGGCTTGCCCAAGCGTTTCTCACTGCCCAGGGCTACGATCACTACGAAGTCTCTAACTACGCCCAGCCGGGGCACCAATGTCAGCATAATTTGACCTACTGGCGCAATCAGCCCTACTACGGCTTTGGCCTCGGGGCGACCAGCTACACCCAGCTCCAGCGCGTTAGCCGCCCCCGCACCTTGGCAACCTATAGCGAGTGGGTAACCGGGTTTCAGGCGGCTGGAGGAATCCACAGCGAACCTCCGACACCAACCTTGGAGCAACTGCTGGATCGACTGATGTTGGGCTTGCGATTAAAGGAGGGGATCAGCGGGGATGAGGTGCGATCGCTCTGCGACCCCACTACCTGGGCTGCCCTCAATGAAGCCCTCAATCCCCACGTCGCTCAAGGCTGGATCATGATAGAAGGCGACACCTGGGCCACTCTCCAGCGCCTGCGCCTCAGCGATCCCGAAGGGTTTCTCTTCTCTAACGTCGTGCTCTCTGACTGCTTTCGTGCGATCGAAGACTTGCTGGAGAGCTAGTGCCTTTGCCGCAGATTTCGTCTTTAATGCTGCTTATAAATCGCGGATACAGCTGCCTTTGAATGGTGCATTGCTTGGCCACGCTCTACGCTGAACGCGCTGAATTTAGGGCTGGTGGGCATTGCCCACCCTGCCAGGCGCTTTTTCACCCTCCCATCACGCTCCATCTTCCCTATCACCCTCATCTTCCTCATCACCGCCATCCACCCCCGCCAAAAGTAACCCCCACACTAATGCCCCGCTCCGCCTTTGCAGTAAAGTAGATCCCTGTGACATTTTTATGGCCGACCCATGCCCAAGGTTCTAGTTTCCGACCCCGTTGACCAGGCGGGCCTCGATATTCTTTCCCAAGTTGCTCAGGTGGATGTCAACACCAGCCTTTCCCCTGAGGAACTGGTAGCTGCCATCGGCGACTACGACGCGCTGATGATTCGCTCTGGCACCAAGGTAACTAAGGCCGTCATCGATGCGGGTCAGAACCTAAAAATCATTGGTCGGGCGGGGGTTGGGGTCGATAACGTCGATGTACCCGAGGCCACCCGACGGGGCATTGTGGTGGTCAACTCCCCCGAGGGCAACACCATTGCAGCTGCCGAACACGCCCTGGCCATGATGATGTCGATGTCGCGCTACATTCCCAGCGCCGATCGCTCCGTGAAATCTGGCGAATGGAAGCGCAAAGACTTTACCGGGGTTGAAATCTATAAGAAAACCCTCGGGGTGGTGGGCCTAGGCAAAATTGGCTCCCACGTGGCCACCGTAGCGCGGGCCATGGGCATGAAGCTGCTGGCCTACGACCCGTTTATTTCTGCGGAGCGCGCCGAGCAACTCGGCTGCCGCCTGGTGGAGCTTGACCTGCTGTTCCGTGAAGCCGACTACATTACCCTGCACCTACCTAAGACCCCTGAGACCACCCACCTAGTGAATGAGAAAGCCCTGGCTACTATGAAGCCAACGGTGCGCATCATCAACTGTGCCCGGGGTGGCATCATCGACGAAGCCGCCCTGGCTAAGGCCCTGCGCGAAGGCACCATCGGCGGTGCCGCGCTGGATGTCTATGAATCTGAACCTCTGGGCGATTCGGAGCTGCGGGAGCTAGACAAGGCAGTAATTCTCACCCCCCACCTGGGAGCTTCCACCGAAGAGGCCCAGGTGAATGTGGCCATCGACGTGGCCGAGCAAATTCGCGACGTGCTGCTAGGGCTACCGGCGCGATCGGCGGTGAATATTCCCGGCCTGCGTCCCGAGGTGATGCAAAAGCTGCGCCCCTACCTGCAACTGGCTGAAACCTTGGGCAACCTGGTGGGGCAACTGGCTGGGGGCCGGGTTCAAGAACTGACGGTACGCCTCCAGGGCGACATTGCCGGGGGCGATACCCAGCCGATTATGGTGGCGGCGCTCAAGGGGTTGCTGTCCCATGCGCTGCAGGAGCGGGTCAACTACGTCAACGCCTCCATCGAAGCGAAGGAGCGCGGCATTCACGTGATTGAAACTCGCGATGCCGACATTCGCGACTACACCGGCTCGCTGAACCTGTCAGCCAAGGGTAGCCTGGGCGAGCACTCCGTTACTGGTGTGCTGCTGGGGGGCAGCGAAATTCGCGTCACCGACATCGACGAGTTCCCCATTAACGTGCCGCCGACTCAGCACATGCTGTTTACCCTGCACCGCGATATGCCGGGCATTATCGGCAAAATTGGCTCGCTTTTGGGTAGCTTTAACGTCAACATCGCCAGTATGCAGGTGGGCCGCAAAATTGTTCGCGGCGACGCGGTCATGGCCCTCAGCCTAGATGACCCTCTGCCAGAGGGCATTTTGGAGGAGATTCTCAAGGTGCCGGGCATTCGCGATGCCTATACGGTGAACCTGTAGGCATTGAGAACTCTGTAGGGTGGGCAAGGGACAACAGCGCTTGGTCTTTGCAGAAAGTGGGTGGTAGGCAGTGCCCACCCTACAGAGTCACAGTTAGAAGCGCAAAGCATTAGCTCAGTGTTGATAGTTGCGAGGCAGCCCCTGAATGGCCGTGGTTAACACCTGGTGGGAAGTAAAGGTACTATGCGATCCGTCCCTGGAAGACACGGTTTTCTGGCGATTTGACAGCTTTGGCAGCCAGGGCACCTCAACCCAGCAGCGGGGCTCGTCCTGCGTAGTGCAGGCCTATTTTCCTCAGCATCGGCTTGAATTGCTTGATCTATCGGCCCTGGCCCTGTTGATTAAACAGGACGCTCTCTGCAACGATCTGGTGCTGCCCCGCATCAGCTGGCAGCTAATTGACGAAGAAGACTGGTCTAAGAGCTGGAAGGAGCACTGGAAGCCAGAACCAATTGGCGATCGCTTCTTGATCACTCCGGCCTGGCTAGAGCCTCCGGACGACAACCAACGGTTGGTGCTGCGCATTGACCCCGGCGTGGCCTTTGGCACCGGCAACCACCCTACCACCCAGCTCTGCCTGGAGTCGCTTGAAATGCGGCTGATCTACGAAAAAACCGATGTCACCATTGCCGATATCGGCTGTGGGTCTGGCATCCTCTCCATTGGGGCGCTGCTGTTGGGAGCCCGGCGAGCCTATGCTGCTGATACCGACGATTTAGCGGTGCACTCAGCTATGGGCAACCGCGCCCTGAACAGATTGACGGAGGAGCAGCTACCGCTGCTGCACGGCAGTTTGGACACCATTGCCCAAGTCATTGATGCCCCCGTGGACGGCATTGTCTGCAATATTTTGGCGGAGGTGATTATGGATCTTATCCCCCAGATGCACACCATTGTTACCCCCGATGGCTGGGGCATTCTCAGCGGCATTTTGCTCGATCAGTCTAAACTGGTGGCCGACACCTTGGAGCAGCATGGCTGGGTCGTAGCTACCCTCTGGCGGCGACAGGAGTGGTGCTGTCTCAACGTGCGGCGATCGCCCGCCTAAACCCATGAATCGTTCTGATGTCAGCTTCGTGGCTAAAGTGGTTGTGCTCTCGGCAGCACTGAGCGCCCTGATTAAGTACGGGTTGCCTATGGCGCTAACCGGGTCTCAGGTGGCTCAAAACGAGCCCACCCTAGGCCTAGTCATAGCGCTGCTATTGACTCCCTCAGCGCTGATGGGTGGCCTTTTCTGGCTGCGGCGCAGCCCCCATTTCTAGGCTTGCCCATGCGCACCATCGACAGCATCAACGCTAAAATTCGCGCCGGGCAGGTGGTCGTGCAAACCGCTGAAGCCTTTAAGGTGCAGGCCAAGGAGCAGGGCATTGCCGCCGCCGCTAAAGCGGTAGATGTCGTGATCGCTGGCACCTTTGAGCCGATGGAATCGTCAGGTGCCATGCTCAACCTGGGCCACACTGACCCGCCCATCAAGCTGTTGGAGTGCTACCTAGATGGGGTGCCCGCCTACGCTGGCTTCGGGGCCGTAGATGTCTGCCTGGGGGCCAGCCAGCCAGCCGTGGCCGGGCGAGGGGCAGATCTGGGCGATACCGAAACCGTACGAGAGCACGGCGGCGGCCATGTAATTGCCGATCTAATCGCCGGGCGCAGCGTACCGCTTCAGGCCACGGGCCACGGCACCGACTGCTACCCCCGCACCGCCCTCGAAACCACCATTACCCGCGACAGCATCAACCAGTTCTACCTGTTTAGCCCCAGGGGGCTCTACCAAAATTTTATTGTGGGGGTGAACGGGGGCGATCGCACCCTCTCTACCTACCTGGGTCCCCTTCAGCCCCGCCTTGGCAATGCGGTGTACGCTAACTCAGGCGCGCTATCGCCCTTGCTGAATGACCCTGACTTGGAGGCCATTGGCATTGGCACCCGCATCTTTTTTGGTGGCGGCATCGGTTATTTGGCTTGGGAGGGCACCCAGCACTTTCCGCTGCAGCGGCGGTTGCCCAACCGTACCCCCATCGGTCCCGCCGCCACCATGGCCCTGATCGGCGACGCCAAACAGATGCAGTCCTATTGGGTGCGGGGCTGCTATTTCAAAGGCTACGGCCCTTCGCTGATGCTCGGGGTCGGGGTGCCGATCCCCATTCTCAACGAACAGGTAGCGGCCCACTGCGCCATCCAGGACGCTGACATTGTCGCCCCGGTGATGGATTTTTCAATTCCTCGACGGGTGCGGCCCACCTTTGGCTTGGTCAGCTATGCCCAACTCAAGTCGGGCAGCATTACGATCGAAGGTCAGCCGGTGCGCACAGCACCGCTAGCCAGCATCTACATGGCTCGCCAAGTCGCCAACGAGCTGAAAAGCTGGATTGAGTCGGGGCAGTTTGAACTAACATCCCCAGTCGCCTCTCTGCCCCAGGATCGTGCCTTTTTGCCGCAGGATGTGAGCAGCTAATCAGGTCTATTCAGCGCTGCTTTCAATATTGTCGTCTCGCTTTTTGGGGCGACTCGCAATGCGTTCGGGAACCGACTCGGAACGAGTATCCGTGCCGGCATCGCTGCTCTTAACGCCGGTAGGACGGCGACTGGGCATGGGCGGACGGCTTCCCCCTGGCCCGCTGCGCATGCCTGGCTTACCGCGGCGGGGGCCAGATCCACCGCTGCCCTTGGCCCGCTTTTTAGGTGGCACAATTCCTACGGGCGAGGCTTCACTCAGCACTAATACTTTGGCTTCGCGCTTGACTTTGAAGTCCCAGAAGTAGCCTACGGTGCGGCCTTCGATGGTGCCGTGGAGCAGCAGCTTAAACGGTTTAGACGTGCCAGGAGTGCGCTTAGCACCCTGCAAAATCTTGACGGCAATGCACTTGTCTTCGGGTGTGTACTTGATGACCTCGCCGCGAATCGAGAAGAAGTTGTCGTCAACCGGCGGTAGGTTAGCTAGGTCGGGTTTTTCAGAGGCGTCGGCGTCGGTTTCATCACCGTCCTCACTAGAAGGCGATTCTCCAGGAAGACCGAGGGTTTCTGGTTCCCAAACTCCGACAATTTGCAGGTGCAGGTCTTGATCGTCGTTGTCTAGCTCGCGCCGGGTGCGAGGATAGACGACCCAGAGGTGGGAAACGGTTAAATCGATATGTTTCTTCACCAGGCTGGTGATGCGCCCGAGCAGCACCGAGTCGATGACATGGCCATCCTCAGTGGTCAGGTTGCCCCGGTTGAGCTGGTCGGCTTCGCTCGGTTCGTAGGTGCCCCGCACCAAGCCAATCGCCCGGTACTGCATCGGTTCGCTGGGGGGCGCAATGGGTTGATAGCGATAGGCGGCGGGGTCAGGTTCAGGAGCAGGGGGCTCTGGCACCTTTTCTGTTACCGTCGCTTTGGGTATCACTACGGCGGTGTCAGCTGCCTTTGCCAGCGGCTTGACGGCTACCACAGTCTCGGGGGCAGCGGCGGGGCGCACTGGACGCACCGGGCGCTGGGGAGGGGACATTAGCGATGGCCGATCCGCAGCGGGTGTCGTCCCCTGGTCGTGACTATCCTTAGCGTTAATGTCGCTCTTATTAGAAGCGTCTTGCTCTGCAGAACCCATAACACCCACCGATCTCCCTCTCAACAAAAACTAGCCACCCGGCGCAACAGCAACTCTGCGCATGACTTAGCCTGTAAGCCTAGCGTAACATTCACCCTTTAATGTGCATTGCTAGGGCAAATATTTAAGCGGTTAACGCAATTCGCACAAGGCTTTACAAACGAGTCAAAAAGCCACCTTTACGATGGTTCTCTAGCCCTAAGGCAGCCTGCACTGCCGCTGCTGTGTCCTTGACTGAGTAGCTCTCTTAAGTTTCCATCGGTGACGGTTAGCAATCCGTATTGTTTCTGAGCTTTTTGACAACTTCTTTGCTACTGTAGCCCTGTCTATGGCCTTGGTCGGGCTAGGGCGCAGATTCAGCCCTAGGCTAAAACGCTAAGATCATTGACTTAACTAATTGTTTGCGATCGCGCTTCGGCTGCGATCGCGCCGCTGTCTTGATGAGGTACACCCGTGACCGCAAACCGCAACCGTTGGCTCGTTGGCACTGTCTTGACCCTGGCATTAGCGGCCTTTTTGTCGCTGTCGCTGCTGCCAATTTTGGGCAGCAACAGCGGCCGTAGAGCCAGCAGCACCCCTGATGCCAATCCTGCTGCTGACCCCGTGGCTATGCAAACCGAGCTGGAGGCCCAGGCAAAAGGCTATGAACTGGTGCTAGAGCGTGAGCCCGACAATCAAACCGCTCTCCAGGGGCTAGTTGATGCCCGCATTCAGCTCGGCGACATCAACGGGGTAGTTGCTCCCCTCGAAAAGCTGGTTGACCTCAACCCCAACGTGCCCGACTATGCGGTGCTCCTAGCTCAAACCAAGCAGCAGATGGGCGATCTCGAGGGCGCGGCCCAGATCTACCGCCAGGTGCTCGACCAGGAGCCCGGCAACATGAATGCCCTACAAGGGCTAACGGTGCTCTTAGTGCAGCAAGAGCGACCCCAGGCCGCGATCGGGCTACTGCAAGACACGCTTAAAACCGCCGACCAGATGCAATCAGAAGGCGGTGCAGCCAGTTTCGACGCGACATCGGTGAAACTGCTGTTGGCCCAGGTGCACGTCGAGAACAACAGCCCAGACCAAGCGATCGCCCTCTATGACGAAACCATTGCCGCTGCCCCCGAAGACTTTCGTCCGGTCTTGGCTAAGGCGCTAGTGTTGCAAGAGCAGGGCGACACCGAAACGGCCCAGGCTCTCTTTACCCAGGCCACAACCCTAGCTCCAGCACAGTTTAAAGACCAAATTGGTCAGATGGCGACCCAGGGGCAGACAGCACCGGAGGCTAGCGGCAGCACTGTCGAGCCTGCCCCCGCTGCACCTGCACCCACCGAGTCAACGCCCTAGCTCATCGCCCTAGCCGGTGTGGAAGAGGCAACCCCGCGATCGGGACGGCTTGAGGCGGCTGCACTGGCATCTACGGGCTCAAACTCAATGTGGTTAAGCAGCGTGGTCACAAAGGCAAATAGCAAAAACGGGAGTGACAACACCAAAATTAGCCCTACGGTCGCTAACGCAAAAATTGGCTGCCGCGCTCCCATCAGCGCTAGGGAAGCTGCCAAGCTAACGAACAAAATCACCAGCCAGGCGATGACTTGCCCGTAAATATCTCCAAAGGTAAGCGTGCAAGCGAAGCGATACTTATTGCCGGTATCCATGGGGTTGTCCTGCCAGAATCAGTCCTATTAGAGTTCAGCATATCGGCCTCGCCTAGGCCGCTGTAGTTTCTCAACATTTCCACAAGAGTTGCAATGAAATGTTGCAGCCCATTACATATATATAAGCAGCACGATGGGGTATCAGTACATTCTGTTTTATAAGCCCTATAACGTACTCAGTCAGTTCAGTCTGGGGAGCACCCTGCCCGCCTCTGACTCGGCTTGCCGCCTCACACTCAAAGACTTCATTCCTGTTGCCGATGTCTACCCTGTTGGCCGGCTCGATCGCGACAGCGAAGGGCTGATGCTGCTGACTGACCACGGTCGAGTCCAGCATCGGCTCAGTGAGCCCCGCTTTGGCCACCCTCGCACTTACTGGGTACAGGTCGAGCAGGTACCGACTTCAGCCGCCCTTGCTCAGTTAGGGCAGGGGGTCACTATCAAGGGCTACCGCACCCAGCCCTGTCAGGTCGAATTGCTCACGACCGAACCTCTTCTGCCTGAACGAGATCCGCCCATTCGCTATCGCCAAAGCATCCCCACCGCCTGGCTAGAAATGACCCTACAGGAGGGCAAAAACCGTCAGGTGCGCCGCATGACCGCCGCCGTGGGTCACCCCACCCTGAGGCTGGTGCGCCAGGCGATCGCCCACCTCCACCTAGGCGATCTACAGCCTGGCCAGTGCCGACATGCCACCCCTGCCGAACAGCGAGGGCTGCTAAAAATCTAGTATCTAGCGAATATCAACCTCGGGCAACGTAGCTGAGGCCGAGGCAAGAATCGCTGGGTCAGACAGATCAGGATAGGGGCGTTAAGTTACCATGAGCTTGCGATGGGCGACCTGGAGGTGACCCGTGCGATACTTAAGGTGCAATGGTAAGGCCGTTTTACTCCGAGGGTGCGTTGATCGGTTGCTGAGGGTCTGCTGATTCCCCCAAGACCGCGCACAGTTTAAATGTCTAGCGATGGGTATGTCCTACTCGCTGGCTGGCTAGCCTAACTTTGGATCGTCGCTAGGATGCTAACCTGCCCCTTTTGTGAGTTTGACAATACCAATTCACAGCGGTCCTGCAAACGGTGTGGTCAGCCACTCCAGCGGTGGCGAGTGATTGATATTCCCCAGGCGGGGGCAGCGGCGATCGCCCCTAGCGATCTCGATCCAGATGGCTATCTCGATGGCGATCGCCGCTATCGACTTATGACTCCCTCAGACAGTCAGACCTCGTTTGGCGCTACCCCTCTAGTTGTCATCGACTGCCAGCCCGAAGCCGGTTCACCCCTGCAAGACCTCCAAGTAGACTGGCTCGAAACACCCACACTCAATCCCGCAGAACATCCCCTAGCTGTCACAGTTCCCCCCGAGGCCTACCCCTACTTAGCCCTCCAGACCGACTATTTCCCCTCCGTTCCCGAGCTGCACCACGCTTGGCAAACGCCCCACCGAACCCTATTACTCATCGAAGACCGTAGCATTTGGCTGTCTTTAGCGGCCGGCTGGGCAGCCATAGATGACCCGCTTCAGCGCCTCCAATGGTTGTTTGAGACCACGCTGTTGTGGGAGGCCTTAGCCCCTTGGCACGGACAGGCTACTCTCCTGACCCCCCAGCGGCTTGCCCTCAACGAAAACAACCTGCTCTGCTTGACGCAGGTCGATCAGATGCCCAACCGGCCGGCCTTGCCCCTAGCAGCGCTTGGCCAAATGTGGCAGTCTATGCTCGACAGCGGTTCATGTTGTCTGCCACCTAAGGTACAGGCTTTAATCAGCGATCTAGCCGAGGGACTGACAAATGACCTCGATCGGGTGCAAACCACCCTGGGTGAAGCGGCCCAAGCCTATTCGCCGCCAGTTGAGGTCTTCTCTACCTCCAGGCCAGAGCCTGACGAAGCGATTACAGCTTCCAATTTAGAACCCGATATTGAGCTACCAACCGCCGGTTTCGACCTCGATGTCGATGCGGTTTTCGATACCCAAGAACTGCCCGATGACGACGATGGCAGTGGGCTCATAGAAACACCAACCATGGTCTTACCCATGAAGCTGGCTCACCTCGACGATGCTGGGCAAAGCCATATTGGTCAGCAGCGCCACCATAACGAAGACTGGTTCTTTACCCAAACACAGCTACAAAAGGTCAGCGGACCCCAGGGCAGCATTCTGCGGTCCAAAGGACTTTACATTCTCTGCGATGGCATGGGTGGACACGCCTCAGGCGAAGTGGCGAGTCAGTTGGCAGTGCGCACGCTACGCGATTATTTAACTCAGCACTGGAGCAGCGATCGCCTGCCCGACCAAAGCACCCTGGCGCAGGCTGTGCTCACCGCCAACCAAACTATCTTCGACATTAATCAAACCAACGCCACATCTGGAGTGGGGCGCATGGGCACTACCCTTGTCATGGTGCTGCTGCACAATCTCGACATCGCCGTTGTTCATGTGGGTGACAGCCGCCTATACAGCTACAATAAGCGCCTGGGACTACGACAGCTCACTCTCGACCATGAGGTCGGTCAACGCGAAATTAATCGAGGCGTAGAGCCGGCTCTAGCCTATGCTCGCCCTGATGCCTACCAACTAACCCAGGCCTTAGGCCCTAGGGGAAAAGAAGACCTCGTCCCCGGCATTGCCTACCACGAGCTGACAGAAGACACTCTACTGATCCTGTGCTCCGACGGTCTCAGCGACAATGACTTACTGGAGCGCCATGCCGATACCCATATTGCTAGTCTATTGCGATCAAGAGCCAATTTAGACAGTGGCGCAGCTCAGCTTATTGATTTGGCCAACGAAAAAAATGGTCATGACAACATCACGACCATTCTTGTGCGGGTTAAGCTACAGCCCGATATGCTGTCGATGGCGAGTTAACCAACTCGTCATCAACTGGCTATTTCACTAGTCCTCTTCCCAGGATTGCACTGACAGCAAATCTTCAATGGGATCTTGGGTAGAAAAGTCGAATTCTTCCAGTTCTTGCTTCCAATGGGCCCAGTCATCCCCAAACAAGAAGGCAATTTTCCAAATTGGATCGCTGGGGCGAACAACTTTGGACTTTTTCACTAAAGACTCAACTTGGCGCTGAAATTTCACCATTGGGTGAGCGACAACTAAGTCGGCAATTGCTTCAGTCATATTTTCGATTTAAAAAGCTCTTCAGAACGTTGAACTGGGGAAATTCTGCACACCCTTGAAACTTGCGCAGACATTAACCCGAGATTCAGGAACACAGCATAACACAAGACTGCAAGAACGCAATTCTGTCTCAGCTTAATTTCTCTCAAGTGGCTATGGGCCTTGCCCATGCCCCAGAGTGGTGCCCTTGCATCCCATCATAAACCCCAAGCAGATGGATTGCGAAGCTAGATAGTCTCCCCTTGGGGTGAGATAACCGTACCTCATGGACCATCGCTTTGGGTTTACCCAATAGTCGCTAAACTAGAGGCTACATTCTTTTTTGCCTTCAGCGTTGACCAATGGCTCAAACTGATTTGTCTGCACCCGAGTCTACTGTACCCATGCTTCTGCCCCGCACCAGCGAGTCAGAGGCGCTTCAGCGCATTCGCCACACCTTTTCCCACGTTATGGCCATGGCGGTACAGACGTTGTTTCCCAAGACGCAGGTGACCATTGGCCCCTCGATCGACTACGGCTTTTACTACGACTTTGACAGCCCTGAGCCCTTCACTGACCAAGACCTGAAGGCGATTAAAAAGGAGATGATTAAAATCATCAATAAAGGGTTGCCGGTAACTCAGGAAACTGTCACCCGCGAAGAAGCCCAGCGCCGCATTGAGGCCCTGGGCGAACCCTACAAGCTCGAAATCCTACAAGATTTAAAAGACCCGATCACGCTTTATCATCTGGGCGACCAGTGGTGGGATCTCTGCGCGGGGCCTCACGTGGCTAGCACCGCTGACCTGAATCCTAAGGCCTTTGAGCTAGAGAGTGTGGCCGGAGCCTACTGGCGCGGCGATGAAAACCGGGCTCAGCTCCAGCGCATCTACGGCACCGCTTGGGAAAACCCTGAGCAGCTTCAGGAGTACAAGCGCCGCCGCGAGGAAGCCAAGCGCCGCGACCACCGCAAACTGGGTAAAGAGCTGGGGCTGTTTATTTTTGCCGATGATGTTGGGCCGGGTCTGCCTCTATGGACACCTAAGGGCACAGTGCTGCGCTCTACACTAGAAACCTTCCTTAAAGAGGAGCAAACTAAACGGGGATATCTGGGTGTGGTGACCCCCCACATTGCCCGGGTAGACCTATTCAAAACGTCGGGGCACTGGCAGAACTACCGGGAGGACATGTTTCCGCTGATGGCGGACGACGATGCGGCTCGCCTGGCGGAGGAGGGCTTTGTGATGAAGCCGATGAACTGCCCCTTCCATATTCAGATCTATAAGAGTGAGCTCAGGTCGTACCGAGAGTTGCCCCTGCGTCTGGCGGAGTTTGGCACGGTGTATCGCTATGAGCAGTCTGGAGAACTGGGGGGGCTCACTCGCGTGCGGGGCTTTACAGTAGATGATTCGCACCTGTTTGTGCGTCCTGAGCAGCTCGATGACGAGTTCCTCAAGGTGGTGGATCTGATTTTGACCGTGTTCGGTAGCCTAAAGTTAAAGAACTTTAAGGCGCGACTCAGCTTCCGCGACCCCGAGTCGACCAAATATATTGGTGGCGACGATGTGTGGGAAACCTCTCAAAACGCGATTCGCCGAGCTGTGCAGACCCTTGGGATGGACTATTTTGAGGCTCCGGGAGAGGCGGCTTTCTATGGTCCTAAGCTCGACTTTATCTTCCGAGATGCCCTAGAGCGGGAGTGGCAGCTGGGCACGGTGCAGGTTGATTACAACCTACCCGAGCGATTTGATTTGGAGTATGTAGCCGAAGATGGCTCGCGCCAGCGCCCGGTGATGATTCACCGCGCTCCTTTTGGTTCTCTAGAGCGACTGATTGGCATTTTGATTGAGGAATATGCGGGTGACTTTCCGCTGTGGCTGGCTCCGGTGCAGATGCGCCTGCTGCCTGTCACCGAGGAACAGCTGGGTTTTGCTCAGTCTCTAGCTGACCAGCTCTTGGCCAAAGGGGTACGGGTAGAGGTCGATGCCAGCGGCGATCGCCTCGGTAAGATGGTGCGCAACGCCGAAAAGGCCAAGGTGCCGATCATGGCCGTAGTCGGCGCGAAGGAGCTGGAGGCCAACGCCCTCAGTATTCGCACCCGCGCCCAGGGAGAGTTAGGCGCTCTGCCCGTGGCTGAGGTGGTTGATCGGGTGGCGGCGGCGATCGCCGCCCGCGAAGATTTTTAGCCCCCTAGGGAGCTGCGGGTAGATCGGACTCAATTTCGCGCAGGTCGCTGAGCGATTGCTCCATGGCATCGATCAGCGATCGCACCTCTTGGTCGCGGGTCTGCTGCTGTTGCTGCGCCAGATTGGTTAGCACACTTAGGCAGGAGTCCATACCGGCGGCGAACTCGTGGCGGGTGACGGTGTCTTCGCCCCGGAAGGTGCCGTCGGGGTAGCCACTCACGCAGCCGTAGACCCCAGCTAGATTTAACAGAGCCTCGTAGGCCCAGTGGTCGGGCGATACATCGCTAAAGGGTAGAACTAGCTGCTGTTCAGTGCCTTGGGCAACGGGCTCAACAACTGCATCCATGGCGGCGGGTTTTGCCTGGGCAGGGGCGATCGCCGTTAAAATCCCCATGCCAAGTCCTAAAGCCACTACGCCACGTTTAATTCCTGAGTTTGCGTTCATAACAAAAATCTTGGATTCCCCATACTCACGACCTGTTCACCCCCCGGCCTTACTTTCAGTCTGACAGAGGCTTCCCAAAAAGTGATAGTATCCTTGGCCTAAATGTTCCGCGCCTGCCGGAGGCTTTTGTGGTGTCAACGCCTATCTCTGTTACTGTGCCTGCCACCACCGCCAACATTGGCCCCGGCTTCGACTGTCTGGGGGCAGCGCTGAGTCTTTACAACCGCTTTCGCTTTACGGCTCTCGATGAGGCAGCGGGAACAGTTGCGATCGCGGTGAGCGGGTCAGAGGCCGACCGGGTGGTGACGGACGGGTCTAATCTGGTCTACAAAGCTTTTGCCCACTTTTATCAGGAGCAGGGGCTGGCGGTACCAGCGGTAGAGATTGCCATTGAGCTGGCTGTTCCTCTGGCGCGCGGGCTGGGCAGCTCGTCTACCGCAATTGTGGGCGGGTTGCTGGGAGCCAATGCACTGTGCGAACGGCCCCTCGATCAGTCGGCCGTAGTGGAAATGGCGATCGCCCTGGAGGGTCACCCTGACAACGTCGTACCCGCTTTAGTGGGGGGGTGCCAACTAGCAGTCGGCAATGCTGACGGTGCCGCTACCCTATGCCCCATTCCCTGGCACTCCGACATTGTGCCGGTGGTGATTGTGCCCGACTTTGAGCTCTCAACCGCTGCCGCACGCCAAGTCTTACCCACCAGCTACAGCCGGGCCGACGCCATTTTCAATACTGCTCACCTGGGACTCCTGCTGCGAGGGCTAGAGAGTGGTCGGGGTGACTGGCTGAGGGTGGCCTTGGGCGATCGCATTCACCAGCCCTATCGACAATCTCTGATTCCCGGCTATGAGGCTGTCTCTGCCGCCGCTGTTGAGGCCGGAGCCTACGGTCTAGTCATCAGTGGGGCTGGCCCCACGCTGCTAGCCCTCACGCCTGTTGCTCAAAGCGCCGCAGTGGGCGACGCCATGGCCTCTGCCTGGGCCAATGCCGGGCAGTCAACCACGACCCATGTGCTGAGCCTAGAAACCACTGGAGCAAAAGTCAGCCCTGCTTAGCCGCTCTAAACCCTACACTTTCCGGCAGATGGCTTAGTGCTGGGCGACATCCCGACGGACAGCCCAAAAATTAAGACTTCTTGGTGCGCAGGCTCCTAACCATCAGGCTGTGGCAATTCCTGAAACCTGCCCCAAACAGGCAAATGTAACGTTTTAGGTATTGACATATATAAATGTGAGCAATCACTCTAATTAATCCATGCACGTAAAGTGCCTGAAATGCTTGTGCAGTCTTCACTACAAGCCCTTAGATATAAATGTTTTGCGACTTTGGTCGGAAATTAATTATCAAATGTTTATTAAGTTTCCTATACTAAGGACGGGCGCAGAGATAGGTATATTTCTCTATCGATCTCGCAGTCCGGTTTGTTACTTCGTCGTGCCTGTTAGGTCACGGCTCGCTCGCTGAAGTCCTCCGACCTCCTCGCCTAGGGTAGGCCGCCGCGAACAGCATTTGTAGCTCGTCTTATCTAGATGGCTACGCCAAGGGGGTGTGTCCGCCTCGAATCAGACACTAAAACCGGAATCTGAATGCGCTGGCTGTTTCTGTAGTACTACTCACGCGAATTGTCATGCTAACCGAGCAGTTTCCGTGGCTAACGACCCTAGTTTTGTTGCCGTTACTGGCGATTTTGCCGATACCGGTGCTGCCCAATCGCAACGGGCAAACTCTGCGCTGGTACGCCCTGGGCATTGGCTTCATCGAGTTTTCGCTAATTCTCTACACGTTTATTAACTTTTACAATCTCAACCAGCCTGGTCTACAGCTAGTAGAACGCTACAACTGGGTACCCCAGGTGGGCATCACTTGGTCACTGGGTGCCGATGGCCTAGCTATGCCCCTGGTAGTGCTGAGTGGCCTGGTGACGACTCTGGCTATTTTGGCTTCGTGGAATATCACCCACCGTCCTCGCCTCTACTTCAGCCTGCTGCTGGTGATGTACAGCGCCCAGGTTGGGGTCTTTTTGGCCCAGGATTTGGTTATGTTCTTCTTAATGTGGGAATTAGAGCTGGTGCCGGTTTACCTGCTGATTTCCATCTGGGGCGGCAAAAAACGCCTCTACGCCGCAACTAAATTTATTCTCTACACGGCCATCGGTTCTGTCTTCATTTTAGTGGCAGCCCTAGCCATGGCGTTCTATGGCGATACTGTTACCTTTAACCTGACGGAGCTGGCCCAAAAGGACTACAGCCTGACCTTCCAGCTCCTAGTCTACGCGGCCTTTTTGGTTGCCTTCGCAGTTAAGTTGCCGATTTTCCCGCTGCACACCTGGCTGCCCGATGCCCACAGCGAAGCCCCCGCCGCCGTGTCGATGATCCTGGCTGGGGTGCTGCTAAAGATGGCTGGCTATGGTCTGATTCGCATGAATATTGAGATGCTGCCCGAGGCGCATCTCTACTTTGCCCCCGTGCTGGCTATCCTCGGCGTAGTCAACGTAATTTATGCCTCAATGACTGCCTTCGGCCAAGATAACCTCAAGCGCCGCATGGCCTATTCATCGGTAGCCCACATGGGCTTTGTGCTGATTGGCTGCTCGGCTTTCACTACCCTAGGGATGAGCGGCGCTATGCTGCAAATGATTTCCCACGGGCTGATTGCAGCGGTGATGTTCTTTTTGTCTGGGGTGACCTACGAGCGCACCCACACCCTCGACATGGATGAGATGGGTGGTATAGCCCGCAAGATGCCCACGAGCTTCGCGTTCTTTACTGCTGCCTCAATGGCGTCTCTGGCCCTGCCCGGCATGAGCGGGTTTGTCAGCGAGATCGCGGTGTTCCTCGGTATGGCTACCAGCGATGTCTACAGCACGACCTTTAAGACCGTGATCATTGTCGGTGCTGCTGTCGGGGTGGTGCTGTCGCCCATTTATCTGCTCTCTATGCTGCGCCGCATTTTCTACGGTGATGCGGGTAAGGTGGTGGCTAAGGTACCCAACATCATTGATATTCGCCCCCGCGAGGCCTTTGTAGCGGCCTGTCTGCTGGTGCCGATCATTGGGATTGGTCTCTATCCCAAGCTGGCCACCCAGGTTTACGACGCGAAAACGGTTGAGGTAGCGGGCCGCGTGCAGCACACTCGGATAGCATCTGCCCCAACTTCGCCGCTCTACGCCCATGTGCTAGTGGCTCCTCAGGTGACAGTAGCTGAACTGCCCACTGTTCTGTCCTCTCAAATCGACTAGACCAAGACGGGTTAGTGAGTCAATTAGTCGCTGCACTCTGGCCTTAGGGCTAGGGTGCAGCGTTTTTTTGGGGCAATGCAGTTACCAAAGTAGACCCATAGACAATTCAGGCTCTGTCTCTGGGCACTCTGACTGACAAGGGCAAACCGTCACAATAACAACAGGGCGATGGCGCTCCGGGTCAGTCTGTGACCAACGCACCTCCCAGACAAAATCAGTGACCGAATAGACCCACTTTGGTGCAGTTCTTCTCTCAATAAGTTATGGCTCAGCAACACCCCTGTCCTCACTGCAACAATCGCCACCTACTGCGCATTGGGGTGCGCGGTATTCGCCAGTGCTCTAGGTGTAACGCTTACGTAGACGTGCGATCGCGCCACTGGCTGAAGCGCCTGATTCGCGATCGGGCGGCTTAGGTACTCCGATCTGGGTAACAATAGAAGTGCCCTAATTGGCGAGGCACTATGGCCGGCAAGTTTTTCCACAAACCAGGCGCGGAGCTAGCCGATCGCGTCCCCCCCGGACAGCATTTGGCCAAGGGGTTTCCGGTACTCACCTATGGTGAGACGCCCCACGTTGCTCAGAACGACTGGACCTTGAGCATCACGGGCCTGGCCCAGGCTAAAACCTTTACTTGGGACGACATGATGTCGCTGCCCCAGGTAGAGATCACTGCTGATTTTCATTGCGTGACTACCTGGTCAAAGCTGGATGTGACCTGGCGAGGCGTGCGCGTCACCGACTTGATGGCGCAACTGGCGGTGGAGCCTGAGGTGACCCATGTCATGCTGCACTGCTACGGCGGCTACACCACCAACCTAACCCTGGCTGATTTTGTTCGACCCGAAAACTTTTTTGCCCACACCTTAGAAGGTGAACCTTTGCCCGCTGAGCATGGTGGTCCCATGCGCCTAGTGGTACCCCACCTCTACGCCTGGAAAAGCGCCAAATGGATTAACGACGTGGAATTTCTGGCTGCCCCCGCCCTGGGTTTTTGGGAGCGCAATGGCTACCACGAGCGGGGCGAACCTTGGGCGGAGGAGCGCTACAGCGATCGCTAGCCCTACCGATTGCCGTAGCGACCCCAGCTTAAAAACGCTGTGACTATATAGAGCACAATGGTCGAGCCGATGATGGACGGCACCAGCGGTACGCCCTGAAAGCTCCAGGTCAGCCACGGGAGGCTGAAGCTATATTGCTGCAACAGGTAGTCGGCGACCCACTGCCCGACAAACACACCGATCAGGCCAATTAGCACCAGGCCCAATAGCTTGCCGGGCACTTGTCTAGGCACTAGGATGTTGGCTGCAAAGGCGCAGGTCATGGCAATGAGAACTTGAACGAGAAGGCTAATCAGATCATCCACGGGGATCGTGCTCCTATAGCTAGGTATCTGGATCGCTGGTAGAGGTTGTGTAGAGTTACTGTACCCATTTCGCAGCCGCCAAAACCTTTGAAACGTAGGCTTTGGCTACTGTTTGGGGTTAAATCCATCCCTGAATAGCGGCTTGATAGACGGCCTGGTAGCGGTTTTTAGCCTGTAGCTTGGTGAGGCTATTGTTGATGTGGAATTTTACTGTGCTCTCGCTGATGTAGAGGCGGTTGGCAATGTCGCGATCGCGCAGCCCTTGAGCCAGCAGAGCCATGATCTCTCGCTCTCGCTCGGACGGACGCGGGCAGCTAGGGTCGCTGGAGGTTGATTCTGCTGGCTGCCCCTGACTAACCCGCTGAACAATCTGACGCAGCTGGTCAACGTCTATAGTCCAGTCGATCACGGCTTGGGCTGACGGTGGGGGCGAGGCTTTAACCCGCACCCAAATGGCGCGGGCCGCGCTTTGGGCAATGGGTTCGCTGTCAGTAATCACGATCGCGTCTAGATCAAAGGGGTCGCACACCGTCAGCCGAGCTTTGTAGGCCATGCAGGTAAGGGCCACCTGCACCAGGGCCGTGGAACACTGAAGACTGACCTTGGCCCCGAGCAGCCCGCTGGTATAGGGTGTTTGCAGGGTAATTTGCACCATCTGCTGCTGGGGTCCGGGCTGGGTTTGCAGGCTGCCCCCCAGGCAGGTAGCCATAAACCGCAGTTGGTGACAGCGCGATCGCCACTGGGCCGCCGCATCAAAAGCAGCTTGAGCACCATCGGGGGGCGGTATCGCCACGATCGCTTCTAGCACCACATCGGTTGCCCCGTAGACCAGCCGAGCATAATCGCAGTTAAACTCGTCTAGTAGCTCAGCTAACTGCACAAAGACGTGGCTCATCGAAACCGGTAGCGCCGTTTCGGTACCCACCAACGCCATCGTAGTGGTCTTCAAAATTGTCGCTAGTTGGTCAGACAGGGCTGAGCGCTGAGCCGAGCCGACTGTTGGACTCATGGATTTGGCTTCAACGCTCAGCGCCGCGTCAAGGGCAATGGTGGCGGTCATGCAGAGCACCTGCAACACCTCTAAAAACTCTGCGGCCATGGGGCTGCGGCTAAAGGTGGCCAGCACGCCAATGACGCGATCGCCGGTCATCAGTGGGTAGCCTGCAAACCCCTGAATATTGTTGGCGATCGCCCAGTCTCGATCTTTAACCCAGACTTCTTCGGCCAGGCGATTGCTGAGAAAGGGGACTCGGTTTTGGGCAATCTTACCGACCTTGTAGGCCCCCATGGGTACCCGCGCAAAGAAGCCGTTGGTGTGGGTATATAACCCCGAAGAGGCTACTAAACGGAGGGCGGTTTGCTCCGGTTCTACCACCCAGATGCGAGCAAATGCACAGCCAAATTGATCGACCAACCCATTGGTAATAAATCGGGCAATGGTCTCGACCTCAAGGCATCCTGACAGCCGCTGAGCAATTTTATTGACCCGCTGCAAATCGAGCAGCAGCCGAGTTTGGCTGGGCAAATCAACGCTAGGGCTTTCCGACACCTGCGGGAGCAGCACTCACGGGCCTTCTGACATTTTCTGTCTATAGGTTGAATGGAACTCGGTTGATACACTGTATCGGTTGACACGCCTGAGAGTTTTTGTGTCCCATTGCCCAGCCCGATTTCTGACACCTTCGGTTGACTGCCATGGTTTCGCTTTGGGGCGATCGCCGCTAAATACTGATGGGTCTGTCAAGAAACGGTAAACTTTCTGACTTGGCCTCAGTCACGTCTCCGTATTTCTTGCTAGAACGTGAGCAGAGGATGAACCGTGCTAAAGCCGCAGGTTTGCCCGCGAGTCACCCGGATTGTGCATCTGCCTCTCGTAGTTGTTTAAAGCCCCCGTTCTGGAGAAGCAGATGAAGGAGAGACTCATAGGCGTTGGCCTTGGGGTCGGTGTCGCTTTGACTCTAGGTATCTCGTGGACAGACTCTGCTCAAGCGTTCTCACTGAATAGCCAAGTCACTGTCGAGAACTTTCTCGTATTCCCTGGGACATCAACAAAGATTCCCTATGGAGGAAGTGTGCCTATTGAGCAGGGACCTATCGATGTTGTGGTTAGCTCAGATACCACTAACCCTGAATTAAGCCGATTCGGTGGCATTTGGGATATTAATCTGGGTAATAACTCGATCTCGTTTACCCTAAATTCTCTATTTAGCAATGTCACTTCTGGGGATGACATCTATAGATTTAAGGCACCCAGCTTTGGTCTGCCAGGCCAGAACAGAGTGACTGGCTTTACGGTTACGCCTCTCGCAGGCAGCTTGGCTTTTGGTAACAAACCGGTGATTACACGGATGGCAGGCAACTGGATCGATGTGGTTTTTCCAGTGGGTTTTGCCCCAGAGAATCAGCCCAACCTCACCCTAATTCCTGGGCAGCTAGGTTTCAAAATCGATTTGGCGGTGGAACCAACCCCTGTACCGACCCCGGCGCTGCTGCCCGGGCTGGTCGGCCTAGGTTTGGCAGCTCTGCGCCAGCGACGTGAGAACAGTTGAGCAGATTAAACCCAGTTAAGCCTTGGGGTCAGATGAACTGGTTTCTGAAGCGCTGTCCTTGAAGCGATCTTTGGCCGCAGTGAAGGCCTCTTTCATAGCAGACTGAATCTTTTTAGGGTCAGGCTTTTTGCCCCCCATCAAGTCGCCAAAATAGACGCAGGCTCCTTCGCCTAGAGCCCAGGTGTAGGCAAAGGCCCAGGAGGCCGCAATCACGCTGCCAAAGCCGGGGACAAATTTGATCAGCTCGCGCCCGACGGCTTGGGCAAAAAAGCCGCCTGCGATCGCGCTAATTAGCCCTCCGGCCTGGGAAGGGCTCAGGGTTTGGCCGTAGAGCTTGCCCAACAGCACCACCATGGAAACCTGAAGCGCCGTCAGCACCGGCATAGTGGCAAAGGGCAGGGGCACCGCCGCTAGGGTAGCGGCCATGACGGCAAAGGCTGACATGTAGTGCCGTCCAACGTCGCGGTAGAGATTACCCAGCTGGTTGGTGGCCTCGGCCTGCTCGTCCAGCAGTTGGTAAAGCGCCTGGGCCTCAGCCTCGGGCAGCAGGTCGGCCAGGGCGTCACGCATCGCGTCAAGGCCATAGAACACCTGGTCAAAGCCGTCTTCGTCCAGGGTGAAGTCAATCAGCACAGTGCGATCGGCCAATCCCTCAAAATTGGCTTGCACAGCCTGAAAGGGACGCTGCACGGCCTCTAGCTCGGGTGGGTAGGGCGGGTGATTGTCTTGTTCTGGCGGATAGACCTCATGGCTGGAGGTGATCACCAGCAGGCAGGGCACGGCGGGAAACTGCTGACGCAGGCGGGCGGCGATCTGGCGCAGGGTATCGGTGGCAAAATCGTTGATTTTGACCGTTAAAACCAAAATGCGGGCTGTACGAGTTTCACTGTTGAGATCGTTGACCAACTCAGTAATGATGGTCTCGGTGGACTGGGTCACATCCCCTAGCCCTACGGTATCGGTAAAGATCAGCAGGGGCAGATCTTCGGAGGGGTAGGCGTAGCGCTGGGTGTTTTGGGTGTGGGGCTTGAAACCCTGACCGATAATATCGGCTGAAACTCCGGTTAGGCCCCGCACGATGGAGCTTTTGCCGGCCTGGGGTTTGCCAATCAGCAAGGCTTCGGTGGTGGGCAGCTGCTCGCGCACCGCCGCCAAAATTTCGACTACTTTGTCATCGTCGATGTTAAACCAGCGGCTAAGCTGCTGGTCAGGCCGGAGCTGGCCGAGGCGATCGCGTAGCAGCTGCCAAGCCTCCAGTGCTGGAGAGACCCAGGACGAGCTGCCCTTGGAGGGATTAGGTTGTGGAGAGTCGCCCATACCCAGGCTCTAATTTTGCTGATCAGATATGGCCATCATGCCATGCCTTGCCCCCTCAGCTGCCTCAGTGGCTCAATAGCAAGGTACTGAGACCACTGTTCAGCTCTAGTCATCGAGCAGTACAGAGGGGTTGCCCGGTAGGGTGGCGGGCTGCTTTTTGACCCCGGTGGAGCGGTTGCTGCGGCTGTCGAGCTTACCTTGAGCAATGGGGACGGTGAAGTGAAACTGACTGCCCTTGTCTTTGCCCTCTGATTCGGCCCAGATTGTGCCCCCCAGCCCCTCCACGATCTGACGGCACATGGCTAGCCCCAGCCCCGTACCGCCGGTAGTCCGCCGCAGTGCCCCTTCTTCTTGATAAAAGCGATCGAACACCACATGCAGGCGGCTGGGCTCGATGCCGCGCCCAGTGTCGGCCACGGTCACTTGCAGGTGGGTAGGGTTAGAGCGGGTCACCTGAATGGTAATTTTGCCGGTGGTAGGGGTAAATTTTTGGGCGTTGTCGAGCAGTTTAGCCAGCACCTCGACCAGCCACTCGCCGTCGGCACGCACCAGCGGCACCTGCTTAGGAATCTTGACTTTGATGGTGGGCGTTTTGTCGCTGTCTTGGCTGCCGTGGATGCTGCTGAGGGCCAAATCGACACACTCTTGAATAGAGAGCGACTCCAGGTTCCACTCGACGCGACCGCTTTCGAGCCGTGACAGGGTAAGAAAGTCTTGCACCAGCTTGCGCATGCGCTCGGCGTCTTCGAGGGCCGATTGCAGCATAATCTGGCGCAGCTCGTTGGGCATGTCGGGTTCGGTGGCCAGACTTTCGAGGCAGACCTGAATCGTCGAGAGGGGCGTGCGCAGTTCGTGACCGGTGATAGCGATCAGATTGGCCCGGGTGCGATCGAGGGCTTCGAGCTGCTGGTTGAGGTCCTGCAGGTTAGCGTAGGCCTCGGCCTGAATGATGGCTACGCTGAGCTGGGTAGCGATCGCATCCACCAGGGCCGTGTCGTCTTCGCTCCATTCGTAGGGCTGGGGCCGGCAGTGGTGCAGCTCGATCAGGCCCACCAGGCGGTCTTGGTAGGTGAGGGGCACAATCAGCCACGACTGAATCTGCCACCGCTCGATCAGGGGCCGAATGGCCTCTAGCTCATAGTGAAAGGGCGACTCGCGGTCTTGGGTATCGGCGATGGCGACAATTTCTTTCGTGTCTTGAATGTAGTCAAACAGGGGATTCGTTGCCAGGGGCCAGGTTTCGCCCAGCAACGACTCGACCTTGCTGTTGAGGTGCTGGTGAGCAATCACCACCGTGGCATCGGTGGCGCTACAGGGGTAGATCAGGCAGCGGCACACATGCAGGGCCTGACCCAGCTCCTGGGCCGCTTTAGCAAAAATTTCGTCGGCGTTGAGGGACTGCCGCACCACTGAGGTAATGGAATTAACTAAACGCTCGCGTCGCTCTTGAGCGGTAATGGCTTTGTAGGCTTTGAGCAGCTTGTACTGCCCTGCCTGAAGGTAGGTGACCAGACGCTGGGTGAAGGGATCAGGCCCGCCGCTGCCGTCAAGGCGTTCGGTGGGCATCAGAGATGGGTCGATGTAGCGCTGGCGGGCGATCGCCAGTTTGGCAGCCAGATCGGGTCGATATTCAGCAATGCGATCGAGCAGCAGCACCGCTGCCGTTTGACTGACATAGCGATCCTGGGTCCAAATGCCTTCAAAGCGGCGGGTTTGATCCAGGGGCGGACCGTCAATGGCCGGTACGGGCGATCGCTCTCGACAGATCAAGCAGGCGCTGTAGTCGGCTCCCACCACCACCAGATGCCACTCCTGGGTGAGGGCATCGTCGGGTTCAAAGGCAACGGTTTCATAGTTTTCAGAGCGGCTGACAAAACTAGTGCCCAGGGCCGACAGCACATAGACCTGATCGGTTAGCTCGGCAATGCGCAGATAGCGGTTAGCCTCCTGCAAATAAAACCGCTCCTGCTGAAAGCTGGCGATCACTAAAAACTTCGCCGTCCCCGCCAGCACGTGATCTTCCATCGCGTGGGACAACGCGGTCAGAGAGGTCTTGAAGTAGAGGCTAGGTCTCAACTGGGGAATTGCGGTCAGCAATTCTTCCACTACAGACGTGGAATGGCTCATGGTGCAGTTCAGGGAACCGTCGATTCAAAGGTTCTGCCCTGGCGCTCTCTAAAGAACCCCCAGGAGACCCGGTCGCATCGGCAGCAGTTACTCCCACCTAGACTACCAGCTGCCCCCTTTCCCGATAGATATATTGTAACCATTTGCCAAAAACGGCCCTTGTCAGGTCAGAATGCCGGTTCAATCCGCCGTATCAGCAACAAAAAAACACCTGCGCAAGCTGCGCAGGTGCCCTCAATATATGGTTCTAACCCACGGCAAAAACCAACGCTTTAGTGAAAGCTACATCACACCAGTCATATCGCTGGTGTCTTTGAGAAAGCCACTGTAGGCCTCCATGCCGTGCTCGCCGATGTCCAGCCCTTTCATCTCTTCTTCGGCACTCACCCGCAGGCCTAGAACAGATTTAACAACCAACCAGAATATGGTGGACAGCACTACTGTAAACAGACCAATGGTCAAAACGCCTAGGATTTGAACCCCTAGCTGACCTAAGCCGCCACCGTAGAACAGCCCAGCAATGCCCTCACCCCCCTGGGTGAAGTTATTAGGGTTGGCAAACAAGCCTACGGCTAGAGTGCCCCAGATGCCGCAGACCAGGTGCACAGAGGTAGCGCCCACCGGATCGTCAATTTTGATGCTATCAAAGAAGCCGACTGCAAACACCACAATGATGCCGCCAATCAAACCGGCAAAGAAAGCCCCCGCATAACCAAAGACAAAGCAGCCAGCGGTGACCGATACCAGACCAGCCAGAATACCGTTGATAGTCATCGACAGGTCAGGCTTGCCGCTCATTGCCCAAGAGACAGCGGTAGCGGCTACGCCACCGGCAGCAGCACCCAGGTTAGTCGTAACGGCAATGTAGGCTACCGCTGAATCAGCTGCTAGCTGAGAACCGGGGTTAAACCCAAACCAGCCTAGCCAAAGAATTAAGCAACCCAGGGTTGCAATGCTCAGGTTGTGACCCGGCAGAGCATTTACCCGGCCATCGGCGTTGTACTTACCCATGCGAGGGCCGAGAAATGCCGCCCCCATAAGAGCTGCCCAGCCGCCTACAGAGTGAACAATGGTAGACCCAGCAAAGTCATGGAAGCCAAGCTCAGCGAGCCAGCCACCACCCCAGAGCCAGTGGCCTGTGATGGGGTAGGCAACGGCGGTCAACAACACGCTGAAGATGAGGAAGTCGACAAACTTGATGCGCTCGGCCACAGCCCCCGACACGATGGTGGCAGCAGTGCCAGCAAAGGCAGCCTGAAATAGGAAGAACGTATCCTTGGTCAGATTGATGCCATCGGGACCTAGACCGTATAGCTCAGGGGCACCACCGAGGAAGAAACTCCCCCAACCTACCCAGCCGTTGCCATTGGTGCCAAACATCAGCGAAAAGCCGATGAACCAATAGGCTAGGGTGGCTAGAGCAAACACAATCAGGTTTTTGGTCAACACGTTGACGGCATTCTTTTGCCGACAAAAGCCAGTCTCCACCATGGCGAAGCCAGCATTCATGAAAATGACCAAGAAGGCACAGACCAACACCCAAATATTGTTGAGGGTGACTTGCACATCGGCAGCAGTTAACTCTTCCTGAGCGTGAACCGCTACTCCCCAGGTGGCCAGAATAATCAACGACAAAGGGACACAGGCTACCCAAGCCCAGCCACCAATGCGGCCAAACAGACGCTTAAACGCCGCGTCAAAGGGTGGCACGCTGGCGTTCCAAAAGCTGGGTTTAGACCGCCTCCGGAACTTAGAACGATTACGCAACACTAAATTAGACATCTCAACAGACGTTCCTTCAACACAATCAGACAGTGAACACGGCCTACCGCTTTTCGGGTCTATGCTCTCAGCCGCCTAGCGCTGAGACAAATCCCCATGGGAGATAGGGCCCACAGAATAGATGCATTCTGCGAGCCACATGCAAAGTTGCAGGTTTCTAATGGCAGCTACGTCAATCGAAAAATACCGTTAGAAACCCACACCGATCTGCCTAAACATTTTTGACATTACGGGCAGAGGAATTTGCGTGTAAATAGAACAAGTTGATTCCATCAATTCTGAGGCAAGCAATCTGTATCAAGCGATACACAACACCCTGCAAGGCTGCTACATTCCTCATGTAGTCCTTAAAACATAGGGTTAATTAACTACAAATTAATTGTTTGTCAAAGACGTTTTAAGGAACATTGCCGTCAAAAAGGTGCTGGCATCTTCTAAAGTTGACTCGCTAAGTAGCCTTGGGGTCCAAGCTGGTCGAGTTTTTGCTGTTTGGCGAGTACCGAAGTTTCAAGATCGCGGCGATATTGGGCGACCTGATCGAGTAGGGCTGGGCGATCGGTGGCCAAAATCTGCACCGCCAGCAGCCCAGCATTCGTGGCGTTGCCGATGGCGACTGTGGCCACCGGAATGCCCGCTGGCATTTGCACAATCGAGTAGAGCGAATCGAGCCCCTGCATGGTGCGGCTGACGACAGGAACGCCAATCACGGGCAGTGGGGTGAGGGCGGCGACCATGCCGGGCAGGTGGGCCGCCCCTCCAGCCCCGGCGATGATCACCTTGAGGCCGCGATCGCGCGCAGTCTGGGCATAGGTAACCATGCGCTCGGGGGTGCGGTGGGCCGACACAATGGCCACTTCATGGGCAACCCCAAACTCAGTACAGACCTCAATGGCAGCGGCCATGGTGGGCAAGTCTGAGTCGCTGCCCATAATGATGCCAATTTCAGGAGTAGTCATCGCCTTTGCTGCCGTCGAAAAGTGCCTTCCCATCATGCCACTGGCGGGTTCTAGCCATTGCTCTCTGGACGTTGAGGAAGGTTGAGTTTCGTTGCGGGCCGTTTTGGCGCAGCAAAACATCATAGAATTTTACAGAAATTAGCAAACCCCAAAGCTCTCCCCATGACTGCCACTGACGATAAAACCGTAGTTCGCGAATACTTTAATGCCACCGGCTTTGACCGCTGGCAGCGTATCTACGGCGATGGCGAGGTCAATAAGGTGCAGCTCGACATTCGCAAGGGGCACCAGCGCACGGTAGACACGCTGATGGGCTGGCTAGAGGCCGACGGCAATCTGGACGGGCTCAGCTGCTGCGATGCAGGCTGCGGCGTAGGCAGCCTGACCATTCCCCTAGCTCAGGCAGGGGCTCAAGTCTATGCCAGCGACATCTCCGCCAAAATGGTCGAGGAGGCCCGCCAACGGGCTGAGATCGCTCTAGAGGGCAAAAACTTGCCCACTTTTGAGGTTAAAGACCTGGAGGAATTGGCCGGTCGCTATCACACAGTAGTTTGCTTAGACGTCCTGATTCACTATCCCCAGAACCAGATGCAGAGCATGATCAGCCACCTGGGCTCGCTGGCCGAGTCGCGCCTGATCATGAGTTTTGCACCTAAGACCGTGTTTTATAGCGCTCTGAAGAAGGTGGGCGAATTTTTCCCAGGGCCGAGCAAAGCGACTCGGGCCTACTTGCACCGGGAGGCTGATATTGTGAAGGCTCTAGAGGCCGATGGCTGGCGCATCGAGCGGCGGGCGATGACCAAGTCTCAGTTTTATTTTTCCCGTCTGCTAGAAGCAGTTAAGGACAAGTAAACCGGCAACATCAGGCAGTTATGACCGTGGAACGGCTATTCATTGCGATCGCAGCGGTGCTGGGCGGCACTGCTGTAACTGCTGGGGCCTTTGCTACCCACGCCCTTAAACCTCAGCTCAGCGATCGCCTGCTGACGGTGTTTGAAACCGCAGCCCGCTACCAGATGTATCATGCCCTAGCTCTGCTGCTGGTGGCCCTGGTGCGTCACCAACAGCTAGGGGCTCCTGGTTTGCTCACCGCCTCGGGGTGGGCCTTGATCGCCGGTACGGTCGTGTTTTCGGGCAGCCTCTACGCCCTGGCTCTGACGGGTCAGAGCATGCTGGGAGCCGTGGCCCCCATCGGCGGCGCGGCTCTGATGGTGGGCTGGGGTTGTTTGGCCGCTGCTGGGATGCTGGGGACTGGCGAGGGTTAGGGGGAAGAAGGTGTAGGGAATGGATGACTTGCTGCGCTGACCATGCTCCCGCTGGAGCGCTATCTCTATCCAGAGTCCACCCACTCACCCCAGGTAGGCAGGCTATGATAACCCTGTGTCATGCCGGGCCGCTATGTTTGAATACCTATCGCCGCGATCGCTGGCTACGCCCCAGGAGGTAATTGAGTACCTGGAACTCCAGCAGGCTGCCCAAGACTTTCGCCTGGAGGTCGAGCATCGGGTCAATCTGGACGCCTACTATCAGTGGTATGACCAGGTAGCCGCAGAGAACCGGCGCGATCTAGAGCAGATGCGATCGGAGGTCAATGTATTGGCCTGGCTGAGCCGTCGCTCTACTTAAAAAAATAGCCAAGCAGTAATTCAATCGATTTTGAGAAACCCTAGGGCTAAAGGGCTTCGAGCTCATCTTGCTTTAGGTGGGCGCGCATGGGCCGTTTTGCTCCCTCAACCTCAAACTCTACCTGAACCGGGAAGTTTGGGCTGATGGGGCGACCTTTGTAGTCGCTAAGAATATTCAAAACGACCCCCTCCAGACCTTTGCCGTCGAAGGCTTCGTTGCGGTGCAGCGGGTGGTGATAAAAGATAACTGATTCTTTGATTCGGACGCGATCGCCAATATTCATAACACACACTCGCTCTTACTCAATCCGCCCTAACGCCTGGCACCCAGGCGGGAACCTGCTTTTTGCAGTCTTATTATCTTTGCACAGGATGGGCGCTTGCACGTAGACGCTGCCGATTAGGTCGGGCTGTTGTCTGGCTGAGGGCCGTAGGGCTGCATGATTTCATCCAGGCGCTGGGCCATGGCGGCCATTTCGGGGTCGTGGCGGGCGACCAGCTGGGTGCGATCTTGAAACGCCTGGCCAATCTCGGTGTCGTGCAGCAGGTGGCGGGCCTGGCTGAGCAGCTCGGGGGCGCGCTCTAGGGGCTGGGGCTGTTTTGACATCAGCACCTCGTCGATCTGCACAATCAGCTGGGAGATGGGCCGCAGCCAGCTAAACTGCTCATGGTTGAGCACCAGGCGCAGGTAGTCGCCTTTGTTGGCGATCGCACCGTGTTTGGCCTCGTAGCGGTCTTTCTCAGCATCCATCAAAATTTTGTGGGCCTTCAGCAGCAGCGGGCGAAACTGGCGCAGGGGTTCAAAGGCCGGATCAGAAGCAGGATTACCAACAGTCATGGGACTCTCGCGCAGGCGTGCAGTACTCCCTATCACCATTCCACGAATAGAGAGCGATTTCAAGCGCTATAGCTCTGGGGGGCGAGCGCCCTTATGGGGCGACTGGGTTTGGTGTCACAATAGCCCTACATTCCTTTTACATGGTCATGGACTTTACCACCGTTCAGCCGGGGCAGCTTTCCATTATTGCCAACGATTTTGATGCCCGGCCGATGAGCTTTGTGCAAGATGGCGATCGCCAGGGCTACGAACCTGCCGTGGCACGGGCTGTGGGCGAGCTGCTGGGGCTAGAGCTGGTGTGGTTTGACTGCCCACCCGAAGCGTTTTATCCCACCCTCAGCACCGGCGATTATGACGTGGTGTGGTTTAGCCAGGCCATTACCCAAGATCGCCGAGCATGGGCCGATTTCACCCGCCCCTACGGTCGCTTCGACGAGGCTGTGCTGGTGCGCGAAGATAGCTCTATCCAAACGCTGGAAGACCTGGCGGGCAAGCGGCTCGGCTCTCTGGCGGGCAGCAGTCCCCTGATTCTCACCGAGGCTTTGCCGGATCTGGAATGGGTGCCATTTGAAGGGGCAGACCACAATCGGCCCGCCCTGCTAACGGCCCTGGCTCAGGGTGCGATCGATGCCCTGGTGGGTGATGCCCTGCTGCTGCTCACCGCCGAGGCCGACACCACCAGCCTGCGGGTGGCCTTTCAGCTGCCCACCCAGATTCCCTTTGGTGTTGGGGTGCTGCCAGGCAACCGGGAACTGCTAGAGGCCATCAACCAGGCGATTAATCAGCTGATTATGAACGGCACCCTGGCTAAGCTGTGGGCCCAGTGGATTCCCTACAAGCCGTTTCCGTTTTAGTGGGGCCAGGTCTGGGGGGCGGCAGCTGGGTGATGAACGCTGTTGCCTCCTCCACAGAGAGGGGCCGAGAAAAGTGGTAGCCCTGCCCTCCCTGACACTGATGGGTCTGAAGATAGACGGCCTGCTCGATGGTCTCAATACCCTCGGCCACCACGGTTAGGTTGAGATTGGTGGCCAGGCTGATGATGGCCTTGACGATTTCGTAGTCGCCCGTGCTGGGGCCGACGCGATGCAGGTTGGTAATAAACGACTTGTCGATTTTGAGCACATCGATAGGAAACCGATGTAGGTAGCTGAGGGATGAATAGCCGGTGCCAAAGTCATCCATGCAGATCTGAATCTGGCGCTGGCGCAGCTGCTTAAGCAAGTCAATGGCCATCTGAGCATTTTGAATCAGCACGCTTTCGGTGATTTCGACCTTCAGGTGCTGCCCCCGCAGGCCGTTGCGGCTCAGGGCGTCATCGATTTGCTGAACCAGGTCAGGGCGCACAAATTGCTTGCCGGAAAGGTTGACGCTGACGGTGAGGTTATGACTGTGAGGCAGCTTTTGATGCCAGTCATTCAGCTGACGGCAGGCCTCGTTTAGGGTCCACAGGTCGAGGATAGTAATCAGCCCAGTATTTTCGGCAATGGGAATGAACTCTAGGGGTGGCACTAGCCCCCGGCGGGGATGCTGCCACCGCACCAGCGCCTCAAACCCCTGTAGGGTGCCGGTGGCCAAATTGATGATGGGCTGATAGTAAAGCCGCAGTTCACACCGCTCTAGGGCGCGGCGTAGGTCGTTTTCCAGCTCCATCTGCTGCATCACCAGGGTGTGCATGGGGGCGTCAAAGATGGCGTACTCGCGGTTGCTGCCCTTGGCTTTGTACATGGCGATATCAGCATCGCGCAGCACTTGGTTGGGGTCGGTGTAGGTGGTGGCGCTGAGGGCGATACCGATGCTGGCGTGGATAAAGACCTCGTGCCCTTCAAGCAGCACCGGGCTTTCGAGAATAGTGTGAATGCGTTGGGTCATGCTGATGGCGACGGCGGCATCGCTGAGGTTAGTCAGCAGCACCACAAATTCGTCACCTCCCAAACGGGCGGCCACATCCGCCGGGCGCAGGCAAGTTTGCAGTCGCTGGGCCACCACCTGAAGCAGCCGATCGCCCATGGCGTGGCCCAGACTGTCGTTGATCACTTTGAAGCGGTCGAGGTCGAGAAACAGCAGGGCAAACTGGCGATTCGCGCAGCGTTCGGGAACCGACTCGGAGCGAATATCCGTCCCGGAATCGCAGCAGCGATCGGGCACACATTCTAAGGTAGATGCCTGAGGTCGGTGGTTGGTGCAGTGGTGCAGCTGATCGAGCGCCTGGGCCAGCTGTTCTAGGAACAACGTTCGGTTGGGCAGCCCAGTGAGGCGATCGTGGGAGGCATCGTAGCGCAGCTGGGCCTCTAAACGTTTGCGCTCAGCCAGCTCGCTCTGGGCCTGGGCGTAGAGCTCGGCCTGGTGAATGGCGATCGCCAAATGGTCGGCCAACCGCTTGATGAGCTTGATCTCGGCCTCGCTCCAGCAGCGGGGGCCAGGGCACTGATGAACGCTCAAGATGCCCTTGACCACGCCCCGATAGCGAATGGAGACCGCCAGAATCGCCCCGATCTTTAGCTTTTGAGCCAGGGCCAAGCTGGGCAGCAGCAGCGGTTCTAGGCTGATATCGTCTACAACCACCGGCTGCTCCTCGGCTAGCACCCGCTGGGCGTGGGGGTTGCCCTCAAGGGGAATGATCTGCCCCTGTAAACTATCAAAACCGGGCGTACTGGCAGTGTTGGTATGCACCAGTACCGAGTCGGTCGCCTGACAGAGCACCACCAAGCCGCGACTGACCTTGAAAGTGTGCAGCATTTCAGTCGCCGCCCGCTGAAGCAGCGTCTCTAGCTCCAGACTGTCGCTAATGGCACTGATGATGTTGTTGAGCAACGTTTCTTGCTGGGCCAGGGTGCTGGTCTGAGCCAGCAGCTGGCTCTGCTGAAGGGCGATCGCCACCTGGTCAGCCAGCTGCGCCAGCAGGGCGCGCTCCCTGGGCTGCCAATCGCGCGGCCCTCGGCAGTGATGCACGCACAGCAGCCCCCACAGGTGGCTGCCACAGTTGATCGGCACTACTAGATTGGCCTGCACCTGAAAGCGCGTCAGCAGCGCACGGTAGCAGGGGGCAATGTCGGCCTCAGCCACATTGTCGATGTGGTGGGTGCGGCCTCGACGGTAGCGGCGGGCCAAACCTGGCTTGGCAAAGCAGGTGTCTTTGACGGTGATGCCCAGGGTTGCATCCCAAGGGGGCAGCACCGCTTCGACCACCATCGTGCCGCTGAGGTCAGGATTGAAGCGGTAGATGAGCACCCGGTCGGTCTGCAAAAACTGCCGCACCTCGGTGACTGTGGTCTGCAAGATCTGCTCGACCTCTAGCGATTGGTGAATGTGTTGGGTAATTGTGCGAATCAGGCGCTCTTCTTCGGCCTGGCGGCGCAGCGCCTCCTGGGCCCGGGCTAGGGGCGTAATGTCGGTGGCCATAGCCCCCAGAATGGGGGTGCCATCGGCCTCCAGACTAACGGGGAATAGCACCGAGCTAAACACCCGCTGCTCCCCCTCCAGGTGCAGTGTATCTTCTACGGTCAGGGGGGTTTGGGTGGTGACGATCTGCTGCACCCGCTTCATAAAAACACTTAGCACCGAGGGCGGCAGCAGATCGGCAAAGGAACGCCCTACCACCTCCTCAGGACGCAGCCCAAATTGGGCTGCGGTGGCCTGATGGACCCGCCGATAGTGCCCGGTGGCGTCAAAGATGCTGACCAGAGCCGGAGAATTGTCGATAAACGCCTGCATCTGCTGGTTAGCGATGTCGAGCGCCTCTTCAGTTTGCTGGCGTTCAGCGTCAAGCTGCGCCCTTTCGCTGATATCGACCACCACAATATCCCAGGCAATGTCACCGTTGGCCAGGCGTTCTGGGCAACCCATGCCCTGGAGCCAGGTCTGATGCCCCGAGGGAGTCAGCAGACGCCACTCGCCAACCCACGGAGTGAGGGTAGCGCCAGACTGCTGGAGCAGCCCCTGCACAGTGCTGCGATCGTTGGGATGAATGGTCAGCCACAGCTGCTGGGGCTGGCCGCGCAGCTGATCGGGCTCTAGCTCCCAGATTTCGATACAGCCGGGGCTGACGTAGGTGATAGCGTCGGTTCCAGCGGGGTGGCGCACGTAGCGCAGCACACATCCCGCCAGGGCCATGGTTTCGATCACCGCCTGAAAATGCCGCTCTGACGCCTGTAGATCGCCGGCTTGGCCAACTCCTGATCGGGCATCGGGGGTACCCATTGGGGGATTGAGGTCAGGCACAGTGCAATCATCGGTCATATAAGACGTGTTTAGGGGCGAAAGCAGCCCACAAGGGGGTTAAGCAAACTAGAGGCATTCCCAGCTCATTTTGCCCACCCCGCAACCATTTACTGGGGTAACCGTTCATAGGTCTTAACGGTTATATGGTAGCTAACCCCAGATGACTCTGGTGGCCCCAGGGTTGGGCCACCGTCAGCATAGAGCAGCCCTGGGTGCGATCGCACCCAGGGCCACAATCCCACTACCTTTACCGATGGCTGGGGCAGACCGCCCAGGTGCAGGCTAGAGAAACTGCTGCCAGTTCTCACTGCGAAACAGGGCACGCTCAGCCTTGCGGCGGCGCTCCAGGCCCGGCATCACATTGCCTCCGGCATAGATCCACTTAGCAAACTCCTCCGATGCTCCGGCCACGTCTCCGGCGTTGAGCTTCTTTAGCAGAGTAGACGACTGCAAATTGCCGGGGCCGACGTTAAAAGTAAATGACACCAGCGCCGAAAACTGGTCGCTGGTCAGCGTCCGAGTTACGGCATCGGAAACGGCCTTTTCATACTTTTTGAGGTCGCGCCTGAGAATCTCTTCGGCCTCGGCACGGGTGATGGTGAGCCCTCGGGAGACCTGCGGTGCCCCTGCCGAGGAGGTGTGGCCGTAGCCAATAGTCCAAGGTTCGCCCCCGGTGCCGGGGTCGGGGTAGGCGCTGAGGCTGAGGCCCTCGAACCCTTTGACAATCGCTAGACCCGCCGCGTTGATGGCGTTCCCTGGCGGCGGTGGGGGTGGCGGCGCAGGCGGCATGGGCTGGGGCTCCGGCCCTCCAGCACCAGTCGACACCGTCATGGCACGGGGGTAATCATCCCGCTGAAACCATGTCTTGATGCTGCCGATGTTGACCACCTGCTCCTTTGGGTTATTACTCGACGGGTATTTGGTAATACGAGAAATCCAGTAGCCCCCCTGCATCAGGTAGATTGCAATGTCTGTTTCTTTAATCCAGGTTCCCATTTGACCTCCCCGGAGCAGTCCGCATAGCAGGAATTTACAATACTTTCGGAAGAATGGGCCATTGAGTTTTGACCAAGTTCTACCATTTTGCCCGCCAGGGGACGTAATTTAACCCGGCAGCCCTGCCGACCTACCATAGCTGAGTTCGAGATTAGCGAGAAACCGGATGGAGCGGTTTGAGGCGGCACACCTGAACGTCTTAACTGGTAGAGGTCTCAACCTGTGACCCAGCCCGCTAACTCGCAAGTTGCCGTCACTACGAGCTGACGTTGCAATTTGCCATTGGCGAGGCTGAGCTAACGCAGCCCTGACAAACGCAGCAGAACGTTTTTCGCAGGCGGACAATTCAGTCGTTAAGATATTCAAAGCTTAGTATCGTTAAGCGTAGTGTTTTTTCTGGTGGCTTGTTGTCTCTATGGCTTTGCTCTCAGCAACCGCAGATTTGCCCTCCCGCCTAGTCTCACCCACCATTCGTCGCCTCCCCAACGGGCTGACGGTCATCGCTGAGCAAATGCCCCTAGAGGTTGTCAACCTGAGCCTATGGCTGCGGGTAGGCTCAGCGGTAGAAAGCGACGCCATCAACGGCATGGCCCACTTTTTAGAGCACATGATTTTTAAGGGCACTCAGCAGCTGCAATGCGGTGAGTTTGAGCGCCAGGTGGAAGAGCGCGGGGCCTTGACCAATGCCGCCACTAGCCAAGACTACACCAAGTACTACATCACCACAGCGCCCCAAGACTTCGCCGCTCTAGCCCCGCTGCAAATTCAGATGGTGATGGCCCCGCGCCTCAGCGACCATGATTTTGAGCGCGAGCGCCCGGTAATTTTAGAGGAAATTCGCCGCGCCGACGACAACCCCCGCCGCCGCACCTATTCCCGCACCATGGAGCTGGTCTTTGACCGGCTGCCCTACCGCCGCCCCGTGCTGGGGCCAACCGCTGTGGTCGGGGGGCTCACCCCGGCCCAAATGCGCGAGTTTCACAGCACCTGGTACCAGCCCCAGAACATGACGGCGGTGGCGGTGGGCAATCTACCAGTCGAGACTCTAATCGCTACGGTGGCTGAAGGCTTTGAGCAGGTCATGGCCCAGCGCCATACACCGCTAGATACCGCCAACTCCATCGAGCGGTTTAAGCCGCTGCTGCCCGATGATCTAGAGCCCCCCTTTGCGACCGTGCGGCGGGCGACGCATACCGATCCGGCCATGGCCCAGGCGCGCTTGGTGATGGCCTGGCGCGTGCCGGGGGTAGCCCAGCTAGAGGATACCTACGGCCTCGACATCTTGGCCTCGATTTTGGGGCGGGGGCTAACCTCGCGCCTGGTGCGCGACCTGCGGGAAGAGCGCAAGCTGGTGACCAGCATTAGCTGTAGCAACATGACTTTGGCCCACCAGGGGGCATTTATGATGTCGGCTCAGCTACCCGCTGAAAATTTAGGCTCAGTAGAGGAGGCGATCGCCCAGCACATTGCCACTGTGATGGATGAGCCCGTAAGCTCCGCAGAACTGAGCCGGATGCAAACCCAGGTGGCTAACCGGTTTATTTTTGCCAACGAAACGCCGAGCGATCGCGCTGGGCTTTACGGCTACTACCACACCCTAACGGGCGATATCACTGAAGGGCTTAACTACCCGGCCTACATTCAAAAGCTGGGCGTCAAGGATGTATTGCAGTCGGCCCAGCGCCACCTCTCTAGCGAGGCCTATGGGGTGGTTACTCTCCAGCCAGCGGCTTAGGACGGGCGGCTTATGTGGACTGCGATCGCCCAGCACATTAGCGCTAAAACCGGCACCGCCTTCACCATTGCCGACCGGCGATCGGTGGGGGGCGGCTGCATCAACCAGGCCTATCAGGTCAGCGACGGCAGCCAGTCATATTTTCTCAAGCTCAACCAGGCGTCGCAGGTGGCGATGTTTGAGGCCGAGGCTCTGGGCCTCAAGGATATGTACGACAGCCAGACGATTCGAGTGCCTAAGCCAATCTGTTGGGGCACGGTAGATGGGTCGGCCTACATTGCCATGGAGTGGCTAGAACTGGGCAGTGGCGGCGGCGATGCCTGGAGCCGCATGGGCGAGGCCCTGGCGGCGATGCACCGAGTCACCAGCGAGAAAGGTTTCGGCTGGCACCAGAGCAACACTATTGGTGCGACCCCCCAGCCCAACCCCTGGACGGCGACCTGGCTAGAGTTTTACCGCGAGCACCGGCTGCGTCACCAGTTTCGCCTAGCGGGGCGGCGGGGTGGTCGGTTTCCGCGTCAGCACGAGCTGCTGATGGCGCTGCCAGATTTGCTGGCGGGCTACGACCCAGTCCCCAGTCTGGTACACGGCGATCTGTGGTCGGGCAATGCGGCGGTGACGAAGGACGGCGAGCCGGTGATTTTGGATCCCGCGACGTACTATGGCGATCGCGAGGTCGATATTGCTATGACCGAGTTATTTGGCCGCTTCCCCGCTGCGTTTTATGAGGCGTATAATGCGGCCTATCCCCTAGGCCAGGGCTACAAAACCCGCAAAACGCTCTACAACCTGTACCACATCCTCAACCACTTCACTCTGTTTGGCGGTAGCTATGAATCGCAGGCCAACCGCATGATCGACCAGCTACTGCGGTGAATCATAAGAACCCTGGCGCAGCGAATTTTCCGCAGCCGTTTGCTGTGTGGGAAAGACCTCGAAAACCTCTGACCAGGAATGTTAGGCCAATTCTCGATGGCGAAAACAATCTGTGGTGTGGTCGTTGACCATGCCCGCTGCTTGCATGTAGGCGTAGCAAATGGTGGTGCCGACGAACTTAAAGCCGCGTTGCTTCAGGTCTTTGCTCATCGCATCGGAGACGGTAGTGCGGGTAGGTACCTCGGCCATGGTGGGCCAGGTATTCTGCACGGTTTCGCCATCGACAAACTGCCAGATGTAGCGATCGAAGCTACCGAAGGCCTCCTGCATTTCGAGAAACGCCCGAGCATTGAGGGTGGCGGCGGCAATTTTGAGGCGGTTGCGCACAATGCCCACGTTTTGCAAAAGTTCTTGGTGCTTGGCCTCATCGTAGCCAGCGACGACTTGAGGGTCAAAGTCATCAAAGGCGGCGCGGAAGTTTTCGCGCTTGCGCAGAATAGTAATCCAGCTCAGCCCAGCCTGAAAGCCATCGAGAATGATGAACTCAAAGTGTTTGCGATCGCAGTGCAGTGGCACCCCCCACTCGGTGTCGTGATAGGCAATTTCAATCGGGTCGTTGTGATGCACCCAGCCGCAGCGGGGTAGAGCGTCTGGGATAAAGGGCATGGGCCATGGCCAAGAACAAAATCAATGCAATTGTACTGGTTTGGGCGGCACCATGGTCAAAGACTGGCCGGGGCCATACTTCCTTACCTAAACAATCCCAACCCTAACCGCCACGACTCCAGATTCATCGCTAGTATGGAAAATGTCCTTGCGTTCAGAGAGCACCCATGTCTACCGCTGCGCCCCCCATCCAGCCCCAGGCCATGGATGACATCAAACACGGTCTGCCCGTCACCATCATTACCGGCTTTTTGGGCAGCGGCAAAACCACTCTGCTCAACCACATTTTGGCCAACCAGGAAGGGCTCAAAACCGCCGTGCTGGTGAATGAGTTTGGCGAAATCGGCATCGACAACGACCTGCTGATCGCCACAGAAAACAGCGACGACACCATGGTCGAGCTCAGCAACGGCTGTATCTGCTGCACCATCAACAATGACCTGATGGAAGCAGTGTATAAAGTGCTGGAGCGCCAGGACAAAATTGATTACTTAGTGGTGGAAACCACGGGACTAGCTGATCCGTTGCCCATTGCCCTGACCTTTTTAGGCACCGAACTGCGCGATATGACCCGGCTCGACTCTATTGTCACCGTGGTGGATGCCGAAAACTACAGCCTGGATCTCTTCAACAGCCAGGCGGCCCACAACCAAATTGCCTACGGCGACATTATTCTGCTCAACAAGACCGACCTGGTCGATGACGCTGATCTTGATCTATTGGAGGTCAAAATTCGCGACGTCAAAGAGGGCGCCAGAATTCTCCGCACCACCAAATCGCAGGTGCCCCTACCGCTGATTCTCAGCGTGGGACTGTTTGAGTCGGATAAATACTTTGGCAGCGACAGCGCCGGGGCCGATCACGACCACGATCATCACGGGCACGAGCACCACGACCACGAGGCCCACGACCACGACAATTGTGACCATGACCATGGCCACTGTGAGCACGACCACGATGATCATGGTCATGCCCACGGGCACCACTCTGACCACTTGGCCATCGATGGGTTTACGTCGCTGTCGTTTGCCAGCGATCGCCCCTTTGCCATTCGCAAGTTTCAGAACTTTCTCGACAACCTGCTTCCCGAGTCGGTTTTTCGGGCCAAGGGCATTCTCTGGTTTGACGAAAGCCCCAAGCGCCACATCTTTCACCTCAGCGGCAAGCGCTTTTCGCTAGACGATGACCAGTGGAAGGGCGAGCCCAAAAATCAGCTGGTGCTGATTGGCCAGGGGCTAGACCACGATACTCTGCGCGAACAGCTCAACGCCTGCCTAGGGATTTCTTCGCCAAAGCGGGGCCAGGGGTTTGGCAAATAGAGGAAAACAGAGCCTATGAAGCGTCGAGAGTTTAACAATCTGCTGGCGCTAGGGTTGCTGGCTACCTCGCTGCCAGTGGCGATCGCAGCCTGTCAGTCTGACTTAACCTCTGAAGGGGGTTCGGAAGCCGCCGGTGAATTTGTTCCCCTCGGCTCCGTAGCTGACCTAGATGCCCAGGGCAGCCTTGCCAATGAGAATTTGCAGGGCAAAAATCTGGCGGTCATCCGTGACCCCAACACTCCAGATGCTCTGATTGCCGTGAGTGCGGCCTGCACCCATGCTGGCTGCACCGTGACCTGGAATGGTGAACAAAATTTGTTTGCTTGCCCCTGCCACGGCAGCAACTTTAACTCAGACGGCACCGTTGACTCTGGCCCGGCGCGGGAGCCTCTAGAAACCTTTGAGGCCAAGGTTGAAGGCGACCAGGTGCTAGTAAAGGTCTAGGTCGTCTGGGTGAGGATTTAGGGTTTAGGGTCTAACCCAAACTTTGAACCCTCACCCGCCTTTCTACGTTGCCTCATCGTCCCTCGTCAGCAAGAGGCTTAGGCTATGACCGACAAAGGAATGCAACTACATATCGACTGTCTCGCCTGCCAAATTTTGGCAGGTGCTCAGGCAGTGCCTGGCGGTACCATCGCCGAGAACCCCTGGTGGGTGGCTGACCACTGCGTTGGACCCTACGGTTTGGGGTCGGTGGTGATCAAAACCCGCACCCATCGCGAAAATCTGTGGGATTTGTCGATGGCTGAGTCGGCGTCGATGGGGCCGTTTTTGCAGCAGATGTCGGAGGCGATCGCCCTAGCAATGGAGGCTGAGCGGGTCTACGTCAGCCTTTGGGTTGACCAACCGCCCTATCACGTTCACTTTGTGCTGCAACCCCGCTACCCTGACCACTACAACCCCCAAGAGCTAGGCCTGAAGGGGCTAGAGCTTCAGGTGTTTCGCACCCTGGGCCAGCCGCCCAAAGAAGCAGAGATGGTGGAAGCCGCCGATCGCATTCGCAAAGTGTGGCAGCAAAAATTTGCTCCCCAGGCGTCGTGCGAGTCGTAGTGCAGCGGGTGACGGCCTCTAGCGTCACCGTAGACGGGCAGATAGTGGGGAAAATTGGCCCAGGGCTCAACCTCCTGGTGGGCATTGCGCCTACCGACACCGCTGCCGAACTGACCTGGATGGCACGCAAATGTTTGGATTTACGGCTGTTCCCGTCACCAGGTAGCGAGCGCTGGGATTTGTCCGTTCAAGAGATTCAGGGCGAGATTCTGGTGGTGAGCCAGTTCACCCTCTACGGCGACTGCCGCAAGGGGAGACGGCCCTCTTTTGATGGAGCCGCCCCACCAGCCCAGGCAGAAGCGCTGTACAACGACTTTGTGGCTCTGCTCAAAACCAACAACCTACGGGTAGAAACCGGCGAATTCGGCGCGATGATGCAAGTCGAAATCCACAACGACGGCCCTGTCACCCTAGTCTTGGAACGGGACGCCTCTGGGTAAGCACCCTAGGGATAAATAACGCCTATCCTAATTAGCTCATTGTCTGCAAGAGTAGCGGCTGATGGCGGTGATATTCGAAGCGCCAGCGTTTTTGTATAGGGGAGAGTCAGCGCGTCACTGCCATCTGGTACAGGCATGGCATTGGCATCGCCCATGCTGCTAATCAGCAAGATATCAACCGCTAGCTCAGCACTGCCCAAGACCTAGGCAATCAGCAGATTCCGTTGCTTGTAACCCAGGCCCATGGTGTCGTGGGAATAGAGCACAATCCGCGATCGCTGCCTCCAAGCTAGAGCGGATAGCGCTGAGGTACGCTCCGCGATCGCAGGCGATGCTGATACCAGGGCATAAAGTTCTATGAGACCTTTCTCATGAACGAGAAGACCAACTTTTCCGAGTTAGAGCAGTGGTCGTTTTGAGCCAGGGTTGCTAAAGTAAACATGCTTTGCTTTTTGTAAAGAAATTATTAACAAAACTGATGTCAGGTTGTACTTAACGCGAATTCGCCGGTAGCGGTGAGGAGTCTCTGTAGTCTATGTCTGCGATCACCATTTTTTGCGATTTTGACGGCCCCATTGCCGATGTCTCTGAGCGCTACTACGCTACCTACCGCCAGGGTTTAACGTGGGTGCAGGCGAATGCCCAGGCCCAAGGCAATCCAGTCACCGTGCGTTATTTGTCAAAATCACAGTTTTGGACTTTCAAGCAAAACCGAGTGCCCGATCGGCAGATCGCCCATTGGTCTGGGCTAAATGGGGCCAACATTGACGCTTTTTTGGCGCAGGTGAGCCGCATCGTCAACCAATCTGCTCTGCTCGACCACGACCAGGTGCAACCCCAGGCGCGAGCCGGTTTAGATCTCCTGCGCCAGTTCCAGGTACGGGTGGTGCTCGTTACCCTACGCCCTCCCGATCAGGTGATGGATTTTCTAGACCAGCACGATCTCCGCTGGGCCATTAGCGATCTCTACGGCATGCCCCAAGTCGACGCCGCCTACACCAACCAGGTCAACCACAAGGTAGAACGGCTGCAGGCGGCGATCGCCACCCAGCAGCGCCAGGGCTACGACCTCCGCCAAAGCTGGATGGTTGGCGACACCGAAGCCGACATCATGGCTGGCCAAACCCTTGGCCTAGAGACAGTGGCCGTTACCTGCGGCATTCGCAGCAGCAGCTATCTCCAAGGGTTTCGTCCTACTCATCTGCTGCCTGACCTGTGGACAGCTTGCCAAAAACTCCAGCAGCGAGTCACTCTCGGCGGGCGCGCTTAGGCAATTTATATACAATCTAAGCAGGTTCTATCGAGCTAAATTAGCCTGAAGCTGCGGTTCTAAAGGAAGGCTTGAATCCATTTGAAGCGTGATTGGCATGTCTGCTGAGGTAGGAGGGCCCTCGCCGCTGCTCCAAACCAGTTGTCGACTGCCAGCCGCGAGGGCAACGGACTGGGCACCAGCAGCGGTGAGCCAGATCGTCGCTACTTGGGGTAACGAAAGGGTGCGATTCTGGCCTGGATACTCGTTCCAGGTCGGTTCTTGCAAGCTGCGCAAATCGCGGCCTGGGTCAGGGTTTATCTCAGCCAAAGCGTGCATCACTCGGGCTGAGTCCCGCAGAGTGTCTGCTTGGGAAACCCACAGGGCTGCGGCAAAACCCTGCTTCAGGGCGTAGGTGTAGAGTGACGCCGCCGCCACTACCGCCTGCTCAAAGCTCTCCTCACTCCAGCGCGCGGTGGTATTGAGGGCAATTAGAATTTCTCGACTGGTGGTGATGCTCTCTAGCTCGCGCACTCGCAGTTCGCCGTAGCGGGCGCTGGTGCGCCAGTGGATCAGCCGGGTCGGATCACCCCAGCGATAGGGGCGCAGCGATCGCGTCACCCCCTGAGTATCAGCCTTGGCTAAGGGGCTATAGCGCCAGTGCTGACCCTGACGCTGACCGATGGTATCTAGTAGGGGGCAACGCTTTAGGGGCAACACCTGGGGATAGACCACGGCTGTGGCAGGAGCGGGCATTGTGCGCCGGCACCAGAACAAACCCAGGGGGGCCGCGGTGCGCAGATCGATCGTTGACCAGCGATAGACGCCCCGTCGCGTAGTCGGCACAGGATAGCGCCAGGTGTGGCTTTGCCCTGAGGGCAAAGCGCCCACGGCATGTACCGCTATAGCCCCCAGCCGCGAGGGCACGGGGTCGATGATCTGAAACAGCCCTTTACTCTGACGCTGGGCGTTGCGAACCCGCAGCTCGACATCCAATGGTGCCCCGGCAGTAACTGGTGCAACGGGCGATCGCGTTACCACAAGTCCTTGCAGGTTCCGGGGCGGCAGCACCGCCGCAATCAGCAGCAGCGCCAACATCACTCCGCTAATCACGTATAGCCAGCCTGCTAGGGTGTTAGTCGCCGCCGCAAAAAAGAACAGCGCCAGCCCCAACAGTATCCAACCTACATAGGCTGGGTTAACCCAGCGATGCTCTAGCCACTGCGTAAACCGTTTCAAACCTGTTTCCTCTATAGCGCCGCTGGCGACTCTGCTTCAGCGTACCCAGCCACTGCGACGACCCAGCCAGCGTTTTTACAAACTAAAAGCGTCTACATCCTAGCGCTCTGCCAGAGAGGGCCAGCGAGATGTAGACGCTTTGGCGAGGCTAAGCGAGGACCTAGCTCAGCTAGGGTATCCGTTCAGCTCTCTCAACTTTTAAGCAGCTCCATTGCGAGCTGTCGCAACACCGACTTAGCGCTTAGCCAGCTTCTTAGACAGCTTGCGCAGCCGGATAGACTCGGGCGTGATTTCCACCAGCTCGTCTTGGCCAATGTACTCTAGAGCTCGCTCCAGGCTCATGTCTATGGGGGTTTGCAGCTGCACCAGTTCGTCGCCGCCAGCGGCTCGGTGGTTAGTGAGCTGCTTGCTCTTGCAGATGTTGAGGTCGAGATCCTGGTTGCGGTTGTGTTCGCCGACAATCATGCCCTTGTAAACCTTCGTACCAGGGGTAATGAAAAATATCCCTCGGTCTTCAGCATTCTTAAGGGCATAGAAGGTAGCCACCCCTTCTTCAAAGGCGATCAGCACCCCATTGCGGCGCGCCTCAATCTCACCACAGAGGGGGCGATAGTCTGAGAAGCTGTGGTTCATAATGCCTGCACCGCGAGTCAGACGCATGAACTCACCGCGGAAGCCAATTAGGCCCCGCGCTGGAATCACAAACTCCATCGTGGCGCGACCATCGCCCATGACCCGCATATCTTGCAGCTCACCCCGGCGCTGGCCAATCCGCTCCATGCAGCCGCCCACACCCTCTTCGGGCACGTCGAGCATCAGTAATTCGTAGGGTTCACAGGGCTGGCCGTTGACTTCACGGTAAATCACCTGAGGCTGGGTGACCTGAAACTCATACCCCTCACGGCGCATAGTCTCAATCAAAATGCCCAGGTGTAACTCACCTCGGCCCGCCACTGAAAAGCGATCGGGAGAGTCGGTCGGCTCGACCCGCAGCGCCACGTTAGTCTCAAGCTCACGCATGAGGCGATCGCGCAGCTGCCGTGAGGTGACAAAGGTCCCCTCTTGCCCCGCAAAGGGGGAGTCGTTGACCACAAAGGTCATCTGTAGGGTCGGCTCGTCGACCTTGATTAGCGGCAGTGCCTGGGGGTTGGTGGGGCAAGTGATGGTCTCACCAATGTTGGCATCGGCAAAGCCCGCCACCGCCACAATGTGACCCGCCGAGGCGGTTTCAATCTCAATACGCCGTAGGCCATCAAAGCCCAGCAGCTTAGAGATTTTAGACTTTACTAAGCTGCCGTCTTCTCTCACCAAAGCAGCCTGCTGCCCGGCGTTGATTACCCCATTGTGAATTTTGCCAATTACAATACGGCCTAGGTACTCAGAGTAATCGAGGGTTGTCACCTGAATTTGCAGAGGCTTTTCAGGATCGCCAATCGGAGGCGGCACATGGTCGAGAATAGCCTCAAACATCGGCTTCATGTCTGTGCCTTCGTCTTCGATCTTGGTCTTGGCGTAGCCCGATATCCCTGAGGCAAACAGGTAGGGAAATTCGCACTGATCGTCGTCGGCCCCCAGCTCTAGAAATAAATCCAGCACCTTATCAACCGAACCATGGGGATCGGCCTGGGGACGGTCGATCTTATTAACTACAACAATGGGGCGCAGCCCTTTCTCCAGTGCTTTCTTGAGCACAAACCGAGTTTGGGGCATGGGGCCTTCGTTGGCATCTACAATCAGAATGCAGCCGTCAACCATGCCCAGCACCCGCTCCACCTCGCCACCAAAGTCGGCGTGGCCAGGGGTGTCGATGATGTTGATCAACGTCTCACCGTAGTGAACGGCGGTATTCTTAGACAGAATGGTGATGCCCCGCTCACGCTCTAGGTCGTTGGAGTCCATCACGCAGTCAATTACGGCTTCCCCTTCGCGAAAAATGCCGGACTGCCTTAGCAGGGCATCTACCAGAGTGGTTTTGCCGTGGTCAACGTGGGCAATAATTGCAACGTTGCGAATGGGAAGCGTCATAACTGTGTAAAACCTTGGCGATAATAAGCGGGCGACGAAACTACCCCGGAGCGCCAAACGTGAGGAAGCTCAAGACGAGTTTCGAATATGCAAAAATACTTAACAATTGTAGCTTATTCAACAGACTCCTGACGACAGCTATCCGCCTAAATTCAGGCCGTAAAAAAGGGACGCCACTGACGTCCCTTTTTCCTATCGTCGAGAAACTCGATGACGTTTAGCAACCAGGCTGTAAGTGGTCTACATGGTCATGCCAGCAGCCTGAACTTTCTCAACCTGCTTCTTCTTCAGTACCAGCATGATCTGGGTCAGCATCACCGCAGCCACAAAGGCCACTAGACCTTTGATGCGGTTGGGGCTTTGCAGCACAATTTCGGCATCCATCTGGCCAAAGCCGCCCACGTTGGGGTTGGTGGTCAGGGGTTTGCCGGCTTCCACTGCGTCACCCTCAGCCACAAGCAGCTCAGGGCCAGCGGGAATGGTCTCGGTCACGGTGTTGCCTGCGTCTGCCTGGATGGTGACCTGGTAGCCACCGGCAGCCTGGGGCTCAACGTCTGTGACGGTGCCGGTCACAGTGGCGTTGTAAACGGTATTATTGCTGGCCTGGCCGGTGGGGTAGACCTGGCCACGACCGCGGTTGCCGCCAACATGAATTTGATACTTGCCAAAGGCAACCGACTTGTCTTGACCGGGGTCGGGGGCCAGCACGGGGAACACAATTTCCTGGTACTGCTCGCCAGGCAGCGGGCCGACCAGAACAATGTTTTCCTGGGTGTCGCTGTAGGGCAGGAAGTAGGTGTTGCCAACTTCTTCCTTGAGCTCCTCAGAGATGCGATCGGCGGGAGCGATCTTGAAGCCCTCGGGGAGAACCACCACAGCACCGACGTTGAGGCCGCCCCGGCTACCGTCGCCCAACACCTGCTGGGTGCTGAGGTCGTAGGGAATTTCCACCTTGAGCTTAAATACAGAATCGGGTAGAACGGCCTGGGGCACTTCTACTTTGGTGGGCTTGGCCGCTAGGTGACAGTTGGCGCACACAATCCGGCCGGTGGCCTCACGCGGGACGGCGTAATTTTCTTGGGCCCAGAAGGGATACGCCTCGGCGGCCTGAGGAACCGCCAGCCAGCCCGCAAACACCGTCAGCACGGCGGCGCAGGTAATAGCGAGGGGGCGCAGGCCGTTGATTAACGAAGTGAGTCTATTCATGCGTTCAAAAGTTATGTCAACTGGGGTGATGTCAACGGGTGTATGGCGCTGCAGTTGGCCAAAGCACGGGCTCAGTCTAGGCCCACCAGGGCGAGTCGCCAGTGCGGAAGTCGGTTTCAGTCCAATTGCTGAGGGTAACTTTGTCGTCATCAGTGACGTCGGCGTGGGCCAAGGCCAAAGACAGCGGTGCTGGGCCTCGTACGACCTTGCCTGTGGCATCGTACTGAGATCCGTGGCACGGACACATGAACTTGTTTTCGCTGGCGTTCCAGGGTACTACACAGCCCAGGTGGGTGCAGATAGAGCTGATTCCGTAGCTCTCTAGGGAACCACTTTCCTGAATTACCAGGTAGGTGGGGTCGCCTTTGAGGCCTTGCACCAGAACGCGATCGCCGGGGTTGTGAGTCGACACAAACTGGCTGGCAATCACATCATTGCCCAGCTCGTTTTTGGCGGTTACCCCACCACCGCCGCCACCACTAGAGGGAGGAATGAAATATTTAATAACGGGATAGAGCATGCCCCCAACGGCCCCAGAGGCGGCCCCCAGCAGCAGCAGGTTCATAAATTGGCGGCGCCCCAAATCAGGGACATCGGAGGTTCCAGAAACTTGAGTCATAATCCAGACTGGTATACCTGTTTCAAATGAATAACAGCTATTAACGGCGGTAGCTGAGCAGGGATCAGCAAGCGGATGCATGATCCGTTACGCTAGCCCGGCAAACCCTTTACGGGGCACCAATGTGGAGCAGTCCCGATGTCGCTGACCACGCCTTTAGCTTTACCAATCGTATTATTGCACCTTGCTGTTCTCAGAAAATCCCTGCTGAAAGTAAAAGCAAAGGGGCGATCGCCCGGTCCTGCTCCCTAAACCGCAGAGAAAGAAGGTATAAACTAGAAAAAGCGATACGAAAACACTTTAGGTGGTTAAAAGAGCCTCAAAATCCAAGAGCGCTCGTTTATTCCTGCTATTATGCCCATTTTTGGCTGCTGAAGCCTCGACATAGGGGAGGTTGACCGATAGGGCGTATCGTAAAGAAATGTATATGTGGCAACGGTAGCTAAAGCAGAGGTGGGGGCGTGACGGGGGCAGATTTACAAGCGTTATTGATAGACAAGTGGGGCTACTCCTTTGATATTCAGTTTCGGCGCACCCAGGGCAAGATTTTTCTCCAGGTGATGTGGCGATACCTCGAACAGGTATCGTTTCCCCTTAGCGAAGAGGAGTATCTGGCCCACCTCAATCAGGTCATCCTCTATCTACACGAGTGGGGACAGGTGGAGTATGTGCAGCAGCAGATTGCCGAAACGCGCGATCGCCCTCGTCTCGGCAAAGCCGTCAGCATTCTCCTCCCCCTGGGGGAACGCGCCTCAGAGTGGCTGACCGACGAGTTTTAGTTAGCGCTCATACAGCTCGATGGGTAGTTGGTCAGGGTCTTGAAAAAAGACAAAGCGTTTGCCCGTTAATTCATCTAGCCGGATTTCTTCTGTTGTCACCTGACAAGCGTGAAGGTACTCAATAGCCGCCTCTAAATCCTCAACGACTAGGGCTAGATGCCTCAGACCTCGGGCCTCTGGCTGTGACGGACGAGGCGGCGGGTGGGGAAAGGAAAACAGCTCAATCTGAATTCCATCGGCTAGGCGCAGGTCAAGCTTGTAGGACTGGCGCTCGGCTCGATAGGTTTCTCGTACCACAGCGCAGCCTAGCACCTGGGTATAAAACTGCTTAGACTGGGCGTAGTCGCTACAGATGATCGCAATGTGGTGAATCCCCTGACAAAATGCCATCACTCATTAAGATATTTGAGTGCCATGCGCTTCAGGATAGCGGTTTGCCCTGCGAGGGAACGCTGGCCTTAGGGCATGCTCAAGCGGCATGGCACAACAGCATTTTCAGGATAATTGCTCAGAAGCTTCTGAGACTGGAATGCTACGATTTCCTAGGTGAACATGCTCAGAGGGCCTGATGTGATCCGTTCCGCCACTTTGCCGATGCAAACTCCGTCGCTGCCGCACTTTGGAGATAACAACCGACTCAAACTTTTTTCCGGTTCGGCCAACGTCGACTTGGCGCGCGAAGTGGCCCGCTACCTAGGGCTAGACCTTGGACCTATGGTGCGTAAGCGCTTTGCCGATGGCGAAGTCTATATTCAGATTCAAGAGTCGATTCGCGGCTGTGATGTGTATCTGATTCAGCCCACCTGCTCTCCGGTGAATGATCACCTGATGGAGCTGCTAATTATGATCGACGCCTGTAGACGGGCTTCGGCGCGGCAGATCACGGCAGTGATTCCTTACTATGGCTATGCGCGGGCCGATCGCAAGACAGCCGGGCGTGAGTCAATTACTGCCAAACTTGTGGCCAACCTGATGACCAAGGCCGGGGCTAGCCGAATCTTGGCGATCGATCTACACTCCGCTCAAATTCAGGGCTACTTCGATATTCCCTGCGATCATGTCTACGGCACCCCGGTGCTAATCGACTACATCTCCAGCAAGAAACTAGAAGATTTGGTGGTGGTCTCCCCTGACGTGGGTGGAGTAGCCCGCGCCCGCGCCTTTGCCAAAAAGCTCAACGACGCACCTCTAGCGATTATCGACAAACGTCGTCAGGCCCACAACGTGGCAGAAGTGATGAACGTGGTGGGCGACGTGCGGGGCAAAACGGCCGTGCTGGTTGACGACATGATCGACACCGCTGGCACCATCTGTGAGGGGGCCCGCCTGCTCAAACGGGAAGGGGCTCGCCAGGTATATGCCTGCGCCACCCATGCGGTGTTTTCTCCCCCGGCGGTGGAGCGTCTATCGGCGGGGCTGTTTGAAGAAGTGATTGTCACCAATACGATCCCGATGACGGCCGCGCGGCAGTTTCCGCAGCTGACGGTGCTGTCGATGGCAAATCTGCTGGGCGAAGCTATCTGGCGCATTCACGAAGAAAGCTCCGTTAGCAGCATGTTTCGCTAGGGGCTAAACTGGGCGATTCTGGAACGAATACTCGTTCCGAGTCGGTTCCCGTTTCTAGAATGCCGTAGGCTATACGCTGCGAGAATCGCAGCCATCGTGCTGCAAAAAAGGGGATGCCATCAGGTATCCCCTTTTTACTGGTTATTGGGTACTGCCAAGGTCAGAGCGATGGGCTAGGCGTCGTCGTCAACAAACTCAGGCTGCCCACTGCCCGGAATCGGCCAGTCAGAGTTTTCACCGCCGATGTAGCAGGTCTCAATCACCACATACTCACGGCTAAACTGCTGTAGGGTGTTGATCAAAACATCGACTGCCAAGGCATCGCTGGTGCCCAGATCGAGCCAGCAGCGGGCCCAAAGCCCTTGATACTCGACTTCTCCCATGTTGTGCATCACCGAGAGCATGCTGTTGCTTAGCTGCTCTTCGTTGTAGGGGAGGTAGCTGATATCAAGGCCCGTATCTTGCACCTGAAGGTTTTCGGCGTTAAACCCCCCCAGCTTGCCCAAAAAGAACCACGACGAAAAGACTTCGTCGATGTACTGCTGCTCCATGGTGGAGGGCACGGTTTCAAATTTGAGCCAGATCCAAAGGTTAAAGAAGTCGCACTCGCGAAATTCAACCTGCATAGTAAAGCCCCATACTGCATTACTCAGCATAGGGCTTAAGTTACCCGAAGTCGTGGGGGCTAGAGCTCGGGATTGCGCGATCGCTCGACGCAGACCTCTCCAGGGATTCCCTCAGCCTGGCAGGCCTCAAGGGCAATTTGCTGCACAGTCGAGGCTGGCAGCTGATCCGCGTAGGTCAACGCCGACTTATATAGGGGCAGGCTGGCGTCATACTTCTGCTGCAAAAACAGGATTTGAGCCTTGAGATAGATCAAATCAGGATTGTTGGGGGCGGCGGTTAGCGCCTTATCGACTTCGGCCAGTGCTTCGTCATAGCGCCCTAGGTCACGCATGCCAATGGCAACACCCCGGTGGGAGAGATAAGCAGGGCTGCCGTTTTGCAATCGGGCGATCGCCTGATCAGGGTTAGCAAAGGGCAGGTTGACCGCTAACAGCAAATCCATAAAGCCTTTGAGCAGGCTGAGTTCTGGGTCGTTGGCGTCAATGCGTTCGGCGGCCGCTAGCTCGCTAAAGACGCGCTGCAGCAGGCGCAGGGCCGAGGGCGTGCCGCGAGCGATCCCCTGAGTTTGGAGAACATGGGCACCTTCCATAAAAATGCCTACAGAGGTGTAGAGGTGGCCACGCAGGGGGTCTGTTTCTTTGAGGACGGTGGCAGTTTGCTGAGTGAGGCGGGCCTGTTCGGCCAGCTTGTCTAAATCTTGGTTGAGGTAGCCAAGCGCCGCCGCGATGGCGTAGTTCATCGGCTCATCGGGCTCAGCCGCGATCGCCTGCCCAACCAAAGACTGGGCTGCGGTGTAGTTGCCTTCATAGAAGAGCGCGTTAAAAACGGCCTCAGTCTTGTCGCCAATTTCGTGGGGATCGTTGGGGCGAAACGGATCCCCAGCATGGGCTGACAGGGGAGCAAGCGCTAAAAAGGCTGTGGTGAGAGCACCAGCAGACAGTGCTTTTAGGCGCGAACTCAATCGAGGTGGAGCCAGGCGAACGTGAAAAACCATGAATAAATTACCCCTTACGACCTGAACATCAAAACGGAACAGTATGACTCGGAGGGAGAGATGCCTGCTCAATCAAACATCGTGATACCTGCTGGCCCAATTGTGGCGAATTGCTTGGGGGTTGGCAGCGGTAATGTTACAGAAGCTACACTGGCCCAGCTCTCGTCAAACTGGCCTCGGCCTCTACCAATGGCAACCCAGTAAGGCACACTGGAGAAGGTATTGGCTATCAGCCATGGTAGCCGTACCGGGTTTCGCAGCATCTGGTTAACTTGTCTGCTGTTTTCTGTGCGGGTGGAATGCTCTATCTTCGCCAACTGACCTATCACCCCCCGGCCAGCCCCAGGGCCATTTTGCAGGATATTTCCCTGGAGCTAGCGCCCCAGCAGCTAGGGTTGATCTACGGACCGAGCGGGTCGGGCAAGAGCACGCTGCTAGAGCTGATGGCGGGCTTTGCCCAGCCTACTCAGGGCACGATTCAGTGGCGGCAGCAAGACCTTGACCCGGAGGCACTGCGGCAGCTGGCCGGGCTGGTGTTTCAGTTTCCTGAACGCCACTTTTGCGGGCACAGCCTGCTGGAAGAACTGCGCTTGGGTCATCCAGAAATGGCCCGTAACCAGATTGAGCAAGCGTTGCAGGCGGTGGGGTTAGAGCAGCTTCCTCTCAAGGCAGCGCCCCATGCCCTCAGCGGCGGGCAGCAGCGCCGCCTGGCTCTAGCCGTACAGCTGATTCGCAAGCCCTATCTGCTGCTGCTTGATGAGCCCACCGCCGGCCTAGACTGGTCGATGCGTCAGCAAATTATTGCGCTGCTCAAGCAGCTCAAACAGAACTGGACGCTGCTGGTGGTGTCTCACGATGCTGATGAGCTGGCCGATCTCGCCGATCGCTGCTGGCATCTCGACCATGGCCGTCTGGCTCCGGTGCCGACGACAACCCTTTCGACCACCGCCGGATAGGTAATTTAGGAATTTATGGACGTGTTACCTTCCTACAGCGATCGCTGGCAGAGCACGCTGCACTGGCAGCCCAGCGATCGCCAGCAGCAGAATTTCCAGCTGCTCTACGACGCCATTCTGACGGCCAACCAGCAGGTCAACTTGACCCGCATCACCACCCCTGAGGATTTTTGGGAAAAGCACCTGTGGGATTCGCTTCAGGGTGTAGCCCCGTGGCTAAGCGAGGGATCCAGTGCCAGCGCGCTGAAGGTGGTTGACGTTGGCACCGGTGGCGGCTTCCCTGGCCTGCCAGTGGCGCTGGTATTTCCTCACTGGGCGATCGCCCTGCTCGATGCCACCCGCAAAAAGCTCGCCGCCCTAGAAACCGTCTGTGAGGGGCTGGGGATCGCCAACGTTAGCTTTTTGCCCCAGCGAGCCGAACAGGTGGCCCACCAGCCCACTCACCGCGAAGCCTATAACCTCGCTCTGCTGCGGGCCGTTGGCCCCGTCAACACCTGTGCCGAGTATGCCCTGCCTTTGTTAACTCTGGGAGGCCAAGCCATCCTCTACCGAGGCCAGTGGTCGGCAGAAGAAGAGGCTGGCTTGACAGCCATCCTGCCGCGTCTGGGTGGCAAGATGGTGGAGGTGCGATCGCAGACCACACCTATCACCCAGGGCGTTCGCCACAACGTCATTCTCACCAAGACAGAGCGCACGCCAGACAAGTTTCCGCGCCTGCCGGGGATCCCGTCGAAGACGCCACTGGTTTAGGGAAGCTTTGAATTTTGAGTTTTGAATTAAAGCTGTACGTCAGGAACTAAGAACTCAAAACCTTCCCCTTCTTCACCGCCTCCGCTCCTGAAGCTTGCGGTACACGTCCTTAATATCAACCCCATGGTGGGCCAGGGCAACTAGGGTGTGATACATCAGATCGGCGGCTTCTCCGGCGATCGCATCGGCGTCATCATCCTTACAGGCCATCACCACCTCAGCGGCTTCTTCGCCAATCTTTTTGAGAATTTTGTTGTCGCCTCCGGCCAGCAGCTTGCAGGTGTAGGAATCGGGGTTAGGGTGGTCGCGGCGATCGCAGATCACCCCAAACACTTGAGACAGCGTATCGGCGGGAGGGGCAACTTTGTGGTCATCTACCTGGTGAAAGCAGCTGCGCTCGCCCGTGTGGCAGGCAATATTGCCTAGCTGTTCCACGGTGATCAGCAGGGCATCACTGTCGCAGTCGTAGCGGATAGCCTTGACCCGCTGCACATGGCCCGAGGTCGCGCCCTTGTGCCAAAATTCTTGGCGCGATCGGCTCCAGAACCAGGTTTCGCCGCTATCTAGAGTGCGCTGGAGCGATTCGGCATTCATCCAGGCCATCATTAGCACAGTGCCGTCGAGGTGGTCTTGCACAATGGCAGGCACTAACCCCTGGTCATTGTAGCGAATGCGATCGACGGGCACAGCGGCGGCAAAGGGCGAAGACGGAGAAGTGACCATAGCAAGTGGGTAAAACATCCTTACCCACTCTAGTATTTCTTCGCCTTGGCCCTGCTTCCATGCTCTAGAAATTGCTAGGCGCTGCGGCTTACCTCAGGAACCGCTCTCATAAACGCCCAACCTGATGCAAAACGCGGATTAGACCAATTTGCTACCAGTTTTTCCGCCAACAAAAGTTAACATAGTAATAACAAACCTTCAGCTAAGTCCAGTCTGGCCATTTGCCCTGCTCAGGGGCGCTTTGCCCGCGGGCTTGGCTCACTCGACCCTACTATTTACAGACGCAGGAGAGCTTCATGACTGGATTTATTCGCGGGCTGTTTGGCGGCAAAGCTAAGAACCCTGGAGAAGCAGACCGCCCCGTGCGACAGCCCGCTCCTCAACAGCCCACCATCAAGCAGGTGGGGGGGGCTTATTTCTTGAGCGATGACGACGCCAAGAGCTATGGCAACATCGAGTACATGCGCTCGTCTAAAACCGTGCGGCGCACCTTCGCCAAAAAGCGGGGTGAAACTGTAGAAATAGAAAGCGTTCGGCAAATTTCCGCTCTAGAGGCCAAACGACTGCAAGAACAGGGCGCGTCTGTGCAAAAGATTGCCTCGTCTGAAGTTTCTGTTCAACCCGCTGTTAAGAAGGATGCTAGCGCCGAGCGCCGCAAGGTCGATACCAACCTCGACATGTTCCGCAAAATGGCCAAGGACATGAAGAAGTAGTCAGTAGTTACTTTGGGGGCTAAAGCCCTACCGATGAAGCAACGAGGACGCAGCTAGGCTGCGTCCTTTTTTTATCTTTTTCCACAAGCACAGCAACGGACTGATTTTTCTCTGAAAGATGAATTAGCCAGATAGCGCAAGAGTCGACAACCTGGGCCCATTTTTCGTTACCTTTGGTAAAGATTCGTTTACTCCCTGCCTTTGGAGCCGCCCATGCTGCGTTTAGAGCACATCAGCAAGATTTACCCCACTGGGGAGGTTCTCAAGGACGTGAACTGGGAGGTGAAGCCGGGCGATCGCATCGGTCTCGTCGGCGTCAACGGTGCCGGCAAATCGACCCAGCTCAAAATCATTACCGGTAAGATCGAGCCCACTACGGGTACCATCATTCGTCCCGCTGACCTCAAAATCGCCTACCTCTCCCAGGAGTTTGAGGTTGACCCCAGTCACACAGTGCGCGACGAATTTTGGACAGTATTTAAAGAGGCCAACGACGTACAGTCAAAACTGCACCACATCCCGACGCTGATGGAGACCGCCGATCCTGACGAGCTCGATCGCTTAATCCATGAACTCGACAAGCAGCAGCGGCGATTCGATGCCTTGGGCGGCTATGGGCTAGAGTCGAAAATTGAGAAAATTTTGCCCGAGATGGGCTTTGAGGCCAGCGACGGCGATCGCTACGTCAGTGAGTTTAGCGGCGGCTGGCAGATGCGCATGGGCTTGGGCAAAATCTTGCTGCAGGCTCCCGACGTGCTGCTGCTCGACGAGCCTACCAACCACCTTGACCTCGACACCATTGAGTGGCTCGAGGGCTACCTCAAAAAGCTCACCACTCCCATGGTGATTGTCTCCCACGACCGCGAGTTTCTCGATCGCCTCTGCACTCAGATCGTTGAGACCGAGCGCGGTGTTTCCACCACCTATCTGGGCAATTACACCGCCTACCTCACTCAGAAAGAAGAAAGCCTAGCCGCCCAGCTCAGTACCTTTGAGCGCCAGCAAAAAGAAATTGCCAAGCAGCAGGCCTTTGTCGATCGCTTTCGGGCTAGCGCCACCCGCAGCACCCAGGCCAAAAGCCGCGAGAAACAGCTGGATAAAGTCGAGCGCATTGAGGCCCCCACTGGCAGCGTGCGCACCCTGCACTTCCGCTTTCCCCCCGCGCCTCGCAGCGGCCGCGAGGTGGTCACCATCAGCGATCTCACCCACAGCTACGACGAGAAGATCCTGTTTTTAGGGACAAATTTATTGATTGAGCGGGGCGATCGCATCGCTTTCCTCGGCCACAACGGCTCAGGCAAATCGACCCTGCTACGGATGATCGCCGGGCTTGAAACCCCCACGGACGGTCAGGTCGAAGTGGGTAACCACAACGTGATCCCCAGCTATTTTGAGCAAAACCAGGCCGAAGCTCTCGATCTCGAAAAAACCGTCATCGCCACCATCCACGACGAAGTGCCCGACTGGACCAACGAAGAAGTGCGCACTCTTCTGGGGCGCTTTCTGTTCACGGGCGACATGGCCTTTAAGCAGGTCAAGGCCCTCAGCGGCGGCGAAAAAGCTCGCTTGGCCCTGGCCAAAATGCTGCTGCGCCCTGCCAACCTGATGATGCTCGACGAGCCCACCAACCACCTGGATATTCCCGCCAAAGAGATGTTGGAAGAGGCCCTCCAGCACTACGACGGCACGGTGCTGTTGGTCTCCCACGATCGCTACTTTATCTCCCGAGTGGCCACCAAAATTGTAGAAATTCGCGATGGCGAGCTGCGGTTATACCGGGGAGATTATCACTACTATCTCGATAAAGTGGCTGAAGAGGCCGAAGCCAAAAAGCGGGCTGCCCTTGAGGCTGAGAAGAAGGCCAAGGCCGATGCCAAGCGTCAGCAACAGCAGACCAAGCGCAAAGCAGGCGCTACAAAATGACGCAGATGTAGAGTAATATGCAATTTATAAAAAAGTTCTTAAATTGCACTTTGGCCTGGCCGTATGCCTATAGAACGTGACTAGGCTGGGTCTAGAGTACAGTTGCTAGCTTTCTGTGTTGTGAGCATGTTCTTGCAGCACTGAGCGAACGCATCTGCCCAGCGCGATCGCCTGTAAGTGAGTCTTTAGAGAGCTATTCCAGCACCGTCCCAGCTCAGATTGGGGCCAAATTTCTGGATAGTATGATTGCTGAGACGTTAGTCCAACTCCCAAGGATTCTTACCTATGAGTCAAGCGTCAATCCCGCCGATGGTTTTAATCATTCTCGACGGCTGGGGATATCGGGAAAACACCGACGGTAACGCTATCGCTGCCGCAAAGACTCCGGTTATGGACAGCCTGTGGGCGGCTTATCCCCACACCCTGATTCGTACCTCAGGCAAGGATGTAGGGCTGCCTGACGGTCAGATGGGCAACTCCGAAGTTGGTCACCTCAACATTGGTGCAGGGCGCATTGTGCCTCAAGAATTGGTGCGTATCTCTGACGCCGTAGAAGACGGCACTCTGCAAGAAAATGAGGCCCTGCTAGAGGTGTGTCAGGCGGTGCGCTACCGCAACAGCAAGCTGCACCTAGTGGGGCTGTGTTCTGAGGGGGGGGTACATTCTCACCTCTCGCACCTGTTTGGTCTGCTGGAAATGGCCAAGGCCCAAGACATTCACGAAGTTTGCGTTCATGTCATCACTGACGGCCGTGATACCAAGCCTACCGAAGCCCAGGTGGCAGTACAAAAAATTCAAGACTACGTTGATCAGCTAGGTCTAGGTCGCCTGGTCACCCTTAGCGGTCGTTACTACGCCATGGACCGCGACAACCGCTGGGATCGCGTCGAGAAGGCCTACCGGGTGATGACCGATCCCGGTGAGGGCAGCGGCAAAACCGCCATGGAAGCTCTACTGGAATCCTACGACCAGGAGATCAACGACGAATTTGTCGAGCCAGTGCGGCTGGCTCCGGGGGCGATCGCCCCAGAGGACGGCGTGATCTTCTTTAACTTCCGCCCCGATCGTGCTCGCCAACTGACCCAGGCTCTAGTTGACCCCAACTTTAAAGGCTTTGAGCGGGAGCTAATCGCTCCGCCTAACTTCGTCACTATGACCCAGTACGACCCAGAGATGCCGGTAAAGGTGGCCTTTCAGCCTCAAAACCTGAGCAACATTTTGGGCGAAGTAGTGGCCAACAACGGGCTCAAGCAGTTTCGCACTTCCGAAACCGAAAAGTACGCCCATGTCACCTACTTCTTTAACGGCGGTCTGGAAGAACCCCTAAAGGGCGAAGACCGGGAGCTGGTATCTAGCCCCATGGTAGCGACCTACGATAAGGCTCCAGCCATGTCGGCGGAGGCGGTAACCAACACCGCCCTAGCTGCTATTAAAAAGGGGATTTATTCTCTAGTGGTGATCAACTACGCCAACCCCGACATGGTGGGTCACACCGGCAAAATGGACTCCACGATCACGGCTCTCCAGGCCGTTGACTACGAGCTGGGCCGCCTAATTGGCGGCATTGGCAAGGCTGGCGGCACCGCCATTATCATTGCTGATCACGGCAACGCCGAGCTGATGTGGGACGAAAACCACAAGCCCTGGACTGCCCACACCACCAACCCGGTGCCGTTTATTTTGGTTGAAGGCGAGAAGCTCAAGGTGCCTGCCTACGGTGGTGATGTTAACCTGCGTGAGGATGGGCGGCTGTCTGACATTGCCCCCACCATTCTGCAAATTTTGGGTCTGCCCCAGCCCCAGGAAATGACCGGGCGATCAATGTTTCTGCCCGCCGATATGGAAATTCGCAACAACCGCACCCCGGTCAAGCTCTCCCTCTAGTGCTGGCCTAAGGGGAATTTAGAAGGGCTGGGAGGCTTGGGGTATAGTAAAAAGAGTGGGCGTTATTTTGAGCAGGTTAGTCTAGGAACGCGATGATAGTCACCACAATTTTGAAAGTTATCTGGATGGTTGCTGCCGTGGGCCTCACGGGCATGGTGCTGCTGCACAGCCCCAAGGGCGATGGTTTGGGTGGCCTAGGCGGTCAGGCCCAGCTATTTACCAGCACCAAAAGCGCTGAAACTACCCTCAACCGCGTCACTTGGACATTAACCGTGCTATTTATGGGCCTGACGGTAGTGCTGAGTGCGGGCTGGCTCAATGTGGCCGCCGCTCCTCCCGCCCTCTAGAACTTTTGAATTTTTGGCTCTAGGAACGATCCTCATTCCATGCTCGACTTAATAGTCTTGATTCAAAAACGAGCCACTTTGTAGGAGCAAACGTCGTTTTCCCCAATCCAACCGAGAGGCTCAGGGAACTAACGGATTCGGCTAGAGCCCGTAAAGAATAGGAGAAAGCCCCCGATTCAATTGAGTTGGGGGCTTTCTCCTATATACATGTATCGGTGGGGATCACCAATCGCCAGACATTACCGCCAGAGCCTGACCTGTGGTGGAGACAATGCTCAGAGGCAAAGTCTGGCCGCTCTCGCGGCGGGGAAACTGCACCAGTTGTAGACCAGTGCCAATGGGCTCAACGGTGACCAAGTACTGATTGTCTTGCCATTCTAGGTCGACTAGGCGGTGATGCAACAGCCACATTTCTGCTAGCTCACCCTGGTTAATCTGCTCGGGCTGATCGCCGCTGTAGCAGTCCCACATGTCATCCATCGCCGTCCACACTCCAGAGAGGTAAAGGGGATCGGTGCGGGCGCTGAGTCCGTAGGTGGTAAACACAAAGATCTCGTGACTCCACCAGGCTTTGGCCAGCTCGACCATGGGATCGGTATCGAGTATTTCACCGTAGTAAGGTATGGCTTCTAGCTGCTTGGATTGAGCGATCGCCGAAGGGCGCTCCCACTGCGGTAGGTTGGCGCAAATTGTGGCGGCGATCGCATCTAAAGGCTGGCCTTGCTCACTAGCAGAGGCAGCTCCAGTCTCTGCGATCCCCGCTTCTACTGCTAGGGGCGTCTCTACTTGAGCCAGGTAGTTGTCGAGAGCTGGCACCGCAGAACTGGTGCCCATCAGTCCGGTTTGCAAGGGGCCAAAGGAGTTAAAAGCCTGGGCCTGGGTCGGCTGGGCAGAGACGGTCAACAGCCCCGCTGAACCAATACCAAGAGTAAGGAGCAAAGCCGTAGCAAACAGGTGACTCATCGAAGGATAGGTGGGGATTAAGAAAGCAGGAATGCTTGGCGCTGGGGCAAGCGCCAAAGCGATGAAACAGGTGCAGCTACGCTGCTAAGAGTTTGAGAAACCAAGCGAGCTGGTTCCCAAGTTAATGGGAGTTAAGGCTCAAATCTGGCAGTAAGAGGCGGGTTGCTGGCCTGCTCTATCACTACAGCGGGCCAAACAACTCGACCACCAGGCTTACCTAGCTCGTTACTTAACTCTCGTTAACTAGGGCAAAACCCGACACGTAGGGCTGTGGGGGGAAGCCCAAGGTCAACAAACGCGGTATTAAGCCGTGGGCAAAGCTCCGATGTGAGGTTGGGGCGCGATCGCCGATAACCCTCTTCCAGCAAGACTTTAGCTTACTACTAAGATAGCGTTTGAGGAGCTTTCTGAGCACACCTGTGTCCACTATCTTTGGGATTATTTTTGTGGCATAGAGCAGGGTTTAAGCTGGCTCGGGGGGAGGTAGGGGTGGTGCTTCTGCTGCTCGCGGCACGGCCGGTAGGGGATCAGCGCTATAGACCGGCTTCACCGGCACTAGCTCTAGCTGGCGAGGACCAGCTGGCGACGCTTGTACCCCCTGACGGCGACGGCTAGAAATGGCTTCTTCGGTGGTTTCTTCGGCCACAACTTCGTATAGCATCGCCTGCTTGTTGCCGCTGCCCTTGCGTAAAATGCGCCCCAGCCGCTGCACATACTCGCGGGTGGAGCCGCTGCCCGACAGCAAGATAGCCACCCGCGCCTCGGGCACATCTACCCCTTCGTTGAGTACGTGGCTGACTACCAGGGTAGGGTACTGGCCATTGCGGAAATCTTGGAGGATGGCGTGGCGCTCTTTGACTGGAGTTTGGTGGGTAATAGCGGGGATCAAAAAGGTCTCGGAGATGTGGTAAACAGTGGCATTGTCGTTTGTAAATATGATCGTGCGATCGGGGTGATGCTGAGCTAGCAGGTCGGCGAGCACTCGCAGCTTGCCTTCGGTGCCCAGGGCGATCGCCCTCGCCTCTCGGTGGGCCAGCATCGCCCGCCGCCCGCTTGGGGATTGGGCACTGGCTCGGACAAATCGCTGCCACCCCTGGGCTGAACTGAGCCAGATGTTGGCTTCCTGCAAAAAGCAGTTGCGCTGGGCGATTAGCTGGTCGTAGCGCGATCGCTCCTGGTTCGAAAGCTTCACTCTAATCGGCACAATCTGAAACGGGGCTAGGGCATCCCCCGACAGATCCGCTGCTGACTTGGCATAAACCACTGGCCCCAGCAGATGATTGAGATCGTCGTGGCGACCATCGGCGCGATCGGGGGTGGCGGTGAGCCCCAGCCGGTAGGGCGCGATGGAATATTCAGCAATCACCCGGTTAAAGTCGCTGGGTAGGTGATGGCACTCGTCGCAGATCAGCAGGGCATATTGGTTGCCTAGGCTCTCGGCGTGAATGGCGGCGCTGTCGTAGGTGGCTACTAAGATCGGTGTGCGATCCTTTGATCCCCCGCCTAAAAGCCCCACCTCCACATCGGGAAAGGCCGCTTCTAAATGGGCATACCATTGGTGCATGAGATCGAGCGTCGGCACGGTAATTAGCGTGGGTCGAGGCGTGGCCTGCATGGCCATCTGGGCTAGGAAGGTTTTGCCGCTGGCGGTAGGCAGCACCACCACACCACGCCAGCGCTGGTCGATCCAGGCCTGGAGGGCTTCGGTTTGATGAGGATAGGGTTTCAAGCTTAGTTGGGGATCAAGCTCTAGCGGCTTAAAGGTGTGGGCCTGATCGTTGAAGGGCACTTGCTCGGCTCGCAGGGTTTCGACCAGAGCGCGGTACTGCTGAGCAGGGATGCGGAATTTCTCAATGCGATCGTCCCAGTGGGCGAAGTCTACCCAGCTTTTGCCTCGCGGTGGTGGATGCAGGATCAGGGTGCCGCGATCGTAGGTAAGGGTGGGTGTGCGCCCCATGGTGGTCGATAGTTAATGGGAATATTGTAGCGGGCGGCTAAACGTGAGGATTTCAGAAAGCTACAATTCAGGCAGTTGACGGTTAGCGAGGGCCATCGTCATGACTGTTGCCTTACCTCAACGGTTGACCCTAGAGCAGTTTTTAACGCTGCCTTATATTGAAGAGTCGCCAGCGTGGGAATTTGTGCAGGGAGAGGTTACCCAGAAACCGATGCCCGGTGGAAAACACAGTCGAATTCAATCGCGGTTGGTTAGCGTCATCAATAACGCTGTTGATTCGCCCTATGAAGCCCTTACCGAACTACGCTGTACTGTTGGTGGGCGCTCCATCGTGCCAGACATTGCTGTGCTAAAACACAGCCAGCTCCCTGCTGACGAGAATGGTGAAATTGTCAGCACTGGCGTTAGCATTGCCCCAAATTGGATTATTGAGATTCTTTCCCCCCAGCAGAGCCAGATGAAGGTGACGCGCAAGATTTTGCACAGCCTACGCCACGGGGGGCAACTGGGCTGGCTGATCGATCCTGAAGAACGGGTGGTGCTGGTCTACCACCCCGATCGCTTACCCGAGGAATGGGCTGAAGATGCTGGGCTACCAGTCTTACCAGGACTGTCGTTATCGCTGACCCCGGAGCAACTCTTTAGCTGGCTCCGGATCAACCGTTGCTGAGACCTTAGAAATTAGGCGATCGCTTCTCCCTCGGTTTCACCCTCTCATCTCCTCTGTGACTGCGGTCGGGGTGTATTGCAGGCAGTCCATCGGTTGGCGGGCATGGTCAGGTAGAGCACGTCGCCGTCGGTCAGGGTCACGTTGAGCAGGTTGTAGCCGTGGAGCGTACGATGGGCTACTCGATGTATAGGAGCACCAGCTGCGCCGTCTGAGCTATGGTCTGGATAGGCTGGTTGTAGAAGGGATGGTGATAGGTGATCAGCGTTGCGATCGCTACCCCTAGCAGATCCCCAGATATGCCGTTGCCGAGAATTCTTCCTCCAAGGGCCGCCGCAGTAAAGGTGGGCGCGGCTAGATCCGGAAAGTCACTGTGCGTTGACATCCCTTTGCCTCTTCATCCCCTCATCTTCCCCATCTCCCCTACCTTCCTCAGCTTCTCTCGCCGTCCGCTTCACCCGGCGCGTCCCCAATCTCCTCACTCTTGCCCCGCACTGGCGGCAGCTTGTCTACCAGGCCCATCTCAAAGGCGGTGTCGGGCAGATCGCCCGCGATATATTTGCCCGGTTCAAACACGCGACCGGGGGTAAAGCACATCTGCCGCAGCTCCACGATCTCGGTATTCAAGAACATGGTGCGAGATAAACGTCGTTCGAGGCCCATAGCTGTCTCCTATTCGTCTAGCTGCCAGAGTTCGCGGTTGTAGTTTTCATCCAAAATGCGCTTGGGCCGCAGAATGAGAATCATTTTGCCCAAGATGGGGGTTTCAAGCGGGCTGGGTGACCAAGACAGGGTCAGCTGATCGTCCTCGGCGGTGAGAACGTAGCCGTCGTCGTCCCAGGTGCGATCGCTGCGATCGACCACCACCAGCACCGTGTCATCGGCTCCATCGGCGGGATAGTTGGGCAACTGCCGGGCCTGAATGAGAATGCCCACCGGGTCTTCGGCCCGAAAGATCACCTGCCAGCCGGGTACCGCAATCCAAGCACTGGCTCCGTTGGCACTGACCATGCTGAAGGGTTCTTCCGATACCACCACGGGCACGGCTTTGAGGTCATCCACCGTCAGCGGCATCTGCCCCACCACGGGGATCATGCGCGGCAGCTCGCTTTCGGTTTCGAGTCGGTAGAGGGGCAGCCGAGGGGCGGGGCGGTCTTTGACGACAGTAAAGTCAGTCAGCAACTTTTCGATGTGCTGGCGAGCGGTGGGGCTTTGGGCAAAGCGCAGCCCCTGGGCAATCAGGCGCGATCGGTCTTGCAGATCGTCTTTTTGACGGGCCAGTTTCCAAAAGTGGTAGGCGATCGCATCTCCCGGCCCATCGTCAAAGCCCTGGGGTTTGTCTTTACGATAGGCATATTCTTTGATCGGCTTCACCAGATCGCGCACTTCTTCAGAGTCGAGGCCGTGCTGGAAAATAAAGTCGGCGGTGGCAGCGCGATCGCCTTGGGAGAGCACCCGCAGCTCATAGAGTGCATCACTGCCCCGCTCGGTAAAGTGGGCCACAGTCGCCTCGGTCACCCCCGCCTTGAGAATGGATTGGTAGACCTGCTCCGCCACCATAATCTGGTTTTGGTGGATGGGCTCAAAGCCGGTTTCTTCAAAAATTTGCTGGGGGGTGAACCGCGCCTTTTGCAACGCCTGGCAGCCCTGGGCCCAGTGCACCCAGGTGCCCGTTTTACGCCGCAGCTGCAGCAAAACATCCTGCACCGCATCGGCATCGGGGGGAGACGAAGAACCAGGATAAACCATTGCCATTGCCACGTGAATACTACAGTCTTCCTGACTCTATCGCGGATGGCAGCCCTTCACCGCTACCGTCGAATAAAACTCAGCGAAAATTTGGGGTTGACGACGGTACCCCCCTTAGGTCACTATTGTTGATGCGCTCAGCGAAAAAGTTGACGCATGAGGGGCTATAGCTCAGTTGGTAGAGCACTTGCATGGCATGCAAGGGGTCAGCGGTTCGAATCCGCTTAGCTCCATATTATTCTCTTAAGTAGGTCAAGCCTGGCGCATGTGCGTTTACCCATAAGCGTACCTGTTTGGTAAGGATATGCTTCCAAAGCTGCATGGTACGCTTATGCTTCCCATGTTTTGGTAAGGATATGGTTCCAATGCCGTGGGGAGAATTGCCAAAAATAATTCGTTAGTACTACATATACCAAGCTGTACTATGCTCACACTGATAGTTAAGGGTTAAACCCCATGAGCGTTCCAGTGGCAGAATTAACGACTGAGAAGGTCAACGCAGCCACTGCTATCATCTTTGAGATTCTAGGAGAGCCTGAGACCGACCTCCACCGTCAAGCACTCCAATCGTTTCAGCAAGGCGATTACCAGACGGTAAAGCGCCTGTTCCTAGAAGAACCTAAGCGACTACTACTGCAAAGCTCTGGGCTACCTTGGCGGGGCGCTAAAACTTACCCCCAATACAGACACTATTTTGGCTGAGTCTGCGAGAGCTGCGGCTGACCATGCTCGCCAAAAGACACTAGAGCATTTGGGTGCTCAGATTTCACAAGCCTTAAACTAGAGGCTTGTAGGGCTTAGGCGACTTGGATTAGACAGCGCCACCTGACGGACTCACATTTTATGTATGCAAAGGCTGCACACTAAACCACTAACTCAAGGCTTAATCAGCACCCGGGAGCTGAAAGCTGAGGTATTCGAGCTTTGGAACTGGATGCATGAGTCGAACTTGGCGCAGGTTCAGGTTGAGAACTTTAAGCCCGAGGTTCGCCGCCTGTTTGGCGACCTACGACTAAAGCACACTTGGGAAAAGGCCTATAGCCACTTCTTTGTGGGCTGGCTCATCGCCTGTATCTTTGATGGCGACACCTACTTCAAGGTCTTAGACCCCAGTAAGTGGACTGACTAGGAGAGGGCATTACGGTTCTTGACCTATGAGGCCCTATCCGCCCACCCTGGCACCAAGTCGTTAACCTCAAACTCCTACTCATACCTGGTTTCCATCTGAAGAGAACACCTAGCCAATGGGTTTTTTGGATTGGCTAGAGAGGCGATCAAGCGTCAGCCGCAGTACTCAATCAGTAGGACCATAGGAACATTGAAGGCTGAACCCCAACCCGATAAAGCCGCCCAGTCTGTACAAAGGGAGTCGGTCTGTTGCAACAATGCCTGAGTCGCCTTTTCCTGTTATCGGCGGATAACCATACTTCTTCGGCACGGAATTTAGAGAAGGTGTTTTCTGTTTCAAGAGCAATGAAAATCATCGGCTAAGCCATAAAAAGAATACCAAATTTTACAGGAGCCAAAACTTGATATTACTGGAATATGGGATAAACTAATTCATGACTATTTCAACACAGATATAGACATCATTTGAATGGCGATTTTGAAAGATGCAGCACGATAAAAAGTAATGATCATTAAGTTTTTCAGATTTTTCTGAGACTTGAAGAGATGATTTTGATTTCAATGTTGTTGAAAATACAAACCGTAAATGGCTATGAATGAGGCAAATCATCTTAAAAAAGATCCTGATAATGATTTTGCCAATTCATGGGTATCTGCCAAGTTTGGAGACATCTTTAGATTTGAATATGGGAAAGCATTAACAAAGACTTACAGAAATGAATCAGGTCAATATCCAGTTTTGGGCTCAAGTGGCATAATTGGCCACCACGATGAATATTTAGTTGAGGGGCCTGCTTTAATCGTCGGCCGTAAGGGTTCTGTTGGTGAAGTCTATGCCTCTGAAAAGAATTTTTGGGCAATTGACACTACATATTTTGTGCGAGTTCCTAGCGAAATAAACTTTAAGTTTGCATATCATCTGCTTATTTCCTTAAATTTGTCAAAATTAGATAAATCTACAGCCATTCCTGGTCTTAATAGAGATGATGTTTATAAGCTGAATATTCAGATACCGTCACTTAATGAACAAAGAAAAATTGTAGATAAAATCGAGGAACTATTCTCTGAAATCGACAAAGGTGTCGAATATTTGCAAGTAGCTAAAGAGCAGCTCAAGGTGTATCGTCAGTCAGTTTTAAAATCTGCTTTTGAAGGCAAGCTAACTGAAAAATGGCGGGAGACTTACACTGATCAATTAGAAACAGCTGATAGATTTCTGGAGCGTATTCGGCAGGAACGTAATGATCGCTATCAACAGCAGCTGGCACTGGTTCGTTAAGAGGAGATGTATCGAAACCCTCTCATGCAGAGGATTTCCTGGGTTGATAAGGGGCGAGAGCAGAGACCTATCGCCATTGCCGGAGTCGTCCGTTTCC
>NZ_JACJOX010000036.1 GCF_014695775.1 Leptolyngbya sp. FACHB-60 | reverse complement strand
GGAAACGGACGACTCCGGCAATGGCGATAGGTCTCTGCTCTCGCCCCTTATCAACCCAGGAAATCCTCTGCATGAGAGGGTTTCGATACATCTCCTCTTAACGAACCAGTGCCCAGGCGCTCAAGCGGCATTTACGCTGGCAGAATTGCCAGTCTCTCGATGAGTTGCGCGAACGTGTTGCGGCGGCCCTCGACACCCTGACGCCAGAGTACATCATCTCCTTGACCTCCTACAACTTCATCCTAGAAGCCCTGTTTAGCGCAGCTTTATAAGTAATTGGTATTAGACAAGGAGCAGGAAAAACTGTCCCGCTTGGAGGTCATTTGGGTTGACCAGGGCTATTCGGGTCTGAACTTCAAGCGGGCTGTGCAAGCCGTCTGCGGAGACAAGGTTCGCGTTGAGGTGATTGAGCGTGAGTCCAAGACGTTTAAAGTGTTGCCGAAGCGTTGGGTGATCGAGCGCAGCTTTGGATGGCTAAACCGATATCGACGGTTGAGCAAGGATTATGAACTGCACACCGAAAATGCCGAAGCTATGGTTTATGGAGCGTTCATCCGTCTCATGCTGCGTCGCCTGGTGGCTTAAGATTTACTTTGCAAATTAGCTCTGATCAGACTGATATACCCCATCTTGTGGGTCTTGCGAAACAACGACCTGGCGTTTTTTAAAGTCGACAATCCAATATTCACTAATGCCAGCTTTGGCATAAATTTCGGCCTTGTAGATGCGATCGCGCTTCAACGTCGAGTCAGCAACTTCAATTAACAGCAGCACATCCTGCGATTGGGGGTGGCGATCGCGATAGCGATTTTCGTCAATACGAACAATGGCAAAATCAGGCTCCGGTTCAGACCCTGGGGCTAGGGTAATAGGCAGTTGCACCCGCACCTTCGCTCGGTTGGCAAAGACAGCCTTGAGGTAGTCGCCCCCGTCATCAATACGAGAGGCGTGGGGCGGGTCTTGAGGTACCATTTCAACAATTTGACCATCTAAAAGCTCCACCCGATCTTCTGGGGTTAAAATGCCAGCAGAAATCATGCGGTGGTAATCATCAACCGTCCATCGCTTTAAAAAAAGGTCAGCGCTAGTTAGAGAAGACGCCTGCACCATGCCGACTTAAGTGCCCTCTGTGGATGGCTAAACACATTTTAGACCACCATACCGCAGCACTCCTGAAGCCGCTTTAACCCCAATCTTGCTTTAAACACCTCCACTACCCTTTACCCATCTATCCCCTACCCATCTATCCCCTACCCATTACCCCTCGCCCACCTGTACTGCGGGGCGAATGCTGCGGTAGCGATCCTGGCGAATCCAATCCAGCACCGACTGAATTTCGATCGACTTTTCGCCCAGGGTATTCAGTAGGTGCGAGCCTAACTCTAGGGCCGCCTCAAACTCAGGCTGCACCACCTCCCTGGCTCCCAGTTGGGTGAGCACATCGATCTCCTCGTTGTTGTGCGATCGCGCAATGATATCCAGCTCAGGGGCTCTGAGCAGCGCCCGTTGCAGCACCAGGCGGGTCGTCGTCGGGTCGGGCAGGGTAATGGCCAGAGCCTTAGCGGTTTCCAAGGAGGTTTTCTCTAGCACTAGCTCGCTGTCGGCATCGCCGTAGACAAAGGGAATTTGCACCAGGGGCGCATGGCGATTGCGCAGGCGCTGAATCGCGGTCTCGCTGTTTTCGACCACCAGCACCGAATAGCCTCGGCTGAGCAGCACATTGACCAGCACCTCGCCCACCCGGCCATAGCCCGCCACAATCACATGGTCGTGAATATCGCCAGGTACCGACAGCAGTTTGGGTTCTTCAGCCTGGTTGAGAAAGTCTTTTAGCACCGGCAGGTTGTGCAACCAGTCAGATACCTTGGGGGCCAGGGTAATCCACAGCGGCGTGAGCATGAGCGAAATAGCGATCGTGCCCAGCAGCAGGGAGTAGCGTTCCTCGTTAATCAGCCCCAGCTCTAGCCCCATCAGGGCCAGCACAAAGGAAAATTCACCGATTTGGTTGAGCCCAAAGCTTGCCCTCACCGCCGTTTTCAGCGAATAGCCAAACCCCAGCACAATGGGCAAAATAATCAGCGCCTTGCCCACCATGATCAGCGCCACCAGCTCTAGAATTCGTCCCAGATCGTCCCAGATCAAATGGGGGTCAATCAGCATGCCAATGGAGGCAAAAAAGAGGCAGGCAAAGGTGTCGCGCAGGGGCAAAATCTTACCCAAGGCCTGGTCTGCATAGTCAATTTCAGAAATCATCAGGCCAGCAACGAAGGCCCCCATGGCGATCGAGAGGCCCAGGAATGAGGTGATCCAGGCAATGCTCAGGCAGAGGGCAACCACGGTGAGCAAAAACAGCTCGCTGCTCTCGGTAGCGGCAATGTGCTGAATCAGCTGGGGCACCACCCAGCGGCCCAGGGCGATCGCCCCTGCCAAAAACAGCCCAAACTTGAGCGCCGCAACCGCCAGCGCCGGCCCCAGGGCATCGGGCTGGTTGAGCACTGGCAGCACCGCTAGCATCAACCCCAGGGCGAGATCCTGAGAGATTAGCAACCCCAGCATCACCTGGCCATGCACAGTGGCGGTTTCGCCGCGATCGGTGAGGGTTTTGAGCACCACCGCCGTAGACGACAGCGACAGCACCAGCCCCAAAAAAATGCCCTGAAGCGGGGAATTGGCCGTGCCCGACAGCAGCGACACCGAGCACACCAGCAGCGTGGTCAGCCCCATCTGCAAAAAGCTGCCCTTGAGAGCGATATCCTTTACCCGCTTGAGCTCGGTCAGCGAAAACTCGACCCCCAGGGCAAAGAGCAAAAAGGCAATGCCCACCTCCGCCAGCCCCTGAATTTGCTCCACATCGGTCTGTAGCCCAAGGCCAAAGGGGCCGATGACCAACCCAGTGACGAGGTAGCCCAGCAACGCCGGCTGCTTGAGTCGATGGGCAATGTAACCGCCAATAGCAGAGGCCCCCAGGGCCAGGGTCAAATCAAGGACAAAATTCGGTTCAGCGGTCATACAGGATTACGATAAGGCATTAAGAATTAGAGCGTTTACAAAGCCCCCTGCACCAGTGGATGCAGGGGGCTGATAACAGCCAAAAACAGCAGCTTGGGTGAACGAGGGCTAGATGTTGCCCTGGCTAACCGCTCAGCCAATCGAAAGGGGCGAGATCCCCAATCTTATTGTCACTAATAAGTGGTGCGCGCGCTATGAACTGGGTTGAGTTAAATTAACCTCTGGTTAATGCCCGCTAGTGCTGCGATCGCGCCCTTCATCCATCCTGTCTAGATCGAGCCTCGCCGACGGAGCGATCCACTCTCGCGATCGCAACGCCCCAGCCCTTGACGCTGCTTTGCGGCGCGGTTACTATGCGGGTGTTGTGCAATCTTGCGCCGTAGCTCGTTAATGTCTTCTTTGCAGCTATCCCTCGCCCCTCTCTTCAGCCTGCTACTGGGACTGCTGCTGCGCCTTGGGCGCAACTAATTTTTAAAACAAAGGCAAAATGCCCTGAATAGCTCGACTCCCCAGGTCACAGGTTTTCCCTAGACCTGACTACTGCTGGGAAGTTGGGGCGCTGTTATCCGGCTCGATCAAGGTGCAAGGTATAGGGTTTACGGCCGCCTTCAACCCTATATCTTGCACCTAAAACCTTCTTCTCGCCGTTGCCATAGTGCGATGACTCGACAAGCTTTTTACTGCTGAAATCTTAGAGACAAACCCATGTTGACCAACCCCGCCGAAAAGTATCGCCCCTTTGCGCCGATCGCATTGCCCGATCGCACCTGGCCCAACCATGTAATTACCAAGCCCCCCATTTGGCTTAGCACCGACCTGCGCGACGGCAACCAGGCGCTCATTGAGCCGATGTCGGTCGAGCAAAAGCTGCGTATGTTTGAGCTGCTAGTGGCGATCGGCTTTAAGGAAATTGAGGTGGCCTTTCCCTCGGCTTCAGAGACCGACTTTAACTTTGTGCGCCGCCTGATTGAAGAAAACCGCGTGCCCGACGATGTGGAAATTCAAGTGCTGACCCAGGCGCGGGAAGACTTGATTCGTCGCACATTTGATTCCCTTGAGGGAGCTAAGCGGGCGATCGTCCACGTCTACAACGCTACGGCTCCAGTCTTCCAGCGGGTGGTGTTTCGCAACGACTCAGCTGCAACGATCGCATTGGCAGTAAACGCCGCAACCCTAATCCGTGATTTGGCGACGGAGCGGTCCGAAACCCAGTGGCGCTTTGAATATTCGCCGGAGGTGTTTTCGCAAACTGAGCTAGAGTTTGCGCGGGATATCTGCAATGCGGTGTTGGAAGTCTGGCAGCCGACGCCCGATCGCAAAGCGATCATCAACCTGCCCGCTACGGTAGAAAGCGCCACCCCCAACGTCTTTGCTGACCAGGTGGAGTGGATGCACCGCCATTTGGCCTACCGCGATAGCGTCGATTTAAGTGTGCACAACCACAACGACCGGGGCTGTGCGATCGCCGCGGCCGAGCTGGGTCAAATGGCCGGAGCTGATCGGGTCGAGGGCTGCCTGTTTGGCAACGGCGAGCGCACCGGCAATGTCGATATCGTCACCCTGGCGCTAAACCTCTACACCCAGGGCATTCATCCGGGGCTAGATTTCTCGCGCATTAACGAGGTGGCTCGCATTGTCGAAGACTGCACTCAGCTGCCCATTCACCCCCGCCATCCCTACGTGGGCGACCTGGTGTTCACCGCATTTTCGGGCTCGCACCAAGATGCGATTCGCAAAGGCTTTGCGGCCCGCAACCCAGAGGATCTGTGGGACATGCCCTACCTGCCCCTCGACCCTGCTGACCTGGGCCGCTCCTACGAGTCGGTGGTGCGAGTGAATAGCCAGTCGGGCAAGGGAGGCATTGCCTTTTTGCTGGAGCGCGACTACAAACTCAGCCTGCCCCGCCGCTTGCAGATTGAGTTTAGCCAGATAGTGCAGCGCGCCATGGATGCCACCGGCAAAGAAATGACCGCGCCCATGCTGTGGGATCTCTTTGAGCAGGAGTATCTGCGGACCAACCTGCCGTTTAAATACGTCAGCCACCACTGGCAGGATAGCGAGACGCCATCGACCATTTCCACAACCTTGGAATGCGGCGACGTAGTGCTCACCCAAGCAGGCCAGGGCAACGGCCCCATCGACGCCTTTGTAGATGCGCTAAATCTAGGAATTCGGATGCACAGCTATGAAGAGCGGGCTATTGGGCATGGCAGCGATGCCGATGCGATCGCGCTGATCGAGATCGCCGCCGATTGGCTGGAGGGAACCATTCACGGGGTGGGCATTCACAGCAGTATTGTCACGGCTTCGCTGTTGGCGGTCTTGAGCGCCGCTAACCGGGGGCTGGCGACCTTAACCCCTAGCCAGAGACAAACGGTTTTGTCCTTACCGCAGACTGTTTCCTAAACAGCGCTTCTACGGGTGAATGCCGGCTGCCAACGGTCGAGCTGTATTCACCCGTAGATTTTTGCTACCTACTTGTTGCCAACTCTGGCTCAGATCTCACGTAGCTTATGGCGAAGGGCATGAGCTGGGTAACGGCTTGCTTAGTGAGTTGGCGATCGCTCTGACTCCACGCGCGGGGCTTTTCGAAAACACAAGCCTGCAAAATGCCCCACAGGGTTTGCTCAGAACACAAATGGGCGTGAATCAAGGCTCGATGCCCAAAAGTTTGGCGCTCAAACTGTCGATTCAACACCTCTGGACCAGCCGTTTCCACGTCCTCCACAAAAATACTGGGCTGAGCCTTGAGAGCAGCCGCAAACATGGGGTCATCCTTTGCCAAAGCCGGATCTTCCGGTTTCCACGCAGGGTCATAGATGATAGGTACCGATGACCGCTCTCTCCAGCAAAAGGGCACTCGTCCTATTTGAGCATCGGGAGAGCGCAGGTACAAAAAGACGCGATCGCACTGCAGCTGCTGCCCTAGCTTGGCCAAAATATCATCCATTACTTGCGTTGCATGTTGGCTATGGGGCGGTACCTCAAATAGGTGATTGAGCAGTGTTTCTAGCGTATCGCCATGGGTCGCATTGGCAACAGAGTCATTTAGTTTGGGCATAGTTCTCCCTAGTGGTTACGTCAGCACCTTAAAACCGACTCCCACGGTTCTCCCCCTGTCATGATGAGGTTTTAGTCTCATCCCTTTGAGAGAAATACTTCGGTTGGGGTATGCGGCGAGCTATAAGATTCAACAATGTTCAAAGCGGATGAAGATATGCCCTTCGAGCGATAAGCTTCTTCAGAGAGTTACCTAACGTATCACTAGAGGTTCAGCAAGCAGGTCGCTAGCTGACTCGCAGTCTTGAGTAAATATTAGGTAATTTGTGATGAAAAATATTTTTGGAACTTTAAAAGAAATGCTGAGCCGCATTTACTGGAAACAGTTTGCGGTTGCTTGCTCCGCTATTGTCATTCTGCTGACCGCCAACGGCGTCAAAGCTGAGCAAAATGCTACCAATCGCGCTTATTCTAATGAACTGCCACCTACGCAAGACGTTGGTCGCCCTCGCACTATGGGTCAATGGGAAGCCGAGAACGAGTCGCTAGAAGGCCAACCTGGCAAAAAACTCAAGCGCATCGCCGAAGAGTCGGCTGACGCGGTTAAAAATATGGCTGAAATTTACCCCCAAAACGCCAGAACTCTGACTCCTGGAGTAGGCAATGGGGAGTTGCCTAACGACGACTAATCGTTAGCCATATTAATCACTCTAGTTTTAGGTCAATCACTGTGCTCCGTTGAGATTTCTTAGCGGAGCACAGTGAATGTATTAAGACGAATTTTTACATGCCTTAAAACCACAGAATTGGAGCAATTTTTGTTTTTCCAGATTTATTTAGAAGTAGTGAATTATAAAGTTGGTGAGGTTTGAGGAGCGTTGGCTCTGCGATGAATTAAGAGCATTTGTACTGCTTCTTTCTATGAGAGTCGAGTAGGTGCGGAGTGGTTAGATGCGATCGCCAGTCTTTCAAAACCAGCTAATTTTCCCTCTACACCAGCATCTTCTTATTTGCATCAGTAGAAAAATTCTCTAAAAACGCTTCAGATGAAACGTTAGCCGTTATTGAAAGCTTCACTCTATCCAATGACTTATCAATAACTATCTCTCTTTGGAGAGGCTCAAATTCACCAAACTCTTTAGAGTCTAGTTAATTGTTGCGGGTTCACCTCTTCTAGTAGGTAGTAAAGAGCTTTACAAGCTGCTGCGAGCTTACCCAAAACCGTTATCTGACGTTTACCTTAGAGTTATCATGAAAGCTGCACAAAGATTTGCATTAATCATCGGCATATTTTATCTCGCCATCGGTGTTCTAGGCTTCATTCCTGCCCTAGTTTCCCAGTCTGGTGGTATGCCCCCTTCGATCGAGAAGCTGGGCGTTGTTTCTGGGTTCGGCTATTTGATGGGTCTATTTCCAGTCAATACGCCTCACAATATTATTCACCTTGTTACAGGTCTGTTGGGAGTCGTTGCTTCTATTGCGTTAGATAGCTCTCGCCTATACTCTGGGCAGTTGGGTATCTATTACACTACTCTGGCTGTTCTAGGTTTAGTACCGGTTGCCAATACTTTCTTCGGCCTTTTTCCGCTCTATGGAGCCGACGTCTTTCTGCACGGGCTAACAGGCGCACTGGGTATTTATTTTGGCTTCTTTGCTACCCCCTCCCTGCTAAAGCTGTTCAAGAAAGAGCTCAAGGAAGACGCCGTTTCTGGCGAAATTCTCTAGCTTTTTGCTAACGTTTAACCAGTAGATAGTGCCAACCTGCTTGAGCTAGATGCGTTGGAAGTAAAAATATCTTCCAACAACCTAAATCTCAAGCAGGTTAGGTTCTATTTAAGTTTCAGCGTTAATTAAAATCAGGGTGGTTTACCGCCGATTACGTCGGCAGTATTGACTAACTGTTGATTGATAGATGAGTTCAAGTGATCGTCATGGCCCAAACTTTCAAGAAAGGAGACAAGGTTTCCTGGAGTACCTCTCAAGGAAAAACCGTGGGTACAATAGTTGAAAAGCTAACCTCTCGCACCGAAATCAAAGGCCACACTGTTGCTGCATCTAAGGAAAATCCTCAGTATTTGGTAGAGAGCGAAAAAACAGGTAGCCAAGCTTCCCATAAACCAGAGGCGTTGACTAAGGAAGACTAGTTGTCTCTACTGGCACTGGCCTATTGAGCGTATAGCGCTGGCCCAGCTAGTAGTTCACTGAGCAAGAGTTGACAGCCACGCGAACAGTTTAGATACAAGGTTTAAGGCATACTGTGTGTCTTAAACCTTGTAACCTTGTCTTACATCACAATCTCCTACGGACGGTCAGAGCCGAGTTGGTAAAGTATCTGATTAGAACACGGTCGGTTCGCGCAGAATTTGGTTAGAAAAAATATGCCCGCTAAAGGACTTAACTTTCTTTAGCGGACATATTTTTGCCAGTAGTTTTGGGATAATTCCTAGATGAGCTAGGACGTCATTTAGAGTCGGTCAACCAGTAGCTCTAGCGACCCGTAGAGCCGGGCAAAATGGGTTGCTCGACGGCCTGACGGTAGATTTCAGTCTCTTCGTTAAATTCGATCGGCAGCACGGCCACCACGTTTTCGTGGGGGCGGGGGATGATCACCCAGGTCTCTAGAATGCCACCGGGGGTTTTTTCGGCGGCTTCTACCCCAGCGGCCATGGCGGCTTTGACTTCGGAGACATCGCCACGAATGTTGATGGCGAAGCGAGCACTACCGGCGCGAATGTAGCCAATGAGCGTAACGCGCCCGGCTTTAACCATCGCATCGGCGGCGGCTAGCACCGGGGGAAACCCTCTGGTTTCGAGCGACCCGACAGCCTGTGGCATGGTTGTACTCCTGAGAAAGTTTTGTGGGTAAAAAATTCAACCTTCATTGTACGGGGCGGTGGTAGCGATCGCGCCGTGTCGATTTATTAAAGACTGTGGGGGGGTTGTAATAGTGGAGCTTATACCCGAAACGGTTCTGAGGCTGACGTAAACCCGATGGGCAAAATCGCGTCGATATTGTCGGTGGGGTTGGGGATAATCACGTGGGAGGTGACTTCGGCCAGGTTGGGACAGGCTTTGGCTGCGACCAGTCCGGCTTCCATGGCGCGCTTGACCTCAGCCACCAAACCGCGAATTACCACGAACTGCCGCCCACTCTCGGAACGATCTTGCACCGAGACGGTGACGTTGGCCGCTTTGACCATGGCATCGGCGGCGGCCAGCACTGCGGGAAAGGTTTGGGTTTCGATGACGCCGACGGCAATGGCCATGGGGGTGCTCCTAGGGGAAAGCTGTGTTACTTAGCTCTCAATCATACCTTGATGCCGCTGGGTTCTCCGGCGGTGGCGATGATGCGATCGCACCCAGATTCCGGCTTGGCCCAGTCGCAATGGCAGTCTTTGGGGTCGCCCCAGCACAAGCTGAGATACAGCTCATCTCGCGTGGCGGATAGCTCGGCCCATTCGCTGGCGGCAATCAGTTGTTCCACCGCCTCTGGGGTGGTGGGCTGAGGCTGATTTCCGGCCATCCACAGGCGCAGGCTAGCGATGGATTGCCGCCAAAACTCGACTATGGCTGGCTTTGCCCCCACCAGAGCCAGCTTATCGGCGGGGATAGCGATTAGCTGGGGATGCAGCTCGGGCACGTGTAAGCTGCGGCCCTGAAACCGGCAGGTGTGCCACACCAGCCCCGATACCCCGTGCTGGTGCTGGTAGTCATGAATTTGGGCGCGAAAGTCTTGAATAGCAAACACTTTGCTCAGCTTGTCGGCCCCGATCGCCTTTGAGAGCACCGGATTGTCAATGCGATCAGCGGAGGACAGCACCACCCGCTCGCCCTTCCAGGTGGCGCGAAGTTCCTGATCGAGAAAGTCCAGGAGTTGTTCGGTGGTGTAGGCCATAGGGTTATCTTATCAAGCACACTGGGGGAGTTTTGTGCCCGACTATAGTTTCCTAAGGCGTTCTATCAAAAGTGCATAGATACCGTCAGCATTGGCCGTTTCGATCACGGTAGCGTTAGCGGGGGCAGCAGGGGTCGGGTGGCCGTTGGCCACGGTACGCCCCAAGCAGAGGGTGCCTTCAGTTTCAATCGCCAGGTGCATGGGCCGACCGCTAAAGAGGTCGGGGCGCAGCAAATAGGCAAGCACGCAGGGGTCGTGGAGGGGTGGCGCAGCTAGCCCGTGGCGTTCCAAATCTAGCTGGCCGTAGTAGCGCAGCATGCCCGCAGCGGCTTTGCCCACGGGGGTGCCCAGAGCCTCAAGCGCTGCCAGGCGATCGGGGGTGGTGACGACCTGGTGGGTGACATCCAGGCCGATCATGATCAGGGGCAAACCCGCATCGACTACCACCTTGGCGGCATGAGGATCTACATAAATATTGAACTCAGCAGCGGGGGTAATATTGCCGCATCCCAAGGCTCCACCCATCATCACCACTTGGTCAATGTTCTGGGCGATCGCGGGACACTGGATCAGGGCTACAGCTAGATTGGTGAGTGGGCCGAGGGTAGCTAGGGTAATCGGCACCGAGGTGGTGGTGAGTTGTTCAATCAGAAACGCAACGGCGTGTTGAGATTGCAGCGGCATCGCGGGTTCAGGCAGTTGGGTTCCCTGCAAGCCGGTTGCGCCGTGGATGTCTTCGGCGGTGGTGAGCGATCGCAGCAGGGGGCGTGGGCAGCCCGCATACACCGGCACATTGGTGCGCTGGGCCAGGTGGCAGATGCGGCGAGCATTGGCCTGGGTGAGCGCCAGCGGCACGTTGCCCGCCACAGTGGTGATGCCCAACAGATCGAACTCAGCGGCGGAGGCGAAAGCAAGGAGCAGGGCGATCGCATCGTCAACCCCAGGATCGCAGTCAATAATCAGAGGTCGCGGCAGCATAGACAGATTCCAAACAGAGTTCTACAGGGGGTGGCACAGCGTAGCCAGCAGAGGCCACGGGCGCTGTCCTAAAATACGCTGTGTAGGTACTGCATCGATTTCCCCCGCTAAGGAGGTTGCCCCTTGTCTGCTGCACTGCGTCTCACGGTCATGGTATCTGGGCTGAGTCTGCTGCTGGTCGCCGGTTGTGCGGGCAGTTCCCTTGAGCAGTCGCTGGAGGCCGATCCACAACTGCAAGATCGGCCCGTATTCAGCGGCGAAGAGCCTGAAACCCCGGCGATCGCAGAGGCCGAACCCGACCCAGTCGAGCCAGTCGCCGAGCCCACCGAGGCCGACTCCCCAGAGCCAGAATCCTCACCTGAGGGCAACGCCACGGCCCGGCTCGACGAAGTGCCTGAAGACCTGCGCCCCTACGTGCAAAACTGGCTAACCCTCGGCCTGGTCGAATCAGCACGCCAAACGGCTGATGGCACCACAGCCAAGCCCGAGTTTGCGCCCAACCAAACCATTAGTCGGGGCGAATTTGCCCACTGGCTGATCACCGCCAACAACAGGTTTTACAAAGATGTACCGGCCAAGCGCATGCGCCCCGCCGCCGCTGGCACTGCTCCCGCTTTTCAAGATGTGCCCGCCTCGCACCCTTACTTTGCCGCCATTCAAGGGTTAGCCGAAGCGGGGATTATTCCCAGCGCTAAGACCGGCAATGCCACCGCCGTCACCTTTCGGCCCGATGCGCCCCTCACCCGCGAAACTCTTGTACTGTGGAAGGTGCCCCTCGATTCGCGCGCGCCGCTGCCAACCGCTGCTGCCGACGCGGTCGCTACCACCTGGGGCTTTCAGGATGCCGCTAAGATCGAACCGCTGGCGATGCGGGCGGTGCTAGCCGACCACCAAAACGGCGATTTTGCCAATATTCGCCGCGTTTTTGGCTATACCACGCTGTTTCAACCCCAGAAAGAAGTTACCCAGGCTGAGGCGGCGGCGGCTCTGTGGCGATTTGGCAACCAAACCGAAGGCATCTCTGCTGAAGACCTGCTGAGACGGCCTACTGCCCCGTCAGGTTCCCAAGAGTCGACTAACCCTATAAACTCTCTTTAACTTCCGCAGGATTACCGACATGTTGGGTTCAAGCATATTTAGGGCATAGGCCCAGCAACTTTCCGTCGCTTAAATAACGCCGAACAGAGATAGCCCCATACCCACAAATGCCAGCACCCCCGCCACAATCATGATGGCGGCGGGCATGGCTTTACGGGTCTGCATCCAGCGGCGAACGAAAATAAACACTAGGGCCGCTGTAACTCCCATCGCCATTCCCGCCCCGCCAGCCGAACCGGCCTGCCACAGCCAGGATCCAGTCAGCAGTAGGACGGCGCTCACCAACCCAGTGAATAATGACGCCTGGCTGCGGACCTGGGCATAACCCATCAGACCGCCGATCGCAGAGAGGGCAGCATAGGCGATCGCACAGAGGGCTCCAGTGGGCATGGCGGCTTGCACAGTAAGAACATTCTCAGGCTAGCGAGGTTTTTGCTGCCGCACAACCCTAGCCAGCAGAGCGTATCGGAGGGGGCGATCGCCACACTTACAGTCGGACTTCACAGAATCACTTGTGTATTAAATAACACATATCTCTTTGTGCTAGTTAATACTTTGAGTTCCGTTTAGGAACAAATTTTTCGCGCTCTAGTCTCAAATTCTGCCAGCTCTTGAAAGATAGAGACTGAAAGTAAATATTCTACGGAAAACAATTACAAAGAGATCATGAAGAGGAGATTTTTTTCATGATCCCTGCAAAATGATTGTGATAGTTTCCCTACCACGGAGTGCTTTAATGCACTGACAGCCCGCCAAAAGAGGCACCTTAGACTTCCCTACAGTCGTTCGAGACATCACTAAGATATCTACTTTTCTAAGAGATACTCTGTTTCGAGAAAAGTTGGCGATTAGTTCTCTACATAGTCATTTTTTCGCGTGGCTCAGCAGTTGTTCTTAGGAATCATCGGTTCATGAATCTCAGCCCAGGTCAAGCATCGAGACCCAGTATTTCTGTCATCATCCCTGTGTATAACGGTGGTGAAAGCTTCCGCCGTTGCCTTGAGAGCCTGAGACAATCTGGTCGGCAGCCTGACGAGGTGATCGTGGTTGCCGATGGCGACACCGACGGTTCATGGGAAGTGGCTAAAGCGTTTGGGACTAAGGTGTTTCGCTACGACTCGGCGGGTGGACCAGCCCGTGCCCGCAACCGAGGAGCGTCTATGGCCCGGGGAGACATTTTCTTCTTTATTGATGCCGATGTCACTGTTGGTCAAGACACCATTCTCAATGTCGAAATTGCCTTTCAAAAAGACGTCAACCTAGCAGCGCTGATTGGCTCTTACGACGACGAGCCAGGGGCCTCTAATTTTCTCTCGCAGTATAAAAATTTGTTTCACCACTACACCCATCAGATGTCGTCCGAAAAGGCTTCGACCTTTTGGGGGGCCTGCGGGGCTATTCGAGCCGAGGCGTTTCATGCCGTGGGCGGGTTTAACGAGCGTTACCTTAAACCCTGTGTCGAGGACATTGAATTGGGCTACCGGCTGCGGCGGGCGGGCTACACTATTCGCCTGTGCAAGCACATTCAGGTCAAGCACCTGAAATGCTGGGAGCCGGTCTCACTACTGCGGGCCGAAATTTTCTACCGCGCCCTGCCCTGGGCAGAACTCATTCTCAGCCAGGGGCAGCCGATGAATGACCTCAACCTCGATCGCACCAACCGCTTGAGCGTGGTGCTCACCTTTGCGGCGCTGGGGTGTCTTCTAGGCGGATGGATTGCACCCTTTTTGTGGATTGTTGCGATCGCCATTATGGTCGGGCTGCTGGTCATCAACCAGCGGGTTTATCGCTTCTTTTGGTCTAAGCGCGGGCCGCTCTTTGCCCTACGGGTCATCCCCTGGCACTGGTTCTACTTTCTGTACGGCGGTGCCGCCTTTGCCTACGGTTTGGTGACCTATCGGTTTCGGCGATTTTCTACCTTTGCTGACTAATTTCCCAGCTATCTTTCCGAATTTTAATCAGCAGAGAACGCCCCGAGGCACCGGTTGACCACAGCCACTACCTGCCGCTGCTGCGGTTTGGACGGCAGCATTTTATCTATGGTCGAGGAGCCTACTGCTTGAACCCGGTGCGATTGTAGCGGGTTCAAGCAGTAGATCAAGGTCGAGCCGCTGGAGTTTTACTGGCAGCTGCTACCTATCCCCTGGCGCGACAGCATCAGATTCGGGGCATGCTGCTGTTTGTGTCTCAGACGGCCAACGTAGCGGGCTTCTGCTGGCAGCGCAACCAGCAGAAAGTGCCCCTGGCCTCGGCCCCAGCCGCCCCCTTGGTCAGTTTTTATGGCCTAACTGCACTGCTGGCCCGTTGTACCTGGAGTTTCTGCCATGAAGCTGCAATCCTTTAGCCATTCCCAGCAAAAAGACTTCTTTCTCTGCGCCATTACTGCCATCTATGGCGATCGTGGCCTGGCTCGTTTTTTTGCAGGGGCCTGCCTGGTGAGATGAAGCCGTCTTTTGGAGGTCGAGCCTCACCTTTAGCGACAGCCTACTGCCCTCGCTCTCTGACCTGCGGGAGTACTACAGCCTCAACACCCCGTTGCCTTTCATGGTGTTTGGGTTTTTAGAATACCTGTTTAACCAGGGTATGGTGGCCGGTCGCCTGCTGAATTTAGTGCTGTCTTTGGGGATTGTGGCCACCATCGGCTGGCCCAGCAAAGACAAGGGCGGGCGAGCGCTGCTGTGCCTGCTGGGGTTATTTTTGTGCCCCTACTTTCTCTTTCTCAGCGGTCGACTCTATACCGAAATGATTGCCTGTACTTGGGTGCTGCTGGGGTTGGCCGCCTACGTACGCGATCGCCACTGGGTGAGTAGTCTGGCCTTTGTGCTAGCGATCGCCTCGCGGCAGTACATGCTGGCCTTTCCGGCGGCGATCGCCACCTACGAGTTTTTAGCGATCGCCAACCAGTACCGGCAGGGGCAGCCCGTTAGCACCAGCCAGCACCAGCGTTGGCTGGCCCCGGCTGTAGCTAGCCTGTCGTTTTTGGGCTGGGTAGCCTTGTTTGGTGGGCTGGCCCCCGCCGATGCGATCGCCGACAAATCGCCCGATGTGCAAAAGAGCACCCTGGCCCTCACCCCCGGCGGGGCGATCAACTTTCTCGCCTTTGTCGGGGCTTACATTGTGATTCCAGAATTTTTGCTGTTTCGCCCCACTGCTCCCCTACAAACCCTGCGCCACCACTGGCAAAAATGGCTGCTGATTGCGGCGAGCCTGCTCGTGGTCTGCCTAGTGTTTCCGCCCCTAGACACCCCCTACGGCAACATGGGCAAGGTGGCCGATCTGCTGCCATTTTACGGGTTGGTGATGGCGATGTACTACGGCCTGGCCCTGCTCACCTGCCTGCGCTTTGCCAAGCCAGATCTGCTGTTTTGGATGATTACCTTCAATGCCCTGATCATGATGAAGGCCATTCCCTGGGATCGCTACGTGCTGCCCCTAGCGGTGGCCTTCTGGTATCTCAAATCCATTCGCTACCCTGGCATCGACGCCTAACCCCGTGACACCGATCCTTAACCTCTAGAACAGCCCACCACACTTGGGCAGGACGTCAAAAGAGCCTAGAGGCCGACGCATAACCGTTCCTAAACCGTCACATAGCAAGCAGCAGGAAAAAGCTAGGGCAGACTATCAAATCCGGCTCTTGGCAATGGTTGCGCTTGGGCCACCTTATTTGCGCACTAATAGGCGGGGCTGCCGAGTGCGATCGCACTCCCTGCACCACCTCCAAATCTCTCTGTTACTGCGCACAGTGAGCTTGCCTAGCCCTAAAACAAATCCCCAGGAAAGTTAAGTAACCTTCCTGGGGATTAAAAAGCTGACCCAATCTGGACTAAAGGACACCCAGATTCGCTAGGCCCAAAATTACCCCAGTGCCAATTAGGTGGCCAAAGCTGGCGCTGGCCAGCACTGCCGGCAGGCCAAGGTTGCCAAACAGCGCACCGCCAGGCATTGCCGGCGGTGCGCTGGGGTATTTAATCCTGAGTCTGCCAATGACAATGGCCAAAATATTGCAGAGAATCATCACGACGGCCACCTTAGGGCTCCAGTCGGGCGTATGCGGAACCGCAGCTAAAATTGGTAGGAATGCCAATGTACCAGCCTCCATAAATGCAGTAGAACAGCAAATCAATTGCCTTAGGCCCACTTTTTCATGGAGCCAGGAAGTTCTGTCGGCAGCTGTTGCAAGACTTTACAATTTATAGGACAGGTGCTCACGGCTGAGCCAGAGGAATCGAGGCAATGAGACGCCAGCGATCGCGGCTTCAACTCCTCATTCTCGGGCAATCTAACCGCACCTAGGGCCACCCGTGAACCTGCTCAGCCGACTGCTAACCCGCGAGGTACACAATTTTATGGAACGAGGACTTCTGTGGCTGCCCCTGCTGGGGGTGTTTATAGGCTTGGCCTGGGCGGGCTGGCACGAGTTTCAAAAGGTGCAGGCCTACGAAGCGTGGGCCACCGAGTTCGATCGCAGCAAGTATGACATTCGCTCGATGCTGGGGCAGCGGGGCGATGAGCTCACTTGGGGCCGGCCCACCCGCCAGGGACCTATCGACCTCACCACGCTGTCGCTACAGCAGGTGACCACCCTGCAACTCGAAATCAATGGAGAAACGGTGCCCGCCGACCAGGCGAGCCCTACAGGCAAAACGGTCGAGCTAGCTCTGACCACCGCCACCGGCGAAACCTACCGCATTCCCTTTACCGACGGCGATCTGGCCCGCCGCTGGGAAAAAGCGTTGCATCAATCTCTACAGGCGCTAAAATCGGCATCAGCTTAGCGCCAGCTCGGCGTTGGCGGGGATTTTAGCCCGCTCAAACCCCAGGCTGTACTTTGCAGTAACTCCGATCGCCGGGCTGCCTAGCCCTCACCCCCGATGCCATGACCCGTGTTTCTTCCCTGTCTCGCGATGAACTCAAGACCCGGCGAAAAACCCTCCGCCGCCGGCGGCGCGTTTCGATTAGCCAAGCGCTCTGGCGGTTTTGGGCACTTTCGGGGCTGACAGCCGCCATTTTTTGGGGGGCCACTCGCCCAGTATGGCTGATTAACAGTTCTGCCCAAATTAACGTCACAGGCAATGAACTGCTCAGCGACGAAATGGTGCAAAGTCTGATACCGATGACCTACCCCCAGCCGCTAATGAAGGTAGAGCCGGAGGTGCTGGCTCGACAACTGCGCGATCGCGCCCCTATTACCGGCGCAGAAGTCACCCGGCAGCTTCTGCCACCACGCCTCAACATCAAGGTGCAGGAGCGGGTACCCGTAGCGGTGGTGCTGCCCGTAGGCAAAGCCGACAGTAGCGACACGCAATATCTCCAGGCGGGATTGCTCGATGCCAATGGAGCCTGGATGCCCCTAGCCAGCTTTGGCTTAGGCAGCGCCTCACCGCAGCTGCCCACTCTCCAGCTGCGAGGCATTCAGCCCCACTACCAGCGCTACTGGCCGCAGATCTATGAAACTATTGTCGGCAGCCCGGTGGCCATTACCGAGATTGACTGGCACGACCCCAACAACCTGGTGCTTGAGACAGCCCTGGGCACAGTCTACCTGGGACCCTACAGCCCAGAACTAGAGCAGCAGCTGGCCACCCTCGACAAAATGCGCAACCTGCCCAATCAGCTGACCGATTCTGAGGTAGCCCGCATCGACCTCAGCAATCCCGACGCGCCCTCGATCGCCGTAGTCGACACCGCCAACCCAGAAAGTGCAGCACCAGCAAGCACTAACTCTAGCCCATAAACCGCTGCAGACACCCCGGTTTGCTGAAGCGCTCCTACATCCGAATAGATATATATAAAGGATGACGCTATTCACCCAAAAGGGTTCATTTTTCCTATTTCAATGGTTAAATCGAGTAGTTTAAGACTTGCCAAGGCAATTTGGTTTTTTCCAGTGAAGTACTCTATAGTTGTCTAGCATCAGTCGGGGTTTAGATTTTTAGTGCTTAGGTGTTATCTTCGGTTATCTAGTAGTACGGGTAATTAATATATATTGTCTACGGCCTCCAACTCTATGACCCCCGACAACCCCCACGGCAATGGTGCTGGCCACAGCAACGCTGACTACGAGTCTTACTCGACTCATCAGGCTGAGGCTGCAACCTCTGACCTGATTCGGTCGGCTGATGTTGTGACCGCCTTCGCTGGCCCGTCTAACCCGTTTAGCCACGGCGAGCTTAACTCCAGTCAACCCCACAATGCCAGAGCTATGCCCGGAGAAACGTACACCAACAACACGGCTTTGCCCAGCAGCGTCGCCCGCATTAAGGTAATTGGGGTCGGCGGCGGTGGCTGTAATGCCGTTAACCGCATGATTAGCAGCGGCCTGTCGGGGATCGAGTTTTGGTCCATCAACACCGATGCCCAGGCCCTCGACAACACCACCCAGACCAATAGCCTGCACATCGGTCAAAAGTTGACCCGCGGACTCGGCGCTGGGGGGAACCCTGCCATTGGCCAAAAGGCGGCCGAAGAGTCGCGCGAAGAAATTGCCGCCGCCCTAGAAGAGTCTGACCTAGTATTTATCACCGCTGGCATGGGCGGTGGCACGGGCACGGGCGCGGCCCCAATCGTGGCCGAGGTAGCTAAAGAAGCCGGAGCGCTAACCGTTGGCGTAGTCACTCGCCCCTTCACCTTTGAGGGACGTCGCCGCATGAACCAAGCCGATGAGGGCATTGCCGCTCTCCAGGGTCGGGTCGATACGCTAATTATTATTCCCAACGACAAGCTGCTATCGGTGATCTCTGAGCAGACCCCGGTGCAAGAGGCCTTTCGCACCGCTGACGACATTCTGCGCCAGGGGGTGCAGGGCATTTCTGACATTATTACGATTCCCGGTCTAGTCAACGTTGACTTTGCCGACGTGCGAGCGATTATGGCCGATGCGGGCACGGCTCTGATGGGTATTGGCATGGGTTCGGGCAAGTCACGGGCAAGAGAAGCCGCGATCGCCGCCATTTCCTCCCCATTACTCGAATCTTCCATCGATGGTGCCTCTGGGGCCGTATTTAACATCACTGGAGGGTCAGATCTCACCCTCCATGAAGTCAATGCCGCTGCAGAGATTATTTATGAAGGGGTCGACCCCAATGCCAACATTATCTTTGGTGCGGTGATCGACGAGCGCATGCAGGGCGAAGTCTGCATCACGGTGATTGCCACTGGCTTTAACACCCGCGCCGGAGCCCAGCCCGAGATTGAGGTAGCCCGTGTTACGCCCTTTAAGCGCACCCTGGCTACGCCGCCCGCCACTCCTCCCGCCAACAGTGGTGGTGGCGGTTTGGGGGCCGGCCTAGATATCCCCGAGTTTTTGCAGCGGCGACGGCCTAACGGCAACCGCTAGCCATGACGATGTCGCCTACCTGGCCTGCGGCCCTGACCATCGCTGGTTCTGACAGCGGCGGCGGGGCGGGCATTCAGGCCGACCTGCGTACCTTTGCCTTTCACCTGGTCCACGGCACTAGTGCCCTGACCTGCGTGACCGCTCAGAATACCCTGGGGGTGACGCGGGTTGATCCCTTACCACCCGAAGCGGTGATAGCCCAGATTGAAGCTGTGACCAGCGACATTGCTGTGCAAGGAGTCAAAACCGGCATGCTGCTCAATCAGGGTATTATTCAGGCGGTAGCCGAGGCTTTGGGGTCTCTGCCCCATGCCACCCCGGTAGTTGTGGATCCGGTAATGGTGTCACGCACGGGCGCGCAGCTAATTGACGACGATGCGATCGCCACCCTGACCCGCCACCTGATTCCCCAAGCCCACGTTCTCACCCCAAACCGCTATGAGGCCCAGCTGCTCAGCGGTTTAGCTATCGCTACCCTGGCCGATATGGAGGCCGCAGCCCGCCAGATCCACCAGCTCGGCCCCCAGGCCGTTTTAGTAAAAGGGGGCGGCATGATGGATGATCTGCGCAGTACCGATGTCTGGTTCGACGGGCGCGAGGTGGTGATTTTAGAAGCTGAGGTCGTAGAAACAAGACATACCCATGGCACCGGCTGCACGCTATCAGCGGCGATCGCCGCCAATCTGGCCCTAGGCAAAGACCCGCTGAGCGCCGTTAAAGCCGCCAAAGACTACGTCACCAACGCCCTCAGGCATGCCCTAGCGATCGGCCAAGGGCAAGGCCCCGTCGGTCACTTCTTTCCACTGCTAAATAAGTAAGCGGGGTTTGACCTAGATCAAACCCCGCTTACTGTCTATTGATCCTTGGTTTGCGGCCAGACAGCTTCCCAGTCGGAGCATTGACGTTCTTCTTCGGGGCCATAGGGGTGCATAGCGCACACCAACGTATTGCCGCCGTAGGACTGGCCGCAGAAATTACGACAGCCTACACAGGCCGGATAGTTTTGCAGCAGGGGTTCCACAGTGCTGTTGAAAGGGCCTGAGACCTCTTCAAACCACTGGTCAATGCCTGAGAGCCCCGCCAACAGTGGCCCTAAAATTTCGTTGAGCTCATCAGCCACATCGTCAATTTCAGCATTGACCGTCACTCGAAGCGGCTCTACTACATGGTTGAACTCGACTGCAATGCGATCGATTTCAGGGTCAATGGCTTCTTGCACCTGCTCAGCCCACTGATCCGTCTTCTGCACTAGAGCGTCGGAAGCACTAGCCAGCTGTTCAACCAGGTTATCGAGCCAACGCTCTGTATCCTCAGAGACCTGCTGGGTAAAATCCTGCACGGCATTGCCAAAGGCATCAAACAATTGCTTAGACCAGTCATCCATGGGGCTAGTTGCTCGACTTTTGTTTCAGAGTTTCTAATTCTTGGCGCAGAGTAGCTACCTGCTCACGCAGGGCGGCTGTTTGGGCCTCCGTAGTGTTAGCCACAGGGGCATCGTCGTCCAAAATTTCAATGGGTCGGGGCTGCGGTAGGTTTTCAGGGGGAGAAACTGCCGCATCTTGGGCGCGGTTGACCATCTCATTTACCAGGCGCTGGGCCTCCTCAGCCGTGATCTCGCCTCGCGCCACCAGTTCATTGACGATACCCTGGGTCTGCTCGCGCAAATCTTTGAGGGTGTCACCCGCCTTCTCACCTGCGTAGGAAGCGACCCCAACTCCCAGATAAAACGCCTTTTTCACCAAATCTCCAAAACTGGCCATAGTTGGCAGCCTCCCCATTGCTCTGTATACATTGCCAGCTTAGAGAAGATGCTGGCCCAATGACCAGGGGCAATGGCACACCGGCTAAGGCGGAAAACCCCACCCCCCTAGCCCCAGGCTAAGCAAAACTAGCAAAATTGAGGACAGTCAGAAATCTTACGTTACTCTAGCGGCTTAAATGGTGTAGCGAAGTCCCACTTAAGCGCCAAACTAAAAGACCCGGAGTCCACGCCTGTCACAAGCATCCCGTAATGCTGCTACCTTCCGGTCCTGACATGATTTGGGCGTTGCGACCGCATGGGTCCGAGTCCCCTCCATTATAACACTTGCCTCTATGACCAGCCAACGACTCCAGCAACAAATTGCTTTTGTGGTCGAAATCGACCGGCTCAAGCAGGTTTTGCGTCAAACCCAGCTGATGGATGCCTCCCGCCGCGAGAACAGTGCCGAGCATTCCTGGCACCTGGCGATGATGGCCCTGGTGCTGGCAGAATACGCTCCCGCCGAGGTAGATATGCAGCGGGCAATTCACCAGGTGCTTGTTCACGACTTGGTAGAAATCGATGCGGGCGATACCTTCTGTTATGACGCCGCTGGGCATGACGACAAGGGTGAGCGTGAGCAGCGGGCCGCCGATCGCATCTTTGGTCTGCTGCCCGAGGCGATCGCTCAAGATCTCCGCCAGCTGTGGGACGAGTTTGAGGCCCAAGCCAGCCCCACCGCCCGCTTTGCAGCCTCGCTCGATCGAATTCAACCCCTGCTGCACAACTGGCAAACCGGCGGCGGCACCTGGAGGCAGCACGGCATTTGCCAGGCCCAGGTGATGCAGCGTATGGCCCCGGTAGAAAAAGGTGCTCCAGAGCTATGGCCCTTCGTGCTGGAGGTGATTGAAGAGTCTGTAGCGAAGGGGTATCTCAAGCCATAGATGACTTCATTGCATGCGATCGATAGTGCGGTACTGAATCGCTTCGGCAATGTGGTGGGTTTGCAGGTGCTCAGCGCCATCCAAATCAGCGATGGTGCGGCCGACTTTGAGAATGCGATCCATGGCGCGAGCCGACAGCCCTAGTTTGCGCACGGCTCCCTCTAGCAGAGTTTTGCTGGTGTCATCCAGCGGGCACCAATGCTTGAGGTGACGGCTCTGCATGTCGGCGTTACACTGCAAGCCAGGTTCAGTTTTGAAGCGATCGTGGGCGCGTTGCCGGGCGGCTTGGACGCGATCGCGCACCGGTTCTGAGGCCTCCCCCGGCTGGTGCTGAGTCATCTCTTCAGGCTTGATGCGGCTGACCACCACCTGCAAATCAATCCGATCCATCAGGGGACCTGAGAGGCGCGACCAGTAGTTTTCGCGGCTGCGGGGGCTACAGGTGCAGGGCTGCACCGAGTCACCGTAGAAACCGCAGGGACAGGGGTTGGTGCTGGCAATCAGGGTGAACTGAGCGGGGAAGACGACAGACTGGCGGGTGCGGGTAATGGTGACGTAGCCATCCTCAAGAGGCTGGCGTAAGTACTCCAGCACGTCGCGCTTAAATTCTGTCAGTTCATCCAGGAAAAGGATGCCTCGGTGGGCCAGAGAGATTTCCCCTGGCTTGGGGTAGCTGCCGCCGCCGACTAATGAGGGACCAGAGGCAGAGTGGTGAGGACTGCGAAAGGGGCGCGTATTCACCAGTGTTCCTTTCTCCTTTAGCAGACCCGCCACAGAGTGAATCTGTGTCACATCTAGGGCTTCTTCAAATTGCAGCGGCGGCAGAATCGAGGGTAAACGACGGGCCAGCATAGTCTTACCGCTGCCTGGTGGGCCGACAAAAACCAAGTTATGGCCACCCGCCGCAGCAATCTCCAGGGCACGGCGGGCCTGGGCTTGGCCTTTGACATCTCGCAAATCCAGCGCGTCTGGAGCGGAGTTCATCGCCAGTTTGGTATCGACCACCACGGGATTGTGGCTCGATGGATTGTTGAGAAAATCGGCTACCTCGGACAGGTGGCTGAAGCTATAGACTGTGAGTCCTGGCACCACAGCGGCCTCGCGTCCGTTGTCGGTGGGCACCACCAGACCGCGAATGCCGAGTTTTTGCGCTGCTGCTGCGATCGGCAGTACGCCAGCCACCGCCCGTAGGCTGCCGTCGAGGGAGACTTCCCCTAAGAACAGCAGGTCGTTGAGGGCGTCAGTATTCACCTGTTCAGAGGCGGCGAGAATGCCCACGCTGATGGGCAGGTCAAAAATGGGGCCTTCTTTGCGCAGGTCGGCGGGGGTGAGGTTGATCACCACCTTGCGCATGGGGAAGGGAAAGCCAGCATTCTTGAGCGCGGCCTTAACCCGCTCGCGGGATTCTTGCACGGCGGTATCGGGCAGGCCCACGACGACCACACCGGGCAGACCACCAGAAATATCGACTTCGACCCCAACTTTGAGGGCATCGATGCCCACCAGTGCCGCGCTCCAAACCCTTGCTAGCATGATGCAATTTCCTTGATTTGGCCTTTAGGGTGCCCAGTCAAACGGGCAAACTCGGGTGTGGGGCGATCGCACCCCATTCAATCCAGCCATTTAGCGCAGAGCGAAAGCTTGATTTCCTCAAAAATTCTGAAGCCTGGCCGGCTGTTCACCGTTGCGATCTAGCGTTAGGTAGCGATCGCTTCTCACCATCTATCTATAGGTGCAAGCAAAGCATCGATTAGGCTCCTCAAGCGTTTCAAAACTTCAGTTCATCAAGCTCTTCCCCAGTTCAATCTTTATTCTTCTTTCTTTCACCCTATGGCCCCCACCGCAGACATCATCATCATTGGCGCTGGCATTTCGGGGCTGGCCGCCGGGTGCTACGCCCAAATGAATGGCTACCGCAGCGTCATTGTTGAGGCCCACGACCAGCCGGGAGGGCTCTGTACGGCATGGACGCGCCAGGGCTACACCTTTGGCGCTGGCATTCACTACATCTTTGGCACGGGGGAGGGACAGCCCTTCTACGAGCTGTGGCGCGAGCTGGGTGCTTTTGAGGGCATCGAGTTTACCAACCAGGCGGAGTTCATGCAGATCCACGGCTCCCAGGGGGAGGTGCTGCGGGTGCATAGCCAGCCCGACGAACTGCAAGCGCACTTGCTGGCTCTGGCCCCTGAAGATGCCAAGCTGATCGAGGGCTTCTGCAAGGGGGTGCGCACCTTTAAGAACTTCGACCTGTCGATGTTGCAGCAAAAGCCCAAGTCGCTGATGACGGCGGCAGACTGGGCGCGGTTGGGCAAGCAGGTGCTGCCGTTTATGGGGGTGCTGGGCAAGTGGAGTCAGCTGTCGCTGAGCGACCTGGCAGGACAGGCAAAAAATCCCTTTCTGCGATCGGCGATGCCCCACATGTTTGCCTGGCCCGATGTGCCAGTGATGGTGGGCATGTCGCTGCTGGCCTATTTAGATAACGGCAACGCGGGCTCGCCGGTCGGGGGGGCGATCGCATTTTCCCGTGCGATCGAGCAGCGCTACCTAGAGCTAGGCGGCGAAATCCATTACGCAACACCCGTAGAGCGCGTGCTGGTGGAGCATGACCAGGCCGTAGGGGTACGCCTGACCAACGGCAACGAGCACCGAGCAGCCCGCGTGATCTCTGCCTGCGACGGTCGCCGCACGATCTTTGACCTGCTCAAGGGTGAGTACGTCAACCGCAGAGTTGAGAAGCTCTACGACGGGCACCTGCCACTGCATTCCCAGTTTCAGGTGTCGCTGGGGGTAGATATGGATTTTTCGCACCGGCCCCACTGGGTGACGCATTTGCTAGAGGAGCCGATCGCGATCGCCAACCAGCCCCACGCCGAAATTGGCGTCAAACACTATTGCTTTGATCCATCCCTGGCCCCTGCTGGCAAATCGATTGTGAGTCTGATGGTCACCACCCACTACAGCGATTGGCAAGGCCGCGACGACGCCCCTCTACAAGCCGAGCGTTTGATCGATCGCATGGAAGAGTTCTATCCCGGACTGCGATCGGCTATCGAGTATATGGATGTCATTACCCCTGTCAGCTACGAAAAATTGACCGGCAACTGGCAGGGTGCCAGCTGCGGTTGGCTGCTCACCAAAGATACTCTGCCGCTAATGATTAAAGGTGTGCCCAAACGTCTGCCCGGCTTAGACAACTTCTACATGGTCAGCCAGTGGACCGAGCCGGGTGGCAGCCTGCCCATCGTGGCGCTGTCGGGTCGCAACATGATCTTTGAAATCTGCCGCGAAGATGGGCGGGCGTTTGAGGCATCTGTACCAGGCTAGAAGGCAGGGAGTTCTAAGTTTTGAATTTTGAGTTTTGAATTGGCGCTTGACCGAGAGAACCCAAAACTTAAACCTCAACACTCACAACTTGCAGCCCCCATTTCTCTGGCGGAAGGTAATGAAATGCGATCGCACATCAAGCTTCGTTGCGGTCCTTCGCACATCCTAAGACCCCGCAGGACAATGGAATTAAGGGCATCGGTTGCCAAGAACCTTCCCTAAAGGTGCCGGGCACCGGGAGGATCGGCCCATGCTATTCCTAGCTCTGACCTACCACGACACATTATATTTCGCCACCGAACTTGGTGCCCTGGCGCTAGTGCTCTTTCTCTGCTGGCTAACACCCCGTCTAGAGCACCATTGACCGCTGTCCTAGGTCGCCTCGCTCCACCCCCAATCCGCTTCAGTTATCGGGAGGATACCCCATGTACAGCAAGATCTTAGTAGCCCTAGACAACAGCCCTGCCAGCGACGCCTTATTTGACCAAGCCCTTGAGCTAGCCCAGGCCACCGATGGCGCACTCCTGCTGGTGCACAGCCTGTCCAATCAAGAAGAAAGCAGCCCCCTGCCCATGTCGGCTCAGCTCAACAATATCTACTGGGCTCCCGGCACTGAGCTTGACCTAGAGGCCTGGCGACAAGCCTGGACGCGCTATGAACATGAGAGCCTCGATCGCCTGCGTCGCTATGCCGCCACCGCCAATACGGCGGGAGTCCCAACCGAGTTTCGGCAGTTGATTGGCACCCCAGCGATCGTCATCTGCAAAGCCGCTCAAGAATGGGGAGCCGACCTGATCCTCATCGGCAACCGGGGCCGCACCGGCTTGTCAGAACTGGTGCTCGGCAGCGTCAGCAACCACGTCATGCACCGCGCCACCTGCTCTGTACTGGTGATGAAAACCGCAATCCTCAGCCCCACCCAAACACCTGTCACCGCAGGCGTCGCCTAATTTAAATTTTTCCGCAGTAGGAAGGTATCCCACACAGACATCGCGAGTCCTCTGGACGTATATCCGTGTGCCCTTAACAGGGACAAACGATTTCCTTCTATCCAAGGTGCTCATACAAAACTGTCTTAGCAACTGTTTGGGATCCCATCTGGCAAAAAAGCTCTTCTAACACTGACAAAAGGTGTAGGATTACCTTAAATCAGCTGTTCGGGATCCCATCTGGCAAAAAAGCTCTTCTAACACTGACAAAAGGTGTAGGATTACCTTAAATCAGCTGTTCGGGATCCCATTTAGCAAAAAAGCTCTTCTAATATCCAGGCAAAAGGTGTAGGATTGTCATAAATCAGCTGTTTGGGATCCCATTTAGCAAAAAGTCTCTTCCAAAATCTAGACGAAAGGTGTAGGATTGTTACAAATCAGCTGTTTGGGATCCCATCAGCCAAGAAGATCTCCCAAGATCTGGACAAAAGGTGTAGGATTGTCATAAATCAGCTGTTTGGGATCCCATTTAGCAAAAAGTCTCTTCCAAAATCTAGACGAAAGGTGTACGATTACCTCAAAGCACTGTTTGGGATCCCAAACAAGCCGTAGATTGAAGGAAATGTAACAATTCGTGATCTTTTTTTCCAATCTCCCTGGGGAAAACAGCGGAAAAACTGTGGAAAACCCTGTCTTTAAAGGGGATAACCTCTCGTTCTAGGGGAACGTTGGTGCAGTGGCTTCCAAAGGTGTGGAAACCTCAGATCTTTTTCCAGGTGTTTTCCCCAGCGGAGTTAGCAGCGCAGCCTATAGTTGTCAGACTCTTCAAGGGTTATCCACAGTTTTCACAGGCTCTACTACTACGACTATCTTTTAAATTTTCTTCTTCCGGAAGGCAGACCTTACTTAACAGGGGCAGCGTTGAGGGGAACAAAAAAGGGTGGTAGGATGAACGCCCAATCGAAAAGTATCTGCTTTCAAAAACGCTATAAAGCTCTCAGGTAAAGGGATCCAGCCCTTCAAAATTCTGTAAAAAGAACGGTTTAACCGGGAATCCATTGCAAAGGTGAGATACTGCTAGTACGGAATCCAGCCCACCCTTGCAAATGCATCTGCGAAGGTGGAATTCTGCTCCAGTTGCGTTTCTTTTTTCCCGTTGCCATGAAGTTTATCTGCCCCCAGAACGAGCTGAGTGCCCAGCTGTCGTCGGTGAGCCGCGCGGTGTCGTCTCGCCCTAGCCGCCCTGTGCTAGCCAACATTTTGGTCAAGGCCGATATTGAGAGCCAGTCGGTTACCCTGGTGGGCTTTGACGAAGTGCTGGGCATTGAAAGCCGCTTTAGCGCTCAGGTCGAAGAACCCGGCACACTCACCCTGCCCTCTAAGCTCTGGGGCGATATCGTTTCTCGCTTGGCAAACGAAGACATCACCCTAGAGTCTGAGGGCGATAGCACTACTGTTACCCTCACCTCGTCCTCTGGCCGCTACGAGGTACGAGGCCTAAGTGCCGAAGACTACCCTTCTCTGCCCACAGTAGAAGATGGCGAAGCGATTTCGCTCTCTGCTGATGCACTGCTCAGTGGCCTACGCGGCTCGCTTTTTGCCACCAGCAGCGACGAAACCAAGCAGGTGCTTACCGGCGTGCATTTGCTCTCTGCAACTGATGCCCTAGAGTTTGCCGCCACCGATGGCCACCGCCTATCTGTGGTGCAAACCACCGACGAATCAGCCACCGATACCCCAGTGATGGATGTCACCGTGCCTGCCAAGGCGCTGCGTGAGCTAGAGCGCATGATTCAGGGCTACACCTCTAATGAGCCGGTAGCCCTGCGGCTCGATGAAACCCAGGTGCTGTTTGATCTGGGAGCACAGCGCCTCACTACCCGTTTGCTCGAAGGGCAGTATCCCAATTACCGGCAGCTGCTGCCGAAGCAGTTTGCCCGCCAGGTGACAGTCGATCGCAAAGGGTTGATGGCCAGCCTGGAACGCATTGCTGTGCTGGCTAGCCAGAAGAACGACATCATCAAAATTACCCTCAACCCCGGCGATCAGAGCATCGCCCTCTCGGTTGAAGCTCAAGAAGTCGGCAGCGGGCACGAAGAACTGCCCGCTCAGGTGAGCGGGGATGAGCTAGATATTGCCTTTAACGTGCGCTATCTGCTGGATGGGCTAAAAGCGTTTGACACCACCGAGGTGCAAATGCAGTGCAATGCGGCGACTAGCCCAGCGGTGTTTGTGCCTCTGGGGGAAACTAAGATTACCTATCTAGTGATGCCTGTGCAAATTCGGGGGTAGATTGTCGCGACGAGGCTTTAAAGCGATTGGCAACCTCTTCGGTTGAACTGTCTAATGGCTGCTCGTCTTTGCTGCAAGGTGTTGGTCTACTCTAGACTTGAGCGTACACAAGCACCTTACCCGCATATGAGCTATCGCGAGATCATTACAATCGAGCCCGATAAGCGCGGCGGCAGACCCTGCATTCGCCAGATGCGGATTACGGTTTACGACGTGTTGGGTTGGTTAGCCGCTGGTATGTCGACTGCTGAAATCATTGATGACTTCCCAGAGCTAACGGAAACCGATATTAGGGCCTGTTTGGAGTTTGCGGCTGACCGTGATCATCGCTTAGTTGCTTCAGTGAGTGCTGCTTGAAACTGCTGTTTGACCAAAACCTAAGTCGAAAGCTGGTGAATCGATTAGCTGATATTTTTCCGGAAGCTAGCCATGTGCAGCTTAAGGGTCTTGCCGAGAAGACAGATACCGAAATTTGGGATTTTGCTAAACTCAACGATTTCTGTATTGTGACCAAGGATGCTGATTTTCTAGAGAGGAGCCGGCTGTATGGGGCTCCTCCTAAAGTGGTGTGGTTGCGATGTGGAAACGCGCCAACCAGCCGAATTGAAGCGTTACTTCGCTCTGGAGAGCAAGCAATTCAATCACTTTTGAATGAGACCGAATTGCACCGCTTGGAACTACATTAATTTCTCAATCTTATCGGGGGATGGTAGGCAACTGCTCCAAGGCCCACCCATCGCACAGCGCCCCTTACTTGCGCTGTCAGCAGACCTTTCTACCAACGCCTGGGCGTTTGCCCTCACTCGCCGCTGTGCTTACCAATTAGGTAGTTAAGATCGTGCTGCATTTTATGGTGAACCTGCCAGTAGCAGGCATCTACGTAGGTGCGATCGCGCGCCGCCTCTGCTCCATAGCGCTCAAAGTAGATCGGTGCGCCAACATGGGTGGCTATGGGCCGGGGCCAGGGAATATTGGGCAGCGGTCCAAACGCAATGCCCCAAGGCAGCCCCAGATACACAGGGAACACCTCCGGATCGATGCCCAGCAGCCAGGGCATGCCCAACTCGTGGAGGCGTTCTACGAGCGGGTAGATGTCGGTTAGCACCAGCAGCGTTTCGTGGGCACCCCAGGAGACCACAGGCACGATGGGAATATGGCGCTGAATGGCAATTTTGACAAACCCTTTGCGATCGCCCAGCCGAATCTGATCGCGCTGATAAAACGGACGAAAGACATCCTGCGCCCCGCCGGGATACACCAAAATGCTGGCACCGCGATCGAGGGCGGCTAAGGTTGTTTTGGGGTGGGCGGCGATCGCCCCAGCCCGTTCGGCTAGACTAGCCACAGGTGGGCAGGCCTGCCACACCTTGGGGTGCATCAGACCGTAGACGAGGCGATCGGCACCAAAGCGCCGCACCCAGTCGTAGACCATCATAAACATGTCGGGTGCCCCTAACCCACCATTGTGGGATCCCACCAGCATTACCTGGCCCTCAGGGATCCGCTCCCATCCTTGGGTCTGAACGCGAAAGTAATGCTCGTATAGCCAAGCCCAAACCGGCTGAAAGGCTTCAATAAACTGAGGATCGCGACGATCCAACGACCAGCCTGGTTTTTGCATCGCCTTAAAGCCGTAATTCCTCATTTATCGGTATTTCCTGTCCGTATCTAGGCGAATGCATTGTATTACTAAACGCTATCTAGAACTAGTACGGAGCCTCGATGGCTTCAAATACCATGTCATTAAAGTCAAATAACACAGTTTCATTGGTCAGTCCGTCTTTGCGGACTTGGGCGGCGTAAAGCTTGCCCGCAGCCGCCCAAACCAGCCGTTGATTGTCCATCTCGGCCCATTCCCAGGTGGGGCAGGCCATGGCTGTGGCTGAGTCAGGGCCAATTAGTTCATGCTCATCCCAATAGCAGCCCTTGCCCACTGGGGCACCAACTTCTGCGTGGGCAATCTTGCGCAGCGTCCAGCCCTGACCGATGGGCTTCTCAAAAATGTCTTTGTCCTGCCACTGTCTAACCTTGATGCGATCAATCCAGGTCCAGCCATCTCGTAGCAGGCGGGGGTAATACACGCTCAAGCACTCGCCACCGCAGCCACCCTCGGGTTGGTACTGGATGTCTCGTTGCAGAGATGATGTGTTGTGCAACTGTGCGTGGCCGTAGCCGTCATTCAGCCAGTATTTTGTCTTCCCAGTCCATAGGCCCCCGCCATGCCAGCAGTCACCCTTCGGGAAAAATGCGATCGCCTTCAAATACGGCACTCGCGAAATTGCTGTCCACGACCCTCGCGACTCCGATTGCCATTTACCGTTCATAGCGAAGTAGATGACATGTTTGCCGTCGGGTGAGATATCGCTGCGGCGCTCATAGATGCGCCCTTTGAGCCATTGGCCGAGGTGGAAGGTGTCGCGATCGCGATCCCAAAGCATAGTCGCCACGCTCTTCGATGGCCCCCTGCGGATCACTAAGCCAACGGGTGCCTGGCGGGCCAACAGAATGTGAATACGAGGCGGGAACTGTGACATCTGTGAACCACCCCAACTATCCTGGGTCGCTTCTTTTATGATGAGCTATAGTTCAACTTGCGAAAGTTCGGCTTGCAATACAGGCACATGCTATGGCCAGCCTTTATGAGACAGATTTCTACGCTTGGACTCAGCAGCAAACCAAGCTGCTAGAGCAAAACCTTTGGGAAAAGCTCGATCTACCCCATCTCGTAGAGGAACTGCAAGACTTGGGACGGCGGGAACGGCAAGAACTGAGAAATCGACTAAGTGTGCTGTTGGGGCATCTGCTGAAGTGGCAATACCAACCAGAGCAACGGGGCAATAGCTGGCGGGCCACCATTCGGGAGCAGCGTACTCAGGTTCAGCTAGTGTTGAGCGATAACCCCAGCCTAAAGCCATATTTAGCAGAAGCGCTTGCGATCGCCTATCAGCTTGGCCAAGACCTAGCCGTGCAAGAAACCGGTCTCGACTACAGCACTTTTTCCGCAGACTGCCCCTATACCCTGGCCCAAATTCTCGACCAAGCCTTTTTTCCCAGCCCCTAGCCAACAAAAAACGCCCCAGAGTTCTGGGGCGTTTCATACCTTCATTCGACCTGTTCACAGGATAGGCGAGGCGCTAACCCCACCCAAATTCGTAACCTAACCGTTGATTACAGGAGCCTGTAGTGCAACGGGGGTAGCCTCACCGGCAGAAGCCAGGTCGAGGGGGAAGTTGTGAGCATTGCGCTCGTGCATCACTTCCATACCCAGGTTCGCCCGGTTGATCACATCCGCCCATGTGCCAATCACGCGACCCTGTGAGTCCAGAATCGACTGGTTGAAGTTGAACCCGTTCAGGTTGAACGCCATGGTGCTGATGCCCAGGGAGGTGAACCAGATACCAATCACAGGCCACGCACCCAAGAAGAAGTGCAGGCTGCGGCTGTTGTTGAAGCTGGCGTATTGGAAAATGAGACGACCGAAGTAGCCGTGGGCCGCCACGATGTTGTAGGTCTCTTCTTCTTGGCCAAACTTGTAGCCGTAGTTCTGAGACTCGGTCTCGGTGGTCTCACGCACCAGAGACGAGGTCACAAGCGAACCGTGCATGGCGGAGAACAGGGAGCCACCGAACACACCCGCTACACCCAACATGTGGAAGGGGTGCATCAAGATGTTGTGCTCAGCTTGGAACACCAGCATGAAGTTGAAGGTACCAGAGATACCCAGAGGCATGCCGTCAGAGAAGGAGCCTTGACCCAGAGGGTAGATGAGGAACACAGCGGTTGCAGCAGACACAGGAGCGCTGTAAGCGACGCAGATCCAGGGGCGCATGCCCAGACGGTAGGAGAGTTCCCACTGGCGACCCATGTAGCAGAAGACGCCGATGAGGAAGTGGAAAATGATTAGCTGGTAAGGGCCACCGTTGTACAGCCACTCATCGAGGGAAGCGGCTTCCCAGATGGGGTAGAAGTGCAGACCGATAGCGTTAGAGGAAGGCACAACCGCACCAGAGATGATGTTGTTGCCGTACATCAGAGAGCCAGCTACGGGCTCACGGATGCCGTCAATATCAACTGCAGGGGCAGCGATAAACGCAATGATGAAACAGGTGGTGGCAGCAAGCAGCGTGGGGATCATCAGTACGCCGAACCAGCCCACATACAGGCGGTTCTCGGTGCTGGTAATCCACTGACAAAACTGCTCCCAAGCGCCCGCACTATCGCGGGCGCGAAGAGAAGTAGTCATAGTAAGAGTCCAATGAATAACAACGAAAAATGGATGATGGATGCGCCGCTACAGATCCAAGTCCAGAAGTAAAAAAATATCTGCGGGAAGCTAAAGCCCCGATCTGGACTTTGTCGAGTGACCTATCCATATGCAGTGTAAAGTTTCTCTTTTCTAGAGAAAACCGTGATAAAAGAAAGTTTATTTCGTTGCACAAAAGTAAATAGTCCAAGTCCAGCTCGAAGTTGTAACGCCATCAAAGGCAAATTTCTACTGCTGGACTTGAATAAGCGTTAACTTAGCCCGGTGGCCAATCTAGGCTACACCCACCAAGCAGATGCAAGTGCAGATGGAAAACGGTTTGTCCACCATCATTGCCGGTGTTGATGACCACTCGATAACCGTTCTCGGTTAAACCTGCCTGATCGGCCACCTGCTTAACAGTTAGCAATAAATGGCCCAACAGTTCTTTATCTTCAGTGCTTGCATCCGACAAGTTTGGGATGGGCTTTTTGGGGATAACCAGAATGTGGGTAGGAGCTTGGGGCGTGATGTCGGTAAATGCGAGGCAGAGATCATCTTCGTAGACGATATTGGCTGGAATCTCTTTGCGGATGATTTTGCTGAAGATAGTGTCGCCACTCATGGGAAAATCTAGGCTAAAAGACGCCGCTATTGTCGCACGGGCCTGGGAGTGGTGGCGCATCACCTCAGCAAGGGCACAGGGGCGATGCGCCGAGATTAATGACAGACTTTCTGCTCCAGCGGTTTGACGGTGGGGGCGTGGAGAATTTTGCCGTCGCAGCTAAAGCGGGAGCCGTGGCAGGGGCAATCCCAGCTTTTCTCGGCCTGGTTCCAGGCGACGATGCAGCCGAGGTGGGGGCACACAGCAGAAACGGTGTGCAGCTGACCGTTGTCGTCGCGGTAGGCGGCAACTTTGGCCCCTTTGTGGGTGACAAGTTTGCCTTCCCCAGAGGTGACGCTATCGGTGGAGTCAAACAGGCCTTTGAAGCGATCGCCCACCCAGTGCGATCCAACATCCAAATTTTGCTGAACTGAGGTCTTGGTGACCAAGGGCGTCGGACGGGTGGCGTCGTAGAGATCTGCCCAGGGGTTCTCACGGCCCAAAATGCTGTCTGTCAGCACCATGCCGGCGATCGCTGACTTGGTCATGCCCCAGAGGCTAAACCCGGTGGCGACGTAGGTGTGCTGATGGGCCAGGGTGAGCTTGCCGATGTAGGGCAGCTTGTCGAAGGATTTATAGTCTTGGCTTGACCAGCGATAAGCGGGTTCGACCCCGAAGTGGTTGCGCAGAAAGTCTTCTAAACACTGGTAGCGTTCGTCGGTGGCGTCGTCTTGGCCGACTTTGTGGCCCTCACCGCCGACCAGCAGCAGCAGCCCGCCGTCGTCTGTAGGAGCGGTGCGAATGGAGCGGTAGCCTTCGCCGACGCCAATGTACATGCCCTGGGGAGCACGGTTAGCGTCGATGTGCCCCCCAACCAGGTAAGACCGCTGGGGATAGCTCTTGGCAAAGAAAAGCCCAATATCCAGAATGGACGGGTTGGTGGCAACTACCACGTCTTGAGCGATGACCGTCGGCCCATTTTGGGTGATTACGCGGCCAGGGCCGTCATCTTTGACGGTGTCTACTCGGGTTTGCTCAAAGACGTGGCTACCGTTGCCGGGCAGGGTGGCCGCGATCGCCAGCATGAACTTGCGCGGGTGAAACTGCGCCTGCCCAGGCAGCATGATGGCTCCAGTGACCGATAGTGGCAGGTCTACGCTCTCGACAAATCTGGCCGGTAGTCCAATGGCCAAGGCGGCTTCGACTTCGTCTTTGATCTGTTCTAGCCCGGCCTGATCGGTGGCGAAGGTGTAATTAGCCTTACGTTCAAAGTTGCAGTCAATGTTTTCAGCGGCGATTAACTCGGCTAGGCAGGCGATCGCGGCCTGGTTCGACTCTCCGTAGAGCTGGGCTTTCTCGGTGCCGTGCTGGTCAATTAAATCCGCATAGATCAGCTGTTGTAGGGCAGATACTTTGGCGGTGGTGTGGCCCGAGGTGCCTTGCCCGATGCGATCGGCCTCAATCAGCGCCACGGTCTTCCCAGCCTGCTTGAGCAGCTTGGCGGTCATCACCCCAGCTAGCCCACCGCCCACTATGGCAACATCTACCGTTACATCCTGACTCAGGGCCGGGTAGGTAGAAGGCAAGGTCGAATCAATCCAGTAAGAAATATGCCTTCCGGTGAGAGTCATGGCAGAAAACCTGGATTGGGGAGATTACTGATCTTCTTAAACTTCGCTGTTACATCCCTCATTCTCAAGGTGTGGATCAGACTGCACCTTTCAATAGATGACCCTGTCCTTCGGCCGAGATAATCGGAAGCGCATGACGAATAAGCAACCCACCGCTAAAACGCCTGCCGCAGCTGCACTAGCAGCACCCGCAACTGCTCCAGATTGTCCCCATCTAAATGATCAAAGCGCTCTTTGAGGTGAGCAATATGGGCTGGAAACACGTCCTCAAAGACACGGTTTCCCTCGGGCGTTAGCTGCACAATGACGCTGCGGCGATTGTCTGCGGGGGTCGATCGCTGAACTAGCTGCTTCTGCACTAGGCGATCGATCACCCCGGTCAGAGTGCCCTTGGTAATCAGCGTTTTTTCGCCAATGTCGCCCATGGTCATGCCCTGGGTGTTACCCAGGGTAGCAATCACATCAAACTGGGCAGGAGTCAGGTTAAACTGCCGCACATGGGCGTCGGAGTAAGCCGAAAACGCCTGGTAGGCCCGCGCCAGCTCTCGCATCACCGCAATAAAAGGCTCCTGGGCGGCTTTAGCAGGGGAAGCAGAGGCCATTAGCAGCAACCCTTACAGTTCTAGTTAGATTAATTCTAACCTTGAGCATTCTCTGAGCTGTGGTCGGGGCCAAAGTACTGGGGCACAAAGTTGCCGTGCAGGCCATAGGGCACATGGTGGGGTAGCTTGAGCCGGGCCACAGGGCCAGCGGCAATGGCGCGCCCCTCTAAAATCACCAGGTCAGAGCAGCGACGCTCGGCGTTATACATCAACACCAGCACCCAGCCGTCATCTTCCCCCTGGCCCTGCGGACGCGGCACAAACAAAGGCTCGCCCATAAACCCGCGCGGGGCAGCGCTCCATAGCTGGGTTTCACCGGTGTGGGTGTCAAGCTTGAGCAGGGCTTGCAGCGGTGCGTTGCCCTCAGACCCATGGGCTGTTCCTATAAATAGATGTTGGTAGGGCCGACCCACAGCGTCGGGGTGCAGGGTGGGAAACTCCACACAGCGGGAAGCCAGCGTGTCGACCTGGGTGGTACCTGCTGCTACATCCACCGTAAAGCGCCAGAGCTGCCCAGCCGGAACATGGTCAAAGTCAACCTCAAGGTAGTCGCTGCCGTCTAAAGACGGGAAATTTTCGTAGCAAACGGAGTCGATGGTCACCTGGCCGTCTTGTTCAAAGGCATTGGCATGGTGAAACACAAAGCAGGGGTCGGTCTCTATCACCTGCATGGGATCACCGTTGCGGGGCACCAGCAGAATTTTGGTGGGCTGCTTGGGGTTGAAGCTAATGCACTCTGCGGCCCCTTTAAAACCTAGCAAGAAGGGCAGTGGCCCAAAGCTCACCGGGTTTTGGAAGAAGATGGCGTAGTTGGGGGTAAGGGCAAAGTCGTGGATGAAAGCAAAGCCAGGAATACTATGGCTGTGCTGGCTGAGAGCATTGCCCTGGGCGTCGAGTTCGTAGAGGGTAATGGTGCTGGAAAGTCCGGTTTTAACTGAAAAACCCACCAGCCGCTGGTCGCCGTGGTGGCCAGGGTCAATTTTAGGATGGGCTGTGAAGGAGCCGCCGGGGGCAATCAGGCCATTCAGGTAGTCCAATCCCAGGGTGTCGAGGGTAGCGGGGTCTAGCCGATGGGGTTCGGCGGCTTCCCACAGGGCCAGCAGCTTGTCGGCCCAGTAAACTATGTTGGTGTTGGCGATGTTTTTAAGCTTGAGGTCAAAGGCATTGGCCAAGGGGCCACCGGGCTTTTGGGTGCCAAAGACGCCTTTATAGAGCGGTTTTTGAGCCTGCTGCTCGGCTACGTAGCCCTCCGTGCGCACAAAGCGGTTGCGAAAGTAGGCCCGCCCGTCCTGAATGGCGATGCTGCTGATCATGCCGTCGCCATCGAAGGGGTGCTTGACGCGGTGGCCATTGATCTCGAATAGGCCTGGGCCATTGCGAAACAGAGTGCCCTCTAGATCGGTAGGGATGGTGCCCTCAATATCGTCAATCCAGTAGCTGTATTCATGGGGTTGGGAGCGGTAGCCGCTGCCCCAGTCTTCGACGGAGAAGGTGGCGGCGGTGGAACGAGGTTGGGTCGCAGTCATGGTGGAGTAGTTAGAAAAGTAAAGGAGATGGAGAAGATAAGGCGGTAGAGCTGGGGAAAAAACTGTGGAAAACTCTAGGGTTCATTCGCGAAACGATGCAACAGGGCTATCGGTCACTCTCGCTTCGCGTAGCGTTCCGGTCCGGAATCGCCCACGGTTACTGGGTGCTCAGTTACATGGGTTGAGAATAAACTTGTTGAACCCATGGGCGTATCTGCCGGGGGAAGACTTTCGCCATTGTCTTCGTCGCGATCGCCAACTCCCTGGGAAGAGGTGTTGGGCAGCAAAAACAGCAGGGGCAAAGGCAGCAGCGTGGTGAGATTAGTGATTAGCACCAGCTCCCAAAGGTTGTCGAAGTTGGTCTCTGTGACGCTGAGCCAGTGGGTCAGCACCGCTCCCAGTTCGTGGGAGAGCAGCCCGGCTAGGTTGACCACCGACATCAGCAGCGCAAACAGGGTGGCCTCTACGCCGGGGGGACAGAGCCGCGCTGAGAGCACCAACACTGGCATGAAGGCAATTTCGCCCATCACGGTGAGCACTAAACTGTCGCCGAGGCTAAACCACTCATCACCAATGCCCAAGTTGCGGTTTGCGTGGGTGACCAGCAGCAGCATGCTCATGCCGAGCACACTAGAAAGCACCGTAGACCAGGCAAAAATAGTGCGAAAGGGCACCGTGCGCAAAAACCGCTGAAAGACCCAGATGCCTAGGAGGGCGGCCAGACTGGTGACCAACCGCACCCGACCCAAAAACTCGGGTTGAAAGCCTAAGTCATTGGTCGTGAAGAAAAAGAAGGCGGCATCGGCGGTAGGAGTAGCCTGCCAAAGAAATAGGAATAGCGCAGGCATCCAGATCGCCCGCTGACGCACGGCCTGCCAAAGCTGTTTGACCTGGTTGTTCACTACTGCCCAGCTAGGAGAATCGGCTGGGTCTTCGATAATGAGCACCGCGACTAGCGACACAATCAGCGGGAATGTGGCGGTAATGCCAAATACGGCGCGGGTGCTGATGTGCTGAAGCAGTGCCCCGCCCAAGTAGGCGGTGAGAATGCCCCCTACCGCCGAGGTGCCCCAGGCGAGGGATTGCAGCGTACCAGAGTTGCCCAGGGATTCGCCCCGAGCCCGCTCTACCACGAGAGAATCCACAATTACGTCGCCAACGGCAACGGAGAGGGAGCTGAGGGTGATCGCTGCGATCGCAGCCCACCCCGTCTGCACCACCGTGGCTAGCGCTAGCCAAGCTCCCGCGCCCAACAGCCCAGAGAGAATGAGATAGGGCCGCCGTCGGTAGCCAAAAATCGGCAGTCCATCTGACAGCAGGCCAAACACAGGCTTGATCGTCCAGGGCAGAGTGGCGATACCGCTGAGGGCAGCGACCTCCGCAGGGGTGAGGCCCAGGTCGTCTTTGAGAAAAAAGCTCACCGCTAGCCGCGCTAGGCCCAAGATGCCCTGTACGAAGTACACCAGCAAAATGGCGGCCAGTTCTGAGGTTAGGGGCTGGCCAAGCAGAAGGCGCTGCTCCACGAAACCTTTGATGCCGCTAGAAGTGGGGGAAGAAGCCGTCATGCATTAATCAGTCTTGCTAAATAATCGTGCTGAAATTTGTTAAGAAATATCAATGGTTTTCCCATGATAACCCGCTGGCCGAGGGGGGGTAGAGCGGTGACCGTTCGTGCTAGGTCAATCGATAAGGGCAAAAGACCGACGTAGACGACCAACACAGAGGCAGGTGTGCCCTTCCTAAACGTTCGGCACGAACCTTTTGGTTGAGCACTAAACGGTACGGATGGGGCCTCAGAGTAATCTTGGTCAAGCAGTTTTTTAGGAGAATTGCTAGGGATGGGCTGTGAGGTCTAGCCTGATCATGCTGTCTATAAGCCTGTAGCACTAACGTCACACCGCCGTTTTGTCAGTTGGTAAAAATAGCTGATTTTCTGCAATATCTAGGAATTTAGAGCTAATATTTGCCCCGAGCTGCCGCTGGCCCTGAACCATTGACTCCCCTAGCGAATGCTGCAATAGTTGAGCGTAATTCTCGGGTACGCACCAAATCTGGGTCGATCAACGGGTTTTGCGAGATAGCATACGTCCGTTGTATCTATGGACTTGGTATATTTGCCTGGCCTCTCGTTCTTTGCCTCCCCGTCAAACGATGCAGTATTCAGTCACGCTTCTCGTTGCCGCACTGTTTGCTCTTAGCCCAGCCGTCCATCCAGAGCTGAGGAATTTGGCCCTCGCCCAGGTGGCCCAGAACCCGGACTTTTCGCTGCCCGAAACCGTGCCATCAGGAACTACCCTCTCGATTCAGAGTTCCCCAAACTTGGGCTTTGCAGCCGATGCCCTCAAGCAGGAGTTTGAGGCGGCCTACGACGGCGCTGAAGTGGGCGTGGAGCTGACCAACAGTGATGGGGCGATCGCGGCACTGATCGACGGCGACACTGACCTAGCGGCGATCGGGCGTCCCCTTACTGAAGAAGAGCAGGCGCAAGACTTAAATACGGTTGCCCTAGAGCGGGCCAAAATTGCCGTTATTATTGGCTCCGACAACCCCTTCGACGGCAGCCTAACGTTTGAGCAGTTCGCTGGCATGTTTCGTGGCGAAATTACCGACTGGGCTGAGGTCGGTGGAGAACCCGGCCCCATTCGCTTTGTCGATCGCCCTGAAGACAGCGACACTCGCCGTTCGCTCAGTCAGTACGACGTCTTTAGCGGTGCTTCGTTTGAGGCTGGTCCTACCACCGACACGGTGGCTGAAGATGACACGGCAGCGGTGATTCAGGCGTTGAATGACGATGGCGTTAGCTATGCGATCGCCCCCCATGTTACCGATCAGCCAGCGGTCAAAATCGTGCCCATGCACCAGACCCTACCCGACGACCCCCGCTATCCCTATTCGCAACCCCGCTACTTTGTCTATAAAGGTGAACCTAGCCCCGCAGTAGCCGCATTTTTGGGCTACGCCACCTCCTCAGCAGGGCTAGCAGCCCTAACCGCAGCTCAGGTTGCTGAGGTGGGAAACGTGGCGGCAGGGGTAACTGCTCCGGGCACCCCCGCTGCCGAAGAAACCCCAGCGGCGGCTCCCGCACCCGGTGTGCCAGACCCTGCTACCGAGGCTCCAGCCGAAGTGGCCCCGGTAGCCGACAACAATGCTGGATTTCCCTGGTGGTGGCTGCTGCCTTTAGCGGCTCTGGGTGGGTTAGCCTGGGCGATCGGTCGCAGCAGACGCGGTTTGGCACCAGGCCCTGGCACCCCTATAGTTGCGCCTCCCACCGCCGAACATCCTTTGCCAACACCAGTTGATCCTACCGTTGCGCCTCCCCCGATTGAACCAGTTGTGGTGTCGCCCGTGGCAGTAGATGAATCTATTGCATTAGATGAACTTATTCCAGTAGATGAGCCTATAGCCGCCGCTGTGCCAGAGGCGACCGCGCCAGTTGCAGTAGATGAAGTTAGTCCAGTAGATGAACTTATTCCAGTAGATGAGCCTATAGCCGCCGCTGTGCCAGAAGCGCCCGCGCCAGTTGTGGCTCCCCCTGAACCAGTCCCGGTCGTGCCGCCTGCACCTGAAGTCGTGCCGCCCGCGCCTGAGCCTGAAATTGTCACTGTCGATGAAGTGCCCCCGGCCCCCGAACCGGTAGTAGCACCTCCGGAGCCGAACCCGGCTATGCCCGCTGCTATTTCTATGGGACTCGGGGTCGCAGGCTTGGCTGCTGGGGCTGCCGCATCTTTGGCCAGCACCGAAGATCAGTCTGCCGTTGAGGCCAGCAAATACAACGTGATCGGTCGACCTGCTGAAGGCGAGTTGGATCTGTCTACTATTGATGACGGTCTGCCACCCCTGCCCAATGCCTATAGCGAAAGCCGCATTGTGCTAATGCCCCGCGACCCCCAATGGGCCTACGCTTACTGGGATACGCCCAATGCTCGCAAAGAAGAGCTGCGCCGTCAGGGGGGAGAACAGCTGGCTCTGCGACTGTATGACGTCACCGGCATCAGTTTAGATAATCAGGCTCCCCATAGCCTGCAACAGGTGGGCTGCGACGAGCTGGCCCGCGAGTGGTATATGCAGATTCCGGTGAGCGATCGCGACTACCAGGTCGAGATTGGCTACCTGACAGGCGATGGCCGCTGGCTGGTGCTGGCCCGCTCTAATACCATTCGCGTGCCTCCCGTTTACCCCTCCGACTGGACGGAAGAACATTTTCTCACTGTCATTTGGGACGAAAACCTGCGTGGCAAGACCATCATGACCCTAGTCGATCCTCGCATTGAGAGGGCTGATGTCGGTGGGCTGCACGCCCAGCTCTATGCCTTGGCCCAAGGCGGTGAAGCTTTGCGCGTTGATGGCTCTCTGTTTGGCTCGATGCAGCATGTGGCCGGGTCTATGGCACCCTCCATTAGCTCCTTTATCTTCCCGTCGGGGGCGGGTTTGGGCGCGGCAGCCATGATGCCTGGTCCGACAATGTCTGGGGTGCCGGGCTTTACCCTCTCTGGTTTCCCTGGGTCAATGGCAGAATTTCCTGGCCTGACGATGTCGGGTATTGGCAGTCTCTCCATGTCAGGGATTGCCGGTCTGACCATGTCTGGAGCAGGCTTTTCGGCTTCTGCGCCACCCATTCGGCCGCGCCAGTTTTGGCTAGTGGCCGATGCTGAACTGATCGTCTACGGCGCTACGGAACCCGACGCCACCTTAACGATCGCGGGTAACCCCATCAAACTCAACGAAGACGGCACCTTCCGGTTCCAGGTCTCCTTCCAGGATGGCACCCTTGAGTACCCGATCATGGCAGTGGCGGCAGATGGGGAACAGAACCGCAATATTCACATGACCTTTGAGCGCCAAACCCTCGATCGCAACACCAACACTAAAGACGAAGCCCAGGAAGAATGGCCGAATTCGTAGTCTTGGGGTGAATTTAGATTGGCTGGTAGGTAAGGGTGCAAGGTTTGGGGTCTAGGGTCTAGGGCTGCCCCTTAAACCTGAGACCTTGCACCTTGCACCCCCTAAAGCACCCGTCCGGAGGCGCTGCGGGGAAGGTATTTGCCCATGCCCGATCGCCCCAACCACTCATCCCCGTCCACAATACACTCGCCCCGCAGAAAGACCTTTTTGACTTTACCCGTGACCTCTCGCCCCTCAAACAGCGAGTAATCCACCAGCGAGTGGTGGGTGCTGGCGCTGAGGGTGTGGGTTTCGTTGGGGTCAAACAGCACCAGGTCGGCGTCGCTGCCGACGGCGATCGTGCCCTTCTGGGGAAAGAGGCCAAACATTTTGGCTGGGGCGGTAGCGGTGAGCTGCACAAAGCGATTGAGGTTGATGCGCCCGGCCCTTACCCCGCCGTCGTAGAGCAGCGTCAGGCGTAGTTCTACCCCAGGGGCTCCGTTAGGAATCCGGTTGAAATTGTCTTTACCGAATTGCTTTGACTTGAGAATACCGAGCGGATTTTCGTTCATGCAGAAGGGGCAGTGGTCGGTGGCCACCAGCTGAAGATCATCGAACTGGAGCCCGCGCCAGAGGGCGTGTTGGCAACTGTGATCCCTCAAGGGCGGAGTCATGACGTACTTTGCCGCTTCAAAGCCAGGGGCGTCGTACTCCGACTCATCCAGAAATAGGTAGTGAGGGCAGGTTTCGGCAAAGGCGTGAATGCCGCGATCGCGCGCCTCCACCACCGCCTCCAGTGCTTCCTTCGCCGACAGGTGCACAATGTACACTGGCACCTCCGCCAGCTCTGCAATGCGAATCACCCGATGGGCAGCTTCCCCTTCCATCAGGCTTGGGCGGGTGAGCTGGTGATACTTGGGGGAGGTGTTGCCCTGCTCCAGCGCTTCTTCGATCAGCGCTTGAATCACCACGCCATTCTCAGCGTGGAGGTTGACCATGCCGCCGTGATCGCCCGTTCGGCGCATGGTTCTAAAAATATCGGCGTCGTCGACCATCAGCACGCCAGGATAGGCCATGTAGAGCTTGAAGCTAGACACCCCATCGTTGTTGATTAGGTCGGGCAGCTCTGCCAAAGAACCAGGGTTGATGTCGGTGAGAATAACGTGAAAGGCATAGTCAACGCAGCACTGGGGCTCAGCCGCTGCCAGGCGTCTATCTAAAGCGGCCTTGGGGCTGTCGTTGTGGAACTGCTGGGCAAAGTCGATGATGGTGGTGGTGCCACCAAAGGCAGCCGAGCGAGTGCCCGTTTCAAATGTGTCGCAGGTATAGACATCGTTGCCCATGGGGGTCTCCATGTGCACATGGGCATCAATGCCGCCCGGCAGTACGAGCAGCCCAGTGGCATCGTGGCATTCAGCATTCTCCACTGAGAGCTGGCGGCCAATGGCCTCAATGCGGCCATCTTGAATGAGAATGTCACCCCGGTAGTCGTCTACCGCTGTGACAATGCGACCACCCTGAATCAATACCGATGTCATAGCAAGCCTTTGTAGCGAAACGGCTGGCCGATTGGCCTGGCTGCCCATCTCCCCTAAGGGGAGCGCAGCGTTGCTATGACTATAGTGAGCAACCTAACGCTTGCCCATTAAATAAATGTGCAGTTGTAGGTAGGAAGGTTCAAGGTTTAGGGTACGAGGAGCCGCCTTGAACCTTAGACCTTGCACCACAAACCCCCGGCCTAGTTGCGATAGTGCAGCTCTTCAAGCCAGGTGCGGAGCTCGTCGGCAGAAGCGTGGTCGATCGCCATCTGGGTAATGGGGTCGTAAGCATTCCACAGAGTTTGATCAGAGGTATCGCTAGCTTTCCACACGCGGGGTTCGGTGGTGGCTTCGAGGTGGGCCAGCAGGTTTTGCCAGAGGGCACCAAGTTGGGCAACTAGGCCGGTGGTGTTGCCATTGTTAATCGGCCAATAGCTGCTATTCATAGATAGATCTCCTTTAGGGTTGTGTCAGGGGTTTTCACCCACAATCTAAGAATAGATTTCTGTATCTAAAATTACAAAAACTTTCCGTCATGGTAGGTATGAACAACTTTCATAGCCGATCGCTTGCCAGAGCAACGGACATGCTCTCTATGTAGAATTGTCAAAGGCTGATATTTCCAAAAAAACAGTAGCGTATTATACAAATATCAATATAAATCGTTCATCTCTCCCTGATATTTCCGGGTGCATTCCCCCTCAGGCACCCCAGTTAGGAGACGGAAGTAGGGACACTCCCGAAGGAACGCGCCTCACTACGCATCGCTTCTAGGAGGCGACATTATGAAACTCACCTATCGCGGCAACAGCTACGACGCTCCATCTCAGCCCACACCCAAATTGGGCGAAACTATCGACACCGGCAACTATCGGGGTGCGCCAGTTGTGTTTGAGGCTTTGGCCGAACTGCCCGCTCAGCCCGCTGCCGATTTGACCTGGCGTGGCGTGCCCCACCGCACGGGTATTGCTGCTCCGGTGGCGGCGATTCCGGAACGGATCGCTTCGCGAATCGCCCCAGTCGTCATCGCCGCAGAGCTTCCGGCTGTTGCCGCCAGCCTCGTTGCCCCTGCGGTGGAATCTGAAGCTACACCTATCAACATTTCTGACCTGGCCCGCAACCTGTTTATTCGCCGTCACCAGCGCAGCCGTCGCCGCGAACAGGGCATGATGGTTCGCTTAGCGGCTGAGGTCGGCATCTCTGTAGAAGACGCGGCTCACTACGAAAGCCACATTCAAGGCAAAATGCCCCACGATTTCTCGGGCTACGATCGCGGCTCAGCTGCCATGAGCTAGCTTCGAGACGATACGGCAGATGGCCCGGCGCTCTGGCACCCCGGGCCATTTTTTTGTGCCAGGGCGTAAATCTCTACCCATGCTTGCTGGGTTAGCGGTTGGACAATAAGCTGGCAATTAAAACAGTCCGCTGCCGCCTGGGTTAGCGATGCCACGATTTTGGAGATGGCTAATCCCTGCCGCACGGCTAACTGGGCTTGACTCGCTGGTGGTGCTGGCGTTTGAAACACCTGCTGCCACAGCTCAGCATCGGTCGTGAGTCCCATTGAGCCGTGCTGGAGCAAGTGGGAGCCGCGCCGCAGTTGAGCGCTGCCGATCACCTTGATGCCTTGAGCATCGACCAAATCGGCACTGGTGGCCAGGGCAAAGCAGTTATGCGAACGGCTGTAATCCCGGCTTGGTTGCCCAAACGCTAGGGACACCCCCAGCTTTGCCCAGCCTGCAATTAAGAACTGGCACAGCAACCGATAGGCTTGGACACGGCTTCCGGCGATGTTTGAAGTCACTAGGGCATAGGTCAAATCGCCCTGGTGAAGCACCCCACGCCCACCGGTTGGCCGCTGCACCAGCTCCACCCGTTGCCCCTGCCAGACAAGCCCTTGCCAATGGTCAGGCATCTGCCGCCGCTGGCTCGCCCCTAGGGAAATCGCCGCCGGATTCCAGGTGTAGAACCGCAGGGTGGACGGATGCCCCTGGTGCAGATGCTGATCGAGCAGCCAGGCATCGATCGCCATCTGCACCGCACCGGGGGCGTCCAGCAGTGGAATCAGCCGCCAGGTCACCTGACTCAAGGCGCTTCCCCAGCGTGGTAGGAGCTGCGTACTAATGGCCCAGAACGCACGTGCTCAAAGCCGAGTTCTTGGGCGATTTCTCCTAACCGGGTGAACTCTTCAGGAGTCCAGTAGCGATCGACCGGACGGTGATCGAGCGAGGGGCGCATGTATTGGCCGATGGTGATGCGATCGCACCCCACCCGTCGCAAATCTTGCATCGCCTCAATCAATTCTGCCTCGGTTTCGCCGTGGCCCACCATCAGCCCCGATTTCGTCGGCACCATGGGGTCAAATTCCTTAACCAGCGATAAGACTCGGAGGGAGCGATCGTACTTAGCCCCGCGCCGCACCGGGTCTTGCAGCCGCCGTACGGTTTCCAGGTTGTGGTTGTAGCAGGTGGGCTTGGCAACCACTACGGTCTGAACACGATCGGCCTGCCCGGCTTCACGGGTCGGCCCACCCCAAAAGTCTGGAGTCAACACTTCGATTTCAGCCCCCGGATTCTCCTGGCGAATGGCGTGCATCACGGTGGCGAACCAGCTAGCCCCGTGGTCGGGCAAATCATCCCGTGCCACCGAAGTCAGCACTACGTAGCGCAGGCCAAGCAGGCGCACAGATTCGGCGACTTTGTGCGGTTCATGGGGGTCGAGGGTCATGGGTGCGTGGCCCTTTTCCACCTGACAAAACGAGCAGGCACGGGTGCACACCGACCCCATCAGCAAAAAGGTGGCGGTGCGGTTGGCGTAGCATTCGCCCCGGTTGGGGCAGCGGCCCTCTTCGCAAATGGTGTGAATCTGCCGCTCTTTGACAATGCGCTGCACCGCCGAAATCTCGCTGGCGTTGCCAATGGGGCGACGCAGCCAGTCGGGCATGCGCTCTAGCTCAGCTCTAAGCTGCTGCCGCGAATTGGTTGTAGAAGTCATGAGCCACCGTAGGGTGGGCACTGCCCACCAAATGCTTTGCTGCCAACAGAATTAAATCGCCCTACAAGCTTAGGGCAAACGACCGCTTGCCCCTACTGGATTCTATCGCGGGTAATTTCTACTGCCACCTGACCGGTGTAGTCGGGAATCGGTGGGGTGAGCTTGGTAACTTTGACCGTGACTCGTAGCAGACGCGAGTCAGAATCGAGCGCTAGGGTAGCGATCGCCCCCGCCAGCCGCTCAATGAGCACAAACTTGGCTTCACGAATGATTTGCTGGGCTCCGTTGATCACGGTGCGGTAGTCGTGGGTGTCGGTGAGGCGATCGCTCTGGGTAGCCTCAGCCAAATCTAAATACAGGGTGAGGTCGGCCTGAAACCATTGGCCTAGCACGTTCTCTTCGGGCAGCGCCCCCGTGTAGCCGTAGGCGCGAATATTGCTTAAGTGAATGGCATCCATAAAGTACGGAATTTTTGATTGAGAAATGAGCGCTGCCTCAGCTCCGCTCCCCTAAATATTTGGTGCAACATGCCAACTAAAACCCCCCTTATTTAAGAAGGGCAGGGGAGATCTCTGAGGAGACCGTTGAACCACTGCCCTCCCAACTCGGGGGGCGGGAGATTTGGAGATGTGTCTTACCGAACGGTGTTGATCTACTTGAGCCAACCTTTGAGGCGGGCAGCCACCTGGGGCCGCCGCAGCTTGCGCATAGCTTTGGTTTGAATCTGGCGCACCCGCTCTCGGGAGAGGTTAAAAATGCCGCCCACCTCTTCGAGGGTGTGGGTTTCGCCAGTAGCCAGCCCATAGCGCAGCGTAATGATATCTTTTTCGCGTTCGGTCAGCACCTCGCCCAGCACGCTGGTAATTTCCTGGCGCATCATGTTTTCGCTAATTTTAGACTCCGGCGTTTGGGTGCTGCTGTCTTCGAGCAGCTCCATCAATTCGGTGTCTTCGCCTTTGCCAACGCGGTGGTTTAATGAGAGCGATCGCCGCCGCACCTGCTGTAAACTTCTCAGTTGATCAACGGTCACATCGAGGGCATCGGCCAGTTCTTGCTCGCTGGGGTTACGCTGCAAATCGCGCCGCAGATCGCGGTGAGCTTTCTTAAGCTTGTTCAACTTTTCCACAATGTGGATCGGCAGGCGAATCGTGCGGGCATCGTTAGCGATGGTGCGAGTAATGCCCTGGCGAATCCACCAGTAGGCGTAGGTCGAAAATTTGTAGCCCTTGTCGGGATCAAATTTTTCGGTGGCGCGGTTTAATCCCAACGCTCCTTCCTGAATTAGATCGAGAAAAGGCACCCCCCGATTTAAATAGCGCTTAGCGATCGACACCACCAGTCGTAGATTAGAGCGAATCATTCTCCGCTTAGCAGTTCTACCTTCGTGGAGCTTTTGGGTAAACTCTGCCTCGCTGATCTTTAGTTTCTCAACTAGTTCTTGTCGGTTGGGTTTACGACCCAACTCTTTTTGCAGTTTTTCACTAGCAGATTCGACCTTAGATAAAAATCTTACCTGTCGGGCCAGCTCAATTTCTTCGCTCGGCTTCAGCAGTGGGTAGCGCGCCATCTCCTTAAAGAAAGCCCCAACGGCATCGTCGGTGATAGTCTTGCTGTAGCCCGACATCCCCATCTCTGACATGGCTTCCGACTGAGAAAATTTTGCCAGAACCTCCCGATCTTCGTCCCAGGCGGTGAGGTCTGGGGTGAGTTGGCTATCGGCAGCAGATACCTTTTCTGCCACTCGATTTAAGTCGGTGTCAAACCCATCCATGGGTTCGTCGGCCCACGCAATAGAACTGTCTCTGTCGGAGTTATATGTAGTAGCCATGGGGTAAATAAAACTGTATACCTACGGGTCGAAGCATGCAGATTGAAGGCATGTATTTTCGGAGTGCCCTGCCGGTGGCAACCCCTGACAAAACGCTTGATCCCGGAACTGGATCTTTAGGCTTATTTTGTGAGTCCACAATACGGATTTTTATGTGAATTCCCAGGCAATGTAACATTTCTTTGGCAACTTGCGTAGTGTAACAGCCAATCCAAAAAATGAACCGAAAATTTAAGGGTAACCTCAAATATTTTTTGCTATCCTCAGACACTTTGCCTTGATATTGATTGCCGTCTAGAGATGGAGACGGATATCTAGGGTCGAGGTCAGTTGCTGTTGACCTGGGGTTAGAGATCTAGATTTTTTCTCTTATATAATTTGTCGCTGTTTTCCACAGAATTTGCCTCTCTTTTCCACAGAACTTGGCCCTGTTTTCCACAGGAAGGGAAAAGTTTTCCACAGAGTTATATTCTGTGGAAAGCCAAAGGACTTGAGGATTGAAACCCAATCCCAACCCCAAGTCTGGCTGAGGAGAGTTATCTGTAGGGATGCTCCATCCCTATCTGGCTTGTGGATAAACGGTGTTGGGGCTGCTAACGCTGTTGATTACTCACGAATGGTGGATGGTGTTTGCCAGTGCCGTTGGCTAAAGTCGCGCAATCATGCCCCAAAGTTGGATGTCTGCGGTTGGTGGGATGATGTCAATCAGTCTTCAGTCAGCTAGTCAGACAACCTCTTACACTGGCAGAGGTAACGTAGGTGGTGTAAAACGCGTGGGCCTTGGTGAGAGTAAACCCCAGCCTCAGTGGGTCAACGTTTTAGTGGACTATGGCGGCCAGCCCGCAGAATATACCTACGCAGTGCCTGCTTCGCTAGAGGTGCAGGTGGGTGACATTCTAACGGTGCCCTTTCGTCACCAGAGCATCGGCGCGATCGCCCTTTCCCTGTCCCTAACTCCTCCAGCCAACTTGATGGCCCACCAGATTCGGGCGGTAGAGGGCATTGTTGAACAGCGGTTTTTTGCCCCGTCCTACTGGGTGTTGTTGCAGCGGGTAGCTCACTACTACCAGGTGCCGCTGATGCAGGTGCTCAAGACGGCGCTGCCGCCGGGGCTGCTAGCCAAATCCCAACGACGGCTGCGGTTGCGGTGCGATCGCCTGCCCCAGACCCTGCCTTTAGCGCCAGGGTTGAAGGAGCTAGTGGAGGATCTCCAGCGATCGTCTACAGGAGACTATACCTGGCCCTATCTCCAGCGGCGCGGCCACAGCTATCGCACCTTGCAACAGCTGATTCAGTTGGGCTGGGCCGAGTCCTACCTATCACCGCCTCAGCCGCCCCAGGCCAAGCGCCGCCAGGCCGTAACCCTGGTGGGTGGCGACACCCTACCCCCCGATCTGACGCCCCGTCAGCAAGACATCATGGCTACCCTACGCCGCCAGGGCGGCGATCTGTGGCTCAGCGATGCTCTGCAATTGTGCCAAACCACCAGTCCTACTCTGAAGCGATTGGCGCAGTTGGGCTGCTTGGTGATCGAGCCGCGCGAGCAACTGCGGACCGAAACCGGACCAGCGTTGCTGCCCGACCAGCCCAAGCCCCTCACCCACCACCAGGCTCAGGTGCTGACTCCTATTAATAGGAGTCAGCAGGGAAGTCAGTTTTTGCTGCATGGGGTAACGGGGTCAGGGAAGACCGAGGTGTATTTGCAGGCGATCGCCCCTCGCCTCGCCGCTGGGCAGTCGGCCCTGGTGCTGGTGCCCGAAATTGGCCTCACCCCCCAGCTCACCGATCGGTTTCGTCGTCGCTTTGGCGATCAGGTGTGGGTCTACCACAGCAACCTGGCCGATGGCGAACGCTACGACACCTGGCGGCAGAGCCTTAGGCCGTCTAAACCGCTGGTGATTGTTGGCACCCGTTCTGCCATCTTTATGCCCCTGCCCAACCTAGGCCTGATCATTCTCGATGAAGAACACGACAGCAGCTACAAGCAAGACGTGCCCCCCTGCTACCACGCCCGCACCGTCGCCCGCTGGCGAGCTGAGTTAGAAAATTGCCCCCTGGTGCTCGGTTCTGCTACGCCCTCCCTCGATACCTGGGTGCAGTGTCAGGGATTGGGCGAGGAGACATTAGACGCAGCGATACCAATAGATCGGGAAATGGCCGTATCCCCAACGAAGACGCTGGATACCTGCCAAATCCCCACTTTGACAGGCGTTGACACCTCGATTTCCTCCAGCCTTGAGGGGCTTGGGAAGCACCCTGCTTTAGCATCCAGTCAGACTATCCGCGCCGTTAACTCTCCACCAAAAGAATCCCTACCCTGGACATATCTTTCGTTGCCAGAGCGAGTGCAGGCCCAGCCGCTGCCCGCCGTAAACGTCGTGGATATGCGCGACGAGCTGCAGGATGGCAACCGCAGCATTCTCAGCCGATCGCTGCAAACCGCCCTGACCCAGATGAAAGCCGAGGGCAATCAGGGGTTATTGTTCATCCATCGGCGGGGGCACAGCAGTTTTGTGTCGTGCCGCAGCTGTGGCCATGTGATGATGTGCCCCCACTGCGATGTGTCGCTGTCGTACCACCAGCCTGGGGCAAATAGCGCCATGACCTTGCGCTGCCACTATTGCAACTACAGTCAAGGCCATCCTAAACACTGCCCGGCCTGTAGCTCACCCTACCTCAAGCACTTTGGCAGCGGCACCCAGCGGGTAGTCAGTGCCCTGGCCGAAACCTTTCCAGAGCTGAGCTGCATTCGCTTCGACAGCGACACGACCCGCACCAAAGGGGCTCATCGCGCCCTGCTCACCCGCTTTGCCGAAGGCGAAGCCGACCTACTGGTGGGCACCCAAATGCTGACCAAGGGCATCGATCTACCCCAGGTCACCCTGGTGGGCATCATCGCCGCTGACGGACTCCTATATATGAATGATTACTGGGCCAGCGAGCGAGCGCTGCAAATGCTAATTCAGGTGGCGGGGCGGGCGGGGCGCGGCACCCAGCCAGGGCAGGTCTTTTTGCAGACCTACACCCCCGACCATCCGGTGGTTGAAGCGGTTACCCACCATGCCTACGAAGGGTTTATCGCCGCTGAGTGGGCGCAGCGACAGTTGTTGCAGTACCCCCCCGCTGGGCAGATGGTGCTGCTGCGGCTCAGCAGTACCGACCCCAACGCAGTGCAGCAAACGGCTGAAATCCTCTCTCAGCATGTGAGTCAGCTGTTAGCCGGATCGTCTTATCAACTGCTGGGACCAGCCCCAGCGCCAATTCCGCGCGTGGCTCGCCGCTACCGTTGGCACCTGGTTGTTAAAGGCCCTCTGGATGAGCCTTTGCCTAACCTGCAAGAGCTGAAACAGTACTGCCCAGCCCAGGTGAGCCTCACTATTGATGTCGATCCGCTAAATTTGGCTTAAATTTAGTCTTTTAAGGATCCAAGGAACTATTTTTTGCCGGGAACATTGTTAGCATTGCTAACCCCTGTAACGACGAGTAAAGATCCATCAAACGCCTTTGTAGGCGCCTTGGGCTGTGATAGTTTAGATATATCGAAAACAACTGAATACCCCGCAAGCCTAACTCGGTTAACAGCCTTTACGAGCTGGTGCTTTAGTTAGTAACAAACTAAAATTCGCTCAAAACAATCTTTCTAGAGGTGGTCATTTTTGACCTTAACCTATCCTAAGTGCCGGTCAGGCAACGGATTGTAAAAAGCAACTGTAGTTTAGCGAAATTGCCCATTCCGTTGATTTTTTGTCCATTCTTGAGGTGTTTAACTCGGTTAAGCAGCTTATTCTAGCCACGGCAGCCCTTAAGCTTGTCTGGCCAACACGATGTAAAAGACTTAACGGAGAGTGGCCAAGATGGCCACTCTTCAGTTTTTTAAAGGGTATTGCTGCGATCGCCCTCCTCCTAAAATCTTCTAGAAATCGAAAGGCCCGAACCAAGTACCGTTCTTTCCCTAAAATTTTCCTGTCTCGCCATCATCAATGAGTTTATGAGTACAGGCCGTCAGACGTTTTGGCTAGCTTTAATCATTGGCAATAGCCGTTGGCATTGGGGTGCCTTTGCAGACGATGCTGACTCTCAGGGCGAGGGGCAAAGACAGAGCTTAGGCGATCGCTGGCTGCGGTCGTGGCACACCGTTCACCTATCAAAATCTCAGGTGAAAAAACTGTATCGGGGTCATTTTGCGCTCTCGGCCTGGCAGCAGGTGGGGGTTGAAACCGCCCTTCCCTCCAACACAGACAACGAGAGCAGACTGCCGGGGGAGCACCCAGAAATTTGGCTGGCTTCGGTCGTCGATGCCCCCCTAACCTGGCTGGAAGATTATCCCAACGTTCACTTAATCAAAACTGAACAGGTGCCGTTGCAAAACACCTACGCCACCCTAGGGGTAGATCGCGCTTTAGCTTTGGTGGGGGCAGGGAATATCTGGGGTTGGCCAGTACTGGTAATCGATTGCGGCACTGCTTTAACCTTTACCGCTGGGGTCGATCAACGTCTGCTCGGGGGCGCAATTTTGCCGGGGCTGCGATCGCAATTTCGCGCCCTCCATACCCATACCGATCGACTGCCAGCGCTAGATCTTACCTCTGGTTCCTGGCCCCAGCGCTGGGCTGCCGACACCGCCGAAGCTATGGCCAGCGGTGTTTTGCACACCCAACTGGCAGGCATTCGTGACTTTATTGCTGCTTGGGAAGCGGACTGGCCCAGCGGGGCTGTAGTGCTGACGGGGGGAGATAGCCTGGCCATCCACCACTACATAGCAAAACAGACCCCGTCCCTAGCCCAGCGGATCAACCACGATCCGGATCTGGGCTTTTGGGGCTTGAGGGTCTGTCGTCAGCAGCAGCTGAAAAACCTAACGCTATAAGCCTCTGATGCGGCTTCTATAGGCGTTGGCGTCAGTGCCAGCGCCAGCGTTAGAGTAGGTGCCAGCGCTGTTCATGCTTTGTAGGTTGCTTACCCGGTTGCCGGGGTTGGGATGGGTACTGAGAAACTCAGCGTTGGATCCGCCCTCTAGCTTCTGCATAAAACTAATAAAGCCTGAGGTGTCGTAGCCTGCCCGTCCCATGTTATGGAATCCTCGGCGATCGGCATCATACTCAGCCTCGCGACTGTTGGGTAGCTGAAGGGCTAGCTGTACCCCCAGGCCAACAAGAGCGTCTTGCCGCACCTCTAGGGCACCGGCAACACCGCTGGCCAGCGCCCGCTGTCGCATTTGGTTGATCGCGTGGCGACCGGTGATATGACCAATTTCGTGGGCCATGACTCCGGCTAGCTCAGCCTCGTTAGCCGCCGCCTTAATCAGTCCGGTCTGAATATAGACAAAGCCACCGGTAGTGGCAAAGGCGTTGACGCCTTCGTCGTCTACTACCTGAAACGTGTAGGGTAGGTTGGGGCGATCGCTGCTAGCGGCTAGCCGCTGACCAATATCATTGATGTAGCTATTGATTGTCGCGTTGCGGTTATAGACCCGCACCCCCTGGGCCTTGACCTGGCGGTCAATCTGGCTGCCTAGGTTAACTTCGTCCCGGTCAGACAGATTGCCCAGCTGCACATAGCGAATGCCCTGAAAAATCAGGTCAAAAATGCTGGCTTGGGAGGCCGTGGGGGTCGATAGGCCAATGGTGATCGCCATAACGGCGGCGAGTAGGCCATACAGCCCGCGGCGTAAAAAAGAATTTTTAGTTAGTTGCGTGAGAGGAGAAAGCATAGGAGTGCCCAAAGTACCGCTAGGTACAGAATTACATCCATTTTGCCCGGCTGAGAGTCTGACGACTACCGATAGTGGTCAGTAATAAATTTGGCCTCGCTATCCTATGAGCATTGGGGGCAGCTGCGATTCGCAGAGCGATCCGTTCCGGAATCGCGCGCGGTGCCAGCTCACGACCCAAACGAGCCACCCTGTGGTTCAATGGGATCGACATTCTCCTCTATTAAAACCATTCACCTTTTCCCTCTGCGAGGGCACCCCAGCCATGACCCTACTTGACGCTAAAGGCCGCCTGTTCGGCAAAGTCAGCATTCTAGATGTTGCGGCGGCGCTCATTATATTGATGGTGCTGTTTGGTATTTTTCTATATCCAGGTACCTCAGGGTCGGTGGCGCAGGTAGGGTCGACCACCAAGCCAGTGGAAGTAGACGTCATGGTGCGCGGTCTCACCTCCTCTGACCCCAAACGGCTGTTTGCAGCCATTAAAAATTCTGAAACCACTAACATCATCATTCGCAACCAGCCCTACGGCCAGGTCAAGATTAAAAATGCGGTGCTGCTGCCTCGCAGTACTACTGTGCCCCAGCCCGATGGCACAGTTAAAGCCCTGCCCGACCCTCGGCCCGAGCTGAACTACACGCTTGACATGCTCATCACTCTCGAAGACGATGCCCAAATTACTGATACCGGGCCAGTGTTTGGCAACAGCAAGGTCAAAGTGGGTACTCCGATTGAGCTAGACGGCGATCTCTACAATTTCAACGCCAGCACCGTAGATGTACGGATTTTAGAAAATAGCTAGATCAGCCTCTGCTCTACATTCTCAGTCCCCCCGCAGCGCCTAGACAAGACAGCCGAGGAGGCTCAGGCTGAGACGCGTCGCCTGGCACAAGTCTCAATTGGGATTCTGCGCCTGCTGGGTATTAGGGAAATAGCCGCTCCTAGCTCCAGAAAGCTATAGCCACCTAATCTGAGACAATAGAAGCCTCATTCTCTCAAACCACTCACCTCACCGCTATGACTGCCACTTCTACTGTGACTTCCCGCGTCAATTGGCAAACTCTGGCAGACCAGGCTTTGGCTGGTGAGGTGCTGAGTCGAGAGCAGGCCCTTGCTGTCCTTACCGCTCCTGACACGGAGCTGCTCGATCAGCTGGCGGCGGCCTACCGAGTGCGGCGACATTATTGGGGTAACCGAGTGCGGCTGCACTTCTTGCTCAATGCCCAGAGCGGCCTGTGCCCCGAAGACTGCCACTACTGCTCGCAGTCAAAAATTTCTGCGGCTGAGATCGAAAAGTACCCCTTCATGGCCCAGGAGAAAATTTTGGCGGCGGCTGAGCGGGCCAATACGCTAAAAGCCGGTACGTTTTGCATGGTGATTTCGGGGCGATCGCCCTCCGATCGCGTCTTTGGCGAAGTGCTCGACGCGGTGCGCCAGGTCAAAGAACGCTACCCCATGAAAATCTGTGCCTGTCTGGGCCTGCTCGACGAAACTCAAACCCAGCAGCTAGCAGCGGCGGGGGTAGATCGGGTGAACCACAATCTCAACACCAGCGAAGCTAACTACGGCGAGATCTGCACCACCCACACCTTTGATGACCGGGTGAATACCATTCAGGCGGTGCAGTCGGCAGGCATGACCACATGCTCGGGCGGTATCTTTGGCCTGGGCGAATCGAACGATGACATCATCGATATGGCCTTGGCTTTGCGGCGGCTTAAAGTGACCAGCGTGCCGCTGAATTTCCTAATTCCCATCGATGGCACGCCTTTTGAGGGACGTCACCAGCTCAACCCGCGCCAATGTTTGCGGATTTTGTGCCTCTACCGGCTGCTGCTGCCCTCCCAAGAAATTCGCATCGCTGGTGGGCGCGAAGTGCAGCTGCGGCAGCTTCAGCCTCTGGGGCTCTATACCGCTAACTCAATTTTTGTGGGCGATTACCTGACTACCCCTGGGCAAGCCGCCCAGACCGACTATGCCATGATTCGCGATGCTGGGTTTGTGCTAGAAGGCCCTGATGGCGAGGCACTTGATCTGCCCGAGGTAATCGCCAAAGTTCTTTAGTTTCTGCCTTTCTGTGGGGTGGGCACTGCCCACAATCTTCAATTGCGTAGACCAACTAAATCCTACTCAACTCAGCTGAGCACTGGCTGAGGTTGAGCATCTCAGCGCGACACCCAGTCGAGAGCATTGGCAAGCGGTGAGGCTGAGAAATCTTAGGCGGCCTGCGATCGCGTCACCAGATTCACCAAACTATCCACCAAGCGCTTGGGTTCCATGGGCATGATGTGCTCACCGTGCATCACGCTCTGGGTCATGATAAAAAATACCGTCGCGCCCAGCACCACCCGCGCTGTCGCCTCTGGATCGGGCAAGTCGAGTTCTGGGCAGCCCTTGAGGTAGTCGGTGAGCTGATCGGCGGCGGGCTTGGTGAGGTATTCCACAAAAGCCTGGGCGAGCTGTGGAAAACGGCCCGACTCGCCGGCTACTAGGCGCACAAAGTTTTGATAATCGAGGTCGTGGAGCTCGCTCTCAATGGCGTTAGTAATCAAGCGTCGGATCACCACCTCGGGACGACCCTCCAGGTTGCCGTCGCCCATTACCTGTTCACATCGGGCTTGGGCCACATACTGAATCAGCGCCCGAAACAGCCCCTCTTTGTCTTTGAAATAGTTGTAGACCGTGGGTTTAGAGACTCCGGCGGTGGTAGCTACTTTGTCCATGCTGGTGCCAGCGTAGCCATTTTGCAGAAACTCTTGCATTGCTCCCTGCAAAATTTGCACGGCTTTTTCATTCAGCACTGCCGGACTTTGAACCACGCGTTGCCACCTCTCTAACCCAATTGATTCATGTATAGCACCCGATCGCCGGGCGGTATAGCCACTCAGTCCCTGCGATCGCATTGAGCCAAGTCGCTGCTTACCCCAGAGCATCCCCTAGGAACCAAAGCAATAGAGTATCGCTCTATACACTCATTTTAGCGAGGCATTGACTAATTTTACCAAACCGTTTAGTTTGATTTTGTTGCCTCTGATGACTTTGGCAAATCGACCTATGCCGACGACAGAATCCAATCAGGATCTGGTGCTTCGTTTTTACAAAGCCTTTGACGATCGCACCATCGATCGTGCCCTGGATATGCTCGATCCTAACTTTGTTGCCCACCTGGCGGGAATGCCTGAGCCTCTGGATAGAGAGGGCTTTAATCAGTTTGGTCTTTCGTTTTATACGGCCTTTAGCCAGAGTCACCATAGGTTTGATGAAATTGTTGCGGCGGGCGATCGAGTTGTCACCTACGGCACGTTTACAGCTACCCATCTCGGCTCCTTTCAGGGTTTGCCGCCCACCGGCAGGCAGATCAGCCTTGCAGTTATGCACATTGACCGAGTAGAGAACGGCAGGATTGTTGAACACTGGGGCCATGGCGATGCTCTGGGGTTGATGCAGCAGCTTGGCGTTGTCTTTTTGCCCGGGCCTAAGCTGTTGCCCTATCTGCTGCGCGGTGCAGTCACTCGATGGTTTTAGTTAGTGCGCTAGTTCTCAACTGAGCTGAGGGCGATCGCCGCCAGGTCAGGATTTTGACCTCGTGAACCTGTAGGTGGCTGAGCTTTTCTTTGGGCCTTATACCTGGGCATGACCTATGCAAACTTGTCTCGATCGCGACTTTAAGTGGAACCGTCTAGCGTTTGTCCTGTTGGCCACGTTGATTCTTGCTGACACGGTCCCCCACCCTCAGCTAGGCCCAGGGCTGTTGCAAACTCTCTCGGTGCGAGTGCAGTCTTCTCCCCACAACGAACACTAGCAGGTTGGCAGGCTGACCCACTGTGGCTAAGATTCCATAAACAGGTTCCACGGTAGGGCATTTGGATGATTAAGCTAGGGGTTGCCCCCGCTGCGCCCGCCCATGACCTCGTCTTCTAAAACTAAGACTGCTGCCCTCGCCACTACCTATCGAATTACGGGCTGGGTGCAGCGACAGTTCAAGCGAGATTGGGTAAAAATTTCGCTGGCCGGGTTGTGGCTGAGTTTCGTTGCGGCCCACGTGGCTACCGACTCGGTGCCCGTACAGCTGCTGGAACGACGGTTGCAGACGGTCTTTTTTGAAATTCGTGGCCCCCTAGAGCCTCCCGATGACATTGTCATCTTGGCCATGGATGATGAATCCTTTGGGCAGGCCGAATATTACCGCGCCAACCCTGAGCAGTACAGCTATCTGGCTCCGATCGGAGGCAGCCCATGGCAGCGTACGTCCTATGCGATCGTGATCGAGCGCCTGCTAGACGCAGGGGCTAAGGCGGTAGCACTGGATATTTTGATGTTTTCCGACAGCAGCTACGGCCCCACTGATGACCAAGCCCTGGCCGATGTGCTAGCTCGCTATGGCGATCGCGTCGTGCTGGCTACCTCCGTCGACGATGCCCAGTTGCGCCAGGGGGCCTTGGTCCGTCCCACTCAGCCCGTGCCCAAGCTGCTCAACACGCCCGTTCATACCGGCAATATCAACTTTCCCCGCGAGCTCGATGGCCGTATTCACCGCCATGGACGCACCTACTTAGATGGCCTAGTCGCGAGCCAGGCGGATCTCGACCCTGGCGAGATTGGGAGTGAGGCCGAGAACACCCAGTCCTTTGCTGAGGCCACCCTCGATGCCGCTGGGGTTGACCATCCCCCCTATCAGGGCGACTTTATGGACTTTTATGGGCCTACTCGCAGTTTTAACCACATACCCTTTTGGCATGTCCTTGATCCCGACCCTTGGGCCAACTACCTCGATGACGGGCGCTATTTTCAAGACAAAATTGTGCTGATTGGGGGCACCGCCAAGTTTCTGCAAGACTTTCACCAAGCTCCCTTTTCAGAAACCTTGCTGCACCCTGAAACCATGGCTGGGGTTGAAATTTTAGCCACCGATATCGCCAACCTGCGCGATGGCCAGGCTCTGCGCATGGGAATTCCTAACCCCTGGCTGCGGGGGCTGCTGGTGTTAGGCGGGGGGGGCGGGTTTGTGCTGCTGCTGCGGCGGTTTAATCGCCCCATCGCCCGCCTGGGCTGGACGGCAGCCAGCCTAGGCGGCTGGTTTTGGGTGAGTTATGGAGCGTTTGTGGGGGCAGGGCTGCTGCTGCCCACGGGTACTCCTATTGTGGGATTGATGGTGCTGGGCAGCACCTACATCGTGGCCGATATTGTGACTGAGCAGCTGCGTAAACAGCGCCTGCGTCAAACCCTAGAGCAGTACGTCACCTCCCCCATTGTTCAAGAAATTATCAGTCAGCAAGACGACCTGCAAGACCTGCTCAAGCTGCGAGAGGCGGAGGTAATTGGCCTGCTGCTGGCCAACCGCTACCGCATTGTGCGGCTGCTGGGGGCAGGGGGCTTTGGCGAAACCTACGTGGCTGAAGACACCCAACGCCCTGGCTCGCCCATCTGCGTCGTAAAGCAGCTACGAATTATCAGCAACGATCCGAGGGCACACCGCTTAGGCAGGCGCTTTTTTGAGGGCGAGGCCGAAACCCTCGAGAAACTAGGCCACCATTCGCAGATTCCAAGACTGCTGGCCTATTTTGAGGCGCAAAATTCCTTTTACCTGGTTGAAGAGATGATTGAGGGTTGCCTGCTCAAGGATGAGTTAGCTTCCCGCCGACCTATGCCGCAGTCCTACGTGCTCGATCTGCTGCTAGGGTTGCTGCCGGTAGTGGCCTTTGTGCACGACCAGGGGGTGATTCACCGCGATATCAAACCGTCTAACATCATTCGTCGCGAGGCGGATGGGCAGCTGGTACTAATCGATTTTGGTGCTGTCAAGCTAATTTCTAACAAGCTGGCGGATACGGGGGTAAATCTCACCTCCACCTCTACTATTGGCGTGGGTACTCAGGGCTATATGCCTAGCGAACAGTCGGCGGGGTTGCCCAAATTTGGCAGTGACCTCTACGCCTTGGGCATTACTGCCATTGAGGCCTTGACTGGCATTCCGGCCTACGCCCTGCGCCGCGACGTGAATGGAGAACTGCTCTGGCGGCATGAGGCTCCCAACCTCGATCCTAGATTTGGCGACATCGTCACTCGGCTGGTGCTCTACGACTTTACCGATCGCTACCAGCGGGCCGAGGAAGTGCTGGCTGACCTCAGCACTGTTGAAGGGGTGGTGCGATCGCAGCCCCAACCCGAGGGTCAGCCTGCCTCAGGGGGCGACAGCGCCGTCGGTCTGCCCCCCTACGGCGTGCGCATCGAGAGCGTGGCCACCGACAACATGGATGACCCAGAGGCCGCTGAGGAAGACACCCGCATGCTGCCCGGCGACTGGTTCGATCCCGCTGAAGACGATTCCTCCAGTGATGCTGAGGCTGGCAGTACCGAGGCCAACGCCTGAGCCATTGCCCCTAGGTCTGGGGTTGGGGAATGGTGATATCGATCGGAGTAATCGCAGCATTCGGAGCTAAGGCATCGAGACCCGGCCGAATTTCTGCCGGATTGCCGACCACTAAAATCACCAGCTGATTTGGGTTTAGCCTTGCTTGGGCCGCCGCCTGCACCTGGGCGGCCGTTGCTTCGCGCACCTGGTCTTGAAACTGAAACACAAAGTCTTGGGGGTAGCCGTAGTACTCGTAGCGAATCAGCCGAGCTAGGGTTTGTCCAGGACTTTGGAAGTTAAACACAAAGCTGTTGAGCACGGCATCTTTAGCTTGCGCTAGCTCTACATCAGTAATGGCCGTCGTGCGGATGCGGTCGATTTCGGCCAGCGTCGACTGAATAAAAGGCACCGTGGCCTCAGAGCGGGTTTGACCCCCACCAATAAAAAGTCCGGGGTGGTCATAGCGCGGAGCCCAGAAGGCGTAGACTGAGTAAGCCAAGCCTTGGCGCGATCGCACCTCGTTAAACAACCTGCCGCTAAAGCCGTTCATCACCTCATTCATTACCGCTAGAGCAGCGTGGTCAGGGTAGTCAAGCTGCCCACCCAGGTGACCTAGCTCAACATAGCTCTGAGTTAGCTGGGGTTGCGACACCATAAACACGCCAGCCTTCGCCTGCTCCACCGCCGGCAAGGTATCCTCTAACGCCTCTCCAACACCCTGCCACTCGCCAAAATAATCAGCAATCCACTGCTTCATCTGGGCACTGTCAAAGTCACCGACAATGCCCAAAATAGTGTGCTCAGGGCGAATAGAAGCCCGATAAAACTGCTCGATATCCGCCTGATCAATTGCTGCCAGTGTCGCGTACTCAATGGTGCGAGCGTAGGGGCTATCGGCCCCGTACACCAACTTGCGAAACTCGCGGCTCGTAATACCGTCGGGGTCGTCGTTGCGACGGGCAATGCCGCCACCATACTGGCGCTTGAGCAAATCGATCTTGTCGTCGGCAAAGGCTGGCCGCTGCACGACATCGGCAAACAGTGCAAATACCGCCGCGGTGTCTTCACTGAGAGCACTAAAGCTAGCGCTGCCTTCACTCAGGTCAATGCCGGTTTCAATCGACGCAGCCCGCTGCTCCAGCTGCTGGTTGAGCGAGTCAGCGTCCAAACGGGTAGTGCCCCCCAGTCGCATCGCCTCTCCAGTCAGATTGGCCAACCCGACTTTGTCCGCGGGCTCAAACCGCGCTCCGGTACGAAAGGTGGCACTGCCGCTCACCAGGGGCAACTCATGGTCTTCCAGCAGGTACACCACCAGGCCGTTGGGCAGTTCATAGCGCTCATAGGCCGGAATTTCAATATCCCGCAGGGCCGGAAACTCTAGCTCGTCATAGTGGCGCGGGGTTAGAGCGCTAGCCGATGGCTGCCAGGCCAGCAGCAACACCCCCAAGAGCCCGGCCAGAGCTAGCAGCGGCATTATGCCCCGCCGTAGGGTTCGACGGGTACCCATAAACCAGCTGTTCGCGTTCATCACTGTGCGTCCCAATACCGTAGGTCTTGAATATGAATGTGAATGTCCTAAAAGCGGCCTAGGGCCACTCATCCGTTCTGGTGGCTGACTCAAGTCGATAGGCTCCTAGACTACTCGGCAGATGTAGCCTGCACTAGCTTGCCTACGGTGCGGCTTTCGGGCCGAAATAGAGTCTGCGCAACCCGCTGAATATCTGCCGCCGACACCGCCTCAATGGCTTTGAGGTTGTTGAAAATATTTCGCCAATCACCGGTTTTAGCCTGGTACTCAGCCAGCAGCGACGCCATACCGCCATTGGAAGCCAAACTTTGCAGCAGACCCGCCCGAGCCTGGGTTTTGACTCGGTCTAGCTCTTCAGCGCTAACAGGCTCCTGCTTAAGCCGGTCCAGCTCCTGAGTAAACAGGGTACCAATCTCCTCGGGGGTATGGCCGGGAGCCGTGAGGCCATAGAGCAAAAAGATATTGTCGTAGCGATCGCCCGGAAATCCATTCAGACTACCAATATCCAAGGCAATGCGAGCCTCGTCTACCACGGTTTTGTAAATTCTAGACGTTCGCCCACCCATCAGCAGACTCTCAATCATGCCGTAGATCACATGGTCAGGGTGGCGCAGACTAGGCCGGTGATACCCCTCTAAATACCAGGGTTCCGAGGGCAGTGCCAGCGAAAATTCCTTAGCCTCAGTCTGGGGTGGTTCGTCAACGGCAGGCTCGGGTGGCACCGCCCGAGGGGTATAGCGGCTAAAGTAAACCTCTGCTAAGCGCTTTACCTCAGCGGGGTCAACATCGCCCACGATCGCAACGGTTAGGTTGGCAGGGCCATAGTAGGTGTCATAAAACGTTTGCACATCCTCACGGGTGGCCACAAAAAGGTCATCCTGATAGCCAATTACTGGGCGACGGTAGGGGTGGCTGACAAACGCCTCCTCCAAAAACCGCTCAATCATGGTGCCAATCGGGGAGTTATCTACCCGCATACGACGCTCTTCGAGAATGACGTCCTTTTCTTCGTAAAACTCACGAAACACTGGGTCAAGAAACCGCTCCGACTCCAGTGACATCCACAGCTCCAGCTTGTTGGCGGGCAGGCTGTAAAAATAGCGCGTCTCATCGGCGGAGGTGGTGGCGTTGAGGCCAACCCCTCCCGCCTGCTGAATGATTTGGCCGTACTGATTTTGCTCCACAAAGCTAGCCGCCTGCTTCTGCAACGCCACCAACTCCTCCTGTAGCGCAGCCGCTTTGGCCGTATCACCAGCAGTTTGAGCCGCCAGCAGGTCGCTAAATACCGCATCGAGCTGGGTCATCACCTGTTGCTCAGCGGCAAAATCTTTGGTGCCAATGCGGCTAGTCCCCTTAAAAGCCAGGTGCTCTAAATAGTGGGCCACACCGGTTTTGCCGTCGGTTTCGTCCACCGCGCCCACGTTGGCGTGAATCACAAATGACACCACCGGGGCCTGGTGTCGCTCTAGCACAATGAACTTCATCCCGTTGTCGAGAGTAAACTCGGTAACGGCATCCGCCACCCGATCCAGGTAGGGTTGAATGGCCTGGGCCGTCTGCACAGGCTCCCTCGCCGCCGCTGGAGCAATGGGCCACCATAGCCAGAGGCCAACTAGCGCTACCAGACCCACAATAGTTGGGCGTAGTCGGTGTCTTGACCTTGCCCAAAATCCTGGGGCGATCGCCGGTGTTCCATTCATATGCAGCACTCAAACGGGATGGGATAGACTCCGACCTCCAGGATAGTGGAGTCTCTGAGGCAATGACCACAGTCCGTATTCTTTGGCTAAGGTTCCTTTGGCTAGACCCTAGGGCAGTTGTCAAAGCCTCAAATCCTAAGTAAAGTTCCCATAGACCTGCGGTTGAGTAGGCTTAAACCTTTCGAGAATGGGTCTTAAACTAGCTTGCTCTTCAACGGGCGCAAGCGACATTGGCCTCGTGAGAAACATGCCTTTCCCAAACTCCCGGTGTACTCGACTTTCCGATTACCTACGTTTTGACAAAGGGGTCAGGCTTTGACACAGGTGGCAGATAGCTCAAACCTGAAGCTGTGGGCCCAACGAGCTCTAGCAGCGACCTTTCTCGCAGGTCAGGTTGTCATTCACTTGATTTCTCGCCCGGTGCATCGGCGTAACACTTTAGATCAAATGGCTGCAGTGGGGCCCGCGTCGCTACTGATTGCTCTGATCACAGCAGCCTTTGTGGGTATGGTGTTTACCATTCAAGTGACGCGAGAATTTTTAAGCTTTGGGGCTGGAGCAGCGGTGGGTGGAGTGCTGGCCGTCACCTTAGCTCGAGAACTTGGCCCAGTGCTGACGGCGGTGATTATTGCTGGGCGGGTGGGGTCAGCTTTTGCAGCCGAAATTGGCACCATGCGCGTTACTGAGCAGATTGATGCCCTGCAAATTCTCAAAACTGACCCCATCGACTATCTGGTGATTCCTCGGGTCATTGCTTGTGCTCTGATGCTGCCTCTGCTGAACGTGCTGTCGTTCATCACCGGCATGACCGGTGGGCTGTTGATTGCTACCAGTCAGTACGACATCCCCCCTTCAGTCTTTTTGGATTCAGCCAAAGACTTTCTGTCAGTTTGGGATTTGGTAAGTTCGCTAATCAAGGCGTTTTTCTTTGGCATTTTGATTGCCATCATTGGCACTAGCTGGGGTCTGACCACTACAGGTGGTGCTAAAGGGGTGGGACAGTCTACCACTACTGCCGTAGTGACGGCCCTGCTAGCTATCTTTATCAGCAACTTTTTCCTCTCGTGGCTCATGTTCCAAGGCACCGGCAATGCTGTTACGAGTAACTTTTAAGGGCAGCTGATTCAGCGGCTGCCTTCTCAGTGCTAGGGGTACATTCTCTTATACTTCAGATAGCCCTAATCTTTGTGAACTGTGACTTCTACCACTACAACGACCTATACCAACCTGCCTGCCAGCTACCGCATCCCCTTAACAGTGGTCGGTCTCGGAATACTGGTGGCGTTTGGGAAAATTTGGTTAGGAGCATTGGTGGGCATCTTTGGCGTGTTCTTGCTGGTGCAGGCCGTAACGCTTACGCTTCGGTTTACTGACAGCGCCCTAGATATTTACCGACGCGATACGCTGATTCGCCACTTTCCCTACGAGGAGTGGCAGCACTGGGAGATTTTCTGGGAACCGGTGCCAGTGCTGTTCTACTTTCGTGAGATCAACAGCATTCACTTTTTACCGATCCTATTTAGCCCCAGCGAACTACGCGCCTGCCTCGAAACCCACTGCGCGGCAGCCCAAGAAGAGTAATGGGCACCAGGGGGCGAACTAGGCCCTCATCTGATAGGCTGACAACGGGGTCTATGGGAACTGTTATGACCGCAGAGGAGCTATCACAATCGAGTCTGGGCCCAGATGGTGTCAGTGGCTATGGTAGCCCTGAGGCTAGCTCTGTTAGTGCTGACTCAGCGGGTCTCAAGTCAGACTGGAGCAATCGCATTGATGCTCTGCGTCAGCAGGAGACTGACCTCAAGCGCAGCATTGCTGACCTGCAAGCAACCTACAACCGCTTGACCCAAGACCAGTTTCAAAAAATTCAGGCTGACATTGGTCGGATGGTGCAGCAGGGCACGGCAGATCTAGAGCAGCGCAAGCGCAATCTGCAAAAAGAAATTGAAACGCTGGAACGTCGCCAGGAGCGGATTCAGGCCGAAATGCGCACTACCTTTGCCGGAGCATCCCAAGATTTGGCGGTGCGGGTACAGGGCTTTAAGGACTATTTGGTGGGTAGCCTACAAGATTTAGCGGTGGCGGCAGAGCAGCTCGACATCACTCCGGCAGCTCGCTCTACCCCAGCATCGAGGGTAGAAGCTAGGAGTGATTCTGCAACGGATACTCGTTTCGAGTCGGGTTCCGAACGCTTCGCAAATCGCACCTCTTCCCGCCGAGCCGCTGCCGAGCCAGTTTCGGCTCAGCCAGCCTTTGCCTCTAACGCCTTTCAAGACCAAACTGAGCGTATTCGCAGCCTGCTCGACCAGTACCGCATGCGCCCCGATTACTATGGGCCTCTCTGGCAGCTGCGCCGCACCTTTGAACCCATCCACGCCGAGCGGGTGTCTAACTGGTTCTTTGCCCAAGGCGGGCGAGGAGCGGTTAAAAGTATGGGCAGCCGTCTGCAAAACGTGCTGGTGGCTTCGTCTGCGCTGTCGGTTTTGTATGCCCTTTACGGCAATCGCCTGCGTACTTTGGTGCTCTCTAATAGCCCCGAGCGTTTGGGAGAATGGCGGCGGGGTCTGCAAGACTGTTTGGGTATTTCCCGCGCCGATTTTGGTACGGGGCAAGGGGTGATGCTGTTTGATGCCCCAGAGCCGCTGGCCCAGCGGGCCGATCGCATCACCGGTGACAATGGTCTACCCTTTATCGTGGTCGACGAAGCTGAGTCGGTGATCAGCTTGGCGCTGCTGCAATTTCCGCTATGGCTGGCCTTTGCTCCCGACCCCATGAACCCGGTATCTGAGTACGACTACTAGCATCTCGCCTTGTGCCGAGGAAGTGAGGAGCAGAGGTGTTGAATGTTTGGGGCTTAGAGGTTGTGTTATCTAGTCAGCAAACGCCTTCGCCAATGTGTCGACTACCCGATCGAGGGCAACCGATCGCGAGGCCTTGAGCAAGACGCGATCGCCCGGTTGCAGCATCCCTTGCAGATGCTGGGTTAGAGACTGGTGGTCAGCAAAGCTCAAGGTCTTAACGCCTGCTGCCCCCTCCGCTAAAGCTAAGGATTCGTCAGCGTCGGCTAGGGTAAGCAGGGCATCCAATCCCAGATTGCCCACGACCTGCCCTACTTGGCGGTGCAAGTCAACCGATCGCTCCCCTAGCTCTTTCATCGTGCCCAGCACGGCAATCCGGCGTTGACCAGGGGTTTCGGCCAGCAACTGAAGGGCCGCCGTCATCGACTCTACCCCCGCGTTGTAGGTTTCATCGAGCAGCACAATGCCGTTTGGTAAAAGAATTTGCCGGGCGCGACCGCTGGGCAACTCTACTGCAATGCCTTGGCTGAGCACCTGCCAGTCGAGGTTGAGAGCCTGCATAACGGCGATCGCTGCCAACAGGTTAAGGGCGTTGTGGCGACCCGGTAGCGGCAGCGGTAGATGTACGCTTTGTACCTCCAGGGTTTCAGAATCAACCAGCTGACCCTGGACGTCGCCACCCTCTAGGCCAAAGGTAATGGTGCGTCCAGCCCACACCGTGCGGGCGGTGGCTAGAAGTCTAGCGTTGTCATGGTTGAGCACGGCAATGCTCTGGGGCGACTCGGCCAGCAGCTCGCACTTGGCGTCAGCAATGGCCTGCTCTGATCCCAAACGGCCAATGTGGGCTGTACCCACGTTGGTAATAACTGCCACGTCGGGTACGGCGATGCGGGCTAATCGGGCAATCTCCCCTGGCCCCCGCATGCCCATTTCGATCACCCCAAAGGCGTGGTCGGGCCGGAGTTGAAGCAGCGTCTTGGGAACACCAATGTCGTTGTTGTAGTTGGCCTGAGTTTTGTGTACCGACCCCTGGGTGCCTAAGGCTGCCGCAATTAATTCCTTAGTGGTGGTTTTGCCCACCGACCCAGTAATCGCTACGATGCTGGCCTGCTGTTGGGTACGCCACCAGTGTCCTAGGGCCTGATAAGCCACAAGGGTATCGGCCACCGGTAGGCAGGGCAGATGGGGGATGAGCTTATCCTGCTCAACCACCGCAGCTATGGCACCTTGAGCGATCGCCGCTTCAACAAAGCCATGCCCATCAAAGCGATCGCCCGTTAGCGCCACGAAGAGGGCATTTCCCCGGACGTCACGACTGTCTGTAGTAATATTTAATACAGACTTTTCTCGGTGCGCAGGCGATACATAATCTAGGGGTGCCTGCATAGCTGCAGCCAGGGTAGCTAGTGATGAAAAGCCCATAAAGTCAATAGTAGTAAGCTGTAGCGATGCCTATGGTACACCGGGTTTTGGCCCGTTCCCGTCGCAAAGTGTTCTGATTGTAAAGGAATTTTGGCCCTGGCCGTCAGGCACCTTTTCCGGTGTGTGTGGCAGCCTTGGCCGTAGACTAGCAAGCCCTATGGTTAAGGGGGTGAGATTGTGCCCAACGCCTGAACTCAATGCTCTGCGGTGAACAGCTCTAGGGGATGGGTATCCTAGCTCCAACAGGGTTTACTACCAGCTCATGATTGGGTAAAGAACTTTACCAGAGCTTCTTTAATGCTCTCGACATAATCCCAGGAACTAGAAAATCCACGCAGTAATCTTAAAGTACGCAAACGATAGCCTAGTGTAAAAACTGACGCGACCGGGGTTGTCTATCGTCTTTAATGAGCCTAAGGACTGTTGCTGCCATCAAAACCGTGCATCTTTTGAGTTCGTACGTTAGCCAGTAAATTTAGCATCGAAAGTTCTTCTCATCGCAGTCCGTATGGGCTTAGTTCGCTAAGCGCATCTGTTGGTGGGGCAAGGGCGGTAAAGCCGTGAAGACAAAAGCGACCCATAACAATCGAATTACCACCGCTGACGAGCAGTGTCTCTACAGTCATCTGCTGGCCTGCGTGAGCGTTGAGTCTCCCGAGGCCATGATCGATCGGTTTCAGGCGCTCTTCCTTGACGGGTTTGGCTACCCCGATCGCGATGTCGTGGCGGCCCTCGATCGCCTGCTGTCTTCCCAAGAGATCGAAGAGTACTTTCGGTTCATTCTCAACCGTTGCTGCCACATTCTCATTAACCGCTGGCAAACTAATACTCAGCTGCAACCGGCTATTCCTGTCTTGATTGAGCTGCTAGAGTCTGTGCCTGCCGATCGCGTACCAGAGCTGTCGCGATCGCGGCCCATTCGCCGCCTGCGCCAGGTCACTCACGACTTTCGAGACACGGAGCAGTATTTCGCCCTCAAGCGGCTGGCGCGCGTTATTGAATCTCGCCATTCTGTCCTTCCCCGCAATCGACAAGCCGAAGCCGTTCCCCTTGGGTCGCTGATCAACCGTTATCCCTATCTTTATGAGCACTGCCTGGTGACTGAAGATAGCGACATCCAGCATCAGCAGTACGTGCGCCACATGCAGGTCGAGGCCCAGCATAAATTTGAGGTTGACCTAAGCCACTACGTCACCTACCGAGTTCGTCGGGGGCGACTGCATCGCCAGGGGCAGACAGACTTTGCCGAGCGGCTGCGAATGGTACCCAATCCAACTTTGTTAAACGACAAAGAGCTGGTCTCGTCGCTCAAGCACTTCGCCCGCCGCCGTGATCACGGCCAAAGCTATCGCGACGGAGCCCAGCGGTTTTTGCTCAACCATAACCATGGGGTCTCATTTCGACAGTTCAAAGAAGACCTGTTTGACTACATCATTGCCGATGTCAATGCTGACTACAGTCAGCGACAGTTCAAAGCTATGCTGCAAGACCACCTGCTGTCTACCTTTACCGACAGCGACAGCAACCCAATGGATGATTTCCTTAAGGTGCGTACTTGTAGCAACCTGTTCAACTTTTTGGTGGTTGACCCCAGCGCTGGTCGGCAACACTACGTCTTTCTTGACCTGATCAACAACTTGGGGCCAGTGCACACCACGGGGCTGCTGCTCAGAATTTTGCTGATTTGCCAAAAGGTCAGGCCTTTCTTAGAGCGACGATTTTCGCTGTTGTTTAACCACTACGAGACCGCCTCCAGTGAAACGGTGGCCTGGTTGATCAATATGTTTGAAAACATCAACATTGCCCTGAGCCTCAACTTCGGCAGCGTCGATCTGTCCCATGCTGGTGCCCGATAGGGTGGTGCTGCGGCCTGGCTTAGCAGCTGCGATCGCCGTTTAGCCGACAACCTACCCAAATCTAGCCTGAGTGCAAATGCTAGAGTCGTACTACCTGCAGATCTTCATTGCCCACCTATGTACGACCTTGTTTCTGCGGCCCTTGGGGCTCAGCAGCTGACCCAAGCAGCCCAGTTGATCAAGCAGTGGCAGCAAAAAACGCCCCAAGATCCCTGGCTTAAGCTGGCCATGGGGCAATATTGGGAAGCCAAAACCGAGCTGGAGAAGGCCCAGATTACTTATACCCGGCTGCTGCAAAGCACCGCCAACTCTAAGGTGCTGAGCCAGGCGAGGGAAGGGGTGCAACGGGTGCGCGACCAGATGGCTCAGCGTCGAGAGCACGATCTGATTGCCGCTAAGCAGCAGCCAGGAGCGGCGGCGACAGCCATGCTGGTGCTAGAGCCGGTGACAGGCGATCGCCGAGAACCGGCAGCCCAGGGCCTAGCCCGAGTTATGCAGATTGATGCTTACACGGCCAGAACCCGGCTACCCAGCAAGCACTGGCGACTGCTGCGGGTCGGCTCAGCAGGAGAAACTCAGTATTTTTGCGAACAGCTGCGGGCTGAGGGCACCCCCGCCCGCTGGGCTACGGTGAATCAGGTGAAGGGGGTAGACACCTTCCGGGTGCAGGCGATTCGCGCCATAGAGCCAGAATTGACGGTGGTTTGCCTGAATAGTGCAGGTCAGCAGGGCACCATTCAGCTCAACTGGGGTGACATTACCCAGTGGGTCGTGGGGCAGCTGCCCATTTATGAATCAGTGGTGGATTTAGATGTGCGCGGCAAACTCAAGCGCAAAGATGCCACCCAAGACTATGGCGAAGTGATCGACTGGCACCTGCACGGGCGCGGCTGCGTGCTGCGTCTGTGCGATCGCACCTATAAGTTCCGTGAGGCAGTGCCGATGCCCCCGGTGGAGGCATGGCCATCGCCCTTGATTGCTGCCACTGCCTGGAAGGCCATGAAAAGCTACTTTGCAGCTCGGATCGCTTCAGCTCCGCTCACTGATTTCAGCGGCTTTGGAGAGAGCGCCCTAGATTTAATAGAACTGCTGCCGTCCTTTGAGCACCAGGTGGAGATGGGGCGATCGCTTCCCTCGTCTTGGGATGCCGCCTTTCACCTATATAGCGGTCTACGGTTTGTGGTGGCGGGAGAAGCGAGAGACTCAAAAAAATAAAGTTCAGGGTTGAGAGCTAACAATAAGCCCCCAACCCTGAACTGCTGGATCGTCCTTAACACATGCGTAGATTTGTTGGTCTAGCGGGTCTTGACCTGCTTAGCCATATCTAAGAAAGGAGACAAGCTAGGACCAGGACGGCGACGACGGGGTAGAGACGTACCCACGGTGGTGAGGTAAGTAGAGGCAAAGGCAGTAGGCACTGGCTCAGCAGGTGCCGTTGCCACAGGAGCAGGAGCTGGGGCAGCTTTAGCTGGAGCTTTAGGCGCTGCTTTTGCTGAAGCCTTGGCCGGAGCTTTTGCTGGGGCTGGGGTCACTGCTTTTGCTGGAGCAGCAGACTTAGCCTCGGCAGGGGCAGTGAGAGCGGCCGCCGGTTGGGCGCTACTGTCAGACTCATCGAGTTCCATGAAAAACTCAGACTTTTTGCCTAGACCTACTATGCCGCTAACGGTTTTGAAGATGCCGCCAAGCAGCCCAAAGATCGTCCCAAAAATAGACTTAATTAAACCCATGGGTGTGTCCTTGATTTATCTGCGTTTCTAAATTTAATTATCAAGTTCCGTTACGCCCTCTCACAAGGTGAAGCGACAACTAGATAAAAAAGTTAACACTGACCCTCAGAATTCCCGCAGGTTAAAGCTCTGATATCAAGGATCCACCAGGTCTGACCTGGGGCACAACACCATAGCCTGCGCCAAGGGAAATACAGCCATGCTTGGCAGGGGCGCCTTCGTTTTAAGAAGGGTTAGGCTCTGCGATCGCCTGCAACAAGACTTGCATGGGGTTCGGAAGGGCTAAATGACTTAATTTCAGTGCGATCGCCCTGAAATGGTCAGACAACCGATTGGTTTAATTTCTGCCACTGAGCTAGAGCAGCATTTTTTAGTGACAAAAGCAAATTAGAGCAAGCAAACCCTTTACTTCCCTTAAAACTCCGTTAGGATAATTAATAACGATGTTAAGTTTTATAAAACATTATGATTGCTCAGCAACGCATTCTAGCCCTGGGCAGCCTTGCGCTTCAGCCCAATCAGTCCACCAATACCGCCTTTCAGATTTCTTGGACAATTCTGAGAGTTGTTGCTGGTGTTGTCATGGTTCATAACGGCCTTGACAAGCTAGCCAACATCGAAAGCTTCGCTAACGCCTACGTGGCCTACCTAGGGCTGCCCTTCCCTATCACCCTGAGCTACATGGCAGCTTTCACTGAGCTGATCGGTGCTCCTCTGGTGGCCCTAGGGCTATTCACTCGTCCTGCTGCCATGGGGCTGGTTTTCACCATGCTGGTGGCGATGTATCACCACGTCAAAGTAGCGGGTTTCAGCATTCCTTACCTGGAGCTGTCTGCTCTTTACGCCGCCACCTTCCTGTTCTTTGTCATCAACGGCGGGGGACAGTTTTCGCTAGATGCGCTTCTGGCTAACCTACTCAACGGACTGCGCACTAACCAAACCGATGGCAAGCGCGCTTCTTTAGAGGATGTGTTTCGACGGTCGGACGAGGCTAAGTCTGGCACCAAGTCGGCTTCGTAATCTGTCTTATTGGTTTCCTTAAGCTCCCCGGCACCATGCCAGGGAGCTTTGCCTCGGGCGCTAGGTGTGGGGCTCTCCAAACAGCACGAGGGAACAGGTGGCCTCGTCGATCACCTGATGGGTGACATTGCTCACAGCTAGGCCGCCAGCGGTGCGCCGCCGCATCGATCGCAGCACAATCATGTCATGGGTTTGGGCCGCTTCGAGAATGACCTCAGCTGGTTTGTCGCTGCTCAGGGTAAGCAGGGTCCAGCTGATTTGCGGCCCTTCGCCCATGACTCTGGTCAAGGCCGCTTCTAGGGCCTTAACTTGCTCGGCGGGAGTGTGGCGATCGCACACGTGCAGCAGCGTCACCTTAGCCTGGTGGCTGTCGGCAAAGATTTGGGCAAAGCGCACTGTGCGCAGCGCCTGGGGGGTGATTGACTTCATTGGCACCAGCACTCGGTGAATGTCGATGGGCTCGGCAAGCAGCCGCGCCACGGCCACAGGGCAATGGCTTGACCAAAACACCTCGTCAACTAGAGTGCCAAATAGCTTGGCCCTAAACCCCTGGCGGCTCCAGCCCAGTAAAATGAGGCTAGCGTTTTGCTCGCGGGCGGTGCGGGTAATGCCCTCCGACACGTCGTCGTCGATGCGCAGCACCGAGTAGGCCTGCGCCTTGAACTCTTGGCTTAGGGTTTCGGCTTTTTGCAGCAGTCCGCGGCATTGATCCAAAGCAGTAACCAGGTTGGGGTCATCCATATGCACATGGGCCCGGGCTACCGTGACTGGTATGACATAGCCCCCTTCGTGGCTGGCCAGCAGAGCGGCCATCTCAATCAGGTAGCGCTGGGTGACTGGGTTATAGATCGGCACCACCACCGTAAAAGGGCCGGTTATGGTCGAGTCTTCACGGTTTTCTGGGGCCGCTCCGTAGTCAAACCAAAGCGAGTCTGACTCAGTGGGAGCGAGTTTGGGAGCTACCAGCCGCCCAGCAAATCGGGCGGTAAGCAGTGGTCCCAGCACTGAGGTGATCAACATCATCACAATGACGGCGTTGAATTCTAAATCGGAGATGATGCCCTGCTGCAACCCCACCAGGGCTGCGGCTAAGGTGGCCGCTACCTGGGGCATCGACAGCGACCACATGGTCAAAATTTGGATCCAGCTGTACTTGTAAAAGGGCTTGGTGGCCAGGGCTGCTAAAAACTTACTGATGATGAGGGTACCGGTCAGCGCCAGGGTAAAGGCCAGGTTAGTAGTCATCGACTCAACAAACACCTCGAGGTCGAGCAGCAGCCCCATGCACACAAAGAAAAAGGGAATGAACAACACTCCGCCGACAAACTCTACTTTTTCTTTGACCGGGCCATTGCCCACCACGTCGTTGACCGCCAGCCCTGCTAAAAACGCCCCCACAATTTTGTCAACGTTGATCAGCTGTGATCCTACTGCGGCTAAAAAGACCGCCGCCAACACAAATAAAAACTGATTGCCCTCGCGATCGCCGTTGCGCTTGAAGTACTGCTTGCCCACCCAGTCGATGCCCACCAGCACCGCCGTGGCAAACAGGCTCAGCATCACCAGCTGGGTTACCACCGTGCGGGCCGAAAATTCTCCTGCCTGGGCGGCGACGCACATGGCTAGCACCAGCAGTGCCCCAATGTCGGTGAAAATCGTTGCTCCCACCGTAGCCCCTACGGAGGGCTCTTTAGTAATGCCCAGTCGCATCACAATCGGGTAGGCCAGCAGCGTATGGGAGGCCAGCAGTGACCCCACTAGCACCGCTGTAATCCAATTAAACCCAAAGATGCGGCTCAGCAGTATGCCTGCGATCAGCGGCACGGCGAAGGTGGTGAAGCCAAACCCTAGAGAGCGGTTGCGGGTCCGCTTAAAGTTTTTGAGGTCAATCTCCAGCCCAGCCACGAACATGAGGTAGATTTTGCCTACGTCAGACAGCAGAGTCTCTACCTCCCCCGCTGGGTCTAGTAGCCCAGCCACACTCGGCCCCAGCAGCACCCCTGCCGCCAACAGCCCGACCAGCCCCGGCAGCCGCAGCCGCTCAAAAATGGGCGGAATAATCAGCGTCACCAGCAGCAGCACCGTGAAGGCCACAATGGGGCTGTCGGGCAAAAAGCTTAGAAGCCCTGCTGCGCTATCTCCAGTTGTCAATGCAGCCATGGGTGCTCCTGAAGTGAGAAAGGGCGCTAAAACAGGCTGACCTCTCCTAGGCAGGTGAGGCCAGGGCAATGCGCATTAACTATCGCAAACTCTCGCAAAAAAGTCTCGGTTTGTCTGACCTGTTAGCTATAAGGCCGAGCGATTTGGCTCAGATTCCCAGGCGTTGGTAAACCTGGTCGAGGTTGCGCAGGTGACGATCGGGGCTAAAGCAGAGGTCAATTTCTGCCTTAGATAGGTGGGCTGTCACCCGCTCATCTGCCTCAATCAGCCCGCGAAAGTTGCCGTCGTCGGTATTCCAGGCCTGGTGGGCGCAAGACTGCACGATCGCATAGGCCTCTTCTCGCGCTAGCCCCTTATCTACTAGGGCCAGCAGCACCCCTTGGCTAAACACGACGCCGCCGTAGACATTCATATTGCGGGCCATATTTTCGGGGTAGACCAGCAGATTTTTGATCAGCTCGGTGGTTTCTACCAGCATAAAGTGGGTGAGAATGCAGCTGTCTGGAAAGGCCACCCGCTCCACAGAGCTGTGGGAAATATCGCGCTCGTGCCACAGGGCCACATTCTCTAGGGCAGCCATGGCGTTGCCGCGTAGCAGTCGCGCCATCCCTGTTAACCGCTCCGAGCGGATGGGGTTGCGCTTGTGGGGCATGGCCGACGAGCCTTTCTGCTTCTTGGAGAAAAATTCCTCTACTTCCAACACGTCAGTGCGCTGCAAGTTGCGAATTTCTACTGCAAACCGCTCGATGGAGGCTCCGAGCAAAGCCAGAGCATTCATAAAATCGGCATGAATATCGCGAGAGATTACTTGGGTGGAGGCGGTGTCAGGGCGCAGGCCTAGGTTTTGGCAGGCTAAAGCCTCAATTTTAGGATCGATATTGGCGTAGGTGCCCACCGCGCCGGAGATTTTGCCGACGGCGATCGCATCTTGCAGGTGGGTCAGCCGCTCTCGGTGGCGCAGCATCTCGGCCAGCCAGCCAGCCAGCTTAAAGCCAAACGTAATTGGCTCAGCGTGAATGCCGTGGGAGCGGCCAATCATCACCGTATCGCGGTGCTCCTGAGCCCGATAGCGAATCGCCTGAATCAGGCTCTCCACATGGGTCATGATCACCTGTAGGCTATCCACCAGCTGCAGCGACAGCGCCGTGTCGAGCATGTCAGAGCTGGTCATGCCCAGGTGAATATAGCGCCCCGCGTCACCCACATATTCGTTGACATTGGTGAGAAAGGCGATCACATCGTGGCGCACCTCCGCCTCAATCTCAAGAATGCGCTTGGGGTCAAACTTGGCCTTAGCCCTGATTTCCTCGACCGCTGACTGAGGAATGTAGCCTAGCTCGGCCTGGGCTTCGCACACCGCGATTTCGACCCGCAGCCAGGTTTTAAATTTGTAGTCGTCGGTCCAGAGATCGCCCATTTCGGGCAGGGTGTAGCGTTCAATCAAGGCTTTGGTCAGAATACAACCGTCCCATTCTACCCGGCGTCCCCAGCCTGTGGAAAATCAGAAGCACGATACTTTATGCCCATGGCATCAGAGAGCGCTTTTCCAGAGTCAGGCCAGCAAAGGTATGGCGCTGGTTAGCTAACTGGTAACCGCTCGCATAACCGCTGCCAAGCCTCTGACTGCTGTGTCGGCTGGGCAGGTTTGGCCTCTTGCTACAAACTTGGGTTTTTCTAGACTAGTCAGATACTTTAGGAATCGCTATAGGTTGCGATCGCAACCTATAGCGATTCCTGGCAGGAGAGTTGACTACGACTACTGGGCGTTTTGCCGGGCGTAGTTAAGGTTGGGCTGATAGTCAGCCGCCTTCTGCTGGGCAGTGGCATAGTTGGGGTCAGAGGCGGGTACTCGCTGCATCAGAGCGATCGCTTGGGCCCAAGCGTCGGCTACCTCCTGCCATTGGGCCGGGGTGCTAGCGGTTTGGGCCTGGTTGGCGGCGGTTTGGGCCGCATTAACCGCTTGCCTAAACAGATCCTCTTCGGGCACAGCCGCTGGGTCAACCGGAGGCGGCACAGCAGGCTCAGTGATGGCGGGGTCTCCCCCTGGAGTAGGTTGCCGCAAGCGACCGAGCACTCCGTTGAGCAGCAGGCCAACTACTACAGCCAGAGCTACCAGGCCCAAGCCCAAAATCAAGCGCATGGGCAAGCCAGACCTTCCACCCGACCGGCGGACACTGCCGTCGTTATTAAACTGGTCTGGCGTGAGGGCTACGTGGGTAGAGGGGTCAGAACCAAACTCTTGAATGAAGTCGTCGGTAGCGTCGGGTTCATCATTTAAGGCCACCCCATTGCGGTCTTGGATGAAACCGTTGCTATCTAGAGCGCTGTCGCTAAAGGCTTCATCATCAAACCCTTCATCATCAAAGCTTGCACTCCCAAAGCCCTCATCGGCAAAACCCTCGGTGCCGAAATCGGTATCAAAGCCTGCATCGCTCAGTCCTGCGGACTCAAAGCCGGGGGAGCCAAACTCGTCGTTGCCAAACTCAACGGGCTCAAAGGCCGGATCACCTACGATGTCGTCGCTGAGCCCAAGGCTAGCAGCCGGCATGGCCCCAGCAGAATAGTCCTCGGGCTGCTCTAAAAAGGCTGCGTCAACGTCGCTAAGATCGTTGGACATGGCGAAGTCAGACATGGCCTCGCCCTCGACGGTTTGGTCTAACTCCATTGTTAAGAAAGGCAGATCGGCGTCGGCCTCAAAGCCTGCCTCGTAGGAGTCGGCTGCAAATGGATTTGGCGTGGTGTAGGGATCCTCAGCTTGAGCATCAAAGGTCAGGCCAGGATCGAAGACACTCTCCGGTTCAGCCCCGAAGTCAGCCGGAGAGTCTAGCACTAGATTGGGGTCGAAGCTGTTGTCTTCCGCTGCCCACGGCGGAGTATTGGCCTCGGAGAAACTCAAGTCGTCCTCTTCGGGGATAAAGGCGTCCATGCCGAGCGGCTCTAGAGCCAGATCTTCAGAACCGGCTTCTAGATCAAAATCGCTTGAGAAGGGGGTGTCGATCGCTGCATCGCTCAGATCGCCCTCGGCTAGGTCAAAGTCAACAGCGGCTAAATCAGCGGTGCCCAGATCGTCGTAGGTGCCCAGATCGTTATAAGTCCCCAAGTCATCGTAGGTACCCAGGTCAGTGGCAGCATCGATGGTGAAATTAGGTTCGTCGTAAGTCCCCAGGTCGTCGTAGGTACCCAGGTCATTGTTAGCGTCGATGGTGAGATCAGGCTCGTCTGCGGTCCAGTCGCTGTTTGCATCTGCGCTCCAGTCGCTGTTTGCAAAAGCAGCGGGTTCCGTAAGGTCTAGATCGGCAGCCGCGCCCAAATCTTCAAACGCCAACTCTTCTGAGGTCAACAGGTCGGGGGGTAGAGACTCCCAACCCACTTCTAGGTTTGAATCGGCGCTGTCGCTGCCTAGATCGAGGTCAGGAAAGGCGTAGGCATCGGATGTGCTGTCCTCAACCATCGGTGCCTCTGGCTCGAATCCTTCATCGAACCCTAGATCTAGGCCGGTGTCGAACTCGGTAGTGGCTAGAGGATCGGATTCTATCTCAGGAAAATCTAGGTCACTGGGAATGTCCTCTAGGTTGCTGAGATCGTCGGAAAGAACGGCTTCGCTACTCAAGTCTTCGTCAAAGCCGGCTAGGTCATCTATGCCAGACAAGTCGTCGGCCCAAGGGGCGGCGGTGCTGTCTGCTGAGCCTGCGGCGGGAGCGATTCCCAGGTCTGGACTGGCGTCGCTCCCGCTCCAAAGGTCGTCTAGATCAATGTCGATCTCAGGGGCTGTGGGGGGAGCCGCAGGGGCATTGAGATCAAAGTCGAGGTCGTCGGCTGCGATCGCAGCCTGATCCCCAACTGCCTCGCTCAGGTCTGGGCTGCTCTCAAAGTCGAGGTCAAAGTCAGCAACCTCTTCAGAGCCACTGTCGGCGGCCCATTGCTGGGCTTCTAAATCTAAAGCGGCCTGATCAGCAGCGGCAAAATCTAGGTCAAGGCCGCTGGCGTCGGTGCCTAGGTCAAAGTCAAGCTCATTGCCTGCTTCGGGGGGCGCAGCATCGAGACCGAGATCCAAATCCAACCCATCAGTGGTGATGGGGTCTTCCCCGTCCAGATCAAAATCTAGATTGGTGTCAGCCCCGACAGTGGGGAATGAGTCTGGGCCTAGATCTAGGTCTAAATCATCGGCTGATGCTGCGGCGACTTCGTCGCCCATGGCGAGGTCATCCATGCCTAAATCGAGGTCAAAATCGCTCGTTGAAGCATCTGCCGCAGGCGCATCCATGAAGTCTAAGTCAAGGCCTAGGCTATCTGCGGCACTGGCGGGTGCCTCCTCAAGGTCTAGGTCAAAATCCAGCTCAGTGTCGTCGGGGGCGGTGCTCGCCGAGGCTTCGGTAAAGCTCAGGTCAGCGGCGGGGGCATCGGTCAGGGCCAGATCAAGATCAAAATCAGCGGCGGACTCGGTAGCGGCAGGCTCTGAGAACTCTAGGTCGAAGTCTAGATCGGTGGCTTCAGCCTCGCTCGACTCCTCACCAAGACCCAGATCAAAATCAGCGGCGGACTCGGCAGCGGCAGGCTCTGAGAACTCTAGGTCAAAGTCTAGATCGGTGGCTTCAGCCTCGCTCGACTCCTCACCAAGACCTAGATCAAAATCAGCGGCAGACTCGGTAACGGCAGGCTCTGAGAACTCTAGGTCAAAGTCTAGATCGGTGGCTTCAGCCTCACTCGACTCTTCACCAAGATCTAGATCAAAATCAGCGGCGGACTCGGTAACGGCAGGCTCTGAGAATTCTAGGTCAAAGTCTAGATCGGTGGCTTCAGCCTCGCTCGGCTCTTCGCCAAGACCTAGATCAAAATCAGCGGCGGACTCGGTAACGGCAGGCTCTGAGAATTCTAGGTCAAAGTCTAGATCGATGGCTCCAGCCTCGCTCGACTCCTCACCAAGACCTAGATCAAAATCAGCGACGGACTCGGTAGCGGCAGGCTCTGAGAACTCTAGGTCAAAGTCTAGATCGGTGGCTTCAGCCTCGTTCGGCTCTTCACTAAGATCTAGATCGAAATCGAGATCGCTGGCGGCAGAGGTATCGGTGAACTCTAGGCCAAAATCCTCGGTGGCCCCTAGGTCGGTGCCGCTTTCCGAGAGGCTGGTGTCAGTCAGATCGAGGCCAAAGTCGCTGGCGCTATCGTCGGCAAAGCTCAGGTCAAAATCGGCCGGGGCATCGAGGTCAAGCTCGCTAGAGCTATCGGTCAACCCTAAATCGAGGTCGGCACCGCCGAAGTCATCGCCCAGGGACGCATCAAAGTCGCCTAGCTGATCGAGGTCGAGGTCGCCACTACTGGTGTTGTCGAGGTCAAACCCGAGGTCGAGGTCATCGCTGGTTGGAGTGGGCGCTAGACCCAGTTCAAAGTCTAGATCGCTAACCGGGGCGTCTTGCAGCACCAGGTTTTCGCTCCAGGCGTTGGTGTCAGCCCCCAGTTGTTTACCGCTGACGGTCAGCTGTTGAACGGCGGATAGCTCCAGCCCGATAACGCCCTTTTTGACGTAGGCGACCAGATCGGCCTGGTTAGGAATTTGGGCAGCCTCTAGGTTCACCTGGAGGCTGCTGTTGTGTTGCACCACGTGGGCAGTAATACCCTGAGCCTCCAAGTGGCGATTCATCAGAGCCGCGATCGCCTCTGGGTCACCCTGACGGGCCAGTTGCAAAACAGTGGGGGGCGTATTAGACATAGGGGTCTATTGAATTCAATGAATTCAGCGCACAGGCCGGAGAATTCCCTATAGTATGCCCGCGGTGGCTGATATTGACACAATCATCGGCTCACAGGGCACAAACCTGAAGTAATGTAGTCCCAAATGTTACGGATTTTGTTGATTTAGCTCCTGTAAAGCGCGCTCTAACTGCTGCTGGGCTTCGCCATAGCGCTGCCAATCGCCCTGCTGGAGGGCTTGCTGACCGCTTTGGTACGATTCCAGCGCCGATTGCACCAGATCGGACACGGTGCTGGGTGGGGCAGGTTCGGCACCGGGCACAGCGGGGGTGGGCGGTGGGGCGATCGCATCACCAAAAATGGCCTCCAGGCTTTGATCTAGGGTTTCACGCATCACCACGCGATCGTTGTAGGCGACAATCACTCGCCGCAGCTCGGGCAGCTCGCCCTGGTCAGCCCGCAGGTAAATGGGCTGCACGTAAAGCAGCGACTGCTCGACGGGGATCACCAGCAGGGTGCCGCGAATTACTCCTGAGCCCTGCTGGCTCCAGAGGGTGAGCTGCTCAGAGATTTCGGGGGTCTGGCTAATGCGGGCCTCGACCTGAGTGGGGCCAAATACCAGCTCCTGCTTTGGAAATTCGTAGAGCAGCAGCTTGCCGTAGTTGTCGCCGTCGGAGCCGCCCGCCATCCAGGCGATCATGTTGTCGCGGTTGGCCGGGGTAAAGGGGAGAATTTGCATAAACTCCTCTCCCTCTAGCTGGGGCAGCTTCATAATCACGTAGTAGGGCTCCATGGGTTCCACTTCGCCCTCTTCCCCGTGCTCTGGAAACCGCCACAGGTCTTCACGGTTGTAGAACACCTCAGGGTTTTCCATGTGGTAGGCCCGGTACATCTGGGCCTGCACCGTGAAAATGTCTTGGGGGTAGCGCAGGTGCTCGCGATAGTTGGCGGGCAGATCTTCTATGGGTTTGAAGAGACTGGGAAAAATCTGGCTGTAGGTGGCCAGCAGCGGGTCATCGCGATCGCGGGCATAGAACTCCAGGCTGCCGTCGTAGGCGTCGATAAAGACCTTGACCGCATCGCGAATGTAGTTGACGCCATTGCGCATCAGGGGGTTGGTGTTCTCCACCAACGAGACCATGTCAGTGCGGCGGTTGAGCGGCTCGGAATAGGGATAGCGATCGCTGCTGGTGTAGCCATCCAAAACCCACTTGATGCGCCCGTCGATCACGGCGGGGTAGGGGTCGCTGTCGTAGGTGAGAAAGGGGGCCACGTGGCGCACCCGGTCAGTGATCAGCCGGTGGTAGTGAATGCGGGTTTCAGGGCTGAAATAGCTGGAAATCAGCACTCGCACGTTGCCCAAATCAAAAGCGTAGGCCAGTCGCCGCAGCCACGAATTGAGCGGCACCCCGCCCACCCCGGTATAGCGGTAAGACGCATTGGTGTCGCCTTGGGGATAGTCAAACTCGTCGGTATTGGCTCCGGTAAATATGTAGTTTTGGGTGCTTTCGCCGTAGTAGAGGCGGGGCTGGTCGAGGGGCAAATCGACGGTTGAAACCGGGGGCACATTGCGAATAAAGAAATCGGGCAGCCCGTTGGGGGTGACCTGGTTCACCGGGCTCATCACAATCCCAAAGCCGTGAGTAAATTTGAGCTGGCGGTTGATCCAGTTTTGGGCCTCAGGGGGCAGCTGCTCGACCGGCAGCTCGCGGGCCGAGAGGGTGACCTGACGGTAGTCGCCGTTGAGGGTGTAGCGGTCAACATCCACATCCTCAAAGTTGTAGTAGAGGCGAATTTCTTGCAGCTGTTTGTAGGTGCTGAGCAGGGGGGCATAGTCCCACAGGCGAATGTTGCCGACGGTGGGCTCATTGGCGTCGAGCACCGCGCGATCGAGGCGGTTGTCGGCGGGGAAGGGCTCTGACACCACGCTGGTGAGGTTGTAGGCCTGGCGGGTAAAGGCAATGTTGTGCTCAATGTAAGGGCGCTCCATGGTGAGCTCGTTGGGCTCAACCACAAAGTTTTGCTGAAACCAGGGATACATGCCGTTGACCAGCACCAGCACGCCCAGGTAGATCACAATGCCAAAAATTGGCAGTGAAAAGCCGCTGCGCCCCAGGGCAATCAGAAACAGCGCCGCCACTGCCAAGGTGACAAACCCCATCAACCAAAAAGACTGTAGCCGGGCATGGACATCGGTGTAGCCCGCCCCAAAAATGACGCCGCTGTCGGAGTAGAGCAGCGAAAAGCGATCGAGCCAAAAGCCCACTGCCAGCAGGGCCGCGATCGCCGCCAGCAACAGACACAAGTGAGCCTTAGCTTCCCCAGTGAGAAAGTATTTCCAGCCGCGCTCGGGGCGCACCTCACCCTTGAGGGCATATACGGTGCTAGCTAGCAGCAGCGACCACACCAGCAGGCCCAGCAGATTGTCTTGCAGCCCTTGCCACAGGGGCAGCTTAAACATATAAAAGCCGATGTCACGCTGAAAGATGGGGTCAGGGGTGCCAAACTCGGTGGGGTTGAGAAATTGCAGCACCGTTTGCCAAGCCGACGACGCCCGCAGCGCCACCCCTAGCGATAGCAGAAAAACCAGCCCTGCCACCCCCAGATGGGTGAAGCGTTCGATCTGCTGGCGCTGAATGGGGTCGCTGTAGCGGCTCAAAAAGCGGTAGACGCGATCGCGGGTCAGCCGCCGCGCGATCTGGTAGTTAGCCCACAGCACTCCGCCGTAAACAAAAAACGACCCCACCCCCAAGGCTAGCTGCCACTTAATGCGTATCCAAAACACCGACGCATAGCCCACCGACTCAAACCACCAAGACTCGGTGAGCAGATGCACTAGGCTGCCCGAAAGTACTAGCAGCAGAGTGATTGCCACCATCCAGGGCAGCAGCCGACGGGCCTTGAAGGATTTAGCAGGGGAATAGGTCACAGGTATGGCAGGTAGGGGCAGAGTGCGGCCAGGCAAAACCTCTAAACATAGCGCCTGAAGTGCCGTTGCTTCTAAAGTCTAGCGATCTGACTGCTGAGACAAGTCGCCTATGCCCCCAGGCTTAACCTTTTTTAGGACGGCGATCGCACTGATAGCCCCTTCCGTTGACTGAGTAACTCATCCACCGATAGATTGTTGCGCCGCTATGCTTGGGTTGACCTGCGATCGCAACGATTTCCCCCCAGCTGATTGTCAACTTTTAATAAGCCCGTGCGGAATGCCCGTGATTTCACGGAAGTTACCTGGGAAACCTAAATGGCAATAGCCCTCCCTCGGTGCCCCACCTATGAGCGAATATACAGGCATGACCCCCACTGTCATCATTGGTGTTGGGGGGACCGGCAAAGAGATTCTGATCAAAATTCGCCGCATGATCGTGGAGCAATATGGCTCCCTCGACGCCCTGCCGATCGTCTCGTTTTTGCACATTGACACCGAGCAAAACGCCAAGGTTTCCGAAGCCCAGACGGTGCTCAAGCAAGATATTTCCCTGCGACCGATTGAGCAGGTGTGGGCCAAGGTCGAAGATGCCAAGGCTATTCTCAACAAGCTGTCGGCCTACCAATATTTAGACGAATGGTTTCCCAGCGAACTCAAGGGCACCGACTCGATCTTGTCTGGAGCGGGCCAGATTCGCGCCTTGGGGCGGTTTGCCTTTAGCCTCAACTACCCGCTGATTAAGGACTATTTCACCAAGGCCAAGGGGCGCATCGTCGGCCATGAGAAATTCATGCTCGATCGCTGGAAGGTGCAACTCGACAAGGCATCAACATCTTTGTGGTCTGTTCGCTCTCGGGCGGCACCGGCTCTGGCATGGTGATGGATCTGGCCTACAACCTGCGCGACTGGGTGCCCGTGTCAGAATTGCCGCAGACCAGCGCCTTCCTGGTGTTGCCGGGGGCCTTTTCGGGATTGGGCGATCGCGTCATCGCCAACGCCTACGCCGCCCTGATGGAGCTCAACCACTACAGCCGGGGCGATACCCGCTTTGATGCCCAGTACAGCGACAGCCAGAGCGATCGCATCACCTCCCAGAGCGGGCTCGATGTGCCCTTCAACTTCACCTACCTGGTGGGCAACAGCAACGACAAAGTCACCTTTCCCACCCTGGGCGATGTACTGGAAATGGTGGCCCAAAACGTCTTTCTCGACTTTAGCTCTGGCTTTAGCCAGTACAAAAAGCTGGTGCGCGACAACGTGCGCAAGCACTGGGCCAGCCCCGACGCCCTGGGCTATCCGCAAAATTTCATGAGCTTTGGCCTCTCTAGCATTCAGTTCCCGGTCGAGCGGGTGCTGAACGCCTGCTCGGCCCGCCTCGCGGCCAAACTGGTGGACTGGTGGAGTAACCCCACCCCGGCCCCGGCGGCCATGTCCGACCTAATTCGCACCGAGATCCTCCCCGGCCTGTTTCTGGCCGAATCAGAGCACGACCACCAGGTGATCGACAGCATCAGCATGGGCGACAACAAAAAGCCCTACGCCAAGGAAGTTGCCGACTGGGTAGCGGGGGTGCGCAAGCGCCGCAACGACCTAAATATTCCCTTTGAAAATCTCCAGCGATTTATCTCCAACGAGCAGGAAAAATATTCTCCCCACTTCAACGACACCGGCACCGACCCCAAGCGCTGGAGCGACTACTTTCAAAAAATGTGGGACAACCTCAGCTGGCTGATCCCCGAAAAGCGCAAGGAGCTGCGCGCCGCTGTCTACCTGATGGTGGAAGATCGCTTCCGAGGGCCAAAATTCACCCGCCAGTTCTTGGAAGTCTTGATTGAAGTCTTTGCCGACTTTCGTAGCAGATTCGACCAAGATCGGCAGAAACACTGGCTACCGCGCGAGCGATCGGCCCAAAACGCCCTGCAAACTCTGCTCAAGCAGATCGACGATCACGCTAAGCAGATGATGATGCTCAACCGCAAGAAAGTTATTGAAGACGACTTTCAGGGCATCATGCAGGCCCTGGAGCAGATTTATGTCTCTAAAGTTGAGGTCAAAGCCCGCACCCTGGGGGTGATGCTGCTCGATGGTCTGCGCGAAGAAATTGACCAGCTGTTGATCGATCTCACCGCCTTTGAAACAGTATTGAGCAACGTCCAGGTCGAACTGAAGGATAAAGAGCGCGTCTACACCCGGGAGACTGGTGGCCTGACAGTGAACGGCATTCTGCTCTACGACGAGAAGGAAATCGACGCCGCCTACCGCAAAACCGTCGCCGATCAGGAAGAAACCCTTTGCCAAACCCTCTCCCAGCAGGTGCTCGAAGAACTGCGGGTGCGCCTGTTTGACCTCTACCCCTACGACGCCCTCAAAACAAAGGATCTCTACGAGCGGTTGCTGGGCCAGGCGATGGATGTCTTCCGTCGCCGCAGCCAGCTCGACATTTCCACCGCCCGCAAGTTTCTCGAACAGTACCCCACCGTCGAGATGCAGGAGGCCCAGATTAAAACCACCTTCGAGAAATCGGAGGCCTTTTTGCGCCTCAGCCAAGAGCAAAAGAAACTGGGCTGGGATGACAAGTTAGAGAAGTACCAAAAACTCGTCGGCATTCAGGGCGGCAGCAAACCCACCGACCCGGCAGTTTCGGCCCTGCTGCCGATGATTCGCAAAACCAGCACCGTCACCGACAAAGAAATTCGCCCCCTCAGCGATCCCTACCACATCTACTTTGTGCAGGAGACGGGGGCCTTCCCGCTGCGGCTGATTGAGGGCATGGAGCGGATGCGATCGCTCTACCGCGCCGTCAGCCAGGCCGACCACAACCCCCTGCACACCCATCAAGACTATCGCCAGTTTGGCGACGTCATGCCCGAAACCAGCAACGAGCGCCAGGCCCGCTACAACCTGATGCTGGCTAACGCCCTAGGTCTGGTGCGCCGCGAAGACAACCGCGTCACCGGCTTCGCTGAGGTCAAATTTACCTACCGCGACAAACTCACCGGCTTCGATAAAACCGAGGTTATGGGAGACACCTGGGAAGAAGCCGAAGACTTTTTGCTCACCGACCAAAACCGGCGACTGGCCGAAACCCTAGATGGAGCAATTCGCGCCATTGGCGAACAGGCTGCCACCAAGCCTCAAAAGCAGGCCCTCTACACCCAGGTGATGACCTACCTGCAACAGCAGGAGCAAACCCTTCCCGGCGGCTCCGACAGCGAGGATTACAAACGCATCCAGGCGGCCATCTCCAACTTTGTCACCACCCACCGCCTCTTCATTCCCTCTGACACCCCACCTACTCCCATCATCGCCACCCCATCTTCCCCATCTCCCCTACCTTCCCCCCCGCCCCCGGCCCTCGACTCTGAGAACATAGCCAAATACGCCAAGCTAGTCGAGACCTGCTACCGGCGTGGTTCGCCCTCGCCCACGGAGCTAGAACTGCTAGAAAAATTCCGGGTGAAGTACGTGGTCTCGGTGGCAGATGCCAATGCGATCGCTGCCCAGTTTCTCCCCCAAAACACCGTTGAGAACGCCGCCGCTGAGTATGCCCTCATGTTCCGCGCCTTCCTCGACAACGACGGCGACATTGACCTAGAAGAGCAGGCCCAACTGCTCGACCTTCAAGAAGAACTGGGCCTCACCAACGAGCAAGTTGCCACCATCGAAGACAACGTGCGCGCCGAAATGAATCGACTGTAGGAAGAAAGTTTTGAGTTTTGAGTTCTCAGTTTTGAGTTCTTAGATGCCGTAGGTTGGGCTTAACGGAGTGAAACCCAACCTACCTGATTTCATTTAATTCAAAACTTAAAACTCAACCCTCCTCCCTACCCATCCACTCCCCACCCATCCACCCATTTGCCATGACCGACAGCTTCAACCACGTCACCTGCCCCAAGTGCGGCTACGAAGAAAACTCCACCACGGCCCAGAAGTGTGAAATTTGCGGTCAACCTCTGAAAAAGAGCAAGTCTATCGCTCCTCTCATCGCGGGGGTTGGGGCGGCTATCTTTCTAGCGGCGCTGGGCTTTACGGGCTACAACGCCTTTGTGCGTAAGGATGCACCGCAATCTCCGACTGTGGTATCGACTACCCCTACAGATCCTGCCGCTGATGCCGACACGACATCTACCGCCGCTACACCGACGACCACCCCAGGCCAACCCACTGATGTTGCCAATGCTTTGAGCTGGGGCGATCGCATCCTCTTCACCGATACCTCTAATGCCGATATGCAAGCTGGGGCTGTCGCCTACGCCTCGGGCGACTATGCTACGGCTGCCGCACGCTTCGAGGCGGCCCGCCAGGCCATTCGCAACGACCCCGAGGCGCTGATCTATCTCAACAATGCCAAGCTCGGCTCTACCCCCGCTGTCGGCGTTGCCGCTGTCGTGCCCATTGGCGACAGCCCCAACACCGCCCGCGAGCTGCTGCGGGGAGTGGCCCAGGCCCAAGATGAGGCAATCAAGGCCGGCACCCCCGTGAAGGTGCTGATTGCCAACGATTACAACAATGCTGGTCAGGCTGCCGCGATCGCCAACGCTCTAGTCCAAGACCCCGATGTCATCGGCGTGATCGGCCACGGCACCAGCACTACCACCTTGGCCGCCGCACCCGTTTACCAGCAGGGGCAGCTGCCGATGATCTCTCCTACTAGCACCACCACAGAGCTGACCACGGTGCCCAGGGAGGGCGGCAATTTTGTGTTTCGGGTCATTCCTAGCGACCAGTTCACGGGCACTACCCTGGCCCGCCACATGCTCACCCTGGGCAAGAGCAAACCCATCGTCTACTACAATTCCCAAAGCTCCTACAGCAAGTCGCTGCAAGATGCGTTCTCCACCACCCTGGGTCTAGAAGGGGGGCAGGTGGCCAAACTAGTTGATCTGTCCCAGGGCAATCCAGCGGCGGAGTTGCAGGGCAGCGGGGCCGATGCCGTGGTGTTACTGCCCGACTCGGCCACCTTTGATGCGGTGATCGCCGTCGCCCAGGTCAACAATGGCCAGCTGCCGGTGCTAGCTGGCGACGCTTTCTACCGCATTGACGCTCTGGAAAAGGGCGGGGCCAGCCTGACGGGCACCGTGGTAACTGTGCCCTGGCATCCGCTAAAATCGGCCCCGCCTTTTGCCCAGGCTGCCTCTGGCCTCTGGGGCGGCGATGTCAACTGGCGCACCGCCCTCAGCTACGACGCATTTCAAGTGTTGAGTTCAGCCCGCACCGTAGGGAATGTGGCTCCCGACAGCGGTACCTCAGGGCGAGCTGCGATCGGTCAGGCGTTAACCACCCAAGGGTTCTCCGCTAATGGATCCACAGGGGCGATCAACTTTTTGCCATCGGGCGATCGCAATGCCACCGTCTTGCTGGTCGAGGTTAAACCCGGCAGTCGGTCTGGCACTGGTTTCGACTTCGTTCCCCTGCCGTAGGGAGTAGAGGTTAGATGAACTTGAGAAAACATCTACCCCTCAAGGCTGCTGCGCCGCGCCCGCATGCGCTCTTTCATGCCTTCTACAAAGTCGCCGCTAATCATGCCCTGCTCAATTTCGAGCTTGGCCTCTTCTTCTTCGCGATCGAGCGCCTTTTGCAGGTTGGCCACGTAGAACTCCATCTTGTGGTCATCCACCGCGTCGGGAGTGCCGGAGGTGAAAATGGCGTGAATCATGCCAAATAGCCGGTCGGGGAAGCGCTGGAGCATAAAGGACTGGCGGCGCAGGCCGCCAGAGTCATTAAAGTAGCGGAACTGGCCCATGTGGCCGTACACCCGCGTCGGCATCCAGGGAATAATCTGCGGCGGAATCATCGGCACGATGTCGTTGTTGTTGACGTAGCGGACGATGCGATCGCCCATCCGCGTATTCATGTAGTTGACTAGCTTCCAGTCGGCCACCCGGGGCTGGCCAAAGGTATAGAGTCCGCTGACCTCAAACCCCTGGGTTTCTAGAGAAATAGTGGCTACCGCCGCCAAGGCACCCCCGAGGCTGTGGCCGGTTACCCATAGCTTGGTTTTCGGAGTCCGCCACTTTTTCAAGTAATAAACCACCTGCTTTTCCACGCTTTGCCAGGCGTCTAAAAAACCTCGGTGGACGCGCCCGGTGGGGGGCACCGCCTCTTGATCGGCTAACACCGTGAATTCTTTCAGGCGAATCTTGAGGTTCGTCTTCCAATCGCTGAGCTGCTGGGTGCCCTTAAACACCAAAATCAGGTTGTTGTCCCGCCGAAATATAAATGCCTGAGTGTCGGTGAGCCGCATATCGAGGTATATGAAATTGTCGCGGATATCGCGGATGCTAGCTTTTTCGCCCTCCTGTAGCCAGGCTTTGATCACCTCAACTACATACCTGCGGGCGTTGAGCTGCTTCCATCGGTTGTCGATGTCGTCGCTGAGCCACAGCCGCGAAATGTCAGTGACATAGTCGCGGTCTTCGTAGACCAGGTGGGCGGCCTTGGCCAGGCACAAGGCACGGTAGGTGTCGTACTTGCCCTCTTCTATTTCAATGCCGCTAAAGTCATGGGTGCTGTAAGGGGGCGGCAAAATCTTAAAGCCAAAGCGCTCAAACAGCTTTTGTACTCGTCCGTAGCCGGCCCAGTAGATGTAGTGAAACAGCTTGTCGTAGAACCCAGAACCACCTTTGCGCCGGTAGCGGCGATCGCCAATCAAATTAATCCAGTAAATGATGAAAGGCTTGATCTCCTCGGCCGTCACCAGGCCCGACTCAATCATGGTTTCAAAGTACTCTAGGCCGCCGAGAAATGATTCAAACCAGTCGCGCAGGGTGATCTCAATGACAAACTCTTCGCTGTCGTACCGCTGCACCAGCTCCAAGGTTTTGGGGGTGATGGCCTTGTTCTGACTGGTCAGGCGCTTGATCTCATCAAGGCCATTGCGCATCTTGACCATCTGATCGTGCGATCGCAGCGCCCGCCGCAGCCGACAATCGGTGGCCTCAAAGCTAATTAGCCGACCATCTTTGGGGTGGTTGATGTAGAACGTGCGGTACTCTTCGTAGTCGAGAATATCCAACACATTCCTGACTGACTCGCGCTCGCGAAAGGCCTTCACTTCCTGGCGCGCCAGCTCCACCCGCTGCCAGCGGCGCTGCTGTTGATATATATGCAGCCAGGCCAGAGCAATAAACGCGCCGCCCGCTAGGCTCAGGCTAGCCAGCAAGAGGGCTGGGGAAATGCTCGTCACAATTCTCAAGGGTACTCGCAGCAAACGCCTCGGCAGACTTTGGGCAACGAGCACTGCTGGGGTTTGCAGCTTCACTTGGTTAGTCAGCGTCGCGGCTGCCGTCGGTACCCGGGCGATGGCGCTAGTAGATAGACTAAGCGAAACTCCAAAAGCGAGAAAAAATCGACGAATAGCCATAGTTACTACCGACCCATCCCACTGCTTGCCCCGATGCTACCGGAAAACACTCTAGGCAGCCTCTCAAACCCAAAACCGTCTATCCGGCCCCTAGCACTAGCCGATTCAGCAGCGCTGGATCGATCCAATACCAATAGGTCATGCCCAATAACAGTAGTAACGTTGCGCCTAACAGCCATAGGGGCCAGCGGGGTTGAGCACGGGGGGGGCGGCTCATGGCAACCTCGATCGCATCTTGCTAACTCTATCCTGGTCTAGAGCAGCCCCGAGGAAATTCTCTACACAATGGCGCGGCAATGGCACAGGCGCAGGTTGTTACAATTTTTAAGGGCTTTTGAAAATGAATTTTGCCCTAACGCTGACGTTATGAGGCTCAACCAACACCATGGCGATTAATTGCGCAGTAGATTGTAAAGATGGCTGTGTGCTGGGGAACGACTGCCCCAACCTGAAGTACACTGCCGAAGCGACAAAATTTATTTCTGACAACTCCCTTGATAAGATGCTTGAAATGGCCGACGAGGCTGTGCGGCGCAGAATGACGGAGCGTGCCTCACGGCCTCCTAAATGGATACTGCCGGAGGATTAGACGGGCTCTGGCAGACAGTTTGCGATCGCCTCGCGCTGGTCACAAGGTGGCCCTGTGCTATCGTGTGACAAGCAAGTTGTTAGTTGCATTACCGGCTTGGCTTAGCCTTAGTTGAGTACATCTCCTTGATAACTTTCTACTCCTTCTCTCTCTATTTGGAGATGTATCCATGTCGATTTACGTAGGGAATTTGGCCTTTACCGCCACCCAAGACCAGATTACCGAGGTCTTTGCTGAATACGGTGCTGTCAGCCGGGTTAGCCTGCCCACCGATCGTGAGACCGGTCGTCCTCGTGGTTTTGCCTTTGTCGAAATGGAAAGCGAAGCCGACGAAGACAAAGCCATCGAGGCCCTCGATGGTGCTGAGTGGATGGGGCGCGACCTAAAGGTGAACAAAGCTCGCCCCCGGGAGTCACGCGGTGGCGGTGGCGGTGGCGGTGGTGGCGGCGGCTGGAACAACAGCCGTCGTTAGACAACTAGGTCTGGCCAAGCCCCTTGGTCAGACCTCAGCCTTCGGGCTTTGAAGTAGGGTATCGCGCTCAGCGGTGCCCAGTGGTTTTAGGCTGACGCTACTAGAGCGCTGCTTTACCCGCGTTAGCAAATTTTTAGGAGAACTAATGGCCCAGGTTGTATTGGGAGAAGACGAAAACATTGAATCGGCCCTACGACGCTTTAAGCGCAAGGTTGCTCGGGCCGGCATTTTTTCGGATATGCGAAAAAATCGCCACTTCGAAACCCCGATTGAGAAGAAGAAGCGCAAAACCATCGCTCGCCAGAAACAGCGGCGTTGGGGTTCAAAGCGCTAAGCGCTCAACCCTCATTCAGAGTCTGTAGTCCAGTGATCAGCTGATGCAGGTGCTCGGGCTTATGGGTAGCCATAACCGTAATGCGCAGGCGGCTTGTGGGCACCGTGGGCGGGCGTACTGCCGCCACCCACAGCCCAGCTGACTGTAGGTATTGGCTGGCCGTCAAGATAGCTTCTGCTGACGAACCTTCCAGGCAAATAATGGGCGACGCCGAAGGCAATCGCCGCAGCTGCAGAGGAACTACTGCTGACTCTGTCAAGATTTGATCGATTTGTTGAATCAAGTGGTTCACCTGGTGCCAGAGTAGTTCGCGGCGCCAGGTTTCTTGCTGAATTATTTGCACTGCCGCCAGGGCCGCCGCTGTGTCCGCTGGCGATAGACCCGTGGTGTAAATCCACCCAGGGGCGCGGTTGCGGAGGAAATCAATAAGTACGGCAGACCCGGCTACGTAACCTCCTAGGCTGCCCAAAGCCTTGCTAAGGGTACCCACTGCGATTAAGGGGCGTTCGGTACATCCTAGGTGCTCTACAGCCCCAGAACCGCGTTCACCAAACACTCCCGTACCGTGGGCTTCATCCACTAGCACCATCGCGTCGTAGGCCTCTGCCAGATCAAGAATGGCCGCCAGCGGGCATAGGTCACCATCCATGCTGAACACACTGTCGGTGGTAATCAGGCAGCGGCGATGGCGATCGCGATGCAGCTTCAGCAATTCTTCCAGGTGGGCAACGTCACCATGGCGGTAGTCCATGGCAGTGGCACCGCTAACTTTGCCCCCCGACTTGAGGCTGGAGTGGTTGTACTCGTCGCCCAAAATTAGGTCTGGACTGCCAACCAAAGCCGCGATCGCTCCCATGTTAGCCAGATAGCCCGAGCTAAAGACAATCGCATCTTCAGTACCCTTGAGAGCGGCGATCGCCCGCTCCAGCTCCCCATGCAGCTCCCGGTGGCCGCTGAGCAACCGGGAGCCGGTGCTGCCGGTGCCGTAGGTCTGGATGGCGGCGATCGCCGCCGCCGCCAGCCGAGGATCACTGGCTAGCCCCAGATAGTCATTGCTGGCAAAATTGACTAAAGTTTGCCCCTGCCGCTGTACTACGGCTCCGGTCATACCCTCGACAGCCGCTACTGTCCGATAGCGGTGGGCGCGGTGCAGGGCTGCCAAAGATTTACCCAGCCAAGCATAGGGGTTGATGCCCATAGTTATGGTGTCGCTCAAGTTGATCCTGAGAGGTGCCTTGGGAGCGCTTAATCTGGCACTGTCCACTGCGGGTTCCAGACAACTTCCCAAAGGTGGCCGTCTGGGTCTTGAAAATATCCTGCGTAACCACCCCAAAATGACTCTTGGGGTGGCTTGATGATGGTTGCACCGGCAGTGACGGCTTGCTCCATAACAGCATCAACTTCTGCTCTAGAGACCACGTTGTGCCCTAACGTGAGTTCTGTCGAACTAGGCGCGCCCCGCATCAGCCCCGTATCATGGGCAATGCTCTCGCGGGGCCAGAGGGCAAGTCTTAGATCTGACTGAAGATCAATGAAGACAACGGCTCCGTACTCAAACTCCTGACCCACAATCCCTGCTGTTGAAAGGCCTAGGCCGTCTCGGTAGAAGTGCAGCGATCGCTCCAAATCATCCACGCCGAGGGTGATGACAGTGACACGGGGTTGCATAGAAGTCTCGATGAGCTAACCCCCGGTTACTGACCTGACAGCGCTTTCTGAGTTTCTTCTGAAGTCAGCTTCAGCACAATCACTCCCAGAGGTGGCAAGGTTAAATCCAGCGAGTAGGGACGATTGTGGAAAGACCAGTCCTCAGACCATTTACCGCCCAGATTGCCCATATTGCTGCCGCCAAAGTCACGGGCATCGCTGTTAAATAGCTCTTTGTAGTAGCCCTGCTCGGGCACGCCCACCCGGTAGTGGCTGTGGGGTTGTGGTGTAAAGTTGCACACCACAACCACGAATTCGTCACTACCCTTATCGCGGCGAATAAAGGCCACCACACTGTGGCGAGTGTCGCTACAGTCAATCCACTCAAAGCCAGCCTGGTCAAAGTCTTGAGTGAATAGAGCCGGTTCACTGCGATAAAACTCGTTGAGCTTACCCATAAAGTGCTTAAGGCTGGCGTGGGCCTGATGCTCAAGCAGGTGCCACTCCAAGTCGCCCCAGACATTCCACTCGCTCCACTGGCCAAATTCCATGCTCATAAACAGGGTTTTCTTGCCCGGATGCATGAACATGTAGGCATAAAGGCAGCGCAGGTTGGCAAACTTTTGCCACTCATCTCCCGGCATTTTGCCCAGCATGTTGCTCTTGCCGTGCACTACCTCGTCGTGGGACAGCGCCAGCATGAAGTTTTCAGTGAAGGCGTACCAAATGCTGAAGGTGACGTTGTTCTGGTGGAACTGGCGGAACCATGGATCCATGTTGAAGTAGTCCAACATGTCGTGCATCCAGCCCATGTTCCACTTCAGGTTGAAGCCTAGGCCACCGACGTAAGTAGGCCAGGAAACCATCGGCCAAGCAGTCGATTCTTCTGCGATCGAGAGCACTCCAGGAAAGTAGGTAAACAGCACATGGTTTACCTGGCGGAGAAAGTCTGCCGCCTCAATATGCTCGCAACCGCCGTAGTCGTTGGCTACCCACTCCCCATCTTTGCGGAAGTAGTTGAGGTAGAGCATTGAGGCCACTGCATCAACCCGGATTCCATCAATATGGTACTTTTCAAACCAAAAGATGGCGTTGGCCACCAAGAAGTTGCGCACCTCATTGCGGCCATAGTTAAACACCAGGGTGCCCCACTCCTTGTGCTCGCCCTTGCGGGGATCCGCATGCTCATAGAGGTGGGTGCCGTCAAAAAATGCTAGACCGTGGCCATCCTTGGGAAAGTGGCCCGGCACCCAATCGACAATCACCCCAATGCCGTTAGCGTGGCACTGGTCAACAAAATACATAAAGTCTTCGGGAGTGCCGTAGCGGGAGGTGACGGCATAGTAGCCGGTCACTTGGTAACCCCAGGAGCCATCGAAGGGGTGCTCAGCCACGGGCAGCAGCTCAATGTGCGTAAACCCCAGCTCTTTGATGTAAGGAATCAGCCGATCTGCTAGCTCTCGATAGGTGAGAAACCGGGCTCCAGGCTTGAGCTCAGCTACCGTAACGACCGGTTCTGGGCTGCCGTCAGGGCGCAGGGCAGGGCTAGCCGATGACTCATGCAGCCAGGAACCAACATGCAACTCATAGATCGAAACCGGCTGGGTCAAGGGCTCGGTCTGGCGACGCTTTTCCATCCAGTCGGCATCTTGCCAGGTGTAGCTGTCTAGATCGGCGACGATGGAGGCGGTTTTGGGCCGAATTTCCTGCTGAAAACCGTAGGGATCAGATTTTTCGTAGATGTGGCCGTCGTAGTTTTTAATTTCGTATTTATAGTGAGTACCGACGTCTAACCCAGGAATAAACAAATCCCAAATGCCGTTGGAGAGGCGGCGCATTTGGTGTTTGCGACCATCCCAATAGTTGAAATCGCCCAATACCGATGCGTTGCGAGCATTGGGGGCCCACACGGCAAAATACACACCAGTGACGCCTTCGACTTCGGTGAAGTGCGCACCTAGCTTTTCGTAAATGCGGTGGTGGTTGCCTTCACTAAAGAGGTGGATGTCGAAATCAGTGATGGCACGGGTCTTAAAGGCATAGGGGTCATAGATGACGTGGATGTGGTCACCGATGACGTATTTAAGCTGATAGTTAGCCAGATCTTGAACCTGCAACACACATTCAAAGAAGTGGGGGTTATGGTTAGACTCCATAGGCACTTCTTTGTGCTCTTCTGGCAGCACCACCCAAGCTTTTTCAGCCTGAGGTAAATAGGCCCTTACAGCCCAAACGGTTTGACCGTCTTGCTGCACCATGTGCGGCCCCAAAATCTCAAAGGGGTCATGGTGCTGGTTCCAGACAATCCGGTCAATCTGCTCAGCGTCAACGGTTGCAGGCATGTTATTAAAGGTCCACAGGGGGATATAACGGTCTGTGTAAATTTACTATCTGCGGAATAGAGTAACAAAACTTAGCGATTTCCACAGGGGAATTTTCGCGGGTTCTGGCTTATTTGGCCCCTATCGCAAGAAAGGGAGAACGGGCTTGAGGAGACGTCTCAGCCGTAAAAGTTGGATCAGGTCAGCGATCTCAGGGTTCACAACGGGCTCAGTGTTGGGGTCGCGCAGGTGCTCTTGCAGGGTAGCGTAGTCTGCTGCAGAGATCGGCTCTCCATTGAGGGGCGATCGCGCTTCCGTAATTACCTCTGTGCGCAAAATTTCTTCAGGAATGTCATCGGGAGGCGGCAGTGCTAGGGCACAATCTCCTAGGAGAGCCAACGTTCCTAGACAAGTTAATACGCGATACAGACGGGGCATAGGCAAGCTGAGTAGCATGGCTCCAGTATTACCATAGCCTGCTGAGACACCGCTAATGGTTCCGTAGCTAGGTCGGCCTTGTGTTAGGCTGCATGGCAGATTTGTGTGTTCGTTGTTTCCCCAAGGGAGGTTGCATGGGTTTTCTACGGTTGTTTCCTGTGGGAGTAGTAGCGCCTGTGGTCTTGGTGGGGCTGCTGGCTGGCCCAGCAACGCTGGTTGCCCGCGCCGATACTGTGCTAGAAGAGGCGGGCACAATTTATCCGGCAGAGTCTACCTATACCTTCGAAGGCACAGCCGGACAGGTGATGACGATCACCCTAGCTAGTGAGGACTTTGACCCAGTGCTGTCGTTAATGGGGCCTGGGGAGGCCGAAATTGCCTCTAACGACGATTTTGGCGGCACGCTAAACTCAACCATCATCATCGAGCTGCCTGAAGATGGTACCTACACTGTGGTGGCCCGGTCGTTTTCTGGGCAGGGTGGCGACTATGACCTGGTTGTGCGCACCTCTACCGAGTTTGAGGTGACCTATGCGGAGGCCGAGGCTCTGGCTCTGGCCGAAGACTACCCTGCTGCTATTGCTGCCTACACTGAGGCGATCGCTATTGACCCAGAGCAGTCGTCAGCCTACCTAGGGCGGGCCCAGGCCACTCTAGGGCAGGTGTATGTGGAGCAAGGCGACTCAGTAGAAGGGCCAGACGATATCCCGTTAGAGGCGAGAGAGTTAGTGATTGCTGATTTTGAGCAGGCCGCTACCCTCTTTGAAGCAAATGGGTCTGAAGACTGGGCCGCTTCTCTGCGAGAGCAGGCAGAGGTGCTACGCAATGCCAAGAGCCCACAATAGGTAAAAGGTAAAACTCTTCAGCAACTTTTCCGGACGGAGTCTCGTCTTAGGTGAAAAGGTGAATGGTAGATGCACCCTGAAAAGTCCCACTGGCTATGGCCATGGGATTTTTTTTGTCTATGCCCTTGTTTTGGCATGGCTCCTGACCACGCACCTACCAAGCTTGGACAAAAAAAGGGATGCCAGCCGTAGCTCACATCCCCGATGATGTTCTAGAAATATAACCAGAAGGCTATTGAATCTGGTTACGACGGCACTTTGCGGTAAGGCACAGCGGTGGCGATGTTGATTTCGCCGGTCGATACGCGAGCTGGTGCGGCACCAGTGGCCCCAATGCTGCGGGCCATGCCCAAGAAAGCCTGAGGGTTGCCAGCGGTAACCTTCTTCTCTTGGGGAACGTAGCGCTTGACCTGCGACTGCCACACAATCTGAGGGAAGCCCAGCTGATTGCGGTGGTAGGCGTCGTAGCGGGGGTTCTTGATGTGGATGGGACGCTCGCCTTCGGGGCGACCGGGCAGCACCCGGCGCTTTTGGTAAGGCACCGTGTTGTCGCCAAAGCTGGTGAGGTACTCTTCACTGTCGAGCAGCTCATCGACTAGGCCTTGAATGCCCTTGTTGGCCACTACAATAGACCAGGCAATTTTTTCGCGATCGCTGTACACGTCGCGGCCCAGAATTTTCTGGACGCAGTGCTCAACGAACTTGTAGTTGCTGTTCTTCTCGTAGAAGCTGCTGTAGAAGGTCTGCGACAGCGCCAGGCCACGAATAAAGTCACGCACGGTGATTTGGCCGTTGCGCAACTGCGACTCCAGAAGGGTCTGGCGATCGCACTTAAAGGCGTGGAAGAACATCTGCCGATAGGCTGCCGTAATCAACGCATCCATGTCGGTGGCGTCGTACAGGTCATCGGTGGAGAAAATTCTGGGCTGTTCGTCGCCGCCGATTTCGTAAGCCGCAACGCGCTGATTTTGACTGGACGGGGAATAGTTTAGTAACGGAAGAGACACGTTTGAATCTCCAGAATCTTAGGAAAATTTACAAACTTTAAGGATGATCATACGGGAATGGCTGCCGCGAACCTGAGCAACCTGAGTAAATCAACATAGTCCTTAACATTCCGCAGGTGTGGGCACTGTAGCGGTTGCTGTGGCTAAGGATGGGTCATGCGGCGGGGAACCATCAGCTGGTCAAACTCCGCTTCTGAGACATAGCCGAGGGCCAGCGCGGCCTGCTTCAGAGTGAGGTCGTGCTCAAAGGCGTGGTGGGCAATCTGGGAAGCTTTGTCGTAACCAATAGCTGGGCTCAGGGCGGTGACCAGCATCAGCGACTGCTGCACGTACTGGTCGATCTTTTTGAGGTTAGGGGTCATGCCAGCGACCAAAAACTCGGTGAAGTTGTGGCAGCTATCGGCCATCAGTCGTACCGATTGCAGCAGATTAAAGATCATCATCGGCTTATAGACATTCATCTCCAGAGAGCCACTGGCTCCGGCAAAGGCCACCGCTGCGTCGTAGCCCATGACCTGCACCGCTACCATGGCTAGGGCCTCGCACTGGGTTGGGTTCACCTTGCCCGGCATGATCGATGACCCCGGCTCGTTTTCTGGCAGCTGCAACTCTGCGAAGCCGGCCCTGGGGCCACAACTCAGCAGGCGAATGTCGTTGGCGATTTTGTAGAGCGATACCGCTAGGGTTTTGAGCACGCCGCTGGCCATTACCACGGCATCGTGGGCACCCATGACGGTGAACTTGTTGGGGGCACTGACGAAGGGCAATCCAGTGATGGCAGCAATGTGCTCGGCAGCCAATTCCGCAAAGCCCGGCCCAGCGTTGATGCCGGTGCCGACCGCCGTGCCCCCCAGAGCCAGCTCATACAACCCTGGCAAGCAGCCCTCAAGGCGTTTCAAGTTGTCGTTGAGCATGCCGACATAGCCAGAAAACTCTTGGCCCAAGGTGAGAGGTACGGCATCTTGCATGTGGGTGCGACCAATCTTGACGATGTCGGCCCAGGCTTGGGCTTTTTCATCCAAGGCATCCCTCAAGCGAGTGACGGCGGGGCGCAGGGTGTGGACGATGGCCTGGGCGGCGGCGATGTGCATGGCTGTGGGAAACACGTCGTTAGATGACTGAGACATATTGACGTGGTCGTTGGGGTGAATGGGTGTTTTGCTGCCCATCTCGCCACCCGCCAGCTCGATCGCCCGGTTGGCGATTACCTCATTGACATTCATGTTGCACTGGGTGCCGCTGCCGGTCATCCACACGTGCAGCGGAAAGTGGTCGTCGAGGGTGCCGTCGATCACCTCATCTGCGGCCTGCACAATTAAATCGGCTTTCTCCCCAGGCAGTTTGAAGCCAGCATTGCTCAGTGCTGAGGCTTTTTTGGTAATGGCGATCGCATGCACCACCTCCAGCGGCATTTTGTCTTGGCCAATGGAAAAATAGCGAATTGACCGCTGGGTTTGGGCTCCCCAGTAGCGATCGCTCGGCACAGCGATCGCCCCCATGCTGTCAGTTTCCTGGCGGGTGTGTGGTGTCGGTTCGGCCATTGACGGTATTTCCCAGCGCGCTATTCTCCGATTCAACCATAGGGTCAAGCCCTTGAGTGCCTTTTAACAGAAAAGCTCCGACGACATGGGTAAGTCGCCGGAACACTGTGGGCAATTTTTAGACGTTTAGACTAGCTGGCCTAACCCTGCTTTTTGCGGGCTAGCCCGGCAGCGCTTAGGCCCACCAGCACTAGGGCAGCGGTAGACGCTGGTTCTGGCACAGTAGTGTTGGGTTCTTCGGGGGTGAGGCCTTGGGCGACGAAGAACGAGGCGTGGGACAGGTCTTTTTGGTCAAAGGTGGCCCAGGTGCCGCTGTTGAAGCTGGTGCTGCTGTCGAAATAGTAAGCTGTGTAGGCGTTACCGGCCTTGAGACTAATTACAAAGGGGTTGGTTACGGTCTCGGCTAGGCTCCAGGTGCCGCTGCCTTTGCCGGTTTGTACCCAGCTAAATCCGTAGTCATTGGGGCCAGAGGAGTTGCGACCACCCTCGTATTTACCGTCGAACACCCAGTCACCCAGGGTGCTGTCGAGGAAGGCGGTGAGTTCGGCGCTGATGCTGCTGGTGACATCGTTGCCCGAAACTGGATTTAAACACTGGCTGTAGCTTAGCGAAGACCCACCGGCCAGAGGGTTGCTGGTTACTGAGCCGCTGGCGCAGGCGAGGGGAGCCGTCGGCTGACTGGTTTGGCCACCCCTGCTACCACCCTTACTGTTGCCACCTTTGGCAAGTGCATCAGGGGCCATTGATCCCAGTAAGCCGGTTAGCACGAGGGCTGAACTCAGAATCGTGAATGTTTTCATGCAGGGCAAATCCTCCTTAAGTAGGCACTGTAGGCAGTAGCCATAGACGACAGGGGGCGTTTGCGTCTGATGGTCTCTCCGAGACAGATATAAATTTTTGGTGTACTTCTTTACTTAAACACCCTCCGTAATGAAATGTGTAGGTCAAATTACGGAGCTTAGAGGCAGTTTACAAAGACTTTATGGTGAACCTAGCGGCGTCTCTGTTTGCTGACCATTTTGCGAGAGAGCCGCAGGTTGATAGCTTCGCGGTCGGCCCAATCTTGCAGCACGCGCAGAAAAATATGTTTGTCTTGGCCTTGAAGTACGGCGGTTTGGTCGGCGGTTTCAATGCTGTAGGGGTAGCCGCCGCCGATAATCACCTCGCCCCTTACCCAGTTGAGGTATTGAGTGATATGACCGCTTTCCCACATCCAGCGGGGCATTTCGAGCCGCACGGGGTGACCGTCGCGGGTGGTTTTGAGATAGGTAAAAGCAATTTGATCGCCGTAGTCGCCGTACTGATCTAGAACGCCGCTGCGATCGCACTGGAAAACCGCGCTACGATCGCCCCACTCCATCAGCCGCGCCAGCAGTTGGGCGTCGTGAATGCCCTCGGTGGCCTCTAGCCCATAGACGTGGTGCAGCATCGTGGTCAGGTCGCGGGCATAGGAGGTATCCACATAGCCCACCAGGGGTACGCGGCGGCGATCGCTGGCCTCTAACAGCGAGAGAATAGACTGCACGTAGGCAGTTTGGCTCTCCTGATCAAAGGCTTCGGCAAAGGTGACCACTAGGGCACCGTCAAAAAATACCAGGGTGCGCTCTGGGTCTTGGCAGGCGTTGATATATTCCACCAGCCGCGCCACTTCCATTTGAAAGCGGCGAATGTTGACTCGGCGTTCTACAGGCTGGGCAGGGTTTGGCCCCAGCTCGGAGGGGGTCATGAGGTCGACCCGCACATCTTTTTTGTAGGGGCGGGTGGCGCTGTGGGGGTTCTCAAACCAGCCAATTTGCAGCAGCGCAATCGGGATAGAAATATCTTTTCCAGGGGAGATTTGGGAGCCATCTACCGCGAAGGTGGTGATGTCTTCTAGCACGGTCTGCACCCACTGAGCGCTCTGTTCGCGGTTCGTCCAGCGATCGCTCACCGGGCCAGATTCTGTAAAGAAGAACGGCAAGATGCCCTTTTCGGCGGCGATCGCCTCTAGGGGGCAGGCTCCCACTGGCCCGGATAGCTTGTCTAACTGAGCAAGCTGCCTGGTGTGGGGTAGGGCGGCAAACTCAAGCCACGCTCGGTTGTAGGCATGCATCAGCTCAAACTTAGCTCGACTGAAGGCGCTAAAGGCATCTCGCTTTTGGTCGAGCAGGGCTTTAATTTGGCTGGAACTCACTGGCATAACCCATCCATCGCTGAGAACACCTGTATTAATGGCTGATTCTAGCGGGTTTGCCGTGGCTTTGTCACGAAGGGCTCTTGAGTGGTGGCGATCGCTGGATTATAAATACCTGCCTGCAATTGATGTTAGGGTGCGCTGATCTTGTCTGCTACTTGCGATCGAGCGGGCGCAGTGGAGCCAGAACTGTTGGTCCTCAAAGTTCAGTATTCTTCACAATGCTGGCCTCAAAGTTCAGTATTCCTCACCATGTCTGGAGCCATGCTCCCTGGGCAGTGTAGAGATAGAGCAAACAATCTCAAAACACCATGGCCCTCAAGCTTTATCTGTTGACATCGTTGGTGGTTTTTTTTCTGGCCATTGGCCCGTTCTTAAGTGACCCGTCAAACCCCAAGAGCCGCCTGAGCAGCTGGGCGTTTTTGGGGTTGGCCGTGGTTCTGAGCCCTATTACTCTGCCCAACATGCTGATGAGGCGGATGGGCAAACTGCGCCCATCCGCCTCTATGCGCATGTCGTCGTTTAGAGCCTGAAAGGGTGCTTTCGCTTCAGGCGCCAGAAACAAACCCGGTGCTAGTGGTGATGACCGTGATCATGGCTGTGACCATGCTCATGCCCAGGTAGATGGTGGTCGTGACTGTGACCGTGGTGACTGTGCACCGCTGCTGCCTGAGATGCCGCTAGAGAAGGGTTGATCGCTAGGGCATCTTCCTCCAGCAGGTCGGCGATGTGCTTATCGGCCCAGGTGGCCGCCATGGCCAGGAAGTCGGGGCGATCGTTGACGCAGGGCATCTGCACATAGGTAACATCGGGGCGCTTGCGGCGCAAACCTTCGATAATGTGCTCGACATCCAGCAGGGTCTCGTGGTTTTCGGTGGCGAAGCCGATGGGCATAAACACCAGGGCGGTGGCTCCCAGATCGATTAGATTGCGGGCTGCCAAATCAGCGTTGGGCTGAGTCCACTTGATCAGCGGGGTGTCGTGGTTAAGCCAGCCTACCGAAATCAATGGGTACTTAGTAGATCAAGCGATCGCGCACTTTGTCGTAGAGCTTTTGGCTCTCGTCAATGCCTGAGGTAAAGCCCTTGGCCTCGTGGGGACAGCCGTGGTTCATCAGCACAATGCCGGTTTGGGAGGGCAGGTGGGCCACGGCTAGGTGGTCTTTAATTTTTTCTTCGACCATGGTTGCCAGCAGGTCGATGTAGTCAGGGGCATCGAAGAATGAGGGGATATAACGCGTTCCCTTGACCCAGTGCTCGGTGCCGTCAGAAAGCTTGACCAGCGCATCGTTCACCTGTTCGATCGCAATGCCGCTGGTGAAGATAGAATCGACCACCAGCAGAGGATAGATGAGGAGTTTGTCATAACCCTCTTGCTTGACCTGCTCCAGCACTTGGTCGGGCAAGAAGGGCTTACAAAAGTTAAAGGCTTTGAATACCTTGACGCGATCGCCCCAGCGTTCCTGTAGATTAGCCTCAATACCGGCCCGCTGGGCCTCAAAAATAGCATTGTGGGGAGAGATAAAGTTGCCGTGCTGGTGGCTCCACTCGTGGAGATCGAAGGCGGCCAGTACCTTGGCCAGCGGTGGGTAAACCCAGGTGGGCACCGGGGCAAACTTAGCAGTCAGCAAATTTAGGGCTTGCTCATTGTAGTTAGCAAAGTCGTCATAGCTCTCAACTTCGCCATAACCCATGAGCAATACGGCAACCTTGCCGCTGCCGCTAGGGGAAGTAGAGCGTTCAAACGATTGGATAACGTCGGGGGTTGCAACCATGCGATGGCCCTCTCGGAGATGTCTTTCTCCCATAGGCTAACATCCCCGATAGGGGGATGTTGTTAATAAAACCCGCAGCTTGGTTGAGAAAGGATAGAGGAACGGAAAGGCTAGAACATGTCACAGCGGAGCGATCGAACAACTCCTGATAGCGGCTGTGGCCCTGCCCAGCGGGCAAACTACTCCCTCGGCAAACCTGCCTAGCCCCACACTACTGGAGGCAGGGAGCGATCGCTACCTGCTGGTACCAGAACCACCGCTGCCTGACACCCTCACCCTCGCAGACGAACGCCCAACAACGTCCCCCTAAGCCCAGAGAACTGCTGCGCTAGGGTTTCCTCAAGGGCTAAGGCATTGCCTGCGGCACGAAAGCGCACTCTGAATCCCGGATAGTACCGTCGGGCATGATGGTTTGGCAGAACTTAGCACCAGTTAAGTTGGCCTTAGTCAGGTTGGCCCCGGTCAAATTGGTGTAGCGCAGGTTGGCCCAATAGAGGTTAGCGTGGGTTAAGTCGGCTTTGGTAAAGTTAGCCCCTTCTAAGTTGGCATGGCTAAGGTCGGCGTGGTCAAGACAACAGTCGCGCAGGTCAGCATTAATCAGAGTGGCGCGGTGGCAGTGAACCCTGCGGAGGTCGGCTTCGCGCAGTACGGCGTTGGCCAAAGATGCACCGCGCAAATCGGCCTGAGCCAGGGTAATTTGATAGCCATCAATGTGGGTCAGGTCAGCCTGGTATAGGTTGGCCCGCGTGAGGTTAGTGCGGCGCAGGTCAGCATTGGCCAGGTGGGCTGCTGCCATATTTAGCCCCTGCAAATTTAGCCCGTGCAGGTCGCGGGCACCCGACTGATAGTAACGATTGACCAGTTCTCTCAGGGTAGCTGGGGTCATTGCTGTAATGCCCTCATAAATGACGGTTTAAAAAAGTGCAAAAAACAATGGGGGTGGTCGTCAGACCTACCCCCATTGTCGCGCTGCGATCGCGCTAGCGCACCAAGCATTACAAGAATGCTACATTCTCCAGGTAAGCCTAGATGGCCCCAACACCTTTGCCGCGCTCATCGGACTCGGTGGTTACCTTACCTTTTTCTTCGTTTTGATTAATTTCGCGCAGTTCAGCCACACGCCGGGCTTTTTCGGCCTCTGCTTCTTCGCGTAGGTCACCGGGCTCATTGATGTACATTTCAGGCTCGATGGGGTAGTTATTGGCGAGGCCTTCTTTGTCTACAGTTTGCCCACCGTGGATATCGGTAGGACTGTCGGACTCATCGCGTGGGTTCTTAAAGTTGCTACCCTCGCGTTCTTTGCGGGCAGCGGTTTCCGCTGGAATAATATGCGGATCGTAATTGTCGCTTTCGGCTCTAGGGTTAGACATCAAAACCTCCGGTGAGAATATAATTAAGCGATTTAATTGGGGTAGATTTCTCAGTTGCTTACCCATCGCTAATGCAACTTTAGAGCGATACCTCCCCCACTTGTATCTACCAGGAGACTGAGGCTGCCGCTATGACCTCTGAAGGAGGAACCTCGCCATATTTTTTGATGGCGAAGGTAAAATAATTCTGCTGTCGCTATACAGAAAAATAGCCGAAGCTTGATTCGAAAAAGGACACCTTAATGATACTAGAAGTTGCTATTTTAACGATTAAATCGGATGCTCAAGTCGAGTTTGAGCATGCCTTTCAGAAGGCTTCTAATATCCTTGTTGCTATGCCGGGCTATATTTCCCACGAATTGCAGCGCTGTATTGAAACCAAAAACCAGTATGTGCTGCTAGTGCGTTGGCAGACTTTGGAAGACCACACCCTAGGGTTTCGGCAATCGCCAGAGTATCAAACCTGGCGTGCTCTGCTGCACCATTTCTACGAGCCTTTTCCTACGGTTGAACACTATGAAACCGTATTCAGCCATGAAAATCTTCCCCAAGCTTGAGACCCCAAGGCTGTGGCTGCGCCAGGCGACCGACGCCGACGCTGATGCTATTTTTTCGCTCTTTTCAGATTTCAGAGTGACTCAGTTCCACGACCTCGATACCTTCACTCAGCTCCAAGAAGCTAGGGCGGTTGTTGAACGCCGCCGAGTAGGATTTGAAACCGATCGCGGTATCCGCTGGGCGATCGCCCTCAAGCCTAGCAATTCTCTCATTGGCTCCTGCGGATTTACCTGGGATAGAGCATCAAATCGGGCCGAGGTGGGCTATGAACTGGCTAGCCAGTACTGGCGACAAGGCATAATGACTGAAGCCTTAAGCGCCATCCTCACCTACGGCTTTGAGGTAAAGGGTTTAGATAACATTGTTGCGGAAGTGATGCTGAAAAATATTGCCTCTAAACAGCTATTAAAAAAACTGGGATTTCAAAGCCAGGGCGTGCTCAAAAACCACGGTTTTTGGAAGGGAAGACATCACGATTTAGAACAGTTTTTGTTGTTCAGACCGCAGACCTAGACGGTTAGCCTTTTTCAGCTCAAGCCATCCTAAAAGTGCTCTACATTGGGCAGGGTCACGGCCGCTATGCTGTGGGCCGCTTCGCCGCAGGTGCGTGGGGAGGGTAATAGCTTAGTGGGGTTGGCCAACATCTCGGGGTCGAGAGCTTGGCGTACCCAACCCATTGTCTCTAAATCCGTTGGCGAAAACATGTCGGGCATGTAGCAACGCTTGTCGGCGCCAATGCCGTGTTCGCCTGAGATGCTGCCACCTACGCGCACGCACAGCTTGAGAATGTCGCCGCCCAGGTCTTCTACCTGCTCTAGCTGGCCGGGGATGGCATTGTCATAGAGAATCAGCGGGTGTAGGTTGCCGTCCCCTGCGTGAAAAACGTTGGCCACTCGATAGCCGTGCTTGTCGCCCAAGGCCTCAATTTCCTTCAGCACGTAGGGCAGCTGGGTGCGGGGGATGACGCCATCCTGCACGTAGTAATCGGGACTGAGCTTGCCCATGGCGGCAAAAGCGGCTTTACGGCCCTTCCACAGTCGTAGGCGTTCTTCAGCATCGGTGGCGATGGTGATAGTCCGAGCCCCGTTTTGGCGGCAGAGATCGGCGATGCGATCGCCCGTAGCCGTCACCTCCGTCGGCAATCCATCGATCTCAATCAGCAAGATCGCCGCCGCATCGCGGGGGTAGCAGTTGGTGGCCACCACGTCTTCCACCGCGTTGAGGCTAAAGTTATCCATCATCTCCATCCCAGCAGGGATAATACCCACACTGGTGATCGCTGACACGGCTGCCCCTGCTGCCTCCACCGAGGTGAAGTCAGCCAGCAATACCTGGATTGACTGGGGCGCTTTGAGAATGCGCAGGGTAATTTCGGTAGCAATGCCCAGAGTGCCTTCAGAGCCCACGAATAGCCCACATAGATCGTAGCCAGGGGTTTCGGCTACCTCGCCGCCTAGGGTGACAATGTCACCCGTGGGCAGCACCACCTTAAGCCCCAGCACGTGGTTAGTGGTTACCCCATACTTGAGACAGTGCACCCCGCCCGAGTTTTCGGCCACGTTGCCCCCCACCGAGCACACCGACTGGCTAGAGGGGTCAGGGGCGTAATAAAAGCCCGCTCCGCTCACCGCTTGAGTGACCCAGTTGTTGATCACCCCTGGCTGCACTACTACTCGCTGGTTATCCAAATCCACCGAGAGGATTTGGTTCATGGTGGCGGTAACGATGAGCACCGAGTCTTCGATGGGCAATGCCCCGCCTGAGAGGCCAGTGCCCGCCCCCCGCGCCACGAAAGGCACTTGAAATCGATCGCAAATCTTAACCGCCGCTGCCACCTGCTCTGTGGTTTTGGGCAACACCACCACGGCGGGTCGCTGGCGATAGCTCGTCAGCCCGTCGCACTCGTAGACCAAGATTTCTTCTTTGCGGCGCACGACGCGATCGCCCCCCAGCGCAACGCTAAAGGCGTCGATGATCGGTGCCCAGTCAATGCGCGATCGCTCCGCTACGGTCATGACCCACCCTGCTCAAGTTGTCTGTGATCCTAACCTGAACTGCCGTCGCTAAGCAGTGCGATCGTTCTCAGTTAAGGGCGCGACCCTGCCAGCGATGCGATCGATGAACTTGCCCTTCATTCAACTGGCGGTTGCTGGCCCCTAGATTTCGGGTTCCTCGACTATTCTTCGACGAATCATATTCTCGCCTTTGAGCATGCGCTTAGCCGCATCCAGCAGCATTTCCTCTAAGTAGGGCTTGGTAAAGTAGCCCTTAGCTCCTAAATCAACGGCCATCTGCCGGTGACGATCGGCCCCTCGGGAGGTCAGCATAGCGGTGGGAACCTGGCTCAGCGTGTCATCTTTCTGCATCCGCGAGAGCAGCTCTAGACCATCCATGCGGGGCATTTCGATGTCGCAGAAGACTAGGTCGCAGGGCAGGCCAGAACGCAGTTTTTCCCAGGCTTCCTGTCCGTCGCGGGCCTGTTCGACCCGGTAGCCGATCTTGTTGAAGCTCATCGACAGCAGCTCACGCACCGTAATCGAGTCGTCCACAATCAGCACTGTTGGATCGGTCTGAGCAACGGTCTCAACGGGTTCTTCATCCACCGTCTGCGTCCACAGGGAGGTTGAAGCATCGCGGCGCAGGCGACCGCTGGCCAAATCAATCAGCTCCAGCACGTCGGCGATGGGCATGACGCGCCCATCACCTAGCACCGTGGCACCAGCAATGCCGATGGGCTTGGGTACCGGTCCTTCCAGCTGTTTGATCACAATCTCCTGTTCGCCAATCACCTGGTCAACCTGGAGGGCGATAAAGGTGCTGGCGCTGCGCAACACCACCATAGAGACCACATCTTCATCCTGGGGGCCGCCGTAGACCCGGCCCCGACCCAGACTGCGGTTAAAGCGCAGCAGATCACTGAGGGGACGGAAGGGCAGCAGCGTATCGCGCCAGAGAATGCAGGCGTGGCCCTGGGCATCGGTTTGAATGCGCTCCCTGGGCACGTCGAACATATCCTCAACCCCGTCCATGGGGAAGGCGATGCGGGCCTGGTTGTTGACGCAGCTCAGGGCCTTAGTAATGCTCAGGGTAAGCGGCAGGCGGATAGTAAAGCTGGTGCCTTTACCCACTTCAGACTCGACGGTGATCGAACCGCGAATGTCGGATAGGGCGGTGCGCACCACGTCCATGCCCACGCCGCGTCCCGAAAAGTCATCGGCCTGATCGCGGGTGCTAAAGCCCGGCAAAAACAGCAGGTCGTAGACCTCGATCTCGGTCATGGTTTGGGCTTCAGCGGGGGTAATTAATCCCTGTTTGAGAGCCTTGGCCTTGACCACCGCTGGATTAATGCCGCCGCCGTTGTCGGCGATGTAAATGACCGTTTGGTTGCCCTGATAGAAGGCCCGTACAGTAATGGTGCCTTCTCGGCCCTTGCCCGTAGCTAGGCGCTCTTCAGGCGACTCAATGCCGTGGGTAATGGCGTTGTTGACCAGGTGGGTCATGGGATCGTAGAGGCGCTCCAGAATCATTTTGTCGATCAAAGTGTCGCGCCCTTCTACCACCAGCTGGGCCTCTTTGCCGCACCTCAGAGAAATATCGCGCACGGCGCGAGGTAGGCGATCCGCGGTTTGACCGAAGGGCACCATGCGCGCCTTGTTCAGACCCTCTTGTAGCTGGGTAGTCACCTGGCGGAACTGGCGAGCAATCTGGTCGGTGGAGTCAATGGTGAACTCAATGTCTGACGAGGCCTCCCGCACTCGCACAATCAGCTCGATCATCTCTTGAGAGAGGGTATGGAAGCCGGTGAAGCGGTCCATTTCGAGGGCATCAAAGGTGGCCCCAGTGGCGTGACCGCCGCCTCGGTCAGAGGAAGAAACCCCCAGAGCAAAGGCCTGGCGGTTGGCAATCAGCGAGCTTTCCAATAGCGATCGCTCGTACAGATCGCGCATGCGCTGCCCGACATCGTTGAGCTGTGAGACTTGGTGCAGCAGGTTATCGAGAAACTGCCTCAGGCGTTCCTGGTCTTGCTCCAGGGAGTTGCGGTTAACCACCAGTTCCCCCACCAGGTTGCTGAGGTTGTCGAGGTGACCCACCGAAACGCGCATGGTCTGGTCGGTGGTGTTGGTTGCTCGGCGGGGCGATCGCCTCGCTGCCTGCATCGACGTGGCCCGCCGAACCCCTAGGCTAGGGGCTGACCCGCCAAGCTGGTCGGCTTCTTCCAACAGCTTCTCAAGATCGTCAAATTCGTCATCGCAGCTGTCTAAGCTGGCGCTGGCGGTTGGTAGCCCGTTGTCTAGCTGTCCTAGATCCGCTGTATCGGTAACGGGGAAATCTTCCCCCAGCAGGGCTTCTAGGTCATCAAAGCTGTCGTTATCTCCACCATAGTCATCGAAGCTTTGGCTAGCGGGTGTAGGGGTAGTCTCGGCGTAACCATTGCCATTGTAGGTATCTCCCCCAAACATATCGAAGGCCTCGTCGGGTAGCCTTAGACCGTCGTTGAAAGAGCTATCTGAGCCAGTAAACAGGTCGGCCTCAAGGACGGGGTCATCAAGCAGGCTTTCTAAATCGGCAAAGCTTGCTTCCTCTGGCGATGCCTTGGACCAGCCGCCATCAATCTCAAAAGAGGCGGCGGTCAGCTCGGTTCCATCGCCATCATCGGTGGGAATGTCAAAACTGGCGTCGGCCTCGGTTGCAGCCAGATTCTCCTCCTCGGTGGCTTCCTCAGGGGTGTCATCAAAGGCGAGGTCAAACGCACTATCTGTGAGCTTCAGCTCCCCAAATGGGTCATCTAGGAAGGCATCGGCTTCCCCAAAAAGATTCGCAGCGGCGGCAGAGGCTGCGTCTGCACTAGGGACTTGGTTGTCTGTAGTGAGCAGATGCGATGATCCACCACTAAACAGCCCATTGTTATCACCACTAGAGCCGTCGCTGCTTGAGCTATCTAAGTCAAGCTCTAAGTGCAGCTCAGGCATGGTGTGGGCATCGTCATCGTCGATGAAATCGTCATCGTGGAGCGAATCAAAGAAGCTGTCAACCTCATTGCTGTTGGCACTGGTCGCACCGGCCTCAGCAGATTCGCCCATATCAAAGAAATCATCCAGCGGCGCATCGGCCATTTCCCCTGCCACAAGGCTGGATCCATCGTCGAGAAAATCTGCCAGGGGGTCTATGGCAGTTTCTGATGCGGCTGTAAGCTCTGGTGCTGCATCTTCGGTGAGCAATTCGGTCAGAGAATTAACAGAGCCTGTGCTTAAATTGGGCTCGTTCCCCGCTGCGGGCTCGACTTCTGCCCCTGCGTCGAGGTCGTATCCAAACAAGCTGGCCATGTCGTCAATGGCGAGGTTTTCCGCGGTGCCAGGGTCGGCAGCGGCTGCTTCGGTCGCAAACAAGTCGGCAAACTCAGAGCTGTCGCTATCGGCGGTAGCGTCATCGTCTAGGTCTAAATCCTCTAGGGAGACCTCTGCCAAATCCTCTTCCCAAATGTCGGTCAGACTTTCGGGGGCACCCTCAAACAGGTCGGCCAGACTGTTGAGTTCTGCTTCCCCTACCTCCGGACCCACGCTGCCAGCCATGTCCTGGGGCATAGCGGGTTCGGCGGGCCGCGATGTGTCAAACTGGCCAAAGACCGACTCTAAACCGGTTTCGGTCACATTGTCGGTGCTGTCTAGGGCCAGGTCTTCGAGCCAGTTTTCGGTGTTGGCTAGGGCCAGATCATCGGTGTTGACTTCTTCCGCAGCAGCAAACAAATCGGCCAAGTCAGGCCCATCGGCATTGTCGTTAAGAGCTTCGGCCAGTAAGGCATCGAGAGTAGAGTCGTCGCTAACCAACTCGGGCACAGCCTGAACGGGGAGCAGGTCTTGCAGCGTTCTGGAGGCAGCTACTTGGTCGAGGCCTCCGGCTAGCACCTGGTCTTGGGCCTGCTTGAGGTCTTTGATCACCACTGGTGCCAGGCTGCGGTAGGTCTGGTCAGGGTTGGCGATCGCCCGCTCAACCACCTGGGTCAGACTGCACCACTGAGCCAGCTCAAACTGTTCGCCTACGCTGTGCATGCGCTGGCAGAGCCGACTGAGTGCCTGGCGAGAAGTGCTGTTGTCAGGCTGCTTAAAGGTAGCCAGCATATCTCGCAACAGCGCTGGGACATCGCTGCGAAACACAAGCTGGAGGGCGCTGGTCTCGGGATGAGGGGCGGCCGCTACCACGGTGGGGCGCGGCGGTGCTGCGGCTGGGACAGCCGCTGGGGCTGCGGCTATCAACGAGTCGATATGCGCTTCAGCCTTCACAAAAATGGGCTCCAGAGGAGCCATGATTTCCTGGGCTTGGTCGTTGGTCAGGCCAAAGGGACTTTGCAGCTGCTCTAGCTGCTCTTGCAGCCCATCGAAAATTTGCAGCAGCATGGTTTCCAGGTCACGATCGGGACGCATCGGCGACTCTTTCATGACCTTAAAGAAGTCTTCCATGCGATGACTGGTGCGCTGAATGCTGTTTAGCCCCAGCATGGCCGCCCCGCCTTTCACCGAGTGGGCCGCCCGAAACACCTCATTCATCATCTCCGAGTCGTTGAGGGTGTCCGCCAGGTTCAGCAAACCCTGCTCAATGGTGTTGAGATGATCCTTGGCTTCTTCGATGAAGTACCCCAAGATGCGTTTTTGATCTTCAGGCGACATGTTAATTCCCCTCTGAATGCTTTTCGACCGCGTCCGGCTCGCTCCCGTTGACTAACTGCACCTAGCTGTCTGATTTATTTCACTTTAAAGCGCTCCACCGAGGTCAGCAGATCGCGGGCAACCCCCACTAGGTTTTGCAGCGAACCCGATACCCGCTGGGCCTCCTGGGAGGTTTCCTGGGCGGTAAGTTCTACCGATTGCATCACCTGGGCCACGGCGCGGGACGTTTCGGTCTGCTCTACGGTGTCAGCGGTAATCGATCGCACCAGCACGTCGATCCGGTTTGACACTTGAATGATGTCTTCGAGCGATCGCTTCGCCTGCTCCGCCAAGCGGGTGCCCTCAATCACCTGCTGGGTGCCCTCTTCCATGGCGGTCATCACTCCGCCCGTCTCACTTTGAATTTGCAGCACGATCTGCTCAATCTCTTTAGAGGCCTTAGCGGCTCGGTCGGCCAGCTGTCGCACCTCGTCAGCCACAATGGCAAAGCCCCGGCCCGCTTCCCCAGCCCGCGCCGCCTCAATACTAGCGTTCAGTGCCAGCAAGTTGGTGCGGGAGGCAATCTGCGAAATTAACGCCACAATCTTCGAAATTTCCTGGGAAGATTCCGCCAGACGCTTCACCTTGCGGGTAGTCTCGGCCACCGTTTCGCGAATCTCCAGAATGCCCGCCACGGTGCGCTCTACCGACTCACCCCCCTTGAGGGCGGTAGACGATGCGGTGCGAGCTACTTCCTCAGCCTCACGAGCGCTTTCGGCCACCCGCTGAATCGAGTCGGTCATCACCTGCACCGAGTTCAGCGTCACCGCGAGTTCCTCGGCCTGGCGCAGGGCGTCTGCCGATAGACTGCGGGCAAAAATCTCGTTTTCCGTAGACCCCTTGCTCACCTGGCGAGCGGCCACACTCACCTGTTCCACAATCTCTCGCAGGTTTTGAATGGTGAGGTTAAAGGAATCGGCTACGGCTCCGAGCACGTCAGCCGTTACCTCCGCCTGCACGGTCAAGTCGCCCCGGGCGGCCCCTTCTACATCGTCTAGCAGACGAATTACCTGGCGCTGGAGGTCTTCCTTGGCCTGCTCTTGCTCCTGAGCTTTGCGCTGGGCTTCACTGGTGGTGGTTAAAATTACCCGCGACATTTTGTTAAAGCTGCTGGCTAGCCGACCAAATTCGTCCTCAGTAAATACCGTGGCTCGGGCCGACAAATTGCCCCGAATTACTGTGTCAAACTGCTGCTGTAGGTCGTCAACACTGCGACTTACCTGGCGGTGCGCCAAACGCCCAACCACTAGGGCTGAGCCAAACCCGGCTACTCCACCCGCCAAGGCCATCGCCGCGTGCACGCCCTTAGGCATCGATCGCCCTGGCTGTACAGTCGATGCAGCAAAGTTAATAACGCCTACCGCTAGGGCCGAGGCCACGCCAGCCGCAATGGCAACGATCAGCTCTTTTTTGGGCAGGGGAGCATTGTCTAAAAAGCCCAGCCAGTCTTGCTCAGTGGTTACCGCTTCCACATCGTGGCTATCGGTTTGGGTAAACACAGGCAGGCTATCGCTGGCCCCCGCAATGCTAAAAATATCATCGTCGCTGATCACCGCCTGATCGTTCATATCGCTGAGGTCAAAGGCGGAAGTGCCCCCACTAAAGCCGCTGTCGTCCGTTGAAGTCAGCCCTGAGGTGCCAACCGAGGGCGTCGTAAACCCAGCGGAACTGTCTGATAGCTCAAAATCAGGTAGGTTGCCCAGGTCATCAAAATCGCTAAATTCGTCTAAAAAGTCAACGTTGCTGCTGGGCTGGGTGCTGTCGTCTAAATCGGGCATGTATCCATTATCGGCAAAGGCGTTGTAGTCGAGATCAGAGCTATCACCAGCGGTGTCGAAGCCGTCAGTCAGTAGATCGGGTTCAGGGGCAAACACCGTCATGTCGTCGCCGCCGTCATCGGCAGGGGGCCAGCCTTGGTCAAAGCCGCGGGAGGCCAAATCCATGTCGCTGTAGAGGTCACCCCTTTGGGCCTCGGCGGCTACGCCAAAGGGGTCGTCAGCATTGCCCACCTCAAGGGAATCAAAGGAGGCATCATCATCAAAGGTGATGTCGTCTAGGCTCTCTTGGCCCTCTGCCCAGCCGCTGTCGGAGTCAGCACCAAAGCTAAGGCCGACTCTGTCATCAGGATCGGTGGTAAAGGGGTCGTCGGTGGCAAAGGGATCGGCTAGGGAGGTGTCGCTAAACCCACCGTTGGCGATCGAACCGGGCATGTCGTCCTCAAGGCTAAAGTCGCCGAGGTCGAGATGGCTATCTGACAGGCCAGGGGCACTGGTGGCACCAACACTGCTCTCTAAGCCCATTGACATCGAAGCACCAGTGTCGAAGAAGGTATCGCCAGCATCGGTTTCATAGTCTATAGCCGTACCGGAGGATGCCTCTGCGGCAAATTGGTTAGCATAGTCGAGGCCGTTGCTGGCATAGTCGACGTATTCTGGCTCTGAGGTGAGGTCGAGCACAGCGCTATATTGAGCGGCGGCAACATCGTACCGCTGTAGGCCGTAGCAGTAAATGTGGCCTCGCAGCAGCAGCACGCTGGGGTCTTCGGGATAATCGTCGGCCAGCTGATCGATAACTGCCGCAGCCTCCGAGTAGTTGCCCTGTACGTAGGCTCGTTCTGCTTTTTGATAGGCTTGAGAGTAATCGATGCCTGAAGCCATGGTCTTCTCCTGCCGGTGCAAATGTCCTAAGGGGTAAGGATGGGGCTAAGCCTAGGTGGCCCAGCGGGCTGAACGAATAACAGCAACGTGGTCAAGCAGTCTGAGGGTTTTGTTTTCCTCAGCGTCAATGACCCATTCACCGCGCAAAAATGGAGCCATTGTGTCGGGGCTATTGTCTGACACCCGGGTTTTGTCAGGGTTGAGCCAGCGGGTGCCCACAATTCGGTTGACGGCCAAGCCTAGCATAGTTCCCTGATCTTCAATGGCGATGACCGAAATCTCTGGGCGATCGGTGTTGAGCACCGATGAATACCCGAGAAACTGACCCAGATCGGCTACCCATACCACTCGTCCCTGCTCGTTGAGGGTACCCAGCAGCAGGTGCGATACGTTAGGAATGGGCGTAATGCGATCGGGGGGCTGCTCAATGATGCGACGAATGCCGGTGGCAGGCAGCGCAAATTCATCTTCGGGGGTGACAAAGAAACGCAAAAATAGCTCGCCATCGGGCGTTTCTAGCTCTTGCAATTCTGGATCTTGGTCTTGCCCGGTCTGGGTGAGAAAGTCTGGATTGCCTACCATAAGCCTGTTGTTACGTTATCCTCTGTTGCGTCACGCTTGAGTCTTATCCCCTGAGCAGCTGCTTGACCGTACCAACCAGTTCGGTGGGTTGAAACGGCTTGGCAATATAAGCGTCTGCTCCCTGTTTCATACCCCAGTAGCGATCGAATTCTTCACCCTTAGAGGAGCACATCACCACCGGCAAGTTTTGAGTTGAGGGATCGGCTTTGATGCGGCGGCAGAGCTCATACCCGTTCATGCGAGGCATGACAATGTCGAGCACAACCATGTCTGGGCGGTGGCTCTGAATTTGCTCAAGGGCTTCCATGCCATCGCTGGCTACAGTAACGCTGAGGCCTATACCCCGTAGTAGCTCGGTAATCATCTCCCGCTGAGGAACACTATCTTCTACCACCAGAACTGTACTCATAGGTTGATTCAAAAAAGGCCAGCTCAATGGCCAGACGTAAACCGTCAGTGACGCTATGTGACTGTTGCCGATCAAGGCTTAAGACACAGACTGACCGCGCTCAAAAGCAGCCCCTAAGGACTCCAAACCTGTGACTCTAACGTACCCTCAAACGCAGGCTATGCTTTCGGTTTAAATAAATTAATCAACCGGGTTGTTTAGATTATGGCGAATCTTATCGGAATTGATCCAAAAACCCTGGTTAGGCTAAGGAATGTTACTTGGGCATAGGGGCTTTGCTAAAGTCGAGGTCGAATTCGTCTTCAATGGCTTCGGCCAACAGGGTGTCGGGGCGGGGGCGGTTGAGGTCGCCAGGGCCAGCATACTTTTCGACTAGTGCCAGTAGTTCTCCAGGGCCAAAGGGCTTAGTCAAGTAGTCGGTTGCACCGACCATTCTGGCTTTAACTCGGTCTAAAAAGCCGTCTTTGCCGGTGAGCATGACGATGGGAGTTTGGCGAAAGGCGCTAGAGTGTCTCAGCATGGCGCACAGCTCGTACCCGTCGAGCTCGGGCATAGTGATGTCGCAAAGAACTAGGTTGGGCTGTAGCTGAAACAGCAGGCCCAGAGCTTTGAGGGGGTTGCCAATGGAGGTAGCTTCGTAGCCTTGCCCAGCGAGAATGCGCTCTACGGCCTGGCGAACGGTGGCGCTGTCGTCGACGCAGACAATACGGGGTAGGCGATCAGGCCCAGGCCGTTGATTCATGGGGGCCGGGTCTGCCTCAGTAGGGCTGTAGACCAGACTAATTTGTCCCTGTTGCAGGGCGGGAACTAGGCTGCGGGCGACGCTGAGCAGATCGCGACTGAGATAGCGGGCAATGCGGCGAATGGAAATTTTTCCATCCATCCAAGTAACCATGCGCTGGTAGACCTGGTTAGATACGCTGGCCTGAAAGGCTTCGGGTGCTAGCAGAACGGGGCACTGGTCGGGCGACTGTAGGTGGGGATGCAGCTGATGCCAGGTTTGAATTTGCTGGGTGATGCCTGCGACTAAATCGCTGATGGTGTGAGTCATCAGCTGGGGACTAAGGGCTGAGCTGAGCTGGAACACAAAGGCTCCGTGGTGGAGGCTCAGCAGGTCAAAGAGGGTCTCGTGCACCATGTGGCTCAGAATGGTGCGGCCCTGATCGGGGGTGATTAAGTGTTGTTCGAGCAGGGCCCACAGGGTGCCGTACTCGAGGGAGTTAAAGGCGGCGATCACGGCGGTGGTGCTGGGGTCTGGCAGCGATTGGTCAATGCCGTAGCGGTGTAGATGGTCGCGCAGGCGATCGAGCTTATTGTCGGTCGTGCCAGCGTAAACGAGGTGCCCGTTGGCTAAAAATACAATCCAGGAGCGGGAATCAGCCGCTGTGAGTCCCCCATCAAAGGATTGATTGGGGGACTGGTTGTTAGTGTTGCTGTAGCTTTCTAGGTACAGTTCGCCAGTGCGCTGCCCCAGCTCAATGAGCTGTAGGATGCTGCGAATATCGATTTCTGACAAATAACCCTGCATGAGGCAACCCAAGATGGGAACAGCACCTGATTAGCCAGGCCAGGAAAGTTGGGGGCTGAGTTCAGCATGCCCTAACTAGAAACCCAATCGTACCCTTTGATTCTCTTGGCGTAACGATTGCCCTGCTAGAGGGCGGTGCCGCTGTGCTGAAGTGTTTAGTTTGAGGAGGGCAACCGTGTTGGTCCAGTATGAAAGGAAGCAACCCTATTTGGTTTGTTCTCAGTATACGGCGCTTCGTCAGAGATCCTGCACGATCAGGTTATGGCTCTCTGCTCGGCGGGAAGATTTTTGGGAACTCTAAAAATGTGCTGTCTAACAGGTGATGCTGATGGGCTGCGACCGCTTGCCCATCATAACGATTTTACCGGGCAAAAATTAGCTAAGATTCCCATTAGCTTTGGCAGCAACGGTAGTAACCTCTAGATGGGTGAGATGGCTTGAGCCGTCATTCGAAGGCTGAGGCGGTTCATCGTAGCTAAGTTACCGCTGGTACGGTGCGATCGCGATTTTTCAGCCTGCAGGGCCTTGAACTTTACCCTGACTCAAAGGGTTTGCGATAGGGTTTATGGGTAAGCCGGATTATAACTACGATGGACGGTAGCTTTGGTGATAGTTAAGATATCTGGAACTTGAGGCTCTGAGCTAATCTGAGCCAGATAAACGGTGTATCAGGACACGTTTACGCAGCCGCAAAATCGTTTACCTAGACAGACAGCTCTGTTCCACCTCGCCCTCAACCCACGGTGCAAGGTTCTTAAAATTACTGCGTCAGATTTACTCCCCTAACATTAACGTTCTAAGCCACGAGGACCACCAGCGTGCTGTACCTAGCAGAAGTCCAGAAAAAGACCGGGTTTATTGGCAGCGGCAAGCCTGAGTTTAAGCTGCTTGCCTGCCAGCGCAGCGAGAATAGCTGGAGCACCGTGACCGGGGACGAGACCCTAGTGGCCCCTGACGACGCCTCCTACAACGCTGGCGCCCTGGTGATGGTGGAGGTCAGCAACAACCGCCAAATCCAGCGTCATTATGAGGCGGGGCGATCGCTAACCAGCATTCTCCAAAATTTCTCTAACCTGAGCAAAAAGTCCAAGACCCAGGAAGAAGAGATCGAGCAGTGGAAGCAGTCGCTTACCTTTCAAAGCCAGGAACTCAACCGCCGTGAGCTGGAGCTAGAGACCCGCCAGGAGCAGGTCGAGCAGGCCGAAGCCGATCTTGAACAGCTGGATGCCCAGCGGCAAGAGCTAGATCAGCTGCGCCAGAACCTTGAGCAACAGCAGGAAGAACTCACCCGAAAAAATCAAGACCTCGAAGGGGCTTGGGCTCACCTCAATGGTGAAATGCGCCGCCTGGAAGAGCAGCGAGCCGAAGGGAGTGCAACCGCTGGTCTTGACCCAGACCAGGTGGCTAACCTGCAAGGTGCCCTCAACCGTCTTACCGAAGCCGTGATGCCCGTTGAAGCCCTGCGGGATCCGCTCACCCACGCCACCGATGGGCTGAACTACCATCAGGGGCTGCTGGGCGACTATCGACAAGCCCTCGAAGGCCAACGCCAGGGATTAGAACAGCGCCAGCAGGAGGTAGACCAGCAGGCTAGCCAGCTCAATCAGCGCTGGGCCGACTGGCGTCGTGCTGAAGCTGCGCTGGTGGCTAAACGCGAAGATTTAAAGCTGCGTCAGCAGATGGTCAAGACTCAGCAGGAGCAGATTCAGACTCTAACGGATACCCTGCAAGCCCAGGCCAACCTGCACCAGAAAATCTATGACCTGCTCAACACGACCGACAAGGTGCGGCTGAGCAAAAAGGTCGATGTAGCGGCTTTAGAGGCGATGGATTTAGACCACCTCCAAACCATGGTGGGCGATCTGGAAAAAGACCTAGTGAAAATGTCTCGCTTTGTCTCCGATCAGGAAGAGGAGCTGACCCTAGAGCAGCAGGCCATTGATGAGATTAAGCTCAAGATTGAGCAGGCCAGTGAGTTTGAGCGCCTTCAGCTAGAAACCGAGATTGAAGAGGAGCAGGACCGTTACCAAATGCTCAACGAGACCCTGGTGGGCCAGCGGCGCAATTTGCTGGAGCGAGAGGAAGTGTTAAGTCAGCATCAGGCGGTGCTGCGGCGCCGCCAGGGCCTAACGGTGGAGGAAACGCCGGTTAGCGCTGTCGATCTAGAGCCTTTGCTCAACACGATTGATACTCAGCGCCAGCACACGACGGATACGATTCAGGCCCTAGAGACTGAGGTCAAGAAGCTCCAGGACAGCATTGGTCAGCTGAAGAAGGAGATTGAAGCTGCTGAGGCGGCCTTGGCTACTAACCGCGCTGAGGTAGAGGCGTTTGAGGCCGATCTGCGGCGGCAGCAGCAAGATCTAGCGGGCTTGATGGGCAAGCTAGCGGTCTGTGAAGAGCTGCTCAACCCGGCGCAGGAAAGCGTCAACGGGCTGAGGCAGTCTTTGGAGAACCTAACTGGGGCGGTGACTAAACTTCAAGAGGTTAACGACTACCAACTACAGGCGATCGCGGAGCTGCGCCAAACCGTAGTCAGCGTTGGCACTCCTCAGGTGGCGGCTTCCTAAGGTTTGCCTCAGAAACAGAGGTCCCAGGTGCTAGAGTCGGCTAAGAGACATCTAGAGGCATAACCGCGCATGATTTGGGTCAACGAACAGATTGATCCGTCGGGGATCATTTACTCGTGCATTGCCTGCAGCGACGAAGCCCAGGCTCAGGACTGCTATCAGTCATTTTTGGATAACCTATCCGACGAGCAACGAGCTGCTGGTTGGGTCGCCCAAATACGCACCGTCGAGTCGTGGGATGAGGTGCCTGTTAACGCGCTAAAGCTGAGCTATTGAGGTCTTAAATAGGGGAGGGTGCGAGTAGCCGGGCAAGACAGAGACTAGTGACTAGACTGTCGCCAGCGCCAGCGCTGATCGAGCAGCGTGCGGCTCAGCACTCGCACGGGATCTTGAGATTCACCAGAGAATAGGGCAAAGTCTATGGGTCCCCAGGTTTGCTCTGCCTCTTCTGCCAAGGCCAGCAAACAGGGGTCATCGAGGGCAATGCGATGGTCAAACCGCAGGGTGAGTAGGGGCAGACCCCCGTGCCCGGCGCCAGTAATAACCCCCCAGTCATACTGGTCTAACATCGCCTGGAGCGACGCGCTGGCGGCGCGTCGAAATTGCTCAAGCTGCTGTTGCTTCTGTCTAAATTCTTGCAGGAGTTGGTGATTGGTCAACTTCGAGCCCCTTCACTGGCAGTAGTGATATAAACACTCTTACTTGAGTGTAAGGGGCGGTTTAGCCTCTAGAGTTGAAGACTTTCTATTGCTCTTTCACGCCATTCTTCTGATAGCCCTATGCCCAGTATGGATTACATCAAACTTGACCAGTTCTTGAAGCAGATGCAGGCGGTCTCTACGGGGGGACAGGCCAAGCTGATAATTCAAGACGGCGAGGTGAGCGTCAACGGTGAGGTCGAAATTCGGCGGGGGCGCAAGCTGATAACCGGCGATCGCGTCTCTCTAGACGGGCAAACCTGGGTCGTTGATCTAGCAGCTCTAGCTTAGACTGACTTCAAGGTAATCATGCTGCCAACGCAGCCAAGCTTCGACAAGGGTTGCTTAGCAAAGTTTATCGAAGTGTTAAGCAATCTCGAATCTTACCCAGGGAATGCTGATCTAGCCTTAGGGCTATGGAAGATGAAACTAGCACAAAAACTTTTACTGAGATTTTTAGCGCTATGGGGTTAAGCGATATTTTAAGTGACAAGGTTGTGAAAGCCCAGGTGGTGGCTGACTGTGCCTCCCTCATCGATAAGCAGGTGGCCTCTAAGGGTGGCTTTGGGGGTATGGCCTTGAAAACTACCTACGGCGTCGTCAAGGGAATGAACTCAGGCTATATTCCTGGAGCCATTGAGCGTATATTGCCCGAGGTGGTGACCTCCCTAGAACCTCTGTGGGCCGAGGGCAAACAGGCGGGCGATCCGGTGGCCTACCTGACTCAGAACCAGGTGCGAGCTGCCGATGTCATTCTGGGAGTGACCGATCGCCGCATTGCCAAGACCGATAACGGGCTGGTGCGATCGTCGTATACCAAGCTGCGCCAGTCGGTCAAAGGCGACGTGGAGAGCGCTGTACCGGGACTAGCCAAGATTTTTGGCTGCTATAGCGTGGTTGCCTCCTAGGCACTGGAAGACAGACTGCTTAGCCAATGGCTTGGTAGAGCTGATCCCAATAGGGTTCAGCGAACTTAACTAGCCAGTCTTTGATGTGGTAGGTGGCCCGGCAGTCGTCTTCGTTGTAGCGCAGGATGGACTCTAAGTAAGTGCGATCGCCGGTTTCGGCCCAGGCGTTGTACCAGCAAATTGACTGGGCCCCGTTGGCTCCCTCGTCGCGCCAGTCAAAGCCCATCCAACGGGCAATGTGCTTGAGGGCGTAGCTCTCGATGGGCAGGGTGACGCCATCAGTGATGCACTTGTGAATATCAAAGAAGCGATCGAGCAGCGCCTCAATGCGGCGGTGGGGTGTACCGTAGAGCTGCCCCAGCTTGCGAACCGCCTGGGCCTCGTAGGGGCAGAAGTGGTAGATCGGCGCGTAGGGATAGGTGTGTACCAAATCGAGAAAATCGTTCCAGGCGCGGCGCTCCTGGTGGTGGTTTTCGGCCAGCAGGGCGTGGAAGTTAGTCTCACCGGTGCGGTGGTTAACCACCAATACCCCGTGAAGATAGATGAGGTTCTGATCAGGGGCGGCCTCGATATCAAAGTACAGCTCGACTTCGCCCTCGGGTAAATCTTCGGGCCACAGCGGGAACCCATGGGGAGCGTGGGGGGCGCTGCGCGGAATAGCGCGGTTGTCGATCAGGGCCTGGGCCTGGTGAACCAGCTTTTCGGCCACTTGTTCACCAAAGCCGGGCAGGGGAGCCAGGTGGGCAGGACTGGCCATGGCCAGGGCGGCAACGGTGGTGAGGTGATGCTGCTTCAGCAATTCGTAGCGGGCAGGGGTGACCCCTGGCAGCAGCGATAGGTGGCGGGTTGCTTTAGCCTCGGTGTAGCAATGGTTAAACCAGTGGCAGAGATCGCAGCGACTGTGGGAAATAAACAGCTCAGGCGTAGCTGTACTGCGCAGTTCCTTAAGGCAGTTGTTGAGCACCATTTGCAGTTTGGGTACCAACCGCGCCAGGTCGATGTGGTAGGTTTGCCCACCGCGCAGAGACAGGCAACTGGTGTCAGGCCACACCCCCTGTACCCGCGAGAGCACGTAGGCATGGTAGGCCGCGACCACCTGATAGTCGAGCTTCGGCTTTTTGCCCAGCTTGATATCTACGGGTATGTAGACCCAATCGCCCCAACACGACCAGCCGGGCCGCTTGATCAGCAGGTCGGGCTGGCTCACCAACTGCACCCCATCCACCGCCGAGGGGGCAGCCAATACCCCTTGGCGAATGGCCTCAACGCCTTCGGCCATCAGCGCTAACGTGGCTTTTGCCCCAGCAGCCCAGTCGCCCGATGGAAACTCGGGCCGGTAGAGGGGATAGTAATCTTCGAGCACTCGCTCACGGTGGGTGAAGCTATCTTGGCGCAGCTTGAGCAAGTAGTCGGAGGGGGACGCTTGCTGGATGCGATCGCCATAGAGATCTAAAAAGGCCCGCCGACTACAGCGCTGGTAGTGAAACAGCACATCGTCGGTGAGCCATTGAATGAGGGGTTTAGGCGTTGTCGTCTCAGCTGGAAAGCTCAGGGGGCTTTGCGGGCCACCCCCTGAACTGGAACGCGGTGGCAGGGGGTGGCTAACAGACAAAGCGAGTTATAGGGCAGGTGCTAGAGAACAAAGAAAGAGGCTGCTGTTGCGGATGCACCGAAGCTGTAGCAGCGCTTAGAGTATTGATGAGCATGGCCACGCCACAGTGCTGCGACAGCCATTCCTGAGTATCATCGCTCCATTGCTGCCAATCACTTCCCATAGCTGACCACTGGTTTGGGATCAATCCCACGGTTTCTTCTAAGCATGTTATACCCTACAGCGGCTTCCGGGGAAACGGAGCACGGTTTAGGTCACTTGGAAATGGGCTGAGGCTGCCCCCAGGGTTGGTCTGGGTGGTATAGGGTTGAAAAGATGCCCTTAATTCCCTAACCGTGATGGATTCTTCTGCCGCTGCTGTGCTCGATCGCCTGGCTCTCCATCGCCAGCAGTTTCCAGCCCTGAGGGATAAGCAGTACTTCAACTATGGTGGGCAGGGGCCGATGGCTCAGGCTACCCTAGACGCTGTTTTTCAGGCCCACCACCACATGCAAGAAATGGGGCCGTTTTCGGGGGCAACCAACCAGTGGGTGATGGCTGAGGCGGCCCAAACCCGGGCGGCGATCGCCGTTGAACTCGGCACTACTGCCGACACCATTACCCTCACCGAAGATGTCACCGTCGGCTGTAACATTCCCCTCTGGGGGATCGCTTGGAACGCTGGGGATCACATGTTGCTCTCAGACTGTGAGCACCCCGGCGTGATTGCCGCCGTACAGGAAATTTGTCGCCGCTTTGGCGTCACCTACAGCCTCTGCCCCCTACTCGAAACCGTGAATGGTGGTGACCCAGCCGCAGTCGTGGCTGAGCACCTGCAACCCAACACCCGGCTGCTGGTAGTCAGCCACATTTTGTGGAATACCGGCCAGGTATTGCCCCTAGAGCGCATGGTCGAAGTCTGCCGCGATCGCCCTAACCCAGTGCTAGTGCTGGTAGATGCCGCCCAATCCGTCGGTGCTCTGCCTCTGGATCTGCCTGCGCTTGGGGTCGATTTCTATGCTTTTACCGGCCACAAGTGGTGGTGCGGCCCCGCTGGGCTTGGTGGGCTCTACGTGCGCCCCGAGGCGATGGCGCACGTAGAGCCCACTTTCATTGGCTGGCGCGGCATTACCACCGATGCTGCCGCTAACCCCACCGGCTGGAAGCCCAACGGTCAGCGCTACGAGGTGGCGACCTCAAACTATCCGCTGCTGGCAGGGTTGCGGAGGGCGATCGCTCATCAGGCCGAGTGGGGCACTGCGGCCCAGCGCTACCAGCGTCTAGTAGAACTCAGCCAGCAGCTGTGGTCGCAGCTGCAAGAGCTGCCCTACCTTCGCCCGGTGCGGCAAACCCCGCCGGATTCTGGCCTGGTTTCCTTCTGGGTTTTGGAGAACGGCGAACCTTCCCCAGCCTGGCACAAGCGATTGGTAGATGAGCTAGAAACCCAGGGCGTGTTTCTCCGCACCCTGCAAGCACCCAACTGCGTCCGCGCCTGCACCCACTACCTCACGCTGGAGTCAGAAATAGATGGCTTAGTCGCTGCTATTGAGAGCATTCTCTCAGACTTGACATAAATCCAGAGACCCACTGGCCAGAGACCCACCAGCAACCCGCTAAACTAGAAGTCCGTGAGTACTATTGTGTCCAGATTGCATGATTGCCCCAGGTGCCGCTGACTTTCTCGATGAATACGATGTGGTCGTTGTGGGTGGTGGCCACTCGGGCTGTGAGGCGGCCTTAGCTTCGGCGCGTCTGGGCTGTCGCACGCTGATGATTACCCTCAACCTCGACAAAATTGCCTGGCAGCCCTGCAACCCCGCCGTGGGAGGCCCTGCCAAATCGCAGCTCACCCACGAAGTCGATGCCTTGGGGGGCGAAATTGGCAAAATGGCCGATCGCACCTACCTGCAAAAGCGCGTGCTCAACAATTCTCGCGGGCCGGCAGTGTGGGCCTTACGAGCGCAGACTGACAAGCGCGAATACGCCGCCGTGATGAAAACCATCGTCGAAAACCAGGAGAACCTGGTGATTCGCGAGGGCATGGTGACGGATCTGGTGCTTGGCCCCAACGACGAGGTGGTGGGAGTTGAAACCTACTTTGGCGTGGCTTTCAAATGTAAGGCCGTCATTCTCACTACCGGCACCTTTTTGGGCGGCACTATTTGGATTGGCGACAAATCGATGGCGGCAGGCCGGGCCGGGGAGTTTGCTGCCACCGGACTGACCGACACCCTTAACCGCCTCGGGTTTGAAACTGGGCGACTCAAAACTGGCACTCCGGCGCGGGTTGATCGCCGCTCGATCAATTTCGATGTGCTCGAACCCCAACCCGGCGATGATGACATACGCTGGTTTAGCTTTGACCCCGAGGCCTGGGTTGAGCGGGAGCAAATGCCCTGCCACCTCACCCGCACCACCGCCGCCACCCATCGGCTAATTCAAGAAAACCTGCACCTGTCGCCGATCTATGGCGGCTGGGTCGATTCGAAAGGCCCTCGCTACTGCCCCAGCATTGAAGACAAAATCGTGCGCTTTGCCGACAAAGAGAGCCACCAAATTTTTCTGGAGCCCGAGGGCCGCGACATTCCTGAAATCTACGTGCAGGGTTTTTCGACCGGCCTGCCCGAGAAACTTCAGCTGGCCATGCTGCGCACGCTGCCAGGGCTAGAGCACTGCGCTATGCTGCGCCCCGCCTACGCCGTGGAGTATGACTACCTGCCCGCCACCCAGTGCTACCCCACCATGATGACCAAGCGGGTTGAGGGGCTATTCTGCGCGGGCCAGGTGAATGGCACCACTGGCTACGAGGAGGCCGCTGCCCAGGGCTTTGTGGCTGGGGTCAATGCCGCCCGGCTGGTGCGCGGTCAGGAGATGCTGGTGTTCTCCCGCGAGCAGAGCTACATAGGCACACTGCTCGATGATCTGTGCACCAAGGACCTGCGGGAACCCTACCGCATGCTGACTTCGCGCTCAGAATATCGGCTACTGCTGCGATCGGACAACGCCGATCAGCGCCTGACCCCCCTGGGCCGAGAGATTGGGCTAATTGACGATCGCCGCTGGGAAATCTTCACCCGCAAGTGCGCCAACATTGCCGCCGAAAAAGAGCGCCTGTACGAAACCCGGGTCAAAGAGCATGACGAACTGGGCCAGCAAATTTCGGCGGACACTGATCAGCGCATCAAAGGCTCGATTACCCTGGCCGACCTGCTGCGCCGTCCGGGTCTGCACTACGGCGACTTAGACCGTTACGGCCTCGGCAATCCATCCCTGATTCGCGAAGAGAAAGAGGGAGCCGAGATCGACATTAAGTATTCGGGCTACATTCAGCGGCAGCAAAACCAGATCGACCAGGTGGCCAAAAGCACCAATCGCAAGCTGCCCGAAACCCTTGACTACATGGCGATCGACACTCTTTCAAAAGAGGCGCGCGAAAAGCTGAACCAGGTCAAACCGCTGACCATTGGTCAGGCTTCACGCATTGGCGGCGTCAACCCTGCCGATGTCAACGCCTTGCTGGTATACCTGGAGATTCAGTCACGACGTGGGCAGGCGACCCCCGCTGCAATTCGTTAGAATCAAGCCGATTGACTCCAGGGGCAACCATGGCAAAGCCAATTTTGATCACCGGAGCTTCTAGCGGCATTGGCTACGCGCTGGCCAAAGTTTGTGCCGCCCGTCGTCACGACCTGGTGCTGATTGCTCGCCGGGAAGAACCCTTACTAGAGCTTAAGGATGAGCTACAGAAGGCCTATGGCGTGCAGGTGCTCACCTATCGCGGCGATCTGACCGATGTCAATACCCGCTACCAGTTCTATGAATGGACTCAGTTTAAGGGCATTACGCCCTACGCCTTGGTCAACAACGCCGGGTTTGGAGCACTGAAGGCGTTTGCGGATGCTGATTGGGACAACCAAGACGCCATGATTCAGCTCAATATTGTGGCGCTGACCCACCTGACGCGGCTGTACCTGCCCGCTATGATTGCCCAGGGCCAGGGCCGCATTCTCAATGTGGCCTCTACGGCGGCATTTTTGCCGGGGCCTTATATGGCAGTGTATTATGCCACCAAGGCCTACGTGCTGTCGTTTACCGATGCGATCGCCACTGAACTTCAGGGTACCGGCGTTACCGCTACCACCCTCTGCCCTGGACCCACTCAGTCAGAGTTTCAGACGCGGGCTGAGATTAAAGATGCCAAGCTATTTGCGAGCAAAACCCTACCCACTTCAGCAGCCGTCGCCGCCTACGCCTACACAGCGATGGAAAAAGGCCAGCGCATTGCTGTCCACGGCACGAGTAACAAAATGATTTCGCTGGTAACCCGGCTGCTGCCCCGCAAGAATTTGGCCGACGTCACAAAGGGGCTGCAAAAGCCTGCGTAGGTGAAACCCTTGCCCGATAATGTCCTAGAATCTCGGCTGGTGGCTCATTTGGAGCAGGTGGTGGGCGATCGCAACCCCTACTTTGCCTCTGCCAACCACTTTTTTGTGCAGCAATACATCCAGCAAGAATTTTCCCGCTGGGGTCAGTGCACAGGCCATACCTTCGAGCACCGAGGTCAACAGCACACCAACTGGGTCCTGAACCTGCCAGGGCGAGATCCCCATCGCCCGCCTATTTTAGTTGGGGCTCACTACGACTCAGTGTCTGGCTCTCCTGGAGCCGATGATAACGCTACCGGAATTGCGGTGCTGCTGGAGCTAGCCCGCGCCTTTGCCGAGCGGCCAGGCAGGTCTCCCCTGCGCTTAGTAGCGTTTGATCTAGAAGAATTGGGCTTTGTGGGCAGCCGCCACTACGTCGATGACCTGCACTGGCGCGGCGAACCTCTGGGCCTCATGCTATCCCTTGAAATGCTGGGCTACTGCTGTCACCAGCCCCACTCCCAGAACTATCCCCCTGGGTTAGAGCGCATCTACCCTAACCAGGGCAACTACATCGCCCTAGTTGGTCCTTGGCAAAGCATTCCCACCATGATGGGGCTGTGGTGGGGGTTTCGTGCCGCCGAGTTGCGTAGCCAGTGGCTACCAGTTGTGAACCAAGGAAAAGCTGTGCCCGACACTCGCCAAAGCGACCACGTTCCCTTTTGGGATCGGGGCTATCCGGCCATTCTGGTCACGGATACCGCTTACCTGCGCAACCCCCACTACCATCAATCTACCGATACCCTAGACACCCTAGACACAGGGTTTCTCACCCAGGTGTGCCAGGGGTTAATCTACGGCTTGCGTCGCCTGTAGCTGCTGATAGTCGGCTTCGGCCCTAATTACCATCGCTGGGTCAACCCAGGCTCCTTCGTACTTGAGGCCCCAGTGCAGGTGCGGCCCGGTGGTGCTGCCGGTCATGCCCACCCGACCAATGCGCTGGCCCGAGGTTACCATTTGCCCCTGGCGAATTTCTATGCCGCCGTCGCGATCGACCAGTACCCGGCCTCCTTCTTTTTCGACCACGATGCTGCCCTGCATGTGGCAGTAGACGTGGGTCCACAAGCCAGATTGAATGATGGCGGCGGTGCCGCAGGCGGTGTGATCGTGTACCTCAACTACTTTACCTGCCCACCAGCTGCGGATATAGCTGCCCATGGGGGCGGCCAGGTCTAGCCCGTAGTGGAAACGGTTGCCTCCCATGGGGTGTTGCCGATAGCCAAAGGGTGACGTGTAGCGCGAAAAATTTTCTAGGGGAAACGACGCGCCTAGCCAAGGGTTGACCGGTGCCTTGGCTACCGCTTGCTCTTCGGCAACGACCTGGGGAGTCGATTGGGTGAGTTCTGACATAATGCTAACGCCTACGCTGAGCGCAACAATCCAGCTCAGGGCTTGCGCCCCGCCACGGTGACCATTCATATTTGCAAAAATTGAGTGGCTGAAATCTGCAACAGTACAGTTGCATTACCAAGAGTAGTTCAATTGTACTTATTTGCCAAGGATTTCTACTTAATTCGGGCTAGGCCCGTGGATAGAGAGGAGACAATCTCAGGTTTTGCCTGGCTCAAGGCCTATGGGTTCACCCCGTGGTGGCTCCAGTACCTCCACGGTGCCAGTTTCGCCGTTGACGCGCACCCACTGGCCGGTGTGCAGCCGCTGGGTGGCGTTGGTCACATCCATAACGGCGGGAATGCCGTACTCGCGGGCGATGATCGCCCCGTGGGAGAGACGACCGCCCACTTCGGCAATCAGCCCCTGGGCACGGGCCAGCAGGGGTGCCCAGCCGGCATCGGTGTAGGGCACCACCAGAATGAAGGGGCCTTCGGTAGCGGTCACAGATTCAAGCTGGGTCACTACCACCACTGGGCCCGCGACGGTGCCAGCGCTGGCACCAATGCCGGTGAGCTTTTGCTGCACGGTGGCGGTGGGCATGAGGGGAAGCTGGCGGCTGGGAGGCTCGTTGCCAAACACCAGGTAGGGAACGGCGCGCATCTTCTTGTCTCGCTCATACTGGGCTTTGCGATCGCCAATCCGCTCCCGCACCCCCCTCCAATCGGGCGTTTCACGCCCCGTTACCAACTCTTGAATTTCCTCCAATGTAAGCAAGAAGATGTCATCCCGTTCCTGCAAACGCCCTTGCTCTTGCCACTGGGTTGCTAGGGCTAAAACACTCCAGCGCAGCTCAGCTAGCAGGCGGTTGTAGATGGTATTCACCTGTCCCTTGAGATCGAGGCGACGCTGCACGGTGGTGGCTTTGCCCTGGGGTGCAATGGCGGCAGTTTTTGGAGGTGGTGGCTGCTGCACAAACTGGGCTAGCAGTTCGCGCACTGGGCCAGGGCTTTCTTGCCACGTGGCCACGGCAATGTCGGTGCCCACGGGGCTAAGGTAGCCATACTGCTCAATAAATTGCCCCATGGCCTTGAGCAACGATTCGCCGTCGGTGCTCTCAGCCAGGGCTGTCATCAGCGACGAGCTGTCGGTAATGCGAGCCAGCTCGGGCTTTGAAAGCGTCTGTCGAATGTCTTGGGCGATCGCCCGCAATGCCTCCAAAGCGGCAATCTCGGCGTTTTGCATGGGGTTGAGGCTTTCTTCCGGCACCTTGAGCAGGGCGCGGCGCAGGGCAAAGCTAAGCGGGCCAAGGATGTTGTAGTAGGTGACCCGCTTCAACAGCTCAAGAATCGTATCTACTCGGTCGAGCAATTCCTGGGGCGTGAGGGCATCCCTAGGGGTACTGGCTAAGGCTTGGAGGGCGGGCTCAAAGCGATCGCGATTCTCCTGGGTAAACTGCTGCTCCAGCTTGAGCTCACGGCGCAGCAGGCGCACCAGACCGGGTATATTCCGCAGCGTGGAGCCGAGGGGAGGGCGGCTAAACTTAGCTCCGCGGGTCAAAAACTCCAGGCTTTCGGCCGGCAGGCCCATGCGGCGGAAGATGTCCCCCAGCAGCGTGGCGTTGAAGTAGGCGTGGGCGTGGTGCAGCGTAGCGGTAGCTTCAAAGTCAAGCCCACGGGCGCGATCGCCCAGCACCACCGTAAAAATCTCGCCCCACACGCCGCAGGTCAAGGGCCGGTTGATCGACCAAGTCAGCGGACGAATCGTGCCGGGGATCACCTCGGCGGCGATCTTGCGTGTCCACAGTGGTTGCAGTGTGGTGATGGGTCGGCTCTGCAACAGCCATAGGGTGTTGCCGTCAAAGCTCCACTCAATGTCTTGGGGAACGCCCTGGTAGCGGCTCTCTAGGTGGCGAGCCAGGTAGGCCACTTGTTGAAGCAGCCGCGAGGGGGTCTGGCCTTGACCTTCTACCGTCAGCGTCAGCGCGTCGGAGAGCTGCCAATCGGCCTCGGCGATCGCCGCAAGGGGGGGCACATCGTCGGGCTGCACCAGCACCCGATACTGTTCGGGTGTCACCTGCCCCCCCACCACCTGGTCGGCCCCGCCGGGCAGCGCCTCGATCACCACCGCATCACCGCAGCGGGCAATCGGGTCACGGCTAAAGGCCACCCCCGAAAACTGCCCCTGCACCTGCTGCTGCACAATCACCGCCAGCCCCTGCTCGGGCAACCCCTTGCTCTGCCGATAGGCCTTTGCTTGAGGCGCGTTATAGGACGAGAACACTCGCACGATCGCCGCCGCCAGCGCCTCCTGGCTGGTGATATTCAAAAATGACTGGTAGACTCCCGCCGCCGAGGCCGTGCCCGTGTCTTCGTCCTGGGCCGAGGAGCGGACAGCGAGGGGCTGGGTGGGGGAGGGCTCGGCGATCGCCAGCAGAGCGGTCGGGTCATCTCCGGCGGGCAGCACATAGCCGCGCGGCACCGGGTAGCCCCAGGCCGTTAGCTGACCCAGAGCGGCTGCTTTGTGGCCAAACTTAGCGGGGTCAAGGGGGCGATCAAGGGCAACAAGGGCGCGATCGCCGCGAAAAAACCGAAACATGGTGCGAGACTCCAATCGTCCTTCATCGTCAGGCAAATCGAGATCGTCAGGTAGCTTTTGATAAATCCAGGCGATCAGCCCGCTAAGGCAAGACATCGCCAACACCAGCTCTCCATCTGAGTGGCGCAGAGCGGTGATCAGCGGCAGCAACACCAGCGACAGCAGCCGACCCTGACGCCGCTCGCGAAAGATGGTAAACCCCAGCCCGCTGAGCATAAACGTCAGCAGCGCCGTCGGCCAGTCGTACGCCGCAACCCCCCACACCACGTTAGTGGTGCCCGCTCCCTTGGCAAACCAGTAGCGGCCCATCACCAGCCCAATCAGAGCGATAATTTCCCACACCGGGTCTGCCGGAAAGTAATAACGCGCCAGCAGCACGACCCCAATGCCCTTGGCTGCCTCCAGCAGCACTGCCACAATGCCCGCTACTTTGCCCCCGTGGTAAAAAGCAGCCGACACGCCGACATTGCCCGTGCCCACTCGCCGCAGCCGTTTCCCCGAGAGCAGTCGAGTCGACCACCCCGTCAGGGGTAGCCCACCCACTACGGGAGACAGCACAAAGATTAAAAAGGCACCCCAAACCTGGGTAAGGGTCATAGCCATTGTCGTTAGGGGTTAGATGACATCAGCAAAGGGTCAGGGCATTGTACTACCCCTTAAACCTTACACCGGGAATCTTAAACCCTCTGTATCCCTGCGCCATTGCAGGGCAGTAACCCTATTCATAGGGTCTAACGTCGTACTGGATGTAGGGCTGCGGCTGGGCCGGCGGCGGCAGGGGCTGCTTTTCGTAATAAAAGTAGGGATTGGGCGGCATGCGCACCGGATACATCATCGGCTGGGGTGGCGGCTGATAGGTGCGCCGCTGCAGGTGCATAAGCCATAAGGCAATAACTGCAAAGGCCGTGCCGCCGCCCAGCACCAGCAGCATAAACAGCCCCAAAATGCCCCACAGCAGCATGGTCTGAGTCTCGTTGTTGCGTGGTATCGACTCAATCAGCCGCACCTGCTGGGAGGTCATCTCCTCCACTGCCGTCTGGTAGGTGTCGAGTTGCTCCCGCACAGCTTGCGTTTCGGCCTGCTGACGTTCGAGCTGGGCCTTGAGGTCATCGGCTAGATTCTCCTGGGCGCGCAGCTCGTCTTGTAAGCTGTTTACCAGATCTTGCTGTCGGTTCAGATCGCGCTCAAAGCGGTCTTGCTGTAGCTCTTGGCCAGCGGTGGGCGGCGATGGCACCGGTACGGTCTGAACGTTCAAACTTTCTGCACTGGGAGGGGGAGGCGGCAGCGATGGCGTTCTTCCCGTGCCGGTTTTGACCAGCATCGTCAAAATAAACAACGCACCACCGGCAGCGCAACAGGTGATTAAGATAGGTTTTTCCCTCGTCAATCCCTGCAAGATCTCATTCCCTTGTAGTGGTGATGTTAGTTAGGATTTCCAGGAACGTTCAGGAGCGATCTTAAAGACGATGAAACCCAGCCTAAGGGAAGGGTAGCGCAGCGATAGGTTTCCTGAGAACGGTCTAGCGACCGATCTACCGTGGGAATTATCAAACATCCTGAAGACCTAAGGCCTGCTGCATCTCATTAACAATAAACAGAATGCAGAAAATACCTGTGATTTCTAGGATCTATACATCAGATCATTATACATCGGCCCAGAATTGGCACAACAAAAACCGGGTTTCTGCCAGGGTAGCCAACAAAAGCTGGCTATTTTGGCAGAAACCCGGCTGGGTGACGATGATTTCTAGGTCTAAAGGCGGTTTAGTTGAACGAGCACTCTACTGTAATTTTCAAGTTGCTCTCTGCTGTGCCTTTAGTAACATAAGGAACGCCTGCCTCTCCGCCGACCTTGAGGCCAAACTCTAGGGTGACTTTTTCGACATTAGCGGTGGCCATATCTTTGAAGGCATTCATGGTGTAGCTGGTATAGGTGCGAATGGTGCCTTCAATGGCCTTAAAACTCTGGGCAGCGTGAACCTGGGCTGCTGGGGCGGTCATGTTGAAACCCTTGGCGGTGCGGGTGGTTTCAGCATAGGGATCGGCGTAGGGGGCTGGAGCCGAGTCTGGAGCAACCACGTCGTCGGTGGCCTCCATGTAGATCTCGGTGCCATCCTCTAGGCGGATAGGGACCAGTTGAGTCATAGTGCACACTCCGATGGTTAAGATGCGTATCCAAGCGCTAGCATTCCCAAATCGGTGCAGTGTTCACCAATTGGCCTTAGAGCCTGTGCCAACAGGTTTTCCGTACCGCAACCGATCCCCCCAACGCTTTAGTTTTTGTTTATAAAAGAAAGGAGGGAATCTCAGCCGAGAGGGTGACGATGGCAGATTTGGCGACGGATGTTTACACCAGCAGTGGTGAGTTTTTATACCCGGCTGAGGATGCTCAGCAGATTTTGAGTATTGCGATCGCCCGTCAAACCGAGTCAGGTGAGCTTTCCCGCGCCCAGCTATTAGAAATTGCCGACGAACTGGGCATCTCTGCTGACACGATCGCCGCTGCTGAGCGCGAGTGGGATATAAAAAAGTACGAACTTGCCGACCAAAGGCTATTCGATAGCCAGCGCCAGCAGCGATTTCACCATGGGTTGTCTCGATTCGCTATCTATGGCGGTTTCTTGCTGCTGTTTTTGGTGCTGACAGGTGGTGTTGGATTTTGGGGTGGGCTGGTGAAGGCTTTCTTATACCTGACGGTGGCACCCTGGGGTCTGAAGCTCAGCTGGGATGCCTGGCGTATCTACCGCCCCAATGAGTATGGCTACCGCAAAGAATTTCAGCACTGGCGGCGCAAGCAGCAGATGAAGCGGGTTGTTGGCGGTGCTATGCGGCGACTGCTGGGGCCGTCTTAGCGGCCCGCCGGATGTCTCCCCTTTCTGATCTCTCTTAAATAGTGGGGAGCACAAACAACGGAGTGCAGCCGCGCAGCGATGCAGCCTAGGTGTGGGTAGGGGTCTTGGTTGAAGTTGACGCCTGTACGCGCGATCGCACCCAATCAAACCATTCCTCTAATCCTTCGCCAGTCTTAGCCGAAACTGAAATGATTGTGCAGTGGGGATTCATCTGCCGCACGTTGGCCGCGATCTGCTCTATGTTCACGTCTAGGTAGGGAGCCAAATCTACCTTTGTGATCAGCAGGCAGTCGGCCTCTTGAAACATAATCGGATACTTGAGAGGCTTGTCTTCTCCCTCAGTGATGCTCAGCAGGGCGACTTTGGCGTGTTCGCCCACCTCAAATTCGGCGGGGCAGACCAGGTTACCCACGTTTTCGACCAGCACCAGATCGAGGGCATTTGGGTCGTGCTGATGCTCTAGGGTGTGGATGCCACCCGCGACCATTTTGGCGTCTAGGTGGCACGATCGCCCCGTGTTGATCGCTACCACCGGCACCCCGTATTGGCGCAGGCGATCGGCATCGAGTTCGGTGGTCATATCGCCTTCGATGACGGCGATCGCTAGATCCCCGTGCAGCCCTTCCAACGTGCGCTCCAGTAGCGCTGTCTTACCTGCCCCAGGGCTGCTCATGATATTCATGCAGGTGATGCCCCACCCGTCGAAGTGGGCGCGGTTGTGGTCGGCCCCCGCCTGGTTGACATGGAGCAGATCGATACCCAGGGCGGCGTCAAAAGTTTGGTGCATAGAGGTCTCTTTTGGGGTTATCGGGTGGTGGCAGGGTTGGGGGTGAGGTTGCCCACCTCTGCGCCATCGTACTCAATGCGATCGATCTTTAACTCCCGCCCCGAGCGAATGTCATCCATCGGCGCTTGGCAGGTGGGGCAAGCGTATTGTCGCCCAATTTCGGGTCGATACTCCTGTTGGCAGGGGTGGCAAAAGGCCACCAGGGGTACGTCTTGAATCACCAGGTCAGCATTTTCAAGAAACGTCTGGCGGGTTTGCACTTCAAAGGCAAACTGCAACCCTGCCGGTTCCACACAGGTAAACTGCCCCACCATTAGATGAATTTTGGTGATGTTGGGGCGATCGGGCTGCGATTCCCACCAGTCGCGCACGGTGAGAATCAGAGCCTTGGTCATGTCGGTTTCGTGCATGGCGGGGAACAGGGAAGGATGAGGAGAGGGAATGAGGGGGTGTTGAGTTCTAAGTTCTTAGTTTTGAGTGTTGAGTTCTACCGACAGAGCTTTAACTCAAAATTCAAAACTTAAAACTCAAAACTTTCCTACTGCCACGGCTCGTCCACACTCATATTCGCTTCTTCATGGATGTAGCTGGGCTTTTCACGGCGGGGCAGCTGACCCGACTTCACCAGGTGGGCCATGGTGTCGCAAATTACGCGGGTTGCCATTAGTGCCGTCATGTCGCTGACATCGTAGGGAGGCGAGACTTCGACCACTTCGATGCCGCAAACGGTGGTTTCTTGCACGATGCGCTTGAGCAGGTAGAGGGCTTCGCGGGGCAGCAGACCGCCGGGTTCGGGCCAGCCGGTGCCGGGCACAAAGCCCGCGTCAATGCAGTCGATGTCGAAGCTAATCCAGACGCAGTCGGTGCCGTCGGTGGCGCGGGCGATCGCAAAGTCGGCGGCGGCATCGAGGCCCATCTCAGTGATGTCAGTAACGGTGAGAATGTTGGTGGCCCGCTCGCGGCACACCTTCACCCCCTGGCGGGGTACCTGCCAACCGCCGATGCCCATCTGCACCAGGTTTTTGGCCGGGGCATTGGCCATATTGGTGGCGTGGAACCAGGGGCAGGTGTGCATGCGCTCATCCAGGTCAGTCTCCTGGGTGTCAACGTGGCGATCGAAGTGGATGATCCCTACTTTTTTGTCGCCCAGGTGGCGGCAGATGCCCCGCACCGTGGGGAAGCCAATGGAGTGGTCGCCCCCCAGCAAAATCGGGAACGCGCCCGAGGCAAACACGTGGGCCACACCTTTGGAAATCTGGTCGAAGGATTTTTCGTTGTTAGCGGGGATGGTGAACACGTCGCCCACGTCGCAGAGGGTAATGCTCTCGCGCAGATCAATCCCCATTTCAAAGTTATAGGGGGTGTAGAGGGCGGAGATGCGGCGAATCCCCTGGGGGCCAAAGCGGGTGCCGGGACGGTAGGTGGTACCGGAGTCGTGGGGAATGCCAACGATCGCCACATCGTACTCACCCACCTTGCGCACGTCTTCGACGTAGGGCGCTTTGAGAAAGGTGTTGATGCCCGCGTAGTGGGGCAGCTCACCGCGAGAGAAGGTAGGAATGGTGCGATCGCGAATACTCGCCGCTGCCTCTAGGCCGTACTCCAGCCCTTGAGAAACCTCCTGCTGCCAGCCGGTCAGAGGCAGGCGGGCTTCCATCTCCAAGGCGCGCTGGGCCTCGCTCGAAGCACCGTTGGGGCTTTGAAACACGGGATCGTTGGAGGGGTCGGTAGTCATCGAAAAGCCTCGCAGGGTTAATTGAGCACTAGACTAAACGCGATTCCCAGGCCAGGTATAGCAAAGCCCAGGAAAACCTAAGAAGTTGGATAATTCAACTTCTAGAATCCTCCCGGGCTTTTGTCCCGCCGTGTAGTTAGTGATGGCTCCTAGGGGCCATCACTAACTCGCCTCTCTCGGACCAGCCGTCTGACCGTAACAGCCAAACCGGAACCCTAGAGGCTTTAATTTTTTCATGCAGATACTCTAAGCCCAGAGCCAGCTGTGGTCAAGGCTGGGACGTCACAGCGTCCTGGGTTGAGTCTGAGGGCACAACCGAGCCGCTGCGAGGGCGAAACAGGTGGGTGTGGTCAGGGTTGTAGAGCCGCGATCGCACCTTCTGCCCTCGCAGCGCTGGGCTAATCACGTACAGCGTGGTGCGAATCAGGTCTTTTTCGCGGGTGGTCTTGGCCATCTCCGACAGGGGCACGACTAAGAGCTGTTCATCGGGCCAGCCAATGCGAAAGCAGATCGCCACAGGAGTGTCTGGCTCGTAGTGTTTCAATAGCTGCGCTTGGGATTCTTCTACATGGCGAGCGCTCAGGTACAAACACAAGCTGGTTTTGTGGGCTGCCAGGGAGGCTAAGTCCTCGGACTCGGGCACCTGGGTGCGCCCGCTAATGCGCGTAAGAATGATCGACTGCACCAGCCCTGGAATGGTCAGCTCGGCGTTGAGCTTGGCCGCCGCCGCTTGGTAGGCACTAATGCCCGGCACCACCTCAAAGGGCACCTCCGCCTCCGCCAATGCCTGAATTTGCTCGTGAATGGCGCTGTACAAGCTCGGATCGCCCGATTGCAGCCGAATTACCGATTTTCCGGCCCGTACCCGCTCAATCATCAGCGGCAAAATGCTTTCCAATGTCAGGGTGGCGGTGCCAATGCGCTCGGCATCAGGGCGGGTCCACTCTAAGATTTGCTGAGGCACCAGGGAGTTGGCGTAGAGAATCACATCCGCCTGGCTGAGCAGCCGCTGGGCCTTGACAGTCAGTAGCTCTGGGTCGCCCGGCCCCGCCCCCACGATATACACTCCCGGCGCTAGGGCCGCACTCGCAGCATGTGCATCGGCGGGGAAATCTTGGATTCTAGAGGAGGTCACAGGGCTAGCCATAGAGCAAAGGTCAACAATTCACAGAGTCCCTGGATCATAGCCACTTTGTTTCAAGTATCCGTGAACCTCAGGTATTTCCCCGGAATTTAGCGGTGGTGCTAGGAGATTGGAGCGGTAGATGCACCCTGATTCAGACCCTTGAGGATAGCTAACTCAAGGGTCTTTTTTTTGCAAGGCTGATCCTGGTCTATGAAGTCGGCTGCCAGAGCGCTTGGGCAGCTGTGCATCACCGCCCAGCTGCGCCCTAAATGACCCACTTTAGCCGTTCATAGAAATAGTGCTGGTTTGCGCTAATCTGTGACAAATGCATCGAACACAACACTAGATAGCTGGGTTCAGCAGTACGCACCTATGGCTGAAGCAGGACAGGAAGAACGATTGCTCGGGGGCCATTACCGGGTGCTGCGGCAGCTCAGCCGGGGCAGCTTTGGCGATACTTACCTGGCCGAAGACACCCACCGATTTCAAGAACTTTGCGTTCTCAAAGAATTCAATCCCCAGGTGCCGGGCAAGCTGGCTTTGGATAAAGCCCAAACCCTGTTTGAGCGCGAGGCCAGCATTCTCTACCAGATCAACCATCCCCAGGTGCCTCGGTTTCGTGAGCTGCTGCGGGATCAGGGACGGCTGTTTTTGGTGCAAGACTACGTCGAAGGCCCCACCTACCGAGAGTTGCTCGATCGCCGCCGTGCCGTCGACGAGAGGTTTAGCGAAGCGGAGGGGGTGCAGTTTTTGATGCAAACGCTGCCGCTGCTGCAATATCTGCACAGCATAGGTATCGTGCATCGCAATATTTCGCCCGACAACTTAATTCAGCGCAACGCCGACGGTCGGCCGGTGCTGATCGACTTTGGCGGTGTGAAGCAGCTGGTGGTGAACGTGCGCCATCAGCTGGGGGTAGCCCAGCCCTACCAGGCCGCCGATGGCACGATCACTCGCCTGGGCACCGTGGGCTATGCCCCCGAAGAACAGCTGGAATCGGGCCAGGTGAGCCCGGTCACCGACCTCTACGCTCTAGGCATGACGACCCTGGTGCTGTTGACGGGCAAAGACCCCGACGAACTTTACGACGACCGCCGCGATCGCTGGGTTTGGCCCCAGCAAGTTGAGCTATCGGCCACTCTGAGCCAGGTGCTGACCCAGCTAGTGGCGCACGATCCGAGCGATCGCTACCAGTCTGCCGGACAGGCGATGGCTGCCCTTAACCTGGCTCACCCCGACGCGTTCTCAGCGGCTTGGTCGCAGCCCATGCCCATTCGTATGCAGCCTACGGTGCCGCCGCCCCGGCCCGAACCGCCGCCAGCACCCACGGTGGCGATCGCCCCGGCAGCTCCTTACGCGCCACCCATGGCCCACGACCCCACGGCCACAGTGGCCCCACCGCCCCGCGCAGTGCCGGTGCAAAAAACATCGTCGGGGTGGTGGCCCGCCCTGGCCGGATTGCTGGTCATAGTGGGAGTCGCTGGCGGGCTGTGGTGGTGGCTCGACCCCCTGAGCCAATTTGGGGGAGATGGCTCTGAAGTTGTTTCACCCGGCGGCAGTGATGCCAGCAACCCCAACCTCAGCGAGGCCGAGCGCGATCGCAAACAAGCGCTGCGCGATCGTGCCGTCGCCCTCAGCGTTGACTGGTCCTACGTCACCAGCCTGACTGACCAGCTGTTTTATGAGCAAAACCCCGATCGCCAGGGCACCCAGCTCACCGATCAGCCCCAAGATGAGCCCCTGCGGATTGCATGGGATGCGATCGCCGCCAACAATCTAGACCTGATTGAAGCCAACCTCAGCACCGACGCCCGCAGCAAGCTAGGCCGCTATAACCCCACCGACAGCGATCGCTGGAAGCGCCAAGTTAACGCCCTCTATGTCAGCAGCAACGCTCTTTACGATCTAGCTGACGCCCGTTTTAGCCAGCTGTTTTCGGGGCGGCCCAGAGAGGGCTTTGTTGAGACTCCCGTCGACCAAATCTGGTTTGCCCTGGCCCAAGACCAAGTCAATGCCATGGAAAGTGGCGAAAACCTGACCGAGGTTACCTTTGAGCAAGGCACCTTCAACCAGCAGCAGGAGGGCAACCTCAGCCCTGGCCACGGCCAGATCTACATTGTCAATCTCACCGCTCAGCAGTTGCTTCGACTAAACCTGCAAGCGCCCCCCGAGAGCACTCGCCTTTCGCTCTACGTGCCGGTGCCCACCGACGAACTGCCCTACATTTTGGCCGATGCTGAGCAAAACACCTGGGCTGGGGAGCTGCCCCAGTCAGGTTACTACGAGATTGTGGTGGTGTCCCAAGCCGAAAACGTCATTCCCTACCGCCTCACTGTGGCGGTCGATAACGTCATCAACGACATTATTAACCAGCCAGATCCGCCTGAAAAAAACAATTGACGCTAGCGTTGCTTGCTTTCTCTACCGTTTCCAATTGTTAACTTTTACAACTCTTGGGGACGACTTAGGGCGATATTTGTTTGAGTCAACGCACTTTTCCCACGGTTATGAACCACACTCTGCTCACCTCCATTCAGCAGGCTGACGGTCGGTATTTGAGCGATTTAGAACTACGGCCCCTAGCCCAGTTTGTGGCATCTTTCGAGACGCGCTTTAAGCCTTTACCCGCGTGAAAGAAGACGGTGAAACCCTGGTGTTCAGCGCTATGCGCCAGCTCATGGTGGGCTCCTACCGCGAGGTGATGCAAGCGCATGGGGCCAAGTGCCAGCGCGACATGCTCTACACCCTAGAGTGCATTGCCAAAGCCGTGCTGCTCGATGACCCCGACGGCTTTATGGAAGAGTATGTGGTGTGGATGCAGAATATTACCCGCGCCCTGCACAAACAAGACTCTGCGATCGCCGCCTACCGCAGCCTGCAAGTTGAAGTTCGGGCTGTCTTACCTGAGGCCTCGGCTCAGCTCATTAACAGCTATCTAGGCAAGCTAATCCAAGCTCTGGGCGTCGGCCTATAGACCAGCTGCAATAGCACCATAACTTCATCTCCAAGGTTGATACTCGCCCGAGTTGGCTGGGAAGACTATAGGGTACTGGTGCTTTCATGGTTTGGCGCTGATGAGTCTACGCAATAACGCCTACGCCACAGTTGCTTCGAGGGCAAATATCTTGACTCATTCCGCTGCGCCTAAACCTTACCTGATTAGGCTTTCGACCTTTCAGCAGCAGCCGCTACTGGGCGACTATAGGCAGAGCCAGCTGTGCCTCAACGACTGCGGCCTGATCGTGGCCGACGAGTGGGTCCGATCTGCCGCCAACCGCAAAGGCATCGACCTCGATGTCTGGACGATTACCCCCACTAGCTTGCAAAGCATTGTCTTTTTGCAGGTGCCAGCTACGGTCAGTGCCGGGCTAACTGGCATCCACGAAGGCCAAAAGCCCTGGCTGCTGTCATCATTTATTGCCAGCTTTAAAGCGGTAGCGGCTAAGCGCATTAACCTGCGGCTGAACCAACTGGGTCACTCGGTGTGGCAGCGTAACTATAACGAGCACCTAATTGGTGACGACGACCACCTTGCCGAGCTGCGCTATAAGCTGCAAAGCCAGAACCAACAGCCCACTGTATAGCATCACCCCACAAGGTTGTGCAGAATGCTCTGACAGATCGGGCGATGGCTGTAACGCTTGGGGGCGATCGCCCTTACTAACTGAAGGATCAAAACGGCTTTGAACTTGGCTCTAGCCCGCTAGTTTGGCCTTAACCAAAGCCTGCACCTTGCCGCCATCGGCACGCCCTTTAAGCTGCTGCATGGCCGGCCCCATCACTTTACCCATATCTTTGGGCGACGAGGCCCCGGTTTGGGCGATCAGATCGTCAATGACGGCTTCGACCTCGGCATCGCTGAGCTGCTGGGGCAGATATTCTTCAATAATGGCTAGCTCTTGAGCTTCCTGGGCGGCAAGCTCGTCGCGCCCAGCGTTTTGGTACTGCTCGATTGAGTCTTTGCGCTGTTTGGCCAGCTGGGTCAGTACCTCTAGCTCTTGATCGGCGGTGAGCTCATCTTGTCCGCTGGGGCGCACCAGAGACTCTTTTTCGAGAATCACTTTTTTAATGCTGCGAACCGTCTCTAGGCGCACCTTATCTTTGGCCTTCATGGCGGTTTTAATGTCGTCGCTGATGCGGTCTTTCAGACTCATGGGGGAGATTCCTTACGCCTATCTCGACGGCGCGTTGTAGGCTATCCCTTCACTTTAAACCGTTGGCGATCAGGAGATGGGGAAGGTGAGGAAGATAAGGGGAGAGAGCAAGGTAAAAGGCAGATATCTAAGCACTCCCTATCTCCTTCATCCCCCTATCTCTTCATCTTTCCGACTCTCCAACTGCTGCTCTAAAAAGTTCACCAAATCAGCGCAGGTCAACAGCTGAGTTTCGTCGAAGTGTTCGCTGATATCGAGGCCAAAAGTTTCGTAGAAGTCTTCGCAGAGGGTGAGGCTCCAGTCAAACCAGCACACCGCTGGAAACGACAGGTCTTCGACCAAACGATCGCTGGGCTTTACGCAACCGATCTCGAGGCCGGAGTAGGCGGTGAGCTGTTGGAAGGTAAAGTCAATCAGCGGTTTGGGCAGAGGCCGACGCACCGCTGGCGGAGTCCAATGGTAGCGGTACCACTCGTCGCAGGTGAGGCAGCGGCGCGATCGCAGCCACTGGTTCACCCGTTGGCGGGCGACCATGTCGGGGCTGAGGGCCATATAGGTGGTAAGGCTATTGACAAAGTTTTTCAACGGTTGCCACATCGGTTGCTTGAACGTCGAGCCCTAAAATTGCTTTTGGGGCTTGGCCTCTGGGGCTTGCATAGAGTGTGCCCAGGGTAACGCTCTAAGTCATGGTTTAAGCATGAACTTAGCTCAACCTACGCTCAATCCGCACAGCTCAGCCAAGGTAGCGGTAAAGCTTGGATAAGAAACCGCTGCTGCTTCGGCCCGCTGCACCTGCATCGAGCCTTTGGCTCGCAGGGCGGCGATCGCCAGGCTCATGGCGACTCTATGATCAGTGTAACTATCGACGATGGCCCCTGTGAGGGGGGTGCCGCCATAAATGGTAAGTCCGTCGGGATGTTCTTCAACGCGGGCACCTAGCTGGGCGAGCTGACTGGCCATAACGGCAATGCGATCGCACTCCTTCACCCGCAACTCTTCGGCGTCGGTGATTACCGTATTGCCCTCGGCAAACAGCGCCGCCACCGCCAAAATCGGTACCTCGTCGATCATGCGGGGAATCAGGTCACCGCTCAGGGTAGTGGCCTTGAGGCGGCTGTAGCGTACTCGCAGATCGGCCACGGGTTCTCCGGTGACCTCACGCGGATTTTCTAAGGTAATGTCGGCTTCCATGGCTTCTAGGGCGTCGAGAATGCCGGTGCGAGTTGGGTTGATGCCTACATTCTCAACGACTAGATCGGAGCCGGGGGTAATGGCTCCGGCTACCAGCCAAAAGGCGGCCGAGCTGATGTCGCCAGGTACCACCACGGTTTGCCCGGTGAGGGTGGCTGGTCCGCGCACGGTGACGCTACAGGTGTCGGAATCCACCGAAATGTCGGCCCCAAAGGCTCGCAGCATGCGCTCGCTGTGGTCGCGCGACAGGCTGGGCTCGGTGACGGTGGTAGCGCCCTCGGTCAGCAGCCCGGCCAAGAGGATGCAGGACTTGATCTGGGCTGAAGCCACGGGGGAGTGGTAGTGGATGGGTTTGAGGGATTTACCCCGCACCGCTAGGGGCGCTAGGCGGTTGTTTTGCCGGCCCCAAATCTCTGCGCCCATCTGGCTGAGAGGCTTAATCACCCGATCCATGGGGCGCGATCGCAGCGAACCATCCCCCGTCACTGCAAAGTAGCGATCGGGGTGGGACGCCAGCAGCCCCAGCATCAGCCGTAGGGTGGTGCCTGAATTTCCGGCGTTGAGCACGTCCGCTGGTTCTTGCAAATTGCCTAAGCCCACCCCCTGCATCGTTACCCATTCGTCCTCAAGCGAGGACATGGTAACGCCCATAGCCTGAAAGCAGGCGGCGGTGCTGCGCGGGTCTTCCCCCAGCAGCAGGCCCTGAATGCGAGTTTCACCCTGGGCGATCGCCCCCAGCATCAGCGATCGGTGAGAAATTGACTTATCCCCCGGCACCCGTACCCGACCTCGCAGCGCCACCCCATCGCCGGGGAACTCAAGCGTAAGGGTTTGATGCGGGGCAGCGTCAGTCAGCTCAATGCGGGCGGTCATGGCAGCGAAGTGAAAAGCCGTTGCTGATCGTACCTCATTGCAGTCCGGTCTACGAAGCCACCATTGAGGTTTTGGGGCGGGCAAAAATCATGCGTCCAGCGGAGGTTTGTAGTGACCCTGTCACCACCACCTCTAGCTCTTCGCCGATATAGTCGCGGCCCTCTTCGACCACCACCATAGTGCCGTCGTTGAGATAGCCCACGCCCTGGGATGGCTCTTTGCCTTCTTTGAGAATCTTCAGGTCGATGTCGTCACCGGGCAGGTAGGCGGGGCGAATGGCCTGGGCTAAGTCGTTGACGTTGAGGACTTCGACATCCTGAAAGCTGGCGACTTTGTTGAGGTTGTAGTCGTTGGTGAGCAGCATGGCGTTGAGTTCTTGGGCCAGCTTCACCAGCTTGGCATCCACTGTGGGGATGTCGTCGTAGTCAACAGAGTTGATCAGCAGACGGTTGGGGTAAGACTCGCGAATGCGGTTGAGCACATCAAGGCCGCGTCGGCCGCGATCGCGCTTTTGGTCATTGCTGGCATCAGCCACGTTCTGCAACTCTTGCAACACAAATTGGGGCACTAGCAGCTGCCCCTCCAAAAAACCCGTATCCATTAGCCCTTCGATGCGGCCATCAATAATGCAGCTGGTGTCGAGCACCTTGGTTTTGCTGGGCTTGAGGGTGCCCTCGGCCATCAGAGTCGATTCCAGCGTGCCGGGGCTAATCAGGCGCAGCAGCGATCGCCCGTGGGTATCGGCCAAGTTCATGCCCGACACGGCAAACAGCACGCTGCCCAGCACCGCCGTCATCGGCTTAATAAAGCCAAACTCCGAGGGGATCGGCAGCAAAAACAGCGGGGCCAGCATCAGGTTGGCGATCAGCAAGCCTAGCACCAGACCCACGGCGCGGGTGAGAATGCGATCGGGCGGCAGTTCTTTGACCTGGCGCTCCAGGCGGCGGTAGCTAGTCTGCATTACCAGGCCCAAACCGGTGCCAATCAGCCCACCGAACACGGCGGTCACTGCACCCAGCGCCTCAATATTGGTAACCTGCTGCAAAATCGGCTGGGGCAGCAGATCAATGCTGTAGAACCCAATGCCCGCCCCGGCCAGGATAAATGAAAATATAATCAGTGCGTCTAGCATGGTGATCTGCGGTTCTGGCCTTGATTTTGCAGCGGGTAGAGGCTAAGTGCCTGTTCCTCTCAGTGTACTCCCCTGCATCAAAAGCAACCGGCGAAACGCGCCAGATTAAGCGCTCAGGGGAGCCGAGTTGGCAAAAGTATACCGCTAATGCCCATCTTCCTAGCCACCCCACTGGCTCTGCAATAATGGGGGGGTTACTGCACTTGCGTTCTCTATGGCTTTGCCCTTTTTGCGATCGGCGGTGGTTCAACTGACGGCCTACACCCCTCATGTTGAGTCAGCAGACGACCCGTCCCCAGCTAATTTCGACATTCTTGATACCAACGAGTGCCCCTACGACCTGCCCGAGGCGCTCAAAGAAAAGCTGGCCTGGCACCTGCACCACGATGTCGCTGCCAACCGCTACCCCGACGGTGGGCATGGAGCGTTGAAGAGCGCGATCGCCCAATACGTTACCGAATCCGCCAGCGGAATCGCCGTTAACGCCGACCATATCTCCGTCGGCAATGGCTCTGACGAACTGATTCGCTCGCTGCTGATCGCCACCTGCGTTGGCGGTGAAGGCTCGGTACTGGTGGCCAATCCCACCTTTTCAATGTATGGCATTCTCGCTCGCACTCTGGGCATTCCGGTAGTGGCGATAGGCCGCAGCGAAGCCACCTTTGAGATCGATCTGGCCGCAGCGCAGCAAGCAATTGACCAACCCCAGGCAGCCCCCGTGCGAGTGGTGTTTGTGGTGCACCCCAACTCCCCCACGGCCAATGCCCTCACCACCACCGAATTGGACTGGCTCAAATCTCTGCCTCCCGAGATTCTGGTCGTGGTGGACGAGGCCTATTTTGAATTCAGCCAGCAGACTACCGTGGCGGAGGTGCTGACTCGACCCAACTGGGTGGTGATGAGAACGTTTTCAAAAGCCTTTCGCCTGGCGGCTTACCGGGTGGGTTATACCGTGGCGAATGCAGAGTTGACTCAAGCGCTCGAAAAAGTGCGACTGCCCTACAACCTGCCCAGCCTTACTCAGGCGGCGGCTCAGCTGGCCCTGACCCACCGGCAGGAGCTGTTGGCGGTGGTGCCCGAGATTCAGCAGCAGCGGAGGGAATTGGCGGCGGCGATCGCTCAGCACACCCCCCTACGCCTCTGGCCCAGCGATGCCAACTTTCTCTATGGGCGACTGCCAGTGCCCACTGGTCAATCTCTAGACGCAGAGCTAGAGCGCTGGTTTAACCGGCTGCGCAGGCAGGGCACGCTGGTGCGCCACACAGGCGGCGGCCTGAGAATCACCATTGGCACTCCGGAGGAGAATCAGCGAACCTTAGCCCACATGCAGCAGCTGTAGTGTTCTCCGCCAAAATCCTGTCTGTCATGCTCAATAGGGTTAGGCAAATGCCATTTGCCCCTACACCAGGGCGCGGGCACGGCGAACGGTATAGGGAAGCACGCCCACTAGCAGGGCAAAGGCTTCGTCGGGCACCTTATCAACAATGCTTTGGTCAAAGTAGCTCTTAAACTGTTCGAGGATGAGCTGGGCGCGATCGAGGGGCACCGGCTTATCGGTAAAGTTTTGGGTGAGCCGCACCCACTGCAAGCGAATTTTGAGGGCTTTTTGCTGGGCCTCAGCCGACTCGGGAGAAATCAGCGATAGGCTGCCCAGGGGAATCACGGCTCGGCAGTCGGCATCTAGGCCACCGCCCACAGCGGCACCAGGGCCAGCGAACTCGGTGTAAAACTCTTTGTGAATAATTAAGCCGTTGCGACGGCGGCTGTTGACGACCCACAGTTCGCCGCCGCGAATTCTAGCCAGAATGTCATCTTCTTCTGACAGCAAGCCAGACTCAAAAAATGGGGTTGAAAGGCTGCTCACTGAGCTGACGGCGTAGGGACGCGTAGGCGGAGATGCCGCAGAGAACCCAGGGGAGTGCAGAGAACTCCCGTATCCTGGCCCTGAAATATCCTGCTCAAAATTGGAGATCATCCCCGTCACATAGTAGCGACAACAGCTCGATTAGCTACAGTCTGGGTTACTTTGGGTTCCCTGGTTAACTAGATTCCCAGGCCTTCATTCTAGGGTAAACGCCTACTCGCCCCTCCATGAAGTGTTTAGCTGCGCTGAAGTAGGGATAAATTTCTCTGCTTGTAGCTTGATGTTTCTGTAAAGTTGTCCGGCTGGGCTAGGGCTTGGTTAAATGAGTCGGCGGCTGTAGGGTTTTGCGCATTAGCAGCCGACGGGCCTGTAGCCCTAGCCACGAGGCTGGTGAGTCTTCGGTCTGCACCACTGAAAATCCTGCCTTGCGGTAAAGCGCTCGGGCCGCCAGGTTGTCTTCCATGACGTGGAGGTGTAGTTCACAGATGCCCCACCGTTGCGCCACCTGTTCACACGATCGCAGCAGGGTGAGGGCAATGCCCTGCCGCCTGAAGGTTTGATCTACAGCCAGATTTGAAATGTAGACGTGGCGATCGCCCTGCCAGGGCCACGGCTGGCGTAAAGAGGCTTCGACAGTACCAGCAATGGCCTCGCCATTCGTTGGCGTGGAATCGGCGGTGGGTATGGCAATGGCGGTCAGGCAAGCATAACGAGGCGACTGGGCCTTAAGCCGCTGCTTTAAATCTTCGTAAATGCCGAGCCGAATGAAGGGATAGACCCACTGCCGCCAACCGTCGCGATCGTAAAAGCTAGCAGTGAGCACATCGGTAAGCCGGTCGAGATCGCGCAGACTGGCTGGGCGAACGTGCGGCTGGGGTGCGGCTGGGGCCTGAGGGGGAGAATTTGGGTCGGCCTGTACCATGAGCCTCTGCGGCAAACACAACTATTGCCAGCGCTGCCCTTCGCGGAGCGAGTGCCCAGCACTCAGCCGGACGTTTGGCCATCGCCTTAGCAGTCAATATACCCTTCTCCCCCTGCCCAGAGGGTACGATCTAGAGAATCCTTTTTTACAGCTCGATAACGCTGACACTGTCTTTGGGTCTGCCCTGGCGGGGGCATCGCTAGCTATGGCCAACTCTCCGTTTTTGACTACCTTTGCCCGCCACCGCGACCCCAAACCGCTGTGGCCCGTGGCCGCTGTGGCCTCGGTGCTGGCCCACGGCCTCGCTTTGGGCATGGTACGCACTCTGGCTATCCAAACTCCTGTGCTACCCGAGGGCGAGATGGCTCCGTTACCGATTCAGCTGGTGGAGTTATCTGCTGATCAGACTGCCTCCGGACAGTCTGCGGACACAGGTGACTCATCCTTAGCCGACGTCGCGATCGCAGCAGCGGATCCATTGGCGGCTGCCGCAACACCCCTAGTAACGCAGACCGCTCCGGCAGAGGCTCCGTCGGTTGCCCCAGCCCCTCAGCCGGTAGAACCACCTGTCTCCTCACCGCCGCCAGCAGCCCCCCCAGCGGATAGCCCGCCGGTGGCTCCGGCCCCGCGGCCTACCCCGGCGCCAGTGACGCCACAGCCGCCGGAGGCTCCAGTTTCCCCTCGTCCAGAGCCACCGATTTCGCCCGCGCCAGAGGTCAGCCGATCGCCGGTAGCAGAGGCCCAGCCTGGGGTAGATAGTCCGTCTCCTGTTGCGCCGCCACCCTCACCACCCCCAGGGAATGCCGCACCGGGTGGGGCTGAGGGGCAGGGCGGCCAAGTGGTGCCGGTGGGTCTTCGCCTTGACCCCAATGGTAGGGATATTCCTGAAACGGCTCCGCAGCTGTTGAACACCAGCGCCATTGCCATGCGGCCTTTGGCTTCAAGCTGTGGATTTGCCAATCTAGATGCGCTGCTGGCGGGGATCTCGGCGGCCTCGGTGCAAATGCAGATTCGGGTGGAGCCCAGCGGCGAGATTTCTAATGTGCGGCTGGTGCAGGGCACGGGCAGCAGCGCAGTGGATGATTTGGTGAGTTGCGTAGTGCAGCAGCGTCTGCGCCTGCAACCGGCCAGTTCGGCGGGTGTGCCTCAGCTGACGGATGCATTTATTTTGGATGCTCGGATTCAGTTTTTCTAGAAATGCCTGTAGTGAGCGCGGTTTTTGTATACCGGTAGTGGAGTTTTAGGAAAGAATTTTGGGACGACAGCGCAACAACCTTGCTTTTTACGATCAGCAGGCTGCCCACTGGTGGGATGAAACCGCCACCATTGCGCCGCTCAATCGCTTGAACCCGCTCAGGTTCAAATATTTTGATCGGGTCATACCCCACTGGAAAGGGCTGAGGGTGCTGGATGTAGGCTGTGGCGGGGGCTTTACCTGCGAGTTTTTGGCTCACCAGCAGGCACAGGTGTGGGGGCTAGACCAGTCGGCCCGCTGTATTGCGGCAGCCCAGGCCCATGCCGAAGCAGGGGGCTGGCCGATTACCTACCGCTGGGGCGTGGCAGAAGCGTTGCCCTTTGAGGCCGCTGCCTTTGATGTGGTGGTCTGTGTGGATGTGTTAGAGCACGTGACCGACCCCCTGAAGTCGGTGCAGGAAATCAGCCGGGTGCTGAGACCTGGCGGGTTGTTTTGCTTTGACACGATCAACCGCACGGCCCGATCGCGCTTAGTCATGATCTGGCTACTAGAGAACATCCTGCGCCAGATTCCGGTGGGTATTCACGACTGGGAGAAGTTCATCACCCCCGATGAGCTGCGCACCATGTTGGCCCAGGCGGGCTTTGGGGCGGTGAGGATGGATGGCTTCAATCTGTTTGGCAGCACGGTGAGGGAAGTGGTGGCGGCCTATCGGCTGTATCAGACGACGGGCAAGTTTGAGGCGCGCTTCGATGGGGATATGCGAGTGATGTATATCGGCACGGCGGTAAAGGGGGGTGCCGAGCAGGTGGGTGAGTGGGGTTAACGTTCGTGCGGATGGTGTAGGTGGGGAGTGGCGTTGAATTGTTTGATGCGCCACAGTTCGCTATTGAGACGGTTGGGGCCAGTTTGGGGCCAACGATCGCGATCAAGCCAAAATTCAAACAGGGCGGTGTTGGCCATGGGCAAACCCCAAGCGCGATCGCAGCACATCAGGCCAGCGATCACATGCTGCAAAATCCAGTGGTGGCCAATGACGAGAACGCGATCGCCGTTGCAATGACGATCGATCAGCCCATCCACTACCCGCAGGGCTCTAGCGTGGCCCTGCTCTAGGGTTTCGGCCTGGGGAATGGGCTGCCAGTCGAGGTTGGTTTCGAGCTGGTGGCAGAGGTCGGGGTGGCGATCGCGGGCTTCGGCCCAGGTCAGGCCAGTAAAAATTCCAGCGTCATATTCTTTGAGGTCGTCCAGCAGGGTCACAGCCTTGGGCGTGTTTGCGATCGCAGCGTGCGGAGCTGAATTTGGCCCGTTAACCTCTTGAAGGGCCTCTTCCCGTAATCCCTTGACTATTTCTGCCAGAGTGGCGGTAGAGCGTGCCAAGGGGCTGCAATAGAGGTGGGTAGGGTGCCAATTGGTAGTTGCCAAATGTTGGCCCAACCGTTGCGACTGCTCCACGCCTAGAGGGGTTAGCCCGGTAGAGCTGCATCCTTCCATGCGGCTCTCGGTGTTGCCCACCGACTGGCCGTGACGCACAAGCAGCAGTTTGAGAACGGCCATCGGCTAGATTCAACGGTAAAGCTATGCCCACCTAAGTCTAGGTCGTCTAAGGGTACCTTTGCCGCCTAGAGGTCGAGAGAAGAATCTTCTGCACTCTTCTACTATTTTCTCTGGGCGGCTTGCTGTCTTAGGGCAGGGTTCAATCAAGTGCGATCGCATCTGCTGCGGGCGCGATCGGCGGAAGATGCGATCTGTTCTTGGTAGTGGATCCCAAAGTCAAGCCTTGGATGTGGGTAGAGGAGATAGGGAAGCGGGAAAGTGTCTACTAATGCCGTCAGAATGCTGGTGGCATGCCAAAATCTAACAAAACTTCTGGCCTTGCGGTTTACCTATGATTTGTTCGGTTCGTTCCACATCACCGGTTGCCTGCCGCTGTAATCTTGATGCCGTCGATCGCCAGCGGTTGGGCCTGTTTCTCAGCGTGGTGCTGGGGTTTGCGGTGGTGGAATGGCTGGTGGGCAGCCAGAGCCACAGCTTAGCGCTTCAGTCAGATGCGGGGCACATGTTGACCGATGCAGGGGCGATCGCCCTGGCACTGTCGGCCAGCTGGCTCACTCGGCTGACGCTGGCTCGGCCTCGACCGGAGCAGCCGCGCCTGGAGGCGATCGCGGCTCTAGTCAATGGCCTGGGGCTGCTAGCCATGGCGGGGTTGATTTCTCTAGAGGCCTGGCAGCACCTGAGTGCGCCACCTGTGGCCCTGGTCAGCGGGCCAATGCTGGGAACCGCTCTGGTGGGTCTGGGCATTAACGGGTTTGGGGTTTGGCTGCTGCACGGCCAGGGCGATGAGTCGCTGAACCGGCGCGGGGCGTTTTTGCATGTGGTGGCCGATCTGGTGAGCTCGGTGGGGGTGATTGTGGGGGCGCTGTGTATGGCGCTGTTTCACTGGTTTTGGGTGGATGGGGCCTTGAGTCTGGCGATCGCCCTGCTAATTGGCAGCAGCGCCCTGCCGCTGATCTACCAGAGCTGGGGCCACCTGAGGGGCAACGCTACCCCAGACCTATCGTCTCTTGGGTTCTTAGAGGCTGGGCGCACCGACTTGAGCGCCCACATTTTTGGGGCATCCCCCCCTGGCGCACCGTCAGCAACTGCTTTGGGTAACAAACCTGGCGTATTAGCGACAAAACTGCGCCACAACGGCTTTTAGATTCTAATATTCATAGCTAGGTGGCCATTTCTGCATGGGCCAGCACTGCACTGTGTCTACGGGAGTCAAACCATGGGTACCTGGGTTAAGGAAACCGATGAAGCTTTTTACCTGATGCAGGGAAACAAGTGGATCTCCCGCATTCAGAAGCGCCCCTCTGCCGCCAACCCCAACGAGCGGGTGCTGAATGTGGAGGGCATGCGGGACTGGTTTTTGCGATCGGATTCGCCCCTAGCCATGACGGTGTCGGTAGGAACCGGCGGGCTAGAACCAGAGAAGGCTGGGTCTACGGAAGGGCAAACCCTACCGCCCGCAGGCGAAACTCCACTCCCGACGGGCGGTGACACCTTACCCGCAGAACCTGGCTCGGGCGGCGAACCTGCCCCTGAGCCCGCCAAGAGCCTCGCGCTGCGGGTCAAAAGCACGACCTATTTTAAGCTCCAGCCCAAGCTGGCCAATGATCTCACCGATGCCGAAAAGGTGCTGGTCACCAACGGGACGACCTTTAACATTCAGCACTATATCGACGTGGGCAAAAACCACTGGCAGGTGCAGCTGCTCGAACCGACTCTAGGTGATAAAACCAATCGCACCTGGTATGTCTACACCCCAGATATTGATGTGCTGACTGGCGTACGGCTCCGGGTGATCAGCGACACTCTTTTCAAAACCGAGCCTAAAATTTCGTCGCAGCTGAGCGAGTCGCAAAAGGTGTTTGTCAAAAACGGCACGCAGCTAAGTCTGCTGGCCTTTAAGCCAGCGGCGGGCGACCATTACGAGGTTGAACTGGCCGATGCGATCGCGGGTGCCGCAGTCAACACCAAATGGTATGTCTACAGCCTCGACACCAAGGTAGACGGCAATCGTCAGACACTAGAGGTGACAGGTGACACCATCTTTAAGGCTCGGCCAGTGCAAGCTAGTCAGCTCACTGACGCCGATAAGGTGCTGGTGAAAAAGGGCACGGTCTTTTTGCTAAATTCCTATGCTCAGCCCGAGAGCAACCATGTGCGGGTGGCCCTGCAAGGTGCTTTTCTCGGCCCTCAAAACCGCACCTCTTGGTACGCTTACGTGCCCGATATTCAAATTTCAGGTACTGAAATTGGCAACCGTCCCGGTGACCAAGGGCCAGGGCAGCCCAGCAATCCAGCCGATCGGGGCGTGCCGTTGAGCTTCCCTGGGTTTAAGGGCACTTATTACTCCAACGACCCGATTCAGCCCAAAAACCGCTACGGTGTGCGGGGCAATTTTACCTGGGGCGAAGCCCTGCACGTCAACCGCTCTACCGGGGCCTACCGTCGCCCCGCCAACGCTGGCGTGATCTACAACATTTTGAAAGTGGCCGACGCCATGGAAGAAATTCGCAAAATGTACGGCGATAAGCCGCTGAAAATCAATTCCTGGTATCGCGACCCTGCTACCAACGCGGCGGTAGGCGGAGCCTCAATGTCGCGTCACCTATCGGGCGATGCGGTGGACTTTGTGGTGCCCGGCGTGCGGTGCTCGGATGTGTATGCGCGGCTCAACGGCTGGTGGGGCAACCGGGGTGGATTGGCTAGCTCGTCGGTGTTTACCCATATCGATGTGCGGGGCTACCGAGCCCGCTGGAGCTACGGCTACTAGGCTGGGGCCTGTTCGGCGAGTCTTGATGGCTCTGCGGTGGGGGAAGCCTCACCGCAGAGGTGTTTTGCGATGCCGGTATCCTTTTTTAAATCGCCGCGCATTATCTGCGATTTACAACCCAAGGTTTGTAGGGGCACAGCATGCTGTGCCCCTACTTAGATCAATCAGAGATGGCAGAAAGTTTCTAGCTCTGGTAATCCTTACGCTGGCGCTGAGCTTGGGGGGAATGCCGGTAGCGGGCCTGGCGCTTTTGCCCCCGCCGGCGACTGCCATCACCCCCGATTTGGCAGATTTTCCTCTGGTGAAATCCTACGATTTGGGTATGGCTAGTCTGGCCCAGAGTGGGACGAACATTGACACCATGCCGCTGGCGCTCACGGGGGCGATCGCCCTTCCCCCTGGCAATTCCCCTATTCCCTGGGTTGTGGTGCTCCACGGTCGCCATGCCGGGTGCCACTTTCAGCCCGAGACCACTAGCCAGTGGCCCTGTGACCCTGAACCTCGCTTTGATCTGGGCTTTGCCTACTTGGCCCAGGCCCTGGCTGAAGCTGGCTACGGTGTGCTGATTCCTAATCTAAATGCGGCCTTTAGCGAAACCTATGGGGCCACCGCCGACACCCGCAACGACTTTGCTGATCAGCGCAGCGGCCAAATTATTGACGCCCACCTCACCCGCCTAGCTATGGCTCACCACGGAGATACCTCTGATTTTGGGGTGCCTTTAACGGGGCGAGTTGACCTAGCTCGTCTGGCGATGGTAGGTCACTCTATGGGCGGCGGCGCGGCGGCTCTTAGCACCTTGCAGCGGTTTGGTAGCGAGGACAAAATCGCCTCTAGCCTTCGCCCGTCGGCTCTAGTGCTGATCAGCCCTACTCGTAGCTACCCCATCGCCCAGCGCCCCGACGCCTACCAGCTGCCGGATGTGCCGACGGCGGTGATCGCTGGAGGGTGCGATCGCGACATTTTTGACTTCAGCAGCCTCTACTATGTCGACATCGCTCGCCAGCAGCCCCGCACAACGCCGATGGTAGGAATTCTGCTGGCGGGGGCCAACCACAACTATTTCAACGCTGCCGTGGCGGAAGATGACTATTACCGCAGACCCAACAATGGGCCGTTGTGCAACCCTCAGCGATCGCGCGATCGCCTGTCGCGGGTGGCCCAAGAAGGTTTTCTGGCCCAATATACCCAGGCGTTTTTGGGCACCGTCTGGGCTGCTCCTGGGCAGGCCAACCTCGCTGAGGTGGGCATGGCTCCCAACCGAGTGGCCCCAGCGGAGCTGTTTGAACAGCCGGTACTTACCGCTCTCGTGGCTCCCAATGCCCAGCGCTACACCGTGTTTGAGGCCGAGAATGCGCCAGCAGCAGTTCTCACTGCTGGTCTAAAGGCGACGTTCTGCGAGTCGCTAACCGATTGCCAGCAGCCCTCGCGGCCCTACCCTCACTTTCCGACCCTGCTTGCCCTGGGGTGGGAGACCGCTACAGAGTCGCTGCAAGTGCCGTTGGAGGGCGTCAACGTTGGCGGCTTTGCCAGTCTTGAACTGCGTCTCGCTTCTGATCCATCCTGGTCAATACCCCAGGGGCAGCCGGTGTTTGCGGTGGTGCTGCGCGATAGTCAAGGAGGGGCGGCGCGGGTCGAAATTCTCTCGACGGTGCCTGCTTTAAGGCAGTTTGAGGCTGACCCTACCCACGGCAACACGGCACCCCTCTATCCCAGCGCCCTGCGCATTTCCCTGGGGCAGTTTTCAGGTGTAGATCTGGCAGCGTTGACAAGTGTAGAGCTGGTGTTTGACCAGGTTCCCCAGGGCAAGATGCATCTAGCCAGCATTGAGTTTGTGGGGCAGAATTAACGTTCCTATATGCCTTCAAAGGTGCTGTGGCGAAAGGTGTAACCTGCCGCCTTGAGCTTTTGGTTCGACACCCGCACGTTGTAGGGCCGAGCACTGGGTTGGGATGGATCCCACTGCACAGGTTCTAGTTGGTTGGCCTGGCAGACGCGATCGATCAGCTCGCGCACGGTGAGAATTTCGTCTTGCACCAGATTGTAGAGGCCGCTGAGAGATTGGGATTGGGCAAAGGCGATCGCCCCCACAATGTCATTTAAATGAATCCAGTTGCTGCCTTCGTGGCCGGAGCCAGGGCGGGTGGTGCCAGCGGCGCGGCTGTAGATCTTAGCCAGCTCGCGCCCTGGGCCGTAGATGCCGCCGAGGCGGAAGATGCAGACGTTGCGCTCAGGTGTAGTTGCCCCCAGCAGTGTTTGCTCGGTCTCTGCCATCGTGCGGGCGTTGTCGGTGGCGGGTTTGACTGGGTCATCTTCGCTCACCCAGGCCCCATCGTAGTTGCCATATACGGAATAGCTGCTGGTGAAGATAATTTGCTTCAGGCTGGGAGCTTGATCGAGGGCGCCCACAACGGTTTTGGCGGTATTTAGGTAAATTTCTTCGTAGCTGGCTTGGCGACCGGCCCCTACGCAGATGAGCAGCGTGTCTTGGTCTTGTAAGAGAGCGGCAATGCCGTCTGCATCTGACCCATTCACCACCTGCACATCCGCCGCTACGGAGCGTAACTCTTCAATGCGCTCGGGGCTGGTGGTGGTGGCGGTGACCTTGACGCCTTGGCTGCTCCAAAGCTGGGCTACTGCTTTGCCCACATATCCACAGCCCAAAATTGCTGCATTCATGGCTTTAAAATCCTCAGTGCTGCGATCGCGGCGTTTTTACGCGCTTCTTTGATGCTGCGGCCTTGACCAATGCCATAGTTTGTGCCGCCAGCCCAAACTTCTAGGGTAAATACTTTGGCGTGGTCTGGGCCAAGGCGCTCTTTTTCTAGATAGCTTGGCAATGCTCCACCCATGTGGGCCTGCACATACTCTTGCAGCTTGGTCACGGGGTCGGCGGCCTGAAGGTCTAGGGCGCGATCGATTAGGGGGCCAACGATCGCCTCAACGTAGCTATAGGCGGCGGCAATGCCAGCATCTAAGCGGTAAGCGCCGATCACCGCTTCAAACATGTCAGCTTGAACGCTAGGATTGTGGCGCTCGTGCTGGGCTCCAGCCCCTAGACGCATTTGGTTGGGAATGCCCAACTGCACTGCTATCTCTGCTAGGGAAGGCTCATCAACGAGGCGATCGCACCGCTGCGACATTTCCCCTACGGCCAGGTGGGGATAGCGGGCAAAGATTAAATCGCGCACCACAACTTCAAGAATGCCGTCGCCCAAAAACTCTAGGCGATCGTAATCGGGGCCTTCGCTGGGGTGTTCGTTGGCGTAGCTGCTGTGGGTGAGCGCTTGCCGAAGCAAGGCTGGATTTTGAAAACTGGGCAGAGACATTGTGCGATCGTGCTGATGCAGAAAACCGAGTTCTGTAGCTATTTCAGCTTTAGTGTTAGGTGGTGCAGGTTCAAAATGTAAGACCATAATCTGGTTCAGCCGTAACCCTAAAGATTTGTAAGTGCGTCCTTCGCGATCGCTGAATTCGACTTCAAAGGCTGACCCATTGGCTAAGGTCTCGGCTACTATGCCAACCTGCCCTCTCCAAAGATTGTACTGAGGCAGGTCAACCGTTAGGGCTACAACGTCTAATAGCTGAGGAGAGCGATTTCACGGCGACTCATTGATCTTCTGTCAATAAATCAGTGCTCATCCTTGCGGCTTTAACTTCCTCAATGCTAAGCGCAGGCTCCTTGCGATGAAACATCGCATGACAATTAGGACAAACAGGCAACAGATCTCTAATTGGATCAACCTGATATTCCCCACCCACCTCTGACAAAGGTTTTAAATGATGAACATTGATGAAATCTCTACCCAAATCTCCAAACTCTTCTCCAAAGTTGAAGTTACAAACCTTACAGCTCAACCCATGATAATCAATACATTTCTTCCTAGCCTCAGGATCTCTTTCATAAGCATTCACAAATACTTTGCGAACGGCTCCTTCATAGTAATCTTTTGATTCTATTTCGCCTGGGAAGGCAATGTAATCTTCTACTAAATACCAAATTTGCTGTTTCTTGCTTTGATTTGGCCTATTCTGGTTAATCCAGTTAGATATTCTTTCCTTCTCTTTCCTTGTTGGCTTGGATACATTCTGAGCGAAGCTGCCTATAGCATTTTCACTATCTCTCAAGCTTATAAGAGCATGTTTTACGGTATCCGACCAAGACTTCCAATCTGTTTTGTCTAGTTCTTTAATGTTGATTTTTTCGACCTCAGAAATCAGATCTTCCGTAGAAGCTTCTTTGAATGGATGATTCTTTATCTTTCTTAAAAGAAATCCTTTCAATTCTTTTGTCACACGAGATTTTGTCATAATTTAGTGCTAGCAGGATGGGCAGTATTCACCATCAACTATTAAGCAGCATAAGGTTTAGGTTCGGGCAGGGGCAACCCGTCTTCCTCTAGCAAAAGCTGTAAAACCTCCTGACCACTTCGGGCCGCTTCTTCATAACTGTTGCCGTGGGTACGATAGGTCTGTTTGGGAAAGTCGGGCAGATGCACCAGAAAGCAATCATCTTCCTCTGACCAGACAATTACCATTTCATAACAAAGGGTGCTCATTATCTCTCATTCCCTTACTGCATTACTCCTTTAAAGAAAACATCCTCTGGCTAGGTTAGCCTCAACAGCGAATTTCAATCGGTTTCGGCTGTGCTTAGGTTGGTCTATGCAGTAGAGCAGCTTGCTTTTGAGATTCGGCATAGATTCTGAGAGCTGCTGCCATATGTTGCTCTGCGCCTTCCCCTTGAGACTGAAACCAGTTCAAGGTTTCGGCATCAATGGGCACAGTGACTATAGAAGCCGATGATTGATGAGGCATTCGTAGCTTTGCTTTTGCAAAGAAAGCCTCATCAAGCGGCGGAATATCAGAAGTGTCGATATCCTCGTCGGTCATTGCGTCAATTCTGGCCCAATCGGTCTTGGATGTATTGTTCATAGCGCTTTCGTTCATGCGAGAGTGCCTTTCTTAAAGAAATGACGCGAATGGTATTTGCTTCTGGCTCTGTGAATATGATCACGATAACGCGGCCATCCAGCAAGCCAATGCCCAACCATCGGTCTTCACCATAATCATCGCGCTCATCTAAATCAATCAACAACGGCAAGTCAAAGATTCGATACGCGTCTGCGAAGTCGAAGCCATGCTTACCGATGTTGGTCTCATTCTTTCGGTCATCCCACTCAAACTGCATAGGCGGCTCAGGTTAGGGCAGCTCGGTGGTGCCCATCAGGTAGCGATCGCACTCCCGCGCCGCCCCACGCCCTTCATTGATCGCCCAAACCACTAAGCTTTGGCCCCGGCGACAATCCCCAGCCGCAAACACGCCTGGAATTGAAGTGGTGTACTGCTCATGCTCAGCCTTCACATTGCTGCGGCCATCTTTTTCTAAGCCCAACGCATCAATCAACGGCTGCTCGGGGCCAAGGAAGCCCATCGCCAACAGCACCAGATGGGCGGGGACGACCTTCTCGGTGCCGGGCACGTTCTGAGGCACAAACCGCCCATTCTCGTCTTTGCCCCACTGAATCTGCACCGTATGGACAGCCTTAACGTTGCCCTGCTCATCGCCCTCAAACTTGGTGGCGGTAGTCAGGTAGGCTCGGGGGTCGTCGCCAAACATAGCGGCGGCTTCTTCTTGGCCGTAGTCCATCTTGTAGACCTTAGGCCACTCGGGCCAGGGGTTGGCGGCAGAGCGGGTTTCAGGTGGCTGGGGCATGATTTCCACCTGGGTGACGTTGTTGCACCCGTGGCGAATGGAGGTGCCCACGCAGTCGGTGCCCGTGTCGCCGCCGCCGATAATCACCACATCTTTGCCCGACGCCGAGATGTAGTCGTTGCCAGGGTAGCCATCCAGCAGCGATCGCGTATTGGCGGTAAGGAATTCCATCGCAAAGTGAATACCCTTCAGGTCACGCCCTTCGATGGGCAGGTCACGGGGCTTAGTGGAACCGGTGCAGAGCACCACCGAGTCGAACTCCTTCAGCAAGTTTTCCGCAGAAATGTCTTTGCCGACTTCGGTGTTGCAGACAAAGGTAACGCCCTCAGCTTCGAGCACATCTAGCCGGCGCTGCACCACCTGCTGCTTATCGAGCTTCATGTTGGGGATGCCATACATGAGCAGGCCGCCGGGGCGATCGGCCCGCTCGTACACGGTGACCCAGTGGCCCGCCGAGTTGAGCTGGGCGGCAGCGGCCAGCCCAGCGGGGCCAGAGCCAATCACCGCGACTTTTTTGCCCGTGCGCTGCTGCGGTGGCGTGGGGGTAATCCAACCCGATTCCCAACCCTTTTCGGCAATGGAATACTCAATATTCTTAATTGTCACGGGGGGGCTGGTGATGCCCAGCACGCAGGAACCCTCGCAGGGGGCGGGGCAGACGCGCCCGGTAAACTCGGGGAAGTTGTTAGTCTTGTGCAGCCGCTCCAGAGCTTCTTCCCACAGACCGCGATAGACCAGGTCGTTCCATTCAGGAATCAGGTTGTTGACGGGGCAACCGCTGGCCATGCCGCTGATGGTCATGCCCGTGTGGCAAAAGGGGGTGCCGCAATCCATACAGCGCGCCCCCTGGGTGCGGAGGTTTTCCTCCGGCATGTGAAGGTGGAACTCGTCCCAGTTGCGAATGCGATCGGCGGGGGCGACTTCTTGCGCCACTTCCCGCAGGTATTCCATAAAGCCAGTCGGTTTTCCCATGGTGGTTGTCCTGAAAAGAGTGTTGATGGGGGAGACAGATAGGATAGGCAAAGCTTATACATGCCTACCAAAAAGTTTCTTTGGAGTGATTGGGCATGGTCTATCGACCTTTGCCTCTCTACGGATTGCGTAGGTTGGGTGAAGCGTCAGTGGAACCCAACATTGCCAGGGTTTGCGTTGGTTTCCACTCTGTTCCACCCAACCTACGCTTTAGTAGGTTGTGGTTGTAGGGTAGTTAACTCCCCCCAATCCGCGCGACGTCGCGAGCGTTTTCTTCAAACGCTGCCGTTAGGGCATCGTCGCCGGTTAGCCCATCGGCCAGAGCTTTTTGAATGTGTTGCAGTACGCGCTTGTAGTCGCGGGGCATCACCTTCACAAATTTGGAGACTGCGTTATCCCAGTCTTCGAGCAGCTTCAGCCCCCGCTTGCTCTGGGTGTAATCGACATGACGCTGAATCAGCTCTTGCAGGTCGCGAATTTCTTCGGGATCGGTGAGCTGCTCCAGATCCACCATCTCGGTGTTGCAGCGGGTGGCAAAATCGCCCGCTTCGTCAAGCACGTAGGCGACACCGCCGCTCATGCCTGCCGCAAAGTTGCGCCCAGTTAATCCCAGCACGATCGCCTTGCCACCGGTCATATATTCGCAGGCGTGGTCGCCAACCCCTTCCACTATTGCGGTCACGCCCGAGTTGCGCACGCAGAAGCGCTCACCTGCTAGCCCCCGAATGTAGGCTTCGCCACTGGTAGCGCCATAGAAAGCGACGTTGCCGGTGATGATGTTTTCAGCGGGCACAAAGGTCGACTGCTTGGGCGGATAGACAATCAGCTTGCCGCCGCTGAGGCCTTTGCCTAAGTAGTCGTTGGCTTCGCCTTCCAACTCTAGAGTGACGCCCTTGGGCACAAAGGCCCCGAAACTTTGCCCAGCACTGCCCTGGAAGTGGAGGTGAACGGTGTCTTCCGGCAATCCCTCCCAGTGGCGTTTGGTGATCTCGTTGCCGAGAATGGTGCCGACGACGCGGTTGACGTTTTGAATTGGCAGGGTGGCGCTGACCTTTTCGCCCCGCGCGATCGCAGGTTCGCACAGCTCCAGCAACGTGGTCATATCCAGCGATTTCTCCAGGCCGTGGTCCTGGGCCATCTGGCAGTAGCGCCCGACTTCGGGGCCAACCTCCGGCTGGTGCAGGATGGGGGAGAGGTCGAGGCCCTTGGCTTTCCAGTGGGCGATCGCGGCCTTTGGCTCCAGCACATCGGTGCGGCCTACCATCTCATCCAGGGTGCGGAAGCCCAGCTGGGCCATGATTTCGCGCATATCCTGGGCGATGAACCGCATGAAGTTGACCACGTGGTCGGGGTCGCCCATGAAGTGCTTGCGCAGCTCAGGATCTTGGGTGGCGACACCCACGGGGCAGGTGTTCAGGTGGCAGACCCGCATCATGATGCAGCCCAGGGAGATCAGGGGGGCGGTGGCAAAGCCAAACTCTTCAGCCCCAAGCAGGGCGGCGACGATGACATCGCGCCCGGTTTTCATTTGGCCGTCGGTTTCGACTACCACCCGGCTGCGCAGGTTGTTCATCACCAGGGTTTGGTGAGTTTCGGCGAGGCCCAATTCCCAGGGCAGACCGGCGTGCTTGATGGAAGTTTGGGGAGAGGCCCCGGTGCCGCCGTCGAACCCGGCAATTAGAATGACATCGGCGTGGGCCTTAGCTACCCCAGCGGCGATGGTGCCAACCCCAACTTCGGACACCAGTTTGACGTTGACGCGGGCATCGCGGTTGGCGTTCTTAAGGTCGTGGATCAGCTCGGCCAGATCTTCAATGGAGTAGATGTCGTGGTGGGGCGGTGGCGAAATCAGCCCCACGCCCGGCGTGGAGTGGCGCACCTTGGCAATCCAGGGGTAAACCTTGCGGCCCGGTAATTGCCCGCCTTCGCCAGGCTTAGCACCCTGGGCCATTTTGATTTGGATCTCTTGGGCTTGAGACAGGTAGAGGCTGGTGACGCCGAAGCGGCCAGAGGCTACCTGCTTGATGGCGCTGTTTTTGGAGTCGCCCTTCTCGTTCGTCCAGGTGTAGCGATCGGGGTCTTCGCCGCCTTCGCCGGTGTTAGATTTGCCGCCTAGGCGGTTCATGGCGATCGCCAGCGCCTCGTGGGCCTCCTTAGAAATCGACCCGTAGCTCATCGCCCCGGTCTTAAACCGCCGGGTGATCGCCTCCACCGGCTCCACCTCATCGAGGGGAATCGGCTCGCGCTGCTTGAACTGGAGCAGGTCGCGCAGGCGAAAGAGCTGCTTCTCTTGCTCGTTCACCAAGGCGGCATAGCGCTTATAGGCCTCGTAATCGCCTGTTCTCACCGCTTTTTGCAGTGAGTGAATGATTTCGGGGCTAAACAGGTGCGCTTCTCCCTCTTTGCGCCACTGGTAGTCGCCGCCCGCATCCAGGGTAATGTGCTCGGCAGGGCGATCGGGGAAGGCGTGGCGGTGCCGCTTGAGGGCTTCTTCAGCTAATACGTCTAGCCCGATACCCTGAATGCGGGAGGCCGTCCAGGTGAAGTACTGGTCAACGACGGTGTGGTTGAGGCCCAGGGCTTCGAAGATCTGCGCGCCGCGATAGCTCTGAATGGTGGAGATGCCAATTTTAGAGGCGATTTTGATCACCCCCTTGGTGACGGCCTTGATAAAGTTTTGGCAAGCTTTGTCGAACTCCATCGGCGGCAGCAGCTGATCGTTGATCATGCCCTCGATGGTGTCAAACACCAGGTAGGGGTTGATCGCGCCGCAGCCATAACCAATCAGAGTGGCGAAGTGGTGGACTTCGCGCGGTTCGCCCGACTCCAGCACCAGACCGACGCGGGTGCGGCTGCCGTTGCGAATTAGGTGATGGTGCAGGCCTGCGACGGCCAGCAGCGCGGGGATGGGGGCGTGGTCAGCGTCAAGGGTGCGATCGCTCAAAATGATTAGACTGGTGCCATTGGCGATCGCCTCATCCGCCGCCGCAAAGATTCCGTTCAGTGCCGCTTCTAGCCCTGCTTCACCTTCAGCCGCTGTGAATACGCTCGGCAGCGTCACCGAAGAGAACCCGTTACTGCCAGCATTCTTCAGCTTAGCCAGTTCCGCATTGGTGATGATCGGCGTTTTGAGGTTGATCAGCCGACAGCTCTCAGGCTCGGGCTTCAGCAGATTGCGCTCGCTGCCGATGGTGGTGTCTGCGGAGGTGATGATTGCCTCGCGAATGGAGTCGATGGGCGGGTTAGTCACCTGGGCGAACAGCTGGTGAAAATAGTCGTATAACAGCCGGGGCTTATTCGACAGCACGGGCAGCGGCGTGTCGGTACCCATGGCACCGACGGCTTCCACACCGCTTTCGGCCATGGGCTTGAGCAGCAGGCGTAGCTCCTCGAAGGTGTAGCCAAAAGCGGTTTGGGCGATCGATAGGGGCGCAGGAGTGGGTAGGGGCGCAGCATGCTGCGCCCCTACGGGGTTTGTGCCATTGCCGTTTAACCCTGCGGGGTCTGTGGCCTCCGGCAGATCCGCCAGTTTCACCAGGTGCTGATCGAGCCATTCCCGGTAGGGCTGCTCGGCGGCAATTTGATGCTTGATCTCCTCATCGGAGACAATGCGACCCTCTTCCATATTCACTAGGAACATGCGGCCCGGCTCTAGGCGACCCTTGTAGGCGACCCGCTCGGGTTCGATAGGCAGCACCCCGGCCTCCGAGGCCATAATCACCAGGTCATCCTTCGTCACCGTGTAGCGAGAAGGGCGCAGGCCATTGCGATCGAGCACCGCACCCATCATCGTGCCATCGGTGAAGGCGATCGCCGCCGGGCCATCCCAGGGCTCCATCAGGCAGGCGTGGTATTCGTAAAAGGCTTTTTTCTCGGCGCTCATCGATTCATGGGCCGTCCAGGGTTCGGGCACCATCATCATCATGGCGTGGGGAAGCGATCGCCCAGCCAGCGTCATCAGCTCCAGGGTGTTGTCGAAAATGCCGGAATCGCTACCTTCTTTGTTGATCAGCGGCTTGGCGCGATCGAGATCGCCGCCAAATAGCTCAGCCTCAAACATCGACTGGCGGGCATACATCCAGTTGATGTTGCCGCGTAGGGTGTTGATTTCGCCGTTGTGGGCCACATAGCGATAGGGGTGCGCCCGCTCCCAGCTGGGGAAGGTGTTGGTGCTAAAGCGCGAGTGCACCAGGGCCAGCGCGCTTTCCATTGCCTCATCGGCCAGGTCGGGGAAGTACAACCCCACCTGCTCTGGCGTCAGCATGCCCTTGTAGACCACCGTGCGGCAGGACAGGCTGGTGGCATACCAGTAAGGGTCGATGCCGGTGGGGTGAATGGCCGAATGGGTGCGCTTACGAATGATGTACAGCTTTCGCTCAAAGGCTTGGTCGTCAGCGAGATCGGGCGATCGCTGAATAAACACCTGCTGCATGAAAGGCTCGCTAGCCTTGGCTGTCTCTCCTAGAGAGGCGTTGTCGGTAGGCACATCGCGCCAGCCCAGCACCTGTTGCCCTTCTTCTGCGGCAATTTGCTCGAAGACGCGACGACCTTGTTCGCGGTCTGCCGGTGTGGGTGACGAAAAGAAAAAGCCGACACCGTAGTGCCCCGGTGCCGGTAGGGTAATGCCCTCTGCCGCCGCCACCTTGGCCATAAATTTATGGGGCATTTGCAGCAAAATACCCGCCCCGTCACCGGTGTTAGCCTCGGCCCCCACCGCGCCCCGGTGGGCCAGATTGACCAAAATTGTCAGCCCCTGCTGCACGATGCTGTGCGACTGAGCGCCCTTCATGTGGACGATGAAGCCAACGCCGCAGGCATCGTGTTCGTACTGCGGATGGTAAAGACCTTGAGCTTGGGGCGGTTGAGATAGGGTCATTGATTTATCGAGCAACAGGAAGGAACTCAAACAGGCATAGCTATAGACTGTGCCTAGATATTCTGCGATGAGCCATGGGGCGTTGACTAGTCCCTTAAGCAAATAATCAGCTCAACGCCTTAAGAAGTTTGCGAAATATCACGAAGATCAGTGTTTTTTATCGGCAAGAATTTCTGCTAAATCAAGCACATCTACAAGAAAAGATATACTGCGATGCCAACAAACGGATTTTCCGTCAGGTTGAGAGACTGTTTACAAAGGATCTATCGTAACTTGGGTTGCCTGCACCCTTGAGAGGGGTGTGTTCAAGCTTAGAATATCTCTTAAGAAGAAATATTTAAGGAGGAACTCAGCTTTTTTTGTAGAGGCAGAACCCTTAAAGCAACCTCTAAAGCATATTTCTGTAATGAACTTCAGCCACAAAGCCAAGCACAATCAAGCCTTATTCTACTCGAATAGGCTAGCTAGATCAGTTCGAGACGAGCACTTTGAAGTGTAGATGCCCCACTGGGATTTATATAGAAGTTAAAAGGCTTGTAAATTGTGTGATCTGCTGAATGATTTGCAGCTTCGGCGATCAAATACGCCTACATATTTTGTTGGGTAGCTTGAGTGATCTGATTATCGCGCTGGTAGGCCAGATAACTGCCGTGAATAATGACCGTAATTGTCTGATCGCAGAGCCATGTCAGCATCATGTTGCTGCTTTTAGTATTCGATGACAGGAAAAAGTTGCGATCGCCCGATCGCATCTCTCCCCCCGGGAAATACAGGTAGTAGAAGCCAATATTGCAGATTTGCTAATCGATAAAGGCTACAAACTCAGCGAATTGCCCAGGTTGGCTGTTAGCTCTCTAGATGTCAAACGGTTTAAGCTGTCTGACAAAGTTTTTATGTGGCAGCGTCGTATTGAATTTTTTGGCCTTCGCCTATCGGTAGCTGAGTACCTTTCACGGCGTCTGCGCTTGCATGGGTGGCACTGACAAGTGAAGCAAAAGATGAATGCTATTGCGATTCCCACTTTGAAGCGCTAACAGCCTACGCAAGTCTGCCTTTGCTAGTGCTGCATCCGTCCTCATCCCCGGCTTTTCTCTTTAAGTAGAGAAGAGCCGGGGATTTCTGTGTCTAAAGCCGCAAGCCGATCGCAACGGCGAAGCTGGGCCATTGGGGGCGATCGCTAGGCTCATCCTCAAATCCACCATGGTGGAAGCAAGCTGTACTAACTTCTCCAAGCAAGAATCCCTAACGTGACATTGCATTAGAACGGCTTGAGCTGACTCGGTGCGGGTAGATTAGGTGGGCGATCGCTGCCAGCATTCCCGTCCGTTGCCCTTAAAGCTAATGAAGCTCAGTCAATCGGCCGAATTCCGTCGCTGGTGCTCAGGCTTTACTGCCAATAGAGCAGCCTTATTGAAAATCTGTTGCATTAATCTCGGGACTTGGGTATCTTAGTAACAACGATAGTCAATAGCAACAGCAACCGATGTCCCTAGGGTATCGCGTTCAGTAATTCTTAGAAAAATGCCTTAATGCTTTATAGGAAAGGGCTTCAGCTCTTCTAAGCCTCGGCTTAGCCCTACACCTTAGCGTTTAGTTCAGAGTTAATTTCAATAAGTTCAGACCCTTGGCGGTCATCACTATGGAGATTCAGTCGAGTTAATATGCACGTTTTAGAGTCAGATTATTTAGGGTCAGGGCAAGACCTTCAAAATACTGCCCCCGCTCAAACCGTGGTTGATTTAGATCGCGTTACCCGTTGGAATGTCTACCGCCGCCTACAAGAGCTGCATATGGTGTGCGCCTGTGGTGGCGATCGCCCCCTCACTGTTGCCATCCACACACCCGCCGATGCTCTGCTGGTCTGGAGCGTGGTGCAGGCTGCCACTCAGCCTAAGCTAGTTCTCGCCGACCACCTCAAGTGCTGCTGGCAGCAAAGGAGCCTGACATGACTCTCCACGAGTCCGCCACCCTAGAGGCTGGGACCGCAATGCCCACTGGCCAAGTACTCAAAGGGCAGTATAGCGGGGCCTATCGTTCCGACAAAGGCAAGATTAAGGGACTGCTGCTGCAAGCGGGTGAGGCCAAGTTCACCGTTAAGCTGCCCAAATATCTGCGCCCCATGCTGGTGCGAGAGCTAGCACCGGGTGATTTTGTGCAGGTCTGGGCCTATCCCGAAGATGATCGCTGGCGGGCCATCAATGTTTTGCCTTTGCCCCAGTGCGAGGCTGAGATGCTGCGACAGCAGTGGGGCGACCTTGTCCCTGCCTCAAAGCCGGCTCAGACCTCGCAAAAACGCATGTGCATTGAGGTCTGCACCAAGGGCAAATGCTACAAGCAGGGCGCTCGTCAAGTCCATAGCGCCCTGCAAGAGGCCGTGGATAGCGATCCAGCCTTGGCCCACGTTGCCATTAAGGAAACGGGCTGCATGAAAGCCTGCAAGCAAGGCCCAAACCTGCGCATGCCCAATGGCCGAATGCTGCACCGAGTCAGCCCCGCCGAAGCTTTAGCGCAGCTGGATGCAAAACGATGACCGCTCAGGAATTTGACCCCCAGCGGTGGGACCATTGGCTGGTGATTGTGACCTTTGTGGTGCTTTCAAGCTGGATTATCTGGAAGGTTTATCTCGATTCGTAGGTGGTGAGCGTGAGCGATTGTCAGCTGGAGGACAACTACAGCCAAATAACCCTGCACTCAATCAATGAGAATGAGCAGCAGGGTTTGCAGAGGACTTTTCTCAGCCACTACCAGCCTAGCTTGAGGCTGTCTGGAGTGAGGAAGTGCTCTAGATGGTAAGCCCGCTCCTCGGTTTTCAGCAAAATTTGCTCGTAGAGGTAGCGGGTAGCGCGATCGCCCAAACTCTCAGCCTGGGCAGCCAGCCGACGAATCATTTCGATCATCGCCTGCTCAGCCTTCAGATCGTGGTCGATCATGACGCGGCAGCGGTAGGTGTCGTCGTTTTCCATGTCGAAGCAGCACAGCTCTGCCAGTTTGCCAAAGCTCAGAGGGGGAATGCCCCCCAGCCCGTGCAGGCGCTCACCCACCTCGTGGGCGTGGGCCTGGGCCGCTTCGTAGCTCTCCTCAAAATAGTTGTGGAGCATGTAGTACTCAGAACCTTCCACAACAAAATGGTGCTTTTGGTACTGCAAGGACAGGGCTGTGAAGCTGGCATAGAGCGTTGCCAGCCCATCCACCACCGGCTCTGTAACCGACTTCTCCAGCAGTACCGGGTTGTTGGCCACCTCGCCATAGGTTTGCAGCAGAGTCTCAGTAATAGGCATAAGCATCCCCCTTTTTTAGCAGTGAAAGCAGCCCTAGCCTTTCAGGGTTGCTCATTGAGCCTACCTTATTTTTTTGAATCTAGCTAATAACTTTGTTTGCCTAAAAAAGTATAGAGAAGTGCAAAATTTAGCTGTTAATAGGAATAGCGAAAATGATTTTCATTAGGTTTAATTCTTTGTATCGAAACTGATTGGCGATAGGCCCAAACCCTTTGGTGAAAGACACTTTCAATAACACTGACTAATTTAATCAGCCCAGGGCGATCGCCCCAAAACCCTGCTTTAGTTATGCCCTTCGTTAGATGTCGATGCTCTGATTTATATGACTAATCTAACTGCTTTCTTCAATCGTGATAACAGGACGATGGAACAAGATCCAGCTCTGCCTAGCTTGAGTCAAGAGCCCGAACTACTCAAAACTGTTCTTAATAAAGAAGGGTTTCGGTTCACCAGCCAGCGGCAAAAAATACTGGACTTATTTCAGTCAGCAGCTCTAGGTCATCACCTCAATGCTGAAGAAATTCATCAGCAGTTGCTAGATCAGGGTGAAAAAATCAGCTTTTCTACCATCTATAGAGCGCTGCATGTCATGGTCAGGCTAGGGTTGCTGCAAGAGCTAGAGCTAGCCGAGGGCAGAAAGTATTACGAGCTCAACACTCCCTTTATGAATCAGCACCACCATTTGGTCTGTGTTCACTGCGGCGATGTGAAAGAGTTTGAGGACACCAAAATGACCCAGGTGGGCAGCAGTGAGAGTGCCTCCCACGGGTTCTCGCTGCTGAACTGCCAGTTTACGGTCTATGGCATTTGCCCTAGCTGCCAGTCACTGCTGGGCTAAATGTCGGTAGTAGTGCCACAGCAAGTGGGCCACCGCACCCCGGTAGGGATCGAGAGCCGCTGTAGAAACCAACAGGTCTTTGCGCGTGGGGCGGCTCTCCAGATTGTGTAGCCGCTGGTAGCTAATTTGAATGGCCAAGTCTGAGGCCGGAAAACTGCTTAAGCGCTGGAGGCAAAACAGCAGGTAAACTTCTGCCGTCCAGACTCCGATGCCTTTGATCTGGGTCAGGTGTTCGATCGCCTCTACATCAGGCAAGGCGGCAAGGGTTTCTAGGCTGAGCTGGCCCGATAAAATAGCGGCCGAAAGCCGTTGACAGGTGGCAATTTTAGCCTGGCTTAGCCCCACCTGTTTGAGGGTGCTGTCTGGGGTGGCGGCGATCGCTTCAGGAGTCAGCTCTATCGTTGCCATCAGCCGCTGAAAGATCGCCTGGGCAGCTCTAGACGACAGCTGCTGTCCCATAATAATGCGCACCAGCGATGGCAACCCGGCAGCCCAGGTGCGAACAGTGAGGGGGCCAGCTTCGGCCTCAATGCGCTGAAATCTAGGATCGCGATCGCACACGACAGCCACCGCCTGCCGCAGCTCAGGGCTGGGCGGCAACAGCTCGCTATTGAGGTTTTTTGCTGCATCGCTAGGTGCCATGGCTAAAAATCATCCAAAATCCAAAATTGCTCTACCGACTGCTGAGCCACAGTACCACCGGCAGGGTAATCACGCTGAGAAAGGTTGAGAGCAGAATGGTGCGGGCTACGCGCGTGCGATCGCCCCCCAGCTCCGTCACCCAAATTAGCGAATTCACCGCCACCGGCATCGCCGCCTGTAGCACCAGCACTTGACGGTCTAACCCCTGCAAGCCCAGTGCCGTGCCAATGCCGTAGGCAAGTAGGGGTGCTACTCCTAGCCGCAGCACCGAGCCGATTAATTCATAGCGGCCAAACACCAGTTCTGTTCGCGCCAGCTGCACCCCCAGCGTCAGTAGCGCCACCGGAATTGCGCCCTCCCCCAGTAGCGTTATGCCCCGCTCCAGCGGCAGCGGAAACGCTTCCTGCGTGGCCTGGAGACCTATACCCGTCAAAGCAGCCCACAACACCGGTAGTCGCAGCGTTACGTTGAGCCCCGCCTTTAGCCCGGCCTGCTTCAGCACAATGGGGAACACGCTGGCAATCATCACGCTAGAGCCCACCAGGTACACCACCGCCCGCTCTAGCCCAGCCTCGCCAAGGGCAAACAAAATGAAGGGCAGCCCCAGGTTGCCCACGTTTGAGAACAGCACGATGGCAATCAGACTCTTTTGCTCATCCACCGAGAAGTCGAGGCGACGGCTCAGCCCCACCGCCAGCAGGTACAGCACCACAGTGTTGAGCAAAAAGCTGGCGACGATCGCGATCGCATTCCCCAGCGCTAGAGTGGTTTGGGCCAGGCTGGTCAGCACTAGCGCCGGCAGCAGGGCGTAGATGTTTATCCGCGCCAGGGTTTGCATGTCTAGCTCAAAGCTGCGCCCCACGCCAAACCCCACCAGGGCCACCAGGGCAATGGGCAGCATCGCCGAAATCAGAATTTCCATAGATGCCGAGCCACCTTCGCGTCACTGCCTATGCCATAGTGACCGTTTCGAGGGTAATGTGAGCGACTAATAAGGTGATCGCCGATTCTAAAACTGCCGACTCCACTCCTTTGGCCAGCGCTCGACCACCACCTTGGTCTGCGTAAAAAATTCCACCGCGTGCGCCCCCTGTCCGTGGAGGTCACCAAAGAAGCTGTCTTTCCAGCCGCTGAAGGGGAAAAAGGCCATTGGTGCCGCTACGCCGATATTGATGCCGATGTTGCCAGCGTTAGCTGCGTAGCGAAACTGACGGGCGGCGGCACCGCTGTTGGTGAATAGACAGGCCATGTTTCCCCAAGGGCTGCGGTTCACCAGGTCGATCGCCGCCTCAATCGTGTCCACCGGCATCAGCCCCAGCACGGGGCCGAAGATTTCCGTCTGGGCGATTTCTCCGGTAGCGGGTACTCCCTGCAACACTGTGGGTTTGACGAAGTGACCCGCTTCCAGGTCGGGAATTTGGGCGTTACGACCGTCCACCAAAACCGTTGCTCCCTCGTCTGCACCAGTTTGAATCAGGTTTTCGATCCGCTGCCGACTTTGGGCATTAATCACCGGCCCCATCTGCACCTGGGGGTCAAGGCCATTGCCGACCGTACGGGTGGCGGCGGTGTGGGCGATGGCATCAGTGAACCACTCCGTCGCTTCCCCCACCGTCACCGCCAGGGAGGCAGCCAGGCAGCGCTGACCGGCACAGCCAAAGGCGCTATCGGCCACAATTCGCGTCGTCATGTCGCGATCGGCATCGGGCAGCACAATCACCGGGTTTTTGGCCCCGCCCTGGCACTGCACCCGCTTGCCGTGGGCTGCCGCCTGAGCGTAGATGTACTTGGCGACCGGGGAAGAGCCGACAAAGCTGATAGCCCGAATGGTGGGATGTTCCAGAATCGCATCCACCGTTTCTTTGGCCCCATTCACCAGGTTCACCACGCCGGGGGGAAAGCCAGCCTGATCCAACAGCTCGAAGATGCGCTGCATGGTCAGGGGCACTTTTTCGGAGGGTTTAACGATGTAGGTGTTGCCGCAGGCCAGGGCGTAGGGCATAAACCAAAAGGGAATCATGGCGGGAAAATTGAAGGGTGCGATCGCCGCCGCGACCCCCAGGGGTTGCCGAATCATAAACTCATCAATGCCGCTGGCAATATCCTCCAGCACTGTGCCCTGCATCATCATAGGAATGCCGCAGGCCACCTCCACGTTTTCGATCGCCCGCCGCAGTTCCCCTTTCGACTCGGCCAGGGTTTTGCCGCACTCCTGAGTGACAATCTGGGCCAGTTCCTCTAGGTGGGTGTCCATCAAGTCTTTGAGCTTAAACAGGTACTGCACCCGCTGGGGCGGCGGGACTCGTCGCCAGTCTTCGAACGCCGTTGCCGCTGCCCGGGCGGCCTGATCGACCTCATACTTTGGGGAAACGGGAACCTGGCCTAGCACCTCCCCCGTGGCCGGGTTATCTACCGAGAGCATATCCCCCGCCGCAGACGGCACCCACTGACCGTTGATGTAGTTCTTCAGAATCCCCGATTGCGTCATGCTCGATCGCGCCCCTGATTGCGTCATGTTTGTGCTGTGATTACTGCTCACTAAGCATCATAGGCGCTGCTCCACCTAATCAATTTGTGTCCACGTGAGGAAGAAAAGGCTGCCCCATCTATTAAGTCTCGGCTGGCGGCCAGTCGATGGGTTGCTCAAAGATATCTGCTTCAGAAAAGGGACACACTTGCGGCAGCTGTTTGGGGTCGAGGGGTGTTTCTCGGTTGACCAAATCTAAGCCATCCTCGTAGCCAATGGCGATCGCTTCAGCCAGATAGGGTTTTAGGCTAGGATTTTCCTTCAAGTGACGTTGAATTCTTCGCCGCTGTTCTTGAATGGTGGCGGCCCAACTTTTTGTCCGGGCTTCGGGTTGGTAGTGCCACTTGAGCAGATGCCCTAGCAGTACCCCCAGTCGATTGCGAAGCTCCTGACGTTCTTGCCTACCCAATGACTCAATTTCCTCAACCAGATTTTCAATATCGAGTTCTGCCAGTTGACCCGATCGCAGTAGCCCGACCTGGCGCTGAGCCCAGGCATGAAAGTCTTGGTCGTAGAGCGTGGTTGTCTGCATAGGAACCACTGAATCGCGTGGTCATATTGTAGCCCTATCAGTTAGAAGCCCCACTCCAGACCGCTGGGGTGGGGCTATGCTCAGTCATCTTTGGACAGCCGGAATGGGTAGTTTGCTTTCCCCAAAGAGAACTGGGTTAGACAGGCTGCGCGATCTCCTTCTTGGCGTCTTCGTGGGCCAGGAACTTCTCTAGCTCGGTCAGGGCGTCGGCATCGACCTTGGTCTGCATGGGGCAGAACTTGGGACCGCACATGGAGCAAAACTCGGCGGTTTTGTAGATGTCGGCGGGCAGGGTTTCGTCGTGGTATTCCTTGGCGCGCTCAGGATCCAGCGACAGCTCGAACTGTTTGTTCCAGTCGAAATTGTAGCGGGCGTGGGACATGGCATCGTCGCGATCGCGTGCCCCTGGCCGATGCCGGGCAATATCTGCCGCGTGAGCCGCAATTTTGTAGGCGATTAGCCCTGCCCGCACATTCTCGGCGTTGGGCAGACCCAGGTGCTCCTTCGGCGTCACGTAGCAGAGCATCGCCGCCCCACTCCAGCCCGCCAGCGCTGCGCCAATGGCCGAGCTGATGTGGTCGTAGCCCGCGGCAATGTCGGTGACCAGGGGGCCGAGCACGTAGAAGGGCGCTTCGGCGCATTCCTCCATTTGCTTTTTGACGTTGTAGTCGATCTGATCCATGGGCACGTGGCCGGGGCCTTCGACCATCACCTGCACGTCGTGCTCCCAGGCCTGGCGGGTGAGCTGGCCCAGGGTTTTGAGTTCGGCCATTTGGGCGGCATCGGTAGCATCGTGCAGGCAGCCAGGGCGCAGAGAATCTCCCAGGCTAAACGACACGTCGTAGCGCTTGAAGATTTCGATGATGTCGTTGAAATGGGTGTAGAGGGGGTTTTGTTTGTGGTGGTGCAGCATCCAGCGGGCCAAGATGCCGCCGCCACGCGAGACAATGCCGGTAATGCGATCGCGCACCAGCGGCAAGTGCTCGATCAAAATTCCGGCGTGGATGGTTTGGTAATCGACCCCCTGCTGGGCGTGCTTTTCAATAATGTGCAGAAAGTCGTCGGCGGTGAGGTTTTCGATATTGCCGTGAACGCTTTCCAACGCCTGATATACCGGCACCGTGCCAATCGGAATCGTCGAGGCATTAATAATGGCGGTGCGAATGGCATCGAGATCGCCGCCCCCAGTAGACAAATCCATCAGGGTGTCGGCCCCGTACTTCACCGCCAGGTGCAGCTTGGCAACCTCTTCGTTGATGTCAGACGAGTTGGGGGACGCGCCGATGTTGGCATTCACCTTGCACTTAGAGGCGATGCCGATCGCCATTGGCTCCAAATTGGGGTGGTTGATGTTGGCGGGGATGATCATGCGGCCCCGTGCCACCTCATCGCGGATCAGGTCAGCGGGCAGGTTTTCCCGCTTCGCCACGTAGTCCATTTCTTCGGTGATGAGGCCCTGGCGAGCGTAGTGCATCTGCGACACGTTAGCGTGGCCCTGGCGCTTAGCGATCCATTCAGTTCTCATGGTTTACCTCTGGTGTGGCGCTAGAGGGCTGGCCTGGCGGATCACGTCGGGTAAGTGAGGATGGGTAAGGCCGAAAAGGGTGGAGCAATCGCAGGCAAAGCTCAGCAGTCTGCTGAATCTTCACCCAACACCCTGGCATAGTGCCAGAACATCAATTTACCCGTCGTTTCGGCTGGTAACCTCAAGCAACGCTTTCCTCCGCTGGTATTAACCAGGTCAGGTTCTGAGGGTATGATCTCAGTCCGATGCGATCGGACACCCCTAGCTTGCTGGCATCGTACCACTGATATCTAGGGGCAACGCGAATTAGTTACGGTTCCTCACAGAGCGTGCCGATGCCCTACGGTCAGGACGCAGAGAGCAGGCAAAAACCGTTAGCCATAAATACTCCTACCGACAGGTAAAGCGTTAACTAACTTAGTTCTTCAGTCAGAGGAAAGGGCACCGCGTAGTTCTTAGGATGCACTTAGCGTTACCGCCGATTTTTTCTATAAGAGTGGCGACGCTATCAGCTGAGACCATGAAACCTCTCTGAGCATAGAGCGCAAGAAGGATAGAAAAGCCAGCCACTACAAACAGTGACAAATCGAGGTCCACAGTCTAGATAGTTGAGAGCAGTATAGCTACCGCTTTTATTTACTAGTAATAGACATTACTGTTCTTACGGAAAGTTTTGTCGAAAAAATTCGTCGCACGGAGTATCTTAAAATGAACAACATGAACAGTGAACAAAAATGTGCATTAGCACTGGGAATCATCTTTACCTTTTTAGGAATTGCTGGTTTCATTCCCGCCCTTATCAACCTGCCTGGAGCAGGAATGGGAGCTAGTGTACCGGTAGACACAAGCGAAATTCCAGTTAGCGGTGGGCCTACTTACATAGCTGCTTACCTGAGAGGTTTTGGCTATTTGTTTGGGCTCTTTCCGACTAACCTACTTCACAATATGGTTCACTTGGCCATTGGCGGCTTTGGTCTGTTTTCGGCTACGGGTAAAGAAGGGGCATTTAGGTACAATCGATTTTTTGCCATTAGCTATTTGCTGCTTGCCATCATGGGGTTGATACCGCTTTCAAATACCCTCTTTGGCATCATGCCCATCTTTGGCAACAATGTTTGGTTCAATGCTGTAACAGGGGCGATCGCAGCTTACTTCGCCTTCGTTTGGCATCCTAGCCATCCCGAAGAAACGGCTCCTTCTACTCAATAGTCGTCTAATAGCTCTGCCATCAGCTGACGCTACAAAATCAGGAACCCCGTGGGGGCGTAGCATGCTACGCCCCCACTACAAATTGGGGGTATTCATTCGGAATTTGGTCTGAAAACCTACAGCAGCGGATCATTCGCTCGGCGCTGTGTATCGGTCAAACTATCAACCGGCAGCGTATCGCTCTCGCCGTAGGCGCGGATGTCGCGGCTGAGAATGCCGAAGTCAAACACCTTCGTCTTGCCGCCCTGGGCCTTAAGCTGGATCCACGTTAGGCAGATCAGCGTCGAGACCACAATTGGCGCGGCAAAGCTAACCAGCAGATCGCCTGCAAAGGGCAGACTGTTCCAGGGGCTAAAGTCGGGCCGGGGGAAGAACAGGGCACCGGTTGCGATCGCAGCTACCGCGCTCCAAAACGCCATCGTGCCTGTCAGCCGTCTGGAATAGAGGCCAAACAGCACCGGAAATAGCGCCCCAGCGCAGACCAGATCGGCCAGCAAAAACAGGTACAGCACGTTGTAGCCTCTCGCCGCAATTAGGATGGCGGGGAACCCCACCACCAGCGTCAGCACGCGGGTCATGCGCAAAATGCCGTTTGCCGACTTGTCGGGAAAGATCCGCAGCAGATCCGTCGTAAATACACTGGCGATGCCGTTCAGCAAAGAATCCAGGCTGCTCATCACCAGGGCCAACACCAATACCAGCACCGCAATACTCACCCAGCCCGGCAGATTCAGCGCCTGGATTAGCGAGAAAAAGGCGCGATCGTCGTTGTAGCCAAAGTGCATGGCCACAATGCCCAGCAGCCCTGAGATGAATAGCATGGGCAAAATCACCAGGAAGGATCCTAGAAACGATCGCCGCACCACCTGATCCGTCTTGCAGGCGTAGATGCGCTGCCAGTTGGTCTGGTTAAACATTTCGGCAGCAATCACCGCAATAAATAGAGTGGCACCAAATTTAATGCCAGGGCCGTTTGCCAACGTCAGCAATTCTGGCGCGGTCTGGGTCACGGGTGCGATCGCATTCCCCCATCCGCCCAGGGCAAACACCGCAATGCCAAAGCTCAGCAACAGCAGCGGCACAATCACCGCAAACTGAATTGCGTCGGTAAAAATGGTCGCCGCCAGTCCGCCCACCAGGGTGTAGATAAACACGGCGGTGATCACCAGCAGAGCGGTGAGCCAGAGGGGAACGCCAGCCATGAGTTCGACCGCCTTTGCGATCGCCGTCAGCTCCGCCGCCAGATACACAAACATATAAAACACCACAATGCCCAGCGTCAGCCGATACATGGCATTGCCAAAGCGGTGCAGCACATACTCATTTAGCGAGTGGCCCTTGGGCATGAGAAACCGCATCCGCGTGCCCATAAAGGCAAACAGCGCCGCCGGGGTAGCCTGGCCAATGCAGTAGCCGACAATCCCAGCAATGCCGCTGGTAGCACCCACCTCTGGCGGGCTAAACAAAATCCAAGCGCCCATGGCCGAGGCCACAATGGTCGCCAGGGCCATCGGGGTGCCCACGCTGTTGCGGCTGACCATGTAATCTTCGAGGCTAATGGTGTGGCGGCTGGCTTGTAGCAACCCAAGCAGGGTAAAGCTAGCCGCCGTAATCAATATCACAGCGATCGCTGTCGCACCAAGGGTCATAAAAACGCACCTCACAAACAACGGTGTGGCGCTAGAGGGCGTTCCTGGGCGGGTCGTTGAGCAGGTGAGGACAGGTAAAGTCGAACGCAACGGAGCTACAGCTAGTGAAGCATCAGCATAAAACTGATGCTTCACAATCGTTCTAGAAATGGTTCTAAAACGCCTATACGCTCGTCGTTTCGGTACGTGACCTCAAGCAACGCTTTCCTCCGCTGGTATCAACCAGGTCAGGTTCTGAGGGTATGATCTCAGTCCGAATTGCTCGGACACCCCTAGCTTGATAGCATCCTACCACTGGTGTTTGCAGCCAGCGCAAATGGGTTACAGTTCCGCAACGCCCCGCTGCCTGTAGAAAAGCTTTTCCTACAGAGCATAGTCCTACATCTGCTTTAGGTGGTGGAGGCTAAAGAGCTGATGCTCATCCGTCCACACCTGTACCGGCTGGAAACCCGCTTCCATTGCCAAGAGCTGGAACTCATCCACCGTGTATTTATAGGAGTGCTCAGTGCGCAGAGTTTCGCCCTGGCGGAAGAAAATTTCGGCATCGCCCAGGCGCACGGTTTGGTTGCAGAGGCTGGCGATCGCCATCTCAATCCGTCCCTGAGCCTCGTTGTAGTGCGCCTGATACTCAAATTGGGTCAGGTCAAAATCGGCCCCCAGTTCTCGGTTGATTCTCACCAGCGCATTCAGGGCAAAAGCTGCCGAAACCCCCTGGGCATCGTCATAGGCAGGTTCCAAGATGGCGGCAGATTTTTTGAGATCCACGCCAACGATCAAGTCACCCAGCACCGCCACGGTTTTGAGAAAAGCAATCACCTCAGCCGGCTCCAGATTGCCAATCGAAGAACCGGGGAAAAAGCCGATAGTGGGGCGGTTTTGTAGCTCAGGGATGGCAGCGATAGGCAAGGGTTGAGTGTAGTCGGCGCAGACGGCGATCGCATCCAATCCCTCAAAATCTCCCATCAGCGCCGCGCAAGCCTCTTGCAGATGCTGCCGCGAGATATCAACCCCCACATAGGTCGTCACCTGGGGCGCAGCCTTCAGCAAAATGCGAATTTTTTGGCTGCTGCCGCTGCCCAGTTCGACGAGAGCGCGATGATCCAATGCCACTGCAATATCCTCGGCATTGTCTCGCAGAATTTGCATCTCGGTGCGGGTCAGGTAGTACTCCGGCAGCTGACAAATGGCGTCAAACAACTCTGACCCCCGCTTGTCATAGAGAAACTGAGGAGACAGCTTCTTCTGCGGCTGGCTCAGACCCCGCAGCACTGCGCTGCGAAAGTCTTCCACTGGCGGGTGAAAGTCGTAGAGCTTGACGGGAGAGGGCTTGGTTTGGGAAGTGGGGGGCATGAGGGATGGGGGCGATAGGGAAGTTGGGGAAGATGGAAGAGGAAAAGTTTTGAGTGCTTAGTTTTGAGTTAAGAGAAGAAATTCAAAACTCAAAACTGAACATTCAAAACTCTCTAGCCAGCCGCAGGCCGCTAAACTGCCACCGGGCGCTGGGTGGGAAGAAATTGCGGTAGCTGGGGCGAATATGGCCATGCGGAGTGACGCAGGAGCCGCCGCGCAGCACCATTTGGTTGCACATAAACTTGCCGTTATATTCTCCCACGGCACCGGGGGCAGGGCGAAAGCCGGGGTAGGGCAGGTAGGCACTCTGGGTCCATTCCCAAACATCGCCGTAGAGCTGCTGAAGCTTTTGGGATTTAGAGGCAGGTTGAGGGTGCAGATGGTCAGCAGCGAGGAGGTTGCCCTGGATAGAAGCCCCCGAGGCAGCGACTTCCCACTCAGCTTCGGTGGGGAGGCGGCAGCCCCGCCACTGGGCAAAGGCATCGGCCTCAAAGTAGCTGAGGTGGCACACTGGCTCCATTAGGTTGACAGGCTGCAAGCCGCCCAGGGTAAAGATCCACCACTGGCCGTCGCGTTGCTCCCAGTAGAGGGGAGCTTGCCAGCCTTCGCTCTGCACCATGGCCCAGCCCTCGGCTAGCCAGTGGGCAGCGGTTTGGTAGCCCTTGTCAGCCATAAATTCTAAATATTCGCCATTGGTGACGAGGCGGTTGGCCAAGGCAAAGTCTTGCAGGTAGACCGGGTGCGTAGGGCCTTCGTTGTCAAAGGAGAAGCCCGTAGCCTGGTGGCCAATGTCGTAAAGCCCACCCGAAAACTCCACAAATTCTAGCGGTGTGGAGCAGGCGCATTGAGCTACGGCTACGTCTTGGCGGTAGGCGGGGCGTAGGGGGTTGATCGCCAGGTTGTACTTGAGATCGGTGAGGAGGAGTTCCTGGTGCTGCTGTTCGTGGTGCAGGCCAAGGGTAGTGAGTTTGGCCACAGCGGGATGGCCGGCGCGATCGCGCAGCAACCTCTCCATTGCCTCATCTACATGGGCGCGATACTGGTAAACCTCGTTCACCGTAGGACGCGACAGCAGGCCGCGCTGGGCACGGGGGTGGCGATCGCCCACCGCTTCGTAGTACGAGTTAAACAAATAACCGTAGCCGGGATGAAATTCTGGATAACTCTCTAGGTAGGGGCGCAGCAAAAAGGTCTCAAAAAACCAGGTGGTGTGGGCCAGGTGCCACTTGGGTGGGCTGACATCGGCCATGGCCTGCACACCGTAGTCTTCGATTTCGAGGGGCTGACAGAGAGCTTCGCTGAGGTGGCGCACGGCCCGATAACGGGAGATTGTGTCAGGTTTTTCTAAAGGGATGTCTACAGGCGGAGCAAGGGGTGAAGAAAGCGTCATTTTGGGGCTTTTGAGGATATTGCTGGCAATTGTGACAGATAGAACTCACCGTAAAATGATGATTGCCTTAAATTGCCTAAAACCTTCCTGAGGGTGTTTCGGCGCAAGACACAGCCAGGGTTTGGCTGCACCAGGCTGAATCCACTGAGTTTATAGGACTCAGCCTGACCTACGTGTTTACTGTCATACTTGGTCTGAGCGGAATACCCCTAAGCAAGGCTGATGTCCAGCTTGACCCCAAGATTTTCCCTAGACATCTATCTATAGGAAAACATTCAAGGAAATATCCGATTCCCGTTGCAGGGCAAAACCTCTCCACCGCCAGTACGGTTCTACCTACCCAACGGTAAAACCTGGACTGTTAACTTAATTACATGGGTTTCAGGAATGACTGAGCAACCTCATGTAGATGTCAGTAGTAATCTAGACAACAAAACGTTAGGGTCCACTCCCGATGGGGAACATTAACCCTATCCAGCTCAATCCGATAAACCCAGGCCGCACGCACACTGCTAGCCAAGCGAGGTATCCCCTGTGAGCAATTCTTCCGGTAAAGCCCAAGACCTTTTCAATGGCTTCAAAAACTCCTCTGATCATCCCAACTCTCTGATGCAATACGTCCACGGCATGAGCCCTGAGACGATCGCGCAGCTCTCTAACCCTGCATCCACCGAAGTGCAGCAGATGATGGAGCACAACATTATCGGCTTGCTCGGCGGGCTGCCGTCTCAGCACTTCGATGTAGAAATCACCACCAACCGCGAAAATCTGGGCCGCCTGCTGGCCTCTGCTATGATGAGCGGGTATTTTCTGCGGGGTGCCGAACAGCGCATGACCTTCGAGGACTCGCTGATGTCGGCTGAATCTGCTCCTGAGATTGAGTGAGTCATAGTCAACCATCGATCCCTGCGGATCAACCAAGTTTCGATTCCTCCTTTGGCCGTCGCCGTTCTACCGCGCGCGACACTGAGGGTTCTTACACAACGAGTACAAGGAGGGTTCTAAACCCTCTTTCCCCCAATCCGACCCTGGCAACTCTGCCCTGGCCGGATTTTCCTGTTGAGGCCTTGCGAAGCGAGCTGCTGGCCTGGTATGCCGACTGCGGCCGCACCCTGCCCTGGCGCAATATCGACGACCCTTACGCCATTTGGATCTCGGAGATCATGCTCCAGCAGACCCAAGTGAAGACGGTATTGCCCTACTACCAGCGCTGGCTAGAGCAGTTCCCCACCGTGGAGGCGCTGGCTATAGCTGACCAACAAACGGTGCTCAAAGCCTGGGAGGGGTTGGGCTACTATGCCCGTGCCCGCAACCTGCACCAGGCTGCCCAGAGCATTGCCACAGAGCACAACGGCGAGATCCCCCAAGATTTTGACACTATCACCACCCTCCCTGGCATTGGCAAAACTACGGCGGGAGGCGTTCTCAGCTCGGCTTTTAACCTGCCCCACGCCATTCTCGACGGCAACGTGAAGCGGGTGCTGGCCCGGCTGGTGGCGCTGCCGGTGCCCCCGGCCAAGGCACTAAAGGATCTGTGGGTTCTTTCGGAGCATCTGCTGGATACTAAGAACCCGCGCGACTTTAATCAGGCGTTGATGGATCTGGGGGCGACCTTGTGTACGCGGCGCAATCCTCAGTGCGATCGCTGCCCCTGGCAGGCCCACTGCCAAGCCTATAATCGCAATATTCAACTGGAGCTGCCCATGTCAGAAACCAAAGGCCCCTTGCCCCACAAGCAAATCGGCGTCGCTGTGATTTGGAATGAGCAAGACCAAATTTTGATCGATCGCCGCAAGCAGGAAGGGCTGCTGGGCGGGCTGTGGGAGTTTCCTGGCGGCAAAATCGAGCCCGGCGAGACAATTGAGGACTGTATTGCGCGCGAAATTCAAGAAGAACTGGGGATTGAGATTGCGGTGGGCGATCGCCTCTGCACCGTCACCCACGCCTATTCGCACTTTAAAGTCACCCTCAACGTGCACCACTGCACCCATCTGAGCGGCAACCCCCAGCCCATCGAATGCGACGAGGTGCGCTGGGTCACCCTAGACACCATTGAGGAATTTCCCTTCCCTAAGGCCAATATCCACATCATCAACGCGCTGCGGGCCTACACGGCGGGGCAAACGCCCGTGGATGTGGTTGAAACTGCGCCTCAAACGTAAATAAACCGCCATAGTTTACAGACATCGCTCTTTTCCTCGGGTTTGATAGAAAAGATTGTTCGGAGCGTTGCGTAGCTATGGGCACTGGTAATCGGGGGCTGGGTGGGAATAAGTGGGCGAAATGGTCGAGGATTTTTCCTGCGGGGCAAAAGCTGACCTTGGGCTTGATTGGCTCGACACTAGCCGTTAGCACCATGCCACCGTCAACCACCCACGCCGCTGAGACCGAAAGCTGGCACCACCTGCCCACCAACACCGCTCTGGTGATGTTGATCGACACCACCGCCGACACTTGGGAGCAGCTCAGTCAGTACCAACTCTTCAAGCTGTTGGATGAAGAACAGGGATTGGCCCCAGCCCTACCGGGGTTGCCCTACCTGCCCTACGGGATTGACTTCGCTAGTGAGGTGGCCCCATGGATCGGCGATACTGCCGTGGTGGCGCTACTGCCGGTGCAGCCTGGGAAGACGGCGACGATTGCTGAGGCCTCGATTATGGTGGCCCCGGTTGCTGATGCCGAGGCCTTTGCCGCCTTTCGCGACACCTTTTTTGAGCTGCAAGGGGAGGCCCCAGAGGTGACCTCTACCCTGGGTACCGAGATCTACTTCTGGCCTACCCCTGAGACCGAGGATTGGTCTGAGCCAGCTCTTCCAGAAGCCTGTAGCCCTGCTGAGGTTGACACCGATGCCTGCATTTGGGATAACGAAGCGAATCCAGAAGCTATAGACGGGAGCAGCTCTGAAGCCGGAGAGGCGGAGCTTGCACCACTAAAAGCCAGTCCTACTCCCCAAATTTTGCGTTTTAACGGCGCGGTAGGCTTGCCCCTGACCGTTAGCCCCTTCCACGAAGAGGAGGAACCCTTTGAGGTCGAGGTGCCGATGCCTCTGCCAGAGTTTGGTCCCAGTGGGCTAGCTGTGGCCTTTTTGCCCGATGCCTTGATTACGGCAGAAGACCCTGCCGCCCTTGAGCAATATAGCAATCCGTGGATAGATTCGGTCAGTCAACGAAGGCTTGGTCAACGACTTGGCGAAAGGGTTGGCCGGATTGAATCTGTTTTCGCATCCGGTTTTTCAGAACAAACCATTGATGTTCAATCGGGTTCAAATCCGGGGAGTAAGGCGGCAGATATAAGAGATGACAGCCCCCCTGACGAATCAATGCTTCAATGCGTCCACCTTTGTGAAACGAGGCGTTGTCACAGATGATCACACTGCCAGCTTCGAGTACGGGCAAAAGTTTCTCCTCTAACCATGTTTCAAACACCAGGCGATTGCAGTACCCCTGATAGGTAAGTGGGGCAACGAGTTGATGGTGATGCCAAGCCGCTATAAAGCTCACTCGTTCGGTACGATTGCCCCGACGTTCAGCCGCGAATCGTTCGCCTTTCAAGCACCAGCCGTAAGCATAGTCTTCGGTATT
>NZ_JACJOX010000035.1 GCF_014695775.1 Leptolyngbya sp. FACHB-60 | reverse complement strand
GAATGGTTGTGGCTTGGCTCATCGTGATGCTACTCCCGGTTGACAGTGACAATCATCTCTGTTCCTTGCCCGGGTTGACTCCTAATCGTCAGTTGTGCGCCGATGCGCTCTGCTCGCTCACTCATGCCGAGTAAGCCAAATCCTTCAGAGGATGGAATACTTCCAACGCCAAAGCCCTGTCCATTGTCTTTCACACGCAAGCAAACCTGATCGCGATCGTAGATTAGCTCCACTCGAATTTCGTCAGCATTGGCATGTTTAATCGCATTGGTTAATGCTTCCTGCCCCATCCGGAGTAGGTTATTCTCGACTTCAGTGGGGAGAGCATGCACTGCCCCCTCGATCTCATAATGTAGAGTGGTATCCATTGCGGCAGTTCTGATTTGAGCGATGAGACGATGGAGAGCGCTCTGTAAATTGCCTTCTTCCAAAAGCTGAGGACGCAGCGCGACGACCGATCGCCGTGCTTCAGACAGTCCAGTTCGCGCCAATTCTTTGATTAGGTCTAGGTGTGCCCCAGTTGCTTCTACATCATCCGTTAGCACCTGGTTTGCAGCACCTACCTGAGCCAGAATGCCTGTAAACGCCTGAGCGAGTGTGTCGTGAATTTCACGCGCCATGCGGTTGCGCTCTTCCAAAATTGAGGCTGCTTCTGCTTGCTTTTGCAGCGTAATGTCTCGCGCCAACCAAATCACCTGTTCGTGCCGAATCGGGGCAATGCGAGCCGAAAACCAGACTTCTCGTCCAGCTATCCACTGGCATTCAGTGTATTCAACGGTGAGTACTTGTTGGGTTTTCACCACCTGCTGAATATAATTCAGGAATTCATCAGCTTGTTCCTTGGCATAAAGTTGATGCAGTGTTTTACCAATATATTCCTTTATATACTCCTCTCCATAGGATGGATTTCCTGGGATTGCGTCGATCACTTGCCCTTCAGCATTGTAAACACACAGCGGATCGGGAATGGCTGAGAAGAGCGCTCGCAGTTCTGCTTCAGAGGCTTGCAGCGCGGCTTCTGCCTGTTTGCGATCGCTGATGTCCCGCTGTACCCCAAAGTGACCAATGATTCTGCCTTGACTGTTATAAAGGCAGCTATAATTCCCCTCAATCCAGATTGAAGTCCCATCCAATCTGCATTCATCCGTTTCGATATGTAGCTTCCCAGCATCAAAAAGTTCCCGCCACACCTGTTTGCCGTAGGCTAACCCTTGTTTGCCGTAGGCTGGATTGTGAGCATACAAGTCGTTAGGGGTGAAACCAATAAACTGCTCTTCGCTACGTCCATACTGAGCGAGTATGGCATCATTGGCTTTCGTAACCCGCTGGTGACCAAAGACATAGTCCAAGACCTTGTCCTTATTAACCGTGTCATCCCATTGCACTGGCTGATCAAGCATCATGATGAAAAAGCCGTCAAGGGATTGGGAGAAAGACACATCCAACAGTTGCTCACTTTCACGCAGGGCGGCTTCTGCTTGTTTGCGATCGCTAATATCCGCAATCACCCCTTCTATGTAGTCATCGTCTGCATTCAAATAACAAGAGGAAAGTACCCAAAATACTGTCCCATCCCGTTTTCGCATCTGGACTTCAAAGTTTCGCAGTTCCCCATCCCGCTTCATCACCTTAATGGCGTGTTGGCGATCGCTGGGATTTACAAAATAGCCTATAGTGTGTTCCAGCCCAATGATTTCTTCCGGTGAATCAAAGCCAAGCAGATTGGCATAGCATCGATTGGCATTGAGAATTAATCCATCCGAGAGGCGGGTTCGGTAGATGCCAACCTGCGAGTTTTCAAAGATATTGCGGAACTTGGCCTCACTGCGTTGTAAAGCCTCTTCTGCTTGTTTACGCTGGGTGGTGTCGTTGCCCACCGATAAGATTTCAACGACCTCTCCCTGGTCATTGAAGATGGCTTGATTCGACCAGGTCATCCAAACTCGCCGGCCGTCTCGACACAGATTTTCACCTTCGCCTTGCGGGTACGATTGAGGATTACGAAGTAAATCACGGACCATGGGTCTCATATCGCGTCCAGAGGTTTCGATGTCTGGAATGATGGTTTCAAATAAGGTTCGCCCTACAATCTCATGTTCTTCATAACCTAGGAGTTTCATCCCATAATCGTTGATGTAGTGAATCCGTCCTTGCGGATCATAGCGAATGATGACTGAATTCGCGGTTTGTAGCAGGTTGCGGTAATTGGCCTCACTTTGTCGTAACGCAGCAGTTCGTTCTGCAACCTGTTGCTCTAATGTGCAGTTGTAGTCGGCTAGGAATTTCTCGGCTTGTTTGCGCTCTGTAATGTCCTGAAAGGTAGCGATCGCATAGGCCACATTTCCCTGTTTATCAAAGATGGGGGTTCCCCAGACTTCAATGGGAATAGTTTGACCGTTTTGGTGGATTTCGATATCGTCAACTCGGGTATGCTTACCGCTCAACGCTTGGATAATGGGCAGTTGGTCATTCGGATAGAGCTGATTCGTGCCCGCCCTGTACAGGTGATATACTTCGGCCAGATGATCGGAAGAGACAGTCGGATCAATGGCTTCCCCCAGCATCTGAAATCTCCGCTGATTCGCATAGTAGGGGTGGCCTGTCGCATCCAAAATGGAAATGCTAATGGGCAGCGATTCCAAAAAGGCTTGGAGGCGGGTTTCATTTTCAGCCAGGTTTTGGTTCAGGGTCTGCAGTTCCAAAAAGGCCGTTTGCAGCTGATGGGCCATCTGGTTAAAGGAGTTTGCCAGTTTTCCCAGTTCATCGGACCGCTTAATGTTGACCGTTTGATTCCATTGACCATCGGCGATCGCCTGCGCTGATTGATTCAAGCTCAGCAGCGGTCTGGTAATCCAGCGAGCCATTAACACACTCAAAATAAGCGCTGCCACTAACGCTAAAACGCATAGCAGCAGCGTATCTCGAATATTTGACTGAATTTGTCCCAAATAGTCTGCTTCTGGAAGCACGATCACAATCAGCCAGTCCAACCCGTAGCGATCCTGGAAGGGCACAACCTGCACAAACTGTCGTGCCCCGTCAATATCAAACGCCAGTCGCTGCGCCACTTGAATCTGATCAAAGCCATCAAAACGCTGTTCCAAAAAGTCAGCCGTTGCCCGGATTGTTGAATTACTGCTTTGATTGGCCAACAATCGCTCGCTATCGTCGCCTGTATTCTCAACAATGGGCTCAGCCGTAGACGTGGATACCAACGTTCCTGAACGCTCGATGATGAATGCGCTGCCAGTTTTGCCAATATTTAAACTTTTCAAGAACTGGCTCATTTCCTGAGGCAGCAAAAAGTCAATGCCGCAGGCTCCGATCAACGTCCTACCACTAGAATCGTAGACGGGGATGCTGGTGGCGATCGCGGGCCAGTGGGTCGTGAATCCTAAATAAATTGAACTCCAGGTGGGCTGACGGGCTTCCTTTGCCGCTTTATACCAGGGGCGAACGCGAGCATCAAACGGCTTGGCATCTTTGTCAAATTCGCGATTGCGATTGCCCTGATCGTCCAGGCCGTAAAAGTAAGGGATATGGTTTGTGGAGTCATTCACAACCCAGGTTTGCAGGTGAACTTTATTGGTCATCTTGCCCACGCCCACCAGATTTCCCTTTTCGTTGCCACAGTAAACGAAACTCGCCGTCGGGAAAATCTGATTTTGCTGCCAGAACACCGTCTCTCCGGCGGCGCTGTCTGGATTAATGTCTCCATTGGCCAGTGCGATCGCATTCAAACGATTGATGTCGTGAGCCACCTGGACGTAATCGCCCAACTTGTCCTTGATCTGATGGAGAATCTCGTTTTGGAGTTCGGTCGCAACTTGATTGACCGCCCGCTGGCCATTTCTGAATGAAAGATAACCGACAACTCCAACTGCCCCCGTCAGTAGCAGCATCAGAGGCACAATGAGGACGACTCGCAGCGGTAGCTTGTTAGGCAGATCAATAAGATTATTGATCGACGAACTCATCCTCATTTTCATCCCCATCGGATCAATACTCCTGTGAAGGTGAAGCGTTATGTCTATTCAATACTTGGATACTTTGATAGGTTAGGGAGCAGACACTCTCATAGATTCTGCCATGAATGGCAACTTAGGTAAGGCAACCATAGAACTCCTTGGCGATGAGTAGTACCTGTTAAATCGCAGCTACGAAATTGCCAATTTCGGTTGCTCAAAGCCCTGAGAGACAGAAAACGGTCACGCCCCAGGGTCACAGTCCAGAATAACCTACATGAGACTACCGTTGAAAAAAATGCAATGCATCGCAGACCTGCATGAGGCCTCAGAATCGAGAGCCGTACTGCTGAAGCGTTAAGGCAGCTAGGGTCTGTCGTCGTCGGTTCACGGCAATAGCTTGTAGTGACAACCGCTTCATCCGGGGGCAAACAAGTGTCGCCCGCATCAAAGGTGTGGGATACCGCTACCGGATTTTGCATTCAGACATTGATGGTCGATCGGTTGTATGAATGTACTTTCGATCAAATTCGGATTCTAACTTAAGTTAGAGCTAGCCTTCTACTCCGCGATGGCATGGTTAATCTATCAATTTGCACTGTAAAAAATTTAACTTGCTGTAGGCGACAGCTTGAAGGCGACCCCCTATATTGAATTTGTGCAAACAGTCATACAAATGGATCGATCAAGTAAATTGCACGGTTCCATGCTTGAAGGCATGAATATTCAAGGTGCAACTGGATTAACGCACGCTCAAGCAGCGACGTTGAAAGCATTAGGAGAGATCGCATTGCTCTCAGTGCAGTCGCCTCCAATTTACTCGGAGCAAAGTACACCGGATATTCACTTTGGCAATATCCAACAGCTTTCAGGAGAATTCAATGCAACCAGTACCAAACCAAGAGCGACAGACGGCTGAAGCTTTTGCCGCTCATTTAGCACTTGTGGGTAAGGATGTTCAAGCTTGGGTAGATTTGTTTGCCGAAAATGCAGTCGTTGAGTTTCCCTATGCTTCCACGACACCAGGCCGATTAGAAGGCAAAGAAGCCATCTACAACTATATCAAAGATGTGCCAGCACAAATGCAAGATTTGGTGTTTACCAACGTCCGGATCTACCCAACGTCAAATCCTTATGTTCTATTTGCTGAGGTTCATGGAGAAGCCGTCATTGTTTCTACAGGTCATCACTATCAGCAAGATTATGTAATGCGGCTGGAAACTAAAGAAGGCAAGATCATTCATTATCGCGAATACTGGAATCCCATTCCCGCCCTTGAGGCATGGGGTGGCACACAAAATTTGCGTCAATCTTTCAATGCAGATAGCGTAGCGTAGGCATAGGACCAAGAGCATGCAATATTAATTAATCGAGGTGCTCTTTAAATCAGTTCGTCATAGTTTTCAGATTTTAAGTCTCGCTCCATGAGCGCTTCTACAGCTTCTTGAGGGGTGATTTTGCTATTGAGTAGACGAAACACTTGTCGGGAAATGGGGACTGGAATCTGCTCTTGGTTGGCCAGTTGGATCAAAACGTTGGCAGTATTGACCCCTTCAGCAGTGCTATTGAGGTCAATCAAAATTTGCTCTAGAAATTTGCCATGGGCCAGTTGGTAACCGACTTGATAGTTCCGACTTAGAGGGCTAGTGCAGGTTGCCAATAAGTCTCCCAACCCAGACAGGCCAAAAAATGTTTCGGCCTGTCCGCCTAGGTGGGTGCCAACTCGAATTAACTCGGGTAAAGCCCGCGTCACCAACGCAGCACGGGCGTTGTCACCCAGTCTGAGGCCATCGCAGACCCCTACTGCGATCGCAATCACATTTTTGAGTGTGCCGCCCAACTCTGTCCCAAGCCGATCGCAGTTGGTATAGACGCGAAAGTTTTCAGACGAAAACTGTTTTTGCACTGTTGCTGCTGCCACCTGATCTTCACTGGCGACGACCGTAGCTGCGGGCATTCCCAGCTCAATTTCTTGGGATAGATTAGGCCCGGACAAGACCACAATGGGATGATCGGGAAACGAAGCTTGCCAAATTTGAGACGGGGTACGTAGCGTCTCTGGATCTAAGCCCTTGGTGGCGCTAACCAAAACCGCCGACTCGGAGATCTTGACCTGCTGGAGCCGCAGGACCATTTCGGATACTCCTTTCATCGAAATTGCGTTCACAATCACGTCTGCCCCAGCCACACTGTCAGCCAGGGATAGCTGCCCACGACGAGACCAGGTTTTGACCTGATGACCACTCATCCTGGCCAAGGTGGCAAGTGCCGATCCCCAGGCCCCGGCGCCCAGGATAGTCATAGAAACAGTGTCAGTAGATTTGGCAGCAGGTGCCATCAAAGGAGAAATAGCGATCATAGGGTTGGGAGGGAGAAAAAGGTCAAAGGGGCTATTCTGAAACAGTGACAGCGCTGGGCAGGGCGTAGTCTGCCCAGCAGTTGGCTTCCATGTATTGGCAGTATTGGTTGACGGCGCGATCGCACTTAGCCTGACTCCAGCCACAGTAGTCTTTGAGCGTTTCTGTGACGGCTGGTAAGGCCTCAAATCCATAGTCTGCCTGCATGGCCAGCAGGGTGCGACGGCGACAAATGTCTACCAGCGTTTGGGCAAACTCAGCTTCGACTGCCACCACCACTTGCGCTTTAATATCGGGCAAGTTGGGGACAATCGGTTCCGCCAGCGCCGGATGTTTGTCTACCCAGGCCAACACCTCAGCGGCTCGTCGACCATAGACTGTAAACAGGTGATAGAGCGTGGCACGAGGAAGGCGCGAGCGATACTCCACCATCGTGGCCTCAATGTGCGGATCATTGAGATCTAGAGCACCGGGCAGGGGTTGATGTCGGGTCGGGCTGGGTGGAGCCGTGCGACCCTGCTTGCGAAAGACGGCCTCAACCATTTCTTCGCCTACCTGGCGGAAGGTGGTCAGCTTGCCGCCAATCAAAGAGATCAGGTTGTTCACCCCTTCCCGGTGATGGTCAAATAAAACGTGATCGCGGGTAATGCTGCTGGGTTTCTCATCCGCACTGTAGGGCAGAGGCCGCACACCAGAATAGGTAAAGCGAACATCTTGACGCCCTAGTTGAGCACAGGGAAAGATATGGTTGGTTTCAGCGAGCAGGTAGTCGATTTCAGCGTTATCGGCCTTGATGTGATCTAGTTCGCGATCGTAGCGATGATCGGTAGTACCAATTAAATACTGGCGCTGCCAGGGCAAAATGAAAAAGGGCCGCCCGTCTGCCGCCGCTTCTGCGTAGAACGCTGTCGCTGGTGCACCCGGAAACGGATCGACAATAATATGGCTACCTTTGGTACCGCCAATTTTGCGATCGGCCCGGATGCCTTTGCCCAATCCCAGCACCTCATCCACCCATGGGCCAGCGGTATTGACCACCATCGTTTGTTCATGGCTCTCAACGGTGAATCTTTCTCCACTGTGCACCATCTGACCTGTCAACCCGGTGATGCGGTTTGATGTCACCTGCAAATCAACAACTTGTGCATAGTTGAGCACCGTTGCCCCAGCCGCTTGAGCCGAAAGCAGGGTCTCTAGACAGAGCCGCTCGGCATAAACCACCTGGCCATCGTAAAACTGAGCCGCTCCTTTCAAATTGTCGCGATTCGCCGCTCGGAACAATTGCGCCACTTTTTGGGGTGACAACATGCGGTGGGGGGGCAGGGTTTTATCAAAGCTGAGCATGTCATACAAAATCATGCCAGCCTGAATTTCCCAGTAGCTGCGGGAGCCGCTGCCGTAGATCGGAATGGTCATCTGGATAGGCTGCACCAGATGGGGGGCCGTTTTGAGCAGAATTTCACGCTCACGCAGCGATTCACGGACTAGCTTAAATTCAAAATATTCCAGATAGCGTAGCCCACCGTGAATCAGGCGACTTGACCAGCTGGTGGTGCCGCCGCCAAAGTCCCCTTTCTCAATCAGCAGAGTTTTTAGCCCCCGCAGAGCGCCATCGCGGGCAACACCCGCACCATTGATGCCGCCCCCAATGACAATCAGGTCATAGACTGTACTGTGAATTGCTTGTAAATCTGGCATGGATGCTTGAAATGGAGAGCAAGGGGCTAGGAAGCAAATGCCTCTAGCCCCGTCAGAGATTAGTCGCCGCTGGGCAGACCGGCTCCAGAAACCGTGGTACGGGCGTTTGCACCTATACTTTGGGACTGTTTAAACATTTGCAGCAGTCGGTTGGCCCAGTATTCAACGTCATATTTAGTGACCGTTGCGTACATCTTGGCCATGCGTTCCTTTTTCTCGACCTCCGGCATGTCTAGAGCCAAGTCAATGGCCTTATCCATGCAATCCATAGAGTAGGGGTTGGTCAAAATGGCCTCGGGTAGCTCCACGGCGGCACCCACAAACTCAGACAGCACCAGCGCTCCGGCTTTGCCTTCCTGGGCCACGATGTATTCTTTGGCGACTAGGTTGAGCCCATCCCGCAGCGGCGTGGTCCAACAGACATCGGCGGCGCGGTAGTAACTGATCAAGTCTGCAAAGGGCAAGGGTTGGGTAAACAGATGAATCGGTGTCCAGCCCAGTTGGGCAAACTGACCATTGATTTTCCCGGCCAGCTGCTCGATTTGACTCTGGGCAGTTTTATAGACCCGCATGCCGGTGGCGGCCGTGACACAGGTCATTACAAACACCACCTTGCCGTGCAGTTCTGGACGCCGCTCTAACAGCCGACCATAGGCTTCTAACATTTGTCGGTTGCCTTTGACGTAGTCGACTCGCCCGGCGGCAATAAGGAGTTTGCGTCCGTCCAACTGTTCTCGAATTTCGGCTAGCCGTTTCTCGGTGTCGGGATGATGGATGGCGGCCAAAATTTGCTTGGGGTTGGTGCCGACAGGAAAGGCATCAATGTTGACCAGCTGCCCTTTGTAGCGCAATTGGGTGGTCATTTCCGGTTCGGCCAGGGCGGTTCCCACGGCGGTAATATGCTTGGGCACCGCGCTTTTTTGCACTACTTCGACTTCTCGGAGGCTGCGGGCCACATTGACGAAGTTTTCAGAATAGCGAGGAATGTGGAACCCGACAATATCACAGCAGAGCAAGCTGTCTGTGATAGCTTCTCGCCAGGGCAAGATGTTGAAAATGTCTACAGACGGGAAGGGGGTGTGATGGAAAAAGGCGATGCGGGCATTGGGCTTTAGCTGGCGAATGTAATGAGGTGCCAGCCACAGATTGTAGTCGTGCACCCAGATTAGGGCATCGTCGGCAGCTTCTTCGCAGGCGGCTTCGGCAAACAGGCGGTTGATGGTCTGGAAGTTTTCCCAATCAGACGATTCGTAGGTGAAGTGATAGGGAAAGGAGTGCAGGATCGGCCAAAAGGCCTCTTTCGAGGTGATGTGATAAAAGTGCTTCACCTGCTCGGCGGTTAGGGGAAGCCGCCGCACGGAATAGTTGGCTTCGCCTTCGAGGGAGACGTGCTGCTGGAAGTTTTCTTTTTGCTTGGCGGTGACTTGCTTCCAAGCCACCCAGGTGCCTTGATTGACGCTGGCAAAAAAGCTTTTCAGCGTGGGGACGATGCCGTTGGGGCTTTTTTTAGGGCGATAGTAGGTTTTGCCATTTTCGACGACTTCGTCGTAGGGTTCGCGGTGGTAGAGAATGACAAGGGATGATTTCATGCGACTAGCTCCTGGTGTTTGCCATAAACTTTGATGCCGTCCCAGATACCGGCAACGCCGGGGTGGGGGCTGTGGTAGACGTTGTCCATGGTCTGGATTTTTTCTACGAGTTTGGGCTCGGAATTGCCCACTGCGATCGCATTCAATCCGGTTTCAAACAATGACAAATCGTTGAGGGTGTCGCCCGCCGGAATCACGTTCTCACGCTTGAGCTGCAACACCTCCATTAACCTGAGGAGGGTTGGGCCTTTGGCAATGCCCTTCGGCATAACGTCGAGGTAGACATCGGCGGACAAGATGCAGTCAAACCCAGCATCGACCACTTTCTGAACGGTGCTGGGCTGTAACTCTGTCGGTTTGTAGTAGTACGACACCCGCCGCTCGGTGGCGACGGGTTGCAGGGTGAGGCCCGGTTCGTCGGCCATCATGGCTTTGATGCGATCGTTGGCGTTGCCCCAGCGCTCAGTTACCCAGTTTTGCACCTCGTGCAGTGGCTCGAAGGTTTTACCGTGGACAATGGTGGTGCCTACATCACCGATGATGTAGTCAGGACGGGGAAACTCTGGATCGTCACAGAGCCGCTTGATAAAGCCTAAATCCCGACCAGTCACAAAGATCAACAACATGCGATCGCGCTGCCGTTGCAAATACTGGTAGAACTCAGACCGCATTTGGTCTGTACCGCCTAAAAAAGTTCCATCTAAATCCGTTGCCAATACCAATGGATAGTCGGCTTTCAAAATTGACTCGCGCTGCGATTTGCAGCCCTCCATTTACAACAAACCCAGCAATCATCGCCCTGAACATTGGATGTTCAGAGTTGGCTCTGGGCACCAAAAGGTAGATCACCTTTTGGAGGTCCTATCAAAATCAGTGGACGCACGCTGATAGATCAAGCGTGCACTGGTCTTTCAGCCTTAAACACTCAAGGTCGGAGCCTTTTAGAGCCTTTAATAGATGAAAAACTTATATGGTCGCCACACGAAGCATAGAATACCATCCTTCAATTTGTCTACCCCAAGGGGGAATCGACAGCAGCGCACAGAGCAAATTTGACGGTATTCTCTATCACAAGAAGGCGAGAATACACCCCGATTCACGCACATTCAGGTGTTAACGAACGCCTTGAATCAATCAAAAATATTTCTTTTGGAGGATTTTCAGGCAACATTTTAGGGCAGGGCTGAGGGGCTAGAACGAATCTGCTAGGCTGAGGGGCGAAATCCCCAACTTGGCTAATTCCTCTGTACTCTAAAAAATTAAAGTAGCGTGCTAGTTGATACACTCTCTAAACTCACTCTAGTTGAAGATGCGACCCAGGCTCTCCTCGATTGGGCCACAGATGTCACTGAATCCAATGCCACCTTTTTTCACAAGGCGCAAACCCTAGCCACTCGCTTAGGTGCCCACTATCAAGCCAATGGGCTGACTGAGGTAGGGTTCTGGACACCGGAACTGACCGCTGAAGTCATTCAGTCCGATCGCAGTATTTACCTGGAGGTATTCACCCCCCTAGAACCGATTGATTTTCGGGCGCAGGAACAACTCACTCGCTGGCAACGAGAGCGCATATCCCTAGCTCACCAAGGCGAATATACCTGGGGGGTCGTTGCGGGCATGCGCCCTGGCACCCGTGAGCAGGCCGGGAGTTTCTACTGGTTGCGCTATGTCGATCGCCAAAATCAGATTCACACCCTGCGGGATGTGCTGGCTCATTCCATGCCCTACGGCATCTTTGCCCCTGCCGAGCTGTATGACATGGACCGGGTGCAGCGCCAGCGAGCAGATCTAACGTATTTTTGCCAAACGGGTGCCCAAACTGGAGCACCACCCGGTCAACTGGCCTCAGATATCGAAAATCCGCCGCCGCGACTGTCCGCACCCCACTGCATTTTGCAGCTGCACATCAATACCGCCTCTGCGGTGGGGACGCTGGAGGGGCTGACCCAAATTTATCGGCAAATTGCCCAAAAGCTGCGTCAAAACGAGCCGCTCACCCTAGCTGAGCAAAACTACATCGGCTATGACGCCATTCAACTGTTGCCCGTAGAACCCCCGGTTGAATATCGCTGGGACGAGAACAACATCGCCCATGAATTCTTTGCCCTGTGGGCTGACAACACCGATGTCACCCACGACGAACTACCGGCTGAAGCGCAAGAGGTGCCGATCACGCTGCGCAAGCCCACCACCCAAAATTGGGGGTATGATGTGCCGATTTTGGGCTCTGCCGCGATCAATCCGGCATTGCTGGGCAGTCTGCGGCCAGATGAACTGATTGATCTAATTGTAGAGCTGCACAACTTTCCCCAAGGCCCGATTCAGGTAATTTATGATCTGGTCTATGGTCACGCCGACAATCAGTGTCAGTTTTTGATCAGCCCGCCTTTCCTCAAAGGCCCGAATATGTATGGCCAGGACTTGAATCACCAGCTGCCAGGGGTGCGGGGAATTTTGCTGGAAATGCAGCGGCGCAAGCTGAATACTGGGGCGGATGGCATTCGGGTAGATGGCGGTCAAGACTTTCGTTTCTTCAACCCACTGACTGGCATTGTGGAACACGACGATGCTTACCTTCTAGCGATGAGCGATGTGGTGCAGGACATCGGGGGCTACCAGCGCCTCATGTTTACCATTTTTGAGGATGGTCGCCCCTGGCCCCAAGAGGGCTGGGAAGAAATCTCCCGCTATCGAGAATTAATTGATCTGCGGCCTGAGTCGTATCAGTGGGGGCCGCTAATTTTTGCTCACAATACGCCAGTGCTGAAACATTTTTGGGATCAGAAATGGCGACGGGTTTGTGAGGTGATGAGCCAAGGCGATCGCTGGATTACGGGCTGCGCCAACCACGACACTGTGCGACGCGGCAACCAAATTGATCCAGAAGGGCCAATCAACTGGCACCTAGGCGACACCCTAGAAGCAGTGCTCAAAAATGCCTACGACAACCCAGCCACTAAGCTGTGGGTGTATGGGTTTAGTCCGGGGCTGCCCATGGACTTTCTCAATGCTAACTTTCGCGGGGCGTGGGGATTTTTTCGCAATTCTGATGAGCGCTACGGCGTCAAGGTGGTCTCCGAAGAAGTTGGCTTTTTGGACTGGCAGGTGACCCCTGAGTATTATGAGCAACCCCGTCACTTTCAACGGTTGAAGGCCATGGGTTTTGCGGAGCTGGAGCAGCTGCGTCGCTTTGTCAAAGCTCTGCAAGTCACCATGGTGGAGTCAGATTACGACTTAGAAAGTGTGGCAGAGACTTGTCGGCGTTGTTTTGATGGTGAAGTGCTGGACTGCGCCAACCCTCGACTGCAACAGGCAAAGGAAATCGAAGCGAGGTCTACGTTTTTGGAGCAGTTGGATGTGGCCAAACTCAAGGACTTTGCTAAAGCCTTCATGGAGGACTGCCACGATTTTGCCAAAGTGGGCCATTGGGCAGACCAGCTCAGGCCAGAGCAGGTGGTGTTTAATGGGGCACTCCGTCAGTATCGAGTTACCCATCCCTGGCTGCGAGAAAACTTGGGTGAACGCGATCGCTTTAATCGCATTAGCGACGAAGAGAGCACTCTGTTTTACGGGCTACGCACCCAGCCCAGTGAAGACGTTGACGATACTTTGCCCTCTGTCGCCATGGTCACCCACATGGGAGGGCCGCCCCTAACCGTGACGCTGGCAGATTGGCTGCAACTCGACTTGACTGAGTGGCGGGTGGCGTTGCAAACGCCGGGTCTCAATTTAGAAGACGATGTCGAAAGCTTACGCGCGTTTGAACTCCGAGACAGCCAGGGGGTATTACTGGAAAAAATAGTCAAGTCGTAACTCGCTCACCAAAGGTAACCTTGAGACGAAACCTGGTGGCTTGTGTTAGCGACCGGCAGTTGAGTGCGATCGCGAAGACTCTTTGAAGAAGACTCGCGATCGCTAGCACAAAACACGCTTACTCTTTTAATAGTCAACAAGTTATCCCTCTTTAGTCACTTTCGTTAAGCAAAAAGGATTGTTCAGGCAACTTTTACCTGAATAGCTAGTGGACTAGCCCGAAACTGATGCATGCAATTCATCAGCCGATACAAGCCATGACGCAATCCAGGAATAGCAAACACCTCAAGCCAAGGTTTGAGACGTTG
>NZ_JACJOX010000034.1 GCF_014695775.1 Leptolyngbya sp. FACHB-60 | reverse complement strand
TGGCGTCGATGACCTTCTGACGCAAATCAAGGCTGTAGGGTTTGGCCATTTCACTCCTTACAATGAGACTCCCTTGCTTAGGCTACGTCCTAATCACCTTGGCCATAGCTATAACTTATCGCTATAGAGGGTTTGACTGGCCGGGTCGTAGGTACACAGCCCATCGGGCCAGCGAGGGGTAGGCACAGAGATAAACTGCAGCCGATGCCCCTGACCCAAATCCAGCGTATCCCCGGAGCGGACCGGGCGCAAAATTTCGTCGGCATCGGCCAGGGAAGACTTTAATGCGTTCGCGGCAGGCCTTGAACACACAATCTGAGACTGGGGGGCCAGTTGCCGCAACCGAGTCAGCGTGGCGATGCGGTTGGCGTTGACGTGGCTGACAATGATGGTGTCAATGGTGCTGACATCGACATGCTGGGTTAGTGCCTCTATATAGATGGCCGTGAACGATTCCCCCGGGGGGTCAATGACCGCTACTTTGTCGCCGCGAAGGAGGTAGGAATTCGCGGTTGTGCCACGGCGGAGGCTATACTCCACTTCAAATTTGAGTCGCTCCCAAGTGCGCGATCGCAAAACCTGAGACTGTAACCCGAGATCAACAACTTGAACATCTCTAGGGCGCGATGGGGTTGGACTGGATGGTGGAACAGAAAGAGAGACAGTCATGGCAGGCAGGCCAAAGAAAGGTCATAGGTTAAGCGGGCACAGGCCTCAATTAGGCGATAAAACCTGTTGTGCCTAGGGTGATTGATGATTAGTCAGGTTCGGCATGGGCGGCAGCCACGGCGCTTATGTCGTTGGCAAAGCGAATGCGATGGCGGCGAGACACCTGCTGCTCCGGGTCAACGCCATCGAAGGTGGGCGGAATCCACGCCCGCACGACCAGCAACCCACCCAGCACCACGAGGAACAGACAGCTAGCCAGCACTTGAATCCAAGGCGTTTCGAGCACTCCTCTGACAATGATTTCTCGCAGCACTGACACAATCGACACCTCGACCGCAACCCCGATCGACACCCGATGCTCTTGCAGATAGATAATCAGCAGCCGGAACAGCTCGACCAAAATCAGCAAAAACAGAATGTCAGAGGTGACATGGGGGAAATCGAGCGGTGGCAGCAGGGAGAGAAACATCTCGCGCAGCTGCATCACCATAAAGCTGAACAGCCCAATGCACAGCGAAATTACAATCACGTCTTGAACGGTTTCAAGCATACGAACCACGGTGCTGCCATTGAACCAGGTAGCCCAGCGGGAAGAGTGGGGAAGGTTTTGCATAGGAATTGCCAAAGGTAGGGGTGAGTGAATCGGTGAGAGAGTGGATGTCTCGGGTCGTAGATAAGGCCGAGTTTCCTTAGTAGTGATTGCTGGTGTTGCGGTGGTGCACCGCCGTCAGCCCATCGGGTTTCGCCACCCGACCCACCGTGGCGGTGCAGTAGATGACCCAGTGGTCACCAGCTTCCAGCCGATGGGTAACGGTACATTCCAGGTAGGCCAGAGATTCGGCCAAAATCGGAGAGCCATTGGCGGCGGCGTAGGTGGCGACGCCCTCGAAGCGATCGGCCCCAGGGGAAAAGCGCTTGAGAAAATGTCGCATCAAAGGCTGGTAGTTGCCGGCTTCCAGCACGTTGAGCACAAAGGTGTCGCCATTGTGCAGAAGGGATTCAATGGCGCGGTCTCTGGCTACTGCGATCGCAATACCGGGAGGCTGAATGCTGGCTTGAATGACCCAGGAGGCCAGCATGGCGCTGCTGACATTGCCCTTTTGGGTGGTCAAGATATAGAGTCCAGTACTGAGTCGACCCAGTGCCTGATCCAGCCCTGCATCGAGAGATGGACCGGGCTTCACGCTGCGCTCGCGATTCACCCACTGGCCCAGGTCGGTACCGGCTTCCTCGCAGAGTTTGTCAGTGACTTTGGTGGGAGCTGCTTTAATCAAAATGGGTTCAAAGGCGGCAGTCAGCCCCAGTTCCTGAAATCGGTTGCGCAGGGGAAAGATCGGTTCGTCTTGGCCGCCGCCAGTTTCGAATAGCCCGATCGCCTGCTTAGGGTGAACGGTCGCGAGAATGGTGCTGAGGATGGGCTCTAGACCAACAACGATTTGAGGCGGCATACCCAAAACCAAACCAGCCGCTGTGGTCACCAGTTCTCGCACCGCCTGGATATCGGTATCGAGCAGATCCACCAGCTCTACAGCGGTGCCGGTTTTAGTCAACCCCTGGCCCAGGGCATGGGCAATGCGATCGCTGTATCCGTACTCCCCGGCATAAAAGACCGCCACAAAGGGTTCTCCCTTGGTTTGGGCTTCGCTCCAGGTGCGGTAGCGCCCCATCCAATTGCTGATATGGTGGCCCAGCAGGGGGCCGTGGCCGGTGGCGATTTGGCCAATTGGGAACGGCTCAAGGCGTTTGAGGGCAGCTAGCACCGAGCGGGCATTTGGCCCCATCAAACAGTCGTAGTAAAGCTGAAAATCAGCTTCCAGCAGGGCGGGGGTCTCGTCGTAGAGGGTGTCGTCGCAGTAGTGCAGGCCAAACACATCGCAGGTGTAGAGCACCTGGGTACCGCTGTCGTAGGTGAGCATGGTGTCGGGCCAGTGCAGATTGGGGGCCGAGATAAACGCCAATTCGTGGTCGTTGCCCAGATCCAGGCGATCGCCGCTTTTCACCATCTGCGCCGCAAAGGAGCGGTGGATCTGGCTCTGCAAGAACTGAATCGCCACCTTAGAGGCCACCACCGTGATTTGAGGAGCCAGGGTTAACAGGTCGGCAATCAGTCCGCTGTGGTCGGGCTCGGTGTGGTTGACGATCAGGTAATCAATTTTTTTGGGATCAACGATCGCCTTCAAGGCATCCAGGTACAAGTCTTTGAACTTGCCGTGGGAGGTATCGATCAGCGCCGTCTGCTCGCCTTCAATCAAAAACGAGTTGTAGGTGGTGCCGTTTTGCAGCTCAAACTCAATGTCAAAGCGATCGCGATCCCAGTCCAGGCAGCGCAGGGCGGTTGAATCGGGGGCAATGGTTGTGGTTTGTACCGTCAGACGCCCCGCAGGAGCGCCTACCAAGGGGAAATCAACCAGGGAAACCATGGAGCCTATCTATCCTCATTGAGATTTGGCTTGACACCTCTCAATGATTGACGACATGACAAGATTTGTAAAATGTCAATCTCAAAACCAACTCATTAGAGATTTATATAGAAATATGCATTCTTATTTATCTTGCAAATGCATTGAGTGGTCTCAAGGTTTGAGGTCTCCCCTCCGTTGTGGCGCTGTTTGAGCTGCCCTAGGGACGCAGCTTCTATACCCCAAAGGCTTGCTCTAAAATTTTGTTACGGCTGCGGCTCCTGAAACCATTGGCTAGTCTTGGCCTGGATGATTCATGATCCTAAGCCAGACATAGCAGGACAACATTTCATGGGTGAGATGGTGCGTTGCGGTCAAAGAGGGGAATGAGAATATCCAAAACGGTGGAACCGACGCACCTTACGCTTACTGACGATCGCCTTCAACCGGGCACGGCAGGCGGCAGGTGGACGGTGAACCTTGTGCCTTCCTGCACTGTTGAAACGACCTCTACCGTGCCCCCGTGGGCGACGACGATCTCGTGCACGATGTACAACCCCAACCCGATGCTGCCCGCAACCCGCCCCGCTGTCGATTCTTGCATGGTGTGGCGCATGAGCGGGTCAAAGAGCGTGGCTAGCATCTCTGGTGGGATCGGCGGCCCTTCGTTATGCACGCTCAAGACCACGGTTGACCCGTCTGAAGCGATCGATAGTTCCACCGGTCCCTCGGCTGACCCGTGCTGAATTGCGTTGCCCATGAGGTTAGAGACGACCTGGCGAAGTCGGGCCGCATCCCAGTCGCCCATGAGGTCGCCAGCGGGGTGAAAGCGCAGGGTGCGCTGCGGGTAGACAAGGGAGAATCCCTCGAAGACGCTGCGACAAAGTTTTTCCAGATCGACCGCATCGCGCGTTAGCGGCATGGCGCTGCCTATCCCTGTTGAGGCGAAGTCGATCAGGTCGCTAATCAACCGCGTGACCACCTCCGTGTTCTTCTCGATGATCGACAGCGCTTGGGCAGAGATTGGGTCTTGATTTGTGGTGCGCGCGACAAGTTGTGTCGCCATGCTGATGCAGCTCAGCGGGTTGCGCAGGTCGTGGCCGAGGATCGCTAGGAACATGCGGCGCGACTGCTCGACGCGATCGGTGTAACTGCCAATGGCCTCGGCAAGCGATTGATCGAGCGACTCGTTGAAGCGGGTAATATCGTCGAGGTCGTTGATGTCGATCTGCGGGCGGCTCGCGCGCCATAGGCGGAGCACACTGGCGCGCAGGGCGCGGTATTCGGAGACGACCTCCATGATGTCAAAGCCCGAGCCCAAGCGGGCCGCGCCGTGCAGTACCGAGGCGTGGTCGAGCGGGTCGCTCTCTTCGCCACCAGCGCCGCCGTGACCTTTAGACTTGCTCGTCTGCTGGGCAGGGCTTTGGCCAGTCTGCATGTCTAGGGCAGCCCCCCGCAACATTCCCTCGGCGTCGTCACGCAGGGCGAGTTTGGTCATTTTCATCCCAGGCGCGAGGCTGCGCGCAAATGCTTCCCATTCCATGAGGATGGGCTCGATGTTCCCGAGAATGAAGTCTGCCAGCCGCATCAATTTTTCCGTTGGGAACATCTCAAGAATAGAGGCATGATACCGCTGGGGGCGGTCAAAAAGATATCAGCTCGATGTCTCTATAGGAGTGAGCAGGGGGGTGAGCAAGTAGAAATACGTCAGCCTAACTGCACCTAGAGGGTAATTAGGTAGAAAGAATTCACTGTAACCACTTCACAGACTCAATATTCGGAAGGCGGCACGTATTGCTAACAGCCGCGATCGCCCTGACTCAGTGGGGGAGTTTGGCAGGTGTAACCCGCGCGATGGCCTTCCCCTGGCTCCAAGGTTGACGGGGGAGCGATCGCACCAATACATCCATCCATTAAGCCGTTCAGCAGAACGGTATCCACGCAGAACTCGAAAATCTTAGTGCTGTCCGCAATAGTGTTCACGTAGGTTCGGTAGAACGCAGTGGAACCCAACACCGATTGGGTTTTGTTGGGGTTTGCTAGTGCGTCAGCCAACCTACGCGATGGCTGTGGTTTTTATTACACCAGTATTACTTTGTTGGTAAACACGCCTTCGGCATTTACGTCATAGATAATCGGTACACCCGTGGCCAGTTCTAGGCTGGCCACGGCCTCTTCACTGAGGCGATCGAGTACCATCAAAATCGATCTCAGCGAGTTGCCGTGGGCGGCCACCATCACATTTTTTCCGGCCTTTAGCTCTGGCAAAATCGCTGCTTCAAAAAACGGTACCGTGCGCTTTACTGTGTCCTCCAGGCTCTCGCCCCCTGGCGGTCGCACATTGAAGGATCGCCGCCAGAGGTGAACCTGCTGCGCCCCAAATTTCAGCGACATTTCGGCTTTATTCAACCCTTGTAGATCGCCGTAGTAGCGTTCGTCTAGCGCGGGGGAGCGAATGATTTTGAGTTCTTTGTCGGGTTCGCCAAAGTGGCGATCCCAGCCGTGCCAGTCGGGTTCTGCTGGGTCGTGCCAGATGTAGGGTAGGCGGCCACCGCACACCTCATCGCACTCGGTCAGACAAACGATCGCCGTTTCGATCGCCCGAATCAGCATGCTAGTGAAGCAGATATCGACGGTGTAGCCCGCATCGCGTAGTTTGCACGATGCGATCGTCGCCTCCGCCCGCCCCCGCTCGCTCATGGGGATATCGACCCAGCCGGTGAATTTGTTGACCGCATTCCACAGGCTTTGCCCATGGCGTATCAAAATCAGTTTAGCCATAGCGCAGGCCCGTGGGAGAGAAACTATCCATAAGGGTAAGTATCCTTCCTTTGTAGCCTTTAGAGATGTTTGACGGGGCACAGCCAAATCGGCACTGGCGACAGCTCGCTGCTTTGGGGCAAGGCTCTCAAAATGCCAACCTGCAAAATTTTTTGCAATACTTTAGTAATACTCCTGTTGCTAAAGTCCCCTCGCTTAACTTCAGTTTTATGACTGCTGCCAATCCCCTGCTTGCCCTCGACTATCTGCCCGCCCTAGAGTCTCTAGGGGATGACTACTACGACATCGTCGCTGCCGCCAAATTTCCGCAGCACATCCTCCGATTTCGCAACGACGATGTCGTGCGGCGACTCGGCCTTGACCCGGCCACCGTTAGCGACGACAACTTTACCGAAGCCTTTGGCAAGTTTCAGGGGCGAGAGCCATTTATGGCTCTGCGCTACCACGGCTACCAGTTTGGTGAATATAACCCTTTTCTGGGCGATGGGCGGGGCTTTCTCTACGGCCAGGTGCGCGGCACCGATGGCAACCTCTACGACTTTGGCACCAAGGGTTCTGGCACCACCCCCTACTCGCGCGGCGGCGACGGTATGCTTACCCTCAAGGGTGGTGTGCGCGAAGTGTTGGCGGCAGAAGCGCTCCATGCGCTGGGGGTAAATACCTCCCGCGCCTTCAGCCTGGTCGAAACGGGGGAAGCGCTCTGGCGCGGCGATGAGCCTTCACCCACGCGATCGTCGGTGCTGGTGCGCTTTAGTCAATCGCACATTCGCTTTGGCACCTTTGAGCGGCTGGAATACCACAACCGCCCCGACCTGATTGCCAAGCTGCTGGAGCATGTGATCGATATTTACTACCCCGAGGCGCGGCTGTTTACCGATACCCAGGAGCGGTATCTGCATTTTTATGGAGAACTGTGCGATCGCGTTGCCCGCCTCGCTGCCCAGTGGATGTCGGTAGGCTTTTGTCACGCTGTGCTTAACACCGACAACATGTCGATCACAGGCGAAAGTTTTGACTACGGCCCCTTCGCTTTTATTGACGGCTACGACCCCCGTTTCACCGCCGCTTACTTTGACTATGCCGGCCGCTACAGCTACGGCAACCAGCCGATCATTTGCCAAATGAACCTGAAGGCGCTGCAAAAGCCCCTCAAGCTGATCATGCCCGAAGCCGATCTCGAAGCCGCTCTGGAGCCCTTCAAAGAGCGTTACGAAGCCTACTACCAGCAGCGCATGCTTCGCAAATTGGGCTTTGAAGCCCTTACGGGCGATCTGGCTAGTACCTTAGTCAGCCAAACCATTGAATTGCTAAGCGTTGTAGAAGTGGGTTATCACGATTTCTTCCTGGGGCTGACCGAGCAGTTCTCCATCGGCTGGCGCGACGATATCAGCCAAATTTTTAGCACCGTGCTGCAAGCCTCTGACTCGGCGGCGGCGGCTCCGCTTGAAACCTGGCGACAGACCTACCATCGCTGTTTGCAAAGCCTTGATGCAGAGAAGATGGCAGATGTTGCCTCATTACTGCAACGCACCAACCCCTCCACCGTACTTTTGCGTCCCGAGATTGAGGCGATCTGGGAACCCATCACGACCGACGACAACTGGCAACCCTTCTACGACTTGCTGAATAAGATTCAGTTTCCGTTTGGGCAAGACTAGACTCTCTAGTACTGGCCGCGAGGATGGTGGGCATTGCCCACCCTACGAACTTTCCCCATCTCTTTTGGCAGGGGTAGGGCATGACCGACCCTAGGTAAAATGAGATACAAACGTTTTGAGTAACTTAACTCCTATGACTGACGACCCTACCTCTAGCCCCCTGGCTCCTCCTGCCACCGGCAAGATTCTCCAGTGCTTTAGCGGTTCCTTTGTCGCAGGCACCATCGCTATGCTGGCCTACCGCATGATGCTCTCGATCGCCGCTAACTTTGCCGCCCGGCCCGTGCTGTCCGACAACCCAGCGGTGGTGAATATTTCATCGGCGGTGCGCACCCTGGTCGTTGGCATGGCTGCCCTGGGGGCTGGGATCTTTGGGCTAGCGGCCCTGGGGATATTCTTGCTGGGCGTTCAGCTCCTCTTTCAGCGCCTGACCGGACGGCCCTCCACCCTGCGAGATTAGGCATCAGGCTTTGGTTAAATCCACGGTTTGTCGGTTGGGCATCCCGTCGATCTGGAACAGTCGAGACGGCCATCCCACGTGCTTGAGTCCTTGCTTCTTGGCAACCTGCGTAACAATGAAGCAGGCGGTTTTAAGGACGCAGCACAAATGACCATTGGGGTTTGGGTACTGGGTAATCAGCTCTGGCAAAATCAGGCTGCACTAGCCAGCTGTGAGGGCAAAGACGCCCCAGTTCTGTTCATAGAATCCCAAACCTTTGCTGAGGAGCGCTCTTACCACAGGCAAAAGCTGGTGCTGGTGTGGTCAGCGATGCGCCACTTTGCCGGCGAACTTAAGCAGGCCGGGTGGGCTGTTACCTACGCGATCGCCAACGACACCGCAACTGCCCTGCGCGCCTGGGTTAGGACCGAGGGCATTACCGAACTGCGGCTGATGGATGCTACCGACCATCCGTTCACCGCCTGGTTGCAAGGGCTAGATCTGCCCTGCAAGGTTGTGATTCTCGACAACAATCTCTTTCTTTGGCCGGCTAAGGACTTCAACGCCTGGGCCGACAAGCGCAAGGGCCTGCTGATGGAGAGCTTTTACCGTGCAGGCCGCCAGCGCTTTGACCTGCTGATGACAGGCGACCAGCCGCTGGGTGGCCAGTGGAACTTTGACAAAGACAACCGCAAACCCCCCAAGGGCAAGCTCAATACCCCGGCCGCTCACTGGTTTGAGCCTGACGCCACCACCCAGGCTGTGATCGACCGGGTAGAAAAGTTAGAGATTTTGACCTTTGGCGAGGCCACTCCTTTTTGCTGGGCCGTCACCCGCGAGCAGGCTTTGCAAGTGCTAGATGGGTTTATTGCAGAGCGGCTCAAGACCTTTGGCCCCTACCAAGATGCGATGGTTACCGGCGAGGACACAATGTGGCACGCCTTGCTCTCGCCCTACCTGAACCTGGGCCTGCTGCACCCGCTAGAAGTGGTAGAACGGGCGGAGGCGGCGTTGGCGGAGCATGACCTGCCGATCAACAGCGTAGAGGGCTTCATTCACCAGGTGATGGGCTGGCGGGAGTACATGCGTGGTCTGTATCTGCACTTTGATGCCGACTATGGCGATCGCAACTGGTTTGACCACCGCCAGCCCCTACCCGAGTTTTTCTGGACTGGCGAGACGGAGATGAACTGCCTGCACCAGGTGATTGACCAGATCAAGCGCACCGGCTATGCCCACCACATTCAGCGGCTGATGATTCTTAGCAACTTCTCGCTGATTGCTGGGTTTGTGCCCCAGGAGGTCAAAGACTGGTTTCACGCGGTGTTTATCGACGCCTACGACTGGGTAATGCAAACCAATGTGATTGGCATGGGCCAGTTTGCCGATGGCGGGCTGCTGGCCTCTAAGCCCTACGCCTCGTCGGCCAACTATGTGAACAAAATGAGCGACTACTGCAAGGGCTGCCGCTACAACCCCAAACAGCGCACCGGGGAAGACGCCTGCCCGTTTAACTACTTTTACTGGGATTTTCTCCATCGCCACCGCAACAAGCTGCAAGCCCAGGGCCGCATGAGCTTTATTATCAAGAACCTAGACCGGATGGATAACGAGGAGTTAGCGGCAATCCACCAGCAGGCCCAGGAGTGGCACGCGGCCCATCGGTAACCAGAAGTTGTGTTTTGTGACGGTTTGGAAGGGCGATCGCAGCCCCCTTGGCCCTGGGGCTAAAATGCAGATTCGAGGGGTGGATCGTAATTTCACCCTGTGGCGATCGCCCCTTAAGGGCCGATTGCCGATCATCACACTGCTTTTCCTTGTTAAAATCCCCGGTATTTTCATGGTTCAAACTGCACCTCAGACCCCAGCCGACACCGTCCCAGCTGACAGCTACCTGGTGGTGGGCCTGGCCACCTGCTACCTGCGCCAAGAGGGCGAGACTATCGAGATTCAGGTGCTTGAGCCGATTCCGTCGTCCTATTTAGAATCGGTAATTCAAGGGGTGCCAACCTCCTACAGCGCCATCTGTGGCACCACCATGGCCCAAGCCCTAGCGTTGGAACTACCCGAGATCGCTGCGGCCCCCGCCCAACCCTGCTCTGACTACGAAGAGCGCATCCTGGCCGCCGCCCGCACCTACCAATCTCGGCCCGCCGCGACAGAGCTAGTTCCTGTAGGCACCCTGCGCCGCGATCTCAACTACTCCACCGAGAGAAAGCGGGTGCTCAACAGCCAGCGCAAAATTTCAAAGAACGACAACGTCAAGCAGCACAAATACACCCACGAAGTGCTTTAGACGGGTGCAAGGTATAAGGGTTCAGGGTTTAGGGCTGATCACAGCCCTTAAACCCTGAACCCTACACCTCATACCCCCTTAAATCGGCACAATCGATCGCTGGCAGCTGGGGCAGATGCCGTGGATTAGCAGCTGGCAATCCAAAATGTGGTAGCCGGAGCGATCGGCGGTTTTGGCCCCCACCTTGAGCACCGAGTCATTTTTGAACTCGATGGTCTTGTTGCACCGCACGCAGATCAGGTGGTGGTGGTGGTGGGGGGCAGGCTGATTGATCTCGTAGCGCTTTTGGCCCTCGGCCAGCTCTAGCTCGCGCAAAATGCCCATGCGCGCCATCAGCTTGAGGTTGCGGTAAATGGTGGAGAGGCTGATGGGTTCACCTTCTTTCTCCAGCATGCCGCACAGATCTTCGGCACTAAGGTGAGTGCTTTCGGGCAAATTTTGGAAGGTTTTGAGCATGGTCTCTCGCTGGGGAGTCATGCGCCAGCCGCGCTCGTTGAGTTCGGCTTTAAGGGCTGATGGAGTGTAAGCAGCCATGGCCTGGTCTCTCCCCGCTAGATTTCAATAACTGATCCTTAATGAGAATAGTAGCGAACTTTTTGGGGTATTTGCAATAATTTTTTGTTATTGAGAATGACTCCGAAGACTGCTTTAGATGTCTTTAAATTCGTTTAGGGCATGGGCGGCCATGACCAGGGTAAGCGCGGCCAGTGGAGCCGTAACGGCCCGCAAAATGTGAGGCCCTAGGGAAACTGGCTGGAAACCTGCTGCGATCGCTCCCTCCATCTCAGCCTCAGTCCAGCCCCCCTCTGGCCCGGTGGCAACCACGGCAGGACGGACGGGATCGCTCGCCTGAGCCACCGCCAGCAGGTGGGGGGCATCGCCTCGCGCCACGCAGATCCATCGATTTCCCTCGCTCGACCGCTTGAGATAGTCTCGCCAGGGCACAGGGGGAAGGATCTGGGGCAGCAACAGCCGTTCCGACTGTTCAGTGGCTTCGGCGGCAATGCGCTGCCAGCGCTCTAGCTTCTTGGGGTTGGGCTGGTGCAGGGTGCGATCGCTAATGATCGGCTGTAGTGTGCTCACCCCCAACTCGGTAGTCTGGCGCACCACATCGTCGAAGCCGCTGCCCTTGGGTAGGGCGATCGCCAGAGTAACCGAGATTTGGGTAGCCGAGGATGGCAGGGCAAGGGGTGCGATCGTCGCTACATCCGATTTGGCAGTCAGCGTAGCGATCCACTGCTGCCCCTGGCCGTCGAGGGCCACAAACTGCTGCCCAGCCCCCAGTCGCAGCACCCGATACAAGTAATGCTGCTGGTTGCTGCTCAGACAAAGCTGGTCAGCAACCACCTGATCAGGCTCAACCATTAATCGCTGCACCGCTTCTCCTGGTTCTTGTCAACCGCCTTAACCCTTATACCGTGAACCCCAAAAACTAAGGCCCCCAGCTCGAAAGCTGGAGGCCCTAGTTCTTAGATGTTTCAGTATAGTACGTACCCTATAGAAGCCTTAGCGGCTTATGACTAATGTAAGCGAACCTACGTAAAGAAAGAATAAGCCTTATGTGAAGCTTTTCCAAGTTTTCTTCGGTATTTACCTAGGCGTTGGCGCTACCTCTTGGACTGTGGGCGTTTCATCCCTCTGTTCCACCTTAGCCCCAGGAGCGCAGCACCCCAAATACTTTGGTTAGCCCGCCCTGAAGGCGCTGATTTTTGGCGTACTTCTGCTTCGTCAGCTGAAGCGCTGCCTTGCTGTTCACCTCCGCCAGGGTGGGGTAGATGTGAATCATACTGGTCAGCGCGCCGACCTTGAGGTTGTTACTCATGGCCAGCACAATTTCGTGAATCAGCTCTCCGGCATGGGGCCCAACCAGGTGCGCCCCTAAAATCTCGCCATTGCTGCGGGTGATGATCTTGCCAAACCCTTGGCTAGAGGCCTCGGCTAGGGCGCGATCGACTCCGGCAAAGTCCTGCTTAAGAATGTACACATCGTCGTAGCGATCGCGGGCCTGAGCTTCGGTCAGGCCCACCCGCGCCAACTCAGGGTCAGTGAAGGTGGCCCAGGGTATGACCCGATAATCGGCAGTTTTGGTGGGCAACAGCAGGGCGTTCTGCATCGCCACGGCCCCCTCATAACCCGCTACGTGGGTGAACTGATAACCGCCAATCACATCTCCCGCGGCGTAAATACGAGAATTGGTGGTTTGCAGCTTGGGGTTCACGGTAATTCCCTCCTTGCCCACGGCGACCCCAGCGGCCTCTAGGTTCAGCGCATCGACGTTGGGTGCCCGGCCCGCCGCCAGCAAAATGTCGTCAACGATCACGGTGCCATGGGTGGTGTGCACGTGCTTTTTGCCGTTGATGACCTCAACTCGCTGGGCGCGGGTGCCGTTGAGCATGCGGACGCCATCTTTCTCCATTTGCGCCTGCACCACGGCGGCGGCTTCGGGCTCTTCTTTCGGCAGAATATGGTCTTGGCCGCCGATCAGGGTGACCTCGGTGCCCAACCGGGCAAAAGCCTGGCCCAGCTCACAGCCAATGGGGCCAGAGCCAATGACAGCTAAAGATTGCGGCTGGTGCTTGAGGGAAAACACCGTCTTGTTGGTGATGTAGCCCGCTTCCTCTAGCCCCTCAATATTGGGGTTGGCCGGGCGCGAGCCGGTGGCAATGATGTAGCTGCGGGCCTTGAGGGCGCGATCGTTGACGGTAAAGGTGCGGGAGTCGGTGAATTCGCCTTTGCCATAGATCACCTCGACCCCGAGCGACTCAAAGCGCTCGGTGGAATCGTGCACCTGAATGGTGTCGATCACCCGATGCACATGGCCCAGGGCCGCCTGAAAGTTAATTTTTTCGAGCTGGGCGTAAACGCCAAACTCGGGGCCGCGCGAGACTTCATGAGCCACCCGCGACGCGTGGATGAGGGATTTGCTGGGCACGCAGCCGTAATGCAGGCAGTCGCCGCCAAGGCGGTCTTCTCGTTCGACCAGGGCGACTTTAGCTTTGAGCTGGGCAGCGGCACTGGCGGCGACTAGCCCGGCAGAACCGCCGCCAATAATGACCAAATCGTAGTTAACGGCCATGGTAGTTTCCTTGCCCTGGGAGTGCTGGTAGGGATTTATTCAGGTTAGTTTCCCTAGAGCATAGGCAAAAATTCTGAGGGCTGGCTGAGACAACCTCAAATGGAAACTAAGGCTGGAGAGGAAAAGCGAACCAGGAAGATTATTTCGAGGAGTACTTTTTTCCCAGCTATCACCTATAGCCCCAGCACGCCTAGCTCATGCTGGCGGGGCACGATGTTGAGCACGTCGAGCTGGGCGCAGTATTGCAAGTCGGCTTCGTTGTTGAGGCGCAGCAGGCGCTGGCCGTGGCTGGCGTAGTGCATCAGGTCGAGCAACTGGTCTTGCCACTGTAGGTAAAGGCTGACGGCGGCGATCGCCGCGTCATTCCCGGCCAAATCCTTAAAGGTCTGCCCGGTGGCGGTGATCGCCCCGTGAATGACGGCCCCAGCACAAACTGTGTCTTCTAAGGAATAGGTGCCCTCCCAGCCGGAGCCAACGAGCCAAACGGTTTCAGGTTGCTGAGCGAGCAAAAAATCCACGACGGCCTGGCGGGTGGTGAGGGCGGCGGTGATCACCGTGGGGGCATGCTCGATTCGCTTGAGGCAGCGGGTGCCGTTGGTGGTGCTCATAAACAGGCGCTTGCCGCCGGAAAGTTCTGGGGAGTGATCGAGCGGCGAGTTACCTAAGTCGCAGCCCTCAACTTTGCCGCCGCCCCGTTCGCCCGCTCGCAGCCGTTTTTCGGTGGGCCAGGTTTCGCTGGTGGTGAGCAGGTCGTCAATGTCGCTAAACACTTGAATTGCCTCGGCTCCTGCCGCCAGGGCTGCCGCCATGGTGGTAGTGGCGCGCAGCACGTCGATGGCGATCGCACAGTCGGGTGCACCCTGCTCAGGCACTTCTTCAGGAGTATGGAATAGAAATAGTTTCACGGTTTAGGAATTTACTTAGGGGTTAACGATCGAAATCGGGGTCGCCAGGCGGGGGGTAACAACTCATTCTATGCGGGGAGTTGTCGCATTTCGCAAAAAAAGGAGCACCCCTAGGGACGCTCCTTAACTTGTGATTCTGCCGTTAAGCGAGGCAGCCTAGGGCAACCACTCCAACATTGCTTCGTCTTTGGTGTTGGTGCGGCGCGAGGGGGTAGCGCGATCGAAGGTCATGTGGATGGCGCGAGTTTGCTCGCCATCCGCCGCTACCGCCATGATTGGATAGTCGATGTTGCCGTCCTGGAACGACATTTGGAACCGGAAGGTGCCATCGGAGTTGAGCTTGATCGGCTGCCCGCCAATGGTGACGGTGGCATCGGGTTCGGTGGCTCCGTAGACAATCAGCTCGGCATCGGCCACTAGCCAAAACTTGCGGGGCCGAATGGGCGGCGCAGAGGCCGAGAAGCCCGCCCCTGACATGGTCAGCCCAGCGCCGGACATAGTAAACCCTGCCCCGCTGAACCCTGCCCCCGACATGGTGAGTTCGTTAAAGGCACCAATGCCCGACATGGTAGGCACCCCAGCTGCGGCACCAGGAATGGCCCACAGCCCGGCTCCGGAGGGAAACACGTAGGAGCTGACGGCCTTTTCGGGTGCCATGGAACCCGGTACATGCTGCATGGAACCAAAGAGTGACCCGTCGACCCGCTGGGCCTCGGTGGATTGGGTCATGGCATAGACTTCGTCGTAGATGGCGCTGGTGCTTTCGGCGGCGCGCTGGCTGGGGTGCTTGAGCGCCGCTACAGCCTTGCCGCGCAGGTCGGCTTGCCAATCGACGGTGACAAAGTGGTCTTCGACCCAGTCGGAGGGGTAGACGGGGGGAATGTGGACGGGCAGGGAGCGGGCCAGCACCAGCCAGCGGCCATCGTTGCAGAGATAGCCGATCTCGGCCACGTAGTCGCGATCGCTCACCGGAATGGGTATGTACCACTCCCGCGCCATTTCGTCACACTCGTACTGCTGCAAGCTGTGGGGAGTTTGGCGCAGAAAATCAATATCGGTGACATCGTAGAAGCGCAGGGCCAGCCGTGAGCCCCCCTGCCGCCGCAGTTCGTCTTTGTGGGTGTGGGGAATATCCCAGTAGCAGTAGGCCCATTGAGGGTCACGGGGCATGAGCACAACGCGGCTTTCGCCGTAGCCGCTGGGCAAGTCGGCCAGACCTTCATCTACAGTGGCCAGCACCTCCACCGGGGGCGGAGTTGGAGCGGTGTGGGCGGGAGTCGCCCCAGCGGTAGCGCCGACCGTAGCGGGTACTACCGCTGGCACCTTTGGGGCAGAAACTGGTGCTGCCCCTAAACCGCGCTTGACATCAATAGCTTGAATCGCCTCAATTAGCTCGGTCTTGCGCATGCGGCTGTAGCGGGACACCTCATACTCACTGGCCACTTTGCGGAGCTGCCGCAGGGTCATTTCTTCTAAGGGTGGGCGGGGGGAAGACATAAAGCACTCTCCTCATAGAGACCAGGATGACAGACGATCAATCACGACAGGCCGAAGGGGATAGCTGCCAGCGGGAGTGCGCTACCGATCCCGCGATCGGGATCAGGATACTCCGGCTAGAATCTCGTTGCCTAGCTGCCGGGCTTCAGGTTCAGGTGGGGATCAACCGTTGCCATGTAGCATGACAAAAACTACCGCTGGGATCAAGCCCCTGGCAAGGCTTTTCTGGTTCTATTAGCGAGAGAGTAGGGGTTCGGGGATCAATTTGTCATGAATTCATGACAAATTGATCCCCGTGCGTATTATTGCGTCAGGGAACCATGACTTTGGCGGCGGATGGGAAGGGTGGGGGGATGCGATCGCTTCGCCACCAGCTCACGCTCCAATCTGCGACACATCCCCTGCTAGAGTTTGGGGATGTGATGGTCGGGACGTTGGCTTTCCTCAGAAGCGCGCCCAGAATCATTGAGTCTTGTTCTTTGTAGTTCGCCTATGACCTCTGACCCTGCCAATTCTGCCGACGCCGCGAAGGGCAGCCGCATCATCAGTCGGCTGCTGCCCCCCGCCATTCGCCTGTGGCTGCACACCCAGCTCGACCACTTGGAGGGGCTAGAGTTCGCGATCGACGGCAAAGATCGCCAAATTTTAGGCGGCTACCTGCCGGGAGTGACGCTGGCGGCTCGCCAGGCGGTGTATCAAGGGCTGCACGTCAGTCAGGCCGACGTCAAGGCTACGGATATTCGCGTAAATTTGCCGCAGGTGCTGCGGGGTAAGCCACTGCGGCTGTTGCAGCCCTTTCCTGTTGATGGCCAGGTGACAGTGCTAGCCGAAGATCTGCGCGCTTCTCTGGGTTCTCCGCTGCTGGGCCAGGGATTGCGTGATGTGCTAAAGCAACTGCTGGCCGGAGCAGTGTCCGAAAAGCAGATTCCCTTAGTGAGCTGGCTGGGGGACGGCAACGAGTCCCCTGAAGTTGATATTGCTCTGGCGAGCGATCGCATGACGCTGCGCTGGCCAGGGGCATCCCTTAGCGATGACGCCCTGGAGCTAAGCCTGGGGTTAGCGATGCGGGATGGCCGGTGGCTGTGTTTAGAGCAGCCGGTGGCTAGGGTGGTGCCAGCGATCGGAGAACCGCAGTCGCCGATCGCATTAGATGAGATTGCCTTCGACCTGGGGTCAGAGGTCGATATTCGCCAGCTAGCAGTGACCCCCGCCGGCATTGACCTGGTGGGTATGGTGCAAGTTATTCCAGCCGATTAGCCTAGACATTCCAGGCTGCCGGCAAAGACCGAGCGCGATGGCCTTGCTTGGCCAGACATTCTCCGTGCCAATCAACCTCTAGCCTTGGCTTTTTTCTCGGGCAGGTTGCGGGGTGGAATCGCCCGGCCTTCATAAAACCGACGTTCTAGAATGCCCAGGCCCGCCCAGGCCGCAGCGGTGGATAAAGGCAGCAGACCCAGCAGGATAGCGGCAAGGCCGGTGAAGTTACCCGTGGCGATCGCGATCGGCAGCAGCGACCAGACCACCGCACTCACCCCCAGCAGCCCCCAGCGTAGGGTTTGAATGCGGTTCAGAGCTGTGCGGCAGCTTTTGCAGTGCTGGGTGTGGGAGTGGTAGCGATCGAGCAGCGCGACTTGGCTCAACGCCGGTTCGAGAGTTTGGCCAGGAAAGGGATCAGCCTCAAAGTCGCTGACCCAGTTGCGAAAGGCTAGCACGTAGCGATCGGCCTGGGTGGGCAGGTAGCAGGCTTGGGCGTAGGTGCGGTTGGCTTTCTCCAGTTCGCGCTCCTGCAGATGCAGAAAAATCTGGTCGTCTTCGAGCACGCCATTATTGCCAATGTGGCTGTACCAGCGGGGCGTGAGGCCAATCACTGTGGCGGGCAGTTTTGACGAAAACTTAAAGGGAAAGCGAGCAAACAACCGGCACCTGCCCTTGGTCATAGGGGTGGCATAGACCACAGTCAGGGTGCGGCCAAACTGCTTTGAGGTGAGGTCGTGGTACATCAACGCCGGGGCGACGAAGGTGGTGTGCTGGGTGCCCAGCGTGCCCTTGCGGGGGCCTTCGGGCCAAAGTCCTCGAAATCCCTGTTTTCCTGCTTCTAAGACATCCATTTCCATCGAGGCGGCGTTTTCTCGCTTGCCCACGGTTTTGTGGTGGGTGTAGGGAATGTGGCTGGCATCCAGCACGTTTTCGAGCAGGGTGAGGGCGTCGTAGGGCAGGTCGCGAAAGGTGTTGAGCACCACCCAGCCCTCGGGCTCATCCTCAAGTGGGCCGATGATGGGCACTTCAACTTGGGGCGCATGCTCTACTTTGCCGGGATAGACAAATAGCAGCCCCTGCCGAATGGCGGTGGGCATGGAGACGGCGCAGGCCCGACCCGACTGATGCGCCTTGGCCTCAGCTGCCTGCTGAGGAATGTGGGTGCAGGCACCGTCGCCAGAAAACGCCCAGCCGTGGTAGGGACACTCTAGCTCGCCAGATTCATTGACCCGGCCCTCGGATAGGGGGGCGAGGCGGTGGGGGCATTTGTCTTCAAACACTCGCCAGGCCTGGCCCTTGGCATCCCACCAGATGACAATGCCCCGATCGAGCAGCGTGAAGCGAGTGGGCTGCACCGGGTCGAGGTCTTCTACATAGGCCACGGGGTACCAGGCCTCGGCCCAGTCAAACCGGGCGGGGTCGGGGCCGCCGGCGGGCAAAGCGGCGGTGACCACAGACTGGGGAGCGATCGCAAGGGATGTCATGGGCTAGTCCCGGGGGTAAACCATTCTCTTTACATTCTGCAATATTTTTGGGGTGAGGGGCTGGGTTGCATCGGTGATCCTTGCCTAGGGCGATCGCGTTTGGGGTAGCCAGAACCCCAAGAAAGGGTAGAATCGCTAGATGTGAGCCATTTCTTAGATTTCGGTAGGCTTACCCAAGCTGTTTTAGCCGCTGTGCCTTAATTTGAAGTCAAATCATCTCGATTAAGTGCCTTTTTGGTGGTGAGATGCTTCAGCTTTTGGCACAGGGTTAGAGCAAGTCTGGTATTCGTCAGGGCGTGACTCTTAGGCTAGGGTTAGAAAAAAATGTTTCTCGGCTCAGCTGGGCTTTTCCCATGAGCGGGAGTCGGGAATCGGGGTGGGGGCTTTTGTATAGCTAATGGGTGAGACCCACCGTGCAGCGGCTAAGGTTAATGGCGGGTCGTGGCTTGCCAAATATCATTGCTTTTCTCTTGCTATGGCTGACGCATGACGCGCCAATCCCTCCCCCAGCCCGATATTAGTCAAGCGCAGATTCTAGACACGGTGACTGCAATCTGCGACACGGCGGCAGCGGGCGGTGAGCTAGAGGTATTGCTTCAACAAGCGGTAGATCGGCTGCGTCCACTGCTCGACACCGATCGGGTCGTGGTCTATCAGGTGTTGTCTCCCCACGATGGCTTTGTCATCGCCGAGTCGGTGAATGCCCCTTGGCAGCCTTTGCGGGGCGAGCGAATTAGCGAATCCTGCTTTGCCAATGGCTGGGAGGAGCGCGATCGCCGAGGCCAGCTGAGCTTGGTGGCCGATGTGCAACAGGGCACTCTTGCCCCCTGCTACGCCGACTTGTTGAGTCGCCTGCAGGTGCAGGCCATTCTTGCGGTACCGATCTTTGCGGGATACCACTTGTGGGGCCTACTGATTGCCCACCACTGCCGCAGCCCCCGCTCGTGGAACTTATCAAGCCGTAATTTGTTAGTGCATGTGGCTCGCCACCTGGGCCAGGGCGTTTATCAACATGGGCTGCAACAGCAGCTCCAGGCTTCTTCTGTCCGTGGCCAAACTGAGCAGCTGTTTGATCTCTTTACCCACCACGTCGAGCAGGTCTTGTTTATTCGCGATGCGGTGTCGGGCCAGTTTTTGTACGTCAGCGCAGCCTACGAACGCATTTGGGACCATGATCCAGGGTTGCTCTATAGCAATCCCAGCTTGTGGCTCCGGCAGGTGCATCCCGACGATTTGTCTCGGGTGCAGGCTTCCCTAGGGCGACAGTTTGATGGCAATTCTGTGCGACGGGAATATCGCATTGTGCGCCCCAACGGTGACGTGCGTTGGGTGCAGGCTCATGTGCAAGTGGTCAACGATGACCAAAATCAACCCCGCTATATGGTGGGTTGGGCCGAAGACTGCACCGAGCGCCGACAGTTGCAGGCCAGCCTCAGGGCCACCGAGGCTGCCCTCAGTCGCCGAGTGGGGCAAGAGCAGCTGCTGCGCATGCTGACGGCGCGCATGCGCGAAAGCCTCGACCTGGAAACTATTTTGGGTGCCACGGTAGCCGGCATTAAAACAGTGTTTAATGCCGACCGAGCGGTGATTTTTCAGATCTTGGCCAATGGCGATCGCCGCATTGCCCAGCAGGCGACCAGCCCCGACTACGCCACCATCACCGACAGCCTGATTCCGACCGGGCCACTGCCTGCTGCATACCTGGAGAGGCTATATACGTGGCAGCCTTACATCGTCAATGACATTCCGGCAGAGCCCTGGTCTCCCGACGTGACCGCGTTTCTCTTAGCTATCAAGGTTAAGTCGGCGATGATTGCGCCCATTGCCCATCCCTTTGGGGGCGATTCGCGAAGCGTTCGGGAACCGACTCGAAACGAGTATCCGTCCCAGAATTGCCAGCCTCTGTGGGGCATTTTGGTGGTTCATGCCTGCGGTGAACACCGCCAGTGGCAGCCCTTTGAGGCCAACATGCTGCAACACTTCGCCGATCAGCTCAATACGGCTCTGCACCAGGCCGAGCTATACCGCCAGCTCCAGGCAGTTAACGAAGAACTCGATCGCATCTCCAAGGTAGATAGCCTTACGCAGCTGGCCAACCGCCGCTGGCTCGATGAATACCTCAAACAAGAGTGGCAGCGACTGGCCCGAGAGCGCAAACCGCTGAGCGTGGTGCTGGCCGATGTCGACTACTTCAAACCCTACAACGACACCTACGGCCACGCTGCGGGAGACCAATGTCTGGTGGAGATTGCCAGCGCCATTCGCTTCGGCGTTCGTCGCCCCGCTGACCTCGCCGCCCGCTACGGTGGTGAAGAGTTTGCCCTGGTGCTGCCCGATACCGATGTTGCCGGGGCCATTCGCGTAGTGCAGCTGGTGCGCCATCACCTGCAAACCCTCGATCTGACCCACGGGGCCAGCCCCAGCGGCGATACCATCACCCTCAGCTTTGGGATTGCTACCGTAACCCCTACCCCCGACAGCCCAGCCGAGGCCATTTTAGAACTTGCCGACCAAGCTCTCTACGCCGCCAAAGACGCTGGCCGCAATCAGTACCAGGTGTTTAGACCTCGGTACTAGATTAGGGGCACGAGCACAAGTGCACTGTAGGCCACGGCGGTCAGCGCTACCGTGACCCCCAGCAGTGCTTGGCTAAACCTCGAGCTGAGTCGGGGCAGCAGGTAGGCGCTGGCGATCAGCACCAGCACCAGTTCTATCGTGGCTCCCAAACGGCCCAAGTGGTCTACATCCCAATAAGAGACGGGGCTAATGAAGCGCACCGAGCTGAGGGGCCAAAAGTGCTGGTGGGCGTCGTCATGGTGCAGGGGCAGGTCGGCCAGATGGTGCAGCACCATGCTGGCTCCCAAAAAACCGAGCGAAGGGCCAAACCAGGACCGCCTGAGGCTATAGCCTATCGCTACCCCCAGCAGCCCCAGGGGCATGGAGTTGCCCACGGCAAAGATGGCCTGCCAGGGCTGGCTGTAGTAGGCCTCGCCCCAGATAGTTTGCTCGGGCAGACCCTGCCAGCGAGCCCAGCCGTAGAATACAAACATGGCTGCATCGGGAATCAGCGCACCGATCAAGATCGGCCAGGTCATGGCCGGGGTCACCGGGCGACGCAGCAGGGCCAGGTTGAGAATCAGGTGACTGGGAGTATTCATAGAGCCTATGGTACATCGACCGATTTATCTCGACTGCCACGCCACGACTCCGGTAGATCCGCGAGTGGTGGAGGCGATGCTGCCGTTTTTTACCGAGCACTTTGGCAACCCCGCCAGCCTCACCCACGCCTACGGCTGGGAGGCCGAGGCGGCGGTGACGAAGGCTAGGGAAACCATCGCCGCTGCCATTCACGCCAGCCCTGAGGAAATTGTCTTTACCAGCGGGGCCACCGAGGCCAACAACTTGGCGATTAAAGGCATTGCCGAAGCCTGCTTTAGCCGGGGGCGACACATCATTACAGTGCAGACCGAGCACAGCGCCGTGCTCGACCCCTGTCGGTATCTTGAATCCCTGGGCTTTGAGGTCACCTACCTGCCGGTGCAGCCCGATGGGCTAGTGGATCTTGATGCCTTAGAGAAGGCTTTTCGTGACGATACCGTGCTGGTGTCGGTGATGGCAGCCAACAACGAGATCGGGGTGCTGCAACCCCTGGCCGAGATCGGAGCGCGGTGCCGCGATCGCAAGGTCTTTTTTCACAGCGACGGGGCCCAGGCGATTGCTAAAATTCCCCTCGACGTAGAGGCCATGAACTTGGATCTGCTGTCGCTGACGGCCCACAAAGTCTATGGTCCCAAGGGCACCGGTGCTCTCTACGTGCGGCGGCGGCCGCGGGTGCCTCTGGCCCCGCAGCTTCACGGCGGCGGACACGAGCGGGGGCTGAGGTCGGGCACCCTGTATCCGCCTCAGATCGTCGGCTTTGCCAAGGCGGTGGAGCTGGGATTGGCTGAACTGGAGGCAGAGGCGGCTCGGCTGGTGGCGCTGCGCCAGCGCCTGTGGGATAGTCTGCAACCCCTGGGTGGCCTACATCTCAACGGCCATGCCACCCAGCGACTGCCCGGCAACCTCAATGTCAGCTTTGAGAGAGTCGATGGCCAGGCGCTGCTGCTGGGGCTGCGGGGGATCGTGGCGCTGTCATCGGGGGCGGCCTGTAGCACCGCTAGCACCGCCCCTTCCCCTGTGCTCAAGGCGCTGGGGCGAGAGGATGGCCTGGCCTACGCGTCGCTGCGTTTTGGCCTGGGGCGGTTTACTACCGCCGCTGAGATTGACCAGGTGGCAGCTGGGGTGGTGACCACGGTGCAGGCGCTGCGTCAGGCAAAGATTTGAGTACCCCCACGGTTGACTCAATCGGGCATAATGGAAATTAGCTTTGGGGTTCAGGGGCATCGGCAAGAGCATTGCCCAGATTCGATTTACGCCGCGTAGTGTTAAATTCCCCGGCAGGCCTATGACAACTCAAGCGCGTCAGCTTAGCGACCTTCTCAAAACCGGCATTGAGCAAGCCCGCTTGGGCTATTTTGAGGCGGCGATCGCCCAGTTCTCTCAGGCTATAGCCCTAGATGGTACCTGTGCCAAGGGCTTTTACAACCGAGGCTGTGCCCATCGCGACCTGGGTCGCCACGGGGCTGCTATCGACGACTTTTCGGCTGCTCTGCGCTTAGAGCCGACCTTCACCAATGCCTACATCAACCGGGGTAGCGTCCACCGGCTGGCGGGTCAGCTGGGCGAGGCCTTGGGCGATCTAGACCAGGCCATAGAGCTTCAACCTGCGTCGGTGAAAGCCTACGCCAACCGGGGCCGCATCAAGCTCGATTTAGAAGATTACGGCGGGGCGATCACAGACTTCTCGGTGGTGCTAGCAGAGCAGCCCAAGTTCGCCAAAATTCTGCTGTGGCGGGGGCTGGCCTACCTCAAACAGGGGGCGATCGCCGCCCTGGCCGAACACCGTCGCGAGGCCTACCAGTTTGCTGTTGCCGACTTTTCTCGGCTGTTGCAGAGCCAGCCCCACCACGCCGAAGCCTACAACTACCGGGCGGTGGCCTATTTTCAGCTGCGCAACACCTACCAGGCCACCCTCGACATCAACCGCGCCCTCGACTGCCAGGTTGACTATGCCGAGGCCTACATCAATCGGGGCATGCTGCGCCACGAGCTAGGCGACTTTCAGGGGGCGATCGATGACTACACCACGGTGTTAGAGCTCAACCCCGAGCTGCAAGACCGCTCCTACAACCAGACTCTAGTGGGCCTGGCCCTCGACAGCCCCGACGCCACTCTGAGCGAAGACACCCCGCTCAACCTGCGCTTTCGCCTGGCTGACTTGTACGACAGCCGGGGGCTGCTGCGGGCCCAGGTGGGCGACATGGAGGGGGCAATCGCCGACTACACCCTGGCCCTGCGTTTCAACCCTCACAGTGGCCGCATCTTGGCCAACCGAGGCCGCGTGTTTAGCCGCCAAGAAGACTACCCAGCAGCGATCGCTGATTTTGACTGTGCCCTGGAGCTAAATGAGAGCGATGCCATGGCCTATTGCGATCGCGGCTACGCCCTTTATTTTCTCGACGAGTGGGAGCTAGCCCTCGACGACTTTAACTGCGCCATCGAGATCAGCCCTTCCCTGGCGGAAGCCTATATCGGGCGCGGCCACACCAATATTCGTCTGGGCCATGGGGCCGCCCTGGCCATGGATGACTTTCGCAAAGCACTAGAGCTGTCGTGGGATAGCCGCAAATCCGAGCGATCGCGCCCGCTCTAGGCATCAATGCGATCGCAGCAATGAGCCTGAAGTAACCGTCAATCCCAGCTGACTCAACTTACGCAGCCCTAGTCAACCACACCGACTCGGTAGCTGTGAGTTTCCCTCTACCCTTGAGCCAAATACTATGGGAAAACAGGTTTCAGCAAGCCGCAAACGCCCCTGGCTGGGCAGCGCGGTCGGGGCCTTGGTGGGTGGCGTCGGCCAATACCTAATTGTGGTGCTCTTTTTTTACTATGTGTTTAACTGGGGCGGGCCGTTTTTTCGAAATCACGTGGGCGTTAGTTTGCCTGTCCTAGTGTCCTCTTATCCGGCTTGGATATTTTTTGGGCTATCCGCTGGGCTGGGAGGGTTGGGGGGTGTCCTAGGCGGCACAACGCGACGATTGGCCAGAGGGGCCGCCCTAGGCGGCGGCACGGTGGGGTTGGTCTATCTGGCGCTGGTTGTGGTGCCGCTCAACCGCATGATTGGGCTAAGCAGCGGCGACGTGACTGACTACTCGATCGATGCTCGGGCCGTTGCTCTCAGCCTGGTGGCGACCGTGGTTTGGGGGGCGATCGCAGGCACCAGTGCCGCCGCCATTAGAAGAAGCTCCTTGTCTCGGCCTTGACGCCTTCACGTTAGTTTAGCCCGGTGGCCTAAACGCTTGCTGCTCCGGTTTCTCGCTAGGCTAAAGCTGAACGAGCTAGCCAACGTTATCCGTTATGACTGCCCTGATCTTTCGCGACGCCGAGATTTTGCTGCCCGATGGCGAGTCCTTGCGGGGGGAATCTGCGGGTTGAGTGAGGAAAATTGTCGAAGTGGGGGCTACGATCGCCCCTTTACCTCGTCCACTATCACAGTCATCCCCATTAATGCTGTAGTGACCATCGCGATCGCACTAAGCTATTACCGCCGTCTGCGACCAGAGCTACGACGTGGGGCCGAGCGGCGTGGTGAACTACCAAAACTACCACCTGAAGGCCGAGCACGCTCATTTCGTCGGTTATTACGTCGCAGATTACTGTTGCCGTAGCCATTGCCTGAAGGTCTATTGGTATTAACGCGTGGGGCAGTAGTACCAGGCGAGCGTAGCCTGCCACTTGACCGAAACTGACGGTTCCGATATTCAGCAGGAGGTGCTTGGTGGCGTGACCGATAGTGCGAAACGGCTTCGTTATAGCTTCTTCCATAACCGCCATGGCCGACTAGAGCTACACCCGGTCGATAAATTGGCGGCATGTAGTACTGCGGACGGAAGAGTAAATTGCCAACCGCCTGACCGGCTAATGCTCCTGCAAATGGCGTCCAAAAGCTGGGCTCTCGACGAACAATGACGACCTCTTCCTGTCCAGTCTGCGGATCGGTTTGAGTTTCAGTAACGTTGTGAACATATTCAATGCGAAAGTCGGACGTCAGATACAGCGCCGGTTGTCCGTTCTCAACGCGCAGTTCACTCGATTTTCCCGCAGAAATTTCTTCGTCGGTTAGACGTGCTAATGGCAAATTGGCGCTGCGAAACATCGACTGCTCAGGCGCAGTGTTGAGCAATACTAGGCTGTATTCACCCGAACTGTCATCGTAGGTGGCTTGCTGCACAGGATAAGCGCCGTCTGTAATTGAGGTGGCAGCAACAGGGACAGTTGTTTCTTGCGGAGGTTGCGGTGCTGGTTGCGAAGTGGAGTAACCTTCTAGGCTAGTGCAAGCAACCGACGACAACACTAGGGTTAATGCCAATAAAGAAGCAGAAAGTTTACGCATCATTTTAGTTAAGGGAGAAGCATTGTAAATCAGAAAAACTAGAGCGGAATGAGTTCAGGGAAACTTTCGATCAGTTGGTCTGATGTGAGTTCGTCTCCCAATTGAGCAGGAGAAAAATGTATCTGAATTGCTCTCAAAGTCCCTCTATAGTTCAAATTAACTAGAGCTTTTAAGCCTGATTTCAATGCAGTGATGTCGGCTAGATTATCTTCTAGTTCAGGCACTTCGCCTTCACAAGCAACTGTGAGCATGACAACCACATTTTGTGTTACGGGGATTGCGAAATCCTCACTTCTATTGGGGGCAGACCCTATTTCGCTACCATAACGTCCAGCTGAGTCAGTAAATAGCTCATTGACGTAATCTCCAGCATCGCCCTCATCCCAAAGAACATCTCCTTCGTTGGCTGCCGATTGCCAAAAAGTTTCATACTCTAGCAAGCTTTCACAAACCTGCACGAGTTGCTCGCCCAACACTTGCATATCACCTTCTGAATTAATTGCTTTACGTGCTGTTTGATTGAGCACACCGAGAAGTGGTGCTACTTCTCGGCCTGAGAGATGCACAAAAATGCGACACACGACAAAGCGGGTCTGTCCGCTAATCTGACTGAAGCGATCGCGCAAACCCATGGCAATTTAATCAAGAAAGGCATACAAGCTCTATTCTAGATAGCCAAATTCACGATGTTCTTGATCTAAAGGCTGATTGATGGGGTGGTTTCTACCATAGTTTAGGCGGATAACTCAACAGGGGGTTGGCTGGTTCGTTACGCAAGACTAAATAGGATGCAAGCTGCGTTCTTTAGGAGGATTTTTCCTAGATAAACTCTCTTAGCGTTGCGAGGTTATCCTGGTACTGCCGGAAGTGGCTACGGCGATCGCTCCCCTTACCTCATCTACTACCGCAGTCATCCCCATCAATGCTGTAGTGACCACTGCGATCGCATTCACAACTTCGCAAGCTTGCAAGGTTATCAGCCAAGCTTGTGAAGTTACCAATCAAATTTACGAAGTTACTAATCAAGCTTCATTTGCTGCTTGGCGATCGCTAAATGTAGGTAGTCAAACAAAGACTGGCCTAGGGATACTAAAATAGGCCTCAACCCTCAGCAAAAGAACATCCTCAGGTGGATGTGCCCTAGAATGAGCCGGTCTTACCCCTACGGCATAAAATTGGACAGGGTCTAAGCCCACAACTCCGCAGCTGTACGTTCCAGAGATAAATGACACTTTACAGAATTAGTGTCACTAAAGTATTATTAGTTCAATTGTACTAAATCGACAGCAAATCAACGGTTTGAGGCGACGGATACGCTTAATCGGATTCTAGGAACCCAAAACTGCTGATTCAGCCCATTCCGGAACTAAGTGTCGTTTTCCAGCGAATTCCAGATTTAGGTGTCGGTTTATGGATACTTTGTCTGAAGAGACCCCAAACCTTGATGAACAGGTAGTTTTTCCTGTTGAACTAAGCCCTACTGCGCAAAAGAGGCTTGATGCCATCATGCGGCTCCTTGAGCCATGTGCATCTAGAAAGGAATATGGTGATAGGCTCCGAACCGAAGCGGCGGAGCTGGGAGTCAGTGAAAGAACCTTACATCGTTACAAAAGGCAGTGGTATGAGAAAGGGTTGATTGGCTTAGCAGACGATACCCGTGCTGATAAGGGCAAGTCTCGGATACATCCAGAGTTACAAAATTGTGCCACGAAGCTGTTCAAAAACCGTAATCGTAATGGGAAAAGGCTTAATCGAAAGGACGTGTATAAGCATGTTCGCCAAAAAGCTATTGATCTAGGGTTAAAGCCTCCTGCTCAAAGCACAATTTATGATTTACTCAAACCTTTGTACGAAGCTGAGGAAAATAAAAAGTCAATTAGAACACCTGGGTGGCAAGGAGAAACCTTAATCCTTAGTATTAAGGATGGTGGGGAACTGAAGCCGGAAGCAAGCAATCAAGTCTGGCAAATTGACCATACGCCTGCCGACATCCTACTCGTTGATCAAGAGGGAAATTTGCTAGGCTGCCCTTGGTTGACTACCGTAGTAGATTCCTATTCACGCTGTATCGTAGGCTTTCATTTAGGCTTTGACGCTCCTAGCTCTAAGGTAGTTACCCTGGCTTTGCGCCAAGCCATTTTACCTAAGCGATACTCTGCGAGCTATGACTTAAAAGCTGAGTGGGGAACTTATGGTTTACCTAAGCATATCTATACAGACAACGGCAAAGATTTTAGGTCTGATCATGCTCAGCAGGTAGCAGGACAGCTTGGGTTTACTTGGCATTACCGCTCTCGTCCCTCGGAAGGTGGAATCGTGGAGCGTTTTTTTAGAACGCTTAATGATCAGGTCTGGTCAAAACTAGAAGGCTATAAAGGCTCAAATGTACAAGAGCGTCCAAAGGGTGCTGAGCAGTATGCCGTCTTCACTTTAGAGGAAGTTCAGAAAGGTTTAGTGAGATATATTATTCATCAGTACAACCAAAGCATTGATGATAGAACTAGGCAAAATCGATATCAACGTTGGGAGGCTGGTTTGCTACACAGTCCTACGTTGCCGAGTGAACGGGAATTGGATGTTTGCTTACTGAAGCAGGCTACCCGTAAAGTGCAAAGAGGTGGCCATATTAGCTTTGAGGATATTGTTTATAAAGGAGAATACTTGGCTGGATATGCCGGTCAAAAGATGGCTTTGAGGTATGATCCTGACAACCTTGGAGTCATTTATATCTACCGAATTGAGCATAATAAAGAGGAGTTTTTGGCTAGGGGCTTTCCTCTACTAGAGGGATTTGAGCGTCGGTCTTTGAAGGAGTGGCAGGCTATCAAGAAAGCAATGAAGCTCTCTAATACAGTAGTAACCTCTACAAATATCTCTGAGTTTTTTGAAAAGCAAGACGATAAGCCGAAGAAGACGCTTCGCCAAAGACGTAAGGTAGCCTAGAAAGAAAACAAAAAGCTCCTTACTGATTCCATGGAGGATTTGAGGGATAGCCCTACCGATACCCAAGAGGAAGATCTAAAGCCTAGGGCTAACCCGCTTCTTAGCTTGCAAGTATCTTATCAAGATGATTTATTTGAGTAACTAAAATTATGAGCCGAGAAGCCAATCAAGTTGCCTCTGCACTAGGGGCTCTGCCTGAATTAGCACCTGAAACACAAAAGGAATTAGAGCGACTTGCCAAAACACCCTACTTCGATCTTCCTAAAGTTCAAGGTTGTCACACATACCTTGAAGAGTGCCGTTTAGGCAATGCCTGCTCTCGCATAGTAGGAGATAGCGGAGTGGGGAAGACTGTAGCAGCAAAGGCTTATGTTAGACGGCTAAAGAGCATCTCCACCAATGAATATGCTGTGTATGTTCTTTTGCCACCAAACTGTACACCGAAGGGAGTTTATGAGGAGGTGCTGAAGGCTTTGGGTTTTACATACACCAAGGGTAATATTAGCCTTCTTCGGAATCGTGCTCGTCAGACTTTGACTAGTCGCAAGGTATCTGTTCTGCTATTTGATGAGGCTAATCACCTCAAAAGAGATGCATTAGGCGAGATGCAGTATCTTGAAGAAGCCGAGGTCGTAAAATCTATTGTACTGATTGGAACTGATCGTTTGGATGCACTTATCTGCCAGGATGAGCAGGTACAAAGGCGTTATCCTCGCTATCAGTATGGGCGGGTTTTATCTGCTGAGTTAAAGGATCTGGTAGAGCTTTGGGAAGCTACTGTAATTCGCTTTCCAGTGGCATCAAGCCTGACTGCTAAGAAGCCTTTTAGTTTGATTGAGAGTGCTACGGGACGATGTATTGGCAAGATGGATGAGCTGTTGCGTAGGGCGGCTAGAAAAGCTTTGATTGAAGGGGAATCTAAGATCAGCTATGAACGGCTTCAGGAAGTGGCGGCTCAGTTTTAGATATGGAATTTGAGCAGAGTCATCAATGGCACTTTCAGCTAGAGCCTTTTGCCGGGGAAAGCTTTAGTCATTTTCTGGGGCGTTATTGTGCGGTGAATTGTATTACGCCCAATGCCCTTGCTCAGCACATCACTGCTGGTACTGTTGCGGTAGGACGCTGGCGCAAGCTGCGCTACACCCCATCTCCCTCTGAGAGGCAGCTTCAACGGTTGGCTGAGATCACTGGGGCTAGTCAGGCAGCCCTAAAGGCGCTGCTACCCCAAGAACCGATGCAGATAGGCACCCTTCGCCTTTGTGCAGCCTGCTATGGTGACGAGCCGTATCACCGATCGCATTGGCAGTACAAGGCTACTCAGTACTGTGAGCGGCATGGGCTGACTCTGTTGGCCCGCTGTCCCTGCTGCAAGTGTCCCTTCCCCATACCTGCCGAGTGGGCTGCGGGCATTTGCTTAAGGTGTGGCATTGCGTTTGCGGATATGGCCGACTTCCAGAAACAGATTATAGGCAAATAGCCTCTATAAGAAGCATTTGACAGTCATTCAGAGATCTGTTGGCGTTGCTAGGGTCAGTACACTTAGAGGAATGCCTCAAAGGGCTTAGCGAAGCCCTTTGAGGCAGTAGAGTTAAGTACCGGCACCTCACCCAGTTCGCTGCTCCTTGGGGGTTATGCAGAGGATGGATGGAGCTGGATCAAAAACAACGGTGTACTGAGCTGAAGGGCTCAGCCGCCGCAGGGCTTTCAAATGGGCATCAGCATCATTGCGCCGCCGAAACCGGGCTACGGTGCGTCGCTGCATGTGGGGGAGGAGTTGAACAACGCACCAGGGACGGAGCAGCTGGTTGTAGGCCGTGGGAGCTTCCACCTCGTAGGCCGCAGATGAAGAGTACTGCTGGCTCTCTAAACGGTAGATCTCCTGCTCGCTGACAGAATCCATTGGGTAAGACTGCCCGCTTTCTCCGGCACTGGCAGCGCTGGACCTTAACGCCTGCTCTATCTTGCCCAACAGCTCAGAGGCCTCTCGATCAGGAGGATGCAGCGTCCAAGCGTTGATCGGGGCTGGCTGGAAGGTCAGTCGGTAGGTTTTGCTGTTTCTACCGTGAACGAGCCAGACAGCCTGCCGAGGCAGCTTTTGCAGACGGTATGAGCCTTGCCCTAGCGTTGCCAGCGCCGCCTGGATATGTTTGATATCGGCCATGATTCGGTACCCTTGGCTCATATGAATGTCCTCCCCGATGCATCAATGCAGTGCAATTGATGCCACCCTAGCCCGGGGAGATTCGCCAAAACAGAGCACGGTGATATTGACAATTTTGGGTTAAGTATGATTGTCTTCCTGCTCGGTGGTGCAGAGAGCCTGCCGTAGGTCTGCTGGAATTTGGTCAAAGTTGTCGAGCAAAAAATCCATCAGGGCCAGATGGCGAAGGTCTACAGGGGTGGGGCGGCGATAGCTGCGACCTTTGCGAAACCAGCCTCGCACTGTCGAGACCGACCGGGAGCAGATCACGGCCATGTCTTCTTGGCTCACCTGCCACTTCGCATAAAACCGCTGGGGCGTCATGCCCAATTGGCAGTAGCTGTACCGCTCGACTAGGCGCTGCTCGCGGTGAGAAAGGGGGCGGGGATTCATCGGATAGACTCCTCGTCAAGGGGTTCGAGGTCGTCTTCCCAGGCAATATCGGCTCTGACCCAGGTGGCACTGGGAGAACCAGGATTGAGCCAGATCAGGTAGCACCACTGCCAGCGGCGGCTGTGGGGGGCAAAGCTGTAGAACTGGCCAATGACCAGGCCCCAATCGGTCGCGTCGCCATGGGGAGTCCAGCGGAGGCGATCGCCGTAGTGAAAGTGGGGCGCTTCGACCTGGGGAAATGCGGCAGGTAAGTTAGTCGTTGGCGGGAGGTGCAAGTGACCAGGTTTGAGAGCATACCCGACGGCTCGATAGATGAGATGAAGCTGATGCGATCGCTGGTGTGGAAAGGGTTGAGCCATAGGGAGAGCAGTTCCTGGGTGCTGGCGAAGGTTAGCCTGGCTACTCAACAAGGCTGAGGTAACTTGAACTAGCGGATATGCTTATCTATATTAGTTTAATCTACTCTAGATTAGATTACCCTTAATCGCAACGCTTCACCTAGGCTTGCTCTAGAGCTAGATAGAGCGGTTATGACTACCCAAAAGCGCCAGACCAGCATTTACCTGCCAGACCCGATGAGGGAAGCCATTCAGGCGATCGCAGATAGAGAGCAGCGATCATTTACATTTGTGGTTGAAATGCTTTTGGGGGAGGCTTTAGAAGCGAGGGAGTCCACTGGGAAGAATGGTTGAGTGAACCCAGCAAGGACTTTTATCGATGCCTGCCATCATGATCAAGCTTGAAGAGGCTAAGCGTGCGATCGCGTTTCCCGATTTTCACAGTGACGAGTTGCTTAAAATCGCCCTTACGGATCCCTGCACTATCAATGAGTCGGGACTGCCGCCCAGCCAGCAAGTCACGATCGAGCAAGAATACCGCCGTCTTGCTTTTTTGGGTGACATGCTGATAGATGCCATTCTGGCGGATCTTCTCTATAGCACCAGGCGCGAATTAACTCCCGAAGATTTTGATGACTATCGACAATATCTAGTGGATAGACCTTCCTTGGCTGACTTTGCGATCGCCCTTGGCTTACCCGAGGTTAGCTCTTCCTGGAATCGGAAAAACCGGAAACCTCCTGAGGATGAGCCTGGCGTATGGGGAGAGATGTTTGAGGCGGTTGTAGGTGTACTGTTTTTGGATGCTGACCGCGATTTTGGTAAGGTTGCTAAGTGGCTCTGTAACCGTTTTTTTGAGGAAGCTGTTGAGGACTATGAAGAAGACCCCACGTTGGTAACGGGGGATGATTATGCTGAGATTCAAGGTCTACCAAGCTCTTTCGGTATTTTGTTCTCAACCAGCGATGGCAATGACTAAGCTGGGTTTTAGACCACTTACTATTCGACGTGAAATTCAACGCAGGTTAAGCACCACTTTGTCTACCCCACGGGATAAGGTGAGCTGGACAGTCCAGTATTGCACCAGTGTCTCTAGCTGACTCGTGGCTCAACCTTATCTGATCGCTCCCATTCTAGGGTGATTTCTAGGTTGGCTTTGCCAGCCCCTTTGACAATCACAGCAGTCAGCTGCCCTGACTCGATGGCTAGTTCCATGCCAAATTTCACCGTCGCTTTTTTGGGTCTGGCTTTTTGAATGGGGGTGGCAATCATTTGTACGACCCCCTCGATCGCATCAGCGACGGGCTGAAACTGTTTGGGATCAAAACTGACGTCTTCTCGCCCGGTCTGGGTAACCTCAAATTTGACGGTTGCGCCGTTAGGGAGCTGTACTGGCACGGTGTCGCTGCGAGAGTCTGAGAAGCTCATTTAGAGGTCTCCTTGGGGATGTTGTTGGATGGTTAGCCTGTTGCTGGGGCGTTGCGCCTCAATTCAAGCGCGATTTCGCGAATACCTGCGGCAATCTCCTGAAAGACTTGGTCTTGGTTTGGCCAGGTGGTGACGGGCTGGTGGTTTTTGGGCAGGAGGGGAAGCTGGCTGAATGGGGCACCCTGCCAGTCTACAGGGCGCAGCAATATGGGAATAACGCGGGCCTCGCCGGATTGGGGTCGCTCTATGGCACGCTGAAGTTCGAGGTGGTAGCAGGTGACATTGGCGACAATCATAACCAGCCTTGATAGCGCAGATGCTGAACAGATTGGTGAGTAAGTCGATGGTAATTTACATGTTTTTGAGTCCGCTGAGTTCAATGACTTTACTTCACGTCCTCGCTGACGCCTTCGAGAAATGCGATCGCGCCTTTGCCCCAGGGATTAGATTCGACAAAGTGTTCGCCGACTTTGATGGCTGCTTTTTTTACCGCCATTCCACAGACGTTTGAGATTGAGGAAGTTTTGCCAGCGGGTATCGATGCGTCTCGCTTCGATATCGATGGTCTGAATGATGGCGGTTTCGTTGGTGATGTGGGGATTTTGTTGCTGGAGTTCGTCGATGAAGTGTTTGTAGCCCGTTAGAAGAATCTCAAAATTTTGCTCTGGGGCGTGGATATGCTGAGTGAAGTCTTGTTGACTGCCTTCTGCTGCATAATTAACACCGATCGTTGCGTGTTGCTGATTAAAAACGGGTGATTTGTCGCTCATGATTGTTAGTTGCTCTACAGCTTTGATTATTACTGTGTTTTCGATTGTTTTATCGCTTTGGCTGGGAGCGCTATCGCCCTGCTTGCCTGCTAGATAGGCTTGCCAGATTTCGTGGTTATAGAATTGGCGGCGGTTTTGGATAGCAGAAATCGCATTCTCCAGGTGATCTTCTGGTTGCCGAAAATGCAACTGCCATAAATCGGCAATGGCCGCCTCAGCGCCTATTTTCCCCAGCGCATCGGCCGCACTCCCACGAACCAAGGAGTTTGGGTCGTCCAGGGCTTTCAACAAGCCGGGAATGGCTGCCTCACTGCCGATTTCTCCCAACGCATGGGCTGCGCTCTCACGAGCACTATAGTTTTGGTCGTCCAGGGCTTTCAGCAAGCCGGGAATCGCTGCCTCACCGCAGATTTTCCCCAATGCATCGGCCGCACTCCTACGAATACCGGAAGTCGCACTAATACTTTCATAGGAGCCTGGGTCTTCAAAGATTTTCAGTAATCCGGGAATTGCTGCCTCACCGCCGATTTTCCCCAACGCATGAGCCGCACTCCTACGAACATCGGAGTCTGGATATTCAAGGGCTTTCAGTAATCCGGGAATTGCTGCCTCACCGCCGATTTTCCCCAACGCATAGGCTGCGGTCCTATAAACATAATCGTATTGGTCGTCAAGGGCTTTCAGTAATCCGGGAATTGCTGCCTGACCGCCGATTTCTCCCAACGCATAGGCTGCACTCCCACGAACATCGGAGTATCGGTCGTCAAGGGCTTTCAGCAATCCAGAAATTGCTGCCTCACTGCCAATTTTCCCCAACACATAGGCCGTGTTCTTACGAACATCGGGGGATTGGTCTTCAAGGTCGCTCAGCAATTCGGTAATGACCACCTCACTGATGATTTCCTCCCACGGATAGGCCGCTCTCTCACGAACATCAGAGTCTGGGTCGTCCAGGGCCTTCAAAAAGCCAGGAATGGTCGCCTCATTGCCGATTTCCGCCAACGCATAGGCCACTTTCTCACGAACATCAGAGTTTGGGTCGTCCAGGGCTTTCAACAATCCGGGAATGGCCGCCTCACTGCCGATTTCCGCCAACGCATAGGCTGCGCTCCCCCGAATATTGGAGGATTGGTCTTCTAGGGCTTTCAATAAGCCGGGAATGGCCGCCTCACCACCGATTTTCCACAATACTTCGGTCACAACCCTACGAACATGATACTTTTGGTTGTCCAAAGCTTTCAACAAGCCGGAAATGGCCGCTTCACCGCCGATTTTCCCTAGCGTTTCGGCCGCATTCAAACAAACGAAGAAGTGTCGGTCTTCAAAGGCTTTCAACAAGCCGGGGATGGCCGCCTGACTGTGGCTCATTGCCCAACATTGAACCTTAAGTCGTGTTGGAAACTCACAACTATCAAGCCAGCCTATCGTTTTGGTTTGGAGTAAAGGCTTTACTTCCCCAGCCAATCTTGCTCCTAACATTAAATCCACATCATCCATCGCCAGCTTCACCACCCGGAGTGCTTGAGGCTCGTCATCCACTAGCGATAGCATCAGGGCGATCGCTTCTGTCCACTTCAAAAGGTTGAGGTAGTCGCGCTTGAGTTGCTCATCGCTTAGCTTTGGCAGCTGGCCCAACAAATATTCTGCCGCGTAATATTCCTGGATGAGGTGGTGGCCAAATTCGAGTTGGTCGGTGGTGCGGTTTTGCAGCAGGTGGTATTTGAGTAGGTCATCTAAAATGTCGCGAACGGGGAATTTCTCCTTGGCAAAGATTTTGCCGAGTTTGCGTTTGGCTTCGGCGCGAGGAATCACTCGGCGAAAATCGACCGGGGTTTTACCCTGCATCATCAGGGCCGCCAGGGCAATCAGAGCTGGTTTCCACAGGCGGCGATCGCTCAAAGGTCGCACATCCCCCTTCAGCAACGCCACCTCATGCTTCCGCACGCTGCTGTCTTCATACATCGTCGTAAACGCCCGAAATACCTCTGCTAGATTGGTGGGCATTTGCCGATTGGGCGACTGCTGAAACACCTCGCACAGCATCCATAGCAGCAGCGGGGTTTGGCCAAACTCCCGCAGGCGAGTATTCAACTGCCGCAGCATCGACTCCGCCTGGTGGGGCACATAGGCGCGAATGAAATCCTTCATCTGCGGCTCGGTTAGCGGCTGCATCTCCAGTTTCTTCTCAATCCCCAGGTCACCACCCAGGCCCAGATCTCGCGTAGTGAAGATCATCGGTACCTTGGGGTGGTTGCGCCGAAAGGCTGAAAGCTGAGTTCTCGCGCTCTCCGAAGGCAGCTCATTCAACCCATCGATCAGCAGCAAAAATCGTCCTTGGCCCAGAAGTTTGGACAGGGTAGAGTCATTTAACTTCAGACCATGCCGTTGCAGAAACCCCTGAATCAGTCCCTGGATGGAAGTATTCCAGTAACGCAGCTCTACCAGGATAGGGACCTGGCCCTCGCCTTGCTGTAATGCCTGGGTAGCCTCCTCCAGAAGCAACCGAATTAACGCTGTGGACTTACCTGACCCAGGGCGACCTACCAGAAGCACATGGTTGTCGGCATACTTGCGAATCCCTTCCAGCACCGGCAGCCGTTCAATTTTCTCTCGTTCCTCCGATTTCGGGTCAGAGCCAGGACCATCCGTTTCCTTTACGGCGGCCTTCACCATCAGACCAAAGTCAAAAGGTGAAGCGCCTTCGGGCTTCGGTGCTGCAATGCGTCCAGTAGCATCTGTCAGTGTGTAGTGCGTCCACCAGTTGTGGTAGGTCGTTGTGAGAGCCTGCAAGTAGGGTTCAAAGTCAACTTCGCCCTGTGGCTTTGTAACTAGGTCATGCCAACGACAATTGGCTTGGTGAAACTGCCGTTGCTGGTCTCGCAGCTGCGGGAACTGCTCCAAAATCACCCGAGTGGGAATCGCACCGCCGCCCAGGTCGATGGTGCGATCCTTCGTAAACTTGATCATCCCACAAACCTGGCCTGTCCTCCAGTTCAGCAGCGGCGCACCACTCAATCCCGGACGCACCTGGGCCAGCTTAAATACCAACAACTCCGAGCCATTCTCCGTCGCTGAGCCCTCACACACACCCGTTACCGACGTCCCCTGAAGAAAACTATCGGGATAGCCATAGGTGTACAGATCGTCCCGAGGCTGAAACGCCTCCCCCAAATAAACACAGGGCACCTCGACATCGGGCAAGGGTGAGTATTGCAGCAGCGCCAAATCAAGCTGAGGCCGCCGTTCCACCACCGCCGCCTCAGCAAAACTCCGCTGCTGCCGATCAATCAGAGCCCGAGCGTTAGCATCCAGCGCCTTGATCACATGGTCACAGGTCAAAACCAACCCCGGCGCAACAAAGAACCCCGTCCCCCAGCCGCCAGGAACCGTAATCTTGACCGTACAATCTTGCAGGAGTTCATCCAGCCGCTGGGGCATATCAGCGCTCTATACTTTCAGAGGCCTTGTCTGTTAGCTCCTGCCCGACCTATCCAGCTTGGGCCGAAGCTACCCTTCAGTTATATCCTCCCCCAAAGGCCCCCTTTCCATCGAGTGCCAATTTTTGCTCTGGCTAGCTAGGCTCCGCAAAGGGCGGTTGCCCTGCCGCGTCATCCATTGACCTAAAAAACGAGGCCAACCCCTCCACCGCGAAAACAACCACCTCCTCGATCGTCTCAGGGTTCAGCGCATCTCCGATCGCAGTGGCACCGGCTTCAGTCTCAAATTCGCAGATTTTTTCGCCCACGCCATAGCCCGCCTCTGCTTCCAGCACGCTGATGTGGGTAATCGGGACCAGCTGATCGACCTCGCCCGGCTTAGCGATATTCAGGGCCAGGTGTAGGAAGGTGCAGCATGCGCTTGTAAGCGTGTATGGGTGGCGGTGGATGGTGAAGTTACCATCATGATTTTGTTGAAATGCCTGAACTTTTCCCCGATCAGTCTGGGCAAGCTAAGAAGACTTACGAAACTTAGCTTTCATAGTGATGTGGTGTGGGGCTAGCACAGCGTCTTGATGGCCAGTTTACAGCTGCTGCCCGGCGGAACATTGGAGAGACTGGCATGGCAAGATTTGTCTTAACCCACAGCAATAGCTATGCCACTGCCCTGGAATGGTCAAAGCGGCCTGGCTCTCAACTCGTTACCCCATCGCGGCTGGCGGCTAGGGCACTGCATGCGCAACACCAGGCTCTACGCCAGTTGGCGATCAAGGCTGTAGAGTCTGGAGGTAAGAAAATCGCCCCTGACCGCACAGCTCAAAGGCTATTTCGCCAAGTGGTGCAAGACCTTGCGCAGCCGGTAGATGGGCTGGGTACCGCCAGAGCCTGGATGCCGGGGGTGCGATCGCTCCTCCAAAGCAGCCCAAATCTTTCTACGGTAACAGCCACCTCTCCCCGCATCGCCCAGCTTCTCGACGTTGCAAAGGCTTATCAAACTGCCCTGAGTGAGCAAGGTTTCATTGATGGGGCAGACCTCTACTGGCAAGCTGCAGAGAGCAAGGTTCCCCCCCAACAGTTGCTTATCTACGGCTACTTTCAGCCTCGCCCCGATGAGCTGGCCTGGATCAATGCTCTGGCTGCCGACGAAAGCGTACTGTTTTTGCCGATCGCAGAGTCACCGCTGTTTGCCGATAGCCAAACATCTGTGGATTGGCTGGTAGAGCAAGGCTGGCAGGTCACTGGTGAACTGGATACCAGATCCCAGAGTTCTAACGGGGGTGAGAACGTAGACGCCAAGTCTGAGCAGAACCCTGGGAACTTCGCCTTGGGGGAATCGCTCAGCCAAGTTTTCTGCGGGGCCAGAGACCGGGTTTCTAGCGGTGAGCTGGGGCAGGGACAGCAAAATGGGACGCAGAAACCTGGTCTCTCTGGAGCCACCACCTCCTACGCCTACAGCACCCTGGAAGCAGAGGTGCGAGGGACTCTGGCCCAAGTCAAAGCCCTGCTCAACGACGGCACCCTCGCCCGCGACATCGCCATTGTCGCCAGAGACGAAGTCGCCTACGGCCCCAAGCTGATCGACATCGCATGGGAGTACGGTGTGCCCCTACGAGCCCTCTACCAAACCCCGCTGCTAAGCACTCGCTTGGGAACCTGGCTAAATCTGCTGGTAGACGTGCTCGATGCCAAATTTCCCTTCGAGGGCACAGCACGGCTACTCAGCCATGTCCTAGCCAGCAACCCCGATCGCGACTTTTGGGCCACCGCCCGCCGCCAATATCCCCAGGACTTTGCCGCCTGGAAAGCCCTAGCCCAAGACCACCTCGATCTCGACCTCGACCTGCTGGCCCAGATCAACCAAGCCCGCCGCCGCGACACCTGGGTAGAGCTGTGGCAAAGCATTTTGGGCCGGTTTGATCTGCGTCGCCGCTGCGCCCGCTGGGCGAGGGAGAGCGTGGCGTTTAACCGGTTCCGCGATGCATTGAGGGAACTGGCCGAACCCGAAGCGGAAATCCTCAACTGGGGCGAGTTTCGCCAGGAGTTACGGGACTTGCTGGATAGCTTGACCGTACCCGCCCAGCCGGGTCGCGGCGGGGTCGAGCTGCACAGCCCCCGCTCGGTAGTGGGGGCCAGGTATACCCACCTATTTGTCATTGGCATGGCCGAGGGCGTGCTGCCTGCTCCGATCGGCAACGACCCACTGCTCGACTTCTTTGAACGGCAGCAGCTCCGCCAGCAAAAAGTCATGCTGCCCAGCGCCGCCGAAATGGCTCGGCGGGAGGCGCTGAATGTCTACTTTTTGCTGCAAACAGTGACCACCGCCGTGGTCTTTTCCTATCCCCAGTTGGAGGGGCGCAAGGAACTCTTGCCCAGCCCCTACCTGGCACAATTGGGGCTGAAACCCAGTGAACCGCCAGTCCCCGCGATCGCCAGCCCCGAAGAACATCGCCGCACTGTCCTGCGCCATAGCTCCCAAACCGAAGATCCGGTGCTCCTGGCTGCCGTTCATGCTTATGCCGTTGAGCAGGGTCGCGAGAGCAGCGCCGCCGCCAACGAGTACGACGGCGTCATCGGCATTCCCTTCGACTATGGCAACTGGCCCTTTAGCGTGTCGCAGTTACGGAATCTAGGCCAATGCCCCTTCAATTGGTTTGCTAACAAACTGCTGAAGCTGGGGCCACCGGAGGAAACCGACGACGACCTCAACCCCAGCCAGATCGGCCAACTCTACCACCGGGTGCTGGAGCTAGTGCTGGCCGCGTGGGGCGAGCACCCAGAGTTGGAGGTAGCCGACCCAGGGATGCTGCACGCAGCGTTCGCGATCGCCGAACGCGAACTCATTTCCCCCACTCTTCCTGCCTGGACCTTGCGCCGAGAAGAACATCTGCGAATTCTGGCCCTGGCCCTACAAGACCCCAACTTTTTACCCACTGGGGCAGAGCCTGTTTTGCTGGAGGGCGACTTTGAGGGGGAATGGCACGGCCTCAAGGTGCGGGGCCGCATTGACCGGATTGATCGCACTGAGGCCGGACTGGTGCTAATCGACTACAAAACCGGCAAAAGCCGCCCCCTCGGCATCAAAGACCAAACCGGCAAAGCCTGTATCGATCTCCAGCTCCCGCTCTACCGGGAGGCCGCTGGCCCAGCCCGGTTTGATGAACTCATTGCTGATGCCTACTACTATTCCATTCGCGGCAGGGAAAAAATTGCGCTCTCGTCGAAGGCCCCCCAGCACGAACTGCCTGCCGCCATTGAGCGCTGCAAAATCCATTTAGAAACGGGGCACTATCCAGTGCAGCCCGACACGGAACGAAAGGCCTGCACCTACTGCGATTTTGATGCCCTGTGTCGCCAGGGCGACCGCCTCAGCCGTAAGGAGATTACCCATGGGACTGACTGAACAGCAAGAACGCGCCGCCTACAGTCCTCAGAGTGTGGCGGTTATGGCAGGGGCGGGCACCGGTAAAACCCACATGCTCTCGGAGCGCTATCGGTACTTTTTGCAGCAGGGATTTTCGCCCCTGCAAATTGTGGCCGTAACCTTTACCGAGAAAGCGGCGGCGGAACTGCGATCGCGCATCCGCTCCACTATCGCTACTTCTATGGGCGATCGCCCCGACCTGCTGGCCGAGTTGGAAGCCGCCCAGATCAGCACCTTTCACGCCCTGGCCGCTCGCATCTGCCGGGAGCATTCCACCATCGCCAACGTGCCCCCCGACTTTGCCGTGCAGGATGAGCTGGAAAGCCCGATCTGGCAGGCCGATGTCTTTGCCGATGCCCTGGCCCAACTGCCCAGCTACTTCTACCTGGGCCTTCCCTACTCGCTCATGCGAGACGTGTTGCAGGCGCTGCTAGCCGACCCGCTCACCGCTGCCCAGGCTCTAGAGAAAGGCCGCAACGACTGGCTGCCTTGGGTGGAGCGCATTCAACGTCAGGCCTTAGAGGAATTCTTATCGCACCCGGACTGGCTGAGCAGCAAGCATACCCTACAAGCCTACGCCGCCCCTGGCGACAAACTAGAGGAGCATCGGTTGGCAGCACTGGGGGCGATCGCCCTGTTTGAAGAAGGCCATGCCGCCCAGGCGTTAGATATTCTCGACAGCCTGAGAATCAACGTCGGTAGCCAAAAGAACTGGGGTGGCAAAGATGTATTGGATGCGGTGAAAGGGGCGATCGCCGCGCTGCGCGACCTGGCCCGAGAGGCGATCAAAACCGGACTGATCACCCTGGAACCTAACGCCTGCGACGACCAAACCGATGCCCTACTGCCCAACCTGCGCGGGGCCTTTGTCTGGGTGAGAGACTTTCTACAAAAGGCCAAGTACCAGCAGCGAGTTTTGGATTTCAACGACCTAGAAATTCACGCCCTGCAAGCCCTGGCAGACCCAGCTGTGCAGCACTACTACGCCCAACGTTGGCAGGTATTCCTCATCGACGAATTTCAAGACACCAACCCCATCCAGGGGCAACTACTCGAAACGCTCACCGCCAACGCCACCCTCACTATCGTCGGCGATCCCAAACAGTCCATCTACAGCTTTCGGCAGGCGGATGTGCGGGTGTTTGAGGCATGGCAGAGCCGCATTCACCCCAGTAATGATTCGGTAGAACTCAGTCTTAGCTTTCGTACCCACCAAGCTCTAATCACCCAAATCAACCAGGTGTTTGCCCCCGTGCTGGCCGAGTTGCACCAGCCCCTCGACGCCCACCGCCAGGAAACCCTGGAGCCAAACCCAGAGATCCAGCTCTTCACCGTGACAGTGGATGAGGAATATCAGAAAGACAAGGGCATCGACACCAATGCTGATGCCTGCCGCCGAGTGGAAGCCCAGAAAATCGCCGATCTAGTGGAGGACATGCTGTCGGCCAAGCTGCAAGTCCACGACAAACCCAGCGGGCAATTGCGAGATATTCAGCCTAAGGACATCGCCATTTTGTCGCGCACCTGGGGGCCGTTGGAGCTGTATGGCAATGCGATCGCCGCCCGCGACACCCCTGTTTTGCAAGCCGGGGGCGGCAACCTGCTCGACACCCGCGAAGCCAAAGATGCCGGGGCGCTGCTGCGGTTTTTGGCGGACCCCACCGATAGTTTGGCCCTGGCGGTGGTGCTGCGCAGCCCCTTCTTTGCGGTCAGCGATACCATCCTCTACACCTTTGCCCAAACCCTGCCAAAGAAAACGGGCTGGTGGAAGCACCTGCGAGACAGTGCCGACCCAGACCTGAGCCGCGCTAGAGAAACCCTGGGTGAGCTGCTGATTGCCCGTCGCACTGAAGCGCCGACGCGGCTGCTGCAAATTGGTGATCGCCTCACCGGCTACACTGCTGTAATCGCCAACCTGCCTGGTGCCGATCGCCGACTGGCCGACTGGCAGGGCTTTGGGGAACTGGTGCGATCGCTCGAATCGGATAGCTTCGACGCGCTGGCCGTCATCCGTCGGCTTCAGCGGTTGCAGACTGCCGAGGTCGAGGTGCCTCGCCCCGCCCTGGCCGGAGGCAATGCCGTCAGCCTGATGACTATTCACGGCTCCAAGGGGCTGGAGTGGCCAGTGGTGATCGTGCCCGACCTGGCTCGCCAGTCGCGCCCCGACTCGCCCCTGGTGCGCTTCGACCCCGAGCTGGGGGTGGCCCTCAAGCTAGAGGATGAGGACAGCGAACGCCAAAAATCGGCCCTCTACATTCTGCTGGAGCAGCGCAAGAAAGCTGCTGACAGCGAGGAAAGTAAGCGGGTGCTCTATGTGGCCCTGACTCGGGTACGCGATCGCCTCATCCTCACCGCTGCTAAAGCAGCTGGTGGTGGCCTCGATATTTTGCAGCCTGGGCTAGAGGGTTTGATTACTCCTGCTTCTATACCCTTTGCGCCAGCCCTAGCCCAGCCCGTCGCCCCGGTGGCCCCTATCATTCCACCCCTGCCCGAGCAGATCATGCTCTACCCTGCCAGGGCGGGCTTTGCCGAACTTCCCGTTACAGCACTGAGCGACTACGCGATCTGCCCCCTGCGGTTTAAGTTTCGCCATGTGGATGGCCACCCCGGCTACACCAGCGGCAACGGCACTCCCAACATGGGTATGGAGTTAGGCAAGCTCACCCACAAAGCTCTGGAACTTGGCATTAACCAGGCCGAGCCATTGGCCACGTATGCTCCCCACCTACCATCAACCGCCGTTGCAGAAGCGCTGAGCCTAGCCCAAGCCTTTCGCCAACTCCCGGTCTATGCCGCCTATCGTGCAGGCGCGACTCATTGGGAACACCCAGTTTCACTTACATTGGGCGACCTCACCCTCAACGGCGTGGTGGATTTGGTGGGTGAGGATTTTGTGCTCGATTTTAAAACTGACCAAACTATGCACCCGGAGCACCACCAGTTTCAGCTCTGGGCCTACAGCCAAGCTATAGACAAACCCAACGCTCATCTCGCCTACCTACGTCACAATCACATATATACCTTTGACTCCGCAGCACTCAATAACCTTAAATCTCAGGCATCTGTCCTTGCTAAAAAACTGGTCAAAGGCGATTTTATCCCTAAACCTTCTAAAATTAGTTGCGGAATTTGTCCGTATGTTGGGATTTGCGAGAGCGATTGGAGCTTAGCAGATATGTAATTATTCTGTGGCATCAGAAAGAGAAGTATCTGAGTTTTCCTTCCTCCATCGATTGATTACATCTGAAAATGTGATGTCTCTCCAAGGTTTTTCCCACTCCTGATGCACACAAATACTCCGAGAGTTAGGTTCTGGATCTGGCAGTGGCATTTGTATAACTGCTGGAAGTAAAACAGCATCTCCTACAACAATACATTCTCCAGGAGCAAGATTTGGAAGGATATCAGTAATGCCGTTAGAATTATCGGGAAACAATCGTTTTACATAATTCTGGTCGGCGCTATTAGTTAATCGCAAAGAAATAAAGTTATTGCATTGAGCAAAAATTGTTTCAGATACTTCTGATGGTCTTTGACTTACAACCATCAAACTTAATCCATATTTCCTTCCCTCTTTCGCCACTCTTTCCAGTGATTTTCTAGATGAACGGTATGCTGCATCTTCTCTTTGAGGGATATAGTTATGGGCCTCCTCACAAACAATCATGACAGGGATATCATTCAGACCACCGCTGTCATGACACAGTTTGGAATAATGGAAACAAAAGTCAAAAATCAAACGAGATACAAGGCTTACTGTGATGCTCAATACCTCAAAAGGAATGCCACTCAAATCAACAATAGTGACATTTGATTTATCTAAGTAACCTAGAAACTGCTTTGTAATATCCTCAAAGTCACAGGTTTTACAAAGTTCGCCATCAGTTTTTTCGGACTGAAGTAGAAAGCGAAGCCTCTTATCCGATAGCTTTGTTTCCAAACGGGATACAAAACGATTAAATTCACCATTGAATGGCCCAATACTTGCCTTTGACTCTTTTGCTTGGCTTGGTGTTGCAAAATCATGTATTACGTCAAAATAGCAATCTTTTCGATCACTGATTAAAGTGCTATCAGCAAGTTTTGGCTTGTTTTCGTTGGGCAGGCGTCCTATAACCTCTCGATTCATATTTTCAATATAGCGATAGACCTCTTCAATTGAGAAATAAATAGGCATGTCATATGTTACCTCTTTTATTTCTGGATTGTGTTTTTCCTTGTTGAGGATGACAGCCTGTTTGAACTGGCTAACTTGATTATGAGAATTTTGTTCGTTGCTTTCAATAAAAATACTTTCTAGTTCTTCCGAGTTCATTAGCCAATATGGAAGATTTAGAGTATCGACATCTAGCCGATTTAAATTGAATGACTGCTCATCAGCAAGTTGAAACGCTGATGTATATTCATCATGAATATCAAAAATTACAACGTGCGAATTATTTTGTTTACCAAGATTTCGGTTTTGTTTCTCACCTATGCCGACCACATCATGTAGAATTCTTGCAACTGTACAAGATTTTCCAGACCCAGTTGAGCCAACAACAGCTATATGTTTACTAAAAAAACAATCTCCATCAACTTTAAAAGGGATAGCTTGATTTAAAGACAAATAGCCAAGAGGAAATTGATAATTATTATCTTCTGAAAATATTTTGTCTAAAGTATCCTCATCTGCAACAAACACTGGCTCTGTTGGGACTGGTAAAAGTATACTAGATCGTTCAAAATCTTTATCGTCAACGAGCGTTCCAACTGCCTGACAATCTATTTGAAACTGCCAGGAGGGTTCAGGTTCTTGACTTGCGATTATTATTCCCGAACATTGCAAATTGCAGCAATAGTAAAATCGTTATTTCCTTGCTGAATTTTTAAATATCTTCCGATTTGGAGTAATGGCTTATGTTTTTCAAAAATCTCTAGACTCTCTATAAAAACTGTTATCAGTCCAGGGGAGCAGGATACGACTTGCCCAATCCTATTGGTATGTTCACTAACTTCATTCATGTGAATCACTTAAGCCAATAACATACTGAAACTCTTTCATGTTCATTCCTCGTAAAAGCTCTACTTCGACATCCTGTATATCGAGAGAACTAATTTCAATCTCACCTAAAGCAAACAAATACTGACCTTTTTGTTTATTTAATACGTTGCCATTTTTTTGGTTATCCTCCCAACTAATAATTCGAAAATGAAACTCAGGGGCGGCAACTCCGCTTACAGGCTTGCCTCGAAGTGGCTCTCGGAAAAATCTACCTTCTTCAAAAGAGCCACCGATATAACCATCTTCGGCAATTACTTTTTGTAGATGCAAGCGCTTTTGTATTCCCTGGATATCATTATATTCACATGTAAGGCAGATTAGAGGTGTCTCTAAATGTGCTGTCTTCCAGTGATATTTGTTGCGATATCCTCTAATAAATTTTACAATTTCATCATCAAAGTCTTCTATGCTTTTTGAATTAATTATGAAGTAACGACGACACTTATTGGCATCGAACTTGGTCTTAAGCTGCTTGCGTTTAGCAGCAAGCAGCTTTTCCTTTGATTTTAGAGCCATTGTCCACTGAGTGATGGCTGTTTGGCGAATTTCTTTTAAGTTTTCTAGGAACTGCTTCTTAGTGATTTTTCGTTCATTTGGATCATGCTTGATACTGACTGCAGCAATAGCATTCACTGCATTTGGATAGGCAAGTGTCTCAATTGAATCCTCAGGGATGCCATTTGCTCTGAGTGCATCGTTAACTTTTTGTACTAAAATATCGTAACTAGGACCAAATCTCATTTCGAATCTGCTTAGAAAATTGTCAATATTAATGGCAGAAGAAATTTTGTCAACATACTTTTTAAGATCTTTATTTGTCGATTTCAGAGCACTCTCGCACTCAGCTTTGCCAATGTTTGGTGGTGGATCACTAATTATTGAAAAATGAGCAAACAGAACATATCTAATATCGCTACTTTGATTTTCGCAACAATGCTGAAGCATCTGTAGCAAAGGCTTATAGATAGTGCTTACTTGAAAATTCCCACTTGAGCCGTGATACTTGCACTGTATTGCTGTAATACCTGTAGGCGTTGTAATATCAATATCTTCAATTATGCCTTCAACTGTAATTTGGTGATCATCCTCTGATCCTAAAATTTCAAATATAGTTTGATGAAATTGGTATAGAAAGCCTTTAATTGTGTAATCAGCAGATCGAGTCATATAACCTAGCCCCAAAAAACGTTCTCAGTTATGATTACTTCCACCTGAGCATGAGATACGACCTACTATTTACTTCTCACCAAAATCAATACACGTGATCTTGCTCGGCGATCTGAAGGAGTATGTCCTCTTTAATATTTCCCTTGCTCGAACTAAAAATACGGAAACAATCAGTATTTTCTGTGTAAAGAAATCTTGATCTGATTTGCTAAGTACCCAACTACCCCCTTAGCCGGGATAGCGAACGTCTAGAGGCGCTGAAACGCTCTATAACCGTCTACCGCATGGTTTCTGGTCAAAACAGGCAAGAGGACTTAGTAGCTTATCTGCTGAACTACCTGTCACCCGCCGACATTGAGCAGGTTACTGAGGAGTTACGCATTGATTTGGAGCCACCAGGTCTTCTAGGTACAGCAACGTCCCCTTAAATCTTTGTGCTCTAGGCTTTTGCTATCTCCCAAGCTTCGTCCATGAGCTGCCTGACATCTTTGAGCTGGCACATCTCATATTGCCAGTGACCGTAGCGGCCATCGGCATTAACGGCAGCAGCCCAGCGCTGACCTGCTGCTTTCTTTAAGTCTCGCTGAGGGTCCCAGCCTTTGGTTTCAAGGATGAAGTGGTGGGGCTCGTCGGTCTTCAGGCGAATGATGAAATCGGGGATGTAGTCATGAGGGTAGCCGTCTTTGCCCAGATAGGGGATGGTGAACCGCAGTCCTTCATTTTTGACAAAGGCTGCGGTGCCAGGGTGGGTGTCAATGATGTATGCCGCTGCCTGCTCCCATTGGTGGGTGTCGGCTACTACGTAGTTCGCATGGCAATGGATAACATCTCGAACCGATTTGCTGCTCCAGAAGTCAATATCGTCGGTGGTGCAAAGGCCCCGATGAGTTTCGTATTTGGGGACTTCTGGGGTTTCGCCTTCGTCGGTGTCGGGGCGAATGGACTGGGTGAGCTGATCGACCACAAAGCCGTAGTAAGGTGACAGAAACACGTCTAGGATGTCAGCGGGTTTGATGGGTTTAACCTTTTCGTGCAGGTAGCGATCGCAGATCGTCCTCAACTGCGGAAACAGCACATGGGCGGGGGCCTCGTAGGTGCCGCTGCCCATGTAGGTTTTGGTGAGGGTGCTGGCTAGGTCAAACACCAGCTCTTGGAACCGCCGCCCCTTGCGGAAGGGGTTGAGGTTAACGCTCTCTAGCTTGCCGGGGCCAGAGAGGGAGGCGCGGCCCTGGTTATTGGGGATGGTGGCCTTCATTTCAACTTCGGGGGCGATGTTAAAGGGGTCAAGCTCTAGGGAGCTAACGGAATCCCAATCAACCCGCACTCGGTTTTTGACTGCCTGAGTGTAGCCCTGCACTAGGGGAATCTCGATGCGATATTGGGATTTGCCAGGCACAGCATAGACTCGGTGCCGCTTTTGCTTCTTGGGTTTAGCGTTATTGGGGTTGGCCTTGTAGGGAATGATCTCGAAGGGCACTCCAAAGACCTTGGCTACTTCCTCTTCAAACTGGTTTTTGTCATTGAGGGTATAGTCGGCACGGCGCAAGGCTCGACCCACTACCTGCTCACACAGCAGTTGTGACATAAAGGGGCGAATGCCGATGACGTGGGTAACGGTATTGCAGTCCCAGCCTTCGGTGAGCATGCCTACGGAGACAATACAGCGAATATCTCGCCCAGGCGGGTGCAGAGGCCGCTTGAGCTTTTGAGCGAGGGCTTCAAAGTCTTCGGGGTAGATGGGGCGACCCTGGCGATCGCTGGGCCAGGTCATACGCCCTACGGTGTCGAGGGTAAGGCGCATCCACTTGGCTTCATCGGAGGCTGAGGCTCCAGATTCCATCTCCTGGGCCACTTTAGAATCGACGCGAATGGTGTTCACCCGGTCTTCGGTATTGCGAAAGAGAGGGATTTTACAAGGGGAGATATTCGACGCCTGCTTGTTCTCTGCCAACCATTCGTAGATGGTCTTGGCGATCGCAGTATTCTTGCACACCACAATAAACACAGGCGGGCGTGGATCTTCTCGCTCAGGGTCGTTGGCCCATTCTTCCGTTAGTGCCGCCCACTCGGCTCCCAAAATAGTGATTGGGTGCTGGGCGTGTTTGAGTACTGAGTCTGGTTTGGGGTTGGCCTTATTGCTGCCCCTCTCTTTGGTGCTCATCTGCTCCATGATCCACTTCCAGATGTTGAAGTAGCCGGGTACGTCTTTGCCGGTGCTATCACGCACAGCGAGCTGAGGCACCTTGACCAGCGCCGCCTCGATCGCATCCATTAGGCTAAAGTCTGACACCACCCAGGGAAAAGGCTTGTTGGCATTGCGCCCCATGCGGCTGAGGTAGTAGGGGGTAGCGGAGAGGTCAACACAGAGGTTAATGCCCCGCAGCTTGTTGATCCGGTCGAGCCCTTCTACCCAGATGGTGGCTTCCTGTACTTGGTAGTCTTCGTCTTCTTCGGCCTCATCTTCCCAGAGGGCGGCCTGGTCGTCGTCTTTCTCTTCGGGGTGAATGCGGTAGGCGTGGTGGGCTTCGTCGTTGAGCACCAGAATGTTTTGTTTGCCGCCCACTTCGCGCCCTAGGATACGATTGATCCAAGCGGTTTCGCTCTCCAGGTAGCGAAAGGAAACGACCTTGGCTGCTTTGAGGTTGCCCTGGGTGTCGTAGTCTTCGCCGCCGTCGGCAACGCGCAGTTGCCCCAGGGCAACTTGCTTGCGGTAGGTGTCGAGGTCGAGGTAGCGACGACCTCGGGCGGTAGTGTTTTTGTCGCCAATGCGAATGAGTTCGGTGGTTTGTACCTGTACGCCTACTCGCGTCACCTTGGCTGGGGCATCACCGGCGGTCTGGGGTGTGCGCCGCTCAAACATGTGCCAGTTCATCACCAGTACGCGCCCCCGCCGCAGGCTATCCATCAGGTGGGGCGGCACCAGTTCGCGGGTGCGGTAGAGACTGGCTTCGCCCAGGTCGGGGTTGAGTTCGGCCAGGCGATCGCGAATGGTGACGTTGGGGCACACGATCAGCACTACGTCAGAAAATCGGGCATCGCCGCGATCGTTGACTTTGTTGAGAATGCTCCAAGCGGCCAGCATGGCCATGACGGTGGTTTTGCCGCCACCCGTAGCTATTTTGCAGGCGTAGCGGGTAAAGGCGCGAATGCCGTCTTGCCACTGCTGCTCGGTGGGGTCATCGGTGGGCACGTTAATGCCCTGGCGCAAGTCAGGCCGAGCCTCGGTCAAAAAGATAACGGCCTCAGCGGCCTCTCGCTGGGCAAAGAACAGGCGGGTAGCGCGGTCAGGATCATTCCATAGGGTCAGCAGCTCTAGGGTGGTGCGGGTGACACCGGGGTAGCCTTCGGCCCGCCATTCGTCTAGGCGATCGCGAATTTGGTTGACCAGGGCCATTAGGTAGGCGTTGTCAAATCCGCGATGCTCATGGCCCAAGGGCAGCTCTTTGCAGGGGCTAAGGATGTCGTTGCGGGTATCCCAGGGTTTGGTTTGATCTCTGGGTGGATAGACGATGGAAGGCCGCCGCCCATCGCGGAGATGAGGTGGTTCGCCTTCGCGGATAAACCAATAGCGGTCTGGTTTGTCAAAGGGCGAATTGAGGATGGGAGTATCGACTTCGTAGGTCATGGTGCCAAATAAGAATTACGGCCTCAAAGAGCCACAAAGAATTATCAAATTACTTAAAGGTCATCGAGAAGAAATTGATCGCCATTTCTTGGGCTGATAATTAACTTAAACTTATCTTGTGGCTTAACATTAAATCTTTCAACGAAATCACGCGGTGAATTGATGGAATAAATTTTTCCATCAGTCAAGTCTATATAAGTATCAATGAATTTGCCAAAAGCATTATTAGAAGGGATGAAAAGATACCTCCATGTGCATGATTCCCAGTCAGGGTAGAGCTGTACTATTCCAGGATTGTCGTTTGGGATACCATGATTCCTAAGATAAGCTACTGCCTTAAGGAAAGAGTCAGACAAATTCAGAATCAAATCCGTTGTCATATCATAATGATTTAAGACAACAAAAAAAGTGATGTACTTTCCATTAACATCAACTTCTTGATAGATTTCGTATGCACCTTGATTGTCAAGCTGATTAAAGACAACGGTTTGAAATAGTTCGTACAAATAATAATCGATCTTAAGCTTTTGGGTCCTAGCTATCCTAGGTGCAATCATCTTGATAAATTCTGCTGCGTCGGCACCCTTAGACTTGAAGAAGCCTTCGCCTAAAAGCTCATTCCAAAAGCCATTCATAAATTCGTTGATAGGCTGGCGAACAAAAGTTGCAGCCGTTAAAGTCATCAAGCCTCCAAGCCCAAAAGTGACTATGCCACCTAAGTCTATAGCCCCAGATTTTGAATCATAAGAACGTTCTTCTAATGGGCCAAATCGGAAGGAAGTCTGTCGAAGATTCTCTAATGTTTTCTCATCTACAGATGACTGTTGATAAGAAATATAAAAACCAGTTTCAATCGGTATGTCATTCATGGTTTTAGCTCCTTAACCACCAGCAATTCGTTGCCGCGATCATCAATGACCTTGACTGCGACCTGGCGGTGGTCGCCTGCTTCAAAGGGGGCGCTGGTAGTTCCGGACAGGTGCTCCCACACGGAATCTTCGTAGGTGCCTTTGAGGGCTTTTTTGAGGATCCCAGGCGGAGGTGCGAGGGAAAAAGGCTTGGCAGACGTGGAAGCAGAGGCCGTTGTAGTCGGTGTCGAGAAACCAAGCGGGTACGTCATTAGCTCCTCGGTGGTAGGTGTCCATGGTGCCGGGGTCGAACACATCTAGGCCCAGCAGCTCGACTTGGTAGCGGGGGGCATCTTCTAGATGTTCTGCGGCATGGACGGCGATTTCGGGTAGGCCACAAACACTGAAGATCTGGCTGCTGCGCATGTTTTTGAGCAGATCGCCCATGAGCAGATCGGGGGTGGCCTGCACGTAGGTGGCAGGTATGCCCACAATGTCGTCGCACTGGTCGATCAGTCGGCGGGCATTGGGGTGAATGGCAAAGCCAATAACGTAGAGGTGGCTGTAATTTTTGGCCGCTGCTTCTTTGGCAGATTCGTAGACGGTGCGCTCTACAATTTGGCCATTTTCCGGGCCAAAGACAAAGGCCACGGGCTTGAGCGACAGCGGTAGCCTGTCACTGTTGTGCTCTAGGGCTTCGTCTACCACGTCTTCTAGGCTAGGGGAGTGGCTGTCGCTGGCTTTGACCAGAGCTTCGGCAGAGAGATATAGGGTTTTAGCGGGTTTGCGTACCTGCTGAAAGTCTAGGGTGCGGTTGCCTTCTAGCCGCAGCACGGGGCTTTTGCGCAGCACTTCAAGCATGCGATCGTCAAAGGACAGCGAGGCATCATTGGCAGGGGCGATTTCATCGTCAGTGTCAGTGTCAGCGTCAATGGGGGTAGGGATAACGGCTTCAACGGTGAAGGGGCCGGTGACGCGAGTATAGTTGTTGTCTTTTTCTGGGCGATCTACCAGTACTTCCTCATCAGGCTGTTCGTTGTTGGCAATGCTTTTGAGGGTGATGTGGGGAACGATGCCGCCGACTTCTTCGCCTTTGCGGTTTTGCTTACGTTTATATACAAAACCTCCCGCAGGGCCACGGGCTTCATCTTTGAGAACGTAATAGGGAAAGGTAGCGGTAAGGAGGCGCTGCCGCGCTAGAGCGAGAGGCACTCGGCTAACGTCAGCAGTAATCCAACGACGGCCCCAATGTTCAGCCACATAGGGGGTAGTGCCACTGCCGCAGGTTGGATCTAAAACAAGATCACCGGGGTCGGTGGTCATGAGGAGGCAGCGAGAGATAATCGCTATTGGAGTTTGTACAACATATGCCTTATTTTGATCTGCCCCAACATCGTCCCAAATAGAATTCACCATCATGACAGGAAAATCATTAAAGTGCCTCTTGTATCGGAGTGTTTTCCCTGTGATGGATAGTCGGTTTCTTTGCGCTAATACTTTCAATCCCTCAATCGTTGTTTTCCAATGAGAGTTATTTCCCGGAGAGAAAACTTTTCCTTCATATTCAAAAGTCCGAGAGAGTTTTTCAGAGTAGCCCTGAGAAATCAAGTTGTCATTCTGAAAAATATTAGAACCAGGAGGTAAGAGATTAGGATTGGCAATCTCCTTTGGATGTAGACTCCTAGAGCTTCCATCAGGTAAATCAACCTGTCGATAATGATCCCCACCATCTCCATCTAATTTTTTCTCAATATAAAGCTGCTTATATTTTAACTTGCTTCTATCGCGAGAATACCAAAGCAAGAAATCGGCACTAGCCGGTATAACATTTACTTTTGCAAGTGGGCTATTTAACGCACTTGTTTTCCGACATATCAGTAACGAGCAAAAATTTTCCTTTCCAAAAATCTCATCCATCAGTTCTCTAACATGATGAACATTCTCGTCACTAATCTGAACAAAAACACTGCCGCTGGGCGTTAATAAATCCCTTGCCAGCAGCAGCCGATCACGCAGATAAGTCAAATAGCTGTGTAATCCCAACTCCCACGTATCTCGATATGCCTGCACCATTTCTGGTTCGCGGGTCATATTGTCATCGTCGTTGTGTGTTACATCTCGCTTACGCACAAACGGTTGAAAGTTGCTGCCAAACTTCACCCCATAGGGCGGATCCATATAAATCATCTGTATCTGTCCGCCCAGACCCTCATACTCCAGCAGTGAGTTCATCACCTGCAACGAGTCGCCCAAAATCATGCGATTGATCCACTTGTCACGGTGCTCGTAGGCTTTTAGTGCCTGGTCTACAATCGAGTGCTGCGGGTCGCCAAACAGTTCAAACAGACTAAGCTGGTTGCCGCCTTTCTTATGGCCCAGCAGCGTTTCAATAATCGCTTTAGTCGAAAGCCGTTCATGGATAAACAGCGGCAGCGTCGGCACCTCAAACGACAGCCGCTCCGCCTTGCCCGCCCAGTTGAGGAACGGCTGGCTCATATTTTTGAGGTTGCTAAGTGCTACGTTTGCACTAGACAGATGCTCTAAAACTTGTTGGTGTAAATCACGCAACTGGCGTTCTAAATCTTCTTGCTCAATTTCCTTCAGGTTCAATGACTTTAGCTGCGCTAACCTCATACTGATTTGAGATAGTCGCTGTTCTATGTCAGCAATATGAGATTCAGCTTGCTCACGTGCGGGGTTCTCATCCCAATCTAGCGCTGGCGATAGCGACGAGTCGTAACGATATGTCTGAGGCGGCTTGCGCTTCTTCTTAGGAAACTGTGGCTGGGTGCCCACATCGGGCCGTAAAAGGCTATCTGCTTCGGGGTGCTTGTAGTTTTCTGGCAGCTTCCGGGGCTTTGATCGGGCCATTGAGCATGATTCCTAAATATCTACTAGCCGAGGACGGCGTCGTTCTCCGTCTTGGGCTGTCTGTCTGGCATGTGGGGCTCGACTTGTCTTACCGGGGCTTTAAGGTATAGCCCTAGCCTATTTTTCGTTGAGCCCAGCCGATTTCAGGATGCCCCTAATTTAATAGGCTGCTCACGCATGTGGGTATTTATTCGGAATCTAGCGTCATGCCGTTACAAAGTCGTCACAAAAAATAAAGTATTCCACTTGCGCCCTCGCTGTCCCCTAGTTGAAAAGCCTCTAGAGCCATGTCTACAGACCTTGACCTAGCTAACAGGCCCTATGTAATTTCTCGCTGAAACGCTAAACTAACAGCGCCGAGTAGTACGTGTAAACTAATGAGTCTAAAGACGATTCGCTGCCGTCTAGTTGCCCCAGAAGCCACCCGTAAAGCGATTTGGCACCTCATGGCCGAGCGCAACACCCCACTCATTAATGAAGTTCTCCGCCAGATTTCCCAGCATCCAGACTTTGTTACCTGGCAGCGCCGGGGCAACCTGTCTAACGCCCCCGCCAAAACGCTCATCGACACCCTCAAGCAAGACCCTCGCTTCAGCAATCAACCTGTTTGGTACTACATCTCAGCCCAAAAGCAAGTCACCTATACCTTCAAAAGCTGGCTCAGCCTGCAACGCCGTAAGCAGTGGCGGCTAGAGGGCAAACGCCGCTGGCTCAATATTCTCCAACCCGACACCGCTCTGGCCGATAACGCCAAGTGCAGCCTGGAGAAATTACAGGCCACCGCAGCTCGCATCCTCAAAACCGTCGAGGATCTAGACCCCTTCAAACACTTGTTGCAGGAATATGGCAAGGCCAAACAAGCCCTGCGCCAAAATGCCCTGGCTTATCTTCTCAAGCGCAGCGCCAAACTAGAACCTGAAATAGAAAACTTAGAAGCTCTTGAAAAGCGTTACCAAAAAGCCGAAATTACTATCCAGCGGCTAGGGGCTCAACTTAAGGCTAGCCTCCCCAAAGGCCGCGATTTAACTGGCAACATCCGGGCCGAAGCCCTCGTCCAGAGCATCCAAGCTCCCCCCTTAGATGATGAGAGCTACAGCGCCTGGCACCAAGCACTTACACGCGAATCTGCTACCCTCCCTTTTCCCATCATCTACGAAACTGCCGAAAGCCTTGTTTGGTCAAGGGATGAACAGGGCCGCTTACTGGTGAGCTTTCAAGGTCAAGGCGTCAGCCAGTATAGGTTCAAGATTTACTGCGACAAGCCTCACTACCCCTGGTTTGAACGGTTTTGGGTAGATCAAGAGACTAAAAAGGCAGGGGGCGATCGCCACTCAGCCAGTCTTTTTACCCTGCGAGCGGCCCGGCTGTCGTGGATTCCTTCTAAAAAGCATCAAGACCAACCAGAGCCTTGGAACTGCTACCACCTCAACCTGTCTTGCACTGTAGACACCGCCCTGTGGACTTTAGAAGGCACCCAGCAGGTAATCACAGACAAAGCTGCCAAGACCGCCACTAAGCTGGAATCCATGAACACCAAGGCAGCCCTCTCCAAAACCCAACAGGGCTACGTGCGACGTTTAGAATCCACTATTGAGCGGCTACAGACGCCCTACCCCCGCCCCAGCCGCCCGCCTTATCAACCCAGGGCAGACATTCTGGTAGGTGTCAGCATGGGCCTAGACAAGCCCGCTACGGTTGCTATTGTCAATGCCCTCACCCAAGAGGTGCTATAGCAATCCGTATAAGGGTTCGGTCAGGCAGAATGACAGGATATCGAGAGGACTATAGTGATGCCAGCTCCCTACAGCCTTGACCTGCGCCAGAAAGTGATTGCCTCGATTGAGTCAGGCCAATCCAAAGTTGCCGTCAGTCAACTGCTGGGCATTGCCCGTAGCACCCTTACGGAATGGCACAACCAGTATCGCGGCAATGGGGAGGTTGCCCCGAAGCAAGGTTACCAGCAGGGCCATAGCCACAA
>NZ_JACJOX010000033.1 GCF_014695775.1 Leptolyngbya sp. FACHB-60 | reverse complement strand
AATACCGAAGACTATGCTTACGGCTGGTGCTTGAAAGGCGAACGATTCGCGGCTGAACGTCGGGGCAATCGTACCGAACGAGTGAGCTTTATAGCGGCTTGGCATCACCATCAGCTCGTTGCCCCACTTACCTATCAGGGGTACTGCAATCGCCTGGTGTTTGAAACATGGTTAGAGGAGAAACTCTTGCCCGTACTCAAAGCTGGCAGTGTGATCATCTGTGACAACGCCTCGTTTCACAAAGGTGGGCGCATTGAAGCATTGATTCGTCAGGTGGGCTGTCATCTCTTATATCTGCCGCCTTACTCCCCGGATTTGAACCCGATTGAACATCAATGGTTTGTTCTGAAAAACCGGATGCGAAAACAGATTCAATCCGGCCAACCCTTTCGGCAAGTCGTTGACCAAGCCTTCGTTGACTGACCGGACCTATCCACGGATTGCTATAGCGTTGGCCTCAGCCAGTCCATTAGGCTCAGTGGCAAGGCTAGTAGATGCGATCGACAAGACTGCAGCAAGTAGAAAACCCACTAAAAAAATGGCTCTTTTACGTAGATTCATGAGGGGTGAAGTTTCCTCTTTTTCTTAGTAGGGGACTCGCCCCACTCTACAGAGCCTGTCACCGCTTGCTGCTGCACCCTAGACGAGTTCTCTCTCCCAACTATTGTCAGGGCTTTGACCTGTCCTCATGGGTAGGTTGCTGGCTGTAAAAGAGTGTTTTCGTGCCAATCTGGAAAATTGGATACGCTTTGGTATAACCGTAGTCCCACGGGTTAGGACAGTAAGAAACCTTAAAACGCTCAAACGTTTGCCCGTTTGTCTGACACCGTGAAGCCATCTAAACCAGGCTACTCAGCAGGGCGAATTACACCTGTCTAAAGCCGCGCCCAGGGCACGGATGCGAACCTACACTCACCTTTGGGCTAGGGTTTATCCTGACCTTTTGGATAGGTCTTCAGCTACCCCTAGGGCCGGCGTCAATCTTAGTCTTACGAGGCGCGACAGTTGCAGTTTCACCCCCTACAGTTGCAAATAACTTCTCACTGTAGAAAAGAATAAATCTATGAAGCTTAACCTGTTTTTAACTCAAAACGCGTCTTTCCGTTGGGGTAGATCCGCGACTATGGCTACCCTTCTCACCACCAGCCTGCTCTCTATTGCCGTCATTAACCCCGCTCGCGCTCAAGAAACCAGTGCCACCGGTCTAACCGGTGCTCAACAGGTCACCTTTGTGCAAGAGCATCGGGGCCAGTTTGGCGGCGGCGATCAATTGCGCCGCTTCTTTTTTGGTGATTTAGAACCGATTTCGGTGCAGCCCGGTGGCGCGGGCATGGTGGTAAACCTCTACAACAAAGCCACCGACACCACCTTTGCCTACTGCGCCACCTTTGACGTCGTCGTTGCTGTAGCCCCCGGACGCGTCACGGCATTTCCTGACAGTGACGTCCGCTAGCGCAACATCATTCCGAAGGGTGCGGGTTCAAAGCGGGTGAGCAGTAGCCCGCCCTACGGGGTTTTCGAGACTCTTTAAACGGCTAGCGGAGTGGCATCCAGCCCGATCCCTGCTCACTAAGGTGCACCCTGTGTCTATTCTGACCGCCCCGATCAACTCCAGCGACCACCTGTGGGGGCCACCCACCGCCCGCCTAACCCTGGTGCAGTATGGTGGCTACCAGTGCCCCAACTGCGGCTCCGCCTATCCGCTGATGATGAACTTGCTAGAGCGCCTAGGCGATCAGATGTGCTTCGTATTTCGTCATTTTCCCCGCAGCGATGTCTATCCCCATGCCCAGCACGCCGCCGAAACTGCCGAAGCCGCTGCCAGACAGGGTAAGTTTTGGCCTATGCACCACCATCTCTACGCCCGCCAGCACGCCCTGGGCAGCGGCTACCTGGTCGAGTATGCCGTCGATTTAGGGCTAGATGTGAGGCAGTTCTTGCGGGAGGTAACGGGCGATCGATTTGTCAACCGTATCCAGGCCGACATTGCCAGTGGTCGCGCCAGCGGCGTAGTCGATACCCCCACCTTTTTCATCAACGGCCACCGCTACCACGGCGACCACACCCATACCGCCCTTTTAAATGCCTTAGCCACCATCCAGACGCCCCACAGCCAAAATTCAGAGTAGACACCCCTCACCCCCATGCCCAACCATCCCCATCTCACCCCCACCTTCTCCACGCCATGGCCACCCTCTGGCGATCCCTCCCTGGCACCACCGTCTCTAGGCCCACCCCTCAAACCAGACCTGCGTCTGCCCCCTGACCCGCCGCCTATTGCCCACAGCCAGCAATACCTGCTCTGTCTGGCAGAAATTGGTGAAAACACCGCTGGCCTAGTGCACGACATGCGTAGCCCCCTCACCGTCATCATCAACGGTTTGCAGCTTTGCCAGCGGATGCCTCTGCCCCAGGTCGCTCGCCAGCGGCTAACTCTAGCCCTAGAAGAAGCCGAACGGCTTAACCGCATCGTCAACGATGTAATTGCCTTTACCCGCAGTGCTCAACCATCGGGGTCTCACTGGCAGGGCTACCATCGCTCCGCTCCGCCTCGGTACGGGGTCAATAGTGCTCCCCTGTCTCCCTATTCAGAGCGTTCAGAATGACCGCCGAGAGCCTTTTCCATTGAGCCAACCTGCCACTTCATTCGGCTAGCTATGGGCAACCCCATCTTGCACTCCCGATCAAACCCGCTCAACTCAACGCGACTATCCCAAGGCAGTTACCAAAGCTGCGCCCTAGTAGCTAGCCCGCCATTGAGTGGTAACCATCAAGTAATTTTGACAGCACTGTCGGCCATTACGCCGCTGCTAGTCTTGATGAATTGTCTCGACCAAATTCAGGAGGCTTTTGTCGCTGTACCGATGCGGCCTAACCTTGCTCTGGCCCAACCTGCCCACTCTGGCCTCGACTACCTGGGTATTCATGCCAAGATGTTGTGGGTCTACGCGCCGCCAGGGCATTTAGTCCAGCCCCTGCGTTGTCAACCGATGGTTGCTCCGTAACTCTCAGCATGTTGTTCGTGAGCTTGCAAATCCATCTGCTGTGGGCCTGAGAAACAACAAAATCGCCTCCAGGCCGGTTCGCTATGATAGCGTCAGTGTTTTTTCCCACTGCTATGCGCGCCGACGAAGCTCTAGCCTTGCTAGATCGACTGCTGCCGGGTCGCACCTTCAGCAACCTGCAAGAAACCGTTTTTAGCCAGGTATGGGAGGGCAAAACCTATGCAGAAATTGCTGAAAGCTGCGGCTACGACCATAGCTACATTCGCGATGTGGGGTTTCGGCTATGGCAGGCGCTGTCTGAGTCGCTCAACCAAAAGGTCTCTAAAAGCAACATTCGGGCGGTGCTAGAGCGCCATGCCCGTAGCCAAAGCAGCCCTGCGCCGACCCTTGCTACCCTCCCTGAGGTTAGCAAGCTGCCGCCAGAGTGGGAGCTGCCCAATGGGCCTGTACCGTTACAGTCAAAGTTTTACGTTGAGCGCCCGCCATTGGAGAGCCAAGCTAGGGCAGAGTTACTCAAACCGGGTAGCCTGATTCGCCTTAAGGCTCCTCGCCAGATGGGCAAAACCTCTCTACTGCGGCGACTGGTGGCCCATGGTCAAGCCAACCACATGCGCTGCGTTACTCTGAGCCTGCACCGAGCCGATCGCCAGATTTTTGCTGATCTGGACCTGTTTTTGCGTTGGTTTTGCGCCAATATTAGCTATCAGTTGGGCTTAGAGCCAGATCTGGAGCGCCACTGGCATAGCGATATTGGCAGCAAGGTGAGCTGTACCGCCTACCTCGAAGACTATGTTTTGCCCCAGGCCGATACACCGCTGCTCATTGCCCTAGATGAGGTCAATGAGTTGTTCGAGTATCCAAAAATTTCGGCGGAGTTTTTGCCGCTGCTGCGATCGTGGTACGAGGATGCCCGCGAAGTCGAGGTCTGGGGCCGCGTGCACTGGGTTCTTTCCCACGCCACGGAGGTGTATGTGCCACTGCAACTGCACCAGTCGCCCTTTAATGTCGGGCTAGCCCTGCGGCTGCCCCCCTTTACCCTGGCCCAGGTGCAAGACTTGGCCGGCCGCCACCAGCTACCCTGGGCTGCCGGTGGTGACGGTGCTCAGAAGCTGTTGTCGCTATTGCAGGTAGTGAGCTATCGGCCTGGGCTGGTGCGGCTGGCTCTCTACGCCATGGCCCAGGCCGACCTTAGCCTAGAGCAGTTGATCGAAGAAGCTCCCACCCAATCGGGCATTTACAGCGACCACCTGCGCGAATTGCTGGCCGCTCTGTACCCTCACCCTAACTTGCAGGTGGCCTTTCGCCATGTCATTGAGTCGGCTGCGCCTGTGGCCCTAGAGCCGATCGCCGCCTACCGACTCGAAAGTCTGGGCCTGGTTACCCTGAGCAAGAACTTGGCCACTTCCAGTTGCGAACTCTATCGCCAGTATTTTTTGGCGTTTTTACCCCCGTCATTGAGTTCGACCTATGGTTGAGTATCGGGTGGGGGGCAGCCTTGCCGCTGATGACCCGACTTATATAGAGCGAGAGGCCGATCGCACCCTCTACCGATCGCTGGTCAATGGCGAGCTGTGCTACGTACTGACCTCGCGGCAGATGGGCAAGTCGAGCCTGCGACTGCGCACCCGTCAGCGGCTAGAGGCCGAAGGTATGGGGCGCTGTGCAGCGCTCGACCTCACCCGCATTGGCAGTCAGCAAATTACCCCCGAGCAGTGGTATCTGGGTCTAGCCTTTGACCTGCAACGCAAGTTTCGCTTACCCAATGGGGTTGATTTGCCGACTTGGTGGCAGGGGCTAGGGCTACTGCCACCCGTGCAAAAACTGAGCTACTGGATTGAAACCGTTTTACTCAACGCCCAGTCCGACCAGCCCCTATTCATTTTTTTAGATGAAATCGACGCCGTGAAGGGGCTGAACTTTTCAGCCGGGGATTTTTTTGGGCTGGTGCGCTTTTGCTACAACCAGCGGGCTGAGAACCTTGCCTACCGCCGCCTCAATTGGGCCATGTTTGGGGTGGCCACTCCCCACGACTTGGTAGCGGCAGCGGATCAAACACCGTTTAACATTGGCAGGGCAATTTCCCTAACGGGCTTTACGCAGGATGAAACTACTCCCCTGGCAGCGGGTTTGGCGGGTCTGACGGAGCGGCCCGATCAGGTGCTGGCGGCAGTGCTGCACTGGACTGGGGGACAGCCCTTTTTAACCCAAAAACTCTGCAATCTAATTCAGATAACCCATCGGAACAATCCCCTCGTGGCTGGGGCCGAGGGGGCACGGGTAGAGGCCTTGGTGCGATCGCACCTCCTGCACCAGTGGGAAGCCCAGGACGACCCCGAACACCTGCGCACCATTCGCGATCGCCTACTGGGTGATGAGCTGCGATCGGGGCGACTGCTCAGTCTGCACCAGCGCATGCTCACCGCAGGCAATATTCCCACCGACGGCAGCTCAGATCAGGCCGAGCTAAAACTGTCGGGCATTGCGATCGCCCGCAATAGTCACCTTCAAGTCGCCAACCCCATTTACGCCGAAGTCTTCAACCTCGCTTGGGTCAACCAGTGCCTCGCTCAGCAGCGGCCCTACGCGGTCATGCTGCAAGCCTGGGTCGCATCTAATTGTCAAGATGACTCGCGTCTGCTCATGGGCCAGGCATTGCAAGATGCTCTGCAATGGGCTGCCCACAAAAGCCTCAGCGATCTTGACTACCGCTACCTTTCCGCTAGCCAAGAGTGGGATGCCAAAATGGTGCGCTTAGAGCTAGAGGCTAAAACCCAGGCTAACCGTGTGCTGGCCGAAGCCCAGCGCAAGGCCAATCAGACTATTTGGTTCAGCTACCTCAGCCTGGGGTCCTGCCTGGCCATTTCCCTAGTGGCGCTGTTGCTCAGCCTACTCAGACCCTGAGATGCCTTTGGCATGAGATACCTAACTTGGTGGAGCTGAAAATGCTCTGAGAATTTGATGACTGCCAGTTAAGAACTTCCCGATCAAAGTCTTAACAGAGCTTCAGGGAGGTATCAGCTGTCCTAGGGATGATGAGGGAATTCAGCCAATCCCTTTTCCTGAGCCCTAAGCATGCAGCAGTGGCGATTGACAATCCATGGTGCGATCGCCCTAACCACTCCTCTGCTGGTGCTGACCAATGCCCTGCTCAGCTCCGCCGATCGCGCTTTGTTGCCTGCTCCCACCACCCTGCGGCCCCTATTGGCTAAACCACCCCGACTTAATGCCGCAGTCCAAACCCTGGCTATGGTTCATCGAGCTGGGATGATGCAGCCCCGGTGCCGCATTGTGGTCGAGAATACGCAACTCTTTCTAGAGTTCTATGCCCCGTTCAATCTTCTCGAGCAAAGCCCAGATCTAACCCTAATTTTGACGGCTGCCCCACTGCTAGCAGATGGGGAAGGGCTGTTGCTCGGCAAAACGCAGCCCCTGTCGGGCAAGCACCGCTACCCCATCCCTACGGTCAATGACATCAGCCAGTATCAATCTGTCGTGATCTGGTGTGCTGAGCTAAATGCCATGATGGACTACGCTCCCTAGTGTTTAGAAACCAGCGGCAGAGTAAATTCTGTTCTGTTTTGCAGCACGGCAATCAACCCAACATGGTCGAGCTTGAATTCTCCGTGCTCTCGCGGCAGTGCTTGAATCATCGCATTCCCTCCACTGACGTCTTGAAGCGAGAATTTTCTGCCTGGGAAGACGCTCGCAATGCCCAATGGGCCAGTCAACTGGCAGTTCTCTGCCGCCTATGCCCGCTCCCGGCTGGTAAGGCTTTACCCCACTCCCAGCCTGTCATAATTGGCATGGCAGACTACTAAGCTCTAGATATGGTAAGAGTGGAAAAAAATTACAGACATCAATGTTGAGGTCTCATGCGAGCGCTAACCTACAAACCGATCAGGTGCATGTTTGGATGGCCTTGATCGAACAGTGCCAAGCGCCTAACCTGAGGGCGACCTATGAGACCTGGCTCGATGACCGAGAGCGATCGCGCTATGAACGCTTTCGATTCAACCAGCATCGTCAAGAATATTTAGTGGCTCACGCCCTACTGCGGAGCTGCCTGTCTCGCTATGGCGATCGACAACCCTGGGAATGGGCATTTTCGACCAACGATTATGGGCGACCAGAACTGTCTGAAGGGAATGGCTCACTACCGCTGCGATTTAATTTGTCCCACACGACAAGCTTGGTAGCCTGCGCGGTCACCCGTTTTGCTGATGTTGGGGTAGACGTGGAGTACACCGCTAGAAAAGGGGATTTAGCTGCGATCGCAAAAACTAGCTTTGCTCCAGAGGAACTGGCTGAGTTAAACCGCTTAACAGGGATGGCTTGGCGCGATCGCTTTTTTGATCTTTGGACCCTAAAAGAAGCTTATATCAAAGCTCGGGGCCTGGGGCTGTCGCTGCCCCTACAGCAGTGCGTCTTTCAATTTGAACCCAAGACCGCTACGCCCATTCAGTGCTGTGCAGACTCTGCTGAGGATTGGGTCTTTGAGCTGCTAAGTCCAACCCCGCAGCATCGGCTGGCGGTGGCGGTCCACTGCTCTACCCCTCTGCAAATTCAGGTGGGGCAAGCGATTCCAGGTGAGGTATTTCAGCTTGTGCAACTGCCGATAACTACTAGTCGAGGCGTGGCCTGAGGGCGTACCGGCTACGGTTTGGCTGCGATCGCCGGCTTTAGCCGGTCAGCTATGATCTTCAGCATCAGGTCGTAGTGGGTGTGGAGAAAAAAGTGATCGCCGGGTAGAACGTGCTGCGAAAAAGACAAACTAGTATGCTGCCGCCAGGCTGGCAACGAAGCCGCTGGAGCCTCTAGATCGTTAAGGCCGCCAAAGACTGAAATATCGCAGGCGAGGGGCCGTTGCTCATGATAAATATAGGTTTCAAAAATAGAAAAATCTGCCCGCAGGGTGGGCAGTAGCCACTGCATCAGTTCAGGGTTGTTTAAAACCTGCTGGGGTGTGCCCTTGAGGGCCTGGAGTTCGGCCAGAAGAGCCTGATCTGGCAGGGTGTGCAGGCCTTTGTTGCGGAGCAGCTGGGGGGCACGACAGCCCGAAACAAAAAGGTGAAGGGGTAGGGGAGCCCCCTGAGCCTGGAGCTGGCGGGCTAGCTCAAAGCTGATGAGTGCCCCCAGACTATGCCCAAAGAACGCAAAGGGCTGATCTAGATGGGGCTGGAGTGCTTGGGATAGCGTTTGCACCAGAGCCGCCAGATCAGTAACTAGGAGTTCTCGCAGGCGCGCTTCACGGCCCGGCAGATGCAGGGGGCAAAGCTCTATTTGGGCAGACGCGGGTAGCTGATTTAGCCAGGGGCGAAAAATCGCAGAGTTGCCCCCAGCGTAGGGAAAGCAGAACAACCGCAAAGCCTCCCTGGAGGAGGGATTTAGGCATTTAAACCAGGCATTGAGATGGGTGGCTGGCATGGTTTAACGCTGGGGCAAGGTTGGGGGCAAGGCGGCGGTAAAGGCTGGATTAGCCGTGCTGTTAGCGCTAGATGGTTTAACTAAGCGGCCATCTTCCATGTAGATAATGCGATCGGCAATATCTAGAATTCGGTGATCGTGGGTCACCATCAGCACTGCACAGCCCTGGTCTTTAACCAATTGCTGCATCAGGTTAACCACATCTCGGCCCGATTTGCGGTCTAGAGCAGCGGTGGGTTCATCGGCGAGCAGCAGTCTGGGGTGGCAAACAACGGCCCGTGCCACAGCCACCCGCTGTTTTTGCCCGCCCGATAAATTATGGGGGAACGCATGGCCGTGTTGCTCTAACCCGACGGCTTTAAGCGCCGCTGCTGCCTTGAGATGGGCCGCTTGGGGAGAAGACACCCCGTGCAGCTGAATTGACATTTGCACATTTTGGATAGCAGTTAGCGATTGCAGCAAATTGTGGGCCTGAAAGATGTAGCCAATCTGCCGTCGTATATCTACCCGCTGGTCTTCGGTGGCCCCCCTGAGGTCTTGGCCTAAAACGGTTAAGCTACCCTCTTGAGCTGACCGCAGGCCTCCAATTAAGGTCAGTAGCGTGGTTTTTCCAGACCCTGATGGGCCAGATAAAATCACAATTTCACCCACTTGAATATCTACATTAATGTCAGCCAATACCTGACGGCGTAGCGCGCCCTGGCCAAAGTAGTGATTGAGATAGCGAATAGAAACTAGCGAAGATGACAGCATAGCTAGTAATGGGTGGAACAACTCAAAATATTTCGGCTGGGTCGGCCTGGCGCAGACGGCGTATGGCGATCGCACCTGAAACCACGCACATCAATAGCGACAGCACCAGCACAAAAAAGGCTCGACTAAAGCCCATAGCCAGCGGCAAAAAAGTGGCCTCTTGCGTTAACTCGTATAATAAAACAGATAGCAAAAACCCCGGAATATACCCTAGAACTGCCAAAATAATCGCTTCTTGAAAAACAACATTGAGCAGATAGCTGTTTTTATAGCCCATAGCCTTTAGGGTGGCATATTCTGCTAAGTGCGAAGACACATCGGTATAGAGAATTTGATAGACAATCACAGTGCCGACAATGAATCCCATACTGACGCCTAAGGTAAAAATAAAGCCAATGGCGGTACTCGTTTTCCAGTAGGTTTTCTCAAATTCAATAAACTCGGCATGGGTTAAAACCCTAATGTCGTTGGCTAGAATAGCCGCAATTTTTGTCTGGGCTGCGGCAACAGATTCGCCCGGCTGTAACTGAATTAGCCCGATCGTTACCTCACTCAGTCTACGATTAGGAAACAGCTGCAGAAAGTTGGCCGTGCTGGTAATAATATTGCCGTCAGCCCCAAAGGATGGCCCCAGGGTAAACAAACCCACTACTTTAACCGTTTTGCCATTAAGCTCGGTAGAAACGGGTTTACTCTGCTCAAAGGTTTTGGCAATTGAGCCATACTCTAAGCGAGAGGCTCGATCAAACAAAATATTTTGCTCTAGCCTAACTCGCTCGAACCCCTGGTTGACCTCCGGCAGCTGGGTGGTGGGCTGAGCGGTATCAAAGCCGTAAACATAGATGGTACGAAACGTGCCGTTCTCAGGGTTTTTCCAGTCGCCAAAGCCAACGTACACTGGGCTAACTGACTCAACACCCCGCACTCCTAAAACTTGATAGAGCCGCCGCCGAGAAAACGGCATCATATAACCCAACGACTTAGAGCGAGCGCTAATTAAAATCAGGTCTCCCCGCAGGCTTTGATGAAACCGGGCCGCGCTATCGTACAGTGCCGACTGAAAGCCGAGCTGCATGAACATCAAGATTACGGCAAAGGCAATTCCCGCCAGTGCAATCATGAAACGGCTTTTTTCTCGGCTTAGCTGTAGCCAGGCCAGGGGAATGTTAAATCGCATGATCAAGAAACGCTGTATCGGGGTGCTAATTCAAAGCAGAGCGGGTGGCGATCACGACGTTTACCTGCAGATTGGTTAAAGCGGCAACCCGCTGACTGTCGGCGGGGCCTAAACGAATTTTGACCTCAACCACTCTTTGATCGACATCGGCAACGGGGTCAGTGCTGAGCACGTTTTGCGAATTTATTTGAAATCCCACCTGCGCGACTTCACCCTGCAAGGTGCCGGGCAGGGCATCTGCTGTAATAGTGGCCGTTTGCCCCACCTGCACGTAGCTCACATCCAGCTCATAGACCTCGGCCAGTACCATCATCTGCTGGGTCTGGCCCAGGGCAGCGATTCCTTGTGGGCCCACTACTTCTCCTGGACGAGCGTGGATCTTGAGAATTTGGCCAGCGGTTGGGGCCCGAATGGTGGTTAGGTTGAGGTCGGCTTTGGCTTTCTCAACATCTGCGATCGCACTTTGCAGTTCGGCCTGGGCCGCCTGTACATCGGTCGGTCGAACCTCGGCAATTTGATTTAGGGTGGCCTCAGCCCCCTTGATCTGCTCTTGAAACGTGGTCTCAAGCCGATGGCGCTGCACCTGGGCTTCTTGCCACTGTTCTTGGGCCGCCGTCAAGGTGAGTTGTTTACTGTCTAACTCCGAGGCGGCGATCGCACCGGCTTGAAACAGGTTTTGGTAGCGGGCATGCTCCGTTTGGGCATTGGTCAGTTCTGCTTTGAGCCGGGCTAAACGCTGGTCTTGGGCATTGAGCTGTCCCTGGCGATCGGCCTGAAGCTGGGTAATGGTTGCGCTTTGGGCCTCTAGTTCGCCGATCTTGGCTCCGGCTTGCACCTGAGCCAAACTAGCCCGAGCCACCTCAACCCGCTGCTCGGCCTGCTTTACCGCCGCCTGAAAACTCTCATAGCTATCCAAAATAGCGACAGTTTCTCCCGCCTCCACCCATTCCCCTTCCTCTACAACTATGTGCTCTACACGACTGCCCGTGCCGTTAGGCAGCAGAGGCGGCGATAGGTTAATGACCTCGCCTTCAGGCTGCAAATGGCCGAGGGCAGATACTCCCGTTCTTGCCACCGAACTAGCTGCCGCATCAGTTACCGCCCCCCCGCTCTGGCGAAAGCGGGAAACATACTGCCACGTTACCCCGCTCACCGCCAGAGCCGCTGCCAGAGCCCCAAAGACAAGCCATCGGGCAGACGGCTTTAAGATTGGTTTGTCACTGGAAACATAATTTGGTTTCACTACAAACTCCAATCTTTACAACAGGGTGCCATCGACAGCTGAATAGCGCTGGCATAAGGTTGGTGAGCAGTGCCCACCCTACAAAATTTCAAGACTTTCAGTGCACTATCAAAGTTGATATCAGGGATATCGATAGACCATTTTAGTGGCGCTCATTTCTCCAAACTTGAGGAGTGGTTCCATACAGACGACGGAACTGACGAAAAAAATGAACGGGATGGCGATAGCCCACCTGAACGGCAATTTGCTCCACAGGTTGATCGGTTTCTAGCAATAGAGAACAGGCGGCGGCCATCCGATGTTTAATAATCCACTGCTGCACCGTCTGTCCGGTTTGGCGGCCCATCAAATGGGTTAGATAGGCGGGTGAATACCCAACGGCTTGAGCCACATCGCTGAGAGCGATCGGCTGGTGATAATTTTCGGTAATAAAGTGAAACGTTTCCCGTAGGGGTGATTCGTAGGTCTCAGCAGATGGAGACAGCACCGGTAAGCCTACAGCCGTAGGGACTGGATGGCGCTCTGTTAGCGGTTTGACTGGAGTCGTATAGTGCTGGTGCAAAAGCGCCTGCCGCTCTAGCTGAGCTGCAACCGTGCCTAACAACTCTTTAACGGTGCAAGGTTTAATTAGATAACCACTAGCCCCTAACTCCATCGCTTTGTGTAAATCCGATCGAGTCATTTTAACCGAAACAAAGACCAAGGGAATAATAGCAGTAGCAGAATTTTTGCGCAGATTTCCTAGCACAGCAAAGCCATCCAATTCGGCTAGAGAAATATTACAGGTAATTAGATCTGGCAAGTGATCCTGGGCGTACTGCAGCCCAGTTCGGCCATTTGACGCACCGATAGCATTAAACCCTTCAGTTCTTAGCCCGCTCAGGAATTGATCGCGAACTGGAGCCTCTTCTTCAATAACAAGAATTTTTTTGAGCTTCTGTTCTTTCATGTGCACCCCTATTTATATTATGAGAACGGCTCACCGCCTACTGGCATCAACCAATCTGTCAGCTTGTTAAACTCAAACTTTTTTGCTCGTTTTTAGGTAATAAAGCAATCTTATAAAACATGCTGATAAAGTTGGTCTCGGTGCGTCATACAGGGGAATGATGCATTTACAAATGAGTAAAACAACTCACCTAGTTTTTGCAGCCTAATTCTTGAAGCAGGGTTTCTACTTCAGCTTTAAGGTTTAGAAACTTGGCTTTGTTTTGGGGGTTTTCGCTCCAGTCTTCGATTACGCTTAGGGTGCCATTGAGAAATTGCGATCGGCAGGCATGGCGCTGAATTTTACCGCTAGATGTTTTAGGAATGCTCCCTGTTTTGACCAGTGACATAGCATAAACTTGTAGGCCATGCTGTGAGGCAACCGCTTGGCGAATGTTTGTCACCACCTCCTGCACATCTAGCTTGCGAAGATAACTGCGTTCGATCTCTTGCACGATGACTAACTGTTCTTTATCTTTAACGTCTATCGTAAACGCGGCCCCGGCGGCTGGCCGAAGTGCCGAGTGGCTATTCTCTACCGTCATTTCAATATCTTGAGGGTAGTGATTTTGCCCTCGGATAATCATTAGGTCTTTGATGCGCCCGGTAATAAATAGTTCACCGTCCAGCAAAAACCCTAGATCTCCGGTTCGCAGAAATGGGCCTTCACCTGTATCCGATAGATGAGCCTGAAATATTTCTGCTGTCTGGGCAGGTTGATCCCAATAGCCCTGAGCGACGCTTTGGCCTGCCACCCACACCTCACCAACCTGGTTGGCAGGGCAAGGTGTTAAGGTTTCAGGATCAACAATCACGACCTGTAGACCCTGTAGACTTTGACCACACCCCACTAGGGTGCGAGTTTCAGCCTTCTCTGGCTCTACTTGAATGCGGTTGTTTTCTAAGGCCGCCGCATTGACCGGGTGTAGAGTGGGTGCCGTGCCCTGGGTGCCGCCAGACACAATGAGCGTTGTTTCGGCCATACCATAGCAGGGGTGTAGGGCCGTTTTACGAAAGCCACAGGGTGCAAAGGTATTGGCAAATTGCTCTAGGGTGTGGGCACGGATAGGCTCAGCTCCTGTAAACGCGACTTGCCAACGGCTTAAATCTAAGGTTGCGAGCTGCTCTGGCTTAACTTTGCGCATACATAGGTCAAAGGCAAAGTTGGGGCCACCGCTGGTCGTAGCCTGAAACTTAGAAATGGCTTGCAACCAACGAATCGGCTTTTGCAAAAACGCCATCGGCGGCATCAAAATCATGGGCGCACCCACATACAGCGGCTGTAGGATACCGCCAATTAATCCCATGTCGTGATACGGCGGCAACCAGCTGACCCCGAGACTCTCGGGGGTATCGCCTAAACACTGATGAATGAGGGCAGAGTTGTGAATGACGTTGCGGTGGCTGATCATTACCCCTTTGGGGGCGCCGGTGGAACCGGAGGTATATTGAAGAAATGCCAGGGAATCGGGACTGATCAGCGGCGGTTGCCAGAAGGGGGCCAGCTGATTGTCGATGGTATCGGTGGCTAACCATTGCAGGTGGGTCAGGTCTGTTTCTTCGGCAAAGCGCTCTCTAATGGATGCCCCCAGGGTTGCCGTCGTTAGGGCCAGAGTGGCCTGGGACGATCTTAAAATAGCCTGCAACCGAGACATGGTTTGGTTGCGTCGGGGCGGATAAGCCGGCACGGCAATCACACCAGCATATAAGCAGCCAAAGAAGGCAGCGATAAAGTCTAGACCGGGTGGATAAATCAGCAGGGCGCGGGAACCAGCCATATTTAGGCTTTGTAGTTTGGCTGCGATCGCACGGGCCTGCTGGTCTAAAGCGTGATAGGTGAACCGCCCGGTCTCAGTTTCGCCGTCTTGCAGGAAGGTGTAAGCCAGGCGATTAGGCTGGTGAGAGGCCCTCTCTAAAAGTAGATCGATCAGCGTTAGAGCTGTTTGATCCCGATTTTGCTCAGGGTTTTGCTCAGGAGTAATGGAGCGAGTGAAGCAAGCCGTCATAGGGTTCTCCCTGATAGATGTAGTTAGTGCAGTTTGTCTAGCTCGATACGATCAAACCCCTGGGCAACGCAGCCCATTAACAGTTGGGTTATTCAATGGATTCAATAGATTTAGTGCCAGCTTGTTTGTGCCGGCTTTAGGGGGTAGGTATCTGATTATTGTTTGATGGTAGAAGCATAGGTTTAGCCCCTGGTTAAGTGGGTTAAGGGATGAGCTTCTGAGTCCCTAGGTTGTGTAGACAAATTTAGAGATCTACAGGCCAGCTGGAACTTAAAACTGGACTGAGAGCAAAGGGTGATTGGCCATCATTTTCTTTTCCTTTAGGAAAAATTATGAGTGGCTCGAGTTCAGCGATTCTGTTTGAAGAAATAACATCAATTCAGGGCATTTTACGTTTCCATTGCTACGCTTCATACAACCTTCATGTTTAACCAATTGGGTTTTTCTGCCTAAGCAAGTATCTAGAATGGAATCTACAGCACTCATCTAAATTTGCTCCTCTATCGAAAGATAGAGGAAAATATACTGCCTCGTTTATGAAATACGAGTAACAGAAATAAACAAAGTGGTGCTAGGGAAAAGCACCTCGGAGAAACACCGTAGGGCGATCGCTAAATGCGATCGAGAGTTTGCTGTCGCCGAGCGCTCAAGCCTATACCTAGAAGGAGTTTTAGGATTTTAAGGTACGCCACTCAAGGGTACTGAAAAATCCATGGGGGGGGGGATTCGTCTCGATTAGGCAGTGCCAGTAGATTCAACGCAGGAGAGCTGGAAACTGCGTTTTAGCTAGGCGGCAATAAGTCCCTTCATCCGTCAATTTCAGCCTGTGAGTTCTGCTGAATATGCCTTAAACAAAAAAAGTTCAGTCGATCGAAATATTCTTCATTGCGGGCTTGTCTACCTTTGATATAAGCTGCCAAGGAAATCTCCTTGCGGATTTCTAGCCTTTATCTCAAAGAGGCCAAGAGCCGTCTCAAGCGAGGTTTCCCAATCAAGCTATCGATCATCCACAGCTATCTCAAGTTGGTTCCACCTACTAATTTTTATGCGCTCTATAGTTTCCATAGAGTGACTAATGGTTGATATGAGCTGACTTACTGTGTCGCTTAATATACTCGTCCTGCCCGCTGCAACGGGTTAAGTGCAGAGTATTGCGCAAAGTATTCTACCACTGCCCACAGCTGCACCTTGAGGTTTGAGAGACCTTTCTCGGCAATTTTTGGCATCCGCCAAGAGTTGTCTCAAGTTGAAATACTTATGGAGAAGATCATGACAGCCGAAGCTATTTCAGACAAGAAGGGGCATGAAGACCTACCTTCTAAAGCCGACATTCAAGCGTGGATTGTCGATTATTTGGCTGACTTGCTTGAGATTGATGCAGATGAAATAGATGTCACTGTGCCCTTTGATGGCTATGGGTTAGACTCTGCCGTCGCCGTAGGCATGACAGGGGACCTAGAGGATTGGCTAGGTCAACCGCTTGACCCCACTCTTTTATATGACTATCCCACCGTTGAGTCTTTTGCTCACCACCTAGCTAAAGAGTTTGAAGTGACTGCATAAGTGACCACACACCTCTAATTAAATCTCAGGTCTAGGCTGTCTTTAGTTTCCGGTCGTCATCACCGAAGGACTGTATCATGCTCAACACCGTGAAATCTGCCATTGCGAATCGAACTAGTTCGCTAAATCCAGCGTCGAATTCTATGCAGTCTGATTTAGACCCGGCTTCAGATTTGCGCTCTAATTCACCGGCCTCTACTTCGCAAGATCCTATAGAAGCGCTGGCAGAGAAGAAGCATATCAAGATCACTGAAATTAACTACAGACGCAATGTTGAGTCTGATTACACCGAAAAGATGGAGGCGTTGGATAAAGCCTTTGACTATGAGAGCAATCGCGACCATTGGTGGAGTGAGCCTGAACTTTCGCTGCTCTATGGCACACCGCTTTACGACGAGGCCTCTGAAACCCAACGCAAAGCTCTTAACCATCTCTATTGGGCCACTCAGTACAACCAAACGGCGGCTACCGAAGCCAATGCAGTGCTTTACAACCAGGTCACAGCTGGGGTTTTCTCAGCCATAGGCGGGTATGACACCCTATGCGAAGAATTAGATCTCGAAACGGCCCAGGAACGGCACCACATTCACGCCTTTCACAGCATGGGCTACAAGACCAAGAAAGCGCTGCTGGGCCAAAACGGATTTAATGCCTCGATTCAGGGTAAGGCCCTTCGCGGTAAGTCGGGTCAGCGACCCACTCCATCGAGCCAGAATGAGAAAACTAAGGCAACCGCATCGGGGTCTCGAAACCAATCGTTTGTCTTTGATTGGCAAAGCTCGCCCCTGGCCGCCTTTCAGGGAGCCGGGCTGCAAGATTCTGCGTTTCGCTTTGCGACTCACCGAATCTTTCTGAAGGAGCAGGCCCAGTTTTACTCGGGCTATCTTCATGCGATCGATCAAAAGGGAGAGCCAATTCCGGCCCAGACAACGGGTTTGCTGGGGCAAATTGCGCCGCGATCGCTGCTGCAATTCTTTACCCTTAACTGTGGCAGTTCGCCGTTTATTGCCTGCGTGTTTTACGCCACCCGTTTCATGGCGAACATGCTGCTGAAAAACTTTGAGTACGGTTATGTTCAGTACTACCGAGAGCTAGAAAAAAACGAGTCGTTTATTCCAGCGCCCACGGCGGTTTCCTATAACCATTTGATGGATGAGGCGTTTCACACCACCACCTCGCAGCTGATTGCCCAAGATCTGTACAAAGATTTTGCCAAACCTACAGCCTACGAAAAATTTGTGGCCAATCTCACCATTTACCGTGCCCAGGTGGTGGGGCTGCGAGGTCTTTCGGGCGGCATTCCGGCGATCTTTCGCAATGATGACGCATTTATATTGTCGTTTTATCGGCTGTTGCAGTCGCCAATCTTCGGCTTCTCGGATCAAGATGCCTTGATTTGGCTAGAGCGATGCCTGTGCCAGGAGCACGAGGGTTTTCACCTCAATCTCAAGCACCACCAGCGCCTGCTGAGCGATTTGCGCCGCCATTTTGAGCCGATGGACTACCTCTGGCCGGTGAACCGGGAGGCACGGGTAATGGCGGCAGGGCAGTCGGTGGAGCGGGCCATGGCAGACAATACCCGCGCCTTTGGGGAGTTTGCGCGATCGGTGGCTTAGGGACTAAAGGGGGTATACGGTTCACGGTTTCAGGTTTACGGCTTGCCTTAAACCTGAAACCGTGAACCGCGAACCCTAGTTGCAAGCCTTGTTGGGTTCTGCTGACGCGCTACCCAACCTACAAACTAAGAATCAAATTAATAGTTGGCACAGATATTTTTAAATGAGAGGTTTGGCCGTGGAACCGATCGCAATTGTTGGTATTGGATGCCGCTTTCCAGGGGCAGAAAATCCGGAGGCGTTTTGGCAGCTGCTATGTGAGGGGGGCGATGCGATCGCAGAAGTTCCTCCCCAGCGCTGGGATATTGATCAGTACTACGACCCAGAGCCCGGCAAGCCCGGCAAAATGAGCACCCGCTGGGGTGGGTTTCTCGATCAGGTGGATGGGTTTGATGCGTCGTTTTTTGGCATTTCTCCACGCGAAGTGGAGCGCATGGACCCACAGCAGCGGCTGGTACTAGAGGTGGCTTGGGAGGCGATCGAAAATGCTGGCATCGCCCCCGACTCGCTCAGCGGCAGCCAGTCCGGGGTGTTTATGGGCATTGGCAACTACGACTACTGCCGCCTGCTGGCCAAAGACATTAGCCAGGTCAGCGCCTACGACGGCACAGGCAACACCCTGTCGATTGCAGCCAACCGTCTCTCTTACACGCTAAATTTGCGCGGGCCTAGTGTGGTGGTGGAGACGGCCTGCTCGTCGTCGCTGGTGGCAGTGCATTTTGCCTGCCGCAGTTTGCAGAGCGGTGAGACCAACCTCTGCCTGGTGGGCGGTGCCAGCCTGATGCTGTCGCCCGAGCCATTCATTACCTATTCTCACGCTCGGATGATGGCGGCGGATGGCCGTTGCAAAACCTTTGACGCCCGCGCCGACGGCTACGTACGGGGGGAAGGCTGCGGTGTAGTGGTGCTGAAGCGGCTGAGCAATGCGTTGAAAGAGGGCGATCGCATTCAGGGCGTAATTCGCGGCACGGCAATTAATCAGGATGGCCAGAGCAATGGCTTGACTGCCCCCAACGGCCCGTCGCAGCAGGCAGTAATTCGCCTGGCACTGAACGATGCGGGCGTCACTCCCGATCAAATTAGCTACGTGGAGGCCCACGGCACGGGTACCTCGCTGGGCGACCCGATTGAGTTCAAATCGCTGAAGGCGGTCTTGATGCCGAACCGCCCACCCGATTCCCCCTGCTGGATCGGTTCGGTGAAGACCAACATTGGCCATTTAGAAGCGGCCTCCGGCATTGCCAGCATCATTAAAGTAGTGCTGGCCCTACAACATCAGGAAATACCACCCCACCTGCATTTTCAGCAGGTGAATCCCTACATTGCGCTGGCGGGCACCACCTTTGCTATTCCTACCGAGCGGCAGCCTTGGACGGTGGCGGGGCGGCGACTGGCGGGCATCAGCGCCTTTGGCTTTGGCGGCACCAACTGCCATGTGGTGATGGAAGAGGCCCATCCCGAATTTAACCTGCACGAGTCTGAACAGGCATCTGAGCAGGGCGTCAGCTATCCCCATGTCCCCATGCCCATGCCTACCCGAAGCGCTCGACCGCTGCATGTGCTCACCCTGTCCGCCAAAACTGAGCCAGCGCTGCACGATTTGGCTGCGGCTTACCAAGACTTCTTTGCCGTTCAGCCCGAGGTGAACTTGGCCGATGTGTGTTTTACCGCCAACACGGGGCGATCGCACTTTGACCATCGCCTGGCGGTGGTGGCTGAGTCGGTCGCTCAAATGCAGGCGCGGCTAAAAGGCTTTGTACAGGGCGACTCGCCCGAGGGCTGGGTAGCTGGCACGATTACCAGCCGCAGGCGGCCCAAGGTGGCCTTTTTATTCACCGGGCAGGGGTCGCAGTATGTAGAGATGGGCCGAGAGCTGTACGAGACTCAGCCGGTGTTTCGCCAAGCGCTAGAGCGCTGCGATCGCATTCTTCGCCCCCACCTAGAGCAGCCGCTGCTGTCGGTGCTCTATCCCAAATCGGCGTCTTCTAAAACCAGCGTGCTGATAGACCAGACCGCCTACACCCAGCCAGCCCTGTTTGCCCTAGAGTATGCCCTGGTGCAACTCTGGCAGTCGTGGGGCATCGAGCCCAGCCTGGTGATGGGTCACAGCGTTGGCGAATACGTGGCGGCCTGCGTGGCGGGGGTGTTTAGCCTCGAAGATGGCCTCAAGCTGATTGCCGCGCGGGCCAGACTGATGCAGGCACTGCCGCCCGATGGGGCGATGGTGGCGGTGTTTGCCGGTCAGGACGAGGTGCAGATTGCCCTTCAGCCCTACACCGAGCAGGTGGCGATCGCGGCTATTAACGGCCCCCAGAGCACAGTAATTTCGGGCGAACAAACTGCCGTTGCCGCCGTGGTTGAGACACTGCACCAGGCGGGGCTCAAGACTAAAGCGCTACCAGTCTCCCACGCCTTTCACTCGCCGCTGATGGAGCCCATGCTGGCGGAGTTTGAGCAGGTCGCCGCCGACATTCAGTACGCAGTCCCTCACATAAAGCTGATTTCTAATTTGACTGGGGAGGTGGTGAGTGATGCGATCGCTACCCCAGACTACTGGTGCCGCCACATTCGTCAGCCGGTGCAGTTTGCTCCCGGCATGGCGGCGCTGCACCAGGCAGGCTACGAGCTGCTGGTAGAAATTGGCCCCAAACCGATTTTGCTGGGCATGGGTCGCCACTGTTGGCCCGACGACAGCGGGGTTTGGCTGCCCAGCCTGCACCCCAAACAGGCCAACTGGCAGACGATGCTCCAGGCCCTGGCCACTCTCTACGGGCGCGGCGTTGTCGTCGACTGGGCCGGGTTTGACCAGGGCGAGCGGCGGCACCGGCTGGCACTGCCCACCTATCCCTTTCAGCGCCAGCGCTACTGGGTCGATCTGCCCGAAACAAACTCGGAGGCATCCCCCACTTTGCCCACCGACCCGGCAGCGATGGAGCAACTCGTCGCTAGTATTACCGCGATGGGTGAGCTGTCGGTAGATGAGCTAAAACTGCTGCCCAAGCTGCTAGAGCTGGTGGCTCAAAGTCAGGTGCAGGGGCGATCGCCCGCTTCTGCACCAACCGATCCGCTGCCAGTTAACCTTCACGACTGGTTGTACGACATTCAGTGGCAGGTCCAGCCCCGTCAGCGCCAGCATTCAGAGACTAGCGGAGCCCACCCACCCGCTAGTTGGCTAATTTTTGCCGACGCAGCGGGCACTGGAGCCGCCCTAGCTGAGCAGCTTCAGGCCCAGGGCCACACCAGCCTTTTGGTCTATCCCGGCCATGGTTTTGAGCGCCAACAGGATGGCATTTGGCGAATTGACCCTACCTGTCGGGCCGACTGCGATCGCCTTTTGTCAGAGGTTGCGACCCGCTGCGATCGCCCCCTGCAGGGCATCATTCACCTGTGGAATGCAGACGCTGCTGCCCCCGCTCACCTCACCCTCGAAGCCCTGGAGCAGGCCCAAACCGTTGGCATTGCCAGCGTGCTACACCTGGTCCAGGCCCTGGCTAAGGGAGCTGAAGCGCAGCGATCGTCCCTGCCCCGGCTGTGGCTGGTCACCCAGGGCGCGGTTGTTCCCGACGATCGGGTGGATGGGCCGCCCACCGTGGCGCAATCAGCCGTTTGGGGGCTGGGGCGCGTTATCGCCCTAGAGCACCGCGATCTGTGGGGTGGTCTGATTGACCTGCCCCCAGTGAGCTCTCCCACTGTCGATATCCCTGCCCAAGTCGCCGAACCCCAAGTCACTCACCTATTACTGACTGAAATCCAGTCCCCAGAGCAGGAAGATCATCTGGCCTTTCGCCAGGGGCAGCGCTACGTGGCTCGGCTCGGCCCTGCGGCACTGTCAGAATTGCCTTCAGAATTACCTCCAGAGTCATCTCCAGAATTACCCACAGATCGAACTGTGTCCGTGCGAGCCAATGCCACCTACCTGATTACCGGCGGCTTGGGGGCGCTGGGTCTGCAGGTAGCCCTGTGGCTGGTCGAACAGGGAGCCCGCCACCTAGTGCTCACCGGTCGCCGAGCCGCCTCTGAAAGCGCTCGGGTTACCCTAGGCCAGCTAGAGCGGGCCGGAGTCCGAGTCCTCGAAATTCAGGCCGACGTTGCTAGCGAGGCCGATGTTGAGCGGGTAATGGCCACCATTCAGGCCGACCTGCCGCCGCTGCGGGGGGTCATTCACGCTGCTGGGGTGCTCGATGACGGCATTTTGCTCCAGCAAACCTGGGAGCGCTTCACCCGCGTCATGGCGGCCAAGGTGCAGGGCAGCTGGAACCTGCATCACCTCACCCAAGAGCAGCCACTCGACTTCTTTGTGCTGTTTTCCTCGGCCGCGGCGCTGCTGGGGTCACCGGGGCAAGGCAACTACGCCACGGCCAATGCTTTTATGGATGGGCTGGCCCACTACCGCCACAGTTTAGGCCTTCCGGCCCTTAGCCTTAACTGGGGAGCCTGGCAAGACTCAGGCATGGCCGCCAGCTTAGACAACCGCCACCAAGCCCGGTTAAAGGCTCAGGGCATCCAGGCGATCGCAACTGAACCAGGCCTACAGGTCCTCACGTTGGCCCTCAGGCAGAGCCAGGCCCAGCTAGGCGTGCTGCCCTTCGACTGGTCGGTGTTCATGGGGCAGTGGCCGGTCGGGCAAGCCCCGCCCTTGCTCGCTGCTCTGTGCCCCACTACCAGCCATGCTAACGAGGCCGCCCCCGACCGCCAGCTGCTCCAGCGCTTGCAGGCGGTTAGTTTGGCCCAGCGTCAAACCTTACTAATGGACTATTTGCGTGGCAAAGCTGCCCAGGTGTTGGGGCTGGCCGAGGCAGATATCAATCCAGAGCGATCGCTCCATGATCTAGGGCTAGACTCCCTCATGGCCGTCGAACTCACCACTCTGATTCGCGCCGAGCTACAGGTCGAGCTACCCATTCGCGCCCTAATGGAAGACCCCAGCCTAGAGACCCTGGTGGCGCTGATCACCGAACAGATGACCCCAGGTAGCCCCAGCGTTCAGGTCAGCCGAGATACCCTAGATCTCGGCCAAGAAGCGGTGCTAGACGAGGCCATCCATCCGGCTCAAGCCGCCGCTGCCGTTGACAAACCCACAGCCATTTTTCTGACTGGGGCCACCGGCTTTTTGGGAGCCTTTCTACTCCAGGAACTCCTAGATCAGACCCAGGCCAATATTTTCTGCCTGGTCCGGGCCACCGATATCGATGCCGCTACCTTCCGGCTCCAGCAAAACCTGAAAACCTACGGGCTGTGGCAAGCCGCCTACAGCGATCGCATTGTGCCAATTTTGGGCGATCTGGCTCAACCCCAGCTGGGCATAGCCCCACCCCAGTTCGAGCAACTCGCCGAGCGCATCGACGTGATTTATCACAACGGGGCCATGCTCAACTACGTCTACCCCTACGCCAAATTCAAGCCCATCAACGTCTTGGGCACCCAAGAAGTGCTGCGGCTAGCCTGCCACACCAAAATCAAACCCGTGCACCACGTTTCTAGCGTGGCGGCGTTAGAGTCGTCTGCCTACTACAACCAGCGTGTCACCGAAGCCGACCCCATCGATCGCCACGAGGATATCTACCTCGGCTACTCCCAGAGCAAGTGGGTATCAGAAAAGCTGGTGCAAATTGCTGGTCAGCGGGGGCTACCCGTCACCATTTATCGCCCGCCCTTGGTCTCTGGCCACAGCCAGACCGGCACCTGGAATACTACCGGCTTCCTCTGCCGCATGATCAAAGGCTGCATCCAGATGGGCAGCATCATGTCCGATCTAAACCTGCTGCTCGATCTGTCGCCGGTAGATTACAACAGTCGAGCCATGGTCTACCTATCCCAGCAAAAATCGTCCCTAGGCAAGGCTTTCCACCTGCAAAATCCTCATCTGCTGCACTGGCATGAGCTGACCGATTTCATCGGTGCCTTGGGCTATCCCATCCAGCGGGTTTCCTACGAAGCCTGGCAAGAGCAGCTCAGCCACGAACGCGACAACCCTCTCTATCCGCTCCTGCCGTTCTTTCGCCATCAGTGGTCTAACCACCTTACCTACATCGAGCTAAACGAGCAGGGCTATCGGCCCCTGATCGACTGCGAAGCTACCCTGGCCGCCCTTGCGGGCAGCGATATTGTCTGCCCACCCCTCGATGCCCAACTCCTAGCCACCTACTTCGACTACTTCCTCCGCAGCGGCTTTCTCCAAGCCCCTAAAGTCGCCGCCGTAACCTAAATCTCTACCGTAGGGTGGGCACCGCCCACCATCCCACTAGCACAATTTCAATCTAAACATTTCAATTCCGCCCATTTTCCCAACGCCCCCACTAAGGACTCAATACAATGACAGCCTCCCTCAAAACCTTGGCCTTTCTAGTCACCGCCTTTCCACCCGAGGTCAGCGGTTCAGCTCACTTCAACTGGGCCAGGGCACAATGGTTTGCCGAGCAAGGCTATCGAGTTATTGTCTTTGCCCCCGACTGGCAAAACGGCACCGAAACCGCCCCCGTTAGCGAAAACCTGATCATCGAGCGCTACCCGTCCCAACCCTGGATTCCCTACAAGCTCACCTACGTACCCACGGTGCAGGCCGCCCGCGCCATTAGCCAGCAAATTGAGCGCTACCAGCCCGATCTAATCGTCATGACCGATGTAGAGCGCTATTTTCTCCTCAGTGCCTGGCAGCTTCCCGGTCGCCGCTATGCCCGAGACAACCAGGTGCCCTACCTGGCCGAATATCATACCGATGTCTACAACTTCTCTAGCACCTATCCCGGCTGGCAGTGGCTGCGATCGGTGGTGCGTCAGCTTAAATTATTGAGCCATTTATATCACCAGCTCGATGCCACCATTTGCCCTAGCAAAGCTGCCAGCCAAAGCTGTCAAGAAATGGGCATTAAAAACACTCATATCATTCCATTTTTTGGTACCGATATTTCGACTTACAACCCCGAGCGACGCAACCGAAAATGGTTAGAACCCTGGCTTACTCCCCAAGCCCAAGACCACAAAACCATTGTGTTTTTGGGTAGGCTAGGCTTTGAAAAACGGGTAGATTTACTGATTGAGGCTTTTGCCCAACTCAAACGACGACGCTCTAACTGCTCATTGCTGATTGTTGGCGATGGCCCAGCTGATGTTGTCGCAAGCCTGAAAAAAGTTGCAGAACCTGTTGCTGACATTCATTTCACCGGTTTTTTAATGGGAGAAACCAAGGCCAATGTCTTAGCCTCCTGCGATCTATTTTGCAGCCCGTCTCCCTACGAAACCTTTGGGCTAACCGTGGTAGAAGCGATGGCCTCTGGGGTGCCTGTAGTCACAGTCAGAAGTGGTGCCGTGGCAGAATATTTAATCGACCAGAAGAATGCTTACCTGGTTACCCCCAACGACACCGTAGAACTAGGCGATCGCCTGGAGTTAGCCCTAAACCGCGACAACACCGCGCTAATTCAACAGGCCTTACAAGATGCCAGCCACTATTCTGTCGAGCACGGCTGTCAAAATCTACATGAATACTACCAGCAATTATTGAGACCAAACTCAGCCGATCAGGTATTGGTTTCTACGCCAAATTCGCTGCCGTCACGAGTGGGCTAATCAGCACTTATTTCTTTTGACATCTAGAGATTACCTAGATCACTAGATGTTAAAGAACCGCAAAATCTCCAGGTCTACACAGCAGAACTTCCTATTAAACCAACTGCTATGACTTCACTCCTCGATCGCAAATTAGCCACTTCTCCAGCCCTAAAAACGGATGTGGAACCGCTCGATTCCGTTACCCTCAGCCCTAAGCAATCCGTTCTATCCCTCACCGATATTCAGCAGATTCTGCCTCACCGCTACCCTTTTCTGTTGATTGATAAAATTATCGACTGCGTACCGGGCGAACGAGCCACGGGCCTTAAAAATGTCACGGCCAATGAACCTCACTTCCAAGGCCATTTTCCAGGTAGACCAATCATGCCGGGGGTGTTGATTATAGAAGCTATGGCCCAGGTCGGTGGCATCATGCTGATGCAAAATTTCGACGCTGACCATCATCTGATGCTCTTTGCCGGAATCAATAAAGCTCGGTTTCGTCGTCAGGTAATTCCGGGCGATCAGCTGACCCTAACCGTTGAACTCCTCTGCCTCAAGCGGCAGCGCTTTGCCAAAGTGCAGGCCAAGGCCCACGTCAGCGGCGATCTCGTTGCCGAGGGCGAACTTTCTTTCTTTGTAGAAACTTAATACATTAGCCATGATACCCATAACCGTTGATTTGAATACTCTCAGCACGTTATTAATCGAAACCTTCAACGACAGCGTCAGCGACGCTTTGAATGACACCTCAAATTCTGAAGTAAATACAGCAGAAATAGAGCCAGCCACGATGGAAACTGGCTCCTATCTAGGGTCAACCTATGGTCAGCCTGATCCCCTCCTAAACCCCTTCCCGGAAGATGCAGTTGTCGTTGGGGAAGTTAGCAAGACCGTCTTTCGCTGGCAAGATAACTGGCAACCCCGCGAGGTCATTGTTCAAAAGCTCTACTCTGAATCCTACGATGCGACCTGGACAAATGCTTATGTTCCAGACGACACGTTTGTGTTTATTCGAGAGCAGGAGCCCATGAACGGTACTCAACCGGTGCAGGGTATGACCCAGGTCGATGGAACTGACTATTTTTGGGCACAGAGTGGCATGACAAGTGGCAGCGTAGCCAGTCAAGCCTGTGTTTCCCTACCGATTTTTTCCTTTGGTGGTGGCCATGATCTCTACGATCACATCTGCACTGACTTTAGTTAAGCCCTAGGTCTAGCCTTACCATCAGCAGAGAAAAGAAAACGCACTCAGTCGGGTTAGCCACAGTTACCACTCTGGCTCAAAAGTAGTCAGCTCAACACACGCGATCGCTCAACCGGGCATTAGGCCATAGCCAAAGGCGACAGTTGATTAAACGCCGCATTAAAATCACCCTGCACCATCACCGCATCACCATTGTTAAGGTTGACCATCAGGCTACTCGTTTGAAGCTGTACAGAAAGCTGCCCCCCCGCGCCTAAGAAGCCGCCAAAGTCAAAGCTATCCGCTGCCGTAAAGTCAGTAATGATGTCAATGTCTCCTCCGCAGCTAGCCAACAGATCAGAGCCAAAGCGGAAGGTATTGCTGCCACCGCCACCCGTGAGCAGATCGCTACCCAAGCCGCCGTCGAGGATGTCGTCACCCACGGCACCGCGTAGAGTATCGTCGCCGCTCAGTCCCATTATGGTTTTGTTACCACCTTGAGCATTAATAATGTCGTCAGAGTGGTCAAAGCCCCGCACCGCAATGTCTAAATAGTTGAGGAACGTGACCGTATTCCGGTTGAAAATACGGTCTTGAGTAGAGTCTGCATTGAAAATATCAAAACTGTCCTTAATTTTTTTGTCGCCATTAAAGAGGATATTGCCCGCGCCGCCAGGCAAATTGTCCAGATTTTCAAGGGCAAAGTTTTGAAGAATTACCTCCGGACCTTCAACTCCCTTGAAACTTAGTCGCAGGTCTTTACCCTCCTGGGTGAGCAAGAGATTTTTGGCCGTTAAGCCTTCGCCCTCAAATCGAAGGGTATCAATTTCATCCACCCGATTTGCCTCTGGAATGTGTCCTCGACCAACTCCACCAAAGTCTTGAATGGCGCTGCTTGAAGCCACGGTGAATGTATTCTGGCCACCGCTGCCATCGAGAGGTACGGGTTCGGTGGCTTCTGAACCATCAAAAGTTAAAAGTGTTCCAGATGCAGCGTCTAGTTTGGCCGTCCACCCGTCAAAGGAGCCATTGTTTAGGGCACCTAGAGATCCCTGAGTGACACCCGTGGCATAGAGGTTGCCCAGGTCGTCGGCCACGAGACCATAGAGTTCATCGCGATTAGAAGTGCCAAATTGAGTAATCCAGCTTTGGTTGCCGCTTTGGTCATATTTCGCTATCCAGGCATCAAAGGAGCCAGCATTGGAGCCGCCCAAGCTACCATCGGTATACCCGCCGATGAAAATATTGTCGTTTTTATCGATGTATAAGCTGTAGGCCTGATCATCATCTGAAGTACCAAACTGCTCTGTCCACAGCAGATTGCCCTGGTCATCAAACTTGGCCAGGTAAGCGTCAAAAGACCCGGCATTAGTCCCCCCTAGATCACCGAGCGTCCAGCCTGTAGTGTAGACATTGCCAACACTATCGGTACGCACATCCCATGACCATTCATAATCAGGGGTGCCATACTGCACAATCCACTCGGTTGCGCCAGTAGCGTTGTCGTACTTTGCCAGCCAGTTATCGTAAAGCCCAGCATTGGGTCCCCCAAGATCCCCAGAGGTCCAGCCGGTGGCGTAGACGCTGCCATCTTGGGCCACAGTGAGGCCATAGCTTTCATCAAAGCTCAAGAACCCCGATACGCCTGTTTCGGTAAGCCACTGCTGGTTACCGTCTGTATCAAATTTGATGACAAACGTATCGTCTTCTAAAAAAGAAACTGGATCAGTTTTAAGATCGGCACCGGAGATAAAAACGTCGCCAGTTTCTTTATCTACGGCCAGGTTAAAAGCATTAAAGACTACATTTTGTCCGACTTGACGAATCCAGGTCTGGTTACCGTTACTGTCATATTTGGCAACAAAGGTATCTAGTTCCTCAGCCTGTTTAGGCTCAGCCAAGTCACCAGCGGTCGTTCCTGTAACATAGAAGTTACCCTGGTTATCGGTATCGATGCCGTAAATAGTTTCGAAATCAGAGGTGCCAAACTGCTGAGTAAATAGCACATTGCCATCGCTATCGTACTTAACAATAAAATTATCGCGTAGTCCGGCGTTCTCCTCCGCTAAAGAACCGTTGGTTCCCCCAGCCACATAGATATTGCCTGTGGGATCGGTACTGATACTCAGCGGAATATCATACTCCGTTGAGCCGAACTGCTGAATCTGTGGCAGAACCGGCCCTGAAGGTGGGGCAATACCCTTAAATTGAAAGTAGCTCTCAGTTAAACTCAGGTCAGTCGCCCCAAGCAAAAACCCGATTGGATCTAGCTCAGTTGCTTCTGAGAATAAGATAAATGTTCCTAGCCCAATATCGAGCAGTTCGTAGTCATCAGCCGTGCCGTATAGCTCAATGACATCGAGATCTGGCGTAAAGTCTGCAACTAATGCCAGACTTGTTGAGCCGTCACCTGATGACCCGCCAGTATAGTACGGGCGAACCCAGTCTCCTAAGATAAAGTTATCTTGCCATTGCCGAAAGGTTGGATCTTCGATCGCTAGATCGCCTAACAGGACATCTACCTGCAGTGGGTTTGGATTTGGCGTAGTAGGCTGATAACCGAGCAGCACATCATTGCCAGTGCGACCCCAAATTATCTGACTCGGTCTAAAGCCGATGGCAATATCGCTACCGGGGGTAAACAGTTGAAACGTGAACAAATTCTCTTCCATTTTGCTGTTCTCCTATAGAGAAAAGGGGGCAGTATGAGCTAACCCAAGGTGCCTTGGATTTGCATTAGTTTTGATTCAAGGCGCATGCATTTTAAGGAATGCATGAATGCATTAATTGGCAGCAAAAACTAGCGTTCAAAGTAACGCTTGATCAGATCGAGCGATTTTCTTAAATCCAATTCACGCAGGAAATTAGAAACGCAAAAGGCGCTCTCTTTACCGTGCTTTCGAACATGCTTCTAGAAATCAGCACTTGTACCAGCTAGCGGTTTAAGGCCTCACTAACAAAAGTTACTGGTGCTATCTACCACTAGCTAATGCAAACCACGTAACTCTAGAAACATTTCTCATAGAAAAATGCTCTTTCTATTAACTTTGCTGGGTTAATGGCTAGGACTGCTTTCCAGGAAAAGGGCAACAGGCTTCAGGTATGTGACCTGATTCTGACACCTCGTTTTTAGCAGAGTGTGCAAGATTTACTACAGGTGGTTGCCACATAGTTTACCAGGTCTTTACACATACCTACGTATTTCTGAGGAAGACATGAGTGATTCAATCGATACACTGCTGTACCGGGAGGCTGTCACATACTTTACCTTTACTTTATGAATCTGCGTGTTTTTAGTGAGCAACTGAGCCTGAAATCTCTTTTTAATGCTGAATCTATTAAAAATTGCAAAAGGATAAAATGTAGCAAATAATGCAGTGCAGTTGGCCACAAAGCGTACTGCGGTGATGTAGACCATAGCCTCAATAGGTTTTAGTTGATACTAGTAATTCCGGAAAAGTTACTTATTCTACTTTCACTAAGCTAGGCGTTGCTGAATTACAGCGTTTTCCGTTTGAGTAAGCCATGGTAAGAATAGGTAAGACTGTGCCATCCCTGTATGCCTGCCCCCTACTCGTCTGATTTGCGCCAACGTATTCTGACTGCCTACCAAGCCCATGAAGGCTCGCAACGTGAACTGGCCCAGCGCTTCAAGGTGAACCTCTGTACGAGACTTGCTGCGCCGCTACCGCGAAAGCGGAGACATAACGCCGAAAGGACACGGTGGTTTTCACCTGAAATACGCTGTAAGGCTTCGCACCGCTCGGTGGTGTCCTCGATGACGTTGATGATGTAGCCCAGGTTGACCACATCGGCTGAGGTGTGGAGAATATTGGGTCGAAATAAAGAGTTTTGTAATTCTACGCTTAATATCTTGAGGAAGAAAAATTACTCTCGACTGTTTTGGCTACTCCTATAGCCTACGTATTAATGTGGATAGATCTTTGGTTAAGCCTTACTAAGAACTATTGAGATGTTTCAGTGAACTAACCAACACTTAGACAGAACTCATAAACTATTCGGGAGAACTACTTTATGGTTAATGAGAACTTGTTAAGCGCTAACGAGAACTCCTGAGCTGCTTCGGAAAACTATAGTTATATAAAGTCCGCTTGGAGGAGCATAATTAGAGGGATTGCAATTAGGACTGTGCAATGCCCAAGCAAGTACAAGTTGTGGATTATCTGGCCGTAGATGAGCTAGCGCGTCGGT
>NZ_JACJOX010000032.1 GCF_014695775.1 Leptolyngbya sp. FACHB-60 | reverse complement strand
TACCTAGCTCAGCATCACTGGTGGCGAAAAGTCTCTCAGACGGGGCAGATTTCTCTCTACAACCGCAACTATTCCGTCGGACGCACCTATCAGGGCCAGATGGTGTCTATCCGCTTTGAGGCGCAGACTCAAACCTGGATTATTGAGGATGTCCAAGGCCAAGTGGTTGCTCAACATCGCTTCCAAGCCTTCACCCCTCAAGCCGTTCAAACCCTGCAACTCACCCACTTCAAAAAAAAGAACCCCTGATGCATCAGGGGGCATAACCTTGTGTCGCTTATGGGGGCACAACCTTACAGCGCGTGACACACTGCAATGCCCCTACGGGGTACACAAACAAGATTCGGTATCACTTGCTGTCGCGCTCTTCAATGACTTCCGCTGGAGGTTATTGAAACGATCATTTTTGTTCTCGATTGCCTAACAACGAGCAGGGTTCCCAACAAGTAATCAATAAAGATTTTATCTAGCAAGAGTAGCTCAAGAGCTATAGCCTTTGCTGTGAGCTTAGATCAGGGGCCGGGTAAGCTCTGCTCTGCCCGGCACCGCCTCACGGTAGGCAAGACCGGGAAGAATAGAAAAGAGCTTTCAATGACTCATTCGATGATTGAGCTGCCTGGATATCAATTCTTAGATCAGCTACACGTCGGGGTGAAGAGCCTGGTTTACCGTGGGCGGCGGGGGGCGGATGGCCAGACGGTGGTGATCAAGGTGTTGCGCAGCGATCGGCCAACGCCCGACGAGCTGATGCAATTGCAGCATCAGTTTGCGATCGCCCGCAGCCTGCATGGGCCCAACATTGTGTGGCCTTACGAGCTGCTGCCCTACCGCCAGAGCTACGCGCTGATTTTAGAAGACTTCGGCGGCATTTCTCTCAAGCACTGGATGGAGCAACGCTGGGGTGAGGGCCAGGGCGGCCTGGGGCTGCTAGAGTTTCTTGAAATTGCCCAGCAACTTGCCAATATCTTGAAGCATTTGAACGACCAGGGCATTATTCACAAAGACATTAAACCCAGCAATCTGCTGATTCATCCCGAAACCCGGCAGGTGAAGCTGACCGACTTTAGCCTCGCTTCGCGTCTGCCGCGGCAGGCGATTTTGGGACAGCGCCACAGCATGTTAGAAGGCACCCTGGCCTACATTTCACCCGAACAGACCGGGCGCATCAATCGCGGCGTCGACTACCGCACCGACTACTACTCCCTCGGCATCACCCTCTACGAACTGCTGGCCGGGCGGGTGCCCTTTACTGCCGATACCCTGATGGGCCTGGTGTATTGCCACATCGCCAAGGCACCGCCACCCATCGCCAGCGTCAACCCAAGCGTACCGGCGGCGGTGGCGGCCATAGTTAGCCGGCTGATGGCAAAAAATCCGGAGGACCGCTATCAGAGTGCGGCGGGCCTACACCACGACCTCGAACGGTGCCGCCACCAGCTAGAGCAGATGGGGCAGATTGTCTCCTTTGACCTTGGGCAGCGCGATCGCAGCCATCGCTTTTTGATTCCTGAAAAGCTCTACGGTCGAGGGCCAGCGGTGGCGGCCGTGCTGGCCGCCTTTGAGCGCGTCAGCACGGCTGGAGTGACCGGCAGCGAACTGGTGCTAGTCGCGGGTTACTCGGGCGTGGGCAAAACGGCGGTGGTCAGCGAAGTGCAGAAGCCGATCGCCCGCCAGCAGGGCTACTTCATTCAGGGCAAGTTTGATCAGTTTAAGCGCAACACCCCCTTTATGGGCTTCTTAACCGCCCTGCAAGCGCTGATGCAGCAGCTACTTAGCGAATCTGAGGCTCAGCTCCAGGCCTGGCGCGCCGACATTTTGACGGCCCTGGGTGCCAACGGCCAGCTCTTGATCGATGTCATTCCTGAGCTGGAGCAGATCATCGGCCCCCAGCCGCCTGTGATAGAACTCTCTGGCCAAGCGGCCCAGCATCGCTTTAATCGGTTATTTCAGAACTTTGTTCAGGTGTTCGCCGCGCCCCAGCACCCCCTGGTGGTATTTTTAGACGATTTGCAGTGGGCCGATCTGGCCTCGCTCCAGCTGGTAAACCTGCTGATTGGCGATCTCCGGTGCCCGCACCTGCTGCTGATCGGTGCCTACCGCGACAACGAGGTCAGCCCAGCCCACCCGCTGATGCTCACCCTAGACACCCTGCGCCAGGGCGGAGCCACCATCAATACCATTACCCTAGAGCCGCTGTCGGCCATGAGCATTAACCAGCTAGTGGCCGATACCCTGGTCTGCCCAGTGCTTCTGGCCCAGCCCCTGGCCGATTTGGTTTACCAAAAGACGGGGGGTAACCCGTTTTTTGCCACCCAGTTTTTGCAGACCCTGCACCAAGAGGGCACTATCGTCTTTGACCCGGTGCAGGGGGCCTGGCAGTGTGACCTGGGACAGGCCCGCAGCGCGGCTATAAACGAGGATGTTGTAGCGTTTATGGCCCAGCAGCTGCAAAAGCTGGGGCCGTCTACCCAGGCGATGCTGAAGCTGGCGGCCTGCATTGGCAACCCGTTTAATTTGGGCACGCTGGCGCTGGTGTCAGAGCTGCCCGAAACTGACGTAGCGATCGCCCTGTGGAGTGCCCTAGAACTGGGGCTAGTGCTGCCCCAGAGCGAAATCTACACCCTGTTTCTGCCGGAAGGGAGCCTAGAGCCAGCCCTGCTGCCCTCAGATAGGCCAGAGCTGAGCTACCGATTTCTGCACGATCGCATTCAGCAGGCCGCCTATTCGCTGATTCCGGCCGACCAACGATCCCAGACCCATCTCACCATCGGCCAGCTGCTCTGGCACAAATCGTCCCCGGCCCAGCGCGAAGAGCAGCTGTTTACCATCGTCAACCACCTCAACGAGGGGCAGGCGCTGCTAATCGCCGCCGAACGGGAACAGCTGGCTCGGCTCAATTTGCAGGCCGGCCGTAGGGCCAAAACGGCCACCGCCTACTCGGCAGCGCTAGACTATCTGCGCCAGGGCATTGCCTTGCTACCGGTCAATGCCTGGGGGCAGCAGTACGATCTGACCCTGGCCCTGCACCAAGAGATCACCGAAGCCGCCTACCTCTGCACCGACTTTGAACAGGTGGAGCATTGGGCTGACCTCACCACCCGCCACGCCTACAACCTGCTCGATCAGCTGCCCGTCTACGAGGTGCGGCTGCTGGCCAATCGAGCCCAGGGCAATTATCTGGCTGCGGTGCGCACCGGGCTACAGGTGCTGCGCATTTTGGAGGTTGACTTTGTAGAACAGCCTACCCCGGCTGAGGTGCAGCAGACCCTGGCCGACACGCGCCAGCTCTGGGCCGGACAAGACCCCCTCAGCCTGTTGACCCTGCCGAGGATGACGGCGGTGCAGCGGCTAGCGGCTATGCAGATTATGACCAAACTCACCGCCCCAGCCTACCGGGCGCTACCGGCTCTGTTGCCCATGCTGATGGCCAAGCAGGTAGAATTTTCCATTCGCTTTGGCAACAGTCCGATCTCAATTTTTGCCTACGCGGGCTACGGCATGGCGCTGTGCAGCATGGGCGAGATCGAAGCGGGCTACGGGTTTGGCCAGCTGGCGCTGAGGCTGCTAGAGCAGCTCCAGGCCACCACCTGCGAGAGCCGGGCTGGCTATCTGGTACACAACTTTATCTGCCACTGGCGCGACCCCCTGCGGCAAAGCCTGCCCGCTTTTGTACAGGCCTACCAGAGCGGTCTGGCGACGGGCGATCTGGAATGTGTTGTGCTCAACGCCCAGGCCTATGGCCACTATGCCTATTTCGCCGGGCAGCCCCTGGCGGATTTGGCGGCGGAGATGGCCGCCTATCGCCAAACCCTGCGTCAGCTCAAGCAGGTGTCGCTGAAGTGTTTAGAAATTGTGCAGCAAACGGTGCTCAACCTGCTGGGGGAAGGGGAGCACCCCTTGTGCTTGAGCGGGTCGGTGTACGAGGCCAAGTCGTCGGTGCGGTTTCACCTGGAGCACAGCGATCGCACCTCCCTCTTCCACTACCACTTTAATCAGACGGTGCTCTACTACCTGTTTGGGCAGATTGAGCAGGCGGCCCAGCAGGCCGATCAGGTGGCCATTTATCTGGATGGGGGGCGGGCTCAGTTTCCCTTTGCCCTCTACGCCTTCTACGATGCTCTGATTCAGCTGGCTCGCGACCAGACTGCCGCTGACCACGCCACCCGCTGGCAGCGCATTCAGCAGCAGCAGGAAAAGCTGGCCCAGTGGGCAAACTCTGCGCCCAGCAACCACCGCCACCGCTGGCAGCTGGTTGAGGCCGAAATTGCCCGAGTCGAAGGGCGCTACCTGGAGGCGATGGAGGCCTACGATGGGGCGATCGCCTCCGCCAAAACCCACGGTTTTGTTCAGGATGAAGGGCTGGCAAACGAACTGGCGGCTCGGTTTTACCTGGCCTGGGGGCGAGACAAGCTGGCCCAGCTCTACCTACACGACGCCTACGACGCCTACGCCCACTGGGGGGCAAAGGCCAAAACTCAACAGCTTGAAACTCTCTACCCCGACGTATTGCAGGCAGCATCGGTGCTACCAGCGCCGGGGGTGCTCAGCACCAGCGACGAGATCAGCAGCCGCACCAGCGACACCGCCGCCCTCGATTTGGCCGCCGTGGTTCAGGCGTCCCAGGCTATCTCTCAGGAGCTGCGGCCCGATCAGCTGATCGTCACCCTGATGCAGCTGGTGCTAGAAAATGCCGGGGCCGAACGCGGGGCCTTAGTTTTGCGCCAGGCCGACCAGCTCGTGGTGGTGGCCCAGTGCCTCAGCGGCGAAACCTGCCTGGTAGATCTGGTGCCCCTGCAAACCAGCCACCGCCTGCCGGTGAGCCTGATTCACTTTGTCGATCGCACCGCCGTCCCATTGGTAATCGATGATATGCGGGTCGAGCCGCGCTTTGCCGCCGACCCTTACCTAGTGCAGCACTTACCTAAATCGGTGTTGGGGCTGCCGTTGATTCAAAAAAACCAGGCGATGGGCGTGCTCTACCTGGAGAATAATCTGACCACGGGCGCGTTTACCCGCGATCGCATTCAGGTGCTAGACATTCTCTGTGCCCAGGCGGCCATTTCCTTTGAGAATGCCAATCTCTACCAAAACCTGGAACAGAGCAACCGAACGCTGCAGCAGTCGCTAGAGAATCTGCAAAAAACCCAGACGCAGCTGGTTCAGGCCACCGATAAGCTTCAGCACGACGCTCTCTATGATGGCCTCACCAACCTGCCCAATCGCGCCTGCTTCCTCAATCTGCTCAACCACGCCATTCACATGAGTGCCCAGCACCCCGATCGCCTCTACGCGGTGCTGTTTATGGATCTCGACCGCTTCAAAAACATCAACGACAGCCTGGGCCATTTAATTGGCGACGAGTTTCTCAAGTTGGCCAGTCAACGGCTGCAACGCTGTGTAGGGGCCGCCGATGTTGTAGCGCGGTTTGGCGGCGACGAGTTTGCCATCTTGCTCGAAAACTTGCCGCACCCCGATGCTGCCTTGGCGATCGCCCAGCGCATTCAAGATCAGTTTTCACTGGCCTTTCTGGTAAGCGATTACGAAGTCTTTTCCACCGCCAGCACCGGCATTACCTACAGCACCCTCAACTATCAGGTGGCCACCCACGTGCTACGCGATGCCGACATTGCTCTCTACCAGGCCAAGGCCAAGGGCAGAAACCAGTACGTGGTGTTTGACCCCGCCATGCAAGCCCAGATCACCCAGCGGCTCCAGTTAGAGAGCGACCTGCGGCGAGCCATTGAGGCCCAAGAATTTTGTCTCCACTACCAGCCGATTGTCTCTCTAGCTACCGGCCAGGTGCGCGGCTTTGAAGCCCTGGTGCGCTGGCAACACCCCACCCGAGGGCTAATTTCCCCCTTAGAATTCATCCCAGTGGCCGAAGAGACCGGGCTGATTGGCCCGATCGGCTGGTGGGTTCTCGAAACCGCCTGTCAGCAGCTCATGCATTGGCAGACGGTCTCCCAGGCGGTGCCGCTGACCATGAACGTCAACCTGTCGGCCATACAGCTGAAGCAAGCCGAGCTAATCGAGCGGTTAGAGGCGGTGCTACAGGCCACCCAAATTCCTCGGCATTGCCTCAAACTAGAGATTACCGAAAGCTGCATCCTTGACACCTTCACCTCCGAGGCTCAATCGCTCAAGCGCCTCAAGGCCTTGGGCGTGCGGCTCTGCATCGACGATTTTGGCACGGGCTACTCATCCCTCAGCCGCCTGCACGAATTTCCCATCGACACCCTCAAAATTGACCGCTCCTTTGTGCAGCGCCTGAGCCCTACAGGGACAGATCCCCAAACCTCCCTAGAGACGGTACAGATGATTCTCACCCTGGCCCACAGCTTGAATATAGACGTGGTTGCCGAGGGCATCGAAACCGCCGCCGAACTCGACATTCTTAAAGCTCTGGGGTGTGAATCTGGCCAAGGCTATTGGTTTGCCCCACCCCTGGTTACAGCGTCTGCTGCGCAGTGGCTGCACCCCGGCTAAGGGCGAGTAGTAGTCTGCCAAGCTAAAGGTGACAGCTTATTGGGGGTTCAAGGTTCAGGGTCTCAGGTTCACGACCTGCCTTGAACCCGACACCTTAAACCCTAAACCTAGGCTATTAGAGCCTGCACAATCAGCTTGGTTAAGCACTGGGGACACAGCTGAGGTGATAGCGGCCTAGGGCCATCAGCGGAAAATGGTGGCGGTAAAGGTGATAGCGAATATAAAAGTGGCGAGGAAAGCCGGTGCCAGTAAACTCCTGCTCGTCCCACGTGCCCTCGGGGGTTTGAGTCTCAATCAGATAGCGAATACCCTTTTGGATGGCCGATTTTGCGGCGGCCTTAGAATCTCCGGCGTCGATTAACCCCAGCAGCGCCCAGGCCGTTTGAGACGGTGTGCTCGGCCCCTGGCCTTTGAGGGTGGGGTCATCGTAGCTGCGGCAGGTTTCGCCCCAGCCACCGTCGGGGTTTTGGCAGCTGATGAGCCAGTTAACCCCGCGTGCGATCGCCCCTTGGCAGTGTTCTGGCGCGATCAAAGCCAGGGCCGATAGCGCCCCGCTGGTGCCGTAGAGGTAGTTCACGCCCCAGCGACCAAACCAGCTGCCATCAGCCTCTTGTTCGTTGAGCAGAAAGGTGAGGCCCCGTTCGAGCCGGTGGGCGGTGAGATCGCTAGCGTAGCGGCCGGCGAGGTCGGGTTCGCGGCAGAGGCGACCGTGCATCTCCAGCACCCGAGCGGTGATGTCGGCGGTGCTAGGGTCGATCATCGCCTTGAGATCGCCGTAGGGAACGGCATTAATCCAGTCTTGATCGTTGTCGATGTCGAAGGCGGCCCAGCCCCCGGTTTTGCACTGCATGGTGACCACCCAGCGCACGGCGCGGGCGATCGCCTCGCGCTTCAGCGCCTCGTCGGGCAGGGTGACATCTTGCAGGGCCATCGCGACCACCGCTGTGTCGTCCACATCGGGGTAGAAGCGGTTCTCAAACTCAAAGGCCCAGCCCCCTGGCTTGCCCTGGGGATTTTTGACGATCCAGTCGCCGTAGTCCAAGATTTGCTTCTCTAGCAGCCATTCGCCCGCCTGCACCAGGCTGGGGTGGTCGGGGGCCAGGCCCGAGTCGGTGAGCGATCGCATTCCCAAGGCTGTATCCCACACGGGGGAGACACAGGCCTGCACCCAATAGGTGTCATCGGTTTCCACGGCAAAGCTGTCGATCGCCCGCAGGCCGCGCCGCACCACCGGGTCATCTGCGTCGTAGCCGAGGCAGCGCAGGGCCAGCATCGAGTTCAGCATGGCGGGGATGATGCCGCCCCAGTCGCCGGTGGCTTCTTGCCGTTCTAAAATCCACTGTTCGGCTTTGCGAATGCCCTCGTCACGAAAGGGAGTGAAGTTGATGAATTCTGCAAACTTAAACGCGCCGTCTAGCCAGACAAAGATGTCGCTCCAGTCTCCGGCTTTAGGCAATTCCCAGCGCACATTGGCGATGCCCTCAGCGTAGAGTTCGTCTAGGGTGATGGCAGGCTCAACCTTGTAGACCGGCTTTTGGTCAAAGACGACCAGCAGTGGCACGGTGCTGCCCCTGGCCCAGCTAGAGAGTTCGTAGATGGTGAAGGGCGAGGGTGACTCTAGCAGCATTACCCAGGCGGGCAGAGAGGGCAGACCGCGCCAGTCGTAGCAGCCGATTAGGGCCAGGTGCAGCTTGGTGAAAATGCGGGTTTTGGTGATGCCCCCCCGGCTGAGAATAAAGTCTTTGGCCTTCAGCAGGGACGGATCGCTGGCGGGTACGCCCAGCACGCGCAGCGCCATATAGGCCTCGACGGAGGTGCTGAGGTCGCCGCCGTCGCCATAGAACAGTTCCCACCCGCCGTGGTCGCGCTGGTGCGATCGCAAATAGTGCTCTGCCTTAGCCAGGGGGCGATCGCCGTCGGTGCCCCAAATCTTGTGCAGCAGAATGATTTCGGCGGTAATGGTGACGTTAGACTCTAGCTCTGCCCACCAATAGCCGTCGGGGTGCTGCAGTGCCAGCAGGTAGTTTTGGGCGGCAGCGATTCCCTCAGGGATCGCTTCGCGAATTGTCGAATCAAGCCCGGTTAGCTGCTGCGGTTCTTGCGTCTGCATGGGCACCCCTTACGGTCAAAACTTTGCGGTCAAAACTTGCGGTCACTGGGGCAGCATAATGCAAATGCTTCCATCAAGGAAAGATAGCTGAAGTGGACGGCCTGGGCTCTGACCGTTTTCGGCAGTAGGTCTGCATTTAGCAACTGATTTATGATGCGGAAGACCAATCAGTGTACATAAGCCGATGGCAATCTTAGCGTTGAGCCTGACGAGTCTGGCGCTCCTGATCTGGATTGGGATGCTGCTGTTCTGGGGCCAGTTTTGGCAGGCCGATCAGCGGCTTGATTCCGAGAGTTTGGTGCCCCTAGCCACCTGGCCAACGGTGGCGGTGGTGATTCCGGCCCGCAACGAGGCGGAGTTGATTGGGGTAGCTGTGCGATCGCACCTCACTCAGACCTATCCCGGCAGCCTGCAAGTAGTGCTGGTGGATGACCAGAGCACAGATGGTACAGCAGCGGTGGCGCAGGAAACTGCGACTGCGGCAAACCAATCCGATCGCCTCACGGTACTCTCGGGCGCAGCCCTCCCCGCTGGTTGGACGGGCAAGCTTTGGGCGATGGAGCAAGGTTTTCGCTACCTGGCGTCGCAGCCCAGCCCGCCCGACTATGTGCTCTTTACCGATGCCGACATTGAGCACGATGCCGCCAGCCTGCAACAGCTGGTGACAAAGGCCGAGTGCGATCGGCTCGACCTGGTGTCGCTGATGGTGCAGCTCCGCTGTGAGAGCTTTTGGGAAAAGCTGTTGATTCCGGCGTTTATCTTCTTTTTTCAGCTGCTCTACCCCTTCCCTTGGGTGAATAATCCCAAAAAGCAAACGGCAGCAGCAGCGGGAGGTTGCGCCCTGATTCGCTTTAGCGCCCTTCAGCGCATCGACGGGCTTCAGGCCATTCGCCAGGCGCTGATTGACGACTGCGCCCTGGGGATGGCGGTCAAAGCCAATGGCCCGATCTGGCTCGGCCTCAGCACCACCATTCACAGCTTGCGCCCCTACCCCGATTTGCACAGCATTTGGAATATGGTTGCCCGCAGCGCCTACACCCAACTCAACTACTCGCCCTGGCTGCTGGTCGGCACGGTGTTGGGGATGTTGCTGGTCTACCTGGTTTCTCCCTTGGGCGTGGTTTTGGGATTGGTTTGGGCCGACCTCGCCCTGGTGCTGACCGGGCTGGCGGGATGGCTGCTGATGGCTCTGGCCTACTGGCCAACGCTGAAGCTCTATGGGGGAAACGTCTTGCTGGCGCTGGCGCTGCCGGTCATTGCGCTGCTTTATACGCTAATGACATTAGATTCGGCACGGCGGCACAGGGCGGGGCAGGGCGGGGCCTGGAAGGGACGGGTTTATAGCGATCTAGGGTAGGGGCTCTCTCTGGCGGCACCTTTATACTGATAACGATGGGGCGGTCTAAGATGAGCTTCTATGAAAACCCTTGCTAAATGGTCTGTAGACGACTACCACCAGATGATTCAGGCCGGCATTCTTCAGGCGCGCCGCGTCGAGTTGCTGCGGGGAGAGATTGTTGAGATGAGTCCAGAAACCCCAATTCACTACACAACGGCAAAACAGGGGGCCAAATATTTAGAAACGCTGTTGGCAGGAAAGGCTGAAGTCCGCTTCAATGGGCCTGTTACCCTGGGAGATTCTGAGCCAGAGCCTGATATTGCCATTGTTCGCCTACCTGAGTCGACCTACCGCGATCGCCATCCACACCCTGAGGATATTTTTTGGCTGGTCGAAGTCGCCAACACCAGCCTGAAACAAGATTTGGACGTAAAAGCGGCTGTTTATGCCACCGCTGAGATTCCAGAATACTGGGTTGTGAATTTAGTGACGATGCAAATCACAATATTTCAGCAACCAGTGGCAGGACAATATAGACAGCAAACAACAGTGCAAGACGGCAACATCATGCCGCTGGCTTTTGGCAGTGTAGCCGTTTCCGTTAAAAGGCTGTTGGCTCAAACAAGCGGTTGATCAATTTGTTTGTTTGGAACACTATTAATTCGGGTTGAAAAGAGTAAGCGTGATCTGCTCCAGGGTTTTGAGCGCCTGGAGTGAGCCGCTAATAAATTTTAGAGCCGCAACTGGGCGTTTCAAAAAGCTGCGGGCGAGCGTGTTGGCGCGGAGGCTACCGTCTGGGCCGATCGCCCCGGCAATATCCGGCAAGTCGTGGCTACAGTCGTCGCTGATCACCCGTAGAATGGCGACCTTGGCTTGAGGCATGGTCTCAAGCAGCACGGCGCTTTCCATATCCACCACAGCGGCCTGGTAGCGATCGCCCAGCCGCCCCTTTTCTTTAACTGTAGTGATCACGCGATCGCACGTTACCCCCGTCCCCACTGGGGCACCAAGGCGTTGGGCTAGCTCATCGGTGAGGGTGCGATCGCAGAAGTAGCCCTCCGAACCATCCCCCTCCGAACCATCCCAAACCTGCTCAAGCAGAATGGCGTCGCCGACCGAATGCTGGGGCGACAGGCTACCGCCTAGGCCCATCAGCAAAATCTCCTGGGTAGCGAAGCGAGAGTTGTCTTCCCAGCTTTCTAAAAAGGCCCGAAACGCCGCTGGTCCCGCCGGAACGGCAACCACTAGGGGTGCATGGGGAACCGCCTTCAAGCCCCGCATCACTGCCTGATATTCGGCCCCAACGGGCACGAGAATCACCTGAATTGTCATTAGGCTGACCGTTTAGTGAGCTTGAGCCAGCCATCCTCGAGCAGGGTGTAGAGCACCGGCACCACCACCAGACTCAGCAGGGTTGAGGTCAGCAACCCGCCAATAATGGCCACGGCCATCGGTTGCCGCAGCTCGGCCCCCGCCCCCAGACCAATCGCGATCGGCACCATGCCCAGCACCGTCGAAGCGGTGGTCATGAGAATGGGGCGCAGCCGCACCAGGCCCGTTTTCATAATCGCGTCGGTGCGCTTGACACCGGCGCGGCGCAGCTGGTTGATGTAGTCCATCAGCAAAACTGCGTTTTTGTCGAGCAGGCCCAGCAAAAACAGCAGGCCCAGCAGCGAAACAATGCCAAAGTCGCTGCGGGTAATCCACAGGGCTAGCATGGCACCCACAATCGAGAGCGGCAGCGACAGGCCCACCACCGCCGGTTCTAACAGCCGCCCAAAGGGCACTAGCAGCACGAGCATCATGCAGATCACCGCCAAAATTAGGATGCGGCCAAAACTGCCCAGCACCTCACCCGCCCGAGCTGAGTCGCCTGCTAGGTCAATGCGTACACCAGGGGGCACCACCGATTCCGCAATTTCTACCACTTGGGAGGTGGCGTCGCCTAGGGCATTGCCGTCACTCAAGTTGGCGCTGACGATGGCGACCCGCTCGCCATTCTGCCGGTTGACCTCTACGATCGCATCGGCGGTGTTCTCAGCCCCCGAAATGCGCACATCGGCAAAACCGGGCAGCGCTTCCACCTGTGCCTGGATCTCAGCGGCGGCAGTTTGTAGCGCCACTACATCGTCGCCCAGCAGCGCTACCTGGAGCGGTTTTTCGCCGCCGGTGTCGACAAATTGGAGGTCTTCAACGCTGGTTTCCAGGCCCGTCCGCGTGGGTAAGTCTTGGCGGAGCTGGGCCTGCACGGCGGCGGTGTCGCGATCGCGCTCCTCCCGCAACTTAATGTACAGACTGCCCTCGTTGGGTCGCCCCCGACCGCCCACAGTGGTCAACACCGACTCGACCTCGGGCAGCCGGGCCACCGTCGCCTCCAGGTCGTCGGCCTGCTGAAGGGTCCGCTGTAAGAGCTGCGATCGCCCTGCGGCTGCGGCGGCCTCTGCTGCTGCCGTAGCCTGGGATGCGCTCAGACCCGTCGGTAACTGTCCGGGCGGCGGTAGCTGGGCTCCACCGGGGCGCTGAGGCAGGGGCACCTGGTAGTTCAGCAAAAACTGGCCCTGGTCAAGCTGGGGAATAAACCCCTGGGGAATTAGCGGAATAATTGCAATGCCTGCGATTAGGCTGGCGATCGCCAGCCCCACCACAATCCAGCGATGGTGCAGCGACCAGGCCAGCAGTTGGCTGTACCGCTGCTCTAGCCAGGAGTCTGCCACCGTATCCGCCAGGAGCGCGGGGATCACCTCGGCAGCGGGTTCAGAGGGCGCAGGGGCAGCGGATTGAGGCGAGTTGGGGGACTTTAGCCAATAAACTGCCAGCACTGGCGTCAGGGTGCGCGCCACCAGCAGTGAGAATAGCACCGCCGCCGACACCGTCAGGCCAAAGGGTTTAAAGAACTGCCCCACGGTGCCACCCATCAGTGCCACGGGCAAAAATACGGCCACAATGGTCAGCGTCGAGGCCGACACCGTGAGCGCAATTTCGTCGGTTGCCCGCAGGGCCGCCTGTTGCGGGGTCGCACCCGCTTCCATATGGCGCATGATGTTTTCGATTTCGACGATCGCGTCATCCACAATGATGCCAATTACGATCGCCAGCGCCAGTAGCGTAATGGTTTCTAGGTTAAAGCCGTAAATGGCCATGACGATGGCCGTGCCCAGCACCGACAGCGGAATCGCCAGGGCCGTAATCACCGTGGCTCGCCAGCTGCGCAAAAAGCCCAAAATCACCAGCACCGCCAGCACGATCGCCCCTACCAGCGCATCGATCGTGGCCTGGGTTGACGAGCGAATGAAATCGGCCTGAGTGGCGGCCAGAGCAATCTCGACCTGGGGTTGCTGGTCACGGATTTGCGCGATCGCCGCCTCGACGCGATCGACCACCTCGAGGGTGTTGGCCTCGCCCTGTTTCACCACCTGCACCGCCAGCGCCGTTTCACCATTAAAACGAATTAGCGTGGGCGGGTTTTGTAGCTCCGCCAAGAAACTGCCGTCACCGCTGGCGGTGGCTCGGCTGCCGGTGCCGCGCAGGTCTACCCGCAGCACCCCGGGAATGTCGCGCAGCGTCGGCAAGATCTCAGCTTCAACCAGCGCCGCCAGCTCAGCCGGGGGCAAATCCTCACTGGTTAGGGCATAGCTGATCGCCGTCGCCTCATTCAAATTGAGCGGAATGATCTCATAGTCAAACCCGGTTGACAGCTCAGTCTGGGCGATCGCCTCCTCGACCGCAGCCGTCGTTTCTCCCAAAGCGGTGTTCACCTCAAAATTGAGCCGCAAAATCGCTCGCCCCGGCGAGGTAGTCGAGTTTAGTTTGGTCAATCCGGCTAGAGGTTGCAGCTGGGCCTCTAAGGGCACGGTGAGCTGGGCTTCAGTTTCTAGCGCCGTTTCGACTGGGGCGGTGGCGTTGACGAGCACCACCGGAAAGGTGATGTCGGGAAACAAGGCATACTTCAGAGAGCTAAACGCAAACAGCCCGGCCACTCCAATCACAATCCAGCAAAAGATCGTCAGCCCACGGTTTTGCAGGGCCAATCGAGAAATATTTAATTGTTCTCGCAGCTGGTTTAGGTTGGGGCGGGGCATCGCTTTAGAAGGAGAACAGAAACGCAGATATCATAGCTTGTTCGACCTGCCGATCAGCCTATGTCTGTGCCTGTCACCACCATCACCGATCGCCACCTAGGCCGCGTCACTACCCCCAGACTCTGGGTGCACCACCATTTGCGAGACTGCCATGAGCTTAGTTTTATTTCTCTTGCAGACCTCTGGGCCAGCCCTGGGGATTGCCCTGGCCACCGGCCTGGTGAGCGGCGGCTGTAGTGCCGCGCTGATTGCGCTGATCAGCTACACCATCGCCCAAGGGGTAACCGGAGGGGTAGTGGCGGCGGCGTTTGTGGGCCTGGGCGCGATCGCTCTGACCACGGCGATGGTGTCGCGCATTCTGCTGGTGCGGTTTTCTCAGGCGGCGGTGGTAGAGCTTCAGCTCCAGCTCTGTCGCCAAATTCTAGCGGCTGAGCTGAAATCCTTAGAAAGCCTCGGGTTGCCCAGCCTGCTGGTGTTGCTGACTGAGGACATTCAAGCGATCGCCGCTGCCGCCGGGGTCTTGCCCGTTTTGATGATCAATATCGCGGGCACCGTCGGCTGCATGGTCTATGTGTCGTGGCTGTCGTGGCAGGTGCTGGCCCTGGTGCTGCTGATTACCCTGGTGGCTTCGTTCAGCTGCCGCTGGTTTCTGGTGGCGGGGCGGCGCGGTCTGGCCGCTGCCCGCGACCAGCAAGAACGACTGTTTCAGCATTTTCGCAGTTTAATCGACGGCATCAAAGAGCTAAAGCTGCACTACCTGGGCCGCCAAGACTTCTTTGCGATCGACCTCCGACCCACGGCGCTTCAAGTCAAGCGCTACAACCAGCAGGGGTTGAGCTTGTTTGCCGTGCTCGACAGCTGGGGCAAGTTTATCTACTTTTTTGCGGTGGGGCTGGTGCTGTTTGCCCTGCCCAACTGGGTGGGCATTAGCCCCAACACTCGCATCGCCTACGTGCTGACTTTTACCTATCTGCTAGGGCCGATGGAGAACCTGGTGAACAAGCTGCCGCTGCTGGGCCAAGCCAGCGTGGCCCTCGACAAGCTCAAAACCCTGGGCCTGAATATTGATGCCGCGATCGCCACTGCCGCCGTGCTGCCTATCGACCCAGGCTGGCAGCGGCTAGAGCTCAAGGGCGTTACCCACAGCTATCGCACCGATCAAGAGGGCACCGAATTTATCCTGGGGCCGGTGGATCTAACCGTGCACCCCGGCGAGCTAATTTTTATCATTGGCAGCAACGGCAGCGGCAAATCGACCCTGGCAAAGGTGCTCACAGGGCTCTATCGCCCCCAATCTGGAACAATTTGGCTCGATCAGCAGCCCATTGATGAGCAGAATCAGGAGTGGTATCGGCAGCATTTTTCGGTGGTGTTTGCCGATTTTTACCTGTTTGATCGACTGCTGGGGCTAAGTAGCGAGGCCGACGACAGCAAAGCCCAAGACTATCTAAAAAAGCTACAGCTCAGCCACAAGGTGAGCATCGACCAGGGCCGATTTTCAACGGTGAATCTATCCCAGGGGCAGCGCAAACGCCTGGCCCTGCTCAGCGCCTATATGGAAAATCGCCCTATTTACCTATTTGATGAATGGGCTGCCGATCAAGATCCGGCCTTTAAGCAGGTGTTTTATACGCAGTTTTTGCCCGATCTCAAGGCCCAGGGGAAGACGGTGTTTGTGATCAGCCACGACGACCATTATTTTTATGTGGGCGATCGCATTCTCAAGCTCAACTACGGTCAGATCGAGTTTGAGCAAAGCCCCGCATCCTTTAAGTCATAGCCCCAACGCTGAAGATAAGCCTGCCAATGGCGTTCAACCTTGCTAACTGTTTCGGGCTCTAGCAAATACTGGTTTTGCTGGTAGTCGTCTAGACCTGCTAGGTAGGTTTCGAAATAGGGGCGCGCTGCCTCAAAATCGGGCAGTTCTAGCTGCTCAAACAGGTGCTTCAGCACCGGCAGCGGCTCGCTCTGCAAGTCCTCAAAACGCACCTCCGCAAACTGCTCCGAAGGCAGATCTGCCGTATCGGTTTTCAGCGCCTCTAACAGAAACGGGTAACTCTCCAACACCAGTGATTCAATCGGTAAATCGCTGTAGTTTTGCAGGGCCAATTCGGGCAGCAGCCGTGTAAAGTAGTGCCGCGCCGAGGGAAACACTCGGTAGGGATTGCGGTAGATGTGAATGAACTTGGCTCCCGGCCACAGCTCCCGCAGATGGCGAATATAGCCCGTATAGACCGGGTTTTTAATCAGCAGCGGGCGGTGCCCCTGGTGTACCGAAACCTTCCTCAGCAGCAGGCGATGCAGGTGTTTCCACCGCTCCACATCGGCGATCGCACCGCCAAACACTTCCCGCCGAAAGTGCGCCTCAAACTGCTGGGGGAAATACATGCCGTGGTAGTAGGATTCCGCCCCCATCGTCGCTAGAGGGATGGAATCTTCCTGGGGCGAGGTGGGCGTGACTGCCACATTATCGACGTAGCGATCCTGGGGCAGGGCCTGCTCTAGCAGCGGCTCCAGCGATCGCACAATGCCCAAAATATCCCACGGCATCCCCGTTGCCAGCGGAGTGATATAGCCAAAGGCCGGGCACTGGGCCATCACATTGTGCAGGTGGGTGGTACCCGATCGCCAGTAGCCCACAATAAAGACGGGGTCAGGCATCGGCTGCTTTTGGGCCAGGGCAAACGCCACCTGTTCTACGGTCGAAAAGGGCCAGCGGGCCAGCGACACCGCCAGGGCTAAGGCAATCTGGGGGCAGCGGTTAGCAGCAGGAAATCCATTTTGCAGCAGCAGCCTGAGCAGGGTCGGTGGGTTGCTGCCGCACAGCGGATGAAACAGGCTCGCCATAGCTGGGGCTACCGGGCTCCGGCTTTGGTTTTCATCGCCTGGGTGGCCAGGGTCTTGCCAAATTCCCAGGCGGCCCCCGGCACCCGGTGGGCGTCGGCCACTACGTCGGTGACGGCCTCAACAATCCAGCGGCGATCGCTATCTTGCAGGGTCAAGGGCGGAATAAACTTGACCACGTTCATGCCGTAGCCCGCCACCTGAGACAAAATTCGGTGGCGGGTAAACAGCGGCACCGTGATGATTTGAGAAAATAAGCCCCGGTTGGCGGTTTCTAGCATCTTCCACGGCACCTTTAAGGTCAGGCTCTTAGGTTCGCCAAACTCCAGCGCCATCATCATACCCAGGCCCCGCACCGCCTTAAGGCAGTCGTACTGGCTGACCAGGGGCTGCAAGTCGGCCACAATTTGCCGCCCCATCTGAGCCGCGTGGTCAATCCAGCCCTCGGTCTCGAGCACATCCAAGGTGGCCAAACCGGCAGCCATGGCCAGGTTGTTTTTGCCAAAGGTGCTGCCATGGACCACGGCCCGATCCATGCGGTTGAACACTTTTTCGAAGATCCACGACCGACAGGCTACGGCCCCCACGGGCACAAACCCGCCCGACAGGGCCTTGGCCATGCAGAGCAAATCGGGCTCGACGCCAAAGTGGTCGACCGCCCACCATTTGCCCGTGCGGCCTAGCCCGGTCTGCACCTCATCGGCAATGAACAGGCTGCCGTATTTACGGCAGAGCGCCGCCGCCCCTGGTAAGTAATCGGCCTTCGGAATCCACACCCCGTGGCCTTGAATGGGCTCAGTGATAAAGGCGGCTACGTCGTGGCGCGACAGGGCTCGCTCCAGCGCGGCCAGGTCCCCAAACGGAATTTCGATGAAGTCGGGCAAAAAAGGGCCAAAGCCCGCCCTGAAGTGGGGATCACCGGTGGCCGACAGAGAGCCCATGGTGAGGCCGTGGTAGCCGCCAGCGCAGTAGACAATTTTGCTGCGCCCGGTGGCGTGGCGGCTGAACTTAATCGCCGCCTCAACGCTCTCGGTGCCCGAGTTGGCAAAAAAGATGCGGTCTAACCCCGGCGGCGTGATCTGCTGAAGCCGCTCGGCCAGCAGCCCCGACAGAATCGAAACATCCATTTGTACCAGGTTGGGCAGTTCGGCGCTCAGCACCTCCTGCAAGGCCTGCACGACTTTGGGATGGTTGCGCCCCAGGGCAAAGACGCCAAACCCGCTGAGCAGGTCGAGGTAGCGATCGCCCTGGTCGTCAAACAGATAGGGCCCCTCCGCACGCACATAGTGGCGATCGAACCCGATCGTCTTGAGTACGTTGACCATTTGCGGGTTGAGGTACTGCGCGTGCAGCGAGAAATTGTCTCGCTGCCGCTCGGCGATGCGATCCAGAATGTTCATTCACTAGCGGGGTAAAGAGGGGCAACCGGTCTAACTAGACTTTAGTCATAAGTTCGATCGATTTGCCAACGCCGAGCAGCGGCGTCACGATCGCCATCACATCGGCCCGGCTGAGCTTCTCGCGGCCCTGGGCCAAAGCATCGATGGTGGCCGTAGCCAAGGCTAGGGGAATGCGGCAAAACAGCAGGGCTGGCCCTGTGGGCAGAGCTTGGGTATAGGCATCGGCCATTTTGAGGTTGCGGCGGGCGTAGCGCTGCATGTCGTCCGCCGTCCAGCCCTCCGGGAAAAAGTCTACGCCGCGATCTTTATCTTCCAAGTGATTGCGCAAAATATTAACCGATTGCAGGCCGCGCCCAAAGCCGATCGCCTCCATCCGGCTGGTTTCAGTGCCGTCATACCAGGCCCAGAGGTCAGACAGCATCAGCCCCACGGCCCCAGCCACGCTAAAGGTGTAGCGATCGAGATCGGCTTCGGTTTTGATCCGCCAGTTTTGCTCGGCCCAGTAGGCCATGCGATCGGCCATGGCGGCTGTGGCATCCCAGATCCGGGGGGCGATCGTATCGGGGGCCAGCAAGGCCCATTCGCCAATGCGCAGGGTTACTTCTTCGAGCTGTTCGCTATGACCTTCTAGCCCGGTTGCAAAATCTGCTACCGCTGAGGATTCTGTGCCCGCTTGCAGGTTGAGGCTAATTTGGCGCAGCAGACTGATTTTGGTGCTGCCGTCTAGAGTCGGATGGTCTTCAATCTGGTCGATCGCCCGCATGCACAGGTACGCAGATGCCACCGCTTCCTGAAGCCCAGGAGGGAGTAAGCTGATCGGGATAAAGAATGTTCGGCTGGTCTCCCTCAGCAAGTCCAACGCAGATTTAATAGACGGCATTGAGCAATCTCCTCACACTACTTGAGTTTTCAACCATATTGGTTGAATTTCATCCAATAAGCATTAATAGAGCATTAACGGTGAATAGATTCGGATAGACGGTATCTGAGATTACCAATACCTGAGGCATCTGTGAACTGCCCTTAGCCAGTAGCAGATGCATGGGCAAACGCATCTTATCAACGTCAGACCCTGCCGGCAGCGGGGGCAAGGCTGCAAACAGCGCCAACGCTCGGCGTCGAGAGGCCTATGGCTAGGTGGAGACGACCGTTTTTGCCAAAATGAATTACGGTAGTTGGGTATTCATGATCAGGGTTCGAATCATAGGCAACAGCGGCGGCCAGGCACGAACCTGCCCAAGTCAGCGGCTCTGCTTTCGGATCCTCCCCAACCGAGGAGTGAAGAGAAATGGCAATCAGTCTGCAGCAGGCCCTGGGCGTGGGGCAATATTTAGTCACTCAGCGCCTCAGAGGCCGCAAGCAGTATCCCCTGGTACTGATGCTAGAACCGCTGTTTCGCTGCAACCTGGCCTGCTCAGGCTGCGGCAAAATTCAGCATCCCAAAGAAATTTTGAAGCAGAACCTGTCGCCCGAAGACTGCTTTGCGGCGGCGGAAGAATGCGGTGCCCCGGTGGTTTCGATCCCCGGTGGGGAACCGCTGCTGCACCCTCAGATTGACGAGATTGTGCAGGGCCTAGTAGCGCGCAAAAAATTTGTCTACCTCTGCACCAACGGCCTGCTGCTCGAAAAAAGTCTTGACAAGTTTACGCCATCGCCCTACCTCTCGTTTAGCGTCCACCTCGACGGCATGAAGGACCTACACGATCGCTGCGTCGATCGCAATGGCGTCTTTGATATTGCGATCAGCGCCATTCGGGCCGCCAAGGCACGCGGCTTCCGCGTCACCACCAACACCACCGTGTTTGAGGGCACTGATCCCGAGGAAATCCAGTCTCTGTTTGACTATCTCACCGAGCTGAAAGTAGACGGCATGATGGTGTCGCCGGGCTACAGCTATGATTGGGCCCCCAATCAGGAGCACTTCCTCAAGCGTGACCAAACCAAGGCGCTGTTTCGAGAAATTTTGGCCCCGTTTACGGCGGGCAAAAAAAAGTGGGAATTTAACCACAACCCGCTCTTCTTAGACTTCTTGACAGGGCAAAAAGACTACGACTGCACCCCCTGGGGCAGCCCTAGCTACAGCGTGCTGGGTTGGCAAAAACCCTGCTACTTGCTGAACGAAGGCCATTACGAAACCTTTCAAGAGCTCCTCGACAATACCGACTGGGAGAAGTACGGCCACAAGAGCGGCAACCCCGAATGTGCCGACTGCATGGTGCACTGCGGCTATGAGCCGACGGCGGCAGAAGCGGCCATGCAACCGCAGAATATGTTGCGCGCCATGGGCAGCCTCTTTTAGCCAATCCCCTTGTCAACACTGGGATGGCTGGAGATAGATATAAATCAAAAATCCAACGTCTCCGGCATGGGCAAACGGCCGTTTGCCCATGCCCAAATTCAAGCTACCGTTCAGCAACACCCCAACGAAGGCGTTGGCAGTGAGATTAAATCGTGAAGTTTGAAGCGAGGGCATCACCCCTCGAAAGAGCGGAGCATTAGTAGCGCAAAGCCTGTGCCGTAGAACCACGGTAATGCGACTAGGCCGTAGACAACCCTTAGCGGCATCCGGCCGTACGCTATTGCCACGCCGACCCCCGACACGACAAACATGACGGGAACTAGCAGCGCGGCGACTATGAGTAACTCAACCCAGGGCACCTTCATGTTCGCGATGCTAATTAGGCTCGCCCCAGCAAACAGAATGCCAAGGAGGGTTCCCGCCACGCACACAACACCGTTGACAATGACAGGTAGGGGCATCTCAGGAGCTCCGAGCGATTCACGAAACGTTCGAGCATCGACTCCAAACAAGTATCCCTACGGGAATCGCAGCCTAAGATGAACGGCCAACAATCGTAGCACAGGCACTACTCTTGCTCCAGGCTCTTGGGTTCATGCCCATTCTCGCTCTGTAGCTGCACTCAGGAACAAACCTTCAAGACATTTCTTGGATAAACCGTGGAAAAGTGCTTAGGCGCGATCGCGATCATGCATCACAGCTGGAGGCGTAGTCACTTCAACAGCGGTGAAAGGTTCCAAAATTTTGTAAGTGTGCGATGCCCCCTCGGGGACAACCCAGGAGTTGCCGGGTTCTAGCACGACGGTTTGACCTTCGATCTGTAGCTCCGCCCGCCCGCTAATAACGTAGCCGATCGCCTCGTAGGGCCGCTGGGTCTCGGGTTTGGCCTCACCGGGCTGCTCATTCTCCCACAGGCGCATCGCCAGTTTTTTGCTGAGGGCCAGATGCTTTTGCCCCATGGCACCGATCGGTGCTGTTTCGGAGGTGACTTTGATGACAGTTGTATCAGTCATAATTTTATGATTGCGGTTTGAGCTAGATTCGGCGGTAGGTGCAAGTGTTTAAGGCCGCAGCGGTGACTCTGGTTGCGCGCGACTGGGCGGCCCTGACAGTACTTGGCCAAATGCTTTAACAACTGCATCCTAAGAAAAACCAGGGCCAGGCAGCATCTTTCTAATGATGGAGTCTGGCCCTAGGGTTGGGCAATTTCACCATTAAACCAAGATTTTTTAATCTCCTTCAGATAAAGGTGAATAAAGGATTTTGTGCCACCCAAACGGCATTGTTACTTCATCCGATAAAAACGACTTTCTTAGCGCACAAACACCTTGCAGGTTGTATAAACCAAAATGAATTCGCGAATCGTAATGGATAGGAGACTTTTTTGGTTTTGAGGTTAAAACCAGAGTAATTCCCAACCTAGAAAGTTTCATTTCTAGCCTCAGGGGCTTGTGCCTGTTTAGATCTTTCCTGTAATCTTGGATACATTACATTCCTTCAGAAGGTTGAACTCTGTCATGTTCATGCCCCTCGATTTTTTGTTGCGTCTGTTGTCTAATTTGGGAGTAGTTGCCCTTCTTGGCGGCGGATCTTACATTCTCTATCAATGGTATGAAGGCGATTTGGTTAGCGATCGCTGGCTATATCTGGGCATAGGATTATTGCTGTGGTCATTTTTAGGATTTCTACCCACTCTGCTAATACATCGTCGTGGAAAGGATGAACCTACACCGCTTCGCAGCAAACGGGTGCAGCGTTTAGTTCGACCAGATGGTAGCGAAATTGAAGTCGAGTTTTATGGACCCGATCGCGCTCCAACCCTAATCTTGACCCACGGTTGGGGACCCGACAGCACAGCCTGGTATTACGCCAAGAAGCAGCTTGCCGATCAGTTTCGCGTAGTTGTTTGGGATCTACCAGGCTTAGGAAAATCCCAAAAGCCGAAGAACCGAGACTATTCCCTAGAAAAGTATGCCCGTGACCTGGAGGCAGTGTTGGCCTTAGTAGACGATCAGCCGGCCATTTTAGTGGGGCACAGCATGGGGGGTATGATCCTGCTGACTTTTAGTCGCCTGTTTCCAAAACGCCTGGAGCAGCAGGTTGCGGGCTTAATTCTTGTTGATAGCACCTATACTAATCCGCTTAAAACTACTACTTTCAGCAAACTGCTAATGGCGCTGCAAAAACCTCTGTTAGAGCCGCTGCTGCACTTGGCGATCGCGTTTTCCCCTCTGCTATGGCTCACCAGCTGGTTAAGCTATTTGAATGGTTCGGTGTTGCTCACAACTAAAATATCTGGCTTTACTGGCACAGAAACTCGAGGGCAGCTTAATTTTTCTAGCTTAATTGGTATCAAGCCACCGCCAGGAGTTTTGGCCCGAGGCGTCTTAGCGATGTTCAGGTTTGATGAGACAGCAACGTTACCTAAAATTTCTGTTCCCACACTTGTTGTGGTTGGCAAGTCCGATATTGCTACCAAACCTTTCGCCAGCAAACATATGAGTGTGAAAGTACCCCGAGCAGAATTGAGCGTATTGTCGCCAGGAGGGCACATGGCCCTAATGGAGCGCAATCAACAGTTTGCAGACGTTGTTCGGGCATTTAGTACTGCTTGCTTGAAATCAAAATGAACCAAACCGCATAACAACTTTGCTGCACCAGAACGACGCTTAAGTTCTCGTTGAAAACACAGCTTTCTAGGGCTACTAACACTCCTAGTACTTGGGTCGATTGTGACAAGCTCTAGCAACCTAGGGTATAAGGTTTAAGGTTTTGGGTGCAAGGCAGGTCATGAACCTGAGACCTTATACCCCAATAATCTGTCACCTTCGGCTTGGCAGACTACCAGGCTGACTTGAAACTAAAACCTGTAAGGCAGGCGCAACCGCTCATGCCCAGACAAAAAGTCCTGTGATCAGCGGTTGCGCATTGCTGAGTTTGACCGTTAGGCCAAAATTGTCCCCGTCTCCTTTAGGTAAACGCGGCTAAAAGGTTCTGATTCACCCAAACGGTATTGCTCAATTAGCCCCTGGCGACGAATCGAGACATTGTTGCCCTCGCGCATTACAACGGTTGAATGGGGCAAAACATCGCGGGTCAGTAGGGTCTCTGTTTCGGTAGGGTTATCTAAGACGACCATATCGCTGCCCGAGTAAAACACACCGTCCTGCTCAAAGATCTCGCCTCGATATTCTGCAATCAACATGTCGAGTCTGGGATTGCGCAGCAGGTTGCGCACGTTGACGTTGTAGTTGGGGCTCAAGGCCTTTTCAGAACGGTTAATGAGCACGCCTTCTCGACACACCGCACCAATCACCCAGTTGGGATATTGCAACAGGAGATGGTCAATCAGCTCTTGCAAATCGCGCATTGAAACCCGATTAAACGTGATGATGGGAATGTGGACGTTGGTGTCTTCAGGAAAGAAGGTTTCTAGAATGGGAGAGGTGACATCGACGCGATCGCCCACGGAGGGGTTGAGGTGCATCGAAATCCCCGGCGCAGAGTTGATTTCAAGAATGCCAAAATTCCCGTCCTTCCACGATCGCGACAGGTCACGGGTAATCACATCAATGCCCAGACAGGTCAGGCGAAAGTATTGAGCAATATCCTGGGCTAAAATCACGTTGTCAGGGTGAATGTTGGGGGTGGCGTCGATGCTGACTCCCCCAGCAGAGAGGTTGGCTACCTTGCGCAGATAAACGGTCTGATTGGCCTCCAAAACGCTCTCTAGGTTAAACCCCTGCTCAGCCAGATACATCTCCATGGCACCGTCGGTTTTGATCTTGCCCAGCGGAGACATGGGGGTGTCGCTGCGGTTGGCGGCTCGGTTAGCGTCGCGAATCAGTTCGCTGACGGTGGATTCACCATCCCCAGTGACAGAAGCAGGTCGGCGCTCCATGGCGGCTACAAATCGACCGTTGACGCACAAAATTCGAAAATCGGAGCCCGCAATACTCTTCTCGACAATGACTTCTACTGGCTGGTCTTCAGAAATGGCCGCAACGGCGCGATCGAAGGCGGCCTCTAGCTCTTCATCGTCGCGCACGTCGGCGGTTACCCCTTCCCCCTTGTGCCCCGTCACCGGCTTCACCGCAATGGGATAGCCCACTCGGTTGGCAGCGGCCAGGGCCTCCTTACGGGTGGCGACAATTTCTCCGTTGGGCACGGGAAAACCCAGGGTGCTGAGAAAGGCTTTGCAGTCGTCTTTGCGGGTCGTAAAGTCTGAGTCTAAATGGCTATCGGTATCAAAGGTGGTCGCCACACCGCGCACCAGCTTTTTGCCATAGCCATACTGCATCAGTCCCTCATCCCACAGATAAAATGCGGGAATTCCCTTTTCGTGGGCGGTGCGCAGGAGGGCATAGACGGTGGGGCCACCGTAGACCGACTGCCGAAACAGCCTTTGAAAGACTTCAACCTGGTCTTCGATATAAAACTGACGGTCTTGGGTGATGGCCTCAAACCAGTCCCACACGGTGTAGACAACCGATCGCGTCGTGCGGCCGTGGAGGGCTTCGATGGCAATACGGCAGCGCTCGCCTCGGTGGGTTACGCTCCAGCGGTGCAGATATAGCCCGATATCGAGCCGGTTGACCTCTGCGGCCACCTGGGCAAAGAGGTGAGCAAAAGAATCGTAGGTATGCTCTTTGAGGTGAGGGTAGCGATCGCCCACCGCCTCGACATAGGCCTCCAATGGCAACGGATCGCTGTTGCCGGAGAGGGCAAAGTCGAAGACGAACGCCGCCGTATTCAGGTAAGGATTGCTGCCCTCACAAAACCGACTGTTGTGAATATCAAAAGCATCGGTGCTACGAGCGTTCACGCGGGATACTGGAAGTTGATCGAGAATCACCTTCTCCTCCAAAGCAAATACGCCCTATTTTAGGCAGAGTTCCCTTTCCCGATCCTGTACCGCAAGCATGAGAAAGCCGTAAACGGTGCTTCAAAAGCCCTATTCCATGTCGCAAAGGGTACTTGGGGGATACCCCCTTACCCTCAAACGACTTGCTCGTCCATCAAATGGTATAGAGCGATGGCGACGACGCGCTGCAGCATTCAACAGGTTTAGTGCAAAGTTGTATTGTATAAGCGACTAGTGATCTAACTATTACTTTTTAGTCTATATACCCTAAATCGAGCAGAAGATACATGAATAGATTGGACGCTAAGGCGATCGCACCAAAACCGCTGCCAAGACAGAGAAATTTTCGGATGGATAAGTTTGTGTATGTCCAGATCAGAATTACAGCTGCGATCGCTACCAGTACCGAAATGACTATAAAAAACAACGCCAATAGATGCCCTTGCGGTAGAAACTGATTTGCCCAATCAAACAGAGGAAACACATAGCCAATCCAACCGAATGACCACAAGGCGAGACTAAAGATTCCGGCACCTATAACCAGGCTAATTAAAACCCGGCTGAAGCGATTTACTCGACGCCATAGCAAGAGGGCTGTAACCAGCATTGTGGCAATACCAACGGCGATCGCGCCTCCCCGAATAACCCTAATCCAGTCCTCTGGCGTGAGCCCATAGGGAGTAACTACATCAAAGGGCACACCACTGAGGAACCTTTCAACTAACTGATACACCCCAAATCCACAGGCAAAGCTAACAAATCCCTTGCTCCAAAATTCAGGGTGAAGCCAGGTGAAAAAGGCTGCACTTATCCCTGCGGTTATGGCAAGTCCTGCGCTGATCCAGGTCAGCCGCACTTCACCCAACTGCATCAGGGTATTGATGCCCCAATAGGTTTGTCGAACTGTCTGAATTTGTTGCGGGCTCAAATTCAAGTTCGTAATTTCGTACATTTTTGCCAGGGTAGGCGCATAATTCTGTCCCGACTCCCGACAACCAACTGCCTGCCTGCCGTAGGATGCGCGACAGTTGCTTAAGTCGTAGGGATACCCCTGCCCTTTGGTCAGGTTGAGCGTCAGCAACTGGTCTTGGATATCAATCTGGCATTGAAACTCCTGCTCCGTCTCGGTGCAGCGAAAGCCCCGATTGGGCAAGTGAAGGGGCACATTCTGTTCGGTCTGGATAGATACTCCGGCAAAGGGGGCGTTGTCCGGTACATCAGGGGCGTTGGGAATGAGCAACCATAGAAATGTTGCGGCCAATACAATCCATAAACCGAGTAAAAATCGTGAGAGAAATAGTGTAGGTCGACGCGTCACAGTTGTTTTCTGGATTGGTCAAGTGAAGTGATGCGTTTAAGCCGTCAGAAGTTCCAGGAAAATGGGGTAGATAGCGGTGTCCCAGCCCTCTGCTTACCGACCTTGTGCTGGTCTTCATCAAGAATCCTAGCGTAAGCTCTCTACGTAAGCCTTCCGCGTGGTGACCGGTCTATTTAAGCGGCTTAAGAAAAGAGAATACTGTACAAAAGCTCTCCTTCAGCCGTTGAGGAGAGCCAATCTGTAAAGGAAAGTCGAAAAATTGCAGTCTTCAATAGAGGGGTAGTTATACTGATTATTTCTACCTAATCACCCCTATAGGGGAATTAGGCTGACAGATTTCCACCTAATTTGCCGTATGAGCGTATTAGGTGGAAAATTTCCCTCTAATAACAAGTTATGCAACAAGCGTTAAGGTAATACGTGAATGAAATTAGCCCTTCTTAGTACTCAGGAAACTGAAAGCAGTGCTACAGCGGTTAAGTTTCTTGTTGAATCGCTTTCCTTTAAAGATACTTCGGCAGCTTTCATAGCATCTCAGCCAGACGCTGAGCGGTACTTTTTCAATAAGGCTCAAGATGGCTATAAATCCATAGGGGTCAATCTTGATACCTACATTGATTTTGAGAGTGGCTTTGATGAAACTCTAATGGATAGGGTGCTCAGCAAACCGATTGTTCATCTATCTGGAGGTAACACTTACCGATTTCTTCATTCACTGAAGTCTCGTGGTTTAGGCGAAAAAATGATCAAGTTCGCTCAATCGGGTGGTGTCTTCATTGGGATTAGCGCTGGTGCAATGCTTCTTACCCCAACGATAGAATCCGCAGCCCTTTGTGGCGACGTAAACCACGTCGGACTTGGCGATTTCTCATCGTTTGGCTTAGTCAACTTCATGTTTGTACCCCATGCAACAAAGCAACAGACAGAACTCCATAGAGCGCACCAGCTTGTGATACAACGAAACTATGACACTTACCTATGTAATGACGAAGAGGGTATAGTCATTCTCAATAACCAAGTTCATCTATTTGGTCAACCTACTTTGCTTAGATCCACTAGTGGCGCATAACAACCCCAACGCAGCGGACGGACGAGAGCCACTAGTGCTAAGTTCGAAGTGATCTACCGCCGCTGGTCGGGAACGTTATGCCGTAAGCTCTCGCCGGGGACGGTTCTTGAAGCTTGTTTGTCAGTGTTCAAGGTTAAGTTATCTTGAGGTTGTCAGTGGAGGAATAACTCAGTGTTGAACTATCGAATCATGAATCGGTATGAATGAGAGCCTGAAGCAGAAGATACAGAATGATTTTGATCGCATTGCTCTACATGACCAAGAGGGGTGGGATCACAATAACCATTATCACAGCTTCTTACTCAAACATTTGCCAGTTCAACGCCAAGTTGCTCTTGATGTTGGTTGTGGAACAGGTGAGTTTTCACGTCTTCTGTCGAAACGTTTTGAAAAGGTCATTGCGACTGACTTATCTCCCAATATGATTGAGGTTGCGAGGCAACGTTCAAGACAGTTCTCGAATATTGATTTTCAAGTTGCCGATGTCATGCAGTGGGAATCAACAGCCGAACAATTTGATGCGATCGTGTCTATCGCTACCCTTCATCATGTGCCGATTGAAACTTTATTACCCGATCTCAAAGCTGCTTTAAATCCTGGTGGCAGATTGATAATTTTGGATTTGCTTGAACATGAGAACTGGCGAGATAAGATAAGTGATTTCGTTGCAGTTCCCTTGAATTGGTTATTTCAGGCATTCAAGAATAGCCATATTCAGCAATCGCCTGAAGCTGCCGCTGCTATAAGAGAGCATCTCCGTACAGATGAATACCTCAGTATTTCCCAAGCACGACGAATTTACACAAGTATATTAAGAGGAGCAAAAGTCAGGAAACATTTGTTCTGGCGTTATTCAGTGGTTTGGGAGAAGCCAGCAGCGGCATAACAACCCCAATGCACACTGACCGTTGAGAGCTCATCGGTTAGAATTGAGGTTATCTGCGGCGGGTGATTGGGAGCGTTCGATTGCTTCGTTCAGTTGTTTGGTTAGGGCGTAGTTTGAAGATTGTTTGGTGAGAGGTGATCACTAGCAATTCTGTCCAAAATCGTTCAATCTCGATTCAGAGATGCTGATGAGGCAAAATAGGAACGTCGTCCTGCAATGGAAAAGATGCAGAATGCCTAGAACCAGGATTGGCAACATTGAGATGTACTATGAAGTTCACGGCAGTGGTGAACCTATGGTTTTGATTCACGGATTGAGCATGGATAGCAGCACATGGTTCAATCAAGTTTCTGTTTTTTCTCAGAATTATCAAGTAGTCGTGTTCGATAATCGCGGTGTTAGGCAAACTGATGCTCCCAATGAGGACTACTCAACCGAAATGATGGCGGATGATGCTGTCGCCCTGTTGAAGTTTTTGAATGTGGACAACGCTCATATTTTGGGCTTTTCAATGGGTGGCATGATTGCCCAGATTATTGCGCTGAAATATCCAGAAGTAGTGAAAAGTCTGTTACTCAACACAACCGCCGCCCAATTTCCCACTAAAGCAAAACATTTAGTCCAGACCTGGTTGAGGATGCTTAACGAAAATGTATCTTTAGAAACCCGCATACGAGAAGGCTTTTTGTGGGTTTACACAAACGAATTTTTTGAAGATGACGAAAGGGTGACGGTTTCAGTCAATCTTGCGATCGCTCATCCTCATCCGCTATCCACTCACGGTTTTGCCGGACAAGTTGCTGCGCTTATGGAGCATGACACGCGATCGCAAATCAGCCAAATCTCAGTTCCGACCCTAGTGTTGATTGGTGGAGATGATATTTTCATTCCTATAGAATTTTCAGAGGAACTTGCTGCCAAGATTCCAAAAGCTGAGTTGGTAGTCTTAGAACGTGGTGGACATAATTGCTGGATGGAATTTCCTGAGCCATTCAATCGAGCTGTGATGCGGTTTTTGGAGGGGGTGGCATCGAAGTGAGGAGTGAAAGAGATACAACTGCTCCAGCAGTCGAACAATCGCGCTGCACCGGAACGTAGAAACATGGTCGGTTGATGTACAAAAGTTATCTGTGTCCGGTGAGCGGGGTCGTTAGGCAACAACTGATAACTTGAAAAAGTCTATTCCCCAGGAAACTTATTTATTGCTTCTTTGAACCCTAGGGCAATAGCGGCTTATCCCTGAGGTTGGAGCCGTGGCGCGGCACTCTCGGGGTTGTAAGCGCTGCCGCCAGGCAGCGGACGAGCCCGCTGGGTTTTAATCATACTCAAGTTAATCGTCAGCAAAAAGCTGGTTAGGCTGGCAATCACAATCACCGGCACCATCGCCGTATCTGACAGCACGCTGAGAATCACCGTAGTGCTGATTGGAGTTTTGGTAATCGCCACATTCACCGCCGCCATCATGCAGACCATGCCAATGGTGGGGTGCACCTGCGGAAAGCCGAGAGCGATCGCCAGCCCCACCGCCGCCCCAATGTAAAACAGCGGAAAGATAAAGCCACCGCGAAAGCCCGAGTGCAGCGTGCAGCTAATTGCCAGCATTTTGGCTAGGCCAATCAGCAGCAGCATGGTGACGCCAAAGGTCGAGCCGGTTTTGATAATGGTCTCGATTTCGCGCTCGCCAAAAAACAGCGTTTGGGGAAACACCAGAGCAATTAAGCCAATGGAAAGCCCGCCTAGGGTAGCCAGCAAAATCGTGCGGTGTTCCAGGGGCCGCGTCAGCCAGCCCACCGTGCGAAACACCAGCACAAACAGCGCCGCCACCGCCGCCCCGATCGCTCCCAGCACTGCCCCCTCTGCCAAATTTATCAGCGTCAGCGGTGGTATCGACGTGAAGTGATACATGCCGCCAATAGAAAGCCCTGTGGTCAGGCGAAACACCACAAAGCTGAGAATTGCTGCCAGAGTCGCCGGAATCAGCGCTTCATAATACTCCAGCCCCCGCCGATGGGGAATTTCTAGGGCAAATAGAGCACCGCCTAGGGGTGCACCAAAGAAAGCTCCGAGCGCCGCTGCCATGCCACAAAAGGTGAAAATCCGCGTGGTGCGCAGGGTGAGGCCCAGCTTTTGGGCCATCCAGCCGCCGACGCTGCCATTGACCTGCACCAGCGGAGCCTCCGGCCCGGCGCTGCCCCCTGCCACAATTGAGAATAACGACGCCACCACCATCGCCGGGCTCTGCTTAATGTCGATGCGACCAGGGTCGTGCACCTTTTCAACCACAAAAGAAACCTCACCGGGCAGACCCATCAGATACAGCGTTAGCCCCACCAGCAGACCGCCCACGCCGGCTGCAATCCACACATAGTTGGTGGCGGGAAAGCTTTCGCTAAAGAGGGGGTCGAGCATTTCAGGCAGGGTGTGCCACACCAGGTGCATAAACCCCTCCAGCACCAGGTAATAGGTGGTGGCCACGATGCCGCCCACAAGGCCGATGGCGGCGGCAGCCAGCATGGTTTGGGCATAGTCGAGGTCGCGGGGAGCGGTCTCTTCAGCAGTCGCGTCCTCAAAATCCATAGATGCCGTCATGGTCTGGCCTCACAATATGGGACAGGGTGCGGTTCCTCAGGGATGCTGTGCGATTCCCTGAAGGGATGCTGTGCGATCGCCTCAAAATTTCTATATAGGCTGGGTAGGGGCGTAGCGTGCTGCGCCCCTACGAGGTTCATGATTTGATTCAGCAGCGGTAGGGTGAATTGTTGCTGCCCAATGGTTGGTGGGCAGCAACAATTCACCCTACGCTCGCTAAGACAGAAACTACCGGCGAGGGGAATCGCCCTGCTCCACCGCCACGCCTGCGGGTATCGGCACCCCGTGCTCGGCGTGGGAACCCACCACCTCCTTCAGGGTGAAGGCATTCAAAAAGGCGACGATCAACGCCACACAGCCCAGCATTTGAAAGAACAGCTTGTCGCCCGCCACACCCTGGGGCAGGAGGCTATACACCGTTAGATAAACTACTGCTCCGACGTTGCCGTAGGCCCCTACATTGCCCGCAATCTGCCCAGTAATGCGGGGCTTCACCAGCGGCACAATGGCGTAGGTGGCCCCCTCCGCAGCCATCACAAAGAACGACGCCACCATGGTCATCAGCACCACAAAGAGAATCGGAATGCCCTGGCCAAACATGCTGAACAGTAGGTAGCCCACGCCCGTGCCCGCAATGGTCACCACCAAAGTCAGCTTGCGGCTGCCCAGTTTGTCGGAGATCAAACCGCCGCCCGGCCTCGCTACCAGGTTCATAAAGGCATACATGCCAGCTACCGCACCAGCAACGGCGGCGGTGAGCCCAAAGCCGCGCTCAAAGTAGGTAGGCAGCATCGACACCACCGCCAGCTCAGACCCAAAGCAGGCCACGTAGGCCATTTCGAGATTAAACACCTGGGAAAACTTGTAGCGTTCCTCAGGAGGGTAGCGCTTTGCGCCGGTCATTAGCGGCTTGTTGGCCCGCCAAATGTTGTAAGACTGAAATAGGTAGAGCCCAACTAAAAGCACTCCGATCACCACCAACGCCTGGCTGCCGATAAAGCCCACCTTGGTCAGACGCCAGGCAATCAGCCCCAGCACCCCCACCAGGGGAATATTGGTCGCCAGCAAAAGCCAAAAATCACGCTGACTGGTAACTTCCATCCCGGCGCTGCTGGGGGGGCGCTGGTAGACCTTGCCCGGCGGCGTATCGGTGACGTTGAAGTAATAGACCACGCCATAGCAGGCGGCGGCGATGCCGGTGAGGGCGATCGCCAGTCGCCAGTTCACCTGGCCCGCTGTCAAAAAGCCCAGCGCCGCGGCGATCGAGGGTAGCGTAAAAGCTGCCCCAGCCGAGCCAAAGTTGCCCCAGCCGCCGTAGATGCCCTCGGCCAGGCCGATTTCGTTGTCTTCAAACCACTCGGCCACCATGCGAATGCCGATCACAAAGCCGCAGCCGACAATGCTCAGCGCCAGGCGAGAGTAGACCATTTGCTCAAAGGTTTGAGCCAGGGCAAAGGCTAGGCACGGAACCGCCGTATAGATCAGTAGACAAGAGTAGGTAATGCGTGGCCCAAAGCGATCGAGCACCATGCCGACAATGATGCGGGCAGGCACCGTCAGCGCCACGTTGCAGATGGCAATGGTGCGCATTTGCGGGTCGCTCAACCCCAAATCTGCCTTAATGGCCGTGGCCAACGGGGCAAAGTTAAACCAAACCACAAATGTCAAAAAGAATGCAAACCACGTCATATGCAGGATTTTGTGCCTGCCGTTAAAGGACCACAATCCAGCCATGATTACTCAACTCCAGATAGATGATTGCCCCAGAAACCCAATCTAGCCGCATTGAATTGGCAATAAACTAGCGTGGTCGCAGTCTCAGCCATAGGGCCAAGATCTATTCAAAAGCGCGCTAATAGGTTAGAAAACCTGGGAACTTTCGTCAGCATTGGAAAAACTTAAACGCGGGCAAGCCTAAGCTCAGTGAGCTGAAATCGCCAAGAAAAGGGTTGCCGACAAATAAATCTTTTTCATAGGGAAAGACTAATAGCGAACTCACAAATGCTCTGTGTAAGTGCTTACAAAACACCTGCGCTGATGGCTTTTCTGCGCTGCCACACTGCGTTTGTTGCAACTGCGCAGTAAAAAATTGAAAAAGGTTTCTGGAGAATTTCTGTATCTTTAGCTACAAAAACGATAGAATTAGATCAGATAATTTCCTTCTCGTGCCGTCTGATGAGATTTCAAGATCCTCAAGTTGCGATCGCCCTTCACCGCCTAGAGATGGTAGCCACTGTTGCCGCTGTCTTTGCCGCCGCCACTTTTGTCGGCACTGCCACGACCCTAGTTGCGATCGAGCAGGCCGAAACGTCAGGCCAAAGTTTGGTGATGCCCAGCGAAGCCGCGCTTTGGCAGGGGTTAGGGCAAAAAGCTGACTAGCTGTACAGTTTGAACCGATAGAAGGCCCTCCCTCTCCGTTGTCAACGGCCTTTGAGTTTTGTGGTTAAATTTTGGCAGCTACTCAATTGGGTGAGCTGTATGGCTAACCTCATTCCCATCTCAACCTTGTTTATTGGCTTGCACGGCTTCATTGCCCTAGCCCTGTCTTACCTAGTAGTGATGGAGCGCACCAGCACTCGCATTTGGCACGGAGCATCTCAAGCCGATGTCTCAAACCAGCCAGACTACCTAGAAAACCCAGGTAAATGGGCTGCCTTTGTCGAAGGCTATGCGCAAAAAATAGTGGCCCCTAAGACTGGCGACGATGGCCTGTTGCAGCGCAAAGTGCGGGCCTACGGCAATTTTGTTGAGCACGTTCCCCTCGCCCTACTGTTCATTTTGGCACTGGAATTGATTCAGGCTTCAGCCTGGCTAGTGTGGATGTTGGGCATTACGCTGACTGTGGCTCGCATCGCTCACGCCTGGGGACTGATTAAAACCTATGGGCCGTCGCCGGGTCGGGCGATCGGGTTCTTCCTGACTTGGTTTGTCTACCTTGTCGGTGCTGGAGCCTGCGTCTATACGGCGCTGCTGACGTTAAGCCAAGGGGTAGCCTAGGTGGCGTCCTAAACTTCTAGGGACAGCTGCACATGGTCGGGCCCTCCGGTCGGTTCTAGGTTAGAGAGGATGAGGCCGAGCAGGCGAACGGGCTGGCTGCGATCGCAATGGGCCAATAGCATTTCTTCGGCCCATTGCAAAATGGGCGACTCAGCGCCAATGGCGGTGACAAAGGTGCGGCTGCGCGTGATCTGCCGATAGTTAGCGTACTTGACCTTGAGGGTGAGGGTGTAGCCCCGGCGGCGCTGTTCTTGCAGGCGGCTGATCACCTCGTCGGCGACGCGATCGAGGGCGGTTAGCATGTCAGCCAAAGTGGTCAGGTCGGGCGAGAACGATCGCTCGGCCCCGAGCGATTTGCGAATGCGGTTGGGGTTGACGGGGCGATCGTCCTGGCCGTGGGCGACGCGGTAGTAGAAGTGCCCCACCTTGCCAAAGTGCTGCACCAAGTCGGCCTCAGCCCACTGGCGCAGGTCGGCCCCGGTGACAATACCCAGGGCGTGCATTTTGCGGGCGGTGACAGAGCCAATGCCGTGAAACTTTTCGATGGGCAGGGCGGCAACAAAGGCCTCGGCCTGCTCAGGCAAAATCAGGGTGAGGCCGTCGGGTTTGTTTTGGCCGCTAGCCATTTTGGCGAGAAACTTGTTGACCGACACCCCCGCCGAGGCCGTGAGCTGGGTGGTGCTGTGGATGTCGGCCTTGATGGCACGGGCCAGCACCAGGGCTGAGGGCTCCTCTAGGGCGTTGGTAGTGACATCCAAGTAAGCTTCGTCAAGAGACAGCGGTTCGACTAGATCGGTGTAGCGGTGAAAAATTTCTCGAATTTGACCCGAGACTTCTTTATAAACGTCGAAGCGAGGTCGAGCAAAGATCAGCTCGGGGCAACGCTGCTGGGCGATGCGGGCGGGCATAGCGGAATGAATGCCGTACTTGCGGGCCTCGTAGCTGGCTGCCGCGACGGCCCCCCGCTGCTCAGGACGACCGCCAACTACCAGGGGCCGGCCTCGGTACTGGGGAAAGTCTCGCTGCTCTACGGAAGCGTAGAAAGCGTCCATATCGACATGGATAATTTTTCGCATCAGCGATCGCGGACATTGACTAGCGGAGCATGGCGGTTATACCACCTTAGGACAGGGGGCTTTCCTCCCTACGGAATAGCGGACTTGCCGCGATGATTTAAGTATAGAAAACAGAGAGTTAGGGCTATGGCCACTTGGCAATCATCGTCTCAACCCCCGAATGCTCAGTCCATGTGGAGTTTGGGTGCAGCCCAGGCCCAGATGAATGCTATCGCTGCTGCCCTGATGCCCCTTGGGCTGTCCCCCACAGGCCGAGTACAGCTGCCCTCCATTGAGATTGAAGACACCGCCAACGCTCTGGTGGTAACAGCCTTTTTGCCGGGTGTAGAGCCCCAGGCTGTGCAGGTGCGGGTCACTGGCAAGTCGCTGACGTTTTCGGGCCAGCGGCAGTCGGGCTACCGTAGTCCGCTGATTCAGAGTCTGGGGATCAACTATTTTCAGCAGACGGTGCCGCTGCCCGAGCGAGTGCTCGATCGCCAGGTGCAGGTGGCCTACCGGGGCGGGGCGATCGTGGTGACGTTGCCCAAGGCCAAAGGCTGGGGTCAGCGGTTCATGCAGAGCTGGCAGCGGGCTCGGGTGGGGTTAGGGCTAGCGCTCAAAGCTTGGGGGCAGCGTCTGTTAGAAGATCGGTAACAGAATCTAAAGCCTAGGTAAGAAAAAGGATTGGGTGTCAACATCTGATCGACACTAGATCTACGATGAGACCTAGGACTGATTCCATTTATGACTGACTTCGACGATTTTTTGCGCCACAAGTACGCTTATGTAGCTATTGGGGAGTTTAAACCCGGCTGTTTTAGCGAAGCCCGCCAGCTTTATGAAAAGGCGGTATCGACCTACACCAAAGGTTTCCAAGGAGCTTACCTGCTGCAAGAACCCGGCAGCGATCGCGGCATCGCCATCATTCTCTGGGATAGCATTGAGGATATGGACGATAACCAAAGCGAAGTCTATCAAAAGATCTTGGGCAAAATCGCCCACCTGTTTGAGACGCCGCCCGTGACCTCGTTCTACGAAGTATGTAGCGAAATTGGCCTGCCCCAAATTTTGGCCGCTACCAGTGCTGGGGCCAAATAGCTTAAATGCTGCCGAGCTGAGCGTTTTTAGTGCTGCTTCAAAAGGCGCTCAGCTTTAGCCTAATTGTCTAGATCGAGCTACCCATGGGAGCTCGTCACCAGGCGGCTACCATCCTTGAGCCCATGATGTTGAGAGTAGCCGGAACCCCAAAAATTTCCCACGACCAATTTCTTAACTCCATCCCCCACCCTTCATTCGCCTACGCTCCCACCAGCGCCGCTATCACTTCTGCAACTGGCTGAATGCTGTCGCTGCCACCGACGCTGCTGCCCGTAAACCCCAAGCCGTTCTTCACATCGCCTCAGCAAGCGCGATCGAGGTGCGCAGAATGCAGTAGGCTTGGCGGCGATCGCGAAATTTGCACACCTGCCAGCAGCTGGTCGGTAATTTGTGACCATAGCAAGTGAAGCCTGGGCCTAAAACAGCTCAAAATGTTAGGGCTCAAGCCTTTAGATCATTTTTTCATTTTTCGCTCTTCTATTTTCGTTCTTTTACTACAAGCCGGTTCTGAGTCAAATTCGACTTCTGTTTCTTAATTCAATCAAGGCAGCTTGGCTACGCCGACGGTTTTATGGTGTTCGCCTACAAGCAGCAAAAAGCTCAAAGAGAATCGATAATTACAGCTCTTTCAAAAGCTGAATGCAACTTGTGAAGCGCTGCTTAGCCCGTTCAAGGCTGACTGTCCAGATAGCGCTGTGCCAAATTTTTCTCTGGTCTCAAAGGTTGGGTTGAGTCAGTAAATTTATGGGGACGGGGTGAAGTTTTTGAAGTCAACATATTCACCCTAAGGAATCTCCCCATGCGTCAATTAATTTTGGGCCAGCTCAAGTGCAACGAAACCGAGGACTGGGGTGCCGACGAGTGCCGCCTCGAAGTTCTTGTGGATGGCACGTTGCAGCCCCACCTCAAGCGCAGCCTCAACAATGGGCAAACCTGGTCTCTCAACCAAACCTACGCCTTTAACAACGGTGTAGACATTAAACTTTGGGACGAAGACTCCCCCGACGCCGACGATTTTTTAGGCTCCGTTCGTATCACCTCTGGGCTAACCTCGGGCGCTACCGCCGCGTTTACCCGCGATGGGGCTAACTACCAACTGCGCTACCAGGTCGTTGATATACCTGACGTTGACCCGGTTGCCGCGGCGATCGCCGCCTTTGAGCAATCTTCCCAACCGGGAGTATGGCCTCAAATCACCAAATCCGAGCTGATTCAAGACATTCGCGCTACGGTGGCCAACCCGCTCAACATTGACCAAAACTACACCCCCTTCTGCGGCCCCACCGCCATTGTGTTTGAGCTGGTGTCTAAACAGCCCGCCCGCTACGTTGACTTCTGCCGCTCTCTCTACGAAACTGGCCAATTCCGTGGACGCACTAAAACCGTGCGCCCCTCCGACGGGCTTCGGCAGAGCAAAATTCGCTCTGGCATGTCTGCCGCCGACTGGATGTTGATTGCTACCCTGCGCGATGCCGAAAACCTGATCTTTCCGGTCACTGGCGACTCTGGCAGCCTCGAAAACAACGTTGCTGGCATCACCACCCCCTGGGAAATGAAGGGCTGGATTTCTGAAGTTTTGGGCTACAGCCAGGTTGATTTCGAATCCACCTTTGTCTATGGCGAATTTGACGCCATGAAAAGCGCAGACGCTGCCCGTCGCCAGGGGGGTGTGGCTTTTATCCTGATCGACGCCGCTATGCTCGGCGGTAGTGCGCCCACCGTGGCTTATCCTAACCACTGGGTTGCTTACCAAGGCGACCTCAGCATTGACAACGGCGTTTGGTATAAGCATGACAGCGGCCACATTCGCTTTAAGTGCTACAGCTGGGGGAAGATTTTCTCCGTAGACCTAGGCGAAGGCTCCTTTGAAGACTATATGTGGGGCGTCGTGACTGGGAAATAGGGGTTGATGGGTATGGGGTGGATGAGTTAGGGGTGAAGGGTCAAGGGTTTAAGGTGCAAGGTTCACAGAAAGCCTCAAACCATTGACCTTGACCCTTTACCCCTATAAACCTGTCAACTTCGGTTTGACAGACTGCTGGTCAAAAGACCATCGCTGAACCCCCATTCTCTCATTTCCCCCTCGCCAGATCTTGGCGATCGCAGGGCAAGCCGTTGACCCACGATTTTGTAGAAGTTGCGCAGATCCGTATAGGTTTGACCGTAGACGCAGCCGGCCTTAGAATTGCGCGATCGCCCCTTCAGTAGCGTTCTAAAATTTCAACCTCATCTATAGGTACTCACAGCACAAACGCTCCAGCTGTGTATTGTATGCAGTCCACCTCAAGACTCTGTGCTCAAGGCTTTGTGAAGACTCCGAAGATATACCTAAGAAGCTATGAACTTCGTGGCCTAGCGCCAACGCTTTAAAGTGACCTATGCCACCATCAGAACTATCCCAGGGAGAAAAAGTGTGACGGTCATCACCTGCCGTTACGCAGCGATCGAAACAACATCTATCTGAAATTCGTCACTAAAACTCTGTTATTTAGCCATTGCCACCGTTACCCCGTGTTTTCTTCGCCCCTAGCGGCGGGAATCCTCGGAACTCATCGATGGTAATTGCGTGGCATTAGTCCACAGCAGCTCTAGCAACAACGCAAACGCTTGTACCATCCAATTTCCCAAGCCGATACGACGGGATGGTGCAGCTGTTTACTCGTCATGCTTTGGGCCCAAAGCGGCCCACCCAATAGGCTAGCTGGTTAGCCCTACTGGGTAGGCCGTCAATGCTTACCATCAGGCGCTGTTCGGGGGAAATATCCCCCCGGCGGCAACTGCTTTTTGATGCAAAGACTACCGTAAACCACTACTGAAAACTGTAGGTTAATATGACTGTCGCTAAAAATCGTACTAAGCAATCTGCACCCACCTCACACCAAAACGTTGCAGCCCAGACGGCCCCTCAAAATCATTCTATAAATAAGCTAGATATTTCTGTAGATAGCCCACCCTATTGTCGCGTGACCAATAACATCAAACCCCTGCTAGAAAAGGTTTACCCACCGGAAACAGCCGAGCGGTTGACCACCGAAATCTTTGCCCTGATTAAAGACACTCTGTGCCCCTCAGGCCGCGAAGATCTTAAAAAGTGGAACCACAACAACGTTCTGCTAATCACCTATGGGGATACCATCTGCGATGGCGATCGCCCTCCGCTGTCGGTGCTGGCCGAGTTTCTTGAAACCCACCTCTACGACACCATTACCGGCGTCCACATTCTGCCCTTCTTTCCCTACAGCTCCGACGATGGCTTTGCTATCATTGACTATCTCAAGGTCAACCCCGAGCTGGGCAGCTGGGCAGACATCAAGCGGATCGCCACCAATTTCAACCTGATGGCCGACCTGGTGATCAACCACATCTCCAGCCAGCACGAGTGGTTTGAGCAGTTTAAGCAAAACGAACTGCCCGGCCGCAACTATTTCATCACCGCTGACCCCAGCGAAGACCTGTCTCAGGTGGTGCGGCCCCGCAGTTCGCCACTGCTGACCCCCGTAGAAACCGCCGCAGGGGAGAAGCACGTCTGGACGACCTTCAGTGCCGACCAGGTCGACGTCAACTTCGAGAACCCCGACGTGCTGATTGAGTACGTCAAAATCATCCTGGCTTACGTCGAGGCCGGGGCGCGCTACATTCGCCTCGATGCAGTGGGCTTTTTGTGGAAAAAGCACAGCACCAACTGCATGCACCTGTCCGAAACCCACGCCATCGTGCGTCTGTTCCGCGAGATCTTGCAGCTGGTTGACCCCGGCATTTCGTTGATCACCGAGACCAACGTGCCCAACCGCGAGAACCTCAGCTACTTTGGCAACCGCAACGAAGCCCACATGATCTATAACTTCAGTCTGCCGCCGCTGCTGCTGAACGCGCTCATGCAGGGCCGCGCCGACCACCTCAAAACTTGGATGATGAGCATGCCGCCGGCCCCCATTGGCTGCGCCTACTTCAACTTCACCGCCTCCCACGACGGCATTGGCATGCGCCCTGCCGAAGGGTTGCTGACGGGCGACGAGCATGAGCAGCTAATTGCGGCCATGCGTAATTTTGGTGGCAAAATCAGCATGCGCAGTCGCCCCGACGGCACCGAGTCGCCCTACGAGCTCAACATTTCGCTTTTCGATGCCCTCAAGGGTACCGTTAAGGGCGAAGACCAGTGGCAGGTAGAGCGGTTTCTCTGCTCCCAGACCATCATGATGGCGCTGGAGGGTATTCCCGCTTTTTATATTCATAGTCTGCTGGCCACCCACAACTACACCGAAGGTGTTGAAGAAACCGGTCACAACCGCACCATCAACCGCTATAAGTGGGATCTTAAGACGCTAGAAACGGCTCTGGCTGACCCCACCACCTCCCACGCCAAAGTACTGGCGGAACTCAAGCGACTGATCAAGATTCGTCGCCAGCAGACCTCATTTCACCCCAACGCCACCCAGTACACGCTGCACCCGATGAACCCGGCCCTGTTTGCCTTTTGGCGGCAGAGTCTGAGCCGCGATCAGAGCATTTTCTCGGTGCACAACTTGAGTGACCAGCCTCAAGACCTACAGCTGAGTGAGCTCAATCTAGTCAGCACCGATGACTGGTACGACCTAATCAGCGGCCACCGGTTTACCGATGATCGCGCCATCTATGAACTGGCTCCCTATCAGTCGGTGTGGATCACCAACAAGCCCAACTCCGCCCACGACGACACTATGCCAACGCTGCTGTAGCCTAATAGCCTTGAGGGGGATCTAGATAGCTTAGATTCCCCTTGAGTGAGAAGGCTATGACATCACTCTAATATCGGACTAATATCCTTTGGTCTGAGGAAGACGACGCCTACCTAGTCAAACTGCCAGAATTTGCCACGGAAGCGCAGCGCTACTTCACGCACAGAGCTATAGCTAAAGCCACTTAGGTTAGGACACTGCTTGCTTGAGGATTGACTCGATGGCAGCCCGCAAGCCATCGTCATGGGGAAGGAGTTTTCGAATGCGGCTTTTTAACCAACC
>NZ_JACJOX010000031.1 GCF_014695775.1 Leptolyngbya sp. FACHB-60 | reverse complement strand
TTGTGGCTATGGCCCTGCTGGTAACCTTGCTTCGGGGCAACCTCCCCATTGCCGCGATACTGGTTGTGCCATTCCGTAAGGGTGCTACGGGCAATGCCCAGCAGTTGACTGACGGCAACTTTGGATTGGCCTGACTCAATCGAGGCAATCACTTTCTGGCGCAGGTCAAGGCTGTAGGGAGCTGGCATCACTATAGTCCTCTCGATATCCTGTCATTTTGCCTGACCGAACCCTTATACGGATTGCTATATAACTGTTTAGGGCGGGAGGGTGCAGGATTTGCGCCCTCCCGCTCTCGTTTTAGAGCCGTCCGGTTCAGAGACGCCCGGCGTAAGCGGTCACCGGCTCTTTGATAAAGCGAACGTAGAGGTGCTTAAAGGTGGACTTCACCACCCGAGGCAGGCCAAAGTCGATGGGCATGAGTTCGGCGGGCAGCTGCCAGTCGGTCACTCCCAGGTCATCGGGGGTGAGCAGTGGGAAAGCCAATTCCTCCCAATCGGGACAAACCCCTAGCCGCATTGACTGGGCCACCGTGGGCACCGCCAGCGGATCGGCTCCCAGCACGTCGACCATGGCGCGATCGAGGGCAAACACGTTAGCAGACGCCCCTAGCACGCCTAAATCTCTGGGTTCCCCACCGCTGGGGCCATTGCCCTCATGGCCAATGATGCCATCCACAATGGTCAGCTCAGGGTCGACCAGCCGTGCCGTCTCTACCAACATGGTGCCAAAGCGCTGCACGTCTTTGCCCGCCTCCATGTGCCACCAGGCCTTCATTTTGCCGGGTACGCAGCCAAACAGGTTTTTGACCCCCAAGGTAAGGGTGAGCTGCACGTGGGACTTGACCTTAGGCAGGTTAATCACCACGTCGGCCTCCATTACTTCTTTAGAGAGGCGCAGGTGATCAAACTCAGGGTTGTCGGTAGGGTAGCGATCGCCGTGCAACTCCACGATCGGTAACCCAAGTTCCTGAGCCAGGGGCAGTAGCCCGTTGGCTTTGGCTACCCCACGGGCGCTGCCAAAGGCGGGGCTATCGCCCAAAAAGGGCTGGCCACCAACGGCTATCACCTGCTGGGCCACGGCATAAATTAGCTCAGGCCGGGTAGTGCATTCTTTAGTGGGGCGAGCGCCGGTCAGCAGGTTGGGCTTTAACAGCACGCGATCGCCCCGTTTTACGAAGGCCGCCATGCCTCCCAGGGGCGCGAGTAGCTGAGTGAGCGAGCGCTCCAGTTCAGCCCTTTGGTAAGACTGGGCGCGCATCAAACTGACTGGCACCACCATGGCACTCTCCCGGAATAAATGGTCTGATTGGAGAATAACGCGGAACCGAAGCGCCGCGCATCTCCTGTCTGCCCAACCACCCCCCGTGAGGACTTTACTATGCTCAGCCTGTGGGCCAAAACCAGCGGCACCTGGATCAACGTCGCCACCATTCTGCTGGGCACAACGTTGGGACTCATGCTGCGCAGCCGCTTGCCTAAGTCGATGCAGCAGATCATCACCCAGGCAGTGGGGCTGATGACTCTGGTAATTGGGGTCTCCATGGCCAGCAACCTGTCTGATGTCGACGCTGGCCCCATCGACGGCATTATCCTGGCGCTGCTGGTGATGGCGATGGGGGGGATGCTGGGCGAATGGTGGCAGATTGAGAAACGCCTCTCGGTATTGGGCGACTGGCTTAAGGCTAAGGTACGAGGCGGAGGCCGCTTTACCGAAGGGTTTGTGGCAGCTAGCCTGTTGTTTTGCGTTGGCCCCATGGCCATTGTCGGCAGCCTCAACAACGGCCTGTCAGGCGACAATGCTCTGCTCACGCTGAAGTCCACGATGGATGGGTTAGCGGCGATCGCCCTAACTGGCACCTACGGCGTTGGCGTTGGCTTTTCGGCCCTCAGCGTGCTGGGGATACAGGGGGCGTTGTCACTGTTGTCCAGCCTGTTGGGGACTGTTCTCGCTGACCCGACCACGAGTCCTCACGTTTTGTTGCTCACGGGTACCGGCGGGCTGATGATTTTGGGCATTGGTCTGAATCTGCTCGAAATCGGCCAGGTGAGGGTGGCCTCATTTTTGCCAGCTCTACTGCTATGCCCTGTGGCGATCGCCCTGGCCCAGCGTCTATAGCAGCCGGTCTGTTCAATAAATTGGCTCCAACAACAATGCCGGGCTGTATTACTACAACCCGGCATTGTTGGATCAACCCGTAGGAATCTGATGCGGATGGCGAGACTCGAACTCGCACAGCATAAGCCACACGCCCCTCAAGCGTGCGTGTCTACCAATTCCACCACATCCGCTGGTGATATTCTGAACGGTGCTCCATGGGCGCTACTGAGGGAATGTCGCCCAAGCACCAGCTCAGATATATAAGAGTAAACCATAATGGCCCCCTTGATAAGAGCACATTTCCAGCAATATTTGTTGCGCTAGCCCCGTGATAGGATCAGCGACCGTCGTCATCGTATGATGCTGATGATGGTCGGTTGCGGCACTGGGCTGGGGTTGCTTAGCTGGGCTGCCACCCCAAAACTCAATGGTCTGTTGCTATTTGCCCTACGTACATGCGCTTTTCCAAGATTTTGATTGCTAACCGAGGAGAAATCGCGCTGCGCATCCTCCGCACCTGCGAAGAAATGGACATAGCCACCGTTGCGGTTCACTCCACCGTCGATCGCCACGCCCTCCACGTGCAGCTTGCCGATGAAGCGGTATGCATTGGCGAGGCCCCTAGCCAAAAAAGCTACCTCAACATTCCTAACATTATTGCCGCTGCCCTGACTCGCAACGCCAGCGCCATTCACCCCGGCTATGGGTTTCTGGCCGAAAACGCCCGCTTTGCCGAAATCTGCGCCGACCACCAGATTGTCTTTGTTGGCCCCTCCCCCGACTCCATCCGCAGAATGGGCGACAAATCGACCGCGAAAGACACCATGCAAAAGGTGGGGGTGCCCACGGTGCCCGGCAGTGGCGGACTGCTGACCGACGAAGCCGAAGCCTATGCCATCGCCAGCGAAATTGGCTACCCGGTGATGATCAAGGCCACCGCTGGGGGCGGTGGGCGCGGCATGCGCCTGGTCAATAACGAGTCTGAGCTGGTCAAGGCCTTTATGGCAGCCCAAGGTGAGGCTCAGGCCGCCTTTGGCAATTCTGGCGTGTACATGGAAAAGTTTATCGATCGCCCCCGCCACATCGAGTTTCAGATTCTGGCCGACAGCTACGGCAACGTGGTGCACCTGGGCGAGCGCGACTGCTCGATTCAACGGCGGCACCAGAAGCTGCTCGAAGAAGCCCCCAGTCCCCGGCTGACCACAGACCAGCGCGAAAAAATGGGGGCAGCGGCGGTACTGGCAGCCCAGTCGATCAACTATGTAGGGGCGGGCACGGTCGAGTTCCTGGTCGATAGCCAGGGCAACTTCTACTTCATGGAAATGAATACCCGCATTCAGGTCGAGCACCCCGTCACCGAGATGATTACTGGCATTGACCTGATTGCCGCCCAGCTCACCATTGCCCAGGGCGAAAAACTGCCCTTTACCCAGTCAGATATTCAGATTCGCGGCCATGCGATCGAGTGCCGCATTAATGCCGAAGACCCCGACCACAACTTTCGCCCCAACCCCGGTCGTATTAGCGGCTACCTCGCCCCCGGCGGCATGGGCGTACGAATGGATTCCCACGTGTATACCGACTATGAAATTCCGCCCTACTACGATTCGCTGGTGGGCAAGCTAATTGTTTGGGGGCCAGACCGCCCCACCGCTATTCGTCGCATGCGCCGCGCCCTGCGAGAGTGCGCCATCACCGGCCTGCCCACCACCATTGGCTTTCACCAGAAGGTGCTAGAGAACGCCAACTTCCTCAGCGGTGATGTTTACACCAACTTTGTCGCAGAGATGATGGCAATTAAGTAGCTTAGTCTAGGACAACTTTGGCCCAGACTATTCATGGCCTTAAGCCAACCATGACGGGCCAGAGGCCCATCTCACAAGAGAGTGGTCATTGTTCTTGGGGCTCTGGCGGAAGTCTTGTGGGATAGCCGTCCCGGCTGTCCACTCCCGGCCAAGACGCACCGCTTATCACATTAAGCGAGAGAACCTCTAACCGAACATCCTTAATAAGCCCTGCTGCCCCACCAAAATTTCTCGCAGCAGGGTGACGATGCCCACCCAAATGACCGGGGCAATATCGACGCCGCCAATGGGTTGGACGAGCTTACGCATGGGCACCAGCAGGGGCTCCGTGGGCCAAGCGACGAGCGAAAAGGGCAGCTTAGACAAGTCGGCCTGGGGATACCAGGTGAGCACAATGCGAAAGATAAACAGTAGAGTCATGAGGCCCAATAGCAGGCCCACGCCTATATTCAGCACCTGTGTGGCGGCCATGGGTTACCCTCCAAAATACGCTGTTGCCGTAAAGTCATTCTAAAGCCTTCCTCGGCTGATTCTCCATGCCCTAGGGGCTGCTGAGGTTGACGCCGTTGGGAAAGCCATCGCACCAGACAGAGCTTTAGTGAAGGCGAGCGTGGTTGAGCAATAATGATCAATAATGGTCAATAACAATTCGGTTTCAATCGTTAATCAGGATCACAAAGATATGACATCGTCTTTAGCCAACTTCTTGCTAAGCCTGCTGGCTGGTGCCGTGATTATCATCATCCCCGCTACGATTTTTCTCGTGTTTGTTAGCCAGCGCGACAAAATTCAGCGCCAGTAGTCTCAGAGGGCTGTGCCTGCTGGTCTAGGTCGGAGGGTGCAACCTGTTAGTCTTGCGGTCGGGAACCCTTTAGGCGTTCCCGATTTTTTCGTTAAGTCGGCTAGAATTAACGTGTTCGGTTGGCAGAGGCGATCGCCTAAGAGGAATTTGCCGTGAATTTTGGTACCCCCGTCCCCCTGCTGCTGGGCATCTTTATGGTGATCTGCGGCGTGGCACTGTTCTTCTTAGAGCGGCTAAAGCCCGGCTATGAGCGCGACTCGGACAAGGTCTACGCAGTTTTGTTTCTGCTGTCAGGGGTGTTTCTGCTCGGCAACCTGGGCATGGACGTCATCTCCTCCTTTCAGCAAATGCTGTTGGTGGGCATGGTGGTGTCGCTGATGATTCAAAACATCAACTCCAGAACGCCGCTAGCTAAAGTGGGCTTTCAGGGCGATGGCGGCGATTTTGGTGGCGGTGGCGGCTATCGCCCGCCCCGAGGCAGTCGCCCGCCGGCTTATGCTCCTGACAACCGTGCAAACCTCCGCGCTGAGCTAGACCGCCGCGATTACGGCCCCGTTGATCCCTACAATCGGCCTCGGCCCATGCTTGAGGGGCGCGGTGAGCCAACTGGCCGCCCTCCCTACACCCCCGATGTGTACGGCGATGGTCGCCCCATGCGCCGCGAAGACATCCCCATGGATCGGCCGATGGATCGACCAGTGGATGGTCGGCCGATGGGCGATCGCCCCCCAGATGGCCCTGACGGCCAGCCCTACTACGACAGCAATCCTCGCCCTGGAGACGATCGCGTTCGCCGTCGTCGCCCTCCCAAGAACCGCAGCGAATACAACGATCGCTACCGCATTGACCCCGGCCCGCAGCCGCCTCGGCCTGACTACCGCCCCGATCGCGACCCGCTTTAGTCTTGGTGAAAGCTTCTAACCCTTCGGCTCATGCTCTGGCCTTGTTTCGGTAATTGCTTTGTTGTCTTTGCCCGTTGATTTCGATACCGCCACCATTGCCGGGACTGCGCTGTGGGCGATCGCGCTGTACTGGGGCTTTTCACCCTTTGCCGATCGGGTGATCTTAGCGTTTGAGAGCTGGCTGGGCGAAAACTCTCCGGCGGCATCACTACTGAGCGTCGTACCGTTTTTGGCGGCGGGTGGTTTAGCCTACTACAGTCTTACGCTGTCGCTGGGCGACAGTTGGGCTGTCAGTTTGGGGGTGCTGGCTGCAATAGGCTGCGGGGTATATGAGCTAGGTCGCCGGGACAGTCAGGCGTCTGAGTAGAGCTTACCGTTGACCCACTTCGCGTTAATTCTGTGAACCTAGCTAATCGGCTATGGGCTGAGGTTTTTTCGTATATTCTTCAAAAATTTACGCTGGCGACGTTTCTATGCGATCACGTCTTCATAGAGCTGAGCGGACGGAACCAAAATTGACCGCAGAAAGTCAACTAAGCGAGCAGTGCGGGGTATTCTACCGGCAAGACGCATCGCCCCAAAGAGATTTTTAAAACAAACAATTACTAAATTTATGAGTAACTCTGACTCTGCCCCCGAAAACAACAGCTTGAAGTCACTGCTGATTAAAGGGCTAGTCGGTGGTGTCGCTTTGGTTGGCACTACTGCTATTCCAATCGTAGTGCAGCGTTCTTTGGAGACCCCACCTGTCTCTCCAGCTGGCTCGGCCGCAACGGTTCCAGTGTCTCCAGCCCAACTCTCTCCGCTGCCCGATTCGTCGCAGGTGAACTCTGCTACGACCCGCCCGGCCATTGATGAGGATAAACAAGAGGATTCGTCAGACGAAAAAGGTAAAAAGAAACGTGTTGACGACTAGAAACCTAACGCTGCCGAAACACCTGCTGGAACGTCGGTAATGAGTTGGTCTCAAATGTGGGGTGGCGTCGGCATGGAAACAGAGTGAGCGCCACCGAACAGCTGTTTATGGGGAACTCTGCCCTGTGGAACAGCTATTTTTGCCTGGCTGACGTACAACCGTCGTTAAATGAGGTTAAAAAACTCAGGCTTTGGTTCTTTCCCCTAGATGATGAATCTAGAGTTAAACAGCGGGAGTAGGATATCGCCATTCTATGAAACCTAAGCAATTTATCCTTTTAGGGCCTCCTGGGGTGGGGGTTGAGGCGCAGGCGATCGCATTAGCAGAACGCTGGCAGGTTCCCTATGTTTCTATGGGCGAGCTGGTTCGTGGGGCGATCGCCGCCGAGACTGCAATTGGCATTGAGGCCCGCCCCTATATAGATGCGGGCGAGCTGATTCCCGATGCGTTGGCAATGAAGCTGATCCGCAAGCGGTTTGAGCAACCCGATACTATGCTCAAAGGCTGGGTTTTAGAAGGATTTCCGCGCACGCTGGCCCAAGCCCAGGCGTTTGATGAGTGGTGGGCAGCAGTGGGCCAGCCACCAGCGACAGTAGCCTATCTCAAAGCGACAGCTGAGTTTTTGATCATTCGCCTATTAAACGAAAGCAGCGAAAAGCCACCGATTTCTGCTATTCGCGAGCGTTTAGAGGGCTTTCAGCAGTCGTTAGAGCCGTTGCTTGAGTACTATCAGCAGCAGTCTCAGCTTGCCACCATCAATGCCAGCCTATCGTTTGCGGAGGTCGCCAGCGCCTTGACCCAGCTTGGTCAGGAAGACACGGGTGCGGCTAAATTGATTCACGATGAAGCCGAACTCGATGTGCTGTTGGCCAGTGAACCGTTGCTGGTGGTCGATTGTATGGCGTCTTGGTGTGGCTCGTGCAAACAGGTGACACCGTCGGTCGATAAACTGGCCGAAGCCTATGGCGACTCTGTCACCGTGAGAAAGATCGACTTTGACACCAATCGACAGATCACCAAGCGATTTGAGTTAAAGGGCATCCCGGCAGTGATGTTTTTTAAGAATGGCGAACGGTTAGAGACTCTAACCGGCGTCAAGTCTTACCAGGAATACAACGCAGCCGTAACTCGCCTATTGGCCTAAAGCCAAATGCAGAGAAACCGAATCCTACTGCCGATCTTATCGCCTTAAGAGCAAAGAGTTAACCACTACAGCTACGGAGCTAAACGCCATCATGCCGCCTGCGGCGGCGGGGCTGAGGCTAATCCCAGCGGTGGGCAGCAGCGCCCCAGCAGCGAGGGGAATCGCTACGAGGTTGTAGGCAAACGCCCAGGCCAGGTTTTGGCGAATTTTGTTAAACGTGGCGCGGCTGAGAGTGAGAGTTTCGAGCACCCCGGAGAGGTGGTCACCCATGAGAATCACGTCGGCTGTTTCCATGGCGATGTCGGTGCCGGAGTGGAGGCTGATGCCCACATCAGCCTGGGCGATCGCAGGGGCATCATTGATCCCATCGCCCATCAGCGCTACGGTGTGCCCCTCAGCCTGGAGCTGGCGAATCGCGTCAACCTTGCCCTGGGGGGAAACTTCAGCAGTGACCTGGCTGGGGCTAAGGTTGAGCTGGGCGGCGATCGCCCCTGCTACCTCTTTTCTATCGCCCGTCAATACCCGCACCTGGAGCCCCTGTTTTTGCAGAGTTTCAACTACAGCGGCGGCATCGGGGCGCAGCTGATCTGCGATCGCTACCAGCCCCACCACGCGATCGCCCAGCGCTACATAAACCACCGTCTGCCCAGCTTCCGCCAGCGCCTTAGCTCGATCTTGCACTGCGGCATCGAGCACCATTGCTCGCCGAGTCATCCATTGCTGGTTACCCAGGGCGCAGGGCTGCACGGTGTTTTGCCAGGTGATTTGGGCAGCCACGCCGAGGCCGGGTTGGGTGTCAAACTCATCAGCTGGTAGCAGATCTAATTCTCGCGCGGCTGCCGCTTGGTGAATGGCTTTGGCCAGGGGGTGGCGGGTGCCGCTTTCGACCGTGGCGGCGAGTTGCACAATGTCGGCTTCGCTCAGGCCCTCTGCGACAACGTGAATCTCTGTCACTGTCGGCTGGCCCAAGGTGAGAGTGCCGGTTTTGTCGAATACCACCGTGTCGAGGTGGTGGATGGTTTCGAGGCTGTCGCCGCCGCGAATCAGCAGGCCGCGCTCGGCCCCTAGCCCAGAGCCGACGAGGATGGCGGTAGGGGTGGCCAGACCAAGAGCGCAGGGGCAGGCGACGACCATCACCGCGATCGCGAGCTTAAGGCTCACCAGCAGCGTTGAGGAGGTGTCGGTCATGGTGTGGCCCATGTGGGCCATGCCCAGGGCCGAGTGCATCACCTGGGGCCAGTGGTGCAGCCCGATGAAGTACCAAAATAGGAACGTGAGCGTGGCCAGGGACATCACCCCATAGGTGAAGTAGCCCGAGATCACATCCGCTAACCGCTGAATCGGGGCCTTGCGGCTCTGGGCCGTTTCTACCAGGCGAATCATTTGAGCCAGCACGGTGTTTTGGCCGGTACCAGTGACTTGCAGGGCGATCACGCCGCTTTGGTTCACCGTGCCTGCCGTCACGCCGTCACCGGCCTGCTTCAGCACTGGCATCGACTCGCCGGTCAGCATCGACTCATCTACAGTGGTTTGGCCTGAGACCACTGTGCCATCAGCGGAAATTTTTTCGCCGGGCAGCACCTGCACCCATTCGCCCACCTGCACACAGCGGGCGGGCACCTCCACGCCGGTTTGGGCAGCTCCAGCGGTGGCGGGGTTGGAGATTAATCGGGCCACGGCGGGCTGGAGTTCGACCAGCGATCGCAGCGCGTCTGCCGCCCGATATCTGGCCCGCTGCTCTAACGTGCGGCCCAGCAAAATAAACGCCAGCAGCATCACCGGCTCTTCAAAAAAGCACTCCCAGCCCAGCCCAGGAAACACCAGCGCCACCACACTAGCCAGGTAGGCGCTAACGCTGCCCAGGGCCACTAGAGTATTCATGTTGGGAGCCAGCCGCCGCACACCGGCCCAGCCATCCACAAGGATTTCCCGCGCCGGCCCAATCAGCGTCACCGTGGCCAGCAGGGCGTGAAACCACAGGTCGCTGAGAATGGGGATCGTCAGCCAGCCGAAGTGATTGAGGTGGCCAATGGTGGAAAGGATGAGGAGGGCGATCGCCACCCCCAGCCGCTGTCCCTGCTGCTGCTGTTCGGCCCGCTTGGCCTCGACCCAGGCGGTGAGGTCGTCGCCATCGCCATCGGTAGTTCTAGGGGTCGCCGCAAAGCCCGCCTGAGTCACCTGGTCGGCCAGCTGGTCGGCGCTCACCACACCAGCCTCTGTTTCGACTACCGCCACCTCGGTCACCAGGTTCACCGTGGCCGAGCGCACCCCATCCACCTGAGCCAGGCGGTTTTCAACGGCTCGCACGCACCCGGCGCATTTCATACCGCTGACGTTGAGCACTACGGTCTGACGGTTAGATGGCTCTAAATCCGTTTCTGAAACAGAGGTTTGGGGAGAAAGAACTTGCATAGGGCGAAACGTTAGGGGCAGTAGTGGATCTAGCCTACCAACCCCCTTCTCTCCTGCGTATCTCCCTGCTTGGCGAAAAATTGGATCTTCGCGCTGCGTTCGATCAAATCTGGATAAGGCTAGAGTCCCGCAAGATCCCTGTCTAGGGAGTTTGAGAGAATTAACTGACTGATGGCCTTGCCCGCAAACCGCCGCTGATGGGCCAACTAATCCCTTCGGGTACCTAAGCAATACTCACAAAGATCACAGAATCTCACCCTGCCCCCTTCCATAGACATAGGCCTATGCCCCTGGGCAGTTGCTGACGTATAGCCAGATACCTAGACTGCTACATACATAAACAGCCCGCCTGAACGACTGTTTAACTGAGGCGGCCAGCCTTTCTCCACCGCTTTACCGTCAAAAGCTCAAGAAACGTTCACTCGCGATCGCAAACTCCGACTCCTCAGAATTCATGCGCGACCTGCAAGCCCTCACCAGCCTACCCTTCGACCTAATTGTGATTGGCGGCGGCATCAACGGTGCCGCCACGGCGCGCGATGCCGCCCTGCGCGGATTGCGCACCATCCTGATTGAGAAGGGCGATTTTGGTGGCGGCACTACTAGCTGGTCGAGCCGCCTCCTTCATGGCGGGCTGCGATATTTAGAATATTTTGAATTTGACCTGGTGCGCGAATCGCTCCACGAACGCGAGGTGCTGCTGCGCAATGCACCCCACCTGGTTAAACCGCTGTCGCTGACGATTCCTATCTATCGCAGTGGTTCGCGCAGCTACCGCATCGTTCAGGCCGGCATGGTGCTCTACGACCTGCTCAGCTATGACAAGTCGCTACCCAACCACCGCATGCTGTCGCGCCGCAGCACCCGGCAATTATTTCGCGCCATCGACGCCGATGGGCTAGCGGGGGCCGCCCAATACTACGACGGCCAGGCCGAGCATGCCGAGCGGCTGTGTTTAGAAAATATTCTCGATGCCGAGCAGGCCGGGGCTACGGTGCTCAACTATGCCCAGGTCGAAGATATTCACCTCAGCGAGCAGCGAATTACTGGGCTGACCTGTCGCGATCTGTTGAGCGGCGACCCCTTCGAGGTGACAATCCACGATCGCAGTGTGGTGATCAACGCGTCTGGCCCCTGGGTGGATGAGGTGTGTGGGCTCAGCCAGTCGCCGGTGAGCAAAGGCCGCCAGATCGGCGGCACCAAGGGCAGCCACATTATTGTCGATGCCTTCCCCGGCGCGCCCAACTCAGCCCTGTATGTAGAGGCCAAGTCTGACGGACGGCCCTTTTTCATTTTGCCCTGGCTGAGCCAGTATCTGATTGGCACCACCGATGAGCACTACACAGGCTCCCTCGACCGGGTCAAGGCCGACGATGCCGAAATCGACTACTTACTCAAGGAAACTAACGCCGTGCTGCCCGCTGCCCACCTAACTCGGGAGGATGTGCGCTTTACCTACGCTGGGGTACGGCCTTTGCCCTACGCCGAGGGCAAAAAGACCGGCAGCATTACCCGCGCCCACATTCTGCACGACCACAGTCAAGAGGGAGCCAAGAACCTGATCTCGCTGATTGGCGGCAAGCTCACCACCCATCGCCAGGTGGGCGAGGAGTTTGTAAATGCTGCCTTTCGCCAGCGAGGTGAGGCGGTGCCCACCTGCCCAACCCACCAGCGCCCCTTACCCGGAGCCATGCTGCTCGACGACCCTAGGGTGGGCGAGTGGCGCGATCGCTACCGCCACCGCATTGCCCCCACCAGCCTTAGCCACCTCATCGCCATCTACGGTGCTCGCACAGGCGACCTGCTAGCTCTAATCGATCGCCACCCCGCCCTGGCCCAGCCCATTGTCGACTACGCCCCAGACATTCAGGCTCAGATCGTGTTTGCGGTGCAGGCCGAGCTGGCCCACACCTTTGTAGATATCTTGCGCCACCGCACTACCGTAGCCATGCACCACACCTATGGCTTTGCGGCACTACCCGTGGTGGCTCAGGTGCTACAGGAGTATTGTGGATGGAGTGAGAACCTGTGCGATCGCAACATTCGCGCCTACCACCAGTTCATGTCCACCAACTGCATTCCCGACTATGCGCTGGGGCAGGAGAGCGCGTCGTTGCAGACTGCTTAATTGTAGGTAGGGGGTAAGAGGTAGGGGGTAAACCGTTTTAGAACGCTAAAATCCCTCACTCCCCACTGCTCACCCCTCACTCCCTACTCCTCCATCCTCCACTCCCCATGCTCGTCGCCCCAACCTCTCAGCAAATTATCTCGACCTACAAGAACCGCCCAGTCACCGTCGCCATTTTGGGATCTGGGGCCTGGGGCAGTGCTCTGGCCCACCTGGCCGCCGCCAACCACCACACCGTGCGCATCTGGTCTCGATCGGGCAGCGTTTCTCTGCGAAATGCCGTCGCTGGAGCGGAGGTAATTCTGTCGGCCATTTCCATGAAAGGGGTGCTTGATCTGGTCACCCAGCTCAAATCGCTAAATATTCCTGAAACCACGGTGATGATGACGGCTACCAAGGGTTTTGACCCAGAAACCACCCTGACGCCATCGGTAATTTTTCAACAGGCGTTTCCTACCCATGCGGTGGCTGTGCTCTCTGGCCCCAACCTCTCTAAGGAAATTGAGGCCGGGTTACCCGCCGCCACAGTGATTGCCTGTGCCAACGAAACCGCCGCTGAGGCCGTGCAGCACGTATTTGCCTCCGACCACTTTCGCACCTACACCAGCACCGATCCCCTAGGGGCTGAGCTGGGCGGCACGCTAAAGAATGTGGTGGCGATCGCCGTCGGTGTCTGCGAAGGGCTCAATCTGGGCTCTAACGCGCGATCTGCCCTGATCACCCGCGCGCTGCCGGAGGTGATGCGCATTGGCACCCATCTAGGCGGGCAGCCTGAAACCTTTTTAGGTCTCTCGGGCTTGGGGGACATGCTGGCCACCTGCACCAGCGCCCTCAGCCGCAACTACCGAGTGGGCTACGGCCTTGCCCAGGGGAAATCTCTAAAGCAAATTTTAGAAGAACTGGGCAGCACCGCCGAGGGCATAAACACTGCCTACGTCCTCCACGACATTGCCCAGCGAGAGCAGCTTTCAGCACCGATTTCTCAGCAGGTGTATTTGCTGGTCAAGGGCGACATCTCAGCCGCAGAGGCCGTCGCCGCCCTAATGGAACGCAAGCTCAAAGCTGAAGACTACCAAGAGGTCTTGCAGTGCGAATGATCGTCTTCACCCTGCCGTTTTCGTGCTTTTGCCTATTTACGCTGCGTCCCTTTAAACGGGTTAAACGGGCTCCGGAAAAGTAGCGGGCGAAAACATCTTCAGCATGGCGGTGTAGTGGGGTTCATAGTGCTTGACATTGATCTCGCCCACGCAGGCCGACAGCTCTTGATCGAGCAGGTTGACCATCAGTCGCACCAAGCCCCAATTTACCTTGAGCCTGGGGTACAGCATGACGCAGAGCGGAAACAACTCCTGGGCGATCGCCGAGATGTTGTTCTCTAGCATGCAGGTCCAGAGATAAATCTGAAACATCTCCACATCGCGAATGCTGGAGGTGCGCACCGTGGCCTCGCTGAGAGACCCGGTATAGCTCGCATAGTCAGGGCACAGCGCAATGACTTGATTCACGATGCTCTTGGCAATGCGGCTAGTGGCCGGCAGGGCTAGCCGCACTGTCTCTAAACGCGGGTCATCGTAGTCGTAATTAGCAGCAGCAGCGTAGGCCCGGTGCAGCGGCATATACAACAGATCGTCAACCACCTTAAAGTAGCTTTGTAGGGTCGATTGCTCGACCGCAGGGGCCTCCGCCGAGAGCATCTGACCGCAATAGTGAAACTGCATGCTGACAAACCCAATCACCCTTGGGTCTACCGCGGTGTGGGTCTGGCGAATGGCACCCAACTGCTTAGAGGCCGCCACCGAAAAACGCTGGGGTGTTACCCCCTTGGCGTAGGCCGCCAGCGCTTCTTCATAGACCGAGTGCACGTCTTTAGCAATGGTCCAGGGGTCAATCAGGCTAGGGCTGATTTGGTGCCGACGGACTTCGTGAGATAGTAGCGTTTCCGTTTTATTCCAGGCTCGGGCGCTGACAGAGCGCAGAATATCGACGAGTTTTTGAGCGACATCCGGTCTAGATTGGGACTCATCTAAGCTCAGCAGCACCTGATCTTGACGATGCAGGTCTTTGATGTACTTCTTTGCCCAAACCTCAGACAGAGAAAGTACTTCAGCAGCCTTGTCTGTAGCACCAACTTTTTCTAGACGGCCAACTTTCAGGCTGGTCGATACTGAGCAGTCTGTCACCATAGGAACACAACCACAATGTTAAGGAAACTGTAACGACGGAAAGCAAGCTTTAAAAGCCATATTAAGCCCAGGCTGGTCAGCCAACTCGATAACACCCCAGAAACTGGTGAACTGAATTCACCAATCTTTATTCTTCGCAATGGTTCGCAAAATAAGCAAGTTTTTAATGGAATCTACGCAATTCTAACGAGCCTAAAGTTCGGGGCAGTCCCTATCGGGCAACAACCTGCCTGGAGGCGGTAACCGGCTAAAGGCATCCGCTACGGTCTGTGTTAAAAATTTCACTACGACCTGATGACAAAGAATGCTGCGGCATACGTCATAGTCAGGGGCAGAACTATTCTCCAACGGTTAGGGATGAGCAGCCATAGGTGTTGATCTGCTTCAACAGCTGGGGGGACCAGGCTGGATCGATCGCAGGCGGTTACTGGGTCGCTAGCAGCCGCAGTTCGCCATCGGCTTCTACGGTACCCAAAAACTCGATGGCGTAGGGCACTTTGCACGTCTCGACTCAGCAGTTGGCCGTCTACCACCCGCCCCACCGAAAACTCTGGCGGCGTAGTGAATGTCTCAAAGGGGACGGTTTCGGTTTCATTTGGCGGTAGCGCACTAGGCACACCTGCCCCAAGACGGTGGAGGGCAGCACCGTGAGAAAGTCGTAGGGCATCAAGTTCCAGTCACGCACCCAGGTGCCGAGAAAAGGGGCGATCGCCGGATCGGTCTCTGCCCATGACTGCCGAAACGCCTCCTCTGACGAGATTGGCTTGGTTCGCGCAGCGCTCTCGGCGGGAACCGATTTCGGCTGTCGTCCTACCATGCCTGACCTCAACACCACATTCACTATTGTTTGCGCTGAGTGTAGCAATGGTAGAGAGGCGATCGCGCCCTTAACAATCCAGTCCTACAGGTAGCCGATGAAGATGTCTGGTTTACCTAAATAATTACCTTGAGCGAGGGCGATCGCACCAATGCATCATTAAAATGATGGCGTAGCTTGTATTAGACTTACCGGAAAAAATTCTTAGCCGCCACCTCCGGGCCAATATCACGCTTATGCAAGCGGCACTAAATACATGTCCCTAAAAATAGTCTCTTCTACAATAAAAACGTAGCCCTTTGGCTTATAGAAACTCTCTCTTCAGTAGGATATCGCAGCCAGATCGCTACTCCATTGGACTCAAAAAACTGGCAACATCTAAAACAGCCGCACGAACGTTTTTGAATTTGCTGTAATAGCCCAAATATATAGACAACACTTTGTCTGACAACGAATCGAAGAGAGCAAACTTAGCCGCGATCGCACTTCAAGACATTTTTCTTTACAAAAGAATATATGCCTACTGACAGTTAGCGGCTCTTTTCTGGATTATGCCCGCTGGTGGATGAGATATTGATACCTACCTAGTAGTTTGAGGTCATTGATGCTGATAGAGGTAATCTATGACTAATTTTTCTGAACAAGCCGATAATGTTGCTGATCAGGCTGCCGACCAGACTCAAAATTTGACTGAGCAAGCAGGAAATGCTGTCGGCCAAGTTCCTGAGAAAACCGAAGAACTGGCTCGCAAAGCCGACGATGCATCCCATCAGGTTCCTGACCAGGTTGAAGCGGTTAAGGCTGCGGTGACTAAGCCTCTGCCCAAGCCTCCCGCCATGTCGGCAAACCAAGCACCTGCTGAAGAACTGCTCAAGCGCCTGCAATGGGGCGAGCCAGCGCTGACTATCATCGACGTGCGCAGTCGAGAAGACTTTAATAACGAGCGGATTACTGGTGCTGTGCCCATGCCCATTGACGAGCTTCTTGCTGACGCTGAGAATGCCCTAGAGCACAAGCGCGATATCTACATCTATGGCGACAGCGCTGACGATGCTGCTAGCCAACTCCGTCAGGCAGGCTATGGCAGTGTAGCCGTATTGCAGGGTGGGCTTTCGGCATGGAAGGATGTTGGTGGCCCCACCGAAGGTGTCTACGCTTTTTCGTCGCCGCTCAAAGATTAAACGCTTTTAGCAGTAATTTTGAACAGTAAAAACCTGATTTGAGAAGTCTAGAAGAGTGCTTTGCAGCAGGCGGTTGCGATCGCTCTCCTAGACCGCTCCCACAACTCAGGAATGTTCAAACTGGGCTTAGTAAAAGTTAAAGCCCGACAAGAGCAATAGTGAACCGATTCCCCTCGTACTTTCTTTAATAGAGAAGAGTATGGGGGAGTCGGCATTTTTGCACGCAATTTAGAAAGCCAGAAAAAGCGCTAGGGCAAGCAGTCTAAATAGTTATCCATATCCCAGTTGGTAGTGGTAGCCAAAAACCGCTCCCACTCGTCGCGCTTGTATTGATCAAAGATGCGATGCATTTCTCCTGGCAGTGCCGACTGAATCACCTTGTCGGTGGCGAGGCAGTCGAGGGCCTCGCCAAGAGACATAGGTAGCTTTTTCACCTTTTTGCCGTCTTCCATAGCTTCGTAGATGTTGCGCTGCTCAGGCTCACCGGGGTCGAGTTGGCGGCTGAGGCCATCATCAAAGGCCTTGAGAATGGCACCAGCCATCAGGTAGGGGTTCACCATAGAGTCAACGGCACGATACTCAAAGCGACCAGGGGCAGAAATGCGCAGGCCACAGGTGCGGTTTTGAAAGCCCCAGTCGGAGTAGACCGGTGCCCAAAAGCCTGCATCCCATAGGCGGCGGTAAGAGTTGACCGTGGAGCAGCCGATCGCCGTTAGCGCGGGCAGGTGCTCGATCACGCCGCCAATGCAGTGCAGCCCCACCTGACCCGGCATACGGCGAGACACGCCTTCCTCAGGCAGAAAGGTGTTTTCGCCCCCTTGGTGATAGGTGAAATTGCCCTCCAAACCGGGCAGTGAACTAAAGCCAAACATTTTGGTGGCCGTGTCGCCGCCCCGCCACAGCGACAGGTTGTGGTGGCAGCCCGAGGCCGAGACCCCCATAAACGGCTTCGACATGAAGCAGGCGATTAGGTTAAACTCGCGGGCTACCTGGGCGCAGATCTGGCGGTAGGTAGAGAGGCGATCGCAGGTTCGCAGCGCATCATCAAACATAAAGTTCAACTCCAGCTGTCCCGGCGCATCCTCATGGTCACCCTGGATCATGTCGAGCCCCATAGCGCGCCCATACTCGATCACTCGCAGAAACACCGGGCGCAGCTCTTCAAACTGGTCGATGTGGTAGCAGTTGGGCTTGGTAACGCCGCCATCGGGCTTGCCATCAGGCCCTTTTTTAAGCCACATCATCTCGGGTTCACAGCCGTGGCGCAGCTGTAGCCCGTGTTTGGCCTGGAATTCGGCATGGATGCGCTTCAGGTTGCCCCGACAGTCGCCGGTCAGAAAGGCCGCCGCGTCTTCTTCCTCTTCGCGGTTGCGGAAGCAGACGCAGTAGACCCGCGCTACCCGCTGATCCCACGGCAGCTGGCAAAAGGTTTCGGGGTCGGGGATGGCAACCAGTTCTGCCGCCTCGGGGCCGTAGCCGAGGTACTGGCCGTGGCGATTCATGGCTAGGTTGGCGGTGGCCCCATAGACCAGCTGAAAACCCTTCTCGGCAGTAACCTCCCAGTAGTCGGCGGGGATGCCCTTGCCGACAATGCGCCCCGTCACGGAAATGAACTGGTAATAGATGTATTGAATGCCCAGCTCGTCGATTTTGGCCCGTACCTGCTTAACTAGCTCATCGCGCCCCTCTGCGGCGACATAGCGCTCTAGATCCGTGGTATCTACCCGTGTTAGCACTCCAGTCACCGTGAGCCTCCTAGTTTGCAGCGCAGCAAGAATGGTCTCAGTAAAACCAACTTGTTATGACAAGTTTGTAGCCATTGATACGTGCCCTAGAAAACAAATTTTCTGCATCTGTAGTCATCAATCTTGGCATTCTGCAAAGGAAGACCGGTTTCTCTAGTCTTCTAAATCGCTGGGAAAGTGCTAAGACCCGATCGCATTCCCCCAGTCACCCGGTGTTTAACCTGGGGAACCTACAATAGCCCGTAGCGTTTATGCACCTGCACTATGGACTTTCACTGCCAGGCGATCATCTTTGATGTCGATGGGGTGCTGATTGACTCCGACCCAGTGGCAGAGCGCCATTGGCGGGCCTGGGCCAATCGCCACGGTATTGACTACGACGCGATCGCCCGCATTCACCACGGTCGCCCCACGATAGAGACCATTCGTCAGGTTGCACCCCATGTGGATGCTGCCCAAGAGGCCCACATCAAAGAAACTGCCGAGGCTGACGATACCGAAGGGCTAACGCTGTATCCGGGCGTGAAAGAGCTTTTGGCTCAGCTGCCGCGCGATCGCTGGGGAGTAGCCACCAGCGGCACCCGCCGTACAGTCTCCCTACGCTTTCCCCATCTAAGCTTGCCAGAGCCCTCAGTAATGGTGACTGCTGACGATGTGCAGCGGGGGAAGCCAGCACCCGATCCCTATCTGCTGGCGGCTGAGCGCATGGGAGTGGCCCCGGTTGACTGCCTGGTGATCGAAGATGCCCCTGCTGGGGTAGCGTCAGCCAAAGCTGCTGGTGCAAAGGTAATTGCGGTGACGACAACGAATAGGGCTGGTGAGCTGGGGTTGGCCGATGCGATCGCCCCCGCCCTAGCCTCTATTCAAATCAGCATTAACCCCCAGGGTTTACTGGTTCAGATGAGCGGTGCAGTATAAAACTTGGCCTCAGATGCAGTTTCAGTTTTTGCAACCATCCTGAGCTGGTCAACCCCATCGCGTAGGTTAGAGGCATAGCTTTGCGAGGGCCTGAGGATGGAACACCGCTGGAATGTTTGGTTACTGGGCGCAATGGCGGCGGGAGCCCTGCCTATGGCCCTCGCTGCCCCGACCCAGGCCTGGGACCCGATCGCGCCCAACCCAAACGCCGACGCTACAGAAAGTTCTATGCCACCGACCGTACAGCGCCAAGCCTATGACCGCTACCTCCAGGTGATTGAGCGCACTCAGGCAATGGTGAATGACCCGATCGCCCGCCGGCTGGCAGAATCGCTCAATCTCAACGTTCTCAATGTCACTTGGGAAGACACCGGGCGCTTCTACGGCTCCTCCGTTGGCCCCAACATCAGCGACATGACCATTCAGGTGCAGCACCAGGATCCAGTGAGCAGGCAACATCAGCTGCACCTGATGCCCGTGATTCGCCACCCTAACTTTGAAGACATCAGCGCTGACATTCCCCTAGACAGCTTTTTTCTCCAAGTAGGCAACGAGAAAGGCGAAGACCTGCGCCGGGTGGCTCTATCCGAGGTACTGGGCGATCTGCGGAGCTACCTCAACACCCCAGATTCTTGGAGTGGGCGGGGGCGATCGCTGCTTGCCCCCCGGCGCGACAGTCACGTGCTGGTTAGCGCCCAGGCCTGCTTTCTACCAATTCCCCAAGAGGGGCTGGCCACGTTTAACCCGGTGCTGTTTAACTATCAGTCGCGACCCGGCGACCCGGCGGTACTGACCATTCTTGCCACCCGCGAAGGCACTAGCGTCACGGTGATCGACAACCAGCGCGATGGCTTCGAAGCCGGGCAGACCTGGGGTCAGCGCCTCTTTTTCAACAAAAATGGCGAACGAGCCAGCTTTACCGGCCAGCGCCTCAGCGACTTTCAGACGGTGGAGAATCCAGACGGGCGACCGGGAGAAGTCGCTGAGGACGACACCGAGGGGCTGAATATGGTGCTGCTGATTCAGGTACCCCTCAAACAGCGAGCACCGATGAGGCTCTCATCCCCTAACGGCATGGTTTCCATGGCCCCCATGGCCGCTGCCCCCTCGATGGAATCCCGTGGCCCTAGCAATGTGGAAGCTGCCGTTATCGGCCACGGAGCAGTAGAGGGGCCATTTACCGAAATTGACAACTTGGCCATTGAGCGCGACCCAGACTACCCGATTCGGGTCACGGTGCAGTTTTACAAAGCCACCAGCAACGGCGTGGTGTCGGAAGCGGATATGGCCGAAATCCGCGAGCAGATCGATCGCGTCTATGCCGAGGCCGACTACGTGGGCAGCCTAGTGGTGGATGGCCCCAGTGACCGTCCTACCGAGCACGACGGCCCCAAAGATGAGCCTGCCGATTGGTGGCAGCGATTCCGGGAATATCAGCGCAACCTTCGCAATCGCTAGGGTTCAGGAGCGTAGATCGCTTGCACAAAACGATCGCGCCCCGCCAAATCCAAACAAATCTGAATGTCGCGATAGCATCCCTGCGCTTCGAGCAGTGCTTTAACTGCCTCCCCCTGACCCGCCATCATTTCTACCAGCCAGAGCCCGCCAGGCACCAGATAGTCGGAGGCCTGGGCGGCGAGAAGGCGGAGATCATCCAGGCCATCGTCGCCACCATCTAGAGCATCGACAGGTTCGTGATGAATGACTTCGGGTTGAAGTGTCGGCAGCAGCGCCGAGGGAATGTAGGGCGGGTTCGACACCACAGCGCTGAGCTGCCCGCGATAGGCATCCAGCGGTTCAAACCAGGAGCCTTGGTAGAAAGTAACGCGGTTGCTCAACCCTGCCCTGGCTGCGTTCTTTTGGGCGATCGCCAGCGCCTCAACACTAAAATCCACCGCCAAGATTTGAGCCAACGGAAAGGTTTGGGCGAGGCCCAGGGCGATCGCGCCACTGCCCGTCCCCATATCCACCCAAATGCCTTGAGCCAGCTGATCCCCAATGGGACTGCGGGCGATCGCGGCCTCGGCCAGATCAATAATTAGCTCAGTCTCAGGACGGGGAATCAGCACCGCCGGAGACACGGTCAGCATCAGGTCGCGCCAGGGAGTTTCGCCCACTAGATATTGCACAGGAGTGCGATCGGTGAGGCGCTGCTGCCAGCGGCGCTCCAATTCGGCTAGAGAATAGCAAAGGGGGATCGTCGCTCTCTGTTGTACCGTGCCCAGCCTCAGCGCTAGCCGCTCCACATCTGCCACTGCCATTAGCAACCAATCCACTTCGTCAGCGTCAACTTTCGCCACTTGGGCATCTGCTAGCGCCTTGTTGCGCCAAGCCCACAACTCAGCCCCTGAGATAAAATCGCTTTCTGCCATTGACTTCGTGGGTCTTAATTAATGTGCCAGGACAGTGCCAGGTTGCCAGTACGGCCCACCCCCTACTCCCTCACCCCATCACGCCCCTAACGTGTCCACCGAGCCTTAGACCCACGTGCATCTAAATGCACCAGCGCCGGAAACTGGCTGTAGCGCCCCAGCCCCCCCGGCCACCAGGGATCCAGCGCCCAGTAGACCTGATTGCCCGTAAGCCCCACGCAGTAGAAGTCGATGGCGTCACCCACGATGTGACGACTCTCGGAGGCTCCGCCTAACCGGCGGTCAAGCTCGGCAGGGCGATACCAGCTGGTAATCAGAAAGGGCCGACCTATACGATCGCGGGCCTGTTGGGCCAAAACGGCAATGCGCACAATGGCATCCACCGTGGCCTGGTTAGAGGGCATGCGGGCACCGCCACGGGTAGCTTCTGCCCAGGTGAAGTTGCCGTTGGGCACAATGCTGGCATCCAGCTGAATATTATTGGGCGTCCACTGAGCGGGGCGCGGGGGCTGGGGGGCAGGCACTGGAGCGGGCATGGCCTCGGGCGATGAGGGGGCCGCGCGCTCTAGCCGTCGCAGATCTTCAAATAGTGACTGAATTGCAGGAATTCGTCCCTCTAGCCGCCGCCACAGCTGTACCAAGCGAATCAATGCCTCCCGCTGGTCTTCGGTGAGGGTATAGGTGGTGGGAATATTGGCCGCAAAGTCGAGCAGGGCGCGATCGAGGGTGCGGGCGGTCGTCACCAGGGCCGCTGGGTTGTCGGCGTTTTGCGCCAGGTCGTCGGGGTTAACCCCCAACTGCTGAATGGCGGTGGTGCGCGAGTCGAGGCCAAACCAGCGGCGGTAGCCCTCGGTCAGCGCAAAGCGCAGGTCGCCCTGACCGTTGTAGAGATTGGGTATTTTTTGCACAAAGGCGAGCAGCGCCGAGTCAAGGGTCTCCAAGTTCGTTTCATGGGCAAAGGGGTCGTTGGTGAGCAGCCAGGCGATCGCCTCTTCCCGCGCATCCATTGCCCGCCACAGCTGCACCAGGCGAATCAGCGCCTCTCGCTGATTGGGGTAGCCCGCGTAGTAGCGGGCCACCGACTGCATAAAGGCCACCAGCGCATTGTCCAAGGCCGCTTCGTCGGGCACCTGGTCAACCACCGGCACGCTCAAAACGTCGTACACCGCTGCCGCCGTGTTGAGTTGTCGCCACAGCCGCACCGCCTCGACCATGGCCTGACGCTGAAAGTCGAGCCGTCCGTAGTTAGGCGGCACCCGCTCGGCAAAGGCCAGCAGGGCCGAGTCGAGCTGACCCACCGTCTGGGGCAGCTGAGCGCTGCTGTAGTCGGTGCTGATGTCTTCGAGGTAGGCCTGCAAAAGAGCGGCGACATCGCAGGGTTCGAGTTGAGCGGCATCGCGATCGCCCTCCGTTGGTGTAAACCCCTGAGCTACCGCCTGCAAAAAGCGATCGCTGTAGCGCCCCACGCTGGCATCCCAAATGTCAGCCCCGCTCCAGCCTTGCTCAACGAGGCCATTGGTGAGGCTGCGTAGGGTATTGGCTGCGTACTGCACTTGGGTGGCAAAGGTATCGACCTCGCCCATATCCACCTGGTTCACGGGGGCAATGCCCAGGCCTGTTTCGCCGTCGGTGAGCTGGGGTTGGCTGTGCACTGTGTAGAGGGCCGCCAAAATGGGCTTATGCACCCCCGTCCGGCCCCCTTCCGATAGGTAGTAGTAGTTGCGTTGATCGGGTGCTAACGTGCTCATAGCGTGCATTCAGCCACAATGACCTATCCACAGTAACCACAAAGTGTAAACTCGATGGGCGAAGTTCAACCATTACCCAGCCACGGGTTTTCACCCCAGCCCCAGCTGCTGGCCACCGACATGGATGGCACCCTCACCCGCCAGGGCAAGTTTACCCCTGCCCTGCTACAAGGGCTAGAGCAGCTTCAATCGGTAGGTTTGCCGGTGATGATCGTCACCGGGCGATCGGCGGGCTGGGTAAATGGCTTAGCCCACTATCTGCCCGTAGTTGGGGCCATGGCCGAAAACGGCGGCATCTACTTTCCCCACAACGGTCCGCCAGAGCCGCTAGTTGAAATTCCCAACCTGGTCGCCCACCGCCAACTGCTGCAAAAGGCCTTTACCCAACTGCAGTGGCGCTGGCCCAAGCTGCGCGAGTCAGACGACAACCGCTTTCGCCTCACCGACTGGACGTTTGACATTGAAGGCCTGACCCAGGCTGATCTAGATGAAATGGCGCAGCTGTGCCAATCGCTGGCCTGGGGGTTTACCTACAGCACTGTGCAGTGCCACCTGTTCACGCTGGGCCAGTCTAAGGCGGCGGGCTTGCAGCGGGTAGTTGAGCGCTACTTTGCGCCGATCGCCGCCGCTGAGGTCTTGACCGTGGGCGACAGCCCCAACGACGAAAGCATGTTTGACCCAGCCCTGTTTCCCCAGTCGGTGGGGGTGGCCAACGTGGTCGACTATTGGCCTCGGCTCACCCATCACCCCACCTACGTCACCCAGGCAGCCGAAGTGACAGGGTTTTTAGAACTCGTAGAAGCCCTAGTGCAGAATTTTTAGAACTGGTTGGGAGATGACCAGTTTTGTAACAAAAAAAGATGTTGTTCGCTATCGCTGACAACCAGCTCCTATAACGTTGCCAGACGTAAAACATTCTTGAAGTTTTGACCTTGGGGGTAGGCAAGACTTTTACCATGCCAGAGAATGGGCCATGGTTTTCTGCTGACTACTCTGTCAAAGTGTCGTGCTTTGAAGTGTTTCGTTTTGTTGAAATCAAAAAACAATCTGAATATCTAGACCATCTAGGCTAGTAGGGGAGATTGTAGTAATCGGCAAGATGGGGCAATTTTGTAGAAAATACATGTAAAACCAGGCCGTTTAGACTAATCGACGATCTTCGTAATTCCCTTTAGGCAGGGGGTTATGTCACGGAACCGCCCCTTTGCTACTACCTAGAACCTGTTGGCATCGACTGTGCGATTCCCTCTGGGACGGCAAAGCCGATCGCCCCTCCGAGGAACAACTTCATCGCCTCGCGCTCTCTGAGCCTGACGCAAAATTTGACTACCTCTGATCCCGTTTCACTAGCGACAAGGTTGGGATCTTTTTTATCGTCATTCTCCCGTTTAATGCCTGCGTTTTTGTTGTTTAAGGCTATTTCCCTCGTAACTCCCTATGACCATTGCAGCACCCAAAGACAATTCTGTAGCCGCTCCCTTAGATGCCGCCCCTTCAGGGCTTAAGGTGGGTATTCCAAAGGAGGTGTTTGCGGGCGAACGGCGAGTCGCCGCGACCCCCGAGACCGCCAAAAAACTGCAAAAGCTAGGCTTTGAGGTATTGGTCGAAACCCAGGCCGGGGCTGAGGCCAGCTTTACCGACAGCGCTTACCAGGCCGCTGGCTGCACAGTGGTAACTGATACCACAAGCCTCTGGGAAGCCGCCGATGTGGTGCTTAAGGTGCGATCGCCCCAGCACCACCCCGCTCTCGATCGCCACGAGGCCACTCTGCTCAAGCCCGAGCAAACCCTGGTCAGCTTTATCTGGCCCGCCCAAAACCCTGAGCTGCTAGAGCAGCTGGCTGGCCAGGGTGGCACTGTCCTGGCGATGGATTCTGTCCCCCGCATTTCCCGCGCTCAAAAGCTGGATGCCCTCAGCTCGATGGCCAACATCGGTGGCTACCGAGCGGTGATCGAGGCCGCTAGCCACTTTGGCCGCTGCTTTACCGGGCAGATTACCGCCGCTGGCAAAATGCCCCCTGCCAAGGTGATGGTGATTGGGGTTGGCGTGGCTGGGCTAGCGGCGATCGGGGCCGCTAAGAGTTTGGGGGCGATCGTCAAAGCCTTTGACACCCGCCTGGTCGTTAAAGAGCAGGTGCAGAGCCTGGGCGCAGAGTTTCTAGAGCTGCACTTTGAAGAAGACGGCAGCGGCGAAGGCGGCTACGCCAAGGTGATGAGCCCAGCCTTCATTGCCGCCGAAATGGCTCTGTTTGCCCAGCAGGCCAAAGATGTTGACATCATCATCACCACGGCGCTGATCCCCGGCAAACCAGCGCCGCTGCTGATCACCCAAGAGATGGTTGAGAGTATGAAGCCCGGCTCGGTAGTTGTAGACCTAGCCGCCGAGCAGGGGGGCAACTGCGAAGTTACCGAGCCCGGCCAAGTGATCTCCTATAACGGTGTCACCATCATTGGCCTGACTGACCTGCCCAGCCGCATGGCATCTCAGGCTAGCCAGCTCTACGGCAACAACCTGGTGCACCTGCTCAGCGACCTGGGTGGAGCTGAAAAGTTCACTATCAATATGGAAGACCAGGTGATTCGCGCCACCACGGTAATTCACAACGGCCAAGTGACCTGGCCGCCGCCCAAGGTAGAAGCTCCCGCCCCCAGCGTCTCCCCCACCTCCCCTACCTCCCCCGCCGCTGAAGAAATTCCCGCTGCTAAGTCCTGGTTTAGCCAGCTGCTCTGGCCCGTGCTGATTGGCTTAGCCTGTGTGGCTATTGGTCTCTGGGCTCCCGCCTCGTTTATGACCCACTTGACGGTCTTTGTCCTCGCCAGCTTCCTCGGGTGGAAGGTGATTTGGGACGTGTCACCCAGCCTGCACACTCCCCTGATGAGCGTCACCAATGCCATCAGCGGCATCATCATCATCGGCGGCATGCTGCAAATTTCTAACAACATCGCGTCACCGATGACCATCTTGGGGGCGATCGCCCTCTTCCTTGGCACCGTCAACATCGCCGGGGGCTTCATGGTGTCGCAGCGCATGCTGAATATGTTCCACAAGTAGATGATGTGAGGGAGATGAGGAAGGTGAGGGAGATAGGAAAGTAAAACGCCTCATCCTCCTTATCTTCCCCATCCTCCTCATCTTCCCCATCCCCCTTCTCCCCCCGTCCCTTCATCTCCCCAGAAATGGAAAACAACCTCGTAACCACTGCCTACATCGTCGCCAGCGCTCTCTTCATCCTCAGTCTGGCGGGGCTGTCGCAGCCAGAGACCGCTAAGCGGGGCAACCTGCTGGGCATTCTCGGCATGGCGATCGCCTTTGGGGCGACGGCGCTCATTTGTCAGGGCTACCCCGTCCAAATCGGCTCCATCGGCCTCGGTGTACTAGTGGGTGTGCTGGCCGCCGCCCGCGTGGCGATGACCGATATGCCCGAGATGGTGGCCTTGCTCAACAGTTTTGTGGGCCTGGCCGCTGTCCTAGTTGGCTTTGCCGAATACCTCCAGCCCAGTGCTGCGCTCACGGGCACGGATATCACCGTTCACCGGGTAGAAATCTATATCGGCGTGTTCATTGGCATCATTACCTTTACCGGGTCGATGATTGCGGTGGCCAAGCTGCGGGGGTGGGTGCCCAGTCGGGCGGTGCTGCTACCCGCACGCCACCTGTTTACCCTGGGAATGCTGGGGGCGATCGCATTCCTCATCGTGCCCTTTCTCACCGCTACCGGCAGCCCAGGGATATGGATTTTGGCGGCGATGACGGCGATCGCAGGCATTTTTGGCATCGTGATTGTGATGGCGATCGGCGGGGCCGACATGGCGGTGGTGATTTCGCTACTCAACAGCTACTCGGGGCTGGCCTCGGCAGCGGCGGGCTTTATGCTCAACAACGACCTGCTGATTATCACTGGGGCGCTGGTGGGTAGCAGCGGGGCCATTCTCAGCTACATCATGTGTAAGGGCATGAACCGCTCCTTCATCAACGTGGTGCTGGGGGGCTTTGGGGAAACCGCCAGTGGCTCCGGCAAAGCTGCTGCCCTAGTGGGTAGCGCTACCAGCACTACCACGGGTGAAGTCGTCGATCTCCTCGCCAATGCCCAGAGCGTGGTCATCGTCCCCGGTTACGGCATGGCCGTGGCCCAGGCCCAGCATCCCGTAGCCGAAATTACCCGCATTCTCCGCGCCCAGGGCAAACAGGTGCGGTTTGGCATTCACCCTGTGGCGGGCCGCATGCCCGGCCATATGAACGTGCTGCTGGCCGAAGCCAACGTGCCCTACGATATCGTGCTCGAAATGGACGAAATTAATGACGACTTGCCACACACCGATGTGGTGCTAGTGGTTGGTGCCAACGACACCGTCAACCCTAGCGCCAAAAATGACCCCAATAGCCCGATCGCCGGCATGCCCGTGATGGAAGTGTGGGAGGCCGACACCGTAGTGGTGCTCAAGCGCGGCATGTCGTCGGGCTACGCCGGGGTCGAAAATCCGCTCTTCTTCAACGACAATACGCTGATGCTGTTTGGCGATGCCAAAACTAACGTCAACGGCATCCTCGCCCAGCTCTCTACCTCGACGGCTCCCGCCCCCGCCCTCTCAGCAGCCTAGTCGCTGACGAGTAGGTGCTAAGCGTAGAAGCTTCGGAGAGACATACGAGTCAAATGCCCTTGGGCAATAAAAGTTCCCAACGGACATGCCTATCAACCTGCCTCCCAAGTCGTAGGATGGATCAGCACAGCAGGATCTATCCTACGACCTGGGAGTTTTGGTAAGCGGGTATGAAGTTTAAGCGCAGTACGGTAATGCTGGTAGGGGTGGCCTTTTTGTTGGGGGCTGGGGTGCTGATTGCTGAGTCACAGCGATCGCAGTCTCCCGAATCGGCGACTGAGACCGAATCTACAGCGCCCATCCTCACCTTTGAAGAAGCCGACGTTGCCACCCTCACCGTCGATCGCGGCAATGAAACCCTGGTCTTTGAGCAGGGCGACGACGAGACTTGGCAAATGACAGAACCCAACCAAGCTTTGGCTGAACCGGGGGCGATCGCCTTTCTCCTCAGCCGCCTCAATACCGACTCGCCTTTGCAAACCGTCACCATGCGGGCCGACCAAGCCACCGACTTTGGCTTTAACGCTCCCCTCGGCATCGTCACCGTCGCCCTTAAAGACGGCACCGAGCACGAGCTGATTTTGGGTGGCCCTGACTTTAGCGGCAGCGCTAACTATGCTGTGGTGGATCCCGATCCCTGGCCCCCAGCCGAGGAGTCAGAATACTCCGTCTTCGTCGTCACCCGCGATGTGGCCAACGGCATCAACCGCCCTCTAGCAGAGTGGAAGATGCCGGTGGAAACCCCAGCCCCAGCAAATCCGGGGGCCAGTTCAACTCCAGAGAGCAGCACACCAGCGGCATCCCCTCCGGCCCCGGCACCCACTCCGACACCAGCTCCAGCGCCCACTACAGAGCCCCCAGCAAACGAGACTCAGCCTACGCCTGCGCCAACTGCTCCCGCTCCTGAAGCCACCAACTGATTGTCGTTGCGGGTGCTAGGCTAAGCCCACAAATTTGTTTTTACTGCTGACTATGGGCTCTCCCACCGCTATTTTGCTGTTTTCTTGCCCAGACCAAAAGGGTTTGGTAGCCAAGATTGCCAACTTTATCTACGCCAACGGCGGCAATATTCTCCATGCCGACCAGCACCGCGATCCGGAAGCGGGGCTGTTTTTGTCGCGCCTAGAGTGGGAGCTAGATGGCTTCAACCTACCCAGGGAGATCATTGGGCCGGCGTTTGGGGCGATCGCCCAACCCCTCGGCGCTACCTGGCAGCTCCACTTCTCTGACGCCGTGCCCCGCCTGTCGATCTGGGTAAGCCATCAAGACCACTGCCTGCTCGACCTGCTCTGGCGGCACAAAGCAGGCGAGTTCAAGGCCGAGATCGCCCTGATTGTTAGCAATCACCCCCACCTCAAACCCACCGCCGACCAGTTTGGCATCGCCTTTGAGCACCTGCCCATGACCAAAGACACCAAAGCCGAGCAAGAACAGCGGCAGCTAGAACTCCTTAAGGCATACAACATTGACTTGGTGGTGCTGGCTAAATATATGCAGGTGCTCAGTTCAGATTTCCTCAGCCAGTACGATCGCGTCATCAACATTCATCACTCGTTTTTGCCCGCCTTTATGGGGGCCAACCCTTACCAACGAGCCTTTCAGCGGGGGGTGAAAATCATCGGAGCCACTGCCCACTACGTCACCTCCGACCTCGACGAAGGCCCGATCATCGAGCAAGATGTGGTGCGCATTAGCCACCGCGACGACGTGAAGGAATTAATCCGTAAGGGCAAAGACGTGGAGCGCATTGTGCTGGCCCGTGCCGTGCGGCTGCATCTACAAAACCGCACCCTAGTCTACGGCAACCGCACCGTGGTGTTTGCTTAATCACCACAACGTCCTGTTGATTATTTGAGCTTCCTAAACTAGGGTTTTGCCTAGCTTGCAAAATCCCTCTCACCCAAAGTATTGTCGATGCCTACCGTGCTTCAGGTCGGGCCTTACAGCTTTATCTTCTTCAGTTCTGATCGGGGGGAACCCGCTCATATCCACGTTAAGCGCGATCGCCAGATCGCCAAACTTTGGTTAAGCCCAGTTACATTAGAGAAAAATCGCGGTTTCAAAGACTACGAACTCAACAAAATTGCCGAAATTGTCGAGGAAAACCAAGACATTCTTCTAGAGGCTTGGCATGACTACTTTAATCCTTGAAACTGAGCCACTGGCTACATCCGTAGTTATAGACCATGAAAAACTGGTGGTTGAGTTGGCCGATGGTCGCAGCCTAGCGATTCCCTTAGACTGGTATCCTCGTTTGCTGCATGGGTCTCCGCAGGAAAGAAGCAATTGGCAACTGCTGGGCGACGGCTACGCCATAGAATGGCCGGAGCTAGATGAACATATTGGTACCGAAGGCTTATTGGCTGGCAGGCGCAGTAGCGAAAGCCAGCGCTCACTAGCCCGATGGCTAGCAGCTCGCCAAACTTAAATTCTGATTGGCTGGCTTGTCCTACCGATCTTGCCCACCACTGAGCCAGATTTGAATCTGGTTCCAAATGGCGTCGGGGCCGATGCCAAAGAGGAAGTAGAGCGCCAGCAGCAAAAAGGCCACCACCAGCACCGTTTGAATGGTGTTTTTAATCAGCTTAAACACCCAGCCAAACACCACGATCGCAATCACGATCGCCCCGAGTACAATCAGCAGCTCCACGGGTGCCCTCCTATCCCATTGAAACGACAGTGGCTGAGGTCAACGACTCGCTAACACTGGTGGCCTCGGCTCTAGCCCACTGGTCAGCGGCGAGAATATCAGCCAGCACCGGCTGGGTAACGTTGTGGGAGCGGTGGCGATCGCACACACCCTCAATCACCTTGGGAATCTCCAAAAAGTGAATCTTCTCGTCTAAGAATAGCGCCACCGCCTGCTCGTTGGCGGCATTGAGCACAGCGGTCATCGTCCCGCCCGCTCGCCCGGCGGCGTAGGCCAGATCCATACAGGGGTACTTGGCGTGGTCGGGCTCGCGGAAGGTGAGGTCGCCTGCTTTGACCAGGTCTAGGGGCTCCCAGTCGGTGTAGATGCGATCGGGCCAGGAGAGGGCGTAGAGCAGCGGCAGACGCATATCGGGCCAGCCCAGCTGCGCCAGCACCGACGTATCTTGCAGCTCAATCAGCGAGTGAATAATGCTCTGGGGGTGGATGACGATATCGATGCGATCGTAGTCCATGCCAAACAGATAGTGGGCCTCGATCACCTCTAGCCCTTTGTTCATCAGCGTGGCAGAATCCACGGTGATCTTGCGACCCATCGACCAGTTGGGGTGCTTGAGGGCGTCGGCCACCGTTACCTGGGCCAGCTTCTCCACCGGCCAGTCACGGAAAGCCCCGCCGGAAGCCGTGAGCAAAATCCGCCGTAGGCCATCCTTGGGCACCCCCTGGAGGCATTGGAAAATAGCGGAGTGCTCGGAGTCGGCAGGCAACAGCTTGACGCCGTGCTTTTCGACCAGGGGCAGCACGGCGGGGCCACCGGCAATTAGGGTTTCTTTGTTGGCTAAGGCAATGTCTTTGCCCGCCTCGATCGCCGCCAGCGTCGGCAGTAGCCCGGCGCAGCCGACAATGCCCGTCACCACGGCCTCAGCATCACCGTAGCGAGCCACTTCCACAATTCCGTCGTCGCCCGCAAGCAGCTGAGGCATGGGATCGAGACCAGCTAGAGCGTCGCGCAATTCACCCAGCTTGTCGGGATTGCAGATGGCGACGATCTCGGGCTTAAACTGGCGCACCTGTTGGGCCAGCAGCTCTACATTGTTCCCTGCGGCAAGACCCACCAGGCGGAACTGGTCGGGGTGGTGCTCCAAAATATCGAGGGTCTGGGTACCGATGGACCCAGTTGATCCAAGCAGGGTGATGGCTTTCACAGCAATCCTCAGGGTGGGTGAACGCTATCTTTAAGAATCTCACGGCGGGGGCCATGGCCCAAGGTCTTAGCAAAATCTCGTTTTCTGAAGTTCGCTTAAACCCCACGGGGATCAGGGCTAAGCAATTGACAAGATTTGATGACTGTATCGCTATGGATAACTGTAAAAATACAATAGTTGTTAAGATTACTGAGAATCGTTTGCGCACACCCGAGCCTACCCCCTAAACCCCGATGGACTCTGTAGAACCGGTTTCAGCTGAAGTTGTGCAGCAGGTAGCGGAGTATTTCAGCGTACTCAGTGAGCCGATGCGGCTACGAATTCTTAACTTCCTGCGCGAAGGCGAGAAGTGCGTGCAGGAGCTGGTTGAGGCCACCCAAACTAGCCAGGCCAATGTCTCCAAACACCTCAAGGTAATGCTCCAGGCGGGCATTCTCAGCCGCCGCACCGAAGGCACCTCCGCCTACTACAGCGTTGCCGACGAGCTGATTTTTGACCTGTGCGGCTTGGTGTGCGATCGCCTTGCCTGCCGCATCGAGGCCCAGGCCCAGCACTTTCGCAACTTTAGCCTGGCCAGCCGCACCTAGGTTGCTTTATTGGGCGGGTTTCTCGTAGCCAAAATAGGCTTCTAGCACCTTGAGCGCCATGGGGGCAGCCACCGCACCGCCCCCTCCCCCGTGGTGTTCAGCAAAGGTGACGACCACTATTTCGGGGTTATCGAGAGGGGCATAGGCCCCAAACCAGGCGTGGGACAACCCTGGCGGTGCCTCAGCGGTACCGGTTTTGCCCGCAAAGGGAGGAATGTGGCTCACATTTAAAGCCTGGGCAGTGCCGCCAGTGATCACCCGCCGCAGCCCCTGGTGCAAAATGTCAATGGTGACGTCGCTCAGCTCTAGAGACTCTTTCCAGTTGCGGTGCTCTTCGTTATCTTTGAGCAGGTGGGGGGTAACTCGATAGCCATTGTTGGCCGCCACTGCAAACATGCCCGCCACCTGTAGGGGAGTGGCCTGCAAAAACCCTTGTCCAATCGACATGTTAATGGCATCGCCAATCACCCAGGGGGTATCGAGGGTGTCCTGCTTCCAGGCATCGTCGGGCACCAGCCCAGCGCTCTCTTCGGCCCCCAGCTCAATGCCGGTTTTGCGGCCAAAGCCAAAGCGGCGGGTCATTTCAATCAGGGTAGGGCCGCCCAGGCGCATGGCCACCTGGTAAAAAAAGGTGTCGCTACTCCAGGCCATCGCCCCGGTGAAGCCCAGAGGGCCAAAGCCTGCCCGGTTCCAGTCGCCAAACCGAATGCCCCCCACCTGAATGTAGGGATAGGTGGGCAACACTGTGCCCGGATCGTATTTACCCGACTCCAGGGCCGCCGCCGTGGTGACAATCTTGAAGGTACTGGCCGGTGGAAAGGCTTGCAGCGATCGGTTGAGGAAGGGGTGGTCGGCCCCCTGCAGCTGCTGCCACTGGGCCTCAGTAATGCGGGTGGTGAAAATGTTGGGGTCGTAGGTGGGCCAGCTAGCCATGGCCAGCACAGCACCATTGCGCGGGTCGATGGCGACGATCGCCCCCTCGCGGTTACCTAGGGCCGCCTCTGCTGCCCGCTGTAGCTCAAGATCGATGGTGAGCTGAATGTCTTTCCCAGCGACAGCGGGCTTGTCGCCCAAAATACTGATAATTCGCCCAGCGCTATCGACTTCGACCTGCTGGCCACCCCAGGCCCCATGAAGCGTGCTCTCAAAAGCCGACTCAGCCCCCATCTGCCCCACCACATCCCCCAGGCGATAGCCCTGCTCGCGGCGAGCTTTGAGCTGCTCGTCGGTGAGCTCGCCTGTGTAGCCAATCACGTGGGCGGCGAGGTCGCCGTTGGGGTAGTTGCGCACCGCCTCGGCCTCCAGACGCACCCCCGGCAGCTCGTTGCTATATTCGGCTAGGGCCGTGGCCTGGGCCGGGCTAATGCCGCGAGCAATCGTAATCGACTCAATCGACTCGTAGCCTGCCTGCTCTAGACGCTTTTGGATTTCGTTGGGGGGCACTTTAAGCACCTTGGACAGGCGATTGATCACCATTGGCCACTGGTCGCGGGGCAGGGCGATCGGCCAGATTGATATGGTGTGCGACAGGCGACTACCGGCAAGAATTTTGCCGTTGCGGTCAAAAATGGTGCCGCGAGCCGGGCGCTTGGGCACCAGGCGAATGCGGTTGGTGTCGGCTAGCTGACGGTTGCGATCGCCCTCCACCACCTGAAGCTGAAATAGGCGTAGCCCAAAGGCCCCCAGCAGCAGCACCGATACCAGCGCCAGCAAGAACACCGCCTGGAAGCTGCGCCCAACCGTGCGCCCGCGCAGGGTATCGGGTACCCGGGGTAGATTTTGGAGTAGAGCCATACGTGTAAACCCAATCCAATTCCAGAGGTAGAGTTTTGCCGGTGGAAAAGCGACCAATCCCCAGCTGGACTTGGATTAGCCCCTGCGGCAAAATTGGCCAATCACCATTTTATATCGGCCCAAGAGATCTATGCAGGGAAAGCTTGTCTTGCCAATGGGATTGGTCAATGCCCAGCGTAGAGCGCGCCCAAAACCAGCACTTCGGTATTCTGGCTGGCGGCATGGTGTGACCCAATCGGCGTACGGGCTAGATATTCGGGCTGGGGCTGGGCGGATATGACTGGGGCCACGGGCTGCGTTGCCTGGGGTTCTGCAGCGGGGGCCGCAGCCGGATCGGGCATTAGTTCGAAGGGCTGGGGAGGCGGGGCTGACGGAGCCACCAGCGGCGGGGGCGGAATCGCTGACGGTAGGGGAGCTGGAGCGAGATCCACCGGGGTGGGTTCTGCCGCAGGAGCATTGAGAGGCTGGGGCGATCGCGGCATCTCTGGAGTTCCTGCCTCAGCTGGAGCCGCTGTGCCAGGGACGGTGTCAATGCGATCGGGCAGAGGAGACTGCGGCCAGCGCCGGTCGGAGTTAACTGGTGCGGGGGCCATCGGTAGGCCCTCTTCCGGGGGCGAGGTCGTCGCATTTTCAAGGGATGCTTCAGCCGGGGTCTCCACTGGGGCAGCCATCTCTTTGGGATCTCGTGCCTCGGCCTGACGGGCGGCGGCTCGCTCAATAGCGCGCAGGCGAGCCCGCTCGGCAGCCGCAATCTCCCCCTGCCAGCCAGCGATCGCGGCTCTGGCTTCATCGTAGAGGGCGCGGCCGGACTTGATGGCGCTGGCCTCGACAATAGCTTGAGACAGCTGGCCTCGCTGGGCTAGCGATCGCGCCTGGTTGAGCAAAGGCCGATCTTCCATCACCTGGATTTCGCTGGTCCAGATATAGACCCAGCTTTGGGCCTCGCCGCGCAGCGCTCGGTGTAAAGGGATGGCGCTGGCCGCCTGAATCGCCTCCTGTAGGCTATCAAAGGTTTTGGCTCTGGCCAGCTCGTGGGCTTTGACTAGCTGGGGGCGATCTTCTAGTCGCTCAATCTCCTGCCGCCAGTGGGCCACCATGGTTTGGGCCTGCACCCGACGGGGATGCCCCAGGGGCACCTGGGTAGCCTGGCCAATGGCCGATTTTAGCGTCTCTTTAGTGCGCACCTGCCCAATTGCCTGAGCAGTTTGCAGGCGGGCTAACTCGCCCATGTTGTTGCGCCAGCTCATTACGCTCGACTGGGCCTGGGGATAGTAGGGGCTGTCGGCGGGCAGGCGGTTGGCCAACAGCATGGCCTGATAGAGCGTCACCAGCTGGTCGGGGGAGATTCGCCAGGTGGTCAAGCTTTTCTGAGCCATTTGGCGCGCCTGGCTAATCCAAATCAGCTCTTGGGCAACTTTGGCGCGGCTGGGGTTAAGAGCGGCGCTGCGACCCAGAGCGATCGCCGCGTCGAGTTCCGAGGCATACCACTTGTCTTGCCCCAGCTTGAGCAGCAGATCGCTCCAGCTATCGAGGTAGGGCTGCACCTGCTGACGGGCGTAGGTGCTTTCGTCGATCTGGCTGGCGGTGCGCAGAGCAGCTTCGAGGCGATCGCTGCCGCCGGGGACAGCAGTGGCCACCGCCTCACTCAACAGCTCCTGAGCCCGACGCTCCAATCGAATCTGGCTCGACAGGGCCTGCACCTGAGTCACCCGCCAGTGAGAATTATTCAGCTCGCCTAGGGCCAGCATCTGCTGCGAGGCAGTGGGCCAATCTTTTTGCTTGAGCGCAGTTTGGGCCGTGGCCATAATAGCTTCGCCCTGAGCCCACTCGCCCTGCCAGGTCTGCATCGTCTCTTGGGCCGTGGCAAACACCGGGCTATCGACCGGAATGTGGCTCACCAGCGCCTGAGCCTGCTCCATGCTGCCATTGCTGCGCAGCTCCTGTTCAGCGGCCTTGAGCACTACCCACGACCACTGCTCAATCAGAGGCTGCACTTCGTAGTAGAGCGGGTGGCCGGTCGTCCAGCTGCCCGCCAGATCCAGGGCAGTCAGCACATCGGGCAGCTCACCCGACTCAGCCGCGACCTGGGCACAAAATAGCTGAGCGCGATCGGTCGTTACTGAGGCTGTGTTGTCACAGTTGGCGGTGGGAGGCAGATTAATCAGCCAGAAGAACGCTCCTAGCGCCGCGCCACTGGCTGCAAAACAGCTCAACAGAGTAATCATCAGCAGCCGCCAAGACTGGTTGCCGCTCTTGGGCACTGGTACCATCACCTCAGATAGCCCCAGGGCCGAGTCGGCCTCATCGATGATTAGACTAAAATCCTTAGCAACCCCTTCTGCTAGAGGTTCTCCCCGCTGGGGGCCAGACTGCTGTTGACTCAGCATATACCCGTAAGCTCCCGCGCAACCACCTCCTCCACTCTACCCAGAATCAAAGGAAGACGGAAAGCGTCAGTTACGATTTCTTAGCGCTGGCGGGAGATTTGCCTCGGTTTTGTCTTCAAACCTTGAAATGCAGCGTGGCCAGGTAGCTTTAGGCCAAGGACAGCTGACAAAGCCAAAAAACGAGACGCTATCTGGCTCGCCCTAGTCCGCCAGCGTCCACCAGCCTAAGCTGGGGCCAATAAACCGGAGCGTAATCCAAAAAGCGATGATCAGCACGATAGAACCCCAAGTACCCCGGGCGGTCCATTTCATGAACTGCTGCGACTGATCTTTGGTAATTGGCAGCCAGGGCAAAATTGGCTCTGACTGACCGTATTTCTCGCCTAGCTGCTCTTTGCGTCGTTTTGATTCGCCCATGGGTCTACGCCGCTACATGCTCTACTCATCATCAGATTAAATGATTTGACGTCATTCGGGCCCTCGACTTACGACGGACCTTAACTGACAGGGAGACTGTCATACCGGATCTCGTACTTTGGCGAAGATGAATGTGTCTCGTGGTGTGGACGAAAGGTTGGGGCGAATGGTAGATCGAGGCAATGTTCCTTCACGCTGTAGACCTGCCTTTTCCAAAACTCGCGCGGATGCAAGATTTTCTGTGTCGCACGTTGCCCAGATGCGATCAATTTCGGGAAGACTCATTACCCAAGACATCACAGCCCTGACTGCTTCTGTCGCGAACCCTTGCCCCCAATAGCGGCGGTTTAGAACATAACCAAAATCTGCTCTAGGACTCTCTATCCGGCACGCAATCGTCCCCATTGCTGTGTTCTCAGTCTTGGTAGTGATTGCCCAACAAAACTCACTGCCCGATTCCCATTCAGCAGCAAAGCTTTCCAGCGCCTCAATAGAATCCTGAATGTCCTTATGCCTCGGCCAGTCCATATAGCGGGCTACTTCGGAATCACGACCGAATTCGTAAATAGCCGCCGCATCGGCAAGGGATGGGCGCCGTAAAATCAGTCGTTCTGTGATGAGTTGGGTAGGGGCTTGGTGCATGTCATAACACCTAAGGAATATGGTTCAAAGCCGGTGACCAACAGAGCTTGGGTTGCGTTCACCGATCGCCCTGCGGTGTAATCAACGTCCACATTCTAGAATTTCACGGCTCTGCCCTAAGGCCCCCACTGGGTGGGCAGCGATCGCGTGCAGGCCGCTGGGCTCAGTGCTTCTAAAATTTGTGCTCCGTAGCTGCGGTAGTGCACGCGGGTGTCGAGCAGGGCCACGGTGCCTCCATGCAACCGAGAGGGGGCTACAGCCCGCTGCAACTCCGTCACCGCTGTGGGGAAGAGGTACAGCCGAAACCAGTCCTGCCGCCGCCGCTTGTGATAGGCCACGCGCCCGGCCACCATCGGGTTTTCTAGAGAAGGCAGGGGCAGGGTCGCAATAATTAGCACCGCCGGGGGCGGTAACAGCGCCTGGTGCTGTCGCCAAAATGCCCAGCCGCTGACGAGAATGCCGTTGGTGTCGATGGCAGCATTCTCCACCTGCACCCGCGAGCCAAACTCTCCAGCTAGCATTGCCCCCAGCTGACCTTTTAGGGGTAGATCATCCAGCAAGATTACCGTGGGGCCAGAGATTTGGGGACGGGCGACGTTTAGCAGACGGCGAATTTCCTGGTGCAGCACCCCTTGAAATTGGGGGGTGTTGGGCAGGGGCAGTTGGGTGGGCAGGTAGAGCTGAATGGCGTCGTTTTGCCGATTAGGGGTGAACTGGAGGCAGGTGAGATCGCCCAGCCCTAGGCGCTGACGAAAATTTTCGGCCGCTTCGTCAGGGTCAAGGGCAGCCCCAATCAGCACCACCGGCTGGCGGGGCCACACCGAGGTCATAGCGGTGACGAGTTCTACCGGAGCGCAGTGGAGCGTCATTTGGCCGCGATCGCGATCAACCGCAAACCAGAGCAGATGGTCGGGCGGGTTAAACCGCTGCCAGAACTTCGCCCACTGGGGCGGCATTGGCCCCTCGGTTTGGGGCACATTGGCGCGGCTAGCGGTCAGCACCTGGTGTAGGCGCTGGAGCTGCTGGCTATCGCCTTCTTCGAGCAAGTAGCGATGGTAGGGGTTGGCCGGGCGCTGAAAGGCCGCGTGGGTAAGGGCCACGTGGGTGTTTTGAATGAGGCTATGGTGGTCGGGGTAGGCCAGCGCCAGGTGGGTCCAGTTGAGGGTGCCGAGGTCAACGGTGAGCTGCTGGTGTAGCCAAAGTTCGAGGTTGTCGGCATCGTCAATCAGCGTAGGGATGCCGTCAGGGAACTGGTGGCCCCCCTCCAGGCGATCGCCCAGCCAGGCTTCGGGCGTCGTGATTAGCAGCCCGTCAAAACCGTCGCCAGGCCAGCGATCGCCCATCTGCACCGGCTTCCGCAGCCGCAGCTTTTCTTGCAGGCGAGGAATATCAACCATCAGCACCCGCTGGGCTGTGGAGTCAGGAGCCACCACCACCGCCGGGCCAGGCCACATCATCAGCGCAATCAGGTAGCTGAGGCGATATTCGCCCTGATAACCCGATAGGCCGCCCACCTGCATCAACGCGCTGCGCCCCAGCCGCAGCGCCCGCGCCACTAACCGCGCCAGCGTCAGGTGGTGGGGCCAGCTCGGCTCTCCCCATTCCCGCAGCAGCGCGCGCAGTTGTTGGTGTACTTGGGCCTCAATCACGGGGGGAAACGCCGCAGCGCCACGAAAGAATGAATTGGAATGGTTGACGACTGGAGGAAGCGGAGGGTTGCCCGCTCAGCTACAGGCGTTTATTGTCGCATAGATGACTGGTTGGGGTCGCTAGGTATCGCCCCACCGATATGCTGTTAGGGTTTGCTCTGGATACGGGGTTACAGCTATGGAACGCATTGCCATCATTGGTTTGGGCCTAATCGGCGGCTCGTTGGGGCTCGATTTAACTCGGTACGGTCATCCCATCGTGGGCATTGCCCGCCGCACCGCCACTGCCGAAGAGGCTCTGGCGATGGGAGCCGTGACTGAGGCTGGCACCGAGTTGGCGCTGGTGTCCGAGGCCGATGTGGTGTTTATCTGCACCCCGATTGATGCTGTCGTCGATACGGCGGCGGCGATCGCCCCCTACCTATCTGAGGGAGCGGTGGTCACCGATGTGGCGTCAGTAAAAGGAGAGCTTGTACCTAGTCTGGAGGCTTTGTGGCCTGGCTTTGTGGGCGGGCACCCGATGGCGGGTAAGGCCGAGGCCGGGCTGGCGGTCGCGGAAGCGGGGTTGTTTCGCGATCGCCCTTACGTGCTCACTCCGACTACAGCAACGAACCCTGAGGCGTTGGAGCGGGTGAGGACGATCGCCGCCAGTCTCGGCGCTAACCTCTGCCAGTGCCACCCCGACCAGCACGATCGCGCCGTCGCCTGGATCTCACACCTGCCGGTGATGGTCAGCAGCAGCCTGATTCTTGCTTGCCAGGGGGAAGCTGACTCCACTATTCTGGCGCTCGCCCAAACTCTAGCCAGCTCGGGTTTTCAAGACACCAGCCGGGTGGGCGGCGGCGTGCCCGAGCTAGGCACCCTCATGGCCCGCCACAACCGCACCGCACTGCTGGATGCATTGTCTCAATATCAGCACCAGCTAGAGCGGATGAAGGCGCTAATTTCTGCCGAAAATTGGGACGCTGTACACAACACTCTGACCCAAGCTCAAACCGCTCGCCCCGCCTACCTGCTCTAGCGAAAAACCTGAGGTCAAATTAGTTTAAGGATAGCTATTTGCCCTAACTTGTACTTGCTCAAGAAGAGCTTTCACTGTAACAGCATCGGGTGAACCGAGTCTTCTCAAAATGTCCAGGGACTCTTGTAAATAGGAGACAGCAATGGTGAGATCAGGTTGATCATCAGCCAAAAATTCCCCGTATTTCCATAGAGTTTTAGCTTGGCCTAAAACTGCACCAACTCGTTTCAAGATGGCCAAGGACTCTTCATAAAGCTTGTTAGCTTTGTCTACATCTCCTTGATTGGCACTTATGCTAGCTAATTCACGAAGGGTAGCAGCTTTGCCATAGGGGCTGCCGATGCGCTCAAAGATATCTAAAGACTGCTGAAAGAGTTTGCTTGCCTCCTCCACCTGACCCTGCTGAGCTTTGATCTTGGCGATTTCTTTTAAAGTGGCAGCTTTGCCATATGGGTTGCCAATGCGTTCGTCGATTTTTAAGGATTGCTGGAAGAGCGTAATCGCCTCTTCAACCTGGCCCTGCTGAACTTTAATCTTGGCAATTTCGTTGAGAGTAGCAGCTTTGCCATGGGCGTCGCCGATGTGTTCGTAGATGACCATAGATTGCTGGAAGAGCGTAATCGCCTCTTCAACCTGGCCCTGCTGAACTTTAATGCTGGCAATTGCGTTGAGAGTAGCAGCTTTGCCATGGGCGTCGCCGATGTGTTCGTAGATGACCACAGATTGCTGGAAGAGCGCAATCGCCTCTTCAACCTGGCCCTGCTGAACTTTAATGCTGGCAATTGCGTGAAGGTTTCTGGCTTTGCCCTGAGGGTGGCCAATGTGCTCGTGGATGTCTAAGGCCTGCTGGAAGAGCGTGATCGCCTTTTCAATCTGGCCCTGCTGAGCTTTGAGACGTCCTAAACAAGAGGAGGAAACAGCTTTAAGATCAAGATCAATCTGACCGCTCAGCACCAAGGCGGTGTTCAAGCCTTGATTGGCTTGAGCCACACGTCCTAATCTACAATCTAACCATCCCTGCCAAATTAGGTACCTGATTCGAATCGCCACATCACGTTGGGTTTCAGGTTGCCATTCTGATTTGACAAAAATTTGGGTGGTCGGTTTCAGGGCTGCTTGAGCTTTCAGAAATTCCCCAGAGGAGATATAAACAATCCCCAATTCTATTAATGCTTGGACAGCAATACGGAGATCGGTTTTGTTGCGGTTGGCAGCTAGAGGATCAAATTCTTGGGCCAGTTTTTCCAGTAGCTTGATCTGTTCTTGTTTCTCTAGCTGGCTAGCACCGCCCAATAGTTTTCTAGTATGGAGCGCATAGATTGACGCCTCATCCTGCCGGTCGTGGCTGGCGAGAATGCGAAAAACTCCCGATTTCCAGCTCCAAAAGTCGGGCGCAAATTTGATCACCCGATTGATAGCGTAGCTGGGCAGGCAGAACAGCACCGGGTAGGGCACCGAGTCGGCTAAGGCATCGCGCACAAAGTTAAGGTCTTGCAGCACCGGGGGGTAGTCACCAAACAGACCAATCGAGTTCTCTAGCCCCTTCACCAAAATCACCCTTTTAGGATTCACCAGGGTAGAAATAGAGTTGGCAATCTGGTCAATGCGCTGGCTTAATTCATCTTGTAAGTAGGTGAGGCTGGGGTCTGATAAGTCAAAGACATAAAACTCTGTCAAATGGCACTCTAGGCGTTTGCGCAGCACCTTGAGCAAGTCATCAATATCCCTAGGAAAGCTAATTTCTACAAAACCGATGGTGAAACCTTCGGCAAAGTCAATAAACCGAGCCAGTTCTACAATCGTGTCTTCATTTTGGGCTTCCCATGGGGAAACGACCTGCTCTGATTGCGGTGTCTGAGGGGTTGGCGATGGCTGAGAGGGCTTACTACGCCCGAAGAGCTTCCCGAAAGGCATTGGTTCGCCTCACCAGTGGGTTGATGTATTTCCAGGCTTGCAGGTTGTCCAACTGTTCATACTCCAGCACGGTGATGTTGAACAGCATTGACTGCATCATAGCTTGAGCCGCCGGATCGAGCTGAACTCCCTTGTGGCGGTAAATGTCGACCAGCACCGGGTAGTGGTCGCTGGGGATGAAGCGCTCGAAGTGGTTTTGCTCTTTAGCAGCAGCGCGTTCTACATCCGTGGCTGAAATCTTGCTGCCTTGTGCATTCAGACAGGCCGTACGAATGAGCTGCATAAGCTGGCGCACATGCCCACCGCTTAACCGCACTAGCTCATGCAAGATCTCCCTGCTTTCAAAAAGCTGTTCCGTATCAACTCGTTGATCGATGAGGTTGGCCATCGCCTCCAGCCCGTTAGGGTTGTAGGCTAACTCAGCAGGCTCTCGCTCAAACTGGTAAATGTTGACCATAGGCATTACGTTGAGATCACCAAAGACGTTGGCGAAGTTGTTGCCCGAATAAATCACCGAAATGGGGACGGTGTAGATTACGGTGCAGTGCAGCTCGGCCAACTGGTTGGCGTATTTGAGGAACAGGTGTTCACCTACCTGGGGCGGCACCCGATCGAGGTTGTCAAAGATGAAGAGAAAGCCTTTGGTATTAGGCTGTTTTTCTCTGAGCTTTTCAAAGGCATCCTTAAGCAGAGCGTTGGTGTGTTCTTGCAGACGCGAAAACCCCTGCTGCAAGCTTTCACGAATGAGTTTCTTGTGCTTTTCTGACCCTTTGATTTGAGCCAGCAGATTGACGGACATGGCCAACAAGTTGGGAATGCCGCCGCCTACGCCTGCCTTACCCTCTACAGACACAGAGGTTTCTTTAGTGCGCTCGGTTTCCTGAGTAATATCTTTGAACCAGTCTTCAAAGGCTCTGACCAGGGTTGAATCACTGCTGAGCCCCCAGCTTTGTAGAGCTTGAGTCAGATATTTGACGATGACCAGATAAATGTCTTTGTAGTCACCATCGTTAATGTCTAACTCATCAGTAGCTTTGATATAGATGACGTTGTACTGTAGCTCCCACCGCCGTTTGATGCGCTGTAGCTCGGTACTTTTGCCGCAGCCCCGGTGCCCGGTAAAGAGAACGGCAGCGGGTTGTCCAGGGTCAAGAAAATCAAGCCGGTGACTAACGCTGGTAATTGACTGAGCACTGCGTACTGAAGACAGATCTACGTAATAGCGATCAATCGCAGCCCCAGTTAACGCCCCCAAATCGCAAACTTGGAAGGCTTGTTTGAGCGTGGTGGCTCGTTTGCTGGTCATGATGGCAAGGATGGCGGAAACAGCCCTATCGTAACCGCAAACTCTCTATTTCGGTGGATATACCGGCTCTTTGTCGATCACTACCGGCTTCTGGTAGAGCAGTGCCGTGAAGGTCACCGTGGAGCCTAGCCCCTCGCCCATACTGATAAACTGCACTACGCCGCCCATGGCCTCCACCAGACGCTGGGAAATCGCTAGCCCTAGACCCGTGCCGCCATACTGACGGGTGCGATCGCCATCCACCTGGCTAAAGCTCTGAAACAAGCGGTCTTGCTTTTCAAGAGAAACACCAATGCCCGTGTCAGCCACGCTAATTTTGACCAGGCCGGGCCAGGTTTTGCCCTGGTATTCCATCTGTTGGGGCTTCACCTCGGCGCTGATGGTGACACCACCCTCGTGGGTGAACTTGATAGCATTACCCACGAGGTTGATGAGCACCTGGAGCAAGCGCTGATAATTGCCGTTGACGGTAATGTCGTCGCGGGTGGCGGGCAGCAAAATGTCGAAAGCCAGGTGCTTTTCGTCGGCCTGGTGGCGCATGAAGTTTTCCACATCGGCCAGCAGCTCCTTGAGGCTAATTGGCCCCATGTCGATCTGCATTTTGCCCGCTTCAATCTTGGCGATGTCGAGCACATCGTTGATCAGCTGCAAGAGGTGGATGGCTGACTTATGCGCCTCCTCAATAAATTCTTCTTGCTCGGCGGGGTCGTCGGCCATGCCGTCGAGCACAAGTCTGAGAAAGCCAATCATGCCGTTGAGCGGGGTGCGCAGCTCGTGGGAGGTATTGGCCAAAAACTCGCTCTTCAGGCGCGAGGCTTCTTCGGCCTGCTGGCGGGCTTCTTCAGCTTGGCGGCGGGCCTCCTGAAACTCAAGCTGCTTTTCCATCAGGCTGGCGTTGGCCTGCTGGAGTTTGATAGCTAGGGCATGGCTCTCGCCGAATAGGGTGGCGTGGGCGATCGCCGTACCTACCTGATCGGCCAAGTCAGTGAGCAAATTTAGCTCAATGTCTGACCAGGGGCGATCGGGGCGATCGTGGAGCACGATAAAGCCGTTGATGGTGTTTTGGTAGCGAGTGGCCACCGCTACGATAGACGGGTCAGCGGGCTGCCGCTGCGGCACCACCGCCACTGACGACTGAGCCGCAGCACTGAGGCAAGGTGTTTCGGCTAGCGTCCACACCTGCCCCTGCCAGCTGGGCAAATCGCCCAACCGCGTATACTCAGCGGTCACTGTGGCAGCCTGAGGAGTCATGTTGGGGATAGCGTCGCAGCTGCACACTAGGCAGCGGTTCACCCCAAACAAGTCGCCCAGACCCTCTACCGTCTGCTGACGAATAATTTCTAGATCCAGCGTCCAGCGGACGTTGCGGGTAATTTGGGTGAGCCGGGGCGAGTAGGTTTGCAGCTGGGCGCAGGCCCCAGGCAAGTTCTCCTGGACCGCAGCGGGAGCTTCTACGGTTCGCAGCCAGGGAATGCCAGCCAACCCGTGCGGGTCAGCCAGGTAGCCTGTGGCGGCAATGCGAAACAACTGGCCGTCTAGGCCAATTAAGGGTTGAAGCACCCACTGCACATCAATGCTGTGGGATCCCAACGGGCAGCGTCCTGGCAGCTGCACCGGTTCCTGGCGGGTAGCTAGGCTTTCGAGTGCCTGACCCAGGGTATGGGGAGTAGCAAAGGAGACGATTTCGGCCAGCGATCGCCCCACCCAGTTAGCTGTTAGCGCCTCTGGCAGAGCTTTGTTCCCCACAGTTTGAATTGACTCCACCACCGCCGCAGGGCTGAGCACCATGATCCAGGCGGAAATAGCATCCGCTGGGCTGGCCGCCGCCAAGGTCGAGAAAGAAGGTCGCGATCGCATAGGGGTAAGAGGCCGGAACGCTCCCATGTTAACCAACGGATCGCACCAATGGCTCTAGTTGGGATGGATCTTGGAAGGGTTTAGAGTGTCAGGTATAGGGTTTAAGGGGTAGCCTTAAACCCTATACCGTATACCCTGAACCCTATCTGCCCACACCTAATCGTTCCACTCGCCCTTAGGAGGCACCGTTGGATTGCGGGGCAGGTGGCGCACCAGATCATCTTCGTAGCGGCGATCGCCCCGCAGCCACTGCCGCAGGGCAACATCGATCACCTTGCTAGGGTCAGGGGAAAGGTGGGAAACCTGGTCGAGCAGGTCTTTGTCGATTTGTACTGAGAGATCAACTTTTTCCGCCGACCGTTCGCCGGAAGGAGAGGCAGAGTTTTGCATAATTGAGTGGCCTAACTGCCGGGTATGGAGTGGATTAAAATCTATCATTCAGTCTAAGCCCTGACATAGGTGGGTTTAGCGTTAACGCCCACAACCCCAGCAGGATTAAGTCTAAAGACCTTGACATAACAAGTCTAACCCCTCCATCTTCCCCATCTCCTCACCTTCCCCAGCCCCTCTCTCCCGCACCTCTCTCCCCATTCACTCCCCCTCTCGCCACCGAGTATTCGCCAAACAAGGGATTACAATATTAAAGTCTGTGAACTATATGCCGCTGGTAAGCCTTGTATGACAGAGGTTCCCGTCTCTCAGATTCGCAATTTCTCGATTATTGCCCACATTGACCACGGCAAATCGACTCTGGCCGACCGACTGCTCCAGCGCACCGGCACCGTCAGCGATCGCGAAATGAAGGCCCAGTTCCTCGACAATATGGATCTGGAGCGGGAGCGGGGCATTACCATCAAGCTCCAGGCCGCCCGCATGAACTACAAGGCCAAGGACGGCAAAGACTATGTCCTCAACCTGATCGACACCCCAGGGCACGTCGATTTTTCTTACGAGGTGTCGCGATCGCTGATTGCTTGCGAAGGGGCGCTGCTGGTGGTCGATGCCTCCCAGGGGGTCGAGGCCCAAACCCTGGCCAACGTCTATCTGGCCCTGGAGAACAACCTCGAAATCATCCCCGTTCTCAACAAAATCGACCTGCCCGGTGCCGAACCCGAGCGCATCCGACAAGAAATTGAAGACATCATCGGCCTCGATTGCAGCGGTGCCATTCTCGCCTCAGCCAAAGAAGGGGTCGGCATCGACGAAATTTTAGAATCTATCGTTTACCTGGTGCCGCCCCCGACTGACACCGTCGATCAGCCCCTGCGAGCGCTGATCTTCGACAGCTACTACGACAGCTACCGGGGCGTGATCGTCTACTTCCGCGTCATGGATGGCAGCATTCGTCGCAAAGACAAAGTGCGGCTGATGGCCTCAGGCAAAGAATACGAGATCGACGAGCTGGGCGTGCTTGCCCCCACTCAGATTCGGGTAGACGAGCTTCATGCGGGAGAAGTGGGTTACTTTGCCGCCTCGATTAAGGCCGTAGAAGATGCCCGCGTGGGCGACACCATTACCCTGGTGCAAAACCCCGCCACCGAAGCTTTGCCCGGCTACGCTGAAGCTAAGCCGATGGTGTTTTGTGGCCTCTTCCCTATCGTTTCAGACCAGTTTGAGGAGCTGCGCGAGGCCCTCGAAAAGCTCCGCCTCAGTGACGCCGCTCTCCAGTACGAGCCAGAAACCTCAAGCGCCATGGGCTTTGGGTTTCGCTGCGGCTTTTTGGGCCTGCTGCACATGGAAATTGTGCAGGAGCGTCTAGAGCGCGAGTACAACCTGGATTTAATCACCACCGCGCCCTCGGTAATCTACCGGGTCACCACCCTCAAGGGTGAGGTGCTCGAAATTGACAATCCCAGCACCCTGCCCGACCCCCAGGTCCGCGAAAAGATTGAAGAGCCCTACGTGCAGCTCGACATGATCACCCCCGAAGAATATGTGGGCGCGCTGATGGAGCTGTGCCAGGGCCGCCGGGGCGAATTTAAAGACATGAGGTACCTAGCCCAGGGCCGCACCACCTTGATCTACGAGGTGCCTCTGGCCGAGGTCGTGACTGACTTTTTCGACCAGATGAAGTCGCGCAGCAAGGGTTACGCCAGCATGGAGTACCACCTGATTGGCTACCGAGAAAACCATCTGTCGCGGCTCGACGTGTTGATCAATGGCGACCCGGTCGATTCCCTAGCGTCCATCGTCCACCGCGACAAGGCCTACTACGTGGGCAAAGCCCTAGTCGAAAAGCTTAAAGAACTGATTCCGCGCCACCAGTTCAAGATTCCGATTCAGGCGGCGATCGGCAGTCGGGTGGTGGCCAGCGAGAGCATCCCCGCCCTGCGTAAAGACGTGCTGGCCAAGTGCTACGGCGGCGACATCTCCCGCAAGAAAAAGCTGCTGCAGAAGCAGGCCAAAGGTAAGAAGCGTCTGAAGGCGATCGGCACGGTAGATGTGCCCCAAGAAGCCTTCATGGCGGTGCTGAAGCTGTCGTAATCTGGAGAGCACAAGGGCTAGCTAAATCTAGGGTATCTGCAGAGTGTGTTTTGTCGTAGCGATGATGGCCTTAGAGCCTTTTGGCTTTTAGGTTTGGTCTCAAAGCAACAGGTCTCTGAAGAAGCCTAGATCTGCGGCACTAGCGCAGCTTGCCCATAGGAAGGTGAGTGCCAATCCAATAAATCTTCTGCTGGGAGGAGGTCGAGAAGCATGCTGAGGCTGCTAGAGCCAACAGAGACCTCGAATTTTTATAAAATCTCTGCAATGCTGATTTTGACGTGTTTAGGCGCTGCTTTAGTTACACGCATCAAAACTGAAACTAAATCTTCGTTGAAGCAGCCGAACCGCTCTAGTGCTCTGTCTAACTAAAAACAGGCATGCTCCCAAGCTGAGTAAACCAGAGTGTTCGCGCAGTATCTCCAGCAGAGAAACCCAAGCATCGGTGAGCTTAGTTGGATTCCGCTAGCTAACGCTCTAATCACCAACAAAATCCAAACTTTTCCTTTGTGATTAATTCTTTAGGAATACCTACTTCTACACGGCAGGGCCAAAACCTATGACCCAGGTTAGGTAGACGATAAAGACACACCTATTTAAAGTTTAGAGGTGTGTTATTCAAGTTTCTTGCCCCCCAAGATCATGGCATAGGATGGCTTACATAAGTTTTCCCTAGTGCTTTTTGACGTTGGCTAATAGGCACATTTTCTATCAACCAATAGAAGATTCAGCTGTTCAACGTCTCTAAGCAGGATGTAGGCATACTTCCATGATTTTATAGCACTTTTCTAATTCGAAGAAATTCTTGGGATAGGCATCTTACCTCTAAGGAAAGATGCCTATCCTGAATTCAAGAATTATTCGAACCGCTGTAGATTCGGCGGGGGTGCCTAGGTTTTGTCAAACTTGATAATTAAGCTTGAATCTAGTTGTTTTGCAGAGGAAAATCAATCATGGTTACAACGTTAGACGATACAAAGCGGCAGTTAATCGGTGAAAGACTGGCAGACTTAAAGGCCTTTCAAAATTTGATAATCTCGAATGATCAAAAGCTCATGGAGACCTGTCCGCACCAGGATATTCGCGAACGTCTCCAGAACTTTCTAGAGGACGACCAGAAAAACCTTGGCATTATTGAAACTGTAATCGTTCAATATGGTGTCCCAGCCGATCCTAGTCCTGCAACTGGAACATTTATTTCACAGTTTGAGCAGATGATGTCTGGTGATGAGTTTACGTTTTACCAAAAACTCATGCACCATGAATTGATGAAGCACGGTCAAGCGATGAGCGGCATCGTAATTCATAAGGCAGCCCAGAAGGTAGGAGCAGACATAGAAGTAGCTATTGGGCCTTTGAATACGGTCAATTTTGAGGGGCGTGCCCACCAAGAACAGCTTAAGGGAATGCTCGAACAAGTGGGTGTTCGTGAGATGACCGGTCAAGACGCCGATCAAGGGATTTGGGCAAGGGTGCAAGATTCGATCGCCGCATTGTCGGGGGTATTTGGTAGCGTAGTGACCCAAAATACCGACAAACAGGATATGAATATTCAAACCCTGATTCGGCTAGATCATAACAAGACAAACACTATCTTTACCGAAATCGGCGGTACTCAGGATCCTCAAAAGCTGCAAGAGTATTTTGGGCAGCTTTATAAAGATTTGCTGGCCCATGCTGAAGCGGAAGAAGAAGTCGTCTATCCAAACGTACGCTCATTCTACGGCAACGAAAATACTCAAGAGCTGTACGATGAGCAAGCTGAAATGAAGCGCATGTTGGATGAGATCAAAGCCATTGACCCTGCTTCGACTGATGAGTTCAAATCAAAGGTCAAACAGTTGATGGATGTCGTTGGCGATCATATTCGCCAGGAAGAATCTACGATGTTTGCCGCTATTGATAAGAATTGCAGCACTAGCCAAAAGGAACAAATGGCAACTGACTTTAAGGCTGCCAAGGGTAAGCTGCAGCGGGAAATGGCATCTGCTATTAGCTAATAGCGCTTTTCCTCGATGTAGCATCGCTACTCAGTGCAGCCAACTTTCGTAAGCTTGTCTCACTTTATGGGAAGCAAGCTATAACCTTGAACCCCTTCTCCCAAAACGGGAGAAGGGGTTCAAGGTTATTTTGAGGATGTTTAGTCTGATAGCGTAAATAAGCCTATCGTTGATGGGTTGATCTGACGCAACTTTGACCATCTCTTTACCCGTGGCAGAAGCCTCTACGAGGGCTTAAACCCTTTGGTAATCTATTCTGTTGGTAGGGCATGCTAAGGCAGCAATCAATATCCTAATTAGGGATGCTGGGCCTACTGGCCTGGGGAGGCGGCCATGAAATTTAGCTTGGTGATTACTACCTACAATCGGCTGGAGCTGCTGAAGCGGGCGATCGCCTGCGGTCTCAACCAAACCGTGCCCTGCGAAGTTGTCGTCGCTGACGATGCCTCCACCGACAGCACTGAGGAGTATGTGCGCAGTCTGGGCAGCCAGGTTGTCTACTACCGCAATGCTAAAAACCTTAACCATGCTGCTACGGTCAACAACGGCGTGGCTGCCGCCAGCGGAGAGTGGGTTAAGTTTCTGGATGATGACGACTATCTAGCACCAGACTGCATTGAGAAGATGGCAGCGGCGATCGCCCAGCATCCCGAAGCCGTCCTTTGCTCCTGCCAAGCCATCCAGGTCGACGAGCATGGTGCTGAAATTCGTCGCACTCCTGCCACCGGCCCTGGCCAAGTTTTTTATATTCCCCAAAGCGCTATCCATTACGGCATGTTGATGGATCAGGTGCCTTTTGGCACCCCGGCTCAGGTGGCGGCTCGCCGCGATGCCTTTTTGCAGGCGGGCGGCTGGGATACCACCATGACCACCAACTACGACGACATCGACGCCTGGGTAAAGCTGGCCGACTTTGGTGATGCGCTGTTTATTAACGAGTGCCTGGCCTACCGCACCCTTTGGGCCGGGGGCTACGAGCAAAAAATGCCGCTCAGCCGCCGCATGGCGCTGAATTTGACCATCAAAGAGCGTATCTATGGACGGGTGAATGAGGGATACCGCGATCGCATTCCCACCCTCGCCGCCATTGGCCAATACCTGCACCTGCACTGGGGCCTAGTTGCTTTGCGCCAGCGCCAGGTCACCACTGGACTCTCCCTATTAGCCCCCGGCGCACTGTCGCCTGCAGCATGGCAACTGCTGGCCCAGGCTCGCAAACTGCGATCAAATCCTGGGGGTGATGCCCTGATTCCCCGCACCGTCCTGATGCCCTAGGGTTGCAAGCCATCACCTCAGCCATCAGTGCTTTTGTGACCAGGATAGCCCCTGGCAATGGCTAGGGAGCAACCTGCAAAAATTTAGTTTGAGTATCTATAGGGCTGATGGATATAGCCAAACTGACAATCTGCCAGGGATCTACCTCATGCAATCCCTTCGCTTCATGGGGTTCTTCTAGCAAATTGACTCGCCCCGCCACCTCCATTGGAATAGATCCTTGAAGCTTTAGGGATGTTTCTGAGCCATTGCTTTCATAGCCGCGCAGAATGTATCGATTTGCCGATCCTTCCGCCTGTTTGAAGGCTGACAGCACAAACGCAGTGTCTCCTAAATCGAGGAAGCTGACGGAGGATCGAGCGTTCACGGACAAGGTAGAGGATGACAACACCCAGGGCCGAACGGGCAAGTTGAAGTTGCGGGCGGCCTGCACCGTCTTGGCCTGCTGCCAGCTGTGAGCATGGGGATAAACGGCGTAGCTGAAGGTCTGGAGGCCGCGATCGCACCCCGGATCTGGCCAAATAGGAGCTTTGAGCAGCGTCAGTCGCAGCTGGCTGGGCGTGGCATTGAACCCATGCTTGTAATCGGTGAGAATGCTCACGCCGCGTTCGCCATCGCTGAGGTCGGCCCAGCGCAGGGCGGGCACTTCCCACTTGGCTTGGTCTTGAGGAGTAGTGGGTGTGGTGGAGCGGGCGATCGCCCCAAAGGGAATTTCATAGGTCGCCTCCGCCGCCGACACTGTCAGCGGAAACGCCGCCTTCAGCACTACCTGGGTTTCATGCCAATCCACCTCGGTGTGAACCGCAAGCACAGGGGAATTTGCCTCTAAACGGTAGTCTTGGGCGATGGTTGACTGGTTAAAGGAATAGACTACCCGGAGGGTTTGCCGCACTGGGCCATACTCAATCCAGCTAATACTCTTGAGCACAAAGGCATCTAGGGGATGGTCTTGGTAATCGGGGGCAATATTCCACGCGTCCCAATACTGGCCCTCGTCTTTGAACGCTTGGAGTTGGTTTCCACAGCCATGGAAGGTTTCGGTGGCGGTGGCTTTATGGACCAGGCTAGCGATGCCGCCAGTGGTCGGGTCGATGATGGTTTGCAGATAGGTATTTTCTAAAATCCAATCGGCGGGCGGTGGGCTGGGCTGGTCCGCCTCGGCGGGAATCAGCCAGATCAGGCGATAGCCCACCGAAGGAATAGCGGGAACGTAGACCAGAAGTGAGGAAGAGTCAGCCTGATCGGTCTGGGTGAGCAGCGTTTGGCCCCCGGTATCCTGCGCTTGCCAAGAGGTCTGAGCTAGGGCAGAAGCTAGAGAGATCGCCACCACTTCATTGCGCTCCCAGTTCAGCGGATTAAACAGCACCACGGGCACAGCGTCAGGATGCGGAGGCGAAGGGAGGGGACAGCGTTCGGCGAGAGCCTGAAGTGAGGTTTGCAGAATGCGATCGCCCATCTCCAACGCCGCTTGCCATTCTGTATTCGCCTGCTCAAACACTTCGGGGATAGATGACCCCGGCAAAATATCGTGGAACTGGTTAAACAGCACCAGTTTCCAAGCGGTTTCTAGATCGGTTTGGGGATAGGGTTGAAGTCCACAGATTGCGGCGATGGAGGCAAACAGTTCGGCCTGAAACAGCATGTCTTCGCAGCGGCGGTTGTACTGCTTTTGGTCACCGTGGGTGGTGTAGCAGCCCCGGTGGAGTTCGAGGTAGAGTTCGTCCTTCCAGGTGGGGAGTGAGGGAGTGGGTGGGGAGGTGAGGGGCTGCGGAGATGAGGTTGTGGTGGAGGTAGGGACAACTGTTTCCTGGGCGGGGGCTTGGGTGAGCTGGTCGAATAGGGGGACGGCGTGGCCGAAGGTGAGGGTAGGGAAGAAGGGGGAGCTAGCCCAGCGTTGGGCTTTGAGCAGCATGTCGCGGGTGGGGCCGCCGCCGTGGTCGCCAACGCCAGGGAGCCAAAGGGCATCCACGAACCCTGTATTGACTTCCCACTGGCAGGCGTATTGAGCCATCTCGACCGGGGTAATGTCGGTGCCAATGGGGGGCAGGGTGACGCCCGTAATCTCGGTGCCATCTAGCCCCTGCCAGCTAAACAGGTCATGGGGGAAGGGGTTGGTGTCATTCCAGCGCAGTTTTTGGGTGGCGAAGTAGCGAATGCCGCCCTGGGCAAGCAGCTGGGGCAGTTGCCAGGAGAAGCCGAAGGTGTCGGGTAGCCAGGCGATCGCGCTCACCCCGCCAAATTTCTCGGCACAGTACCGCTGGCCATAGAGAATCTGCCGGGCGATCGCCTCTCCCCCTGGCAAGTTCAGGTCAGGCTCGACCCACAGCCCCGCATCAATCGCCCAGCGCCCCGCTTTCACCTGCTGCTGAATGGTGGCGAATAGCTCGGGGCGGTGCTGCTCTAACCAGGCAAACAGCGCTGGGGATGAGTGGCTAAAGGTCAGCTCAGGAAAGTCTTGCTGCAGAGCTAGCACCGAGCAAAACGTATTCTCGGCCGCCTCCCAAGTTTCGGGGACGGGCCAGAGCCAGGCCAAATCTAAATGGGCGTGGCCTAGGCAGTGGAGGGTGCGCTGCTTGAGCCAGGGCGAAAACGACTTCAGAGCATCGCGCACGCGCAGAAGGGAGGCGTGGAAGCGATCGCGATCGCCCACCCCATCCCAATCGATTCCCTCAAGAGCCTGGGTAAGCATGTCGAGCTTTTCCCCATCAAACTGGGCCAGATAGGTTGCCAAGACCGCCAGTTCGTCAGCCACAAAGCCGGGTTCGGGGCAGTCGCCCGCCAAAGCCTCAAAAACCAGTTCTGCTTGCACCAGCGCCCCTTCATCGTGCCCCGGGCTGAGCAGCTTCAGTGAAACATCCACCGCTTCTCCTGGCACGACGCAGTCCGTCAGCACAATCCGCGTCCAGCAGTCGAATATATCCCCCGTCTGCACCAGTTCGCCATTGATAAAGATATCGGCCTGGTTGGCCCACCAGCGCAACGCTAGCCGTGCCGTTAGCCCTTGAAGGGGATAGCCGTTGAGGTCGGTGGGCCAGGTAAATCGCTGGTGCAGCCCCAGGGAAACTTTACCCTTAGGCCAGGCGATGTGATGGCGATCGTTTAGCGTTGCTAAAGGCCAGTTTTGCCAAGCCTTGCCCCAAGGCACATCCGGGCTTTCCGCAGCATTGGGACAGCGATGCCAGGTATCCCGCACGTCCAGTTGGCTCAGGTGACGAAGGCGATCGAGGGAGTCTAGAATCTGCGGCGGGAGTACAGGGAGAACGGTGGCGGGGGGCATGGCTCCGGTATGATCAAAGGCAGTCTTCCCAGTGTAGGCAGAGTTATGGCGACTTCGTCGCGCTCGTTTCGAAGCCAGACCGTAGCCCGCTTGGTGGCGGGGTATCGGCAGGTGGCCCACAGTACTGGGCAGTGGCTGCGGCAAGGGCGTATCGCCGCGGTGTGGGGTCTGCAAGTGGCCGTTTACCCTCTCTACGCGGCGGTGCAGGGGCTGAGAATGGGCTACCGGCGGCTACAAGCCACCCGTCCCTGGCGGCCGGTTTGGGCCAGACTCACTGGAGCACTCCCTCCAGAACTGGTAGCAGCAGACACGCCTATTCGCGCCTTGCTATCAGTCATTCAACCGCCGGTACTCCACAGTCACATGGTTCGGCCTGGCAGGCTACAGCTGGTCAACGTCCATGGGCAATGGCTCAAGCAGTCGAAGGCTGGCGCAGTGCTAACCCCCGGACAGTGGCATCTAGTGCCGCTAAATGCACCCATTCGCGGTATTGCCTCAGACTTAGCTACTCGGCAGCTAGTGCTAGTGACCGTCGACAACGGGATTTTTGCCGGGCTGAGCGAGGATCAACAACAGCGGCTTGAGCAGGCCCTGGTGCTCATGCTGGCGGAATATGCTCGGGTACAGCGCCGCCATAGTCTTGACTCTCAGCTCCATCAACCTGGGTTGCCTCTACCCCAGACCAATCCAGCGGTGCTGCCTCCCCTGCGATGGCTGCCCGCTGCACTGCGGTGGTTGCAAACCAGCCCCCTGGCGGCAGCTACCAACCTATTTGGCGAAGCCGATCAGCAGATGACGACGGCGTTGGCGGAGCCTGGCCTTTGGCCAATCGCCCCAGGCAGACGCACTACTAGTCGTGCTATCGTGCGCCAAAGGCCTCCAGCGACCGCTGAGACAACGGTGCCGGAAACGATCGCAGGCCAATATCCACCTCAGTTGAATGGTCAGCCTGCTTTTAGAACCTTGCCAACGACGACCTCGGTCGAACAGGGCGTTGAGTTAGCGGTAGCGATGCCTGGGACGGTGTCCGTAGCTAACTCCCCCGCTCTGGCAGCCCAGGGACACGATGGTGCGATCGCCCTAGGTGACCGACATTTACCCATCGAAATTGTCACCGCCGACCGTTCGCCCAGCTCAACTACACTCACGGGAACAGACCAGTATCAGCTCGATTCCCCGAGCGCCATAGATGTCAAAGTCACCCAAATTAACTACGTCGACCTGCCTCTAGTCAGCGTGCTGCGGGGTTTAGACTGGGTGCTCTACGCGCTCGAAACCTGGCTGCAAATGGCGTGGGCCTGGCTGCGATCGCTCTGGTAGATTAGTCAGGGCCGTCAGATAGGCGAACGTTTGGCGATATGATAGACCCAGCTTAGTCCTGCACCGGGGCCGTTTCCGCCAGCGGAATGTGGCTACTGTTTGGGGCAGGTCTTGGGCCTACTCTACTACCGGTTTGGAGACCTAACTCATGCTCACCCTTAAGATTGTGGTTTACCTCGTAGTCGCCTTCTTCGTGTCCCTATTTGTGTTCGGCCTTTTGAGCGGCGACCCCTCCCGCAACCCCGGCCGTCAAGACATGGACTAGGCTTGGCCTGGGTGACAGGTTGATGTCTACTCAATGGCAAATGCCCCAGGAATTGATCTGGGGCTTGCCAGCTAGCCTGCTCTGCGGAACCTGCACCGCCAAAAGTAGTCTGGGAATTGGCGGCCCTGTCATGGGTTGCCCGTCTGTGCCCTAGGGTTGCTCCATCAAGGTTAATGGCCTGGTGACAGCGGCCTGCTTGAGCCCGCTTGCCGGGCTTTGTTTTTGCTTTGGTGATGCCAGCCCATGCCTTTGCCGCCTATGTTGCCCGCTGTGCCCCCGCCCCCAGAGTCAGCCGCAGTCGTGCTGGTTTCGACGGTAATGGCCTCCCAGGCAGAGCTAATGGGGCCGACGGTTGCGACCGCCCCCACTGATAGCACCGTGACTCCCCCTCCGTCTTGGAGCGGGGTTAGCCTGCTCTCACCGCTGTTGGCGATCGATGACAGCTCAGAGCCTTTGGTACCTGAGCCCGCCGATAGCGCGCCTCTGATACCTGCTGACCCAGCGATCGAGGACCCCGAAGAGCCGATTGAAGTCGATTCAGCACCTCCTCAGCCTAAACCTGAGCCTGAAAGCCTGCAACTAGAAAATCCTACCTCTGAGCCGCTTGAGCCTGAACCAACCGGTGCTCCCGTCGAAGACGCTCCTACCGAGACAGAACTGCCATCCGAGGGGGTAGGCTCTATTCTGCTGCGGGCCGATCGCCAGGAGTTTGAGCCCATTCGCCAGATTGTGACCGCTACAGGCGATGTGCTGGTGCAGTTTGGTACGGGGCAGCTAGCCGCCGATCGCATCTGGGCGAACTTAGTCAATCGCCATCTACGGGCCGAAGGCAACGTTTTCTTTAACCGCAACAATCAAATTATTGAGGGCGCAACCGCTACCTACAACCTGTTGCAGGGGGCAGGCACGATTACCGAGAGCCGGGGTGAGCTAGAGCTGCCCGCCATAGAAGACGATTTCTCCACCGATTCGGCTGGCTTAGGGCAGGGTTCTAACGTGCCTCTCGACTATCGGCTGCAAAATCAGAGGTCCATTTCCCAAGTTACCAGTCCGGGCGGGATTGCCCTGGCGACGGGCGATCCCCAGGTGCTGCTGGGGGGAGAGCAGCGCCCCATTGAGCGGGTACGGTTTGAGGCTGGGCAGGTTTCTTTTGATGCCGACGGTTGGTATGCCGAGCAAGTTCGGCTGACGAACGATCCCTTCTCGCCCCCAGACTTGGAGTTTAGAGCCAATAGTGTGCGGCTCACCCCTCTCAACGAGTTAGAAGATGAGCTGGTGTTTGAGAGGCCCCGGCTGGTCTTTAATCAGGGCTTCTCCATTCCGCTGTTTAGAAATCGCTTTGTGCTCACCCGAGGGCAGTTGCCTCCAGAAGCCCTGAATCCGATACCTACGGGCATTGGCATTGATGGGCGCGATCGCGGCGGCCTGTTCGTCGAAGTCCCAGTGCCGATCAACAGGGTGGGACCTTTAAACATCACGATCGCGCCTCAGTTTTTCATCTCCCGCTGGTTGGGCGCCTCAAACTACAATATTGGTGACCCTGCCAACTTTGGTTTGGCGGCCCAGGTTGAGGGTTCCCTGGGGCCACGCACCCAAGTCCTCGGATCCCTGAGCTTAGCGGGGTTTGACTTGGCCAATTTCAGCGATCGCCTACGGGCCAGCTTCCGGGCCCGGCAACTGCTTGGTACCCACCGCCTTACCCTGGAATATAGCTACCGCGATCGCCTCTTCAATGGCTCCCTCGGGTTTCAGGATGTGCAAAATACCATCGGTGCCCTGCTTGAGTCTCCCGTAGTGGCCTTGGGTAACAGTGGTATTGACCTCACCTATCAGGTGTCTGGGCAATACATTACCGCCAACACCGACCGGCCCGATCTTCTAGACCCTGGGGAAGGCGTAGGCTTAGCCAGCCTGTTTCGTTTTCAGGGTAGCGCTGACCTCACCCGCAACTTCTTGCTATGGCAGGGGCAACCGCTACCCGCTACCGCCACCGAAGGGTTGCGCTACTCTCCCCGACCGCTAGTGCCCAACCTGGGGCTAGGGGTTGGGCTACGAAGTGGAGCTACTTACTACACCAGCAGCGACTTCCAGGAGTCGTTAGAAACTAGAGTTGTTTTGTCGGGTCAGCTGGGCCACCTACAGCGCAAAACCTTCGACTACACCCAGTTTAATATTGGATTTAGACACACCATCGTCGGTGGCGATACATCCCCTTTTCTATTTGATCGAACGGTCGATCGAAACGTGCTGTCTGGGGGCATCATTCAGCAGATCTACGGGCCTTTTTTAGCCGGTTTTCAGGCCTCAATTAACGTGGATAGCGGACGTACCATTGATAGCAACCTAATTTTTGAATACCGCCGCCGCGCCTATGGGCTGCTGGTAACCTATAGCCCTACTCAAGACACCGGTTTCCTAGGATTTCGGCTTAGCGGCTTTGATTGGGTGGGGCGCACCGCTCCCTTTGATGCGCCTCCAGATACCCCTAACGATGTGGTGGTGCAGTAGCCCTGCCTCCCACGCACGGTAATAAACCTTACGATGGTAGTCTTTACACAGGCTTAAGATTAAGCTGAAAGGTAATGACTACCTAAATGCCCCAGGTAGTGGGGATTAACGCGTAGGCAAACCACTATGACTTACCTCAGCAACACTCCAGATGTTGAGCCCATCTACCAGTTGCTCACCAGCTACAGCTTTGATGCTGAGGACTATTCCACCAAAGCTGTTATTGCCGGTTGGTTGGAAGAGTTTGGCCCAGTTTGGGTGAGCCACGCTATTACTGAAGCCCTTTATCAAGGGCGCTACAAAGTGGTTTCTATCGACCAGATTCTTAAGCTATGGCAGCGGCGGGGCCAGCCCATTCGCCACTTCAATCGCGAGTTTGAATCCATTATTTTAGGTCAAGCGCTGCTCTGCCCCACCGGCTATGGCGATGGCACAGAGTCTTCATCCGTTCGCCGGGCTCTGCCGTCGATTGTTTCAGCTAGCTTAGATCTAGAGGTTGATGCCTCGCTAGAGACTGACGCACCGCCCTCTAGCGCTGCGTCTCATAGCCCAGCGCCGATCGATTTGATACCTGACGCAGCTGCAATTGATTTAGAAGCAGAGGTGGATCCTGGTTCATTCGACGACGATGAACTAGATGCTGCGGTTGAAAGCGAACCGGCGATCGCCCCTGGACAAAACAGCCCAACCATTCCCGATTTTCGTCCTCTGCCTGCGGAGGCTGCGTCCCCTTGGCACCAGGCCGACATCATTCAACCCTTTGTACCCCGGCGCGATGAGTCAGAGCTGCACGAGCGGCTGCGATCGGTAGTGCAGGGGGGCATGCGAGAATAAATACCTGTCCTGGGGACCCGGTGGCGTATACTGACATAGTACGCACGATCTACACCAATGGTTCAATACACCCTGGCCCAAAGCCCCGATGTCGTTTTGACAGTGTCGGGCAAAGATTCTCGCAAAGCTCGTGATAAGGCGATGGATCAGCTCATGGCCATGCTTGATGACGGCGAACTACCCACCGCTTTAGCCGATGGCTTTAGCGTCGAGCAACTCGTAGAAGTGCAGCCCCCTACCTCCTCAGCCGCCGTGCAGCAGCAAGAAGACGCCGTCGTAGAAGCCATTCAGGTTTTAAATCAGTTGGCCACGCTTAAGGTAAAAGTGCAGTCATCTCGCGATGAAGCTCTCCAGGTGCGTGACCTGGTAGATCTGCTGTTTACCGATGACCCGATGACCGAAGACCAGCTGACTGAATTGAAGGACGGCTTCAAGGTTTTGAAGTCGTTTGCCCAGAGCAACTTGCGGTTTAATGAGGCCAGAGTCCAGGCAGAGTCAGCACGCCAGGTGCTGGACGAGGCGTTAGGGAATTAGGCCGTTAGCGAGAATTGCCCATGAGCAGCGGCAGGCGACGCTTTGTTCTGTATTGCCCGCCGCATGCAGGCACTAGGAAACGCGCAACCACCAAAGGGCTTTCCATAAAGATTCGATGAAATCACAGCAAATGTCGGAGTAAGCACAATTCCCTCGTCAAATTTGACAGAGAATTTGCGGGTTATCTCAGTGTTTAGACGCAGTTTTCTTCGGCACTTCCATGAAGTATTTGACCGAGTTTGGGGTTCCGCTGCTGACTACCCTTGGCATCGTAACGTTTTCTGTCGCGGCGGATGCAGCCCTGTTAGTGGGGAATACCTCGGGCAATAACATCGTTATTTTTGATGAAATTACTGGCGACTTTCGCGGAGAACTAATTCCAGATAACGGCCTGTTGGATAGTCCCGATACCTTTGTGTATGGGCCGGATGGTAACCTATATGTCAGCAGCGGCACTACTCCAGAAAATTCTGCCGTTTTGAGGTTTACCCCCAAGGGTGAATTTATCGACGTATTTGCTTCAGGGAATGGTTTGTTTCGCCCCTATGGGGTAGCCTTTGGCCCCGACAACAATCTCTACGTCAGCAGCTTTTTATCCGATGAGATTTTGCGCTACGACGGCACCACTGGAGAGTTTGTCGACGTTTTTGCGAGCCGCCAGGGAATCACGCCGGAAGGTCTCAATGGCCCCAATGGGCTACTCTTTGGTCCCGATGGTCGGCTGTACGTAACGACCCAGGGCAGCGTCGCGGTGGAGGGCGTACCTGTCTTTGGTCAGCCAAGCATTGTTCTGAGTTATGACATCGCCACTAAAGAAAAGGCGGTGTTTGCCGAACAGCCCGAGCCTTCGCCCGACAGCTTTGGGTTTGTGAGCTTTTTAGGCATGGCGGTAGACCCCCTCAGCGGCGAACTGCTGGTCAGCGACTTTGCCAATGGCATCCGTCGCTACGACTTCCTCACAGGAACGTTGCTGGGAGAACTCTCAACCAACTATACCGACTCTGTGCCGAGCAGCAGCTTCATTGGTAGCTTGGCCTTTGCCCCCAACGGCGACCTGTTTACCGTGGGGTTTGACATCGTCTCTGAGATTGGCTCCATCCTCAAATATGATGGGCTGACCAAAGAGCGATCGCTTCTAGCCGATGCTAGCCCTGAGTTGCAGCGACCCATTGGCATTCTCTACACCGCGCAGCCAGTACCGGAACCATTTACGCTGGGTGGGCTGGCGATCGCAGCCGGTGGCCTCATGATCTCTCGCCGTCGCCGTTAGAAAGTATCCCCTTGCCCTGCCGGAGCTGCTCTAGGCCAGATCGCGGTGGGTGAAAGGTTTGGCGTCGCTGCCGCTATAGGTCGTAGAAACGTGACCGTCGCCTACTAGCTGATACTTGTAAGTGACCAACCCCTCCAGCCCTACCGGGCCGCGAGGGGGCATTTTTTGGGTGCTGATACCGACCTCGGCCCCAAAGCCGTAGCGGAAGCCGTCGGCAAAGCGGGTCGAACAGTTGTGATAGACCCCGGCGGCATCGACGCGATCCATAAAGTGGGCGGCGGTGGCGGGGTTCTGGGTGGCAATGGCTTCGGTGTGGCGCGACCCATAGGTGTTGATGTGGGCGATCGCCTCCTCCACCGAGTCCACAACTTTGATCGCCAAAATTAAATTGCTGTACTCCGTTGCCCAGTCTTCCTCAGTGGCGGGGGCTAAATCAGGCAAGATCTGCTGCGCCTGCCGCTCGCCACGCAGTTCTACTTGAGCAGCCCGCAGCGCCACCGCCAGCGTTGGCAATCCCTGAGCGGCAATGTCGTGGTGAATCAGCAGGGTTTCGATCGCATTGCAGGCTGAGGGATAGGCAGTTTTAGCATCGACGGCGATCGCCACCGCCTGCTCCAAATTTGCCTCGCTGTCGATGTAGAGATGGCAAATGCCATCCGCATGACCCAGCACCGGAATGCGCGTGTTCTCTTGTACAAATCGTACAAACGCGTTGGAACCGCGTGGAATAATCAAATCCACGTAGCCCTCCAGATCTAGCAGGGCACGGGTTTCTTCACGGGTGGTGAGCAGCTGCACCGCCGCTGGGTCTACCCCAGCATTCTTAAGCCCCTGCTTGATGGCCTCCACCAGGGCCGTGCACGATCGCACCGCCTCTTTGCCACCTTTGAGAATCACCCCGTTGCCCGACTTAATCGCCAGGGCCGAAATCTGCATCACCGCATCGGGGCGCGACTCAAAGATCACCCCCAGCACCCCTAGGGGCACCGCCAGCCGCTTGAGCACTAAGCCCTCGTCTAGCTCGCGGTGAATTTGCACAGTGCCCACCGGGTCGGGTAGGCGAGCTACGTCGCGCACGCCGGCGATCGCCCCCGCCAGCTTCACCCCGTCCAGCTTCAGTCGTCCGTACAGCGGTTTGGCCAAGTTGTCGGCCATGGCGGCTTCGCAGTCGGCCTGGTTGGCCGCCACGATGCGATCGGCATTGGCCTCTAGGGCGGCGGCTACCGCCTCGATCGCCTGGTTCTTGGCCTCAGCAGACAGGCTGGCTAAGGTTTGCGCTGCCTGGCGAGTGGCCTGGGCGATCGCCAACAGCGGCTGAGTGGCAGCATCCTGGGCAAGGGGAGAAACAGTCATGGCAATACGACAACCCGGCAATACTCCAGTCTACCGTTTCACTGGAGAAGGCTTCAAACCACCCCCAACCCATCCACCCATCTACTCCTCCGGCGGCTCATCCAAGTGATCCGACGCCTCCCGATAAAGGTTAAACACGTGGTCATCTTTGAGGCAGTAGAGCACGTTGCGGCCCTGCTTGCGGTAGCTGACCAGGCGTGTCGCGCGCAAAATACGCAGCTGATGCGACACCGCCGACTCACTCATGGCTACAGCAGCGGCCAGCTCGCCTACCCGCATTTCGCTCAGGGCTAGGGCCGAGAGAATGCGCCAGCGATTGGGATCGCCCAGCACACCAAAAAATTCGGCCATACGCTGGGCCTTTTCCACGCTTAAAATCTCGTCTACGGGCGACGGGCCAGCGTGGTTGCAGGAAGGGTCATCGAGAGGGGGGCGATCGCTAGCCATACCAGTCGTTTCTGAAGAATAGCCATGATCTACGGGCATATCCCAAACATCACCCTAGGCAGTAGGTTCATTTAACCCATGAACACTTGTTCATATGTTATGGTTAATTCATGAACAAGTGTTCATGGGTTTGAGCATCAGTTTAGTTCACCTAATCCAAGAGGAACCTTATTATGACCACCGTCACCCAAATGAAATGCGCCTGCGACTCCTGCCTGTGCATCGTTGATACCAGCCAGGCCGTAGAAAAAGATAGCCAATATTTTTGCAGCGAGGCCTGCGCCGATGGCCATCCCGGATCTGCGGGCTGCGACCATCCCGGCTGCGGCTGCAACAGCTAGCCCGTTCCGACAGCAGAGTGAAGGGCACATACTGCCTACACTCTGCCACCCCCTACACTGCTAGACACCTCTCCCCACTAAAATCAAAGAAGAGGCGAACTAAGGGATTGGTCTGAAAAATGGCGCAAAATGACCCAAACCGGGTGCTACGGCTGCTGCCGTTGATAACGGGAGGCTTGGGTAGCACTCTGCTGCTGGTCAACCGAGTGCTCACCCCTGCTCTGACTGAATCCCAGGCGCGATCGGATGTGATAGGTGTCATTCTCAGTGCCCTGCTGATTTTGACGGGTTTGCTGTGGCAACGGGTGCAGCCGACTTTGCCTGAGGCTGTGACGCTGATTGGCGAAGAAGGGTTAGAGCTAAATGAGGCCCTGCCCGATGCCGCCAAAACCGAACTGGCCTGGGCTTCTCACCTGCTGCTCACCAACACCGTTACGCGCTCTGTCGTCGTCTACCGCCAGGGAAAAATTCTGCTGCGGCGCGGCATCTTATCTCCTAAAGCCGAAGTCACTCCCGGCCCCATTCTGAAGCGGGTGTTGGAGACTGGTAAAGCGGTGTATTTGGTGAATCTCAAGATCTACCCAGGCCGGGTTGAATTTGACTATCTGCCCGAAAATACCCAGGGCGTGATCTGCCAGCCCATGGGCCAGGGTGGCGCGCTAATCTTGGCCGCCAATGCCCCCCGCAGCTACACCCGCCAAGACGAGACCTGGATCGAAGGCATCGCCGACAAGCTGGGCCACAGTCTAAGTGAATTGGCCTGGGAGAACCAGGGCGCTGAGGTAGCGGTGACAGAAAGCTAACTCTAGATTCCTCCAGTGCAAGTTCCGTCGCACTGCCCACCCCTCGGAAAGAAGTTTTCCAGAAATTACCTACTTTCAGCTCCCCTTAATACAGCTCGTACTTGAGCCACTGGCAGGGGAGCGTCCCGTTATAGACGGCCACCCGCTGAGCTGACTTAAGACCAATGTGTTGCGACAGGGCTTTATTGCCGCTAAGCACAAAGGCCGTCCAGCCTTTGAAGCGCTGCTTCATCACATTCCCCAGTAGTTTGTAGAAGGCCCCTAAATCTTCATCGGCACCCAGACGCTCGCCGTAGGGTGGGTTGCACAGTAGAAAGCCGCTGTCGGCGGGAGCCTCTAGGTCGGCCAGGTCGGCGGCCCAAAAATTGATCTGCTCGGCCAGGTCACAGCGCTGGGCATTGAGACGGGCCTGCTGAATGATGTCGGGATCGCGATCGCACCCCCCCACCCAGACGCCCAAATCGTCTTTGCGCGCTGCCTCCGCCTCCTGCCACAAGCTATCCCACAGGTCGCCATCAAAATCGAGCCAGGTCTGAAAGCCAAACTCTTCGCGGAAAATGCCTGGGGCAATCTTTAGCGCTGCCATGCTGGCTTCCAGGGGTAGCGTGCCCGAGCCGCAGAGGGGATCCAGCAGCGGCACATCGCCGGGCCAGTCCGTCAGCTTCACCAGCGCTGCCGCCAGGGATTCTTTCAGCGGGGCGGCCCCCACCGCCGGGCGATAGCCGCGGCGGTGCAGGCTGCTGCCCGAGCTGTCGAGGCTGACGGTAGCTGTGTCATCTTGAATGTGGACATTGAGCCGCACCTCGGGGTGCTGGGTGTCGATGGTAGAGCGATCGCCCCAGTGCTGCCGCTGCTGATCGACCACGGCATTTTTTACCTGAAGGGCAGTGAAATGAGTGTGGTTGAGGCTGCGGTTTTTGCCGGTAGCATCTACGGCAAAGGTTAAATCGGGAGTTAGGTAGGGCCGCCAGTCGATGCTCTGAATGCCCTGGTAGAGATCCTCGGCGTCGCGGCAGGGGCATTCGCCCAGCTTGACCAGCACCCGAAAGACCAGCCGCGACCAAAGGTTGACCCGATACAACAGGGCCAGGTCGCCCTCAAAGGCAACGCCACAAAAGCCCGGCTCGATCTGCTGGGCACCCAAATTTTCGAGTTCGGCGGCGGCTAAGGCCTCGAGTCCACGGGCAACGGTGGCGAAATATGCGGCCATGGGGCCTCCCCTACGAGTTCTGTTGTACGCCCCAGCATAGCGGGATCAAAGGCCGACTTTATAAGGCATCTACCGTTTTGTTAAGACCGGATATTTCGACACAGCTCTGGCTTAAAAGCTAAGCTATTCTATGGATAACATGATGGATAATACCCTTCTAGGTGTATTAGGTGTATGGTTGCTAGGCCAAGCAGCCCTAGGGTCACTTCTGTCCTTAGCCATCGCCTCGGCCAACTGTTGATTTTTGAGAGGAACGACTTATTTCTAAGACGCAACTGGTAAACCGGCAAATTCGCTCACCTCAGGTGTTCTTAATCGACCAGGAGAACCAAAATCGGGGTCTCATGGAAACTCGCGAAGCGCTTACGCTGGCCGAGGATGCAGGACTTGACCTAGTGGTGGTCTCTAACGGCAAAGATGCCCCTGTGGCCAAAATTCTGGACTACGGCAAGCTTCAGTACCAGCAGAGTAAGCGGCAGAAGCAAAGCTCTAAGCCGTCTTTGAAAGAGGTCAAGCTGCGCCCCAACGTGGGTGAGTCTGACTACCAGCTCCGGATTCGCCGCTCGGTTGAGTGGCTGTCGAAGGGAGACTCGGTTAAGTTTTTGGTACGCCTGCGTGGGCGTGAGCACCAGCACCGCGATCGCGCTGGAGAGCTGCTCGATAGAATCGTGAAGGACATCGGCGATGCGGGCAAAGTGCAGGCCCTCGACAAAAAGGCCTTGGTGCTGATGATTACCCCTGCCTAGGGGCAAGCCGGTCGTTTTCCTTGCTGGATTCTGGCGGCTGCTGGGTCGTCCCTGGTAGCTTTGCGCCTATGTCCTACAGTTAGGTGGCCCAGTCTAAGAGCTGAGCCACCTGTTGCCATACCGTCACCGGATTAAAGGGTTTAGCAATTACTCCAGCCACGCCCAGGGTACAGAAGCGATCGCGATCGCTGGTCAACACCTTAGCCGTGAGCAAAATCACCGGTATAACTTGGGTCTTGTGGTTAGCCTGAAGCTGCTCGTAGACCGCAAAACCATCCATCTCGGGCATCGAGACATCCAGCAAAATGGCGTCCCAAGGGGCGGCTAAGGATTTGTCTAAGCCCTCCTGCCCCGACCCGGCACTGTCGGTTTGCCAGCCGCCAAACTCTTCAAGCGAGAGGCAGACTACTTCGCGAATGTCCAGTTCGTCGTCGATGACTAAAATCCGCTTGCTCATGACCTCTTTAGCGGCAGTGTAAAGAAAAATGTGCTGCCACGGCCAACCTGGCTCTCTACCCAGATTTCCCCGCCGTGCTGCTCCACAATCTGTTTACAGATAGCTAGCCCCAGCCCCGTGCCCCCGCGCTGCCGCGAATCTGACACATCCACCTGCTGAAAGCGCTCAAAAATCATCCCCAGGCGATCGGCAGGAATGCCTCGCCCCTGATCTTTGACTGCAACCCGTGCCCAAACCGGCTGATCCCCAGGGGTAGTGTCAGAGGCCGCGATCGCTTTAGCGTTAGAAACTAGGGCCGCTGTCAGCCAAATTTTGCTCCCCGCCTCAGAAAATTTAATCGCGTTGCCCAGCAGGTTGGTGAGGGTTTGCACCATCGCATCGGGGGCGGCCAGCACCGTAGTGGCGGCGGGAGTAGACCAAATGGTGACCTTGGCTTCCAGGGCGATCGCCTCTACCCCGTTAACCGCTAGCGCCATCAGCTCGTCCAGGTGACAGGGTTCTAGATTGAGATCAATGCGGCCCGAGGTTAAGCGCTCTAAGTCAAGAATGTCGTTGACCAGCCGAATCAGCCGTTCCGTATTGTTGAGGGCCATACCCAGCATCTGCTGAGCTTTTTGGGGCCGGTTGTGCAGCACTCCCGACTCTAAAATGCCCAGGGCTCCGCGAATAGCCGTCAGGGGCGTGCGCAACTCGTGGCTGATGATAGAAATAAACTCATCCTTGAGGCGGTCGATTCGGTAGCGATCGCTGATATCGCGCACCACCACTAGCACCTCATCTTGGGTTACCGGAATAATCCGTGCCTCTTCGTAGAACGTCTCTCCCCCCGCAACAAACTCGTACTCCTGGCGCTGAATTCTACCCGTCTCTAGGGCCAGCTCGACGCAGCGCTGGCGCTCCTGGGCAATGGGACCAGGCAGGTTCTCATACATACTCTTCTCGTAGAGCTGGCTGCGATCGCCTAGCCAGTTCACCGCCTCTGGGTTATAGACGGCCAGCGGGCGGCCCTCCCGGCCCAAGCGCATCAGCAGGTCAGGAATTGCGTCGATCAGCGCCTTCTGGGTGGCCTCACTGGCGGTCAGTGAGGCCATTTGCTGAGCCACCTGATGCTCCAGCTCGCGCTGGTAGCCGACCCGAAACCGCTCGACCTGCCGCCGTTCGGTAATGTCTTGGAACGTATTGATGCTGTAGAGCACCTGCCCCAGGCTGTTGAACACCGGAATCGTGTGCACCTCTAGGGGAATGCGGCGATCGCCATTGTCTACCTCAATGTCGTCGGTGTAAGCGGTTTCGCCCCGCAGCCCGCGCACCGCTGGCAGCTCGTCGGTGGGGTACAACTCGTTACTACCGGCCCGGTAGAGCTGATAGGTTTCCGCCAGCTGTCCAGAGCCGGCGGTCGTAACGCCGTTGACCAGCAGTTCTTTGCCCTTGGCATTGAGAAACAGCATTTGCCCCGTCTGGTCGTGCACGCTCAGGGCCACTGGCACCCCGTTCAAAAAAGTAGCTAGCGTATTCTCGCGATCCTTGAGGGCATAAAACGACGACACCAGCTGGCCCACCATGCGGTCAAACCCCTGGCGCAAAGCTTCAACTTCCTGAATTTTGCTGGGCTGGGTGGGCGGCACAATCGCCAGGCCGTTGGTTAATGCCTGGGTCGCCCGCTGGAGAGACAGAATCGGCTTGGCGATGTATTCAGCCGTCCAGATGCCCAGGCTGATAGACCCAATCAGGGCCAGGGCGCACAGCAGGGCGGTACGAGACGTATTGGCATCGATGTCGGCCATAAATTCAGAGGCCGGCACCACCGTAACCAGCAGCCAGTTCAGTTCGCCCTGGAGCGGCGTTGTCTGCACAAAATACTGCTTTTGACCAAACCGGAGGTAAGAAAAGCGCGGCGATCGCACGTTTTCAAGGCTGCCATAGTCGGCAATCAGGCTGGCCGCTACGCTCCGGGTGAGTGGATTGTGGCTTTGTCCCACCGCCAATCGGCGAGGCTGCAACGCCACGTTCTGCGCCGGATCAGAGCGCGGCTGTTGATCAAAAGGCAGCTCCCCAGTTGAGGTCGCCACCAAGTGACCGTCGGGCTCAATTAAGAAAATCTGGCCCTCGTCGCTCGGAATCAGATGTTGCAAAAACTCCCCCAGCTGCGTGAGCAAAATGCCGGTGCTAAAGACGCCGCCAAAGTCCCCATTTGGGGTCTGAAAGGGAACAAACCGTACCATGACCAGGTGAGGCTGATCATCTCCTCGCTCTAGGGTCACCACTAGCCGCCATAGCCCTGAGGGGCTAGCCTGAGCAGCCGCATACCACGGGTTATCGGGAGGGTCGCGGTGGGGGTCGTAGCCCTGCCGAATCGGCGGCAGCAGCGTCTTAGATTGGTCAGCAACATCTAGCTGGTAGCGGTAGAGCCGGTTGTCGACCACGGTCACGTTGCGCTGTCGTACTGAGAAAAATCCCGCGGGTGCTTGACGGGCCACGTTGAGAAACGCACCGGCCTCGTTGGCAACGACAATACCCGTCAGCTCTGGAAATAGCTGGAGCTGCTCTACCAGGTGACTTTCTAGGGCAGCTAAGTCGGTGCTACTAAGTGTCCCGGTTTCGAGCAGATAGGCATTGGTCTGAGCCACAAAGCGAGACGTTTGTAGATAGGCATTGAGGTTTTCCCTCGCCCGCTGGCCCGTTATCGTCATCATTTGACGGGCGATATCCTGCACGGCCTGCTGCCCACTGCGGTATGACAGGTAGCCCACCAGGCCCGTAATGCCAATTACCTGTAGTAAAAATGGAACGATGAGCAAATTGCGCAGAGAAAACTTCATGGCAAAGTCGAGTTAACTCAGCACATCGGGTACAGGCAAAAGGTGTTGCCGCCGCGCACTTTGGCGTCTTTTAGGGCCTGATCGGCGGTTTTTAACAGCAGATCGCTGGAGAGGCTGCCGGTGGGGGTGGTGCCGCCGATGCCTAAGCTTAAGGTAATGTAGCCGCCCTCGTCAGGGGTGGGCTGAGGAATCTTGAGGTCGGTAACGGCCTGCTGCATGCGCGAGACCACCCGCAGCGCCCCATCCAGGTTGGTGTTGGGCAGCACAATGGCAAATTCATCGTCGCCGCAGCGGGCCACCAGGTCAATGTTGGGGTTGACGGTGCGGTGCAGAGTGCGAGCAATGCGGCGCAGGGCAGCATCGCCCGCCTGCTGCCCGTAGATCTGATAGTAGATGCGCAGGTCGTCCGGGCTACACAAAATCAGCGAGATCGGAGACTGGTCTCGGCAATGGCGCTCCCACTGCTGCTGCAAAAAGGCATCGAAGTGTAGGCCGTTGGCCACCTGAGTGAGGGGGTCGGTGGTCTCTTGCTGGGTCCAGTATAGGGCCTGGCGATGGCGCATTTGCTCAATTTGCTGGCGCAGTCGCGATCGCTCAATGCGACTCAGCACTCGCGTTACCAACTCTGGCCCTATGATGGGCTTACCAATCAGGTCATCGGCCCCCATCTCAAACACCTGGCGCACGGTCACGGTGTCAGAATGGGCTGCCAGCATCAGAATGGGCAGGTTGCCAAACTGCGAGTCTTGGCGCACCACCTGGCACAGGTCGATGCCGCTAAAAGTGGGCATTTCTAAAGCCAGTAGCAGCAAGTCGGGCTGCGTCTGGCGCAGCATCTCCCAGAACTGGCTGGGATTGCCCAGCTCAGTGACCTGTAAACCCCAGGGAGTGAGCAGTTCTGTAACGGCACCCCGAGTGACAGGGTCGTTGTCGACCACCATCACCTGAGCCTCAGGCGCTCGGGTTTCCGGCAAGAGGTGAGCTAGGGTATCGAAAATTTGATTGGGGGTGGCTGGGGCCACCAGGTAGCGATCGCCCCGGAGACGAGCCACCTGTACCCGTTCTTCTAGACTGTCGTGGTCGGTCAAGACCAGCACCGGCAGCTGCGGAAACCGGTGCTTGACCTCCCGCAGGGGTGCCAGTTTCTCAGCCAAAGGGGCGCTCTGGTCGAGGGTGAGCACCACCGCCTCCGCTCGGCCCAGGGCCAAGGTCTGCAAGAGCTGGCTCAGGTCGGTGGCCCGTTCGAGGTGCCAGCCGTGGCTAGCGGCATCGACCTGCAATTGACTGAGCAACTCGGACTCCACCGACAGCACCACTCCAAGGTGGCAAGGGAGCGGCGCGATCGCCTGGTCGAGCTCTGTCGATAGCGGTTTAGGGGTTAAGGCTAACGTCTGCTTGAGGGCGAGCAGATGGCGAGAAAGCTGGTCAACTTCTGTCGTTTGTAAAGGGCGATCGCCCAGCAACTGCTCGATCTGACGGGCGTAGGTCGAGCCTTCGTCATAGCCAAAAGTGCCCAGCCCACCGGCTAGCCGATGGGCCTCATCCTGAGCAATAGCCCGCTGCTGGGAAGGCAAGTTGCCGGCCTGAAGCGATCGCACTGCCGCTTCTACCACTGCCAACCGCTGCTGAATCGACGCCTGAAACCGAGCTGCGATCGCATCTAAAGCCTTGCTCTTGGGCGCGATAATCACCGGTTTAGTCTTTGTCTGAGCGCCACCGCTAGACCTATGGAAGTCGCCAAGTTTGGCTGCCTCTAGTCCAGCCAAACTTGGCGGCAAATCGCGCAGGCGATAGCCCAGCCCATACACTGTCTGAATCACATTTTCGACCATGCCGCTGCGCTTGAGGCGGTTGCGCAGATCCTTCACCAGGTTAGTCACCGCCCCTTCGGTGGGCGAATCATCGATTGTCCACAGGTGGTCGAGAATGGTGCTGCGGCTAAACACCCGCTGAGGATGGCGCAAAAACAGCTCTAGCAGGCTGTATTCCTTCGGTGTTAGGGGCACGACTTGGCCACTGTAAGTGACCTGGGCCAGGGTGGGGTCAAGGCCTAGCTGCCCCCACACCAGCGACGGAATGGTTGCCGCCCGCGCCCCCCGCCGCAGCAGAGCGCGAATGCGGGCTAGCACTTGAGACACCTCAAAGGGCTTGGTTACATAGTCGTCGGCCCCAGCATCTAGCCCGGTGATCACATCTTTGTCTTGGGCCTGAGCCGTGAGCATCAAAATCGGCGTGGACAACCCCTGCGCCCTCAGGTGACGGCATAGGCTAAGGCCATCCAGCCGGGGAATATTGACATCTAGCAAAATCAGGTCGTAGTTCCACAGGGCCGCTAGCTCTTGAGCAATGATGCCGTCAGCCGCCTGTTCCACGGTGTAGCGCGCCGCAGTCAAGTGAAAAACTAAAAGTTCCCGGGTAGAGGGCTCATCCTCAACAAGCAGAATTTTCATCGGTTGGGCATAGCCAAAATAGTAGGTGCTGCCGATGCCGAGAGACAGTGATCGAACTGGGCACAGCACAGGGCCAAACCAGTTAACATCTACCAATAGGACTACTACGAGCCAGTAGATAGGTAGATTTAACCATAGGCGACAAAGTTAAGCACTACCCTTTGTTCTAATTACAACTGCGACCCTGTCAAACCCTTAGCGACCTGCCTGATAGCGCTTAAAGGTAAAGAGCCACTCTAGCTGAGCTAAATATTTCTTAGCATATCGTTAAGTATCGTCTTCTCTATGGCCTCAGCTACAAAGGGGGCTGCCAGGTGCCTCGCTGCAGAGCCGCCTGCACTGCCGCACGCTGGTCACGGTGGGTGATCCAGCGGTGGTAGGTGCGATTATGAATGGCCACCGAGTGCCCCATTATGCGGGCCGCCACGGTGTCGGGCAGGCCAAAGTGAATGGTGCGCACTGCCCAGGCGTGGCGCAGGTCATAAGGTGAGAACGGCACCTCGTAGCGCTGAAACTGAATCGCCACCTGCTGACCAATCCGCCGAAGGGTAGGGCGAGCTAGAGCAGTGTTGATCGGCGGTAGGGTGCCCTGGCGTAGGCCAAAGCGATCGCTCCACTCTGGTATAGAAGGGCCACAGATCGTGCAGACCCGTTTTGGGCATTTCGAGCACCGCAATCCGACCCTCTGGGTTGCTCTGCCGAAGGTCTTGGTAGTCACAGAAAAAGACTTCGTAATTGCGCAGGCGATGGGTGGACATCATCCCATCTCAGGCGGTTTTGCGCGAGGCCATGGCGGCGACAGCAACGCAGGGTTGCGCCATCAAGTAGGCCTTAAACTGGGTGAGCCGGTCAGCCAAGGGCACCGTCTCCTGCCAGCACTCTGCTGCTGGAGCCAAATAGTTGGCCCAGCTAAAGCGGCGCTCGATCAGCTGGGCAGCAATGATTTTGGCCTCGCGCTCGATCTGCTTGAGCCTGGCTGGGGTGGCGGGCCAGCTTGAGGGGAATGCGCTGCTGATGGGGCTGAGTTTTGGCACTGTCGGGGCGAGAGTAGGGTGCCCCGCAAGCTGAGGCGATCGCCCCGGCGCTCTACCTAGCGCTCTAGGCAGGCAGCTTTGAGGCAGTTGTTGAGCGCTGCGATCGCGTCATCTAAAGCGGCGGGGGAAGCCATCAACATCGGAAACCGTTCATTCAGCTTGTAGAATAATTGGGGTATGAGTACTTACTTTAGAGCTACTACAGTGCCATGGGTCGTGTTGGGGTCTTATTACTAAATCTGGGGGGGCCAGAGCAGCCCGACGACGTTCGCCCCTTTTTGTTTAACCTATTTGCCGATCCAGAAATCATTCGCCTGCCCTTCCCCTGGCTCCAGCGGCCCCTGGCCTGGTTGATTTCAAGCTCGCGCGCCAAACAGTCGCAGGCTAACTACCAGCAGATTGGCGGTGGCTCACCCCTGCGCCGCATTACCGAAGAACAGGCCGACGCCCTCAAGCAGGTGCTGGCCGACAAAGGCACCGAGGCCGATATCTACATCGGCATGCGCTACTGGTACCCCTTCACTGAGGAGGCTGTGGCTCAAATCAAGCGCGACGGAGTCGAAAAGCTGGTGGTGCTGCCCCTATATCCCCAGTTTTCGATCAGCACCAGCGGCTCCAGCTTTCGTCTGCTTGAGCGGCTGTGGCTCGAAGACCCCGCTCTCCAGCGCATTGTCTACACCGCTATCCCCTCCTGGTACGAGCGCCCCGGCTATAGCGAGGCCATGGCCGACCTGATTGCCCAGGAGCTTGACAAACTCGAAAACCCTGACCAGGCCCACCTTTTCTTTAGTGCCCACGGGGTACCCGTCAGCTACGTCGAAGAAGCCGGCGACCCTTACCAGCGCGAGATCGAGCACTGCACTGAGCTGATCATGCGATCGCTCAACCGCCCCAATCCCCACACCCTGGCCTATCAGAGTCGGGTCGGGCCCGTCGAGTGGCTCCAGCCTTATACCGAAGATGCGATCGAGCAGCTCGCCCAGCAGGGGGTAAAAGACTTAGTGGTAGTCCCCATCAGCTTTGTCTCTGAGCACATTGAGACCCTGCAAGAAATCGACATTGAGTATCGCGAAATTGCTGAAGCAGCGGGTATTCACGGGTTTCACCGCGTGCCCGCCCTCAACACCCACCCTCGCTTTATCGCCGACATGGCCGACATGGTCACCGAGGCCCTAGAGGCTCCGCGCCAGCTCTTCTCCGACGTGGTGCAGCCCGACAAAAAGGTCAAAATTTACCCCCAAGAGCGATCCGCCTGGGGGCTCACCCCCGTCGCCGAGGTGTGGAACGGGCGACTGGCCATGGTGGGCTTTTTGGCCTTGCTGCTAGAGCTGGTCAGCGGACGCGGCCCGCTGCATTTTGTAGGCATTCTCTAGGGCTGCGATCGCCGTGGCCAATGCTGCCACAGGTACGAGGTGCGAATCACCAGCCATAGCAGCAGCAGCGCAATAATGCCCCCCTGGTTGGGAGCATCGAAGGCCAGTATGGCGAGCACTATGCACAGGCCATCGACCACAAAAAAGCTCCACAGGGGCGGACGGCGGGGCCGAAAAAACAGCCCCATTTGCAACAGCTGAATCACCAGAGCCAGTAGAGCACTGATCAGGCCAATCAGGGGGTAGATCCAGCCCTCTAGGCCAAAGGTTCGAGCTACCGCTAGCCCTGCCAGAGCCCCAACACCAGGGCTCAATACCAGCTCTAAACCCTGAAAAAATCGCTGGCTGTCCCGGCTCTTAGAGAGCATCAGCTCGGCTAGCGACCAGCTCACCAGCACCCCCAACACCAAGGCCGGGGGCAATCGTGACAGCAGGGGCACATTAGACCAGAGCTGGGGGCCAGACAGCAGGCCAATGAGCAGCAACGGCAGCGCCAGACGCAGCCCCGTCGCCGCTGCGATCGACAAAATAGCCAGTAGCTCGGTAATAATCACGGTTTTCCCTTCCTGGCTCGGGCTGCTCCCTGGGATACCCTACTCACTAAGGGCTGTAGACAGGTAGTCGGCCGCCGCCTTGACCACTGCTACCGCATTTTCGTACACCATACGGGTTGGCCCCAACACCCCCACACTACCGACAGAGGTATCGTGACGGGTGTAGTTAGACACCACCAGAGCACAGCCCTGCATAGGTTCTAAAGGATTTTCAGCTCCAATCCACACTTTGACGTCTACGCCCTTTAGCGCCTGAGTTGCTACGGGTGGGGTGGCAAAAAATAACGGCCACAGCTGCGACTGGTCTTCTTCTAGCAGACGCACGATCGACTGAATGCGCTGAGCATCAGAAAACTCGGGCTGTCGCAGCACCTCAGCCAGGCCGCTGATCACCAACTGAGGAGTTTCCGCGGCCTGCGAGCGCTGCGCTAAATCCCCCAGTGCTTGGCACAACAGCACTCCGTAGTGCTCAAATTCGGCATCGAGATCGCCCCAGTTGAGGGTAGTTACATCGGCCAACGGCCGACCCCGCAGGTGGTGGGTCAAGAAGTTAGACAAAATTTCTAGATCTCGGCGACCGGGCTCTTCGGCTGCCCCCAACGTAGCCGAACCGAGGACTGCTGGCAGCTGCACCACTACCGACTGGGTCGCCAACGAATCGAGTAGCACTACCATCAGCACCTGCCCCCCATCTACCACCACCAGCTGAATATGGCGAATGAGTACAGTGTTGGATTGAGGCACGGTCACCAGGGCTAGGTAGCCACTGATCTGGGCTAAGATCTGGGTCGCCTCCTTTAGCAGTGACTCCAGACTACGACCCATCCAGTGCAGCTCTTCTGACAATGCCGCGTCAACCCGACGACCCACCCGGGCCGACGGCGACATCAGCCGGTCTACGTAAAGCCGATAGCCAAAATCAGAGGGCACGCGCCCCGACGAGGTATGGGGCTGATAGAGCAGCCCATATTTCTCTAGCAGGCCCATGGTGTTGCGCACCGTAGCTGGGCTAACCCGCAGGTTATATTCCTGGGCTAAGGCTCGTGACCCGACCGGCTCTGCCGTGGCAATGTAGTGACGAATGGTGGCCTGAAGCACCTGCTCATGGCGAGCACTCAGGGGAGGGGCAGGGTCCATAGGGGGTTGGTATAAAACTCAACTACGGCATTGCCCTACCATAACAGATGTTTTCTGGTGTTCAGCATTGCCCCTCAGCCTCCAAGCCCATGTCTACAGATCTGTGCTCTGGTTAAAGAATTCGCCCACCTTAAAGCTAGCAGTGCTTTCGAGCTGGGCCATCGTCGATCGCGTAATCAGCTTGCCCTGCTCCACCAGCACCTCACCGGTAATGGGGTGCAGCAGATCTTGGTCAGCCCGGCGGCCAATTAGAGCCTCAATGTCTTGGAGCGAATTGATGTACATCCCCGGCGGTAGCTCAACGATGACGCCATTGTTCACCACTCGAGCCTGGCAGGCCAACCGCGAATTGGGCTTGCAGGAGGTAATTACCTCCAGGGTGCGCTGCTCGCGGCGGTTGATCGGGGTCAGAGCCTCCATTCCCGACTGTACATAGATATGACAAGTGGCGCACATGCCTCGGCCACCGCACTCCTTGAGCACATCTAAATCTTTGTTTAGAAGTACCGAAAGCAGGTTACCGTTGGTTTCAACGGAGGTTTCTTGGGCAATAGGCTCTAGGCGAACAGTTTTGGACATGGGTACAACGCGGTTAAGGAATAGAGGAAAGAGCCTGGTGTTAGGTTGAGAGCATAGTGGCAGTCATCGGCACTCGCTAGAGCCCGCCTAGCTAGCCACTGGGGGGCTCTAGCAAAAGCCTCTGCTCCTGAGGGGTAAGGGTTTGGCCAGTAGCCAGGGTTTGGAAATTACGGATGGTTCTGCCGCCGCGCCCCAAGAAGGCGGTCACCCAATCTTTAATCCACTGGTGCTGTTCGGCTGTCAGCGGCGCTTGACCCTCGGCAGCGGCGGAAAAGTGGCCATCTTTTTGAATCTCAAACCGCTCTAGCCAGGAATGAGCCGGGCGAGACTGTTTCCAAGTATTGATCACCATGGTTTTGCCCAGGTATTGGGTAGCGCCATCGCTGAGGTGGTTGAGGGCCGCAATGATCTCCTGGCAGTTTGGCCCTAGGGTACCCCGCTTAGGTGCCGCGGGCTCTGGCGGAGGGGCTGCAGCCCCAAAGACCGTGCTAGCACCGCCGAGGGTGACGCAGCCGGCCAACAGCCGAAAGGTAGGCACTGCATTGTGGGGAGCTTCTACCAAAGTGGCTTTGAGTTGACTGATGGCCGTACGATAGTCGGCTAAGGGCATTTGGTCGGTAATCAGCACCAGCAAAATCAGCCCCTGATCGAGCTTGTAGATGTGGGCCAGCTGATTGGCAAAGCGAAAGGTAAACGTGTCGAAATGGGCGGGAGTGGTTTCGACCACCTGCTGAATGCCTTGGGCAAGAGCATCCTGCTGATGGGAGTTGAGGCTGATATCTGGCCCAAAAAAGAAGGGGCGGTTGCGCCCGTCGATCAGCGCCATCCCAGAGATGCCGGGTAAATTCAGGACATTCTGGATCACCTGACGTTTCATAAATCCTTTAGGGTCTCGCTCTGAATTTTGGTGTTGAGTGTCCCGAACCAAGTAATCTAGGGATGACAGATTGAATTCAGCACCGGCCTTAAGGGGCATGAGCTTGGGTCATTAGTTTACCCAGGGGTGGTGTGGCGGCACCACAGGGAGTAGCCTGTATTACTATCATGGTTTGTTGGCAGCCCAGGATTATCGTACATTAGGGTTAATGCCCATGTCTGACCTTCCCTTTACCCTTGATCAGCTGCGTATTCTCAAAGCTATTGCAGCGGAGGGCAGCTTTAAACGAGCGGCAGACAGCCTCTATGTGTCTCAGCCAGCGGTCAGCCTTCAGGTGCAAAACCTAGAGCGCCAGCTAGATGTGCCGCTGTTTGACCGGGGTGGGCGACGGGCACAGCTCACTGAGGCCGGGCATTTGCTGCTGAGCTATGGCGATCGCATCCTTAGCTTATGTCAAGAAACCTGCCGCGCCATCGAAGATCTGCAAAATCTGCAGGGGGGCACCCTAATTATCGGCGCCAGCCAAACCACCGGCACTTACTTGCTACCCCGCATGATTGGTCTATTTCGCCAAAAGTACGCTGATGTAGCGGTGCAGCTGCATGTGCATTCAACCCGCCGCACGGCCTGGAGCGTGGCCAATGGTCAGGTTGACCTAGCGATTATTGGTGGCGAACTGCCTCCCGAACTACAGGACTCTTTAGAAAGAGTACCCTACGCCGAAGATGAACTCGCACTGATCATGCCGATGTACCATCCGCTAGCCAGTCAAGCGGTAATTCAGCGAGAAGACCTCTACAAGCTGCACTTCATTGCCCTCGACTCGCAGTCGACCATCCGCAAGGTGATTGACCAGGTGCTGACCCGCTGCGGCATCGAAACCCGCCGTCTTAAAATTGAGATGGAGCTCAACTCCATTGAGGCGATTAAAACTGCTGTGCAGTCAGGGTTGGGAGTGGCCTTTGTGTCTAACTCAGCGATTGAGAAAGAGTTGCAGATGGGGGTACTGCACCGGGCCAAGATCGATTCAGTGGTGGTCAACCGCACGCTGTCGGTCATCTTTAACCCCAACCGCTATCGTTCTAAGGCAGCCGCCGCCTTTACCACTGAGATTTTGCCTCAGTTCACCAACCTACCCCTGAACTTCAAACCGATCGGTGCTGAGAAAAACGGGGCCGATAAAAACGGCACCAAGCCTGCCGTTCCACCGCCGGAACCTCTCAACCTTAGCCCCTAGACGTTTTCTTCCCAAGGCTAACCTGCTTAGGCCTCGCGGACTGCGGCTGGGTCACCCGGAATGGCAATCAAGCCATCTTTGTGGATGTGAATCAGCTTGCGCTGACGCAACTTGCCCATCAGACGGGTCACCGTCACCCGAGTAGAACCAATGGCGCTGCCAATCTGGGCGTGGGTGAGGGACCAGGGCAGGTAGTAGCCAGACTCGTAGGGTTCGCCAAATTCTTCAATCAGCAGGGTAAGAAAGCCGAGCAGGCGATCGATAGTGCGCCGCTGGCCTAGGGTACTTAGCCACAGCAGCTTGCGCTGGTGCTGATAGCGAAAGGCGTCGAGCACCTCTCGCCGAAAGTGGGGCCAGTTGTCGAGATCGCTCCAATACAGCCAGATCACGGTGGTCTGATCAACGTGGGCAAAGCTTTGCAGCAGGAAGGGCGACTGAGCCACAATTTCAAAAGGCTGACCGGCCCCGACAAATCCTAAAAATGCCTCTTCACTTAACCCGACCGCTAACCCGTTGGTGGTGTCATCATCGCCGGATTCATCTAGTTCTGGGTCACCCAGCGCGGAGGCTGCCTCAGAACCCTGGGCGCTGCCCAACAGCCGCACGGAGCCCCGCTCAACCAGATATAGCAGCCCAGAACGAGCGGGAATGCGCTCGTCTTTATTAAAAGTTCTGGCCCTATAGTGAGTATGGGCCCAGTCGGTGATGCGCTGCCAGGTCAAGAACGGTCGGGCGTTGTCGGAGCGAGGGGATGATTGCATAGCAATAGCTGGGTTAAACGGTACAAACCGTGACCATGGGGCAAGGGGTAGGGTGCGATCGCTCAGGACGAGTGGGTAATGTCAGCAGCACTCACTGGGTACACTACCACTCCATTGGGGGCAGGCGGGTGGTCAGTCGTTATCAACTGACCTCGTCATAGCGGGCATGAGGTCTCGATTTCAAGCTTTTCTTCCAATTCAGACAGGCCCTCGGAGCGGAAAACTCAGCTTATTTCAGATTCTCGTAAATTTGTCATCGTGAAAGTTACGTAAACTATCCAATACTAATACAGAGATCCCGTAATTTCTCGTAGCACCTTTAGCCAATCGGCAACATTATACGGATCCTTTCTCGTAATCTTTGCTATTAGACAGCTTAGTCAGTTGGAACTCAGTTCGCTATCTCTCCAAAGCCTTGTAGCTGTGTAATCGGTCGCATGATAAGGCGATCGCCCACCGGACAGCTTTATGCCTAAATTCCCATAAGAAAAACTGTTCGTTCAATTAGGTTTTAGGGGGTGACATTTTCCCCAAGCAAGTCTATAGTATAAATGTGTGAGGAGCGAACCAGAAGAGATGCCGAGACGAAACACGGCCAGTCGTCGGCATCTCTTTTGTTTTGTATGTACTTAAAATTGTTATGGGTTCTAGTGAATCGCTTCATGCGCTAGCCCTGACAACATTGAGAATCTTTTTCGCCATTGCGGTCAGTTCCATTCGGACTGAAACAATGGGTTTTGAGAATACTTCGCAGTGCTTGGGTGACCATCTGAGGCTGTTCTAGCATGGCCAGATGGCCGCAGTTTTCAATTTCGATGACCGGGAGTTTTCCTTGGTGGGCACTTTGCAGATAGCCTGCTAAGTGGTGCACGTAGCGCAAGTTCATCACTTGGTCTTGGCGACCTGCAATAAAGTACACCGGTTGCTTGAGCGTAGCCACCAGCCGAGGCAGCAGGTGCACTTCGGCTTCGGTGGTTGATTCTAGCAGGGTGCCCAGAGCAGCAGCGGGGTCTGCCTGGAGCAGATCGAGGCAGCGATCGCGGCCCCAGCGGTAGTTCAAAGGCTGGTGCACCATCATGCGAGTGAGCAGCAGCGGCAGCAGCGGCAATCGACCTAACCAAGGCCGCCGCCAACCCACAATGTATTGCCCCGCCTGGCGAAACTGCTGAAACTCTCGGTCCAGATAAAGGCCACCGCCCGCATTTAGACAAACCACTCCCTGCACCAGCTGAGGGTAACAGTGGGCCATCCACAGTGCCACGCTGCCCCCAAGAGAATGGCCCACTAGCCACACCGGGCCCAGGTTGAGCTGCTCTAGCAGCGCCGCTAAGTCACGGGCATAGGCCCCCAAACCGTAGGGCGATTCCGAAGCTCCCCAACCTTGGGCAGCGGCAGGAATGCCTGGCTCGTAGTGCTCAAGGCCATGGCGAGATTCGCCAAATCCCCGCAGGTCGTAGGACAGGCAGGGGTAATCGATATTCATCCCATCAATCAGCGGCTGCCAATACCGATGGCTGAGCAACCAGCCGTGAATAAAAACTAGAGGCGGGGCCTCACCCTCGTTGGTGAGCTGGTAGTAGTGGGGTACACCAAAGACTGTGGTGATGGCCATAGGGTCATGGCCTCTTAGGCCGGGCTACGACCATCGTACCCTAGCTCATTAGGCGGTAGCGCATGCCCTCAGCAATTTTTTGCCCCAGGTAGTCTGGAATCAGGCTCTCATTAGGCCCAAGTAAGTAAAGAATGAGCCGAGTACGCCCTCGCCACACCAGTAAGTTGGCGTTAACCACCAGCAGATCTTCTTGCCAAATGGCGTACATCACCTTGTAGAAAAGTCCTGGCTGGTTATCGGCTTCAATTAGTAGCGCTGGCAGATGAAAAACCGGATCCACGTAAAACTCTGTCTCCACCCGTTCGAGCCCAGCGTTCAGGTTGAACTCTACCGTCAGCATTTCTTCTACTTCAAAATGCCCTGCCAGGGTTTCTTGAATAGCGCGGCAGACATTTTCGGTAGTTTTGGGGCTGAGAGCCTTGCCCCCCCGAGACACTACCAACTTAATGAACACCAGCATGGGCGGATAGATCTGCCCATAGAGACTGAGGTTGTGAATGGTCAGCCCGTAGGCTGCCAGCACACCAAAAATGTCGCTCAGCAAAAACGACTGGTTGCGATAGACAAAGTGCAGCGCGCTTTTGCTGCCCTCGGGCTTAATGTCAAGCACAGCTTTGCGCTGCTTGTAGAGCTGGTAGGCTAAACGCAAGTTTTGCAGCTGAATCTCGCTACTGACAAACTGCTCATAAAATTGGGGGAAAGCTCGGTTGAAGCGCTTCAATAGCTCAACCGTTGAGGGGTTTAAGCCAGCGGCCATGGTGGGAAGGATGGAACTCCATGGAGGTAACGTTAGCATTTGCCGCATCAGGAAACCCTAGCAAAAGCAAGAATCTATCCCTGTCCTAACGTTTTTAGCCGCCCTTGTCGTCGGGGGAACCTCTTAAATGTTGGGGCAGAGGCATTAGACACATTGATAGAGCTACAGTGTGCATCAAATGCTCGGGCGGCGATCGCCTGCCTGCCCCTAAAGACAGGTCACTCTGTGGCAGCCCGCATAAATCTCCAGTGTTGCCAGAAGCATGGGGATTTTATGGGGATATACTATGAGAAACGGTCGTCAGGCTTTTAAGTCTAACCCTTAGCCGTAGCCAATGTGCCGCGCTATTGAGGTGCTTAACTTATACTGCTGAACGTTGTGCCACTTCATTATCAGACAGGGCCTTCATGGGTTTTTGGAAAAGTCTTTTTGTCGGATCTGATGGCGCTGCGTCCGGAGAAACAAAGTCGGCAGGTACCGTCTTAGAAGCTCTGCCTGAGCAGGGTGAAGGGTCAACCATTGTGTTTAGCACCGATCGCGACCTTGACCTCTACGAACTCGAAGAGTTGTGCAACGCCGTGGGCTGGGCCCGCCGCCCCATTCGCAAAGTTAAAAAAGCCATTCAGCACAGCTATTTAGTTGTCACCATGTGGGAGCAGCGCGGCGCCCGCCGCCGCCTCGTCGGCTTTTCTCGCGCTACCTCCGACCACGCCTTTAACGCCACGATCTGGGATGTAGTCGTGCATCCCGACTTTCAGGGGCGTGGTTTAGGCAAAGAGCTTATGCGCCAGTTGATCAAAAAACTGCGCAGCGAAGACATCAGCAACGTGACGTTATTTGCCGACCCGCAAGTGGTTGAGTTTTACAAGGGTCTAGGTTTTATGCCCGATCCCGAAGGCATTAAGGGCATGTTTTGGTACCCAGAGTAGACCCAATACCGAAAGTGCCATCCGTTCTTGTGGGCTTAAGCTGAACGAGCAAGGGCTTTGGCCTGTTGAATCCAGAGGCTAACCTGGTCAGGGGTAGGGCACAGGTCGTTGCGCTGCAGAGTGGCCACATGCAGCCGACGCAATCGGGTGTAAAGCCCTTGAGCCGTGGCCTCAGCCAGCTGCGCTACGGAGATAATGCCAGCGTGCAGCAGCAACCCGCTAAACTCACACCCCACGGCTGGCACCCGAGCCAGTTCTGCCAAAATCACCCATTTAGTGACGTAGCGCAGGGGCACCTGCATCTTCTTAGCCAGGGTTTGGCGATGGTCTACTGTAGCCCCATAGCGACGGAGTTGGTCGGTACTGGTTAAGCCCAGCTGGGCCATCCCCTGGGCATGGGTGGCGCTCAAGCCAGGCAGTTGCTCAAGGGGATAGGCTGGGCTAGCCATAGGAGACCTGTCTCGATAAAGGACGTTCATCTAATCATGAACCAGCTGTAGCGATAAAAAAGCAGGCTATACTGGTGGACATGTTGGTCTACGGGATGTAGCGCAGCTTGGTAGCGCGCCTGCTTTGGGAGCAGGATGTCGCAGGTTCAAATCCTGTCATCCCGATTTTGAGTATAGTGGCTTGCCTTAGGCAGATAGTAGGACTGTCACAGGGAGCCATAAAACATACTGTTGGTTTGTAGTATTTATAGTCAGTGATATTGACGCTTATCCGCCCGCTTCTTGCTGTTGTGCCACGACGAAACATTCTATGAAACACCTCTTATCCTCCCTTCTACGGCCTCTTCCCCTAATGACCCTGGTTAGCGGCAGCTTGCTGGGGGGTAGTCTGGCGATGCCTCTGCCCGCCACCGCTCTGGGTGAAGAGGCCATTGTCGACAAACTGGAGCAGGTGCCGGTCTTTGTAATTTTGAACTCTGATGGTCAGCCCCTCACCGCTGCGGCCGAGGTCGACGATCAGGAGGTTAAGGTGCCCGTCGTCTTCATTGATGGCGAGGCTGCTGAAGAGTTTTTGACTCGCGCTCAAGAAGAAGATCCTAGCGCTGAGGTCGCCCTAGTGGATCTCGGCACCCTCTACCAGGAGACAGTCCTTGGTGATGAAGAAAAGGTGCCGCTGCTGTATCTTCCCATTGGCGATGAGTTAGATACCGCGATCGCGCTCCAGTCAAATTTTCAAGGAGTGCCGTTATTCATAGCTCGCCAGGGTGCAGATGGTCCTTACCTCACCATCAATCAGGATGGGCAGGCATCGCTACCGATGTTTTTCTCGCGCGACGATCTGCAAACGCTGCTCGATCGCTACAGTGAGTCTAACGCCGAAGCCGCTGACGATATCGTGGTACAAGTGCTTTCGCTTGAGTGGTTACTAGCTACCATGACCAGCAACAGCGACCCTGAACTCGACGCTCAGCTTCAACAGGTGCGGCTCTTTCCCTCTACCGAAGTGCTTAACTACATTCGGGCTCAAGAGTCAGCACCTGCTGCTGGAGAATAAGGCTCTTAACCGCGTTGGAGAGACCCAACGGCGAATAGGGATTAGCAAACCGAAAATAGCCGATGGCTTCGACTCTGCTCAGCCATCGGCTATTTTTGTCTTGGGGCCGCTATGGCTGCACAGACGATTGGAATCAGACCTTAGCCCAGCAGCGCCGTGGCTCTGGCCACAAAATCATCGGCGGTAAGGCCGTTAAGCGCCATAATCTGGCCAGCGCTAGCGGTGGTCTCGCCTCGTTTCCAGCAGAAGGTGTCGCGGGGAGCGGTACTGCGCAGCATGATGGGTTCGAGCATAGCGCTCGCCCCCCCTGTCACCCCAATCAACACGTCGCCGCCAAAGAGCCGCTCGAACCCAGCGTCGTTTAAGAAACTGCTGTCGGGTTCAGAGCACATATCCCAAGCAACGTCGGTAGGGCGGTAGAGCTGACGGGGGTTGACCACTGACACAATGCGGCTGCCAATGCCCTTAGCCGCCAACTGTTCGGCGGCCTCAAAGACAGGTAGCAGAGTCATATCGCCAATCACGGCAAACACAACGGTTCTATCGCCAGCGATGCTGGTCAAGGCTACCGCTCCCTCGGCTAGGGCGCGGCGGGTCTGTTCAAAGGTGGTGCGAATGGGCAGCGGCGACTTGCTGGCCGTGATCGTGATGCCTTTGTTGCGGGTAGCCAGCGCCCAGTCGTAACACACCTGAATGCTGTTGGCATCGGTGGGAAAGAGCGCGTACACGTTGCCGTTGCGCAGCATGCCCGCGAAGTAATTCTCAACCTCGGGGCGTTGGTGAGTCCAGCCGTTGCGGCCCTGTTCTAAAGCCCCAGCGGTAAACAGGGCGATCGTGGACGGGGTAGGGCGGCGCAGCTCGGCCATCGCCTGGGTGACAGTCTGCCAGATTGGCAGGCCATTAATGGCAAAGGATTCGTAGGAGCACCAGAGGGTGCGAGCGCCAAACAGAGCCTGGGCAGCAGCGAGTCCGGCACAGGCGTCTTCGCTGAGGGGTTCGTACACCTGACCCTGGGGCTGCTGAAAATAGGTGGCGTCAGTGGTGGGGTGAATGATTTTGAGCGCCTGGTTGATGTTGTTGATGCCGGAGGCGGCGTTGCCGTCAGCGTTGGTGACTACAAACTGCGCATCTTGCTGACCCACATAGCCCACTAGGGCACCCATTGCGGTGGTGGCCACCTGCTTGTCGCCCTCGACGGGGAATTCGTTCAAGGGCAGAGTACCCAGATCGGCCAAAGGCAGTACTGATTCTGTGACCGCTGTTTTAGCGCCGGGGCCGCCCATGGAGCGCTCGTAGTTGGTGCGCACCAAGGCCCAGGCGTCGGGGTGCAGGGCGCGGGCGGTGAGGGCGCTGACGATGTAGTCGCGCTGAAGGGAGTCGCCGGGGTAGAGGTTGTGGGATTGGGCACCGCGCTTGTGGACACCGGCCCCCTTGAGCTGTTTGACGATCAGTACGGTGAGGGTGCCGCCCAGGGCCAGCTTGGCCGCCTTGTCGGTGGCTTCGAGCACGGCCTGGGTAAAAGCAAACCGCTGGGGAAAGGAGAAGGCGGTGCTATCTACATAATCGCCAGGCTGATCGGCGTCGTCGAAGTCTTTGGCATCGACTAGCACCACCTCCTGAAAGCCGTTGCCGCGCCAGTAGTTGACCATGGCTTGGTTAGACTTGGTGGAGACCATGCTGTGGTGTTCCTGGCTGTAGCCATTCCACACCAGGATGGGCAGGAAGTTGGTGACGGTGGGATAGGCGGTGTTGAAGTGGCCAAAGCTGCTCATGATGTAGGGTTCGCCCAGCCCCCCATCGCCGATGGTGACGGGGAACAGTACGCCTGGGTGCAGCTTGGCTCCGACCATGGCGAAGTGCTGGCCTTGACCCAGCGGGCCGGCGGGGTTGAGCAGGCCGGGAATTTGGCCAGACAGGTGGCCTAGCAAACCGTGGGTTTCGCGGAAGCGATCGCACAGCTGCTGCACGGTCTTAATGCCCATATCCTCCAGCGATCGATCCAAAAACACATTGCTGTAGAAGCCGGGAGCGTGGTGGCCGACCTCGGTAATGATGTTTTTGTGGCCTAACATGACCAGGGACGCGATCGCCTCAGCAATGCTCGCAAACCCACCGGGGTGGCCTGACTCTTTGCTGGCAGTGACTTGCAAAGTGAGGTAGCGCAGCGCATCAGCTGCCAGCAGGGTTTGGTAAACGGCCTCTGGGTCACTGGGAGAAGACACGGCAGTTTGCTCTGGGGCGATCGCCGCAGACTGACCGTGGGCCGCAAACTCGGGAGGCAGCTCCCCAAAGTGCTGAATGCCTTCGCAAAAAGCTGGAATTGATTGCGTGGTGGCCACCGTCATACCTTAAACCCTCTAGCTAGCGTAAAAAGAATCATGGCTCCCCAGACTTGCTTGCACGCCCAGTTAATTGAGCGACGTCTGCCCAGCAGGCGTAATTGTATACAGTTGGCACAGTTGGCAAGGAGCTGTTCAACCATCCTACACAGCGATGGGGCACCGAGGCGGTGGACACCATTACGATTCTGGAAGGCTGGGATTGGGGTAAGCCAACATTTAGATTGTTGGGGCTTAGAAGGGTGCGCCAGGGATTGTGGCCGATCGCAACAGGACGGGTAGCCAGCTGAGGGCTAACCCTAGCAGCGCCAGAGCTGAAAGCCAAACAAAGGCCACTCTATCTCTATAGCCAGCGATTAAATTATCGACTCGGGCCAGCAGCGACACAGCAATGAGCATGACGAAGTAGGCAAACCGTTGAAACTGGCTGACGGCAGCCACCGCCAGCGAGGCAATTGTGAGCGCCATAACGAAATAGCCCAGGTCAGACTGAAAGCCCAGCAGCAGGAGCTGCCGTAGTTTGGGCCAGCCTAGGGTAATTGCCCAGGCACCCCAAATCGCCAGCAGAGCGCTTAAGACCCAGCCCACAAGCACCGTATTGCCGTCGTGCAAAAAACCGCCGTAGGTCGCGTAAGCCATAACCAAGAGCGTCCACGAAAGCCAGTGGCTCTGGAGTACGGTAGACAAGGAGCGGTCGGGTTTCATTGCGATCGCCTCGCGGGGGGCAGCTACAGATTGGTGGAAATGGCCTGCACGGGGCAGGTGGGCACGCACTGCTCACAGACAATGCAGCGCGATCGCGCAAAGGTTAGCCGATAGGTCTCTGGGTCGAGGGTAAGGGCGCGGGTGGGGCAGACCCCGGTACACAGACCGCAGTGGACGCAGAGGTCTTCGTCCACGACAATTTCGCCGCTGGCGCTTGACACCTCAATGCCCTGCACCTCTAACCAATCGACGGCGTCGTTGAGTTGGTCAATATCGCCCGACAACTCAACCACCAGGGTGCCAACCTGGTTAGGGGCGACCTGGGCGCGAATAATGTTGGCGGCAATATTGAAGTCTTTGGCCAGTCGGTAGGTAATCGGCATGTGCACCGACCGCTTAGGGAAAATTAGCTTGACCCGTTTTTTCATGGCCGCCTCTACACCCCGATTCTTTTACACTAAATACTAGCGGGCTGCTTCTATCCTAACCGGAGAGCCAGCGTGTCCCACCTTCATCGAATGCTGAGCTTGCCGTCGTCCTATGCCAGACAACTCCCCTAGCCCTACGGAACTTCCTTCGAGCCGTGCCCGCAATCTGGTGGTCGCGATCGCAGCCATTGGGCTGGCGATCGCAATGGTTTTGGGCATTCGCACCCAGTCGACCATGCCCTCGCTGAGCGAACTGGCCACCAGCGCCGTGCCCTATGAGGTGGCTCAAACCAACGGCAAGCCCACGCTGCTGGAGTTTTACGCCAACTGGTGCACCAGCTGCCAGGCGATGGCAGGCGACATGGCCGAGTTGCGGGATGGGTACGGCGATCGCGTCAATTTTGTCATGCTCAACATCGACAACAACAAGTGGCTGCCCGAAATGCTGGCCTACCGCGTTGAGGGCATTCCCCACTTTGTCTACATGGGAGCTGACGCCCACCCGATTGCCACCGCCGTTGGCGAACAGCCCCGGCAGATTCTCAGCGACAACCTAGATGCACTGATCGCCCAGGCTCCCTTGCCCCATCGACAAACCTTCGGCCGAGCTTCAGAGGTAGAGGGCGATTTTCTGTCGCGGCAGAGCGCCGTCAATGACGACCCTCGTGCCCACGGCAGTATAATGGTGAATTGACGAGAAAAGCTATTGCCACCCTACACCCCAGGGTTGCAGGGGGTGATGTGCCTTATCCAACATTCCAGTTTCCCTGCACACCGTTGCTGTTGTGGCGCAATACTTTGGTGCAACAGCGCAATACTTTGGTGCAACAGCTTACGCTGTCGCTGTCATTGCGCCGTGCTTTCCTGTATCAATGCAATCCTTTGCTGTCATAGAGCAATTTGCCGTAGTCACCCTTCCCAGGTTTAGGTGCTCAATGCACAACGTCGTTGTCATTGGCAAATTTTAATGATTTACGTCCTACACCCCTACCAACGTCCCACCGGTCTGCCCTGCCAAATCGGGAAACACCTCTCGCACCGCAGGATGGACGATCTGCCCCGCCGACACATTCAGTCCCCCGGCCAACCCGCTGTCGGTAGCCAGCGCATCCAGCCCGTTGCGCGCCAGTTTGAGCACGTAGGGCAGGGTGGCATTGTTGAGGGCCTGGGTGGCCGTCCAGGGCACGGCACCGGGCATGTTAGGCACGCCAAAGTGCACCACCCCCTGCTCGACATAGGTGGGCTGGCTATGGGAGGTGGGGCGCAGGGTTTCAATGCAGCCACCCTGGTCCACAGCGACATCAATAATGACTGAGCCAGGGCGCATGGTGGCCACCAGTTCCTTCGAGACTAGGGTGGGGGCCTTGCGTCCGGGCACCAGCACTGCCCCAATCAGCAGATCGGCCTGGGGCACAGAGGTGGCAATTTGGGCGGGGCCGCTGTAGAGCAGCTCAACGCGGGAACCAAACAGGGTTTCAAGATAGGCCAGGCGATCGACATTGAGATCGATAATCTGCACCCTGGCCCCCAGTCCGATGGCCATTTTGGCAGACTCGGTACCGACTACGCCGCCGCCCAAAATCACTACGGTGCCGGGGGCCACACCGGGCATGCCCCCCAGCAACACCCCCCGCCCACCCTGCTGGCGCTCTAGATAGCGGGCACCAAACTGTACTGAGAGCCGTCCGGCAATCACGCTCATGGGGGTGAGCAGGGGCAGCCTGCCGTCGGCGGCGGTGACGGTTTCGTAGGCGATCGCCTCAATGCCGCTCTGCATCAGCGCTGCGGTGAGCGATCGCTCGGCGGCCAGATGCAGATAGGTAAATAAGATCAGGTCACGGCGAAAAAAGCCGTACTCCGAAGGCTGGGGCTCTTTGACCTTCACCACCATGTCCTGGCTCCAGGCGGTGGCGGCATCGGCCACCAGCGTAGCCCCGGCAGCGTGATAGTCGCTGTCCTCAAAGCCCGACCCGGCCCCAGCCCCGGTTTGCACCACCACTGAGTGCCCCTGCTGAGCGAGGCTCTGTACTGCCGCCGGGGTCAACCCCACGCGAAATTCCTGGTCTTTGATTTCCTTGGGTAACCCGATGCGCATAGTGTCGCTGTCAGTAGGTGGAAGGGTACTTCCATCCTAGCTAAACCCCCAGGTGAGGCCATCCTCTAGTAGGCCGAAGAATTCCCTTGCTCTGCGCTCCCGAGTTGGGGCAAATAAAGCGTGAAGCAGCTGCCCTGGCCAGCTTCAGACGTGAGGGAAATAACCCCGTTGTGGAGCTTCGCAATCCGCTGGGACAGGTGCAGGCCCAAACCATGGCCCGCCCGCGCATGGTTGCCCTGGCGGAACCACTCAAAAACCCTAGTTTGCTCGGTAACGGGAATGCCAATGCCAGTATCGGCCACAGATAGCGACACCCAGGGGCGATCGCGCGGGTAGCCGGTCGCCTCAACCTCGGGCGGCAGGTGCGGCTCAGTGCCCACCGTAACGGAGACATGGCCAACATCGGTAAACTTAATAGCGTTGCCGATCAGGTTGGTGATCACCCGACGCAGCTCTAGATGGTCACCCTCTACGGTAAAAGCATCGTCGCTTAATAGAGCATTCCCCCGAGTGAACCCGTCTGAGGTGGCAGCACCGTTGAGGGCAGCAGCAGAAACAACCGTGCGCGGGGTCTCTACCCGGTCAGCTCGACAGAGCCTAGCCGTGATCGACTTCTCAGCAGCAATTGGGGCCAGCTCAGTCACTACGGTTTCAGCCAGGTTAAGAAGATTGACGGGCGACATGGTCAGCGCCTTATGCCCTGCCTCATGGCGGTAGACCTCAAGCAGCGTGTTGACCATGCTGAGCAGGTGGCGGTTGCTGTCGACAATGGTGGCGATCGCCTCTTTACCATCGTTGGGCATGGGGCCAAAGGCATCGTCCTGACACAGCTTGAGCATGCGGTTGGCGGCCACCAGAGGCGTGCGCAGGTCGTGGGTGAGGCGGGCCACAAAGTCGTCCCGCTGGCGAATCATGTCGGCCTGAGCATCCATACTGCGCTTGAGCCGAAGTAGCGATCGCACCCTAGCCCGCAGCTCATTGACATCCATTGGCTTGCGGATAAAGTCGTCGGCCCCAGCGTCTAGCCCCTGCACTAGACTCGACTGATCGTGGGCCGTAATCAGCAAAATGGGAATGTAGGGCAGACTCGCATCACTGCGAATCTTTTGAGTTACCGCATAGCCATCCATGCCCGGCATCATGACATCGAGCAAAATTAGATCCGGAGGGGGTGACCGATGGACCACATCCAAAGCTGCCGGACCGCTCTCTACACAGGTCATGCGGTACTCAGGATCATCCAGAATCGATTCGACTAGGAACAAATTGTCGGGAGCGTCGTCTACAGCCAGAATGGCAAAGGAATCATCGGGGAAATCCGGAGGCATTACGGGTTCAACACTCTTGGCGGGGCACTTATTATAAGGTTGCTGCTAAGGTTGCTGCGGCGTTTTGGAAAGCTTCACCAGGACAGTAACAATACCAAATACTCTGTTCTTCAAATTGCCACAATATTATGCCAGCAGCCTCTATCCGAGGGTATAAGCTCTTTGCCGTAGCCGCTATCCAAGCGATGACCTAAGCCAGGGTAAACAGCTCTAGCTCCTAAGCCCGACCCCGGATGGAGTGTATCCCCACAGACTGCAAAGGCCAGGAACCGGCCCGCTCGCTCACCAGCACCCATGTCCCAAGGTTTTCGTTAAGGCTTCGAGCGAGCACAGAAGCGATGTCCCTGATGAGGCGAAGGGGGGCGATCGCCCCCACAGTTGGCCCCAGCGCCAGCAGCAACACCATTGCCACAAAGACTGCCCACCGTCGCTGGCCTATAGCACCTATTCCTATAAATACCCTAGGGGAAGACCATCGGGGTATGCCGTCTTCAGGGATTCTATCGCGCGCTGGGTGATAGGCCCCATGATGCCGTCGATCGCACCGCTGTAAACCCCCACCCGCTTGAGGTAGGCCTGAAGGGCTTTGGTACCGTGCTGCAAATCGTTCCACAATGTATCGACCCAGGTTTGCCCCAGGATGCGCTGGAGCCGGTGCTGCTGCTGTCGCAGCACATCGGCGGGCATGAGGTTGAGGTGTTCGCCCACCCAGCCATCGGCCTCGTCGAGCCAAAAGCTGAGCAGCGGGTCATCGACGGCCTGGTCTAAAATAGCGCTCAAGCAAGCCTCGTCAGCGGCAGACAGCCGAGGCTGAAGGGCCAGAGTGCAGTAGTCAACCAGCGTCTGACGGTGCTGCTCTAGCCCCCGCCTGAGCGCGTCAATCGGGGCATCTCGGGCGGTGAGTAGATCGACTACGGCAGAGCCGGGAGCGCCTGCCATAGAAAGATCGTCTAGGGGTGCCGTCGCGTGTTCCGTGTTCATGACTCCTCGCGTGCCTCCGGAGGGAAAGCAAAATAGACAACCGAGATTGGCTAGCCGCCCGCTGCTGTGGTGCCGCTGCGATCGCAAAGCAGAGCACCACAGGCTTACGTCAGCCAGCTGCCAAGCAGTCAAAACCCAGGCAAAGCCCCAAACTAAACCCGGTTTAGCCGAGGCCGACGGGGTTTGGAGATTGCCGCACTAGTGTATTAGTGACCTCAGGCCGTCGCTTGTGACAGGCCAAGCCAGACTTTTTTGCCAGAATTCTTTAGAAGTTTTTGAGCGCTAGTTTCCGCAATTTGAAATGTCACAGTGGAGCTATTTATATCACTTAGCAAGTGAGTGATGCCGCATCTAAGGCCCTAGGGAATATGAGCCAACCTGACGACACCAGTGGTTTTAATGAGTTCCGCACACCCGCCGATGCTCCAGCCCAAGATGTGTTCGATCAAGCGCTGAGTGAGATTCTCAGCAAAGACAACGCCCACGCTCACACCCTGCTCAGCGCCATTCAAAGAACCCTCAAGCAGTACCATCTAGAGGCCCAGTTCGAAGCCTACGAAATTCTTCACGAGGCCTATTTGCGGGGCAAAAAGAAGCTCCAGACTGGAGAAGTAATTCGCAATCCCTACGCCTGGCTCAAGGCCACGGCCGTCCACGTTATCTACGAACGTCAGCGCCAACACCGCACCAGCGCCACCGACCCCCAAGTGATGGAGGCGATCCTGCCTGACTATCGCCTCAACCTGATGCAGCAGCAGATGCTGCTTGAAGAGCTAGACCTGCTCTACCAAGCGCTGCACCTGCTCCACCAAGAAGACCCCACAGCCACCTGTCTGCTCTATCTACGCACCGTGCGCGGCTGGTCGTGGGATCAAATTAGTCAGTGGCTGGCCGCCGAAGGTCAGCCGCTGGCCAGTGAAGTCGCCCTGCGCCAGCGCGCTTCTCGGGCCAAGCGCCGCCTGCAAAACATCGTATGGCGACGCATTGATCAGGGCGCTTCACCCGCTGGGCCACTGTCCTGCCGGTAGGCGATGTTTGCTGAGAAAAAGCTGGCTAGGCTGCCCCCAGGACGGCATGATAGGGGATAGCCCTAGCACCGAAAAGGAAGCCCATGGATCAGTTCTTGGCACGGCTGCGCGAATCCAAACTGCTGCGGTGGGGCATTGTTGCCGCTTTGCTGGTGGGCACGGCGGTGCCACTGCTAATTTTCTTACCCCGACGCAACCAGGCTAGCCCGCCCCCTAACCCCAAGGCCCACCAGGAGATCGTTACCGAGGTGATCACCTCAAGCAATCGCGCCAGCTTAATTGGCTCCTCTCCCACCAAGGGCAACCCCAACGCGCCGATCGTACTGTTCAAGTTCTCTGACTTTCAGTGCCCCTACTGTGTCGTGGCGGCGGGCAACATGAATGAATTTGTGGGCCAGCACGAGGACGAAATTCTCTACGTTTATAAGCATTTTCCCCTGACCCAAATTCACCCTGAGGCGATGCCATCGGCGAAGGCGGCCTGGGCGGCGGGGCAGCAGGGGCAGTTTTGGCTTTACCACGACGGCTTGTTTGTCAATCAAAATCGTCTGGGCGAAGACCTGTATGTTGAGCTGGCTGAGGCCATGCAGCTCAATGTGGAGCAGTTCAACCGCGATCGCACCAGTGCCGAGGCTGAAGCCGCCATTGAGCAAGACTTGGCCCTGGCTGAGCAGCTTCAGCTCCGGGGCACTCCTTCTTTTATCATGAATGACCTGCTGATTCCGGGCGGTGCCCCCCTTCAGCTGTTTGAGCAGATCTTTGACCAGATCAACGCGGCCATTCAAAGCCAAAATCGTCCCTAGCGGCCTGCCAAGTCGCCCTCAACTTCAGTGAGCTGAACCTCGGACAGCTTGCCCAGGAGCGTTTCGGCTACCGCCGACGTGACTGGGGCATTAAATAGGTAACCCTGGCCCAGTTGGCAGCCGAGCGTTCTAAGCTGCTGGAGCTGTTCTTGGGTTTCGATGCCTTCAGCAATGGTGGTTAGGCCCATCTGCTGAGACAGGTTAATAATGGTTCTTGCCATGCTGAGGTTGCGATGGCTCTCAGACAGGTTGCTAACAAACGACCGATCGATTTTGAGATTGTTGACTGAGAGCCGGTGCAGATAGCTGAGGGAAGAAAACCCGGTACCAAAGTCGTCAATGCTGATCTGGATAGCTAGCTGGTTGAGCTGCTGGAGCCGCTGGTTGATGACTTCAATATCTTCCATAAACATGCTCTCGGTGATTTCGAGGGCGAGGCAGTGGCCCGGCAACCCGGTTTCAGTCAAAACCTGCTCCACTTGTTCCACCAGGTTGGCCTCTTTGAGTTGCACCACCGAGAGGTTGACGCTCATTTTGAGCGCCGCTGATTCAGGGAACTGCCCCTGCCAGGTGGCCAACTGCTGACAGGCGGTCTTTAACACCCAGGTGCCGAGGGGCACGATGAGCCCGGTATCTTCGGCAATGGGGATAAAATCGGCGGGAGAGATCATGCCTTGGATCGGATGTTGCCAGCGTACCAGGGCCTCAAAGCCCACCAGACCGCCGGTGGTCAAGTCGACGATGGGCTGGTAGCGCAGGGTCAACTCCTGCTGGGCAATCGCCAGGCGCAGGGCATTTTCCAGTTCTAGGCGCTGCAACGCCTTTTGATGCATGGTTTGGTTGAAAATCGTATAGCCTAATCGGCCCGTTTGCTTAGCTGAGTACATGGCAATCTCGGCATCGCGCAGCATATCTATGCCCTCGCTATAGCTGCGATCGCCCAGCACAATGCCAACACTGGCTCCGATGACGACCTCTTGACTAGCCAGAGAGATCGCCGTTTGAAAACTGCCTAACACTCGCTCGGCGGTGCGCACCGCCGTCGCCAGATTGTCGATGTCTTCGATCAACAGCACAAATTCGTCGCCGCCTAGGCGGGCTGCCAGATCAACACCGCCAATGGCAGCCTGAAGCCGCTTGGCAATCAGCTGGAGCAGGCGATCGCCCACCGGATGCCCCAGGCTATCGTTGATCACCTTGAAGCGATCGAGATCAATTAGTAGCACTGCAAACTGCGCGTTATCATGCTGATGAATCCGCTTGATTGCTAGATTCAACCGCTCAAGCAGCAGGCTGCGATTGGGCAATCCGGTCAGGCAGTCATGGGTGGCGTCGTGCTCCATCTGCTGAAGCATTCGCACCTGGTCGGTAACGTCTCGAGAGCTGGTTTGCAGGTAGGTGGGCACACCCTCGTCCGAGTAAATCACCTTAATGAGCGTTTCGAGCCAGATGTAGCGTCTGTTTTTGCAGCGCACCCGATAAGTGATTGAGCTAGAGGCTGGATCCTGAAGTGCCTGCTGAAACTGAGGCCGAATCAGGGGGCGATCTTCTGGGTGGCACTGGCGGTAGGGATCGCTGCCCACTAGTTCTTCGGGCTCAAAACCGAGGAGCGCGGTGCAAGAAGGGCTCAGGTAGAGAAACTTACCCGACAGGTCGTGCAGACAGACCAAATCTTTAACATTCTCGGCTAGCAGGCGAAAGCGGGCCTCACTCTGTTGCAAGGCCGCTTTCGCCTGCTGACGCTCTAGCTCAGCGACAGCCCGGTTGGCAAAAATTTGCAGAATGGTGGCGTAGTCAATGCGATCGCGCAGGGGTCGCTTGCTCATCACGCAGAGCAAACCCAGCACATCGCCCCCGGCAGTGGTCATCGTTACCCCGACGTAGCCCTTCAGCTCCATACGCTGCAAAAAGGAGTTGGTGGGAAATGACTCGGCAACCTGGTCGACGCAGCGATGAAAACCCTGGTTTAGCACGAGGGCGCAGGGCAGCTCCGTAGCCGCGATCGCGATATTGGGCTGTAGCTCTCCCTCGCACCAAAAGGCCAGGGTACGGATCTCATCGGTTTGACGCTCTGCCACATAGACGCATTCGGCATCTAAGGCTGATGCCAAATGCCTTACCAGCTGTTGAAAAAACGCCTTCCCGGTAACCGCTGCTGTGCCCGCCATTAGCTGTTGCAGGGCGTCGGCAGCCTGCTTAATCTCAGTAATATCTCGCTCAATGACAACGTAGCGGTAAATCTCACCCTGCTCGTCTCGAATCGGAAACGAGCGGTTCCAAATCCAGCGGGTGTGGCCGTCGGCACCCACGAATCGATATTCGTCATTAAAAAAGGCTTTGCCCTGGAGTTCGTCCGCAAACTTCTCAGCAACCCAAGCGCGATCGTCAGGATGGACATACTGGAGCCAGGCCCCAGGGAAAGAGTTATCGGCTACGACATCTTGGTAGAGATTTGCGAACCGGTGATTGGAGTAAATCAGCTTGCCAGTGCTAACCTCTCGCAGCAGCAGCGAGTCTTCGATGCCATCGACAATCTGCCGCAGTTGTTCGTGGCTGCGTTTCAGCGATCGCCCCATGAGCCTTTTGGCTTGTAGCTGCTGCTTGAGCTGCGAATTACTCGTGCGCAACGCCGTTTCTTGAGCAAATAAGTTGGCGATCAGTTGGGTAAATGCCTCCGTTAACCGAGAGACCTCATTGTGACCATTGACCCGAGGCAGCGGCACATCGCGATTGCCGTCGCGAATTTGATCGGCGGCGGCAGCAATTTGCAGCAGGGGCTTGGTGATACGGTAGGCCGCGAGCCAACCCACAACCACAAACGCACTGCCGAGGCCAAGCCCGCCCAGCAAAATTTGCCAAAACAGGGCGCGGGCCGGGCTAAACGCTGTAGACACCGGCTCGTGCACTAAAATCGTCCAGCCCAGACCGGGGTAGCTGCTATGCCCCTGGCTGCTAACAAACCCTACCAAATAGCGCTGACCATCGGGCCAGCGCTCTACGGTAAACCCCTTTGATTGGCTCTGAGCCAGGCGCAGGCTGTCTAGGTTGAGCTGCTGCCCCTGCCAAGCCTCAGGGCCAAGAATGACCTTGCCCATAGCATCAACAATAAAAACAGCCTGGTCGTTGGCAGTAGGCTCCTGCATTAGCGATGCAGCTACCTCTTCCACCCATTCCCAGGTGATGTGAGCCCCTAAAACGCCATGGAGTTCTCCGTCCTCACTATAGACAGGCGCGGCCACATCCAGCAGGCGCAGAGGGGTTCCATCGGCCTTGGGGGGCAAAAGTTGACTCAGCAACTTGGCATCATGCACATCTCCCACAAAGGGTTCATCCTTGGCCGCAACAAACCAGTCGCGCTCGGCCACGCTCACCCCCTCTAGCAAGTCCTGAGTGCTAACTTGCACGACACCTTGGGCATCGGCAAAGCCAATCCAGGTATAGTCGGGGTAAGTGCTCTGGAGACGTTCGAGCAAGGTCTGCCGCACAACCGTGGGCTGTGCCAGCTTTCCCACCAGCTTGAACTCGGCGATAATTTGAATCTCCCGGTAGCGCTCAAACAGGCTGCGATCTAATTCTTCTGTCAGTTGGTCAGCCATCAGGGCCAATCTATCGCCCATATCGCGCTCGATCTGATCTCCCGCCTGCTTACCAGCCATGCCGCCTAAAACAGCCGACAACAAAAGCGTGATGCTGCTAAAGGCAACGCCCAAGCGTATACCTAGGCTGGTATTGACCCAGGATGGGAAAAATCGCTGCATAAACTAAAAGGTGAGGGAGCTAAGAAACCTAAAAGGGCCATACAGCTTAACCTTTGCTGCCCAGAAGGCAGGAGGTCAAGGCAACTGGAGTTGATAGGTGGGTAAAACTATTGCCAAACGAGCAGAGCACAACGAGTGAGTTTAACCATGCTGTGCCAGTAAGGTTGCCCCAGGAAAAACAGTGAAATGAAGTGTCTAGTGCACCCTCGGTTTTGGAGGTTTTAGTTGTCTAGAGACATCTACTGCGTAGCCGAGATCCTAGAGAATACCTACGTGCATACTTAAAATTAACTGTGGAATGCTGGTTTCTGAAGATTTAATCCGTATTTTTAGTTAGTCAAAAATGCAACACTGTATCTTTTGAGTGTGCCCACTTCATATTTTTTTTATACAGTGATGAAACTCAAGAAGCTTGAGGCCAATGTAAAGGTAACACGCCTAAATCTTTGCCTTTGAGCAGACTGTCTCGTCCCTGCTTCAAAGTAGGGCAATTGATGATTAATTCGATTAAATCCATATAGATTTGTCTATGCAAAGCTGTGCGGGCAGGTAGTCAATTTGACCAAAGACCTGATTGCCCAAAACTATGCCAGTCGATTAAATCTATATAGATCTGTCTATATAAAGCTGTGCGGGCAGCCAGCTAAATTGACCAGCACCCCAATGGCCCAAAGAATATGCCAGTTGAGTGTGCCAGTTTGGCTGTCTGCCTGCCGTATTGCCTCATTTGGAACGGGTAGGTCAAAGGCTGGGTTGCTCATTTTTGCTTGTCCTAAAGCTGCAAATGCTTGTGGATACAAGGGTTCTGGCCCACTGGTGCTGTCTCCTCGGCTATAAGCCAGTGTCACCCACTACACAAAGTGTCATGGCCTCTCTAAGAGGTGCCTAGGCCTCAGCGCTACAACAGTGTCATGGCGAAAGCGAAGACAACTGCTTCTCCGCCGGCCCTATCCCAACCTAATGGCATTGCTCAAACCGTTTTGGGTGGGCTTTTCAACACAAGACAGTCAACAACACACAGTTTGCATTTGGAGAATGACTATGAAAACCCGTTCTATCGCTGCGATCGCCTTGGGTCTTACTGCTGCTTCTATGGCTGCCCTACCGATGGCCGCTAACGCCCAAAACGCCAGCACTGACCTCAACTACGTCGGCGCAGGTGTCGGCATCAGTGACGACATCGGCCTCTCTATCAACAGCAAGTTTACCGTAGCCGACAACATCTCGGTGCGCCCCGGCGTCATCACCGACCTCGACTTTAATGGCGACGATGGTGAAACCGTCTTCCTGCTGCCCGTGACCTACGACTTCAACGCCATTACCGACAACGGTCGTATACTGCCCTACGTTGGCGCTGGCCTGTCGGTCTCTACCGAAGGCTCTACCCAAGTCGGTCCTATGCTCACTGGTGGGGTTGACTACCGCATCACCGAGCGCATCGTAGCCAATGGTGGTGTCAACGTCTCGTTCTATGACAACACCAAAGTCAATGGCTCTGTTGGTCTAGGCTACGCATTCTAGGTTTCTAGACCTTCTGCTCTAAAACAGTAAACTAGCAAAAAAGAGATTGGTGGAAGTTCCACCAATCTCTTTTCTTTTGATTGAGTTACAGCGCTGAGTTGCGAATGTTGCCAGGTTTGCTTAGAGCCTAGGGGTTATTGCCAGGCGGACTCTACCCATAATTCAATCCCCAGAATCCCCAAACTTACTGGCCAGACTGAGACGAATCTACGATGTAATCAGCTGCTGGGTTATTAGCCAGCGGAGCCAACCTGCCTTGGTGAACTAGAGCCTGATGAATAAACGCTGCAATTTCGGCACGAGTAGCAGGCCGACCAGGGTTGAGTAGTTGGCGGTCGGGATAGTTAACAACCAAGCCTGCCTGGGTTGCAGTTGCGATTGGATCTACCGCATAGATCGGAATTTTTTGGGCATCGGCATAGTAGTTACTCACGACTTCTGAAGGCAAGGCCTCAAACTCAGCATTGTCTTCTGCTGCGCGATCGGTGCGATTTGGGTCTTCAGCTGCATTTGCCGGAGCCGACGAATTAGAAGCGGCGGCAGTGTTGGCAGAATCTGGAGTTTGAGCAGGGCGATTGGCCGCAGGAGGAACGCTTCTAGCTCTAACGGGAGCCACAAGGGGCTGCATTAGAGTCGTTATCGCCATTGGCATGAGGAATGTGTTTCTGCGGGCTCGCCGGGTGGCAGGGGAGGATTGGTTTGCTGCTGTTGAGTTGGCGGCGGCTTGATTGTTGGTAGCTGCTTGATTGGTCGCAGATTGCTCTGAAGCGGTTGAATTATTGGCTGTGGGGGTCGCGGAACCTGAAGCATTGAGGGTGGGGGGAGCTTCCAGGTTGAGGTTTTGAGATAGGGAGACTAGGGCTTCGGTTCTTGAAATTTCTCGATCGGGTGCAAAAAGGCCACCAGGGTAGCCAGACATAAATCCGGATTCGTGAGCTTCTTCAATTGCATCTTTGGCCCAATGATCTGCCGGAACATCGTTATAAACGCTGCCATCGGCAATTGGATCTTCTTGGACCTGATTAAAGCTTTGGCTGAGGATGGCAGCAAACTCGTCACGCCGCACTGGCTGATCGGGTCTAAACGTTCCATCTGGATAGCCTTTGAGCAGATTTTGAGCGGTCAGACTTTGAATAAAAGGCTGTGCCCAATGCCCTTCAGTATCTGTTAAATAGCCTGATTGTCCGCTAGTCTGCTCGGGAGATGCGATCGCTGACGTGGGTTGCAGCGTTAGTAAAGGGACAAACGTCCCGATTGAGAGTCCTAGGACTGCAACGGTTGCACCTGCAACGGACCAACGAGAGCGATTCAGCATTTGTCTTTTCCCTAGGATGTAGCAGATTTCTTGGTATTCAGGCTATGAAATCCCTAGGCTGAACTTGTCTATCTTTCGGACGATACACCAGGCATAAGTTGAGTAGGCTAATACTCTGAGAATCTAAAGAGCCCGTCTCTATCGGAATTCTCAAGCCTGGCTTGCTAGCGGGTAATTATATTGCTCCAGTGCCATCACTGCCGCATTTGGCTTAGAAACCGCTTCGACAAATGGATGCATGGCGCTCTCGCCGTCGCAGATACAGTCAAAGATCCAGCTTACAAAGAAGTGACTGTATGCCATTTCCCAGATGTGTTTCAGCCTTAGGTCGCCAAACAAACGACGAACCTCTGGCTCAAAGTTTTCTGGCTGAACCTGCGCTGTGGGTTTACTCATAACTGTACCGAGCATGGAACCATAAGTGGATCCTAGAAGTAGGCAAAAGCATTGTAACGCCGTCAAGGATTCAATGCCTCTTAGAAGCGTAAGCGCACCGATAGTTTAATTTGGAAGCATAAGCGTACCGAGAATTTAGAAGGACTCCTCTTTATCCAAATTCTCAATCTTGGCTTGATAGTGAGTAATTGTACTGAGTCAATGCCATCGCTGCCCCATTCAGTTTAGAAACCGCTTTGACAGGTTTGATGCATAGCTCTGGTAACACTCGGCAAGGATACGGTCGCTGTGGTCACCTCAGGACAAAGCCCACTCTGCAAGCCGTTTACGTTTTGGGTGGCATAAGAGCACCTATCGCTACAATCTCTTGCTGGCCATGTCACAAGAGCTAAGCAGCGTGGACGTTACCAGCGATGAGACACTTGCCTCCAACACTCTCTGGCAACGTTGAGAGAAGTTTAGAATCAAGGAATTCTCTCTAAATTTGAGATCAATTTTTCAACCTCCAAGCTCTTGGTAGCACATGCCCCTGGCACTAAAGCGGCTTGACTTAGTTGCCGTTATTGCCATCGTTGATCGCACTCTGGAGAATACATTTATAGTCTTTCAGACTTAGCCATTGCCGTTAGAGATACCTAAAAGATGTATCAGGCAATCAGATCATGCCAGACATGGCAAGCTGCATATTAATTCGAATTCCTATTAATTTTAATCTCCTACTTACACAAACTTAGGCGAGAAAAAGTCATTTTCTGAAAACTTTCAAAATTTTTTGATTAGTTAAAAATGGCTTCTCAAGTCGAAGTTACACAATCGTGCATGTACGATTGTGTAACTTAATGATCTTGCCCAAAAAAGCTGTTCATATAACTTAAAAAGGATTGACAGGCTGATTTTAATCAGCTAATCTCCCCAGATATCTAGGGAGGAAATATGTTGTCCCAATTGGAATTTAACTCTTGGTGCAGAAGACTTAATTTTTCAGATGCGACAAAAAAAAGAAATAGGTAAAATTAGAGAGTCCCAACCAGCTCGAAAAGTTGGAGGTGGCTACAAAAATGTGTGCGGACAATACCCAAGTCGCAAGATGGGTGTTTCAATCCAGTTCGAGTCTCACAAAAATGAATTGCCGGTAATTTATAAATTAGAATACGATGACAGTGTTTTGGAGTATTACGATCAGCCAAATCAGATCAAGTTCTTCTCCGAAACGAGTCAAGGCAAGAAAGGAGCTTACTTCGGAACCCCAGATTTTTTTGTAATTTGGAGGGACTCTGCAGGTTGGATTGAATGCAAGACTGAAAAAGATTTAGAGAAACTCCAATTAAAAAACCCAAAACGTTATTTCTTCGGAGATGACCAGAAGTGGCATTTTGCGCCAGGTGAAGAATACGCGGCAAAAATGGGGCTTCATTTTTGTGTTTGGTCAGACTCGGAAATCAATTGGGTTCTTTACAGAAATCTTATTTTTCTTGATGACTATTCTTCCGAGAGTGAGATCCATAGAGAAGAGGAAAAAGAGCTTCTAATATCATTGATTTTCGAAAATCCTGGTATGAGCCTGAATGAACTTTTCGGTCATAAAAACAATTTCCTTAAGGATTTAATTTATTCTTTAATCGCCCGAAAAGAAATATATATCGACCTTAGCGTTGCACCATTAGTAAACCCTGAAAAATGCCTTCTTTTTTCCAGCAAGGAAGTATCAATAGCTTATAGAATAAGCATTGATTCAATGAGCAGCTTACAAGCAAACCAGATCTCTCAGGTAAAGCTTCAGCCTGGAGAAAAATTAATCTATGAGAATAAAGAGCTAACCATTCGTTTTGTTGGTTTTGAGAATATAGTTCTTCAGGATGAAAATCAAAAACTCCTCGAACACAAAATCTCAGAAGTAGAGTTGTTGATTACTCAAGGAAAGATTAAGGTATTAAAACATCAATTGGAAATATCAAGCAAGAATGAGATTTTTGAGCGCTTGCTTGAAGCAAGTAAGGATGACTTAGCAATAGCTATTATGCGCTTCAATTACATTCAAGGAAATATTGAAGGGGGATACTCGTTAGAGACAATAAGAAAATGGAAGAGGGATTTTAAACTGGCCCAAAAAGAATATGGAGTGGGGTTAATCGGCCTTCTTCCCAAAAACCATAAAAAAGGAAATAGAACAAGAAAAATATCCGAAGAACAAATAGTTTTAATGACTCAAATTATTGATCAGGAGCATGAGAACTTTAAACAGCAAACAATTAAGTCAACCTATAGTCAGTTCGTTCATGCCTGTGAAGAGAAAGGAATATTTATTAATAATATTCTAAGCTATAAGACATTCGCCAAGGAAGTCAAAAAAAGACCTATTTATGAAAAAGAAAAGAAAAGAAGGGGGCATAAAGCCGCATACAAATACCAAGAATTTCAATATGAATTATATCTTAATGTGCCCAGCCATGGAGATAGACCTCTTGAAATTGGTCACATAGACCACACAGAATTAGATATAGAACTTAGATGCTCTACCACAGGGAAAAAACTAGGTAGACCATGGCTCACAATTTTGATTGACGCTAATACACGAAGGATTCTGTCTCTTTACATAACTTTCGATCCACCATCATACCGCTCCTGCATGATGGTAATTAGAATTTGTGTTCAAAGACACGGACGTTTACCTCAAATAATCGTCACTGATAATGGAGCTGAATTTCATAGTATTTATTATGAAACTCTCCTGATTTATCTGGGTTCTACAATAAAGTACAGGCCACCGTCAAAATCACGATTTGGCGCAGTATGCGAACGTTTATTTGGCACTTGCTCTAAGCAACTAATCTATAACTTGTCTGGAAATACTCAGATCACGAAAGATGTTAGAGTAACTACGAAATTTAATAATCCCAAAGAATTGTCGACATGGAATTTAGGCGATTTGTATACCTACTTAAGTATCTGGGCATACGAAATTTACGAGCAGAATACTCATAGTGCTCTCGGAACAACTCCTCAAGAAGCATGGCAAAACGGCATAGCAAAATTTGGCTCTAGAAATCACAAACTTATCGTATATGACCAAAATCTAAAAATTCTCACTATGCCTGGGCCCAGAAAAGGCACTGCAAAAGCCCGAGCAGGTAAAGGTATTCGGATTCAAAATATTTACTATTGGGCTAATGATTTTCGGGATCCTGAACTAGAAGGAGCAGATGTTGACGTTCGGTATGATCCGTTCGACAGAGGCATAGCTTATACATTTTTGAAAGGCCGATGGGTTGAATGTAAAAGTGCTTATTACAGCATTTTTAAAGGGAGGTCAGAGAAAGAAATAGAAATGGTTTCCGCCGAGTATCGCAAGAGAAATGAAAGAAGTAATAATGAATTGAAGCTTAATGCTTCAGTAATGGGCAATTTTTTGAAAGAGATTGAAGCCGAAGAAACTTTTCAAAAGCAGCGGCTCAAAGATTTAGAGGCCCAGAAAATCTTAGAATACTTAGAGAATCCTAATGGCTCACTTGAAGCTGAAAAAAGTGATGAAGCTTCAGAGGGAAAAATATTAGATGTGTACAACAAGGATGAAAGAGAAGAAGTTCGTAACGATGACAGCTCTTTAATATTTCAACCAATGGAGCTTATTTAAGCATGAGCCGACTATTTCCTCAGGACTTGTTGAAAGCCGACAAGGTTGAAAGAAGTCAGTATTTTCAAGGCGTCATAGTGAATCATGGAAAGTTGTCAGAAGTCATCCAGAAGGTTTACAAATTAATAATTAATCCAAGCTCTCAATCTTCAATCATCACTGTAATCGGACCTACCGGAGTCGGAAAGTCTACTTTAATACCAAGAATTGAAAAACTACTGATTGAAAGATCTCTTGAAGATAAGAATTTCCATTCAGGAAGGATACCTGTTGTTTCATTGGAAGCAGCCTCACCGTCTTCAGGGAATTTTGATTGGAAAGATTATTACTATCGTGCTCTTGTAGCAATGGAAGAGCCACTAATTGACTATAAGATTGACTATTCAACTCAAGAAGTTTACAGAGATGCAAATGGGAAAATAAAAGTTCGGTCTACTGCATCAACAAACAAACTACGACATGCTCAAGAAAATGCTTTACAGCATCGTCAGCCTTATGCGGTTATTTTAGATGAGGCCCAGCATATTCAGAAGATGTCTAGCGGCAGACGGCTGCAAGATAATATGGACTGTTTAAAGTCCATTGCAAATATCACTAAAATCCCTCATGTTTTAATAGGAACCTATGAACTTTTAATGATGCGCAATTTAAGTGGGCAGTTAAGTAGAAGAAATCAAGAAGTTCATTTCCCACGATATAAGGTAAATTCCGAAAGCGATAAAGAAAAGTTTCGTACAGTTCTCCAATCTTTAGCTTTTTATTATATGCCTATGACTGAAGAAAATAATTTGGATTCTGAGTGGGAATATTGTTATGAGAGATCATTGGGATGCGTTGGCATATTGAAGGACTGGCTTACTAGAGCATTGAATGCTGCTTTGGATGAAGGGAGCGAGAAAATCACAAAGCATCACCTAGAAGATACAGCTTTAACAGTTGCTCAATGTCAGAAAATTATTACTGAAATTATTGAAGGTGAGCAGTTGCTAGAGGAGTCTGCATCAGAAATTAACAGGCTTAGAGCACTTTTAGAATTAAATAAAGAAACCGCTAAAAAATCTAGAAAAAATCCTGCTTCTAATAAGAAAGGTAGGAGAATAGGAACTCCAGATCCAGTTCGTAGAAAGAGCCATTTCGATGAATGAAAGCTACTCTATTAATAGCGCTGGTATTAATCAAAGCCAGCACGTTAGCAGGCTTTATTCAATACAACCTATCGGTTGTGGTCTTCTACATGTCGAAAGTTTGATTAGCTACGTTTCAAGACTAGCCACAGCACACTGTGTTCCTACAGGCCTCTTGGTGATAAAGGAAATTGCTCCTTTGATTAACCCTAAATATGGCTTTTCTGGGGAGTCCTGCGGAGGGGTTTTGAACAGAATATTCGCGAATGAAACTAGTGCACTTAATGGATTTGGTAATTGGGCATTTGGAACAGTCAATGCGGTTGAGAAGCTTACTTGCAGAACAGATATATCTCAACTTACTTTGCTTAATTGGAAGAAAGTCATATTTAACCGGAAACTTTTGAAGCAGCAAAGAGCCTGGTGTTCTTTTTGTTTTAAAGAATCGCTTGATAATTCTCAATCTTTGTATGAACCCCTTAGTTGGAGTTTAGAAGTACTCAAATTATGTCCTGCTCACAAAACTCCTCTTTCTAACATTTGTCCTCATTGCGAAAAAGGAAATAGACCTCTTTCGTGGTACAGCAAGCCGGGATTCTGTTCAAAATGCCGAGGATGGCTAGGTATCGATGCTTACACATATAAAGTACCTAACCTAAAATTTAAAGCAGGTGAAGATGACGAGCAGCTTCACTGCATTAAATGCGTGAATGATTTACTTTGCATGCCACCAGATAGTTTTTCTGTCAAAACTAAGGTTTCCATCGCAAGCCATTTAGATCATTTTTTGGAGAGCCTATCGAGAGGCAAAGATTCGCATCTAGCTCAATTATTAGGGACTAGCGTCACTCAAGTAAGGAAGTGGCGTAAAGGTCAAATCACTCCAACTTTAGCCTCATTGATAAATATCTGTTACAAGCTTCAAATTGACTTTCCCACCTTATTTGAACCTATTTGTGGTGAGATCATTGGTAAAATTTACGAGTCAGAAAAAAAGCATAAAGAGTCAAGTGAAAAATCAGTGTCTTACAGGCCAATCAAAAAAGCTACGCAAAAGCAGAAATTGGTCACATCAATCTTAGAAACAGCCCTTCTTGAGAATCCACCGCCATCAGTCGATGATATTGCAGCCAGATTGAAGTACCGTAATAGCTCACCTCTTTATGTCTTTGCTCCTGAAATCTGCAAAAGAGTAACACAAAGGCACAAGATCTTTTTGAAGGAACAGCAAGGCAAATTTAAGGAACAGCAAGGCAAATTTATTCGAGAAGTTTTGGAAAGATTTTTGGGTGAATATCCTCCAAAATCTTTAGAGAATATTGCTAGTGAATTAGGAGTAAAGCCGCGTACGTTGAGATCTTATGAAAGAAGTCTGTGCAAACAGATATCTAACAATTATTCTCGGTTTAGAACACAAAAGAAAGATGAGAAAGTGGAAGTTCTTTTCGAGGAGATGAAGCAGATCGCTCAATCTCTCTACGGCAAAGGTATCATACCTACCCCAAGCCGCATATCACCTCACATGAGCAGTCCTGGGTCGATTTTGCGATTGGAATCCCGAAAAAAGCTAGAGCAGTTTCTTCAAGAGAATGAGTGGTTTTGAGGTGTTGCTATAATGTCTCGACCCATGTCCGAATTCAAGTGTAAGTTTAGGTTTAGGCATAGTGGTGATGGGTATACCACCGAGGTCTGTTAGTAGGCTCTACCATGTTCTCGGCACTGGTCTGTTAGACGGTGATGGGTAAAATGGTTGCAGTGCAACTACTCCAGAGCCATGGATTGTCCTCACTGCCAGAGCCTCCAGGTTGTAAAGAATGGGCGGGAATTG